>CAWARH010000012.1:0-9817 GCA_963784485.1 uncultured Actinomycetota bacterium | reverse complement strand
CCTGCGGACGGCGTGATGATCACGCAGTTCGACTACCCCACCTGCGAGTCGCTCGGCCTGATCAAGATGGACTTCCTCGGGCTGCGCAACCTCACAGTGCTCGACGACTGCCTGCACAACATCGAGGTCAACCGGGGCGAGAAGCTGGTCCTGGAGGACCTGGACCTCGACGACGCCGCGTCCTACCAGCTGCTGGGCACCGGCAACACCCTCGGCGTCTTCCAGCTCGACGGCGGCCCCATGCGCTCGTTGCTGCGGCTGATGCGGCCCGACAGCTTCGAGGACATCTCCGCGGTCCTGGCGCTCTACCGACCCGGACCGATGGGCGTCGACTCCCACACCAACTACGCGCTGCGCAAGAACGGCAAGCAGCCGATCGACCCCATCCATCCCGAGCTCGCCGAGCCACTGGCGGAGATCCTGGAGCCGACCTACGGCCTGATCGTCTACCAGGAGCAGATCCTGGCGGTCGCTCAGAAGGTCGCCGGCTACACGCTCGGCCAGGCCGACCTGCTGCGCAAGGCGATGGGCAAGAAGAAGAAGGAGATCCTCGACGCCGAGTACGGCCCGTTCTCCAAGGGCATGCAGGCCAACGGCTTCTCCGACCGCGCGATCAAGGCCCTGTGGGACACGCTGGTCCCGTTCTCCGACTACGCCTTCAACAAGGCCCACACCGCGGCGTACGGCCTGATCTCCTACTGGACCGCCTACCTCAAGCAGCACTACGCACCCGAGTACATGGCCGCGCTGCTCACCTCGGTCAAGGACGACAAGGACAAGTCCGCGATCTACCTCAACGAGTGCCGGCGGATGAAGATCCAGGTGCTGCCCCCCGACGTCAACGAGTCCTCGGCCAACTTCACCCCGGTCGGCCACGACATCCGCTTCGGCCTCACCGCGATCCGCAACGTCGGCGCCAACGTCGTCGACGGGATCGTGTCGGCGCGCGCCGAGAGGGGTCGCTACGTCGACTTCAACGACTTCCTGGAGAAGGTGCCCGCGCTGGTCTGCAACAAGCGGGTGGTGGAGTCACTGGTCAAGGCCGGCGCCTTCGACGACATGAAGCACAAGCGTCGGGCGCTGGTGGCCATCCATGAGGTGGCCGTCGACCAGTACGTCGACATCAAGCGCAACGAGGCGATCGGTCAGGACTCCCTGTTCGGCGGGGTCGACGACACCAGCAGCGGCTTCGGGGTCTCGGTCTCGATCCCCGAGGACATCGAGGAGTGGGACAAGACCACGCTGCTCAGCCACGAGCGCGACATGCTCGGCCTCTACGTCTCCGACCACCCGCTGCTCGGCCTCGAGCACGTGCTCTCGCAGAGCAGCGACTGCACGATCGGTCAGCTCCTGCTCGACGAGGAGCGAGCCGACGGCAGCACGGTCACGGTCAGCGGCCTGATCACCTCGGTGCAGCGCAAGATCACCAAGCGCGGCGACTCCTGGGCGATGGTCTCGCTCGAGGACCTCGAGGGCGCCATCGACGTGCTGCTGTTCCCCAGCTCCTACCAGCTGGCCGGCACGCTGCTGGTCGAGGACGCCATCCTCACCGTCAAGGGCAAGCTCTCGCGCAGCAAGGACCAGCCCGAGATCATGGCCCAGGAGGTGACGGTCCCCGACCTCTCCGACGGGCCCAGCGGGCCGGTGGTGATCACGCTGCCCTCGACCCGGTGCACGCCGCCGACGGTGGCCCAGCTCCGCGACGTGCTCGGCACCCATCCCGGCGTGACCGAGGTCCGGCTGCGACTCTTGTCGCGTGAGAAGACCACGGTCATGCGCCTCGACGACCGGCTGCGGGTCACCCCGAGCCCGGCGTTGTTCGCCGACCTCAAGCACCTGCTGGGTCCCGGATGTCTGACCGGCTGACCGCCGACCCCACCCACGAGCCCCTCGACGTCCCCCCGGTCGACGCCGCCCGGCCGGTCTGGGTGACGGCCTCGATCCAGGCCGGCGTCATCGTGGCGGTCTTCGCCGCGGTCGGCGTGTTGTCCGGCTGGCTCTGGTTCCGCCTGTGGGAGGTCCCCTCGGGGGTCGTCTCCGGCGGGCAGTGGTACACCAACGAGGCCGGGCTCCGCGACGACTTCACCGGCCTGGCCTGGTACGTCGCCATCGCGGTGCTCACCGGGCTGGTGCTCGGCATGCTCGCGGCGTGGCTGCTCCACCGCTCCGAGCTGGTCACCCTCGCCGCCGTCCTGGCCGGGTCGGTGCTGGCGGCCTTCGTGATGCTGCGCGTGGGCCAGCACCTCAGCCCGGCCGACCCGCACCTGCTGGCCCGGACCGCCGCCGACGGCACCGAGCTGAAGGGGTCGCTGCGGGTCCGGGCCTGGCCGCCGCGGGGAGCCTTCCCGTTCGGCGCCCTGCTCGGGCTGGCGATCGTCTACGGCGTCTCGGTCGGCCGGATGCCGGCCGAGCGGCGCGACGAACCCGCCTCGCCCGCCGGAACCCGCGGGTAGGCTCCGGTCGTCTGACCTTCGAATCCCGCAGCGTCCGTCCCCACCCCTTCGGAGGGTCCCTTGTCCAGCACGCGCCCGCCCGCCCCACCGCCGCCGGGATCGCCCGGCGGCCCTCCGGAGTATCTCGAGAGCGGCGGCGGCGGCCCGGTCCCGCCTCAGCCGCGCAGCGGGAGCCCGGTCCGCAAGGCGCTGCTGCTGGGCGGCGGCGCCCTCGGCCTGGCCGCCGCCGGTGTCGGCGCGTGGGCCGCCTACAGCTTCTTCACCACCGGCCCGCAGCCGGCGCAGGCGCTGCCGGCGGCCACCCTCGGCTACGCCAGCATCGACCTGGACCCGAGCGGGGGCCAGAAGATCGAGGCGCTGCGCACCCTCGACAAGTTCCCGGCGTTCGCGGACGAGGTCGGTCTCGACACCGACGACGACCTCCGCAAGGCCATCTTCGACCGGATCCAGGGCGAGGCGAACTGCTCGGGCCTCGACTACGGCAAGGACATCGAGCCCTGGCTCGGCGACCGGGCGGCCATCGCTGCGGTCGACCTCGGCGGTGACGACCCGGACCCTGTCGTCGTCCTGCAGGTCAAGGACGCCGACCGGGCCGACGCCGGGCTGGACAAGATCCGCGACTGCGCGGGCGGTGAGGGTGGCGGTTGGGCGGTGTCGGGCGACTGGGCGGTGATCGCTGAGTCCGACGACCTCGCCGACGACGTGGTGAAGGCCACCGCGAAGGGCTCGCTCGCCGACGACGAGGACTTCACGAGGTGGACCGGCGAGGCCGGGGACCCGGGCGTGGTCACGCTGTACGCGGGGCCCGCGGCCGGGGACTACCTGGCCGACCACACCGACGGTTTCCTGGGACTGCCGCTGAGCCGGCTGGTGCCGGGCGGCGGCATGACCGACTGCTACTCCGACGAGGTCGGCTCCGGTGACGACTCCATCGGCGGATCTCCCGAGGGCTGCAGCTCCTCGGACCCCGGCTCCTCGGTCGTCGCGGACCTCCAGCAGCGGCTTCGCGACTTCGGTGGAGTGGCGGCCACGATCCGGTTCCAGGACGGCGCGCTCGAGCTGGAGACGGCCGGCGACTCCACCTTCGGCATCCCCGGGGGGATCACCGCCGGCGGCGCCGCCGACGTGGTGGAGTCGCTGCCCGGCGACACCGCTGCAGTCCTCGGGATCGGGTTCGCGGACGGCTGGTTCGGCGACCTGGTCGACCATGTCGCGCCGTACACCGGCTCGGACGCCCAGGACCTGCTCGACCAGCTCTCGGAGCTGACCGGCCTGGACCTGCCCGAGGACGCCGAGACGCTGGCCGGCGACGCGGCCGCGCTGACGCTGGGCTCCGACTTCGACCCCTCGACGTTCTTCGACTCCCCGGACGGCTCGGGCATCCCCGTGGCGCTCAAGGTCACGGGCGACCCGGACGAGATCGAGAAGGTGCTCGACAAGCTGCGCGCGATGGCGGGGCCCCAGGTCATCCCGCTCGAGTCCGACGCGAGCGGCCAGAGCGTCGTGATCGGCCCCGACGCCGACTACCGCGCGCGGGTCCTCGAGGACGGCGACCTCGGTGACAACAAGGTGTTCCAGGGCGTGGTGCGCGAGGCCGACCGCGCCCACACCGTGCTGTTCGTCAACGTCGACGAGCTCGAGGATGCCATCAGGCGGGCCGCCGGTGAGGGTGACCAGGACTTCGTCGACAACCTGCGGCCCATCGCCGGCTTCGGGGTGACCGGGTGGATCGACGGCGAGGTCACCCACGCGGTGGTCAGGCTCACGACCGACTGACGTCGGCCACGATCGCCCCGGTCACCTCCACCAGGTCGGCCGGGGCGAGCTCCACGTCCAGGCCGCGACGGCCGGCGGAGACGAAGACGGTCTCCCAGAGCTCGACGGTCTCGTCCACGACCGTGGGGTGGGCGCGTCGCTGGCCGAACGGCGAGATCCCGCCGGCGACGTAGCCGGTGGCCCGCTCGGCGTCCTTGACGTCGGCCATCGCCGCCCGCGACGCGCCGGTCGCGCGGGCCAGGGCCTTGAGGTCGAGCCGGCCGCTGACCGGGACCACGGCCACCACGAGCCGGTCGTCGGCCGTGGCCAGGAGCGTCTTGTAGACCCGGTCGGGGTCCAGACCGAGCTCGGCGGCCGCCTCCAGCCCGAAGGAGGCGCTGCGCGGGTCGTGGGCGTAGTCGTGGAGGGTGAACCGGACGCCGGCGGCGCGGAGCGAGAGGACGGCCGGGGTCATGGGGCGAGGTGCCTCAGTTGGGGCTCCAGCGCGTCCGCGCCACGTCGGTGGCCGGGAGCGAGGGCAGCACGTTCATCGCCTGCAGCTCGGTGCGGAGCAGGTCGGTGACCAGCCGCAGCCGGTCCGAGGCGTCCTCGGCCTCGAGCAGCGCCTGCCGCTCGTGCAGGGGCAGGGGAGCGCAGGCGGCCAGCGTCCAGGAGAGGTAGGACGGGTCCTGGGGCAGGTCCCCGGTGTAGGGGTCGGAGCGGATCTCGGCGAGCGCGGCCCGGTAGGCGGTGAAGATGCTGCGCGCCCGCTCGACCAGCTCCGCGTCCACCGACGCGCCGGACTCGGGGCGGTCGACGACGTGGCCGACCGGGAACGTGCCGGTGGTGTCGAGCCGCTCGAGCTGGATCCGCTCCAGCCCGACCGCGACGATCGAGAAGGTGCCGTCGGGGTGCGCCTCCACCTCGGTCAGCTGCACCTTGCAGCCCACCCGGAACAACGACTGCGCGCCGTGGTCGCCGATCTCGTAGCCCTCGCGGATGCCCACCGACCCGAAGAGCCGCTGGGTCGGGTCCTCCACCCGCAGCAGGTGGTGCACGAGCGCGCGGTAGCGGTCCTCGAAGACGTTCAGCGGCACGCTCACCCCCGGGAAGATCACCGCGTTGAGCGGGAACATCGGCAGCGACGTGCTCACGCTCCCGAGACTAGCCGGGCCCTGTGCTCAGCCGCGGAGCCACGCGAGCACGGCCAGGACCCGCCGGTGCTCGTCGGGGGTCTGGTGCAGGTCCAGCTTGGCGAGGATCCGCGCGATGTGGGTCTCCACGGTCTTCACGTCGATGACCAGCCGCTCGGCGATCGCCCGGTTGGAGAGTCCCTGCGCCATGAGGGACAGCACCTCGCGCTCGCGCTCGGAGAGCCGGTCCAGCTGGTCGGCGAGCTCGTTGCGGCCGAGCAGGTGGCCGACCACCTCGGGGTCGAGCACGGTGCCGCCCTCGGCCACCGCGCCGAGGGCGTCCAGCAGGACTCGCACGTCGGCCACCCGGTCCTTGAGCAGGTAGCCGAAGCCCCGGGCGTGCCGGCGCGCGAGGTCGGTCACGTAGCGGCTCTCCAGGGACTGGGAGAGCAGCAGGACCCCGAGCGCCGGGTGCCGGGCGCGCAGCTCCAGCGCCGCCCTGGCGCCCTCGTGGGTGTAGGTGGGCGGCATCCGGATGTCGACCACGGCGACGTCGGGGGCGTGCTCCTCGACCATCGCGACCAGCTGCTCGGCGTCCGCGGCCCGGCCGACGACGTCGACCCCCACCTCGGTCAGCAGGTTGGCCAGGCCCTCGCGGAGCAGCGCCGAGTCGTCGGCGATCACGACCCGCACGGCAGCACCGCCTCGATGGTCGTGCCCTCGACCCCGGTCGAGACGGTGAGCCGGCCCCGGGCTGCCTCCACCCGGTCGCGAAGCCCACGCAGTCCCGGCCCGTCGGGGTTGGCGCCGCCGCGCCCGTCGTCGTGGACCCGCAGCCGCAGGTCACCGTTGTGCCGGTGGACGTCGACCTCGATCCCGCGGGCGGCGGCGTGCTTCTGGGCGTTCACGACCGCCTCCCCGATCACCGACCAGGCCGTGAACTCGAGGCCGGCATCGAGCCGGCCCTGGTCGGCCCGGATCTGCAGCGGCACGGGGGAGTGCCGCGCCAGGTCGTCCAGCGCGGCGCTCAGCCCCCCGTCCGCGAGGGCAGCCGGGTGCAGCCCGTTGGCGAGGTCGCGCAGCTCTCGCACCGCGGCCCGGGCTGCGTCTGCGCCGTGGGTGAGGGCGTGACGCATCCGCTCCGGATCGCCGTTGACCTGCGCGGACTGGAGCTCGAAGGCCAGGGCCAGGAGGGACTGCTGGGCACCGTCGTGCAGGTCCCGCTCGATCCGCCGCCGCTCCCGACGCTGCGCGGTGGCCAGCCGGGCCCGCGACGCGGCGATCTCGCCGACCTGCTGGGCGAGCTCGGCGCGCAGCCGGGCGTTGTCGAGCTCCGCGGCCGCGGGCGCGGCGGCGCGGCGCACCGCCTCCGGGTCGTTCTGGCCTGCGTCGAAGCCGATCCGGGCCACGACTCGTCCGTGCCGGTCCACGTCGACGTGTCCGTCGCCGGCGGCGGGGCTGCCGTCCGCGCGCACCCACCCGCCGTCGGGGCCGGGGAACGCGACGGTGAGCGCCGGGTCGTGCAGCGCCTCCCGCAGCACCGCCTCCACGTCGATGCCGGCGTGCTCGGCGGCGAGCGCCGCGCCGATCACCCGCCGGGCGTCGTGGGCACGCCGGTCGAACCGGCGGTCCACCTGGTCCTGGAGCGCCCGGCGCAGCGGGAAGGCGAGCCCGGCCGCGGCGAGGGCGCCGACCGTGGCCGCCAGCGCGGGGGAGACCGGACCGCTGGTCACCGCCCGGGCGCCCAGCCACACCACGAACGCGTACGTCGCCACCACCAGCGCGCTCAGGAGCCCCCAGGTGAGGGTCGCTGCCACGATCCGCTCGACGTCGTAGAGCCGGAACCGCAACACCGCGAGCCCCGCCGCGATCGGCACCACGGTGATGAAGCCGCCGGTGGCGGCCAGGGTCACCAGACCCGCACCGTTCTGCGAGCTGACGAAGGCCACCACCACGTAGAGCGGGAGCGGAGCGACGGCGAAGACGAGCCAGAGCAGCTGCCGGCGCTCGTCGCCGGTGGCCCGGCGGAACCGGAGCAGCAGCGAGATCCCGCTGGCGATGAGACCGAGTGCCACGACGTAGATGCAGACCGTGCCGACCAGGTCCGCCCACGGCTGGATCGCGTCGACCGCCATCGGGTTGCGCACCTGCTGATGGGGCGGGTCGAGCGCCTGGGTGGAGGGGATCCCCAGCAGGAAGCCGCCGAGGCCGGCCACGACCTGCGTCCGGGCCAGCCACCGCCACCGCGGGGACGGCGACTCTCCGGTGGGGGTGAGCAGGAGGATCAGGGAGACCAGCAGGAACCAGAGGATCCAGCTCGAGTCGGTGACGACGAGGACCGCCCGCGCGCCGGGCAGGTCGCCCACCAGGCCCGGACCGCGGTGGACGTAGGCGTCGGCGGGGGCCTCCGTCAGGAGGACCAGACCGAGCGCGAGGAAGAGCCAGCCGACCGGGTGGTCGGGCCGGGCCAGGGCGACCACGGCGCCGACCACGAGGTTGACCGAGAGCGCGACGGCCACGACGGCCACGACCCCGACGTCGCGGGCAGTGCGGGGTGCCCCGCCGCCCCCGAGGTGGTCGAGCCACCCGGTCGTCACCACCAGCGCGACCGCCAGCACTGCGGCGGTGCCGACCAGCAGCCGGCTGGTCCGTGCGGTCATGCACCCATGGTGGCAGCGAAGTCGGGGTCCGGCGTCAGGGCAGACCCCGACCGAGGTCCGGTGCCTGCTCCGACGCCGGGCAGGCTGGTCGGGGCCGAGGGTGGGGCCATGACCACCCTTGCCCCGGCAACACCCCCTGCCACGGCCGCCCACGCGGTCCCCTCGCGCCGCACCCTGGTCGGCCTCGCGGTCGGTTTCGTCGCGCTGTTCGCGATCGGCTTCCTGACCTCGCAGGACCCCGAGGACTACGAGACCTCGGCCACCGTGATGAAGGACTACGACCTGTCCCAGCCGCTGCTGACCCTGCTGATGGCCGGGGGGATCTTCGCCGGCGGGGTGCTGGTGTTCTTCGGCGCCGCCCTCAAGGCGGCCCTCGAGCGCCGCACCAGCTCCTGGACCACCAGCGTCGTGGGCTACGGCTTCGTCTTCGGCGGCGTGACCATGCTGATCTTCACCCTCGCCTCGATCTGGCTCTACCACGCCGTGGACATCGCAGACCCCGCCGCCGTGCAGGCGATGACCATCATCGACGTCGGCAGCTTCCCGGCGCTGATGCTGATGTTCGTGACGGCCTACCCGAGCGTCGGGCTGGCGGCGTACGCCGGACGCAGTCTGCCGACCTGGCTCTGTGTGGTCTCGGTGGTACTCGGCGTCATCGCGCCGATCAGCGTCGGCGGCTTCGCGTCGTTCACGTTGTTCCCGGTGTGGCTGATCCTCGTCGCGGCGATGGTCCGGCTCGACACCGAGCCGGCCTGAGCGCTGGCCGCTGACCCGAACGGGCCATGGCGTGGCAGGGCTCAGAAGCGGTTGCCTTGCGTGGCAGCACTCATCGCCGCACTAGGGGGGGAAGTCCCACCATGTCCGTTCTCGCACACCTGCGTCGCCAGGGCGTCGCCTACCTCGCTCTGTTCGTTGCCATGTCCGGTGGCGCCTATGCCGCGGGTGCCCCGGCGTCGGTAGGGGACACGGTCACGCAGGTCACGGCGAGTGGGCACGCACTGAAGCCAAGGGCCCCCGCGGTCCCCGAGGTCCTCGGGGACCGGCCGGTCCCGCTGGTCCGGCCGGTCCCGTTGGTCCGGCCGGGGCGAAGGGCACTACGGGTGCGACGGGTCCCGCCGGTCCGACAGGTCCCGCTGGTCCTGCGGGTCCGGCCGGGGCCAAGGGAGCCACCGGTGCGACGGGTTCGGCCGGTCCCGTGGGTCCGGCCGGGGCGAAGGGGGCCACGGGTGCCACCGGGGCGACAGGGGCCGCCGGACCCCAGGGACCAGCCGGCGCGCTGGGTCCACAGGCCCCCAAGGCCCCCAAGGCCCCCAAGGCCCCCAAGGCCCCCAAGGTCCCCAAGGCGCCCAAGGCGCCCAAGGCCCCCAAGGCCCGACGGGCCAGGGTCCGGCGTACGCCGTGTTCCGGGATGCCGCCGTTGGTCTGACCGTCAGCTCTCAGTTCACCCGGATCGCCACCCTGAGCCTCGCTCCGGGGGTCTACGCCGTCAATGCCAAGACCGAAGCCTTCGGCAGCGGGAACGTCGCGATCAGGTGTCAGCTCCGCTCGACGACCGGCGACTACGACGTCGCAGAGATGAGCATCCCCAGCGGAGCCAGCATGCTGCCCATGCAGCTGGTGCCGGCGTCGGGCTCGGGGTTCTCGGTCTACGTCGAGTGCCGGCTCAACAACGGGAGCGGCTCGGTGACCTCCACCAAGATCACGGCGATCCGCCTCACCTCGGCGTCGAACGTGCCGGTCAACGGCTGACGACGGCGGGTCCGGCTCCTCGCCCTGGGGCGTCGAGCCGCCCAGACGGCTCCGTATAATCGGGGCA
>CAWARH010000011.1:0-19177 GCA_963784485.1 uncultured Actinomycetota bacterium | reverse complement strand
TCCTGCGCAGCCTCCAGCTGTTGGCGCTGCGTCAGGTGCTGGCGCGGGCCGGCCAGCAGTACGAGCCGATCGACATCGTCTCGATGTCCCTGGGCTACTACCACGACGTTCCTAGGACCGCGCCTTCGACCTGCTGCTGCACGGTCCGATCGAGGTCCTCGGGCGCAACGGTGCGGCCGTGGTGGTCTCGGCGGGCAACGACGCCACCGAGCGTCCGGTCAACCCGGACGCCTTTGCGCTGTACCCCGGTGGACGGGTCGACGACGAACCCGGCCGGGTCCCGGTCACCGCGGTCGGTGCGCTCAACCCCGACAGCAGCGTCGCGCTGTTCAGCAACGACGGCCCCTGGGTCCGCTTCCTCCGTCCGGGTGCGGCGCTGGTCAGCTGCATGCCCACGACGTACGACGCTGCCCTCCAACCCAGCAACGCGGTGAAGAACAGCCGCGGCTGAGCCGCGGGCCGCGATCTACCTGGAACAACTTCGCTTCGGGCTTCGGGGTGTGGAGTGGCACCTCGTTCGCCGCTCCCGTCTTCGCCGGTCAGCTGGCGGCCCGGCTGGGCGACGAGCTCGCTGCGGGGGGCGGAGCGCCCACCGACGTCCCGGCCGCGGTCGCCCTGCTGCGGCGGGTGCTGGACGACATGCCGGGGCAACGGACCGCCGAGCACGCAAGCGAGGTGCCCTCATGATCGAGGCACACCCCGCCGAGTCCCTGGTGGTCCGCGCGAGCGAGGCCTTCGCTCGCTACCAGGCCGGCGACAGGGCCGCCTTCGACTCGCTGGTCGAGGTCGTCACCCCGCTCATGTGGCGCACGGTCCGTGGCGCCGGACTCGACCAGGGCAACAGGAGGACGTGCTGCAGACGGTGTGGATGAGCCTGCTGCACAGCGCGGAGGGATCCGCGACCCGCAGACCATCGTCAAGTGGCTCATCACCTCCACCCGCCGGGAGGCCTGGCGCGTGTCGAAGTGGACGAGGACCGACCAGGCCCGCTCGGGGGTGTCTTGGAGTCGACAACGAGGAGGCGATGGAGGTGCCGGACCAGCGTGCCGGACCCGACGACGTAGTGCTCCGCGACGATCGGCAGCGTCGGCTCTGGGAGCACGTGCAGTCGCTGCCGGTCCGCTGCCGCCAGCTGATCAGTGTCATCGCCTTCGCCGACCGCCCGGACTACGCGCACCTTGCCGAGGCGCTCGGCATGCCGGTCGGCAGCATCGGCCCCACTCGGGGACGCTGTCTGGCCAAGCTTCGCGACCAGCTCGGTCGCGACCCCCACTGGGAAGGATCCCTCTATGACCGACGACGACTTCCCGCAGGGCCTGTCCAGCGAGCTCGAGAGCGCCGCCTTGCGGCCTCTCGACGCGGTCGACGACCGGCTCCTGGCCGAGGTCGGTCAGGTCCTGACCGAGGCGGACCCGGTGCCCGGCGACCTCGTGGACCGGATCCGCTTCGCCCTGGCGCTCGACGAGATGTACGCCGAGGTCGCCCACCTCAGCCGGATGCCCATGGACAACCTGGCGGTCCGGGGCGACCAGGTGGCGGGCATGCGGACCGAGACGCTCACCTTCTCCGCCGACCGGCTCACCGCGATGGTGACGGTGACCCGCCCGGCCCCGGAGCGGATCCGGGTCGACGGTTGGCTCGCCCCGCCCGGGGTGATGCGGGTCCACCTGCGGATGCAGGAGGGCAGCCAGGACGCGATCGCCGACGAGTCGGGCCGGTTCGTCTTCGAGGGGCTCCCCGAAGGTTTCGCCCAGCTCGCCTTCCACTCCCATCCGGACGGCGACGATGACGACCCGGTCGTGGTCACCCCGCTGTTCCAGCTCTGAACGGCCCAGGCGGCACCGCCGGGGTACGGTCCGAGGGTGCGTCGCCGCCTGGAGCCCGAGTCCGTCAAGGGGGAGGTCGAGGCCGCGCGCGAGCTGTTCCAGCGAGGTCACCCGGCGCGGTCTCGTCGCCGGTTCCGCAGCCTGCTCGTCAAGCTGGACGGCGTGCCGGTCGAGGACGAGGTCGTGGCGACCAGCCGGGCCCGCCTGCTGCTCGGCCTGGCTGCGGCGGAGTTCGAGGTCACCGGCGACTTCGACGAGGCCATGCGGCTGCTCCGCCGCTCGGAGCGGGAGGCCGGTGAGGCCGGGGCGGACTGGCTGACCGCCTCGATCCACGGGCAGCGGGGACTGCTGCACCTGCGCAAGGGCGAGACCGTCCAGGCCCTGCGGTCGCTGGACGAGGCGATCGCCTGGCTGGACTCGGCGCCCGACTACGACAAGATGACGCTGCTGCTCAACCGGGGTGCCCTGCACATGGAGCGCGGGTCCCTGGACGAGGCGGCCGCCGACCTCGCCCGGTGCATCGAGATCGCCGGGGCCGGCGGCGAGGTGCTGCTGACCTACAAGGCGATGCACAACCTGGGGTACGTCGAGTTCCTCGCCGGCCGCCTGCCGCGCGCGCTGCGGGCGCTGGAGGAGGCCGAGCGGATCAACCCCACCGGTGACTCCCCGATCGCGATGCTCGACCGGGCCCGCGTCCTCCGGGAGGCGGGCCTCACCCGGGAGGGCGACGAGCTGCTGTCCCGGGTCGCGGGCATCCTGCTCGACGCGCGGCTCTTCCAGGACCTTGCCGAGACCGAGATGGTGCGGGCCGAGTGCGCCCTGGTCGACGGTGACCCCGCCGGGGCCCGGGTGCTCGCCTCGGCCGCCCGAAGGCGCTTCGCCCGTCGCAGCAACCTGCGCTGGCAGCGCCGTGCAGAGCTGCTGATCCTTCGCTGCGACAGGTTCTTGATCCATGACAAGAAACCGGGGAGGCAGCGGCCGGCGTTGCGGGCGATCGCCGTGAGAGCCGCGGAGCTGTCCGAGAGCTGTCGTCGCGAGGGGCGGCGCGACCTGGCTCGCGACGCTCGGCTGCTCGCCCACGAGTGCAGTCTCCGGGCCGGGGACGAGAGCACTGGTGGGCTGCCGAGCCTGCGAGGGGTGGACACCCTCCAGTCGCGGTTGCACGCGCGCGAGGTGCGCGCGCTGGAGGCGGCCAGCCACGACGAGCACCGACGTGCGCTGGCCGAGGTGTGCCGGGGGCTCGCCGAGCTCGGCGACTACCAGCACTCGTTCGGCTCGCTGGACCTGCGGACCGCGAGCGCCGTGTACGGCTCGGCCCTGGCGCGCCTCGGGGTCGACGTGGCCCTGCGCACGGGCTCCCCGGCCGCGGTCCTCAACCTGGTCGAGAAGGCGCGGGCGGTCTCGACGAGGCTGCCGCAGGTGCGTCCGCCCAGCGACGAGCGGACCGCGGGGCTGCTCAGCGACCTGCGTCGGGTCGAGGAGGAGGCCCGCGCGCTCGAGGGCGACCCGTCGGCGGGGGACCGGCTGGAGGGGCTGCGTCTGCGGGCCGGGCAGCTCCAGCGCGACATCCGGGCGCGGGCCTGGGAGATCGAGGGTCGCTCCGGCTCCGCCGAGGCCGCCCCCCGCCTCGGTGCGGTCGGGGACGCCGCGCGCGAGCAGGGCGTCGAGTTCGTGACCTTCGCGCGCCACCAGGGGCGCTGGGTGGCAGTGCCGGTGCACCGCGGGCGCGGCCGGATCGTCGAGCTGGCCCCGGTCAGCGAGGTCGGTGGGCTGGTGAGCCGGGCGCGCGCCGACCTGGACGCCCTGGCCATGACCGCCCTTCCCCCGCCGCTGCGGGCTGCGGTGCGCCGCAGCCTCGAGCTGACCCTCGGGCAGCTCGACCGGGTGCTGGTCGAGCCGCTTCGCCTCGGGGACCGCCCGGCGGTGCTGTCCTGCTCGGGGGACCTGGTGTTCCTGCCGTGGGGTCTGCTGCCGAGCCGTCGCGGGGTGTCCACGGTCGTGACGCCGAGCGCGTCCGCCTGGCTGGCCGGCTGTTCCGGGCGTCGTCCGAGCCGTCCCCGGGCCCTCGCCGTGGCGGGGCCGGACCTCCGCCGAGCCGCCGAGGAGGCGGATCTGGTGGCGCAGGTCTGGACCGGTGGGCGGGCTGTCTCGGGCGTTTCGGCGACTGCCGCGGCGGCCCGGGAGGGGCTCGTCTCGGCGGATCTGGTGCACGTGGCCGCGCACGGCACGCATCGTCAGGACAACCCGCTCTTTTCATCAGTACGCATGGCAGATGGGCCTTTTTACGCTTACGAGATCGATCCGGCCGCCGGAGCGCTGGCCGGCTGCGTGGTCCTCTCGGCGTGCGAGGCGGGGCTGTCGACGCTCCGTCCGGGGGACGAGAGCCTCGGGCTGGCCCACGTGCTGCTGCAGCTCGGGACCCGATCGGTGATTGCGGGAGTGGCGCGGGTGGGTGACGATGAGTCCGCTTGCCTGATGGAGCGCGTGCATCGGGACATGGCTGCCGGCAAAGACGCGGCTTCCGCTCTCGCGGAGGCGCAACGTGTCACGCTGGACGGTGAGTCCCCGGCCGCGTTCGTCAGCTTCGGTGCTACGTGGTAGCCCCAGGCTCTGGCCTTCGGTAGACCAGAGCGGACCCGCCTGTCCGGGTTTTGCACAAACTTGCAATGCAAGCACTCGCGGAGCCCAACTGTGGATCGTGGTCTTTGGCAGTGCCCACAATGGGAGCACTCAGCCAGCTGCACCCCGACACAGAGGACTCCCGCCCCATGAGCACTCGCACCGCGACGAAGTGGTTCGGCGCCGTTGTTGCCGCCCTGACCCTCACCATGGTCACGTCGGTCGCGCCCGCGTCGGCTGCCTCCACCGGCAGCGGTGACCGCATGGTCCAGGACCGCCGTGACACGGGGTGGGACATCCCCTGACCCGCCGACTGGAAACTGGCTGCGCCCCACCCAACCCCCATCACGCAGCCACGTGAGTGAGACGGTCCCCGTCGTCCATCCCCCACATCTGGACGACGGTACACACCCCATAGCGGACCAGTCTCAGTCGCTCCGAGGGGCGGCATCCACGGATGTCGCCCCTCGTTCCATGCCCGGGTGAGCCCCCGTTCAGCTCGGCCGCGCCGCGTCGGGGGAGGGCGCGGCCGAGCCGGTGCCCAGCCCCGCCTGCGTCTGGCTCATCGCCCAGCCCAGCTGGAACCGGGTCTGCACGCCGTACTCGTCCTTGAGGGTGGCGATGTACGAGGCGTAGGTGCGGGCGCTGATTCCGAGCCGCTTGGCGCTGGCGGCGTCGCTGTAGCCCTCGACGAGCATCCGCAAGGTCATCGCCCGGATCTCGCCCGCCACCGTGCGGGCCACGTCGGTCTCGTCCACGACGAAGGGCAGGGCACGGTCCCAGGCCCGTTCGAAGATGTCGACGAGGTAGGCGACGACGGACTTGTCGTGGATGGCCACCGCGACCGCGTGGTTCTCGGTCGCCGGGATCAGCGCGGTGTGCTGGTCGAAGATGATCAGCCTCTTGAAGAACTCGTCCGAGGTCCGCACCTCGGCACCCAACGCGCTCATCTCGGCCACGTGCTCGCGGGTGGGCTGGCTCTGCCGGGCCGAGTGCTGGTACAGCGTGCGCATCTGCACGCCTCGCTCCAGGGCCTGGACGTCGCGCTGCTCGACCTGGGCCAGGGTCGACGCCCGGCGACGGCCGTAGGGTTGGGCGGTCAGCAGGTCGTGCCGGCAGTCGTTCAGCTGGGTGTCGATGAACCCGTTGATGGCCTCGATCCCGTGCACCTCGGTGATGCTGCGCGTCATGCCCAGCGACGAGCTCCGGTAGAGCTGGCCGAGCTCGGCGAAGGTGTCGTTCCAGCGTGCCGACTCGGCAAGGAGCTCGCTGCCGTGCTGGGCCAGCGGCACGACCAGCTGGTCGCTGGCCGCGGACGGGTCGACGGGGTGGAAGCGGCGGGCGCTCTCGTCGAAGCGGAGCAGCCCGAGCTGGGTCATCAGGGTGAGCGCGCCCCGAGCCACCGTGCCGGGGGCGTACTCGGGGTCGGTGTCGTCGATCCATCCTGACGAGACCGCAGCCTGGTAGATCCTGGCGCCCACCTCGCGAACCAGGGCGTGCTCGACCCGGCCCGACGGGGACGGGCGCTGGGCTCGGAACACGCCATCCTCCCGGTCCGTCATGGCCCCATGATGCCTGACTGCAGCAGGCCCCGTCCCCGGAAGGGAACGGGGCCCGTGTGGCCGGCCACGACGTCGCGGCCGGCCCGGGACTCACATGCCGAGCCGCGCCTTGAGCCCGTCGAGCTCGGTCCACAGCGTCGCGGGCAGGTTGTCGCCGAACTTCTCGAACCACTCCGTGATCTGCGGGATCTCGGCCTTCCACTCCTCCACGTCGACCCGGAGCGCCTGCTCCAGCTCGGCCTCGGTCAGGTCGAGCCCGTCGGTGTCGAGGGAGGCAAGGGTCGGGACGTGCCCGATCGGGGTCTCCACAGCGTCGGCCTGACCGTCGATCCGCTCCACGACCCACTTGAGCACGCGGCTGTTCTCGCCGAACCCCGGCCACAGGAAGCCGCCGTCCTCGTCGCGTCGGAACCAGTTGACGTAGAAGATGCGGGGCATCTTCGCCGCGTCGTTGTTCTTGCCCATGCTGACCCAGTGCGCGAAGTAGTCCCCGGCGTTGTAGCCGATGAACGGCAGCATCGCCATCGGGTCGCGGCGCACGACGCCGACGACCCCGGTGGCCGCCGCGGTCGTCTCGCTCGACAGGGTGGCGCCCATGAAGGTGCCGTGCACCCAGTCGCGGGACTCGGTCACCAAGGGGATGGTCGTCTTGCGGCGACCACCGAAGAGGATGGCGTCGATCGGCACGCCCTTCGGGTCGTCGTACTCGTCGGCCAGGATCGGGCACTGCTTGATGGGGGTGCAGTAGCGGCTGTTCGCGTGGCTGGACAGCTCTCCCGAGTCCGGCGTCCACGGCTCGCCCTTCCAGGAGGTGGCGTGCTCGGGGGTGTTCTCCAGGCCCTCCCACCAGATGTCGCCGTCCTCGGTGAGGGCGACGTTGGTGAACACCGAGTTGCCCTGGTCGATGGTGCGCATCGCGTTCGGGTTGGTGTGCTCGTTGGTGCCCGGCGCGACGCCGAACAGGCCGAACTCCGGGTTCACGGCGTACAGGCGCCCGTCGTCGCCGATCCGCATCCACGCGATGTCGTCGCCGAGGGTCTCGACCTTCCACCCCTCGATCGTGGGGGCGAGCATCGCCAGGTTGGTCTTGCCGCACGCGGAGGGGAACGCCGCGGCGACGTACTTGGTGACGTTCTGAGGGCTGGTGAGCTTGAGGATGAGCATGTGCTCGGCCATCCAGCCCTCGTCGCGGGCCATCACGCTGGCGATCCGCAGGGCGTAGCACTTCTTGCCGAGCAGGGCGTTGCCGCCGTAGCCGGAGCCGTAGCTCCAGATCGTCCGCTCCTCGGGGAACTGCACGATGTACTTGGTGTCGTTGCAGGGCCATGCCACGTCTGCCTGCCCGTCGGCCAGGGGCATGCCGACCGAGTGCAGGGCCGGCACGTACGTCGCGTCGACCTCCTCCATGCGCCGAAGCACCTTCGAGCCCATCCGCGCCATCACCCGCATGCTCGCCACGACGTAGGGCGAGTCGGTGATCTCGACCCCGAACATCGGGTGCTCCGCCTCGAGGTGGCCCATGACGAAGGGGATGACGTACATGGTCCGGCCCCGCATGCACCCGGCGTACAGATCGAGCATGACGGCCTTCATCTCGGCCGGGTCCATCCAGTTGTTGGTCGGACCGGCGTCCTTCTCGTCCACCGAGCAGATGAAGGTGCGGTCCTCGACCCGCGCCACGTCGGTGGGGTCGGAGGTGGCGTGGAAGGAGTTCGGCTTCTTGGCGGGGTCCAGCCGGGTGAACGTGCCGTTCGCGACCAGAATATCGGTGATCTCGGTCCACTCCTCGTCCGAGCCGGTGCACCAGTGGACCCGGTCCGGCTGGGTCAGCTCGGCGACCTCGGTGACCCAGCGCCGGATCCCCTCGTGGCTGGTGGGCGTGTCGGTGGTGGGTGTGTCGGTGGTCAACTCGATCGTCATGCCCTGCAATCCCCTTTTCGTGTCATCCATGCCCGAAACACAGATGGCCGCCGGCTCAGCCGACGGTCGTTGTTGCCAGATACCCGCACCGTTGCGGTCCTCCTCGTCCCTCCAGTGCCGCGGGGCGACCGGGTCGGGAGTTGAGGATTCACCCGAAAATAGCGACGAAACACACTCCCGGCCATTTGACCGTTCCAACACGGGAGTGCTACCGAACCCACACGAGTGGGGCCGGTGGACGGCTCCGTCGTTTGCCCACCTGACAGGATCCGTCCATGAGACTCGAGCTGTCCGAGGAGGACCTCGCGTTCCGCGAGGAGCTGCGCCGGTTCTTCACCAGCCACGTGCCGCAGGAGATCAGGGACGCGGTCGCGGGGCTGGCCGAGCTCACCAAGGAGCAGATCGTCGCCTCGCAGCGGGTCCTCAACGCCGCGGGACTCGCGGTGCCGGGGTGGCCCCGGGAGTGGGGCGGCCGGGACTGGACCCCCTTGCGCCGACACATCTGGCACGAGGAGCTGCAGCGTGCCTGCGTCCCGCTCCCGCTGGCCTTCAACACCTCGATGGTCGGGCCGGTGATAGCGGCGTACGGCACCGAGGCGCAGAAGCAGCGCTTCCTGCCGGCCACGGCGAACCTCGACATCTGGTGGTCCCAGGGTTTCTCCGAGCCGGACGCGGGCTCCGACCTGGCCTCCTTGCGCACCGCCGCGGTCAAGGACGGCGACGAGTACGTCGTCAACGGCCAGAAGACCTGGACCACCCTGGGTCAGCATGGCGACTGGATCTTCTGCCTGGTGCGGACCGACCCCACCGCCGACCGCAAGCAGAAGGGGATCTCCTTCCTGCTCGTCGACATGCGGACGCCCGGGGTGGAGGTCCGGCCGATCGAGCTGATCGACGGCGGCCAGGAGGTCAACGAGGTGTGGTTCACCGACGTACGGGTCCCGGCGGAGAACCTGGTCGGCGAGGAGAACCGCGGCTGGGAGATGGCGAAGTTCCTGCTCGGCAACGAGCGGGTCGGGGTCGCACCGGTGGGGACGGTCAAGCGCGTGCTCGCGCACGCCAAGACGTGGGCGGCCGACGTCCTGGCCGCCGACCCGCTGGTGGCGGTGCGGTTCGCCGAGCTGGAGAACGAGCTCCTCGCCCTGGAGCTCACCGCGCTCCGGGTGGTGGCCGACTCCGCGGACGGCAAGCCGCACCCGGCCTCGTCGGTGCTCAAGCTGAAGGGAAGCGAGCTCCAGCAGGCGGTGAGCGAGCTCGTGGTCGACCTGGCCGGGCCCGCGTCCCTCGGCGCCGCGGAGTGCGAGGAGTCGAGCCTGCCGCGGTGGGCGAGGCGCGCGGTGCCGGCGTACCTCAACCTGCGCAAGGCCTCGATCTACGGCGGGTCCAACGAGATCCAGCGCCAGATCATCGCACGCACCATCCTCGGGCTCTGAGCGATCGGGAGAGACGGCATGGACTTCGAGTACGACGACGAGCAGCAGGCGCTCCGCGACGCGGTGCGCGGCCTGCTGGGCAGGGCCTACGGCGACTTCGAGCGGCGTCGCCGGGTCGCCGCGACGGAGCCCGGCTTCGACGAGGAGCTGTGGGGACGGCTGGCGGAGATGGGGGTGCTCGGGCTGCCCTTCGCCGAGGCCGACGGCGGGATGGGGGCGGGGCCGGTCGAGACCGGGATCGTGGCCGAGGAGCTGGGGCGGGTGCTCGCGCCCGAGCCGTTCCTCAGCGCGGTGGTCCTGGCCGGCGGCGCGGTGGCCGCGGCCGGGTCGCCCGAGCAGCGGTCGGCCCTGCTGGAGCCGCTCGCCGCGGGCGAGTCGATCCTGGCCTGGGCGCACGCCGAGCCAGGCTCCCGGTACGCCGCGTCGGCCGCGACCGTGACGGCGACACCCGACGGGTCGGCGTGGACCCTCGACGGGGTGAAGGAGCCGGTCGTCCACGCGGGCAGGGCCGACCTGCTCGTCGTGTCGGCGGCGCTGCCCGGGGGAGGCACAGGCCTGTTCGTCGTCGACGGCGCGGCGCCGGGGCTCGCCCGGACGTCGTACCCCACCCACGACGGGGGGTGGGCGGCTCGGGTCACCCTGTCCGGCACCCCGGCCACCCAGCTCGGGAGCGGCGACGCGACGGCGGTGATCGCCGCCGTGCAGGACCACGCGCGGGTGATCGCCGGGCACGAGGCGCTCGGGCACCTGGCCGAGGCCGTCCAGGACACGCGGGACTACCTCACCTCGCGCACCCAGTTCGGGGTCACGCTCAACACCTTCCAGGCGCTGACCTTCCGGGCCGCGGACATGTACGTCGCCCTGGAGCTCACCCGCAGCCTGGTGCTGTGGGCGACCATGGTGCTGGCCTCCTCGGCTCCGGACGAGGAGAAGGCCGTGGCCGCCTCCCGGGCGGCGCTCCAGGTCAGCACCGCCGGGCGCCGGGTCGCCCAGGAGGCCATCCAGCTGCACGGGGGCATCGGAGTCAGCGCGGAGTACTCCGTGGGACACCGGCTCAGCCGGCTCACCGCCCTCGAGCACCAGCTCGGCGACCATCGCCTCCACCTGGCGCGCCTGGCCGCCACCGTCGCGGACCACGGCGAGCTCGACCCGCTGCCGTGAAGCCACCGCTCCGACCTCGATTTCACCCGCGTCGAGACAGCCGCTAGACTCTGCGAGGTTCATCCAGCGCCCGTAGCTCAACGGATAGAGCATCTGACTACGGATCAGAAGGTTAGGGGTTCGAATCCCTTCGGGCGCGCCAACCGAAAGCCCAGGTCAGACACCCGCTGACCTGGGCTTTCGTGTGTCTAGGTCGACCGATAGCGGCCGACAGCGTGCGGTGCGGCCTCGACACCTACCGGTGACACCAACGGACGTCTCCAGCCCCCGTCAGGCAGCACCGCCGGGCTCAATCTCCGGACCCCGGAAACAGCCGGCCGAGCTGGTCCAGCGCGCTCCGCTTGTCGTCGAGAGTGACGTGCCCGTAGACGTTCATCGTCATCTCCAAGCCCGGTGTCCGGCGATCTCCATGACCGTCCGTGGAGGCACGCCGAGGCTGAGCAGCAACGAGACCGCACCGTGCCGGAAGTCGTGCATCCGTACGACCCTCAACCCCGCCGCCGCGCAGGCAGCCTGCACGACCCGCGTGCAGTTCCGCGGGTCGATGGGTG
Organism: uncultured Actinomycetota bacterium; assembly: GCA_963784485.1. Lineage (GTDB taxonomy): Bacteria > Actinomycetota > Actinomycetes > Propionibacteriales > Nocardioidaceae > Marmoricola_A. The sequence goes on along the minus strand of CAWARH010000011.1, from coordinate 8,105 downwards.
TGCCGACCGGTGTCGTGAACACGAACCCGAGATCGGGCCAGGTGGCGCCGAGTTCGCCGCGTTCTCTCTCCTGCCTGGCTCGGTGTGCAGTCAGCGCGTCGGCCACTGGTTCGGGCAGGGGGATGGTCCGACGGGAGCGCAGCGTCTTCGTGGGCAGTGTGTCGAGCCCCTTGCCGCCCAACCGGTGCAGACCCCGACGGATCGTCAAGGTGCCGTGGCCGAGGTCCAGGTCGTCCCAGGTCAGCCCGAGGACCTCGCTCCGCGAAGGCCGAGGACGGCGAGCACCACGAACATGGCGTGGAGCCGGTGGTCGCGCACAGAGGCTGAGAAGGTGACGGGTCTCCTCGACGGTCAGCGGGGACCCGCTCGGTCTTGGGCTTGGAGGGGGCACGCACCAGCTTGGCGACGTTCTTCTCGATGAGCTCCTCCCGCACCGCGTCCTCCAGCGCCGCACGAAGCGTCGCGTGGACGTACTGAACAGTGCGAACGCCGACGTCTCGTCGCCTCAGCGACTCGAGGTACAGGCGCACCTCCCGGGCCGTCAACCTGCCGAGCCGCCGCGAGCCAAGGTCCGGGATGAGGTAGCGCTCCACGTGGAAGCGGTAGGCGGCTCAGCGTGTTGGGCCGGACCCGGTGCACGACCACCTGGCTGAGCCACTCGTCGAGGTAGGCCTCGACCGTGAGGTGCGTCGGGGTGATGGGGACGCTCGACTCCTGCTTGCGTCGTCAGCTCTGCGAGCTTCGAGGTCACCTCCGCCCGACTCGCGCCGTAGAGCGGCGCCGAACCCGGCGGCCGTCCGCCTCGGTCACGTAGAGAGCGGCACACCAGCGACCGTCCGTGCGCTTGAAGACCGAACCGCAGCCGTTGGCCGCCTTGGCCGGGCTCACGCGAGCTCGCCCACGTCCAGGGTGGCGACGAAGTCGCGCCAGCGCCCGCGCCGAGATGCGCCTGCTCCCCCCCACCTTCACCGAGCGCAGCTCACCACCGCGCAACAGGTCGTAGACCTTGCCGCGGCCGACGTGCAGGATCCGGGAGACCTCCTCGGGGCTGAAGAGCAGCGGCGGCATCTCCTCGCCGGTGAGCAGCCACAGGTTCGGCTGCACCCTGGCCTCGCCGAGGTCCTCGACGGGCTGGGAGAGGTTGAACAGGTACTGCTCCATGGGCTTCTCCTGGTTCTGCTGGGTTCCTCGTCCTCCCGGCGCCGGGATGGTGCGGTCGCCGTGCCGCCCGTCAAGGGCCTTGCAGGTCACTGCGTGATTCGCTGCGCTCACCCTGGACCGGCGGCACGGCGACCTGAAGGGCGCGCCGATCGGAAGGACGAGGGAGAGCGGTCGGAGGGCCGGCCCGGGCTTTGGCGGCTTGGTACTCGGCCTTCCAGCGGATCCGTTCCGCGATCGACCGGGTCAGCACCTGGCGGTAGATCGGGGTGGTGGAGGCCTTCGGGTTCCAGAGCTTCCACTCGAACCTGGGCTGCCCGTCCTCCCGGCGTACGTCGGCGGCGAGCCTCTGGGCGTCGGAGACCTCGATCCCCGCGGCGGCCAGGACTTGCCGAACGACCTCGGCGCGATCGGCCCGGTGGTCGGTCAGCGTCTTGCCGGTCCACTTCCGCGACACCAGCACCCGCCGGCCGCCGCAGCCGAGGTGTGCCCGGTCGTGGGCCTTGGCCGGGCAGGATCCCGGCCGCATCCCGTGATGTGCGCCCTCGGGCTGGACGCCGAAGCGGAGCCAGTTCCAGCAGCGGCTCGAGCAGGGCAGGAAGCGCACCTCGTCGTGGAGCCGGTCCAGGTGTCGGCGCTGCCGCGGGCTGCAGCTCGGAGTCGTCGCCGTAGGCCTCGCCGAACGTCTTGGCGAGGTACTTCGTCAGGTAGCCCACCCGGCGGTCGGCGTCACCCTCGGTCGCGATGATTCCTTGCAGGTCCACCTGTCTGCCGAACCGGAGGACGTGCGTGGGCTCGGCGTCCTGGTCGGCGTCGAGCTCGTCCAACGCCGCAGACCAGGTGGGGAGCGGTCGCCCGCTCGCGGGGGTGCACGAAGCCCCGCTCGTCGCCCCACACCGGCAGATCCGCCCCGGTGAAGATCGGTGTGAGGTGCGGCGGCCACCAGACCTGGTGGTAGGTCGCGGCGATGACTTGGCGGAACGTCTCCCGGGGGATCGCGCCCCGGACCGCGGCGTGAAGATGGGGAGCCAGCCGGCGTTGCGGCTCCACGGCCGAGAAGTACTGCACCTGGTAGCCGACCGTGCGCCGCAGGTTCTGCCACAGCCGGTCGACCAGCTTGGGGAAGTGCAGCGCATCCAGCGCTGCCCGGCGGTAGTCGTAGCTCCGTGGATCCACCGGCGTCCCGTCGGCACGCACGCGCCCGTACGACGGCAGCGTGAAGGTCGCGAACATCGAGGGGCGGTAGGTCCGACCCGAGGGAGCGGTGAACGCCGTGCCGATGGTCCGCCTCTCGATCGGGATGGTGGGCAGATCGGGTGCGTCCTGGCGACGTCGCGTGGAGCGGACTCTTCTCTCGGTGGGTGACGGCTCGTCCGTGGGCTCGGCTGGGTCGTGGTCGTCCGTTGTCGGTTCCTCGGTGAGGTGCCAGCCTTCGCGGCACTGCTGCATCCGCAGGACCCGGTTCCGCTGGGCACAGGGCCCGCACTTCGAGGCCAGGGTCGCGCCGCAGCGAGTCGGGACCAGGCGCACGCGGCCGGTCTCGGTGTCGCGCACCTCGTGGACGACGGGCCGGATGCACACACCGTTCGCTTCGGCGAGCTCCCGGAGCGCCTCGACGGGCACTTTCAGCGCGGCGGTCATGCGGCACCGTCCACAGCAACACCGTCCACCGCGACGCGGAGGTCCCGGAACCGGCCGGACCAGAAGCCGGAGGTCATCGCCTCGCAGTCGGCGAAGTCGGCGCACTCGAAGCAGACGGGGCACGCTGCGCAGACCGCGGCCATCGCCACCTCCGCGGCCGCGGTGACCCGATCGGAGTCGTGGATCCACGGGCAGGGCCGGCACGTCTCGGCAGAGCGCCTGCCCTCTCCAGGCAGCCTCGGTCATGGCGTGACCCCACCGGGGCGAGGACGCCGAGGGCGAGGTTCAGCATCACTGATGCTCAGCCGGACGGGAGTCGCGTACCGGGTGGCCACGCTGCGGATCGCTTCGTCGCTGGCGTATCCGGCTCGCACCCGGACGGGGTGGCCACCGTCCTCCGGGACGACGTACCCGATCCCGGGAGTGTCTCGGGTGATCCGGTGGCAGTGCGCCCCGCTGGCCACGGCAAGGTCCCCGAGCACCATGGAGGTCTCGCTGGCGTCCTTGAGCCTGAGGCCCACCATCTGGGTGAACAGCCCACGAGAGGGGATGACCTCCTTGCGGGGGTCCTGGAGGCAGGCGAAGACGAGGAAGCCCGGCGCGCGGCCCTGGGAGCAGAGCAGGTTGATGGCCAGCTCGGCCCGCCGCTGGAGGTCACGGTCGGAGCAGTACGCCGTGAGCGCCGCGAGCTCGTCGATCATCACGACGTGCAGGGGCTCCTCCGTGGTCGGCGAGTGCGCGCGGACGTGCCCGGCGTACGTCTTGGTGCGGCCTTGCATGAGCTCGACGAGCCGCTCCAGGGTGGCAACGGCGGCCTCAGGACTGGTCGCGGTGGTGGTGAAGAGCGGCTCGCCCATGAGGATCTCCATGCCGCCCTTGAGGTCGATGCCGTGCAGCTGCACGTGGCCCTGGCGGACCGCCGGCGCCAACCCGAACGCGAAGGACCAGAAGACCGACCCCTTGCCCGACCCGGAGCAGCCGGCGACCAGCGTGTGCGGCCCGACGGGCAGCCGCCAGGGGCGACCGTTCTCCAGCCTGCCCAGCTCGACGCCACCAGCAAGGGCGACCGTGGCCGGCGGGGGTGCCGCGTCGAAGGGCTGGGCCAGACCGTCTCCCAGGGTGAACGTGAGCCCCACCCGGTTGATGCTCTCGGGCTGGACGCGGAGGTGTGAGGCTGCCACCGCGTGACGGAGCGGTTCGCCCGCCCGCTCGTAGTCCTCGAGCGCCTGACCCAGCGCCGGTTGCGCCACCGCCACGATGCGCGGCCAACGGACCCGGAGCGAGACGAGCTCGGCGCCGGGGAGATCGCACGCCTCGCAGATCTCGTCCCACCGGCGACGTACCGCGAGGGCCCACGCGTGGCCGCGGACGGGCCCGTAGAGCCAGCGCGTGAAGCTCGTAGGGCGGTTGAGTGCCCAGGAGCGCAGGACCGTCGTGATCAGAGCCAGGAGGACCCAGACGGCCACGGGGACCTCGTCTGCGAACCACCACAGCAGAGCGACGCTCACCAGTGCTGCCCCCGGGTGGATGCGGAGCAGCGTCGTCAGCCCGCGGAGCCACCAGAGGAGCTCACGGGCCAGGATGCGTGGGTACCCGTGCATGGTCAGGCGATCGCATGCTCGCCGGCGCGGAAGCGCATGGCCACGTGCTCGAGCAGCTCGGTGGCCTCTCCCAGAGCGCTGCGGGCGAGGACCAGCAGCTCGTCCACCTCGCCGCCGGGGGAGTAGGCCAGGGCCCGGAAGGCGCGGTCCACTTCGGCGTAAGCCGCCTCGATCCGGGACTCGTGGCGGCGCAGTTCGCTGACGGCCTCGTCGTCGGAGTGGGCGTCGAGGAAGCGGTACCAGTCGTGGATGGCTCCCACCTTGCTCACCATGGCTCCTCCTCGCCGGACACAGCCACCGTGAGGTCCAACGCCTCGACCTCGGCTCGCCAGGAGCCGTTGGTGGGACGGCCGACGAAGTGGGCAGGCACGTCCCCGTCGCGCAGCTGGGAGCGGAGCCGGAAGCTGGTGTGCGGGTCGGTGACGACCACGCGGACGCGGGGCAGCTCGCCGGCCAGTGTGGGCGGCCGTGCGGTGACCCCGACGAGGTCGAAGGTGCCGCCGAGGAGGTCGGCCGCACGGCGTACGCAGTCGGCCAGGTCGCCGAGCACCCAGCTGCCCCAGTCCCAGTCCGACGACGGCCCGCTCATCAGGAGCCGACCTTCTGCGGGACGGCACGAACGCCTTGGGTGGGGGCTCGCACCGCACTCGCACGCAGGGACCAGCTGATCTTGGAGAAGTCGCCGTTCTCCTCGATGTACGCCGTGGCCGTCAGGTTGTCGAACTCGACCGGCGTGAACGGGAGGCCGGGGAGCGACTCGGGAAGGACCGGCTGGACCTTCGCGGACACCTTGACGCTCATGGTGCGGTTTGCCTTCTTGGCCTCCGGGTCCGCGTCGACGACGTCCACCGACCAGAGCAGCAGTCCGCTGTCGGGGTCGACGGCCTGGAGGACCCGCTCCCGGGTCGACTTCTCGTAGTCACGCACCTGGTTCACCTCGCCGACGGCGAACGCGCCGTGAGGGAACGCGACTCCGAAGGGCACCGGGATCTTCCGCGGCATGGTCACGATGGTTCTCCTTCACTCATCTAGAGGAGTAGGGATCTCCAGAGTCGACTTATCTAAAGGAGTTGTCAAGGGTCAGTCTGCGGGCAGCTCGTAGGCCAGCAGGTAGTGCTCGGACGACATGACGGTGTCGCAGACCTCGACGGGACGGTCCTCGACGTCGTAGGCGACCCGGACGAGGGTGAGGACCGGGGTTCCGGCTGCGAGGCGGAGGGCTTTCGCCTCGTCGGGAGTCGGCATGCGCGCCCCCACGTCCTCGGTGAACCTGCCCAGCCGATGGCCGGCGTCCTCGATGCGGGCGTAGATCCCACCCGGGCCTGGGTTGTGCTCGGTCATCGGCGTGCCCTCGGCGAGGTCCCAGGGGATGAACGACGAGGCGAGCTCGGTCGGCTCGTCATCGCTGAGGTAGCGGCGGCGGCGTACGAGGACTGAGGCTCCCTCGGGGATGCGGAGCCTCTCGGCGATGTCGAGGGTGACCGGCTCCGGTCCGACGAAGTAGAGGTCGACCCGCGGAGACACATGTTCCTTCTCCGCCTCGGCGAGGTAGGCGGCCTTGCCGGCCTCGCGGTGCCGGCGAGCGAAACGGTCGTGGGCTAGACGGCGGATCTTGGGTCGCGGCCGGACGAATACTCCACGGCCGTGCTGAGCGACCACGAGTCCCTCGGCGCGCAAGAGCGCAATCGCCTGGCGAACCGTCCCTTGAGCAACATCGAACTCGCCCACGAGGTGCGACTCGCTGGGGAGGCGCTCACCCGCACGCGATGCGCCCGCTTTCGATCCGCCGCCGGAGCTCGTCGGCGATCTGCTTGTAGATCGGCCGGTCGCTCGACGGATCGACGCCTCGCGCCACGTGGCCTCCTACACTCATCTACAGGAAGCCAAGCCTACGCGCGAGAGGTGCAGCCATGACGGAGACCCATCGCTTCTCGGTCAGCGTGGCCGGCGCGGTGATCGACGACCAGGGCCGCTTCCTCGCCATCAAGCGTGCCGACAACGGCCACTGGGAGCCCCCAGGGGGCGTCGTGGATCCAGGCGAGACCTTGCTTGAGGCAGTTGCCCGCGAGGTCGAGGAGGAGACCGGTTACGTCGTTCAGGTCGGTCCGCTGACGGGGGTCTACCAGAACATGGAGCGCGACATCGTGGCGCTTGTCTGGCGGTGCGAGGTCGCGGGGGGTACCCGCCGGACTAGCGATGAGTCGTCCTCCGTGCGATGGCTGACTAAGGAGGAGATCGTCGCTCAAATGGACGAGGCCTATAGCGTCAGGCTTACCGATGCTCAGCGCCACGGTGACGTCGTCGTGCGCTGCCATGATGGCCAGGCGGTGCAAGCCTCCCCGTTAGGCGTCCCGTAGGTGCTGCCTACCGGCTCCCCTCTGTTGTCAACCGGCGGTTTGGAGGGTTCTTACGGCTTCGCTCTTTCGGGGTGGTGGTGGTGCGGCGTAGCGTCGCGGATGCGGGTCCGGGAGTGGCTGATCCGAAGTGTCGATTCGCGGGGGCAGGTCGACCGCGCTGGATTCTTGAGACGCCCCGCAGTGCCCTCCCGGGCCCGCACCTTGTGTCCTGAGTGCGTCCGCGACGAGTTGTTTGTAGATGGTGTCGGAGATCCGTCGCTTCAGGCAGCGGATCGCTTCCTTGGGCTTCTTGCCTGCCGCTCGCTTGCGCCGGTAGTAGTCCCGTCCTTCGGTGTCGAGGCGCAACTGGGTGACGGCGGCGATGTGGATCATGTGGTTCATCCGACGGTTGCCGGCGCGGGACAGGCGGTGACGGTTCTGCTCACCCGAGGACGCGTCCAAGGGTGCGGTGCCGGTCCAGGACGCGAACCGGTTCCGGTCAGCGAACCGTGCGACGTCGCCGACGTCGGCGAGGATCCGTGCCGCCACCACAGGGCCTACGCCGTGGATGTCCATGAGACGTGAATCGCGGGCCAGGACCATCGCCTTCAGCTCGGCGGTGGCCTTCTTGATCTTCTCCTCGACGGCGATCAGGTCTGCGAGTTCCTCGGCGGCGATGCGACGGCGGGTCTTGCCGGCGATGTCGCGTGGGCGGACGGAGGCGAGCATCCTCTTGGCCTGACCCGTGGTGATGTCGCGCTTGGCCTGGCCCGGGAGCAGTTCGGCCAGCAGCGCCTGGAGTCGGCACACCGTCTGGACCCGACGCCGGGTGAGTGCTTCGCGCCGATCGGTGAGCATCCGCATCGCTTCGAGCTCGCCGTCGATCTTGAGCACGCGCAGGTTCGCCGTGCGGACCGCCACGACAGCAACCGCATGGGCGTCGTGGGCGTCGGTCTTGCGGTTGTGGCCGGTGTCGAAGAGCCGCACCCTGGCGGCCAGCTTGGCCGGGACGTCGACGACGTGCTCGCCGGACTCGAGGAGCCGTTGGGCGAGCGGACGGCCGGCGCCGTTGGCGCCTTCGACTGCCCAGACTCGGTCCGGCCAGGTCTTGGCGTAAGCGCGCATGGCTGCGTAGCCGGCCTTATCGGTGATGAACCGCCCTGATCCCAACAGCTGCTCATCGTGGTCGACGACCTCGATCGTCGCGGACAGCTTGTGGGGATCGACTCCGATGATGACTTGGTTCATGTGCTGCTCCCGCCTGTGCTCGTTCCGAATGGACGGCAAGGTGGGCATTGCTACTACGAGCTGGGCAGTCCCCTCTTGAGCCACTCCTCGCCACGGTGCCCGGGGGTCGCATACCGGAAGA
>CAWARH010000010.1:0-152523 GCA_963784485.1 uncultured Actinomycetota bacterium | reverse complement strand
CCCGCGTCGGTGAACACCACGTTACCGGTCCACGCGGGCGAGGCCAAATCGAGCGCCGATCCCCGTTCCGCGAGACGGCCGGCCGCGAACGCAGCGCCGCGGGATCGAGCGTTGCGGGCAGCGTGCACCACGCCGAACCGGGACCGATGTACCCCACCCCCCTGACCCGATCGGGTCATGCTGCGACGGCGAAGGGACTGTTTCCAGATCTGGGTGAACGAGACTCCGCAAGCCTGCGTCACGAACCGGTCTGCGAGGCGTCTCATGGACATAGGGCGACACCGTGATGGATCTGGGAGCAGGAGCACCGACATGACCACCGAACGACATGCATGGATCTCGACGTTGAACATCTCCGTCGACGAGCGGCGGGCGCTGTCGCCGATGTGCCGCTGCGGTCAGGACCTCGACATCTGCACCGGGACGCACTGCCCCCGCTGCGGCGCCACGGTCGCCGAGGCCGAGCGGCCCTCGCAGCGTCCGGACCGGCAGCACCACCGCCGCCGCGCCTCCTGAACCTTCTCCGATCACCTCCTGACCGGCCACCGCACCACAGGGTGGCCGCGGGCCTGTCTAGGCTCCACGGATGCTCACCCGACCTCTCGGCCCCCTGACCGTCTCCGTCCTCGGCTTCGGCGCCGGCCACCTCGACCACACCGACCTCACCGAGACCGAGGCCGCCTCCCTGGTCGACACCGCCCTCGGACTCGGCATCACCTTCCTCGACACCGCCCGCGGGTACGGCGCCTCGGAGGAACGGCTCGGCCGGATCCTCGCCGGTCGTCGTGACGACGTGGTGCTCTCCACCAAGGTCGGCTACGACGTGGAGGGCCACGAGGACTGGACCGCGGGCGCGGTCACCGGTGGCGTCGAGCGGGCCCTGCGCCAGCTCCGCACCGACCGGCTCGACGTGGTCTTCCTGCACTCCTGCGACCTGTCCACCCTCCACCGGGGGGCGGTCGTCGACGCGCTCCTCGCCTGTCGCGAGGCCGGCAAGATCCGCCTGGCCGGCTACAGCGGCGAGAACGACGAGCTCGCCTGGGCGGTCGACTCGGGCCTCTTCGACGTCGTCCAGACCTCGGTCAACCTCACCGACCAGCGCTCCGCGCGCGAGACCCTTCCCCGCGCGGCCGCCGCAGGGATCGGCGTCGTGGCCAAGCGGCCGGTCGCCAACGCGGTCTGGCGCCACGCCGAGCGCCCCACCGGCCGGTACGGCGACCGGTACTGGGACCGCCTCCGCGCCATGGCCCTCACCCCTCAGGTCGACACCTGGGCCGGCACGGCTATCCGGTTCTCGACCTTCACCCCCGGGGTCACCACCGCCATCCTCGGCACCTCGAGCGCGGCGAACCTGACCTCGGCTGCCGAGGCGGTCGCCCGGGGGCCCCTGCCCGCCCCGGAGCGCTCCCGGTGGGAGGACGCGTTCGCGCCGCACGCCGGTGCGTGGCTCGGCGACATCTGAGGCCTGACATGGAGCGAGCCCGCCGGGACCGCGTGGTCCCGACGGGCTCGTCCGCACCGCCCAGGTCAGCCGGTCGTGCCGCCGGAGTCCGGTGAGGGTGAGGCCGAGGGCGTGCCCGCCTCCGCCTCCGCCGCTTTCAGCGCGTCCTGCACCAGCTGCTCCGCCTGCCGGGTCAGCCTGGCCCACTTGACGGTGTTGCCCGCGGTCAGCGCCGCCGACGCGTCGGCGTACTTCTGGTCCGCCTGGCGGAGCAGGTCGAGCACGTCGGCCGGGGTCTGCGTGCCACCCCCGGTGTCGCCGGACCCACCGGTGGTGCCGCCGTCGTTGCCGCCGCCACTGCCACCGGTGTTGTTGTCGGTTCCCGGGTCGGCGATCCGGCCCGACTGCAGCACGTCGTTCAGCGCCTCGGTCAGCGACGTGCCGTAGCCGGCGTTGTCACCGAAGGACGCGAGCACGAACTGCAGGACCGGGTAGGCGCCCTGGCCGCTCTCCCGCAACGCGTAGACCGGCTGCACGTACAGCAGCCCGCCCCCGACCGGCAGGGTGAGCAGGTTGCCGTACCGGATCTGCGAGTTCTGCTTGATCGGCAGGAGCTCCCGCTGGATCGCCTCGTCGGCCGCGAACGTGTTCGCGATCTGCGAGGGACCCTGCACCTGGGTGGCGTCGGGCAGTCGCAGGATCTGGAACCGGCCGTAGTTCGGGCTCGTCGCGTCGGAGTCGACCGCGATGAAGGAGGCCAGGTTGGACCGGTTCGTGGGCACGTAGACGCTGGTCAGCGAGAACACCGGCTCCTCCGTCGGCGTTGCCGCAGCCGTGTCCTTGGTCTCGGCCTCGTCGGGCTGCGGGACCGGCGGCATCTGCACCGACAGGCGGTACGGCGGCTGCTTGTTGGCCTGGTCAGCCGGGTCCTCGGGGACCTCCCAGCGGTCGGTGCCCTTGTAGAAGTCCTGCGGGACCGTGACGTGGTACTGCGCCAGCATGTAGCGCTGCACCTTGAACATGTCCTCGGGGTAGCGCAGGTGAGACAGCAGGTCCTCGGGAATGTCGGCCCGGGCCTGCACCAGCCCCGGGAACGCGTCCATCCACGCCCCCAGCATCGGGTCGCTCTCGTCCCACTCGTACAGCTTCACGGTGCCGTCGTAGGCGTCCACGACCGCCTTGACCGAGTTGCGCATGTAGTTGATCTGGTCGGTCGGCAAGGTGACGTACGACGAGGTCGGCGTCAGCGCGTCGGAGACCATCTCGTCGAAGGACGCCCGCTCGGAGTTCGGGTAGCGGTCGCTCATCGTGTAGCCGTCGAGGATCCAGACCACCCGTCCGTCGACCACGGCGGGGTACGGGTCGTTGTCCACGGTCAGCCAGGGGGCGACCTTCTGCACCCGCTCGCGGGGCTGCCGCTCGTAGAGGATCTTGGAGTTGTCGTTGACCCGGCTGGACAGCACGATGTTCGGCTCCCCGAACTTCACCGCGTACAGCAGCTTGTTGAGGAAACCGCCGATGTCGACCCCGTCGGCGCCGTCGTACGTCGTGGTGCCGCGCTCGCCCGAGGCCTCCTCGGGGATGTCGAGCTCCACGTCGTTGCCGCCGGTGGGCTTGCCCACGATGGAGTACGTCGGGCTCTTCTCACCGAAGTAGATCCGCGCCTCGTACCCGTCCGGCGTCATGTCGGACAGGTCGCCACGGGGCGGCAGGTCCTCCTCGGCCCACGGCGGCTCGTCGCTCGAGGGCGCCTTGTTGTCAGCGGTGCGGTTGTTGCCGTACGCCGCGATGACGCCGAAGCCGTGGGTGTAGACGGTGTGCTCGTTGGCCCAGTTGCGCTGGTCGGTGACCAGCCCTGACTGGTCGAGCTCCCGGACGCCCAGCACCATGTCGCGGGTCTGCCCGTCGATGTCGTACCGGTCGACGTCGAGCACCTGCGCCACCGAGTAGTAGCCGCGCACCTGCTGGAGCTGCTCGAAGGCCTGGCTCATCCTGGCCGGGTCGATCAGCCGGATGCCGGGCAGCGAGTCCGCGCTCTCCCGCAGCTGGTCCTCGGTCACCGACACGGTGGCGTCGTACCTCTGCTCGGCGACCTCGGCGACCCCGTAGGCGTCGCGGGTGGCGGTGATGTTCTTGGCCAGGAACGGCTCCTCCTTGTCCGGCTCCGAGGGCCGCACCTGGAACTGCCACACGATGCCCGGCCACAGCGCGCCGAGCAGGATCGCCGAGAGCACCAGCAGCCCCAGCCCGATCCCGGGCAGCAGCCAGGTCCGCCGGAAGATGTTGGCGAAGAACAGCAGCGCACAGATGAGCGCGATGAACATCAAGATGTTCTTCGACGGCAGGATCGCGTGGAAGGCGGTGTAGTTGATGCCGGTGAAGCGCCGCCCCTGGTCGGTGGTGAGGTCGAACCGGTCCAGGTAGTAGTCGAGGGCCTTGACCAGCACGAACAGCCCGAGCAGGACCGAGAACTGCACCTGCGCGGCGCCGGAGACCTTGTCCCCGCGCGACTGCAGCCGGATCCCACCGAACAGGTAGTGCACGACGATCGCCGCGACCAGGCACAGGACGAGCGTCATCAGGGTGAAGTTCACGACGTAGTGCAGCCACGGCAGCTGGAAGACGAAGAAGCCGATGTCCTTGCCGAAGTAGGGGTCCTCGCGCCCGAACGGCTGGTGGTGCCGCCAGAGCAGGAAGGACCGCCACTGGCCCGAGGCGGACCCGCCCGCGATCAGCCCGAGCACGATCGCGACGGCGACCACCACCCACGTGCGCAGCGGCTCGACCGCGTCGCGGTAGCGGTCCAGGCTGGCCTCGGCCGGCAGGGGCCGGAAGTCGGGCCGGGACCGGAAGGCCAGGACGATGTTCAAGGCGACGAGCCCGCCGAGGAGGACGCCGAAGACCACGAACAGCAGGGCCTTGGTGCCCAGCACCTTGGTGAACACCGAGCCGAACCCGACACTGCTGAACCACAGCTTGTCGGTCCACACGCCGGTGAAGGCGGAGAGTCCGAAGAACACGACCACCAGCACCGTCGCGGTCAGGAACAGCGCCCGGGAGCGCTGCGGCCGAGGCGGGGGCGTCCGCCGTGGGGGGGTCTGGTCCTCGTCGTCGAAGAGTCCGCTCACGGGTGAATCACTGCTCCATCACTTCTCACGTTCATGGGGTCACGCTCACTGGTCCACAGGGGCCAACGTGCCCTGCAGCAACTCTAGGAGGGCCGGCACCAGGTCCGGCCCCTCGATGACGGCGAAGGCGTCGTCGTGCGACCGCAGCCGCAGCGCGCAGTACGTCGAGCCTGCCCGGGTCGCCCCGGCGATCATCCGGACCTCCTGGCGGTCCGGGTGCGTCTGCGCCAGCTCCTGGGCCTCCGAGGCGTCGTCGGGGAGGTCGCCCACCGAGGGCGGCAGCACCAGCCGCTCCACGATCACGGCGGTGCCGAGCACCTCCTCGGGCCACTCCATCTGCGCCAGCAGGTCCTCGACGGGCTCGCCCGGGGGCAGCTCGTCCTGCTCGATCGGGGTGAGGCTGCCGGTCAGGTCGGCCCCCGGCTCGATCCCCAGCACGGGGGCCAGGCCCGGCTCGTCGGCGAGGAGCCGGTCGGTCGGCACCAGCGCGAACAGCCGCGCCGGCTGGTCCCACCCGCCCTCGGCCGCGTGCTGCTCCAGCTCGAGCACGGCTGCGCGCAGCGACAGGTCGGCCGCCGCCACGACCGGACCCTCGTCCTCGACGGCCGGGGTCACGGGCGGGGTCACGGGCGGGGTCAGGGTCGGGGTCTGGGGCGGGGTCATGGGGTCATCGGTCATGACGGGCACCTCGGTAGGTCGGCGGACGGGTCCTGGGTGTGCTTCCTCAGCGACGCCAGGGCGCTGTGGAGGGTGGGCGCCCGCACCAGGCTTATCTCGTCGTCGTCGACGGGCGCCAGCACGGCGGAGTCACAGTTGTCGGGAGGGACGAAGAACAGCGTCGCCCCGGCACGCTCGGCGCCCACGATCTTCTGCCGGATGCCGCCGATCGGGCCCACCGACCCGTCCGCGGCGATGGTGCCGGTGCCCGCGACGACCTCCCCCTGGGTGAGGGCGCCCGGGGTGAGCGTGTCGTAGACGGACAGCGCGAACATCAGGCCGGCGCTCGGCCCGCCGATCGTGTCGTCGAGCCGCACCCGGACGTCGAACGGGAACTGGTAGCCCTCGCCGAGCAGGATCCCGAGCAGTGCTCGGCTCTTGTCGTCGGGGGCGGCGGTGGTGGTGACCTTGAAGGGGACGGTCTTGCCCTCGCGGCGCACGGTGCCGCTCACGGTGTCCCCCGGGCGCACGTCCGCCAGCGCGGCGAAGACCTGGTCGGTGGAGTCGATCGGTCGGCCGTCGAGGCTGAGGATCCGGTCCCGCGCCTCGAGGACGCCGTCGGAGGCGCCGCCGGGGGTGATGCCGATGACCTCGGCGTACGTGGGCAGGTCGTAGCCCAGCTCGACGAGCGCGGCGGCCACCGCGGTGTCCTGCGAGCCCACCATCTGCGCCGCCGACTCCGCCTTCTCCTGCTCGGCGGTCCCGGCGTCGGGGTACATCGCGGTGTACGGCAGCACGGCGACGTCGGGGCGCACCCAGCCGGCCAGCGCCTCGGCCAGCGTGGTGCGGGCGTCGGGGTTGGTGACCGAGACGGTGGTGAGCCGCAGCTGTCCCGAGGTCGGGTAGGTCTTGTGCCCCCGGACCTGGACGATCGGCTTGTCGCCGCTCTCGCCGAGCACGTCGACCGTGGGGCCGGGCGAGACCGTGACGTACGGGACGGGTTCGCGGACGGCCACCACGAACAGCCCCAGCAGCATGCCCACAGCAAGCAGACTGGCAACGGAACGGCGGCTCATAGGGTTCAGCCTCTCAGAACAAGCCAACCGGAGCGGGCAGGCACGGGACCGTCGTGAACCAGGACCATCCGGGCGCCGCCAGCCTCACAGAGAGGTCTCAGCGGACGTTCAGCGGGCTCTCAGTCGCCGCGCCGCGACGGACGCACCGCGATGCCGGTGCTCCGGTCGCGCACCGTGGTCGGGCGGGGCCGTCCGGCCGCGGGGTGGTCCTTGGCCATCGCCGCGGCGAACCGCTCGTACGCCGCCTCCGAGCGGTCGCGCTCCTCACGTCGCGGTCGACCGGCCCACCCCGCCCACGCCATGGCCAGCAAGGTCGCGCCGCCGGCAGGCGCCAGCCACCACAAGATCTCCACCCGCCCAGGCTAGGTCGCGAGCGGTCCGCTCCCCCGCAGACTCCCCGGGAGCCCGGCACACCAGGTCGCGGGAGGCCCGGGCGCAGGGCGGTGACCGGGTCAGGGAGTACCGACCCACTCCTCCGACCCGTCGGAGAAGGCCTGGTGCTTCCAGATCGGCACCGCGGCCTTCAGGTCGTCGATGAGGGCGCGGGAGGCGTCGAACGCCTGGCCACGGTGCGCGGCCGCAGCAGCGACCACGACGGCGATGTCCCCGACCGCCAGGTGACCGACCCGGTGCACGGCGGCGACGGCCGCGACCGGGTGCCGCTCAGCCACCGCCTCGACCACCTCACGGAGCTTCGCCGCCGCCGTCGGATGCGCGGTGTAGTCCAGGTGCGAGACCGCCTTGGCGTCGTCGTGGTCCCGGACCACGCCGACGAAGAGCGTCACCCCGCCGGCTGCGTCGTCCCCCACCGCGGCCAGCACCTCGACCACGTCGAGGGCCGTCTCGCGGATCTCCACGAGGCGCACCACCTGGCCCAGGTCCGTTCCACCCGCAACGTCGTCGTCCACGCAGCGACCCTAGCCCGCGCCGTACCCGGCCCCGACGGCGCTACGGCACACCGCCCACCCGTCGGGAGCGGGTCGGGAACGATTCCGCGACGAGAGTAGTTTGGAGGGTATGACGAACGACCCCGGCGAGCAGCCCAACCCGTTCCAGGGCACCCCCTTCGAGCAGATCTTCGCCGCCTTCGGCGGAGGGGGCGCAGGACTGCCCGGGATGGGTCCCGGAATGCCGGACCTGTCCGCCCTGATGGGCCAGATGCAGGCGATGATGCAGCCGCACGAGGGTGCGGTGAACTGGGGCCTGGCCAAGGACCTGGCCCGCAAGGCCGCCGCACAGCAGCCCGACCCGTCGGTCTCCGCGGCGGAGGCCGCGCGGATCGCGGACGCGATGCGCCTGGCGGACCACTGGCTCGACTCGGTCACCGACCTGCCCGGCGGGGTGGCCACGACCGCCGGCTGGAGCCGCGCCGAGTGGATCGAGCAGACCCTGCCGGTGTGGCAGAAGCTCGTCGAGCCGGTCGCCGAGCACGTCGTCGGTGCGATGGCCAAGGCGCTGCCCCAGGAGGCGCAGGCGATGGCCGGACCGTTCATGGCGATCCTCGGCCAGGCCGGCGGCGCGATGTTCGCCCAGCAGGTCGCCCAAGCCCTCGCCGGGCTCGCCGGAGAGGTGCTCAGCTCCTCCGACATCGGCCTCCCCCTCGCCCCCGTCGGCCGCGCGGCCCTGCTGCCGGCCAACGTCGCCGCGTTCGCCGAGGGCCTCGACGTCTCCGGCGAGGACGTGCGCCTGTACCTCTCGCTCCGCGAGGTCGCCCACCAGCGGCTCTTCGCCCACGTGCCGTGGCTCAGCGCGCACCTCATCGCCGCCGTCGAGGACTTCGGCCGCGGCACGAGCATCGACATCGGCGGCATCGAGGAGAAGATGTCGGGGATCGACCCGATGAACCCGGCGGCGCTGCAGGAGGCGTTGCAGGGCGGGCTCTTCGAGCCGCAGAAGACGCCCACGCAGAAGGCCGCCCTGGTCCGGCTCGAGACGATCCTGGCGCTCGTCGAGGGGTGGGTCGACGAGGTGGTCAGCCAGGCCACGGAGGACCGGATGCCCACCGCGTCCAAGCTGCAGGAGATCATCCGACGCCGGCGCGCCGCCGGCGGCCCGGCCGAGGACGCGTTCGCGGCCCTGGTGGGTCTGGAGATGCGGCCCCGCCGGCTCCGCGACGCCGCGGCCCTGTGGGGGAGCCTCCGGTCCCGGCAGGGCGCGGTGGCCCGTGACGCGATCTGGTCCCACCCCGACCTGTTGCCGACCGCCGCCGACCTCGACGACCCGCTCGGCTTCGGGGAGCACGCCCAGGTCGAGTCCGGGGACGCCGACGGCCAGGACGAGTTCGGCGGCGACGGCTTCGACATCGCCCTCGCCAAGCTGCTGGAGGAGGAGTCTGGTCCCGGCGGGACCGGCAAGGACGACCCGTCGGAGTGACCGACGCGCATGCGGACGCGCTGGCCGGACTGAGGCAGTGGGCTGCGCCCACCCCGTGCCAGGACGCCCTACGTCAGGAGTACGTCGACCACCTGGTGACGCGTCGGGACGGCCTGAGCCGCTCCTGCCGGCCGGACCACCTGACCGCGAGCGCGCTGGTGCTGTCCCCCGACGGTGACCGGGTGCTGCTGACCCTGCACGCCAAGGCGCTGCGCTGGTTCCAGTTCGGCGGACACGTCGAGCCGTCCGACCCGAGCCTGGTCTCCGCGGCGCTGCGCGAGGCCACCGAGGAGTCCGGGGCCACCGACCTGCGGATCGACCCCGTGCCGGTCCACCTCGACGCCCACGAGGTGCCCTTCTGCGGGGGCGGCGACGCCCGCACCCGGCACCTCGACGTCCGGTTCCTGGCCGTCGCTGCCGAGGAGAGCACGACCCGGGTCAGCGAGGAGTCGGTCGACGTGCGCTGGTGGGCCTGCGACGCCCTGCCCAGCGACGAGCCCTCCCTACGCGAGCTCGTCGACCTCGGTCGACTCCGCCTGGTCTCCCAGCGCTGACTCGGCGTCCGCGGCGCTCTGGGCCGGGACGTCCTGCGGGGACAGGTCGGCGGCCGCGGCGAACGCGACCCCTTCCAGGAAGCCCTTGGCGCGCTCCGCCTTGGGGTACTGGTCCACGAGGACCCAGAACGCCCGCGTGTGCCCCTTCTCCAGCAGGTGGGCCAGCTCGTGCAGCAGGACGTAGTCGACCACCCACGGCGGCATGCCCTGGAGCCGCTTGGAGACCCGGATGGTGCGGTCCGACGGCGTGCAGGACCCCCACCGATGGGTCTGGTTCTCCACCCACCGCACCGACAGGGGGCGGGCCAGCCCCTCCAGGTAGCGCTCGGAGAGCTGGGTCGCCCGTCGGGCCAACGCCTCGTCGGAGGGCCGCCGCCGCTCCTCCGAGCGCGCGAGCCGGGCCAGCATGGTGGCCACCCACTCGCGCTCCTCGGCCTTGCTCATCCGCGCCGGAAGGAGCACCACGACCCGGCCGTCGTCCTCACGGTAGGCCGAGACCGTACGCCGTCGGCGCCGGCTGCGGCGCACCTCGACCAGCGGCTGGTCGGCACCCGAGGCGCTGCCGGTTCCCATGGGGGAACGCTACTCGCCCCCCGGGCTCACCCCGGGGACCCCGGGCGCTTGCGCCGGGTCCAGGCCCGCACCTCCTCCAGCGGCCACGAGGTGACGATCCTCTCCACCGGCACCCCCAGCCGGCTCGCGCGCGCGGCGCCGTGGTCGAGGAAGTCCAGCTGCCCCGGCGCGTGGGCGTCGCTGTCGACGGAGAACAGGCAGCCCGCGTCGACGGCGACCGCGACCAGGTCGTCGGGAGGGTCCTGACGCTCGGGTCGGCTGTTGATCTCCACTGCGACGTCGTGGGCGGCGCACGCGGCGAAGACCTCCGCGGCGTCGAACTCGCTCGGCGGCCGGGTCCCCCGGCCACCGCGGACCAGCCGTCCGGTGCAGTGCCCGAGGACGTCGGTGCGCGGGTCCGACACCGCCGCCACCATCCGCCGGGTCATCGGTGCCCGGTCCATCCGGAGCTTGGAGTGCACGGACGCGACCACCACGTCGAGCCGGTCGAGCAGCTCCGGGGTCTGGTCGAGCGCGCCGTCGTCCAGGATGTCCACCTCGATCCCGGTCAGGAGCCGGAAACCACCGGCGAGGTGACGGTTCACCGCCGCCACCACCTCGAGCTGGCGGGCCAACCGGGCCGCGCTGAGCCCGTGGGCCACGGTGAGCCGGGGCGAGTGGTCGGTCAGGGCCAGGTAGTCGTGTCCGAGCTCGACCGCGGTCATCACCATCTCCTCGACCGGCGCACCGCCGTCGGACCAGTCCGAGTGCGCGTGCAGGTCGCCCCGGAGCCGGGCGCGCAGGTCCTCCCCGCCCGTCTCCAGCGGGCCGGCGGTCTTCTCGAGGTCCGCGAGGTACGCCGGGACGGTGCCGGCCAGCGCCTGGACCACCACGGCCTCCGTGGCCTTGCCGATCCCCTCCAGCTCCCGCAGCGTGCCGTTCGTGGCCCGCTCCGCGAGCTCCTCCGGCGCCGTGGCCAGCACCCGGGCGGCCGCTCCCCGGAAGGCCTTGACCTTGTAGGTGTCCGCGAGCCGACGCTCGAGGAGGAACGCGATCCGGCGCAGTGCCGCTGCCGGGTCGGGCGTCGGGTCGGGCGTCGGACGGATCCGCACTGGTCTGGCGCACTGCTCACCTCTTTCTCGTGCACACCCCGTGGACCGAGGTCGTTGCTGGTCAGACGGCGTGTCGTGGTGCGCCCCGGGCGTGTCCTACACAGCTCCGTGCACCGCGACCGGGGGTTCCTCCCCAGGTCGACCCGCGCGCTCCACACACTATCCACAGCTTTATCCACAAGGGTGGATACCGAGGCCTTGCCGCCACGGTGGCCGGCGCCTACGGTCAGGCACGCAGCACGGAGCGGCCCCCGGTCGGTTCGGCTCGGCCACGGGCAAGGGGAAGGCACGTGGCCGGTCCGGGACGCCGGGGGCCTTCCTTGCGCCAGGGCGTCGTCACGCCGCGACGACAGGGACGACGCCGCTCAGGGGGTGCCTCCCGCACGCTCGGCACGCTGGGGCGTAGGGTCGAGCAGGCCGTGACACGCGGCACCGGCGGGTCATCTTGAGGGCTGCTCGCCGCGACGACCGACACAGACGTGTTCGACAACAAGCAAGGAGTCCGTCAATGGCAGAGACCTGGAGCGGCGAGTTCTACTGCGTCAAGTGCAAGGAGAAGCGCGAGGCCGAGGGCGAGGTCAAGGTCAACGACAAGGGCACCAGGATGGCCAAGGCCGTCTGCCCGGTGTGCGGGACCAACCTCAACCGCATCCTCGGCAAGGCCTGATCGACCCCGATCATCGTCCGCAGGGGCGGCACCCCCTCGGGGTGCCGCCCCTGCGGCATGCCCGCCCGACCACCGGGGGCCTGTGGAGAACCGGGAGCAGCGGGTCCGGGAATGCGGCACGCTCCCGCCCATGCATCCGATCCTTGCTCCCGGCACCCATCTGCTGCGCCGAGGACCCGACCAGCTCCAGGCCGGCCTCGACCCCGCGACCGCGGTCCCGCTGGCCGGCCGTGAGCTGGCGCCGCACCAGCTGAACCCCCTGGTCCGCGCCGGGCTGGCCAGCGCCGACGACGCGGCCCTCCGCCAGTCGCTCCCGCCCCTGGACGGGGACCCGACCGACCCGGCCGTCACCTGGCGCCGCCATGCCGCAGCCGACGTCGGGCGCCGCCACGGCGACCGGGTCGCCGACGTCCTCGACGAGCGTGACCGCCACGAGGTCTCCCTCCACGTCTTCGGCCACCCTCTCGGCCGTCTGCTCGGTGACGACCTGGCCGACCTCTGTCGTCGGCTCGACCTGCCGGTGGCCGGCACCGGGCGTGGTGCGCGCCCCACCGCACGGCACGGGGGCCCCACCCGACGGCCCCGGACGGTCCGGTCGCTGCCCGTCCTGCTCGGGGTCGGCGAGCCGCAACGCACCCTCGTCGACCCCTGGCTGCACGACCGGACACCGCACCTGCTGCTGCGGCTCACCGAGGGGACGGCACTGCTGGGGCCCTTCGTGGAGCCGGGGCGGACCGCGTGCCTGCGCTGCCTGGACGCCCATCGCAGCGAGGAGGACCGCTGCTGGCCGCTGCTGGTGGAGCAGTACGCCCAGGCGACGCGCCGCGACCGTGCCGACGGGATCCCCGAGCCCGTCGACCCGGCACTGGCCGCGGTGGCGGTGGGCTGGGCGGTCCGGGACCTCGCGACGTACGCCGAGGGCGGGGTCCCCTCCACGCTGGGGACCACCGTGCGGCTGGCCCCCGGCCTGACCGAGATCGAGACCCGGGCGTGGTCCCCGCACGCGCACTGCGGGTGCACCTGGAGCTGAGGCCCAGCGCGGACCGGGCACGTTCGCCGGGTGCCGGCTTCGTGCACCGGGCACAATGACTTCATGGCCGACCTTCCTCGCAAGGCAGTCACCCGCACCGCACGGCTCGCTTCTCTCCCCCTCGGCTATGCCGGGCGCTCCGCGCTCGGCCTGGGCAAGCGGCTCGGAGGTGCGCCGGCCGAGGCGGTCGTGACCGAGGTGCAGCAGCGCACCGCCGAGCAGCTCTTCCGCACGCTCGGCGAGCTCAAGGGCGGGGCCATGAAGTTCGGCCAGGCGCTCTCCATCTTCGAGGGGGCGCTCCCCGAGGAGATCGCAGCGCCGTACCGCCAGCACCTGACCCGGCTCCAGGACGCCGCTCCTCCGATGTCGAGCGCCGTGGTCCATCAGCAGCTGGTGCGCGAGTTCGGTGCGGGCTGGAAGCGCAAGATCGTGGAGTTCCACGAGGAGCCCGCCGCGGCAGCCTCGATCGGCCAGGTCCACCGGGGTCGCTGGGTGGACGGCACCGAGGTCGCGATCAAGGTGCAGTACCCCGGCGCCGAGGACGCGATGCGTTCGGACCTGCGGCAGATCACCCGGCTCGCCCGGGCCTTCGGCGGGCTGCTGCCCGGCATCGACGCCAAGCTGCTGGCCCAGGAGCTGCAGGAGCGCGTGACCGAGGAGCTCGACTACCGCCTGGAGGCGGAGGCCCAGGCCGTCTTCGCCGCCGAGTTCGCCGACGACGCCCGCTTCGTCGTGCCCCGGGTCGTCGCGCACTCCCAGCGGGCGCTGGTCACCGAGTGGCTGGACACCCCTTCGTCCCTGGCCCGGGTGATCGACGACGGCACGCCCGAGGAGCGCAACCACTACGGCGAGCTCTACGCGCGGTTCATGTTCGAGGGGCCGGCACGGACCGGGATGCTGCACGCGGACCCCCACCCGGGCAACTTCCGGCTGGTGCCCCACCCGGACGGCTCCCCCGGCCGGCTCGGGGTGCTCGACTTCGGCGCGGTCGCCCGGCTGCCGGGCGGCGAGCTCCCCCGGCCGATGGGCCGGCTGATGCGGATCTCGCTGTCCGAGGACTACGACGCCGTCGTCGCGCACCTGCGCTCCGAGGGCTTCATCAAGCCGAACATCCGGGTCAGCGCGGACGACCTGAAGTCCTACCTCGGCCCGTTCGTGGACCCGGCACGGACCGAGTCGTTCAAGTTCTCCCGGGCGTACATGCGCACCCAGCTGCAACGGCTGCAGGACCCCACCCAGCCGGAGACCCAGATCGCCTTCCGGCTCAACCTGCCCAAGGACTACCTGTTGATCCACCGGACCTGGGTCGGTGGCGTCGGGGTGCTGTGCCAGCTCGAGGCCGAGGCGCCGTTCCGGGAGATCCTCATGGAGTCGATGCCGGGGTTCGACGACCCGCTCTGACGGGGCGTTGGGACGCGGCGGGTGCTCACCAGTAGGTGCTGTCGAGCTTCCCCTCGATCGCGCGGACGTTGTCGCGGGTGCACCGGTCGCAGTAGCGCAGGCTGCGACCGTTCTCGACGGTCAGGGACCAGGTCAGCGGCGGCTCGTCGCCCTCGCCGACCTTCCCGCACAGGTCACAGATCACCGCCACCGGCTCAGCGTACGCCGCGGCAGCGGCTTCGCCCGGGACGCACCACAGCCCGGCCCCGGGGTGCTGTCCGGGGCCGGGCTGTCGCCTTCGGTCACTTCGGTGGTGCTGGGTGGGCGCGGGCCGGCGCCCGCTCGGGCCTGTGCTGGTCCGGTCAGAGCGACCGGGCCAGCACGAGCCGAGCCCGGAGCGCGGCGCGCTCGGCGCGCCGGGACAGCCGGCGCGCCGCGACGATCCGACGTCCGCGACGCAGGCTCTCGGCCTCGTCGAGCCGCCGGGTCGCGTGCGCCCGGGCGAGCTCGTCGGGGAACGGGTTCATGACGGTTCTCCTGGAGGGTGAGTTCGGTGAGGGTGGTGGATCGGTGTCACAGCCGGGCCACGGCGACGCGTGCCTTGGCGGCAGCGCGCTCGGCGCGACGGGACAGTCGACGGGCGACGACGACCTGGTGACCGCGTCGCAGGGCCTGCGCCTCTCCCAGGCGCGCGGACATCTGTGCTCGGGCCAGGTCTTCATACATCAAGTTCATGACGGTGCTCCGGTTCAGCTCGCAGGTGTTCATCGGGATCGGTCTTCCTCGTTCTTCCGGGCCGCGGTGCGGCGATGAGCGTCCACCGGCCGGCGGGCGCACGTGACGGTGCTGCGTGAGCGGCAGGCGATCAGGCGGCCACCTCGGACTTCCGGGGCCGGCCGCGGGGGCGCTTGCGCGGGATGACCACCCCCTGGAGCAGGAGCTGTCCTCCCCACACACCCCACGGTTCGCGGCGCTCGATCGCACTGGCCAGGCACTCCGCGCGGACCGGGCACGGTCCGCACAACGCCTTCGCCAGCTCCACGTCGCTCGGCGACTCGGCGAAGAAGAGCTCCGGGTCCTCGCGGTGACACGGCAGCTGCTCCTCGTCGACGCCCACGCCGGGTGCCGGCGCGTCGAGGACGGAGATACTCATTTCGTTTCCTCCTGTGTTGACTGCTTCTTTGGCTGGTGACCAAACAGAAAGGCCGCGGATCCCGGGTTTCGGGTTCCGCGGCCTGGAGGCTGCCGATGAGGAGAGGTCTCCTATATCGGTGGACTCCAGGCAGGAATACCCGTGACCGGGACGTACACATCGGTCGTGGTGGTGCGGAAGGCCGGGACGGTGCCGCGGGCGCCGGCGAGCTCGGGGCGCAGCTGTCCCTTGAGACCGCCGCCGACGGGCGCGACGAGGCGCCCCTGGTGATCGGGAGATGCGCACAGCCAGCCGAGGCCGTCGAACGAAGGCATGACGAAGCCGCCCTTCTCCTTCTTGATGGCGTTGATGATCACTGTGGTCACCTCCTTCTCGTCTCTTGCATGCTGACCCGGGGCTGACGCCTTCGGGGTGAACAGCACGCTACTCGGGGATCTGTGAGGACCGCAAACCATTTATTCAAGGTTTTCCAGAAACTTTTTTCGGCAGCCCGTCGAGGCGGTCCGTCGCCCTCAGCCGGGCTCTCCGGCGACGACGGCCAGGACGGCGTCGCCGTACTTCTCCTGCTTGGTCTTGCCGATCCCGTTGATGGTGAGCAGCTGGCTGGGCGAGCCCGGGCGCACCTCCGCGATGGCCTGCAGGGTCAGGTCGGTGAAGACCACGTAGGCGGGCACGGACTCCGCCTTCGCGGTCTCCGAGCGCCACGCGCGCAGCTGTTCGAACAGCGCCTCGTCGTAGGTCGAGGGGCAGGAGTCGCACCGGCCGACCTTGCGCTCGGCCACCGAGCCCAGCGGCTTCCCGCAGACCCGGCAACCCTTCTTGGCCGCCTTGGCGCCCCTGACCGAGCGCCCGTCGCGGGCCCGGTCCGAGGCGACCTCGGGTCGCAGCCCGTCCAGGAACCGTGACGGTCTGCGGGTGGCCCTGCCTCCGGGGTTGCGGGCCTGCGCCCAGGAGACCGCCAGCTCGCGTCGCGCCCGGGTCATGCCGACGTACAGCAGGCGGCGCTCCTCCTCGATCGCGCCCGGCGAGTCCATGGCGTAGGTGATCGGGAGCGTGCCCTCCACGACCCCGCACAGGAAGACCGCGTCCCACTCCAGTCCCTTGGCCGTGTGCAGCGTGGTGATGGTGACGCCCTCCGCGACGGGGGCGTGCTGCTCGGCGGCCCGGCGGTCGAGGTCGTCGACGAAGTCCCCCAGGGTGGCCTCGGGGCTGGCCGCGGCGAACCCGACGGCGAGGTCGGTCAGGGCCTGCAGCGACTCCCACCGGTCGCGGGCGTTGCCGCGGGTGGCGGGTGCCTGAGCGGTCCAGCCCATGCCCGAGACCACCCCGCGGGCGGCGTCGACCAGCTCGTCGCCGCGCCCGCCGCCGTCCTCGGAGGAGCGCGCCCCGCCGCGCAGCAGCGTCACCGCCTGGCGCACCTCGGCCCGCTGGAAGAAGCGCTCGGCCCCGCGGACGACGTACGGGACGCCGCGCGCGGCGAGGGCCTCCTCGAAGGCCTCCGACTGGGCGTTGATCCGGAACAGGACCGCGACCTCGCTGGGAGGGGTGCCCCGGTCGAGCAGCCCGCGGATCGTCGTGGCCACGCTCTCGGCCTCGTCGACCTCGTCGGGGTGCTCCTGGTAGCGCACGTCGGCCCCGGCCTCCTGCTGCGAGCGCAGCCGCACCCCCTGGGTGGCGGTGCCGGCCATCAGCCGGTTCGCGACGTCGATCACCTGGGGGGTGGAGCGGTAGTTGCGGACCAGCTCGACGCTGGTGGTCCCGGGGTGCTGCCGGGGGAAGTCCAGCAGCGGGCGCGCGCTCGCCCCGGCGAAGGAGTAGATGGTCTGGGCGGGGTCACCGACCACGCACAGGTCGTCGCGGCCCCCGAGCCACAGCTCGAGCAGGGCTGCCTGGATCGGGCTGACGTCCTGGAACTCGTCGACCACGAAGTGGTGGTACTGGCGGCGCACCTCGGCCGCGACCCGATCGTCCTCGGTGAGGATCGCCGCGGCGCACAGCAGGATGTCCTCCATGTCCATCCGGCCGGCCTCCCGCTTGACCTCCTCGTAGGAGGCGAAGACGCGCGCCACCATCGCCGGGTCGACGTTGCTCACCTCGCGCTTCCGCGCGGAGGCGATCCGGGCGTAGTCGTCGGGCCCGACGTTGCTCACCTTGCACCACTCGATCTCGCTGGCCAGGTCGCGCAGCGTGGCCTGCTGGGTGTCGACCCGGTTGCGTCGGGCGGCCGAGCCGACCAGGGGCAGCTTGGAGTCCATCAGCGGGGGCAGCTCACCGCCGTACACCTTGGGCCAGAAGTACCGGGCCTGCCTCAGCGCCGCGGAGTGGAAGGTGCGCGCCTGGACGCCGTGGGCGCCCAGGGTGCGCAGCCGCGTGCGCATCTCGCCGGCTGCGCGGGTCGTGAAGGTCACCGCCAGCACCTGGGTCGGGGTGTAGACGCCGGTGGCCACCCCGTAGGCGATCCGGTGGGTGATCGCCCGGGTCTTGCCGGTGCCCGCGCCGGCCAGGACCCGGACCGGCCCGCGCAGCGCGACGGCGACCTCGCGCTGCTCGGGGTCCAGTCCGTCGAGGAGCGCCTCGGCCCCCTCGCTCGTCCGGGGTTCGACGGCCGGTGATCCGGGCAACATCGGCATACGGAACAGGCTCCTCGGGAGTGGTGTTGACACGATGCGGGCCCCGGTGGGGGCCCTTTTCAGAGCCTAAGCGTTGGGAAGGACAGACCGTGCCGGTCGATTCGAAGGTCACGATGTACTCCACCCCGTGGTGCGGTTACTGCAACCGCCTCAAGGGACAGATGGACCGGGAGGGCATCGCCTACGAGGTCGTCGACATCGAGCAGCAGCCTGAGGCCGCGCTCATCGTCGAGCGGGTCAACCACGGGAACCAGACCGTTCCCACCCTGGTCTACTCCGACGGGAGCGCCCAGACCAACCCGTCGTTGAAGCAGGTCAAGGCGAAGGTCGCCGAGCTGGCCTGAGGACGGCTGCCGGCTACCACGACCCCGGCAGGGTGCCGCCGTACCACGCCTCGATGAGGGAGCGGCTGATCGAGATGCTGCCGGGAAGACCGAGAGTGCCCGCCTCGGTCTCCCGGCGTACGTCGTCCCGGCTGAACCAGCGGGCGTCGTCGAGCTCGTCGTCGTCGAGGGCGATCTCGGTGGTCACCGCCCGGGCGAAGAAGCCCACCATGAGGCTGGCCGGGAAGGGCCACGGCTGGTTGCCGAAGTAGGTGACGTCGGCGACCTCGATCCCGGCCTCCTCCATGACCTCGCGGGCGACCGCCTGCTCCAGGCTCTCCCCCGGGTCGACGAAGCCCGCCAGCGTCGAGAACCGCCCGGCGGGCCAGGCGGGCTGTCGGCCGAGCAGCGCCCGGCCCTGGTCGTCTGCCACCAGCATGATCACCGCGGGGTCGCTGCGGGGGAACTGCTGACGTCCGCAGCCCTCGCAGCGCAGCACGTAGCCGCCGTCGGAGGTGGCCAGCCGACCGCCGCAGCGGGGGCAGAACCGGTGCGCCCGGTGCCACTCCGCGAGCGACTGCGCCTGCACCAGCAGCCCCTGGTCCGTCTCGGACAGGTCGGTGCCCGACTCCCGCAGCGTGGACCAGCCGTCCAGGCCCGCGGTCGCCTCGGCGAGGACCGCGAAGTGGACGACGCCCTCCTGCTCGCCGAGCAGCAGCCGCTCCCCCTCCGGCGCCTCGGCCGGCGACACCCAGCGCACGGCGCACCCGTCCGTGGTCAGCGGGAACCGGCCGTCACGCAGCACGACCACGCGGGTGGCCTCCGCGGCCCAGGCCTGCGCCAGCCAGGCCTCGTCGGTCCGACGTCCGCCGATCCGCTCGTGGCTGCGGCCCGAGAGCGCGATGTCGACCGACCAGGGCGCAGGGAAGCTCTCCACGGGCCCGACCCTACGGCCCCTAGGGTTGCTCCATGAGCACCCACATCGCTGCCGAGCCGGGTCGGATCGCTCCGCACGTCCTCATGCCGGGGGACCCGCTGCGGGCCCGCTGGATCGCCGAGACGTTCCTCCAGGACGCCACCTGCTACTCCGAGGTCCGCGGCATGCTCGGCTACACCGGCACCTGGAACGGCCAGCCGGTCTCGGTGCAGGGCTCCGGGATGGGACTGCCGTCGTTGTCGATCTACGCCACCGAGCTGTTCGAGAGCTACGACGTGCAGTCGCTGGTGCGGGTCGGCTCGTGCGGGGCACTGTCGCCCGACCTCGAGCTCCGCGACCTGGTGATCGCCTCAGGCGCCTGCACCGACTCCTCGGTGAACCGGCTCCGCTTCGAGGGGCTCGACTACGCCCCGGTCGCCGACTTCGAGCTGCTCCGCAAGGCCTACGACGCGGCGCAGGTGCAGCCGGTGCGGAGCAGGGTGGGCCTGCTGCTCAGCAGCGACTCGTTCTACCACCCCCGGCCGGAGCTGACCGAGCGGATGGCGGAGTACGGCGTGCTCGCGATCGAGATGGAGGCCAGTGCGCTGTACACCCTGGCAGCGAAGTACCGCCGCCGGGGTCTGGCGATCTGCACGGTCTCCGACCACATCCTGACCGGCGCCGAGACCACCGCGGCCGAGCGTCAGGAGACCTTCGGCCACATGGTCGAGGTGGCGCTCACGGCGATGCTGGACTGACCCCCTCGCTCCCCCGCAGGATCCGCTCCAGCCCCGCCCGGTCCGGCAGGTCCGGCGGCGCGGCCACCTCGCCGTCGCGGACGTAGTAGAACGCTGCGCGCACCCGCTCCAGCGGGAGGCCGTGCAGCTCTGCCCAGGCCAGGCGGTAGACGGCCAGCTGCACGGGGTCGGCGGTGTGCGCCCGGTTGGTCTTCCAGTCGACGACGAGGTGGGAGCCGTCCTCCTCCTCGAAGACCGCGTCGATGCGGCCGCGCACGACCTGTCCGCCGAGGACCACCGCGAACGACGGCTCGACCTCGAGCACCGGACGGTCGGCGAAGGGGCCGGCCTCGAACTGCTTGACCAGCTCCTGGAGGTCCGCGTCGTCGTCGATGCCGTGGTCCCCGCGCCCGGGCAGGTCGTCGGGGTCGAGCAGCCCCTGCTGCCCGAACCGGCTCTCCACCCACGCGTGGAACCGGGTGCCGAAGCGGGCCGAGGGCGACGGCGGACGCGGCATCGGCCGGGCCAGGTCGCGCGCGAAGCCGTCGGGGTCGCGCTCTAGCCGGGACAGCGACGTGGCGGACAGGCTGGACGGCAGCGGGACCTCGACGCTGGGACCCCGGTCGCGCTCGGCCTCCCGCACCAGCCGGACCAGCTCCTCGTCCCACTGCTGGACCCGCTCCAGCTCGAGCACGTCGTCGAGGACCTCCTCGGCATCGGTGTCCTGCGCCGCCTCCGCCACGAGCCGCGCCGCCGCCGCACGCCGCTCCACCTCGGCGGTGTGGTGCGACATCGGCCACGGTTGGTCCGGCGACTCCGCGGCGTACGGGCTGGTCTCCTCCTTGGTCGGCGCCTCGCGCCAGGTGTCTGGGACCGCCCCCCACGTCTCCAGGGCCTCCCGGGTGCGCTGGAGGTACGTCGAGGGCCCGAGCCCGCCCTTGAGCCGGGGCGCCCAGCACCAGCCCGAGACCACGAGCCGGTGCCTGGCCCGGGTCCAAGCGACGTAGGCAAGGCGCAGCTCCTCCATGAGCTCGTGCTCGCGCGCGGCCCGCTTGAGGGCGGCCAGGTCGGCCGGCGCGTGCCCACCGAGCTGCGGGACGTCGTGCCGGTCGCCCCGCAGCTGCGAGGGCATCACCGACGGCGAGGTCAACCAGCGCAGCCGGGTCTGGTTGGTGGGGAACTTCCGGTCGGTGACACCGACGAGGAACACCGTGTCCCACTCCAGCCCCTTGGCCCGGTGCACGGTGAGGAGCTTGACCGAGTCGGCCTCGGACGGTGTCGCCACGTCGAGGCCCTGGCCCTGCTGGTCCTCGGCCTCCAGCCAGGCCAGCAGGGCGGCCAGGGTGACCGAGCCGTCCACGGCCTGGAACTCCGCCACCGCCTGGACGAACAGGTCGAGGTTGTCACGGCGGGCCGAGGCGGCCGCGCTGACCGACGACGCGAGCTCGACGTCGATCCCGGTGGTCTCGATGATCCGGCGCACCAGGTCGAGGATCGGCTCGCCGACTGCTGCCCGCAGCCTGCGCAGCTCGGCAGCCAGCAGGCCGAAGCGCTCGCGCGCCTCGGTGGAGTAGTCAGCCTCGCCCGGTGACTCCAGCGCATCGCCCAGCGAGGCGACCTCGGTGGGGTCCCCGGCGTCCACGGCCGCCTGGAGCTGGCTGCGCACGTCGTCGAAGCGCCGGCCCCGGCTCGCTCCCCCGGCCAGCTCCCGGGCGCGCCGGCCGAGCAGCGCCAGGTCGCGCGGACCGATCGCCCACCGGGGCCCGGCGAGCAGCGTCAGCAGTGCCGCGTTGGCAGTGACGTCCTGGACCAGGGTCAGGGTCGCCACCACCTCGGCGACCTCGGGGAGGCGGAGCAGTCCCTTGAGGCCCACGATCTCCACCGGGATCTCCCGCTCGGTGAGCGCGTCGAAGACGTCGGCGGCGTGCGCGTTGTTGCGGGTGAGGACCCCGATCTCCTTCCACGCCGGGGTGGCCATCGACCGGTGCGCGGCGAGCACCTCGTCGGCGAGCCGGTCCAGCTCCTCGTCGTAGGTCTCGTGGAAGGCGGCCCGGACCTCGCCCGTGCCGGCGTCCGGCTTCGGCTCGAGGGGCAGCAGGTCGGCGCGCTCGGCGTACAACGGCTGGGCCAGGTGGTTCGCGGTCTGCAGGATGCGTCGGTCGGAGCGGCGGTTGACGGTGAGCGGGAAGGTCCTCCCCGCGCCGTCGACGCCGGGGAAGGAGGCGGCGAACTCCACGATGTTGGAGACCGAGGCGCCGCGCCAGCCGTAGATGGCCTGGTTGGGGTCCCCGACCGCCATCACCGGGTGTCCCAGCCCGCTGCCGGGGTCGGGTCCGGAGAACAGCCGGCTGAGCATGAGGGCCTGGGCGACCGAGGTGTCCTGGTACTCGTCGAGCAGCACGACCCTGTACTTGGCGCGCTCGGCCGCCCCCACCTCGGGGCGCTCGCTGGCCAGCCGCGCGGTGAGCGCGATCTGGTCGGAGAAGTCCATGAGCCCGAGGTCGGCCTTGAGCCGACGGTAGGCCTCGACCATCCCGAGCAGCTCGGCTCGCCGGTCGATGGCCAGGATCGCCTTCTCGCTCGGCTCGCGGTAGGTCTTGCGCGTCTCCCCCACGATCCCCGCCGCCAGCAGCGGCCGCTGCGCGGCGTCGTAGGCCCGCACCTGCGCCGGGGTGACCAGGTGCTCGCTCATCTCGGCGTCCAGGGCGAGGAGGTACTGGATGACGTGGGTGGGCGAGTCGGTGAGGTGCCGCACCGGCGCGGTGTACCGGGAGATCGCCCGCGCAGCCAGCTGGTAGCGCGACGCGTCGGCGATCAGCCTGGTGTCGGGCTCGTGCCCGATCCGCAGGCCGTGCTCGGCGAGCAGGGCCGAGGCGTAGGAGTGGTAGGTCGCCACGGTCGGCTCCTCGACCTCTTCTCCGCCCAGGTCGCCCCCGGCACCGCTCGTCGCTCGAGCGGCGAGCTCGCCCCGCCGCGGCAGCAGGCCCGCCACGGTGAGCCGCTCCCGGATCCGGGTGGCCAGCTCGGCGGTGGCCTTGGTGGTGAAGGTGAGACCGAGGATCTCGGCCGGGGAGACCTGCCCGGTGGCCACCAGCCAGACCACCCGGGCGGCCATCACCGTGGTCTTGCCCGACCCCGCTCCGGCGATGACGACGGCGGGCTCGAGCGGAGCGGTGATCGCGGCGAACTGCTGGTCGCTGAAGGCGAAGTCGGCCTGCATGACCCGCTGCAGGTCGGTCGGCGTCCGGATGGTCACGCCCCCGACGCCAGCCTCGGTCCTGGACCCCGCGCTCACGAGAGCACGCTCCCCGACGCCTTGGTCGGGCAGACGGCGTGGAAGTCGCAACGCTCGCAGTGCGCCCCGGGCCGGGCGACGAACCGCTCGTCGCGCACGGTGGCGGCCGCCTCCATCAGCTGGCGCTCGACGAGCCGGGCACCGTCGGGACCGGGGACCTGGGGGTCCTGACGCTGGACCTTGGGGGTGGCGTCGCCGAGCCGCAGGTGCACCAGCTCCGCTCCACCGGACTCGGCCGCGCGCCCCAGCACCTCGTCGGCTGCGCCGTGCGTGACGGCCAGCGCGTACAGGCCGAGCTGGGGGTGCTCGACGACCTGGGGCCCGGTGGGGGCGTACTTGCCGGTCTTGAGGTCCACGACCACCACCCGGCCCGCCTCGTCGAGCTCCAACCGGTCCGCGTCGCCGTCGATGCGGACCCGCTGACCGTCGGGCAGGGTCACCTCGGCCCGGAGCCGGGTCTCGGTGGAGACGAACGTGCGCGCACCGGGGCTGCCGTGCCAGGCGACGAACCGGGCCAGCGCCAACGCGGCCTGCTCGCGCTCGCGGGAGCGCGACCAGGGGGTGCGGAACTCCATCCGGCCCCAGACCTCGTCGACCAGCGGCATCAGGTCGTCCTCCACCGAGCTCGGGGTCAGCTCCCCGGTGGCGATCCGCTCGGCGAGCGCGTGGACGACCGTGCCGAAGCCCTGGCTGGCCGTGCTGACCACCTGTCCCCCGGCCTCCCGGCTCAGGAACCACTGGGCGGGGCAGCGCAGCAACCCCTCCAGGGCGCTGGCCGACAGCGTCACCGGCTGGTCCTCGGGGCGGACCGGTCGCGCGGCGCGGCTGGGGGCCCGCATCCCCCACCAGCTCGCGGGGTCGGCCGCAGGCGCGACGGGCCTGCCGTGCACCTCGGTCCGCGCCAGCAGGGCGAGTCGCCGGGCTGCGGCCCGGCGGAGGGTCGACGGCTCCTGCGGGTCGGCGGCGGTGCGCCGCAGCTCCGCGACCAGGCCCGCCAAGGACAGCGGGCGCCGGGGCCGACCCTGCCGGTGCTCGACCTGCCGGCCCAGCTCGGTGAGGAACCGGGACGGCTGCTCGCCCTCGTCGTCAGGGGACTGCACCGCGGTCACGACCAGGCGCTGCCGGGCGCGGGTGGCCGCGACGTAGAAGAGCCGCCGCTCCTCCGCGAGCATCGCGGCCGTGGTCAGCGGGGGCAGGAGACCGTCGGGGCCGATCCGGTCGGCCTGGAGCAGCGACCCCCGCCGGCGCAGGTCCGGCCAGGCACGCTCCTGGACGTGCGCGACGACCACGAGCCGCCACTCCAGGCCCTTGGCGCGGTGCGCGGTGAGCAGCCGCACGGCGTCCCCCCGGACGCCCTGGTCTGCGAGCGTGTCGCCGGGGATCTCCTGGGCCGACAGCGTGTCGAGGAAGCTGGTGACACTGGTGTGACCGCGCTGCTCCTCGGAGCGGGCTGCGGTCTCGAACAGCGCGCACAGGGCGTCGAGGTCGCGGTGGGCCAGCCGCGCCCCGGCCCCGCCCCTCTGGGTCGCGGCCCGCAGCCGCTCACCCCAGTCGGTGCCGGCCCAGAGCACCCACAGCACCTCCTCGGCGGTGCCGCCGTCCACCAGCCGTTCGCGGGCTCCCAGGAGCAGGGCGGCCAGCCGGCGGGCCCGCTGTGCCGGCTCCCCCTCCACGCCGTCGAGGAACCCGGGCTCGAGGACGGCGCGACGGACCAGCGCGGACGAGCCGAGGTCGCCCCCCTCCGCCCTCTGCCGGGCCCTGAGGGTGCGGGCGAGCGCGCGCACGTCCGTGGCGTCGAGGGTGCCGAGCGGTGAGGTGAGCAGCTCCTCCACCCGGTCCGGCCCCACGTGGTCGGGGTGCGTGGGGTCCTCGACGTCGGCGTCGAGGACCACCCGGAGTGCCCCCAGCAGGGGAAGGACGCCCGGCTCCCGGACCAGGGGCGTGTCGTCGCGGGCCACCTCGACCGGCACGCCGGCCCCGGCGAGGGAGCGTCGCAGGGCGGGGATGGACCCTCGGCCGGACCGGACGAGCACCGCCATCTCCGACCACGCGACGCCCTCCTCGAGGTGGGCGCGGCGCAGCAGGTCGGCGATGTGCTCGGTCTCGGCCCGGGCGGTGTCGAAGGTGAGCACGTCGACCGCACCGGGCCCGAACGGTCCGGCCGCGGCCACCGGGGTGCGGAACGCCTCCCACTGCTCGGCGGTGATGGCGCCGCTGACGCCCAGGGAGGAGGCCACGGACCGGGAGGCGCGCAGCAGCCGCGACCCGAACCGACGGGTGGTGCCCAGGGCCACCACCGGCGCCAGCTCCCCGTCCGCCCGGGTGAAGGCGCGGGGGAACTCCAGGATGCCGCGCACGTCCGCGCCGCGGAAGGCGTAGATCGACTGGTCCGGGTCGCCGACGACGACGAGGTTCCGTCCGTCACCGGCCAGGGCGCGGAGCAGCCGCACCTGGCTCGGGTCGGTGTCCTGGTACTCGTCGACGAACACGTGGGTGAACCGGGCCCGCAGCTCGTCGCGGTGGGCCTCGGCCTCGAGGACCGCCCGCGCGACCAGGTCGGGGTAGTCGATGGCGCTCTCGTCCCCGAGGACGTCGAGGTACTGCCCCATGAAGCGTCCGGCCGCCTCCAGCTCGGGCATCGCCTCGTCGCGGCCGAGGGCGACGAGGTCCCCGGGCTCCAGCCCCCGCTCGCGGGCTTGCGCCATCAGCGCGTGCACCTCCCGGGCGAACCCGCGGGTGCCCACGGCGGACTGGAACGAGTCGGGCCAGCGCACCGCCTCGGGCGCGTCGGTGAGCAGCTCGGCCAGCTTGACGTCCTGCTCCGGCGCGGACAGCAGCCGCAGCGGGTCGGCGTACAGGTCGGTCGGGGTGTACTGACGGACCAGCGCGTAGGCGAAGGAGTGGAACGTCGAGCTCACCGGGGTCGCCAGCGTGCGGCCCAGCCGGGCCGTCACCCGGTCGCGCAGCTGCTCGGCGGCCTTCCGGCTGAAGGTCAGCGCCAGGACCTGCTCCGGCGGCACCCCGCGCCGCTCGACCAGGTCGACGACCGCCTCGACCAGCGTGGTGGTCTTCCCCGTGCCCGGGCCGGCGAGCACGAGCAGAGGGCCACCGGCATGGTCGACCACGGCCTGCTGCGCGGGATCGAGCGGGGGAGCCGAGGGCGGCGCCACAGCGGTGCGCCGCAGGGTGTAGGTCGTCATCGGGACCATCCCAGCACGCCGCACCGACGGTCTACGGTTCGGGCATGGCTCCCGACACCTCTCCCGATGATCCCGGCCCGCTCGACGGAGTGCTCGTCGTCGACCTGACCCGCGCCCTGGCCGGTCCCCATGCCGGCATGATGCTGGGCGACCTGGGCGCCCGGGTGATCAAGGTGGAGACGCCCCACGGCGGGGACGACTCCCGCGGCTGGGGTCCGCCGTTCCTGGGCGAGGGCGACCACCGCGAGTCGACGTACTTCATGTCGGCCAACCGGAACAAGGAGTCCCTGCGCCTGGACCTCAAGGACGCCGCTGACCAGGAGGTCCTGGCCCGGCTGGTGCGCCGCGCCGACGTGCTGCTGGAGAACTTCCGGGTCGGGGTCCTGGACCGGCTCGGGTTCCCCCTCTCCCGGCTCCACGAGCTGAACCCCCGGCTCGTCGTCCTGTCGATCACCGGCTTCGGCCACGACGGCCCGGAGGCGACCCGGGCCGGCTACGACCAGATCGCGCAGGGCGAGGGCGGCCTGATGAGCCTGACCGGGGACGCCGAGCCGACCAAGACCGGCGTGCCGATCGCCGACCTGCTGGCCGGCATGAACGGTGCCTACGGCGTGGTGGCCGCGCTGTACGAGCGCGAGCGCACCGGCCGTGGCCGGGTCGTCCACACGTCCCTGCTCGCCGGGGTGGTCGGCGTGCACGCCTACCAGGGCACGCGGTGGACGCTGGGCGGCGAGGTGCCCGGGCGGGCAGGCTCGCACCACCCGGCGATCGCGCCGTACGGCCTGTTCCACACCGCCACCGCCCCGGTGCAGGTCGCCTGCGGCTCGGAGGGGCTGTGGCGCTCCTTCGCCGCCACGCTCGGGCTCGACCCGGCCGACCCACGCTTCGCGACGAACCTGGACCGGGTGGGCCACCGAGAGGAGCTCACCGCGGCCATCGAGGAGATCCTGGGCTCCCACGACGCCGAGCACTGGTTGGAGGTGCTGGCCGTGGCGGGCGTGCCGGCCGGCAAGGTGCGTGCCCTCGACGACGTGTACGGCTGGGAACAGACCCGGTCCCAGGGCCTGCTGCTGCAGGTCGAGCACCCGGGGCTGGGCACCTTGACGCTGCCCGGCTCGCCGCTGCGCTTCGACGACCACGCCTACTCCGGCGGCCGGCGGACGCACCTGCCGCCGCCGACCCTGGGCCAGCACGACGCGGCGATCCGCGCCGAGCTGGACCAGGACTGAGCCGCGCCGGCTGAAGGTCAGCCCAGGTCGACGATGGCGGCGACCGGGCCGCCGCCGTCGGGGCCCTGGTGGGCCGCCGACACCGAGACGAAGACCGCCGGGTCGCCGGTCACCGCGGCGGTGACGCCGCCGACGGCGGCCTTGATCTGGCGGTGCCAGTGCACGTCGGAGTCGTCGAGCATGGCGTTGCGCCGTCCGCGGACCATGCCGTCGCCGGAGACCTCGCACTTGAGGAAGACGTTCACCAGCCGGCCGTCCAGGTCGGAGGTGCGCGGGCGCTCCGGCAGCTCGAGCCCGGCGTCCTTGATCGCCGCCCAGATGCCGTCCTGGTCGAGCGCGTCCTGCATCACCGAGTGGCCGATCCGGTAGCGGCCGCCGACGCCGCGGGCGTTGCCCACCACGACCACCTGGGCCTGGTCGAGCTCGACCCCGGAGGAACAGGAGGCGACCGAGGAGTACAGGTCGCGGTTGTGCATCACGTCCTCGTCGGTGGGCATCTCGATCTCGCCGAGCGCGACGGCGATGCCCAGCGCGGTGCACCCGTTGGACAGGTCCATCGACTCGTGGGTGTGCTCGGTCCACACCGTCTTGCCGCGGCTCTTGGCGTCCCGGATGGTGTGGATGGTGAGCAGCGGGGTCTTGGTCTGGACGTAGTGCACGTCGGCGACATCGCTGATCCCGGCGCGCTCCATCGCTACCTTCACCGCATCGGCGACCTTGCTCACCATCGCGGTGCGCCCGATCTCCTCGGGCAGCAGCTGCTCGCTCATCGCGAAGCCCACACTGAGCCGCGGCTCATCGGTCTGCACCGCCTCGCCGTCCGGGACGGTGGCGAAGATCGTCGCGTGGGGGCTGATCACCCCGTCGGTGCCGCCCGACCACACGATCGGCACCTGGGCGACCTGCTCGGCCGGGGCGCCCTTGGCCACCAGCACCTCGCGGAAGGCGCGGTCGGCGATGATCCGGGTGTAGTCGTTCACCCCTCCGTTGCCCTCGGTCTTGCCGATGATCGCGACCACGCGGTCAGCGTGCATGACGCCGTCGTCGAGGAGCTGGGCCAGCTCGCTGGCGTCGGCGACGGAGTGGATGGGGACCTTGCGGACTTCGATGGCGGATGGCACGGGGGCTCCTTCTGGTCAGGGATGCGGGACGGGGACGACACGGGTTCCGACGTCGTCGGACAGGACGTCGGGAAGACGCTCGAGCGAGGTGATCACGCCGGTGCCGCCGGTCTGCTCGACGAAGCGCACGACGGCCTCGACCTTGGGGCCCATCGACCCGGCGGCGAAGCGCTGCTCGGTGGCGATCGCGCGCAGGGCCTCGGCGCCGACCCGGCCGACCGGTCGCGCCTCGGGAGTCCCCCAGTCGGCCACCACGTGCTCCACGTCGGTGGCGATGACCAGGAGGTCCGCCTGGAGGTGGGCGGCGACCAGCGCGGCCGTGAGGTCCTTGTCGATGACCGCCTCGATCCCCTCGAACCGGCCCTCGGCGTTGCGCACCGTGGGGATGCCGCCCCCGCCCGAGCAGACCACGACGTAGCCCGCGGCGAGGAGCACGTCGGCGGCGGGGGCGTCGAGGCACTCCAGCGGCTCCGGGGAGGCCACGACGCGCCTCCAGCCCCGGCCGGGGACCTCGACGTACCGCTCGCCGTGCTCGATGAGCCGCGCCGCGTCCTCCTCGGTGAGGTAGCGGCCGATCGGCTTGGTGCGGTGCTCGAAGGCCGGGTCGCCGGCGTCGACGAGGGTGCGGGAGACCAGCGCCGCGACCGGGGTGGCGAGCCCGCGTGCGGCGAGGTCGGCGTCGAGGGCGTTGAGCAGCAGCATGCCGACGGTGGCCTGGGTCTGCGCGCCGCACCAGCTCAGCGGCACCGGCGGGACGACTGCGGCGGCGAGCTCGTTCTTGACCAGGATGTTGCCGACCTGCGGGCCGTTGCCGTGGGTGAGCAGCACCTGGTGCCCAGCGCCCACCAGGTCCGCGATCGGGCCGGCCGCCCGGCGTACGGCGTCACGCTGGTCCTCGGGACGGGCCTTGCCGTCCGCCGAGGTCATCGCATTCCCGCCCAGGGCGATCACGATCCGCATGGGTCCGAACCTACGGGCCCGCCCCGCTCCGGGCATGGGCAACTCAGGACAAGGACCCGGTTGCCTGTGGGCAACTTGTGCCAGATGGTCTGGCGTGGTCAGGGGCCTGCGCCGAGCTCCCGGGCCAGGGTGGCTGCCACGTCGGTCGCCCGTCTGCCCAGGAGGGCCCGCAGCGGCAGCGGCCCGACCGGCAGCCCGTGCTGGTCGTAGTAGCCGAACATCCGTAGCAGCCAGTCGCGCTCGCGCTCGTCGTCGGGACCGGACCACGTCCGCGGGTCGACCCGCTCCACCGGCACCGGTCGCCCGAGCACGACCGCAGCCGCGGTCGCGACCTCCCGCAGCGTGGTCGGCGAGGGCCCGCCGAGCTCGTAGGTGGCCCCGTGGTGCCCCGGGCCCAGGAGCACCGTCGCAGCCGCCTCGGCCACGTCCGCCAGGTCGACCAGGCCGAAGCACACGTCCACCGCGTACGGCACCCGCACCGCCGGCTCCGGGCCGCGCAGGGCGGGAACGAGGTTCTGGACGTAGGCACCGGGCTGCAGGATCGTCCACGCCAGACCGGAGCGCCGGACCAGGTCCTCGGTCACCGCCTTGCCCAGGTGGTGCGGCATCGACGGGGCGTACGGCGAGGCCACCGAGTGGTGCACGACCCGGGGCACACCCGCCGTCCGGGCCGCGGCGAGCGCCTCGCCGAGCAGGCCGGGCTCGTCGGGGTGCAGGTTCGGCGCCACGAGGTACGCCGCGTCGCACCCCTCGAGCGCGCCGGCGAGCCGACCCCACTCCCTGCGGCCGACCGGGACGGCTGTGGCGCCCCGCCGGAGAAGGGCCTCGGAGACGGCCCGCGCGGTCTTCCCGGCACCGCCGAGGACGGCCACCCTCATCGGCGGGTCATCCGAGGGCTGACGCCTCGGCCCCGATCGTGGTGTCGTCGCCGTGCCCGGTGTGCACCACCGTCTCGGGCGGCAGGGTGAGCAGGCGCGAGCGGATCGAGGCCTCGATGGTGTCCGCGTCGCTGAACGAGCGGCCCGTCGCCCCCGGCCCGCCCTGGAACAGGGTGTCGCCGGTGAACACGACCCCGAGGTCCGGGGCGTGGAAGCAGACCGCCCCGGGCGCGTGCCCTGGCGTGTGGAGGACGGTGAGGGTCGAGCCGCCCACCTCGATCTCCTGCCCGTCGGTCAGGTCGACGTCCCACAGCAGGTCCGGATGGGTGAGCTCCCACACCGGACGGTCGTCGGGGTGCAGGAGGATGGGCGCCCCGCTCGCCTCACGCAGGGCCGGCGCGACCCGCACGTGGTCGTCGTGGGCGTGCGTGCACAGGATGGCCTTGAGGCGTCGGCCGCCGACCAGGTCGAGGATGGCCCGCACGTCGTGCGGGGCGTCGATGACCACGCACTCGGCGTCGTCCCCGACCACCCACACGTTGTTGTCGACGTCGAAGGTCTGGCCGTCGAGCGAGAAGGTGCCCGAGGTGACGGTCCGGTCGATGCGAGCGGTCACAGGACCACCACCGAGCGGAGCACCTCGCCGCGGTGCATCTTGGCGAAGGCGGCCTCCACGTCGTCGAGCGAGATCCGCTCCGAGACGAACGCGTCCAGGTCGAGCCGACCCTGCTGGTAGAGGTCGACCAGCATCGGGAAGTCGCGGCTGGGCAGGCAGTCGCCGTACCAGCTCGACTTCAGCGAGCCGCCGCGCCCGAACACGTCGATGAGGGGGATCTCGGGGATCTTCATGTCCGGGGTGGGCACCCCGACCAGCACGACGGTGCCTGCCAGGTCACGG
Source organism: uncultured Actinomycetota bacterium (assembly GCA_963784485.1). Classification (GTDB taxonomy): domain Bacteria; phylum Actinomycetota; class Actinomycetes; order Propionibacteriales; family Nocardioidaceae; genus Marmoricola_A. The sequence goes on along the minus strand of CAWARH010000010.1, from coordinate 121,213 downwards.
GCGTAGAAGGCCTGCTTCCAGGTCTCGGGGCGCCCCACGGCGTCGATGACGACGTCGGCGCCGTGGCCGTCGGTGAGCGCCCGGATCGCCTCGACCGCGTCGGTGTCCGAGGAGTTCACGGTGTCGGTCGCCCCCAGTGCCCTGGCCCACTCGAGCTTGGTGTCGTCGAGGTCGACGGCGATGATCTTCGAGGCCCCGGCCAGCGACGAGCCGGCGACCGCGGCCGCACCCACGCCGCCGCAGCCGATCACGGCCACGGTCTTGCCCCGGCCCACGTTGCCGGTGTTGATCGCGGCGCCGAGGCCGGCCATGATCCCGCAGCCCAGGAGGCCGACGGCGGCCGGGTCGGCGGCCGGGTCGACCGGGGTGCACTGTCCCTCGTGGACCAGGGTCTTGTCGGAGAACGCGCCGATGCCGAGGGCGGGGCTGAGCTCGGTGCCGTCCTCCAGGGTCATCTTCCTCGAGGCGTTGTGGGTGGCGAAGCAGTACCACGGCTCACCGCGCCGGCAGGCCCGGCAGTCGCCGCACACCGCACGCCAGTTGAGGATCACGTAGTCGCCCTCGGCCACGGTGGTCACGCTGTCCCCGACCGACTCGACCAGGCCGGCGGCCTCGTGGCCCAGCAGGAACGGGAAGTCGTCGTTGATGCCGCCCTCGCGGTAGTGCAGGTCGGTGTGGCACACGCCGCAGGCCTGGATCTTCACCACGACGTCGTGGGGACCCGGGTCGGGGATGTTGATCGTCTCCACCGTCACCGGCTCGCCCTTGGCCTTCGCCACCACGCCACGCACCTGCTGCATTCCCTGCTCCTCCTCGTCCGGTCCCTGCTCGGGGTCAGCTGCCAACCTAGTCGAGGCCCCGCTTCCCGGCTGTCCCCGGCTGTCCCCTGCAGGTCCCGGGCAGCCGCGGCGACTGCGGGGCTAGCGTGGTCGCATGACAGACCGGATCCTGCTGGTGGTCGGCGACGGTCCCGTCGCGGACGCGCTCTCGCCGATGGCCGCGCTGCTCGGCTGGCAGCCCGTCGTCGCCCTCACCCTTGCCGAGGTGCAGGCGCGGGTGCCCTCGGCGCACGCCGTCGTGGTCACCAGCCACCACGACGACGTGGACGGTCCGGCGATCGCCGCAGCGCTGGCCGCCCAGCCGGCGTACGTCGGGGCGATGGGGTCCCGGCGCACCCAGGCCCGCCGACGGGAGTGGCTGCTCGCCCACGGTCACACGGAGGCCGACCTGGCGCCCGTGCACGGACCTGCGGGGCTCGACATCGGCGCGGACGCCCCGGCGGAGATCGCGCTGTCGATCCTCGCCGAGCTGGTCGCCACCGTGCGCGGCGCCCACGCCGCCGGGTCGCTGAAGGACCGTGCCGGGCCGATCCACCCCGACCTGCCGCCCGGTGAAGCCGTCTGTCCCACCGGGTGAGCGTGCGCCCGCGGGCCGACCGGCCCGCCGGTCTCAGCGGCCGCCGGCCATCCTGACCGTCGCACCGGTGAGGTACGCCGCGTCCTCGCCGAGCAGGAACGCGACGACCCCGGCCACCTCCTCCGGCTGCGCGCTGCGCCCCAGGGGGATCGCTGCGGCCAACCGCGCGGCGCGACCCGGGTCCCCGGCGTCGGCGTGGATGCGCGTGTGCACCGAGCCGGGCGCGACCCCGGTGACGCGGACCCCGTCCGCCGCGACCTCCTTGGCCAGCCCCACGGTCAGCGCGTCGACCCCGGCCTTGGCCGCGGCGTAGTGCACGTACTCGTGCGGGGCGCCGAGGGTGGCGGCGGCCGAGGAGACGTTGACGATCACCCCGCCGGCACCGCCGCGGCTTCGGCCCATCACCCGCACCGCGGCGCGGGCGCAGAGCAGCGCGCCGACCAGGTTCACCTCGACGACGGCACGCAGCACCTCGACCGGGGTGTCGGCCAGGTCGCCCAGGTGCATGGTGGCGCCGGCGTTGTTGACCAGGCCGGTGGGCGTGCCGAAGAGGGCGCAGGCTTCGGCCAGGAACGCCTCCACCTGGGCGGCGTCGGTGACGTCGACCTGGAGGGCGCGGCAGCGATCGGCGCCGTCTCCGAGGCCGGCCAGGGTCTCCTCGGCCGCCTGCCGGTCGGCCCGGTAGCCGAGGACCACGTGGTGGCCCTCCCCGACCAGCCGGCGTACGACGGCCGCGCCGATGCCCCGACCACCGCCGGTCACCACGGTCACCGGCCGCGCGGTCATGCGGTGAGCCAGTCCACCTCGGCCGACCCGGCGCCGCCGCTCAGGCTGCGGAAGCCGGCTCCGCGGTCGAAGAAGGCCTCCTCGCCGCGGGCGGCGACCTTCTCGGCCCGGTGCGCGGCGGTCTCCGCGGCGTCGTACCCGAGGGTGTCGTCGGCGGCGGAGCCGGTCAGCACCACGCCGTAGTCGCGCAGCGCGCCGTCGGCGGAGACCTTCTGCCACACCACGTCGCGCACCACCAGGGCCGGGTCGCGGTCGAACGGGTCGCCCCACCCGCCGCCGCCGGTGGTCCGGATCCGCACGGTCTCGCCGGCGCGGATCGGCTCGGCGTCGGCCAGGGCGTCCACCACGCGCTCGTGCGGGCCGCCGGGGTCGACCACCACCTCGAAGGGTCGCCCCGCCTTGCCGCCCCTGACCCCCCAGCACGCCAGGATCGACCGGTCGGCGATGGACATGAAGTGGGCGTCCTTGAGCATCCGGATGTGCTTCTCGTAGCCGAGACCGCCCCGGTGCTTGCCGGGACCGCCCGAGTCGACGGCCAGCGACAACCGCTCCACCAGGAACGGGAAGCGCCCCTCGGTGAACTCGGTGGGCAGGTTCCGCGAGTCGGGGACCACGTGGATGGTGTCCTCGCCGTCGGCGTAGCTGCGGCCGCCGGAGCCACCGCCCAGGACCTCACGCATCAGGTAGGGGCGACCCTCGCGGTCCTCGCCGTAGACCCCGGTGTAGCGGATCGTCTCCTGGTCGGCCGGCATGTTGCCGTCGACCGCCTTGGCGATCACACCGGCGAGCACCCCCAGCAGCCGCAGGATGACGAAGGTCCTCGCGTTCGTCGGTGCCGGGAAGACCGGAGTGAGCAGCGTGCCGGGCGGCGGGAACCGCATCTCGATGAGCGGTACGACGCCCTCGTTGACGTCGAGCTCGGCCATCCGCTCGGGGGTGTCGGCCAGGTTCCGCAGGATCGGGGCCAGCCACTTCTTGAGGAAGACCCCGTCGCTGTAGTCGCCGCAGTGGTTGATCGGCCCCTTCGCCTGCGGCGACGTGCCCGCGAAGTCGAGGACCAGCCGCTCGCCGTCGGGGTCCTCGGCCCCGGTCCGGGTCAGGGTGATCCGCTGTGTGTGCAGCATCGGCTCGTCCACCCCGTCGTGCTCGGCGTAGTCCTCCCACACCCACGAGCCCACCGGGATCTTCGACAGGATCTCGCGACGGTAGGTCTGCGTCGTGCGGTCGATGATCGCGTCGAAGCAGGCCTCCACGGTGTCCCGGCCGTAGCGGTCGAACAGCTCGCCCAGCCGGCGCGCGCCCATGAGGCACGCGGAGCACTCGGCGTCGAGGTCGGCCGAGAGCGAGTCGGGCATCCGCGAGTTGCGGGTCATGATCGTGAGCGCGGCCCGGTTGGGCACGCCCGCGTCCCACAGCTTGATCGGCGGGACCATGAGGCCCTCCTCGAAGACCGTGGTCGCGCCGCTCGGCATCGACCCGGGCACGCACCCGCCGATGTCGTCGTGGTGGCCGAAGGCCTGCACGAAGGCGACCACCTCGGGACCGTCGCCGGCGTCGTGGAAGACCGGCACGGTCACGCACAGGTCGGGCAGGTGGCCGATGCCGCCCTCGGAGCGGTAGACGTCGTTGTGGAAGAACACGTCGCCGGGCCGCATCTGGTCCAGCGGGAAGTCCCGGGCCACCGGGTGGACCAGGGCGGAGTACGAGCGACCGGTCAGCTTGCGCAGCAGCCGGTCGTGGATCCCGGCCCGGAAGTCGTGCGCGTCGCGGATCATCGGGCTGCGCGAGGTGCGCGCGATGGCGGTCTCGACCTCCATCTCCACGCTCGCCAGGGAACCCTGCACGATCTCCACGAGCACCGGGTCGGCCGCGGCACCGGCGTCCGCGGTGAGGCTGCCGAACGGGAACTGCGTGGGCGCCCGGCGGCTGGTGCTCACCGGGGTGGTCGGGACGGTCATGCCGCTCCCCCTTCGCGGGTGACGATGATGTTGAGGTGGGCGTCGACCTGGGCGGCGAACCCGGGGTGCAGGGGAACCGTGGAGCCGAACTCCTCGATGACCGCCGGGCCGCTCACCTCCTGCCCCGGTGTGAGGTCCGGCCGCCAGTAGACCGGGGTGTCGAGGTACCCCTCCCGCGCGTCGAAGCAGACCGGTCGACGGCTGCGGGAGGCGGGCGCACCCGGCGAGTCCGGCACGTCGTGGGAGGCGATCTCGGGGCGCTGGATGGGGCCGATCCCGGAGACCCGGAGGTTGACCCACTCGACCTGCTGGTGCGGGTCGTCGGCGAAGTCGTAGCCGTACAGCGCCCGGTGCTCGGTGTGGAAGGTCGAGGCCACCTCGGCGAGCGAGGCGCTGGTGAGGGGCCCCTCGGGGACCGGCACCCGCACCTCGAAGGCCTGGCCGAAGTAGCGGACGTCGGCGGTGCGGACGAATCGGCGCTGGTGCTCGGCGAAGCCCTCCTTGGCCAGCGCGGCCGCGGCCTGGCCGGACAGCTCGGCGTACACCTCGTCGAGGGTCTGCGGGGAGAGCGCCTCGTGGAGGGCGACGTGCGTGCGGACGTAGTCGTTCTTGACGTCGACGGTGAGCAGGCCGAAGGCCGAGACGTTGCCCGGGTTCGGGGGGACCAGGACCGTGGGGAGGTCGAGCACGTCGACGAGCCGGCACAGCAGGAGCGACCCGGAGCCGCCGAAGGTGGTGAGCGCGAAGTCCCGGACGTCGAGGCCGCGCTTGACGGTGATCTGGCGCAGCGCGTTGGCCTGGTTCCACGCCGAGATCTCCAGGACCCCGGCCGCACACTCCTCCAGGCTCAGGCCGAGCTTCCCCGCGAGCCGGGCGACGCCGTCGCGGGCGGCCCCGACGTCGAGCGGGATCTCGCCGCCCAGCAGGTGCGGAGGGATCCGCCCCAGCACGACGTGCGCATCGGTGATGGTGACCTCGGTGCCGCCCTTGCCGTAGCAGAGCGGGCCGGGGTCCGCCCCGGCCGAGTGGGGCCCGACCTTGAGCGTGCCCTCCGGGGAGAGCCAGGCGACCGAGCCGCCGCCGGCGCCGACGGTGACCACGTCGATCATCGGGATCTTGCTCGGGTAGACGCCGACGCTGCCCTCGGTGGTCAGGGTCGCCTCGCCGTCGATGACCACGCTGACGTCGGTCGAGGTGCCGCCGCCGTCACAGGTGAGGACCCGGTCGTAGCCGGCGACCTGGCCGATCAGGGCGGCTCCCAGGGCGCCCGCGGCGGGGCCCGACAGGACCGTGGTGATCGGCTGGTGCACGACCTCGTCGGCCGACAGCACGCCGCCGTTGGACTTCATCACGTAGAAGGGCACCCCGGTGCCCTCGACGTAGGCGTCGAGCCGCGCCTTGATGTTGCTGACGTAGCGCGACAGCTTCGGCTTCACCGCCGCGTCGACCAGCGTGGTCATCGACCGCTCGTACTCGCGGTACTCCCGCAGCACCTCGCTGGAGAGGGAGACGACCGCGTCGGGGTGCTCCTCCAGGAGCACCGCGCGCATCCGCTCCTCGTGGACGGGGTTGGCGTAGGCGTGCAGGAAGCAGACCCCGAGGGTGTTCAGCCCCCGGGCCCGGAACCAGCGCGCGACCGCCCGGGCGCCGGCCTCGTCGAAGGGGCGGACCTCGGCGCCGGTGTGGTCCAGGCGCCCCCCGACCCCCTTGACCAGGTGCCGCGGCACGATCCGGTCGGGCTTGACCCAGAAGTAGGAGTTGCCGTAGCCGTCGGGCACGCTCTGCCGCGCGATCTCGAGGATCGCCTCGTACCCCTCGGTGGTGATGAACCCCAGCTCGTCGACCTTGCCCTCGAGGAGCTGGTTGGTGGCCACCGTGGTGCCGTGGCTGACCGCCGCGATCCGCTCACCGGCGTGCTCGGCGGCGTCGAGGCCCATCAGCCCGAGCACCTTCTCGATGCCTGCCATGAACCCGTCGGCCGGGTTGCCCGGGGTGGACGGGGTCTTGGTGGTCACCAGGTCGCCGGTCTGCTCGTCGAAGGCCACCACGTCGGTGAACGTGCCGCCGGTGTCGATCCCGATCCTGATCGTGCGCTGCTGCTCGTGGGTCACATCTCCGATTCAAGCCGCACCCGGGTCCGCCGAACCACGGCAGACTCTGCCATGCCACAACCGTTTCGATGGCAGATCCTGCCCACGGTCGGGGGCCTGCAGCGCGTCAGGCGCGGCTGTCGAAGGACTCCCTCGCCTTGGCGATCGCGAACCCCCAGCCCTGGCTGACCTTCGGCTTCGGGGGGACCGCGACCTCGTCGGGGTTGGTCACCACGTCGAGCAGGCTCGGACCAGGGGTGGACAGCGCCCACGCGACCGCGTCGTCCAGCTCGCCGGGATCGGTGACCCGGCGGCACGCCAGGCCGAGCGACGTGCCGACCGCGGCCAGGTCCGGGTTGTCCAACGTCGTGCCGAAGGCAGGGAGGCCACCCTGCTCCTGCTCCAGCCTGACCATCCCGAGGCTGCCGTTGTCGAAGACGACCAACGTCACCGGCAGGTCGTAGGTGACCGCGGTCCGGAGGTCGCCGAGGAGCATCATCAGGCCCCCGTCCCCGCAGAAGGCGACGACCTGGCGGGTGCGGTCCAGGGCCTGCGCACCGAGCGCCTGGGGCATCGCGTTGGCCATCGAGCCGAGGTTGTAGGAACCGAGCAGCCGGCGCGTCCCCCGCATCGTCACGAAGCGCGACAGCCAGGCGGTCGACATGCCGGTGTCGGTGGTGAAGATGGCGTCGTCCGCGGCCAGCCGGTCCACCGCCGCGGCGAGCGCCTCGGGCCGGATCCGGTCGTCGGGGTTGTCGAAGACCGAACGCACCCGGCCGACCAGGGTGTCGTCGTGGCCCGGGTCCAGCAGGCCCTGCTGCCGTCGCTCCCAGTCGGCGTACGACGACACCGCGGCGTCGAGGTGCGCGGTGTCCTCACGGCGCGCGAGCCGCGGCACCAGCTCCCGCAGCGTGGCCAGGGCGTCGCCGACCAGTGCGTGCCGCACCGACGTACGCCGTCCGATGTGGGTGGGCTCGAGGTCCAGCTGGACCACGGTCTTGCCCGTCGGGTACCAGTCCCGGTACGGGAAGTCGGTCCCGACGAGGAAGAGGACGTCGCACTCGTCCATGGCCTTGGCCGCTGCCTGGTTGCCGATCAGGCCGGACTGGCCGACCTGGAAGGGGTTGTCCCGCTCCAGGCCCTCCTTCGCCTTGAGCGAGAGCACCATGGGCGCCTTGAGCCGGTCGGCCAGCTCCAGCACCTCGGCGCGTGCCTCGCGGGCGCCGCACCCGACCAGCAGGGTGACCCGGTCGGCGCCGTCGAGGACCCGCGCCACCTGCTCCACCTCACGGACCGGGGCACCGACGGGCACCGCCGCCGGGGCGAACTCGGGGGCCCGGGTCCCCTTCGGCAGCTTCTGGTCACCGAGGTCGCCGGGCAGCGACAGCACCGAGACCCCCCGCTGCGAGACCGCGGAGTTGACGGCCTGCTCCAGCACCCGCGGCAGCTGGCCCACCGAGGTGAGGGTGTGGCAGAACCCCGCCACGTCGGCGAAGAGCCGGTCGTTGTCGACCTCCTGGAAGAAGTCGCTGCCGATCTCCGTGCTGGGCACCTGCCCGCAGATCGCCAGCACGGGAGCGTGGGACTTCCGGGCGTCGTACAACCCGTTGAGCAGGTGGATGGACCCCGGCCCGACCGTGCCCAGGCACACGGCCAGGCGCCCGGTGAGCTGGGCCTGGGCGCTGGCCGCGAAGGCCGCGGCCTCCTCGTGGCGTACGCCGACCCAGGTGATCCGGTCGTCCTCGCGGATCGCGTCGGTCACCGGGTTGAGCGCGTCCCCGACCACCCCCCAGACCTGGGTGACGCCCAGGTCGGCGAGGGCGGTGACGATGGTCTTGGCAGCTGTGCTCACGGAGGTCCTCGTCGCGTCGGCGGTGGGAGATCGGCGCCGGAGGGCGCCACCTGTATCTCCTGCCCACTCCCGCGGGGAGCACACGCACAGCCCCCGCGTCCTGGGCGCCGCCTACCGGGCGGGCCGCCGCTCGCCGTGCCGGGTGACCTGCTCGAAGGCGTGCGCCACCTCCAGCAGGAGCCGCTCCTGGTTGTGCCGGGCGACGATCTGCACGCCGACGGGCAGGCCGTCGGGGGTGAAGCCTGCCGGGACCGAGATCGCCGGGCAGCCGGTGACGGTGATGAAGTACGCCGACCGCATCCAGTCGAGGTAGGAGCCCATCGGCTTGCCGTTGATCTCGGTCGGGAACTCGGAGTCCACCGGGAACGGCGGGACCTGGCTGGTCGGCAGGACCAGGACGTCGTAGGAGTCGAAGAAGTCGACCATCCGCTGGGCCAGCCGGGTGCGCTGGGCGTAGGCCCGCGCCACGTCGGCTCCGGTCAGCGACTCCCCCGCCCGGATGTTGTCGGCGAGCGAGGGCTTGAAGCCGTCGGGGTGCTTGGCCAGGAGGCGGCCGAGCTTGGCCTGGAAGTGCCACGCACGCAGGGTCCGGAAGGTGTCCTCGGCCTCACGCAGGAACGGGTGCGCCGCCGCGACGTGAGCACCAGCGCCGGCGAGGACCGGGGCCGTCGACTCCACGACCGTGGCCACCCGCGCGTCGACCTCGAAGGCGCCCCCGAGGTCGACCGAGAGGGCGACCCGCAGCCCGCCCAGGGCGCCCGGGCCGTCGGCCAGTGGCGCGGCGAAGCCGGAGCCGGGCTCGCTCAGCGCGGTCGGGACGCGACGGTCGGGACCGGCCATCACCGAGAGCAGGAGCGCCAGGTCCGCCACCGTGCGCGCCATCGGCCCGCCGACCGAGGTGGTCTCCCAGGCGTTGTACAGCGGCCACTCGGGGACCCGGCCCAGCGAGGGACGCAGCCCGACCACGTTGCAGAACGACGCCGGGTTGCGCAGCGAGCCGCCCATGTCGGAGCCGTCGGCCAGCGGCACCATGCCGGTGGCCAGAGCCGCGGCGGCTCCTCCCGACGAGCCGCCCGCGGAGCGACCGAGGTCGAAGGGGTTCCGGGTGGTGCCGAACACCTTGTTGAACGTGTGCGACCCGGCGGCGAACTCCGGCACGTTGGTCCGGCCCAGAGTGGTCGCCCCGGCTCCCCGCACCCGCTCGACGATCAGCTCGTCGTCGGCCGGGACGTTCTCGGCCATCAGCGGGGAGCCGTAGGTCGTCCGCCAGCCACCCACGGCGTGGGTGTCCTTGAACGCGAACGGCAACCCGTGCAGGGGACCCACGGGCGCGCCCGAGGCGAGCTCCTCGTCGGCAGCGGCGGCCCGCTCCCTGGCCCGCCCCTCGTCCAGGGAGACCACCGCGTTCACCGCAGGGTTCACCGCGGCGATCCGGTCCAGGTGCAGGTCCAGCAGCTCCCGGGCGGAGATCTCCTTGGCGGCCACCGCGGAGGCCATCTCACGTGCCCCGCTGTAGTGGTCGATGCTCACCGTCGCCGCCCCAGGACCGCACCCAGGACCACGCCGAGGGTGACCAGGCCGGCACCGACCGCCACGCCCTTGAGGAACTCCTCCTGCGCTGCCCCCTCGGCAGCGGCGCGGGCCGGCGCCACGAAGACCCCGGGCGCGGACTCGACCACCGCAGGGCCCCCCGCGGCCGGCACCGCCACCGACTCCCCGGAGAGCACCTTCTCGACGTTGCCGAAGAACTCGGCTGCCATCCGCTTGCTCACCGAGCTCAGCATCCGCTGGCCGACCCCGCCGATCATGCCGCCGACGACGGTGTCCGCGTCGTAGGCCAGGCCGGTGGTCCCGTCGCCGTTGTCGACGAAGCTGACCGTGACGTCTGCGGCGATCGTGCCCGGGGCCCCCGACCCCTGCGCCGACAGCACCAGCGAGGAGTGCGGCGCGAGGTCGCTGAGCCGGCAGGTGCCGGCGTAGGTGCCCTTGATCGCGGCCACGCCTGCGGTGACCGTCATCGCGTAGGCGTTCTCGCCGGTGGTCTCGAGCCGCTCGCAGCCCGGGATGGTGCGGACCAGGACGCCGGGGTCGAGGAGGGCGTCCCAGACCTGCTCGACGGGGGCCTGGAGGGTGGCGGCGCCGGCGATCTTCATGGGGTCTCCTGCTGGGTGCGCTGGGCGCGGAGCTCGAACAGCTCCGACGGCGAGATGGGCATGGCGGTGATCGGGAGGCCGACGGCGTCCTCGATCGCGGAGGCGAAGACCGCGGCGGAGGGGATGACCCCCGCCTCCCCGGCTCCCTTGATCCCCAGGGGGTTCAGCGGGGAACGGGTCTCCAGGTGGTCGATGTCGATGGACTCCGGCACCTCGGTGACGTACGGCATGAGGAAGTCCATGAAGGAGGCGTTGAGCAGCTGGCCGGAGGAGTCGTAGACCATCCGCTCGTACAACGCCCCGCCGACTCCCTGGGCGACGCCGCCGTGGATCTGCCCCTCCACGATCATGGGGTTGATCAGGGTGCCGCAGTCGTGGACCACGGCGTACTTGAGGATCTTGATCTCGCAGGTGTCCGGGTCGACCTCCACGATCACCGCGTGCATGCCGCTGGCGAAGGTCGACCGCTCCGGGGAGTAGTAGTCGCGGCCCTCCAGCCCGGGCTCGTCGTCCTCGGCGACCGGGGGCTTGGACGGGTCGCCGACGGAGAACTGCGTGGCCGCCTGGGAGGCCTCGTCGAAGGCGTAGCGCAGCGGGTTGGACAGCACCGCGATGGTGCCCAGGGCGATCCGCGAGGAGGGCGCGCCCTTGACCGCCACGTGCCCGTCGACCAGCTCCAGGTCCTCCTCGGACACCTCGAGGGCGTCCGCGGCGATCCTCTTGGCCTTGGCCGCCACCATCCGTGCGGTGAGCGCGACCGCCGAGCCGCTCATCACCGCGGCCCGGGAGGCGAACGTGCCCACGGCGTACGGCATCCTGCGGGTGTCCCCGGAGGTGACCTCGATGTCGCCGAACGGCACGCCGAGCTCGTCGGCGACGATCTGGGCGAACGCGGTCTGGTGGCCCTGCCCCTGCGAGGTCAGGCCGATCGCGACCTTGACCTTCCCCGAGGTCTCGACGTGGATGTGGGCGCCCTCGTACGGGCCGACCCCGGTGCCCTCGACGTAGCAGGCCAGGCCGATGCCGACCTGACGTCCCTCGGCCCGGGCCGCGTCCCGCACCGCAGCGAACTCGTCCCAGCCGACCAGCGCCCGCAGCTTCTCCAGCGAGGCCGGGTAGTCCCCGGAGTCGTAGATCAGCGGACGGCCGTCCTGGAAGACCAGGCCGTGGTCGTAGGGGAACTCGTCGGGCTGGATGAAGTTCGCTGAGCGCACCTCGGTGCGGTCCTTGCCGAGGTAGGCCGCGATCGCGTCCATGGTGCGCTCCATCGCGTAGACCCCCTGGGGGCGGCCCGCACCGCGGTACGGCGTGACGATCACCGTGTTGGTGTACAGCGAGGAGAAGACCACCCGGTAGGCCCCCGGCTTGTACGGGCCGAGCAGCTGGGTGGAGGTGATGATCGGCACGATCAGGCCGTACGGCGTGTAGGCGCCGTGGTCGTGCCAGAACTCCACCGACAGCCCGAGCAGCCGGCCGTCGTCGTCGAAGCCCACCTCGACGTGCTGGACCTGGCCGCGCTCGTGGGCGGAGGAGATGAAGTGCTCCCGGCGGTCCTCGGTGAACTTCACCGGGCGACCCAGCGCCATCGCGGCCATGGGCACGAGCAGCTCCTCGGGCCACGGGTGCACGATCTTGACCCCGAAGCCGCCGCCCACGTCGGGGGTGATCACGTCGACCTGGACCAGGTCGAGCCCGAGCTTGGCCGCGACCGCGTTGCGGACCCCGGTCGAGGTCTGGGTCGAGGTCCAGACCTGCAGCCGGCGGCTGTCCTCGTCCCAGCGCGCGACCGTGGCCCGGCCCTCCATCGGCTGGCAGGCGCTGCGCTCGACGGTCAGGTCCAGGGCGAGTCGGTGCGGAGCGGCGGCGATCGCGGACGGCGCGTCGCCGGAGGACTGCTCGACCCGCGCGGCCACGTTGCCCGGCACGTCGTCGTGGACGAGGTGCTCGGCGCGGCGGGCGGCGTCGATGCCGACGACGGGGGTCAGGAAGTCGTACTCGACGCGGATCGCCGCGACCGCGTCCTCGGCGACGTAGCGCGACTCGGCGACCACCATCGCGATCGCCTCGCCGACGTAGTTCACCTCGTCCCTGGCCAGCGCGTACTGCGTGCGACCGTGGGTCAGGGCCGGGTGCGGGATGAGCAGCGGCAGCGGCTCGGCCATCGCGCCGGCCAGGTCGTCGTAGGTGTAGACGGCCAGGACGCCCTCGATGTCCAGGACCGCGTCGACGTCGATGTCGAGGATCCGGGCGTGGGCGTGCGGGCTGCGCAGCACCGCGACCTCGAGCGCGCCCGGCATGAGGTCGTCGGTGTACCGGCCGTGGCCGCGCAGCAGCCGGTCGTCCTCGACGCGCTGGACCTTCTCGCCCATCAGCTTGGTGGTCATGCGCCGGCCTTGATCTCGGCGGCGCGGCACACCGCAGCCACGATGTTCTGGTACCCCGTGCAGCGGCACAGGTTGCCCGCGATCATCTCCCGGGCCTCCGCGCGCGTGGGGTGGGGGTTCTCCTCCAGGCCGGCGGTGATCGTGGTCAGGAAGCCGGGGGTGCAGAAGCCGCACTGCAGCCCGTGGCACTCCTTGAACGCCTGCTGGACCGGACCCAGCGTGCCGTCGTCGCACGGTGAGCCCTTCCACGGTGGTCAGCTCGTAGTCCTCCGCCGAGACGGCCAGCATCAGGCACGAGCGCATCGGCTTGCCGTCCACGAGCACGGTGCAGGCCCCGCAGACCCCGTGCTCGCAGCCGACGTGGGTGCCGGTGAGCCGCAGGTCGTGCCGCAGGGCGTCGCTGAGCAGCCGGCGGGCCGGGACCGAGACCTCGTGGATGTGGCCGTTCACGTGCAGGCGGACGTCGTGCAGGGGCTCGCTCATCGGGCGCTCCTCTCGAGGGCGTCGTCGCGGGCGGCGGTGACCACGCGCTTGGTCAGGGTGCGCACGAGCTGCGTGCGGTAGGCGGCGGTCGCGTGGATGTCCTCGGCCGGGTCCAGCGCGGCCAGGGCGAGCTCGGCGGCCTCCGCCAGGCTGGCGTCGTCGAGGCCGTCGGACAGCGCGGGGGTGAGGTCCACGACCACCGGCACGTCGCAGACCGACAGGTAGCCCGCCCGTGCCGAGACGACCTTCCCGTCCTGGAGCCCCACCACCGCCGCCACCCCGCACAGGGCGTAGTCGCCGTGCCGGCGGGCGACCTCGTCGGCGGCCACGCCGTGCCCCGGCGGCAGCGCAGGGAAGAACGCCTCGACAGCCACCTCGTCGTGGGCCAACGAGGTCTCCAGGGGGCCGACGTACAGGTCGGCGGCGGGGATCACCCGACGGCCCGCGGTCGAGGCGACGGTGACGGTGCCGTCCAGCAGCGACAGCACCACCGGCATCTCGCCGGAGGCGTCGGCGTGGACGATCGAGCCCACCGTCGTGCCCCGGTTGCGGATCGTCGGGTGCGCGACCAGCCCGAGCGCCGCGGACAGCAGCGGCTGCACCCGTCGGGCCTCGACGTCGGCGGCCACCTCGGCGTGCCGGGCCAGGGCCCCGACCCGGACGCCCGCGTCGGGGCCCTCCGCCAGGGCGGAGACGAAGGCGAGCTCGCTGATCCCGTTGATGTCGACCAGCATGGAGGGGGCGGCCAACCGCATCGACAGCAGCGGAACCAGGCTCTGCCCCCCGGCCAGCACCTTCGCGTCCGGGTTCGCCGCCAGTGCCTGCAGCGCTTCGGCCAGGGTGGAGGGACGGACGAACTCGAACGAGGCAGGCTTCACAGGACTCTCGTGACCTCTCCGGCTCCTTGGTGCGCGTCGTCGTCGCGGCGTGCGACGAGGTGGTAGAAGACGATCACGAGGATGGTGCCGAGCGCGATGCCGCTCAGCTCGAAGTTGTCGGTGAACTTCAGCGACACCCCGCCGATGCCGGCGATCAGCCCCGCCGACAGCCCGACCAGGTTGACCGGGTTGCCGAAGTCGACACCGTTCTCGACCCAGATCTTCGCGCCGACCAGCCCGATCATGCCGTACAGCACGATCGTGATGCCGCCCAGGACGCCGCCGGGCGTGGCGTTGACGATCTGGCCGAACTTGGGGCACAGGCCCAGCAGGAGGGCCACCCCGGCGGCGAAGTAGTACGCCGCGGTGGAGTAGACCCGGGTAGCACCCATGACCCCGATGTTCTCCGCGTACGTCGTGGTCGGCGAGCCGCCGAACGCGCTCGCGAACGCGGTGGCGAGGCCGTCGGCGCCGATCGCCCGGCCCATGTAGGGGTCGAGGTCCTCGCCGGTCATCTCGGCGACCGCCTTGACGTGCCCGGTGTTCTCCGCGATCAGGGCGATGACGCCGGGCAGGACGAGCAGGATGAAGGTGAGCGAGAAGCTCGGCCCGTGCACCACCGAGACGCCGTCGCTCAGGGTGCCGGAGGGGAAGCCGATCCAGTCCGCGGCGCGCACTCCTGCCCAGCTGACCCGGTCGTGCTCGGTGGCCACGTCGGCCCCACCGAGGACCGAGGTGATCGGGCCGAGCACGCGGTCGGCGAGGAAGGAGAGCAGGTAGCCGAAGATCAGCGCCAGGAACACCGCGATCCGCGACCAGAAGCCGGGCAGCAGCACCGCGGCGCACACCATGAAACCGGCGGTGAGCAGGGCGATCCACTGGTCCTGGGGCCAGTAGATGCCGGCCACGACGGGGGCCAGGTTGAAGCCGATCAGCATGACCACCGCGCCGGTGACCGCGGGCGGGAGCACCCGGTGGATGACCCGGGCACCGCTGAAGTGCACCAGGAGCCCGACCCCGGCCAGGACCAGGCCTGCGACCATGATCGCCCCGGTGACGTCGGCGGAGTCGCCGCCCTGGGTCCGGATCGCGGTGACCGCGGCGACGAAGGAGGCGCTGGTGCCGAGGTAACTGGGCACCTTGTTCTCGCAGATCAGCAGGAACAGGATCGTGCAGAGGCCGGAGAACAGGATGGCGAGGTTCGGGTCCAGCCCCATCACCAGGGGGAACACGAACGTCGCTCCGAACATCGCGACGACGTGCTGGGCGCCGAGCCCCGCCGTGCGACCCCAGCTGAGCCGCTCCTTGGGGCCGACGGAGGCACCGGGGGGCGGGGTCTTGCCGTCGTAGACGACGTCCCACTTGAACATGGACATGGTGTGTGTCTCCTCGGTTGCTCGCGCCCTCGGGGACGGCGAGATTGGGCCGACGGTATGCCTGCTCCCAGGACACCGACACTGGCGAGAAGTGCCGAACACGTGCCCGGACCGCTGGCACACGTTGTGGGTCCCCCCAGGTGGCGGCACAGCCGGTTCGGGATCCACGTCGCCGGGCACCGAACCTTTCCGTGGCACCGTCGCGTCTGACTCCACGACGGGCCACCACGGCCCCCGACCCTGAGGGGGATGGATGACACGACGGGATGAGGAGATCTTCTCCGCGTTCGTCATGGCACGCTCACGAGCACTGTTCCGCACGGCGTACCTCGTGGTCGGCGACCACGCCCTGGCCCAGGACCTGCTCCAGGAGGCACTGACCAAGACCTACGTCGCGTGGCCCCGGCTGCGCGAGGTGAGCAAGGCCGAGCCGTACGCACGCCGCACGATCGTGACCACGGCGATCTCGTGGAAGCGCCGCAAGGGCTGGTACGGCGAGCGGCCGGTCGCCGAGATCCCGGAGCACCCGGACCGGCGCGGGAGCGTGGCGACCGACGACCTCGACCGGCGGACGTGGGTGTGGGAGCAGGTCCTGGCGCTGCCGCCCCGACAGCGAGCCGCGCTGGTGCTGAGGTTCTACGAGGACCTGTCGGAGGCCCAGACCGCGGAGGCGATGGGCTGTGCCGTCGGCACGGTCAAGTCCCAGGTGAGCGCGGGCCTGAGCAAGCTGCGCGACCGCATCGGCCCCGACCTGGAGCTGGTGCACCCGAACGAGACGGTGGTGAGCTGAGATGACCGGACTGCTGCGCGACGTGATGCACGAGCGCGCCGAGGCACAGGGGCCGCCGGTGGTGGACCTGGACGCGATCCTGAGCGGCGGGAACCGCCGGATCCGCCACCGGCGGGTCGGGGGGCTCGTCGCGGCGACGGCTCTGGTGGCCGCCCTGGTCGGAGCGGCCAGCCTGGTGCACCTGCCCCGGGACCCCGGGCCCCGGGTGGCCGGTGGTGCCGCGCTGGCCACCCGGGGCCTGACCTACGCGACCGGACACGAGATCCACGCCGGCGCGTCCCGGCTCGACACCGGCGAGAAGGTGCGCTCCTACGTCCCCACCGACGACGGCTTCGTGTGGACGGTCGCCTCGGGGGCGGTCTTCTTCGGCGACGGCACCACGACCGAGCGGATCGGTCGCACCAGCCGCGACGGCTCCTACCTCAAGTCCGACGACACCGGCTCCCTGGTCGCGTGGATCGACTTCGCGGACCAGGGTCCGGCGACCCTCGTCGTCTACGACACCGCCGCGCGGGAGACGGTGCTGACCAGCACGCAGGGCACCAGCGAGGGCATGAGCTCCCTGCGCGACGGCAAGCGGGCTGCGTACGTCTACGCCGTCGACGACGGCTCGGTGTACTGGCACAACGACCACGGGGCCGTGCGCACCGAGGTGTCGACCGGCCAGGACACCGTCCTGGGCGACGTGAACGCCTTCGCCGTCACCGACGTCGCCAACGGCCTGCTGGCCTACACCCCGCCGGACCGCGCCGTCTCGACCGAGGAGCAGGGCATGCTGGTGGGCCGGACGCTGACCTCGGGCCGGAGGATGCCGCACCAGGGCAACGCCTACCTCTCCCCCGACGGCACCTACCTCTCCTTCGAGGACGCCGACGAGATGTTCGTGACCCGCACCGCGGACGGCACCGACGCCACCCCCCGGGTGGACGGCCTCGACTTCCACGCCGTGTACGCCTGGATCGACGACGACACCACGGCCGTCCTCGGGATCCGGAGGGTGGCGGACCAGTGGGAGACCAAGCCGGTCCCGCTGGTCTTCCTCACCTGCACGGTCTCGACCGGGTCCTGCACCGAGCAGGCCGAGGTCACCGCCCGGATGGGCGAGTTCGCCCTGCCGACCGGTGAGGTGCTCGAGTCCTGACCCGCCGACCGGCCCGCACCCGCGACTCGCTCAGCTCCGGAAGTCCAGCACCTGCAGGGCGACGGCGATGTTGAGGCGCAGGTGCGGGTCGGTCGTGAACGGGCCGAGCAGCCGCTCCAGCTTGCCCACCCGGTAGCGCATCGTGTTGTAGTGGAAGAACTGCAGGCGGGCGGCCTCAGCCACGTTGAGGTTCGTGTCGACGAGCACCTGCAGGGTCGTCCGCAGGTCCACCGCCTCACTGTCGTCACCGGCGAGCTCGCCCAGCACGTCGTCGGCGAAGGCCTGGAGCTCGGCCTGCTCGGGCACGAGGGCGATCAGCCGGTGCAGGCCCAGGTCGTCGAACCAGGTGGTGCTCGCACCGCCGGTGATCCGTCGTCCCACCGACGCCGCCCGTCGCGCCTGCTGGTAGGCCGCGGGCAGGTCGCCCAGGTGCTGGGCGACCCGGCTGACCCCGACCGAGAAGGGCCGGCGGCCGCCGCCGCGGTCACCGGTCACCCCGGCCACCAGGGTGTCGACCTCGCACCGCAGCGACCGGGCCCGCTCGTGCTCGCTCGCGTGGCCCGGCACCGGGACCAGCACGACCACCTCGGAGGAGAAGTCGGCGTTGGGGATGGACCGGTCGCGGGCCTCGCAGACCACCCGCCACGCGGCCGCGAACCGCTCCTGCCACTCCCGGCGGACCTGGGAGGAGACCGGCTCCTCGTCGGGTCCCAGCGGGTCGACCTCCGCGCTGAGCACCGCGACCGGACGGTCGAGGTCCCAGCCCAGGCCACGGGCGTGGTCGGCCACGAACGCGTCGTCGCCGGCGCGGCCCACGAAGACGTCGCGCAGGAAGTCGCCGCGGTACTTGTTCTCCACCGCGGCCACCGCCTGCTGCCTGGTGATCAGCAGGGCCACCACCGTGGCCGCGCGCTCCAGGGCGTGCACGTCGTCGTCGGCGATCGCCCGCTCCGGGCTCACGCAGATCAGCCTGACCAGGTCCTGCCCGGCTGCGGCGACCTTGATCAGCCGCACTTCCCCGGCCCCGAACGGCGCTCCTCCGCTGCCGCTCTGGTTGCGCAGCCGCTCCACACGCACCCGGCCGGAAGGGTCCACCAGCTCCGCCCGGGCCAGCTCGGCGCGCTGGGCCGCACTGATCGAGGCGCCCCGCTCGCGTCCGTCGGTGGAGGTCACCACGATGCCCACCCCCAGGATCCGGGTCACCTCGGCAGCGATCTGGTCCAGCCCCGCCCCCTCCAGCACCAGCTGGGTGAGCGCGGAGTGCAGGGTGTCGATCCGTTCGAGGACCTCGGTCTGGCGGCGGGCGGCATCGGTGCGGACGGTCATCGGCTCACTTCGAAGGTGGGAGGGGACGCCCTTGGCAGGACTTGCGACATTCATAACCGAGCATTGGCAGATCTGCCTAGTCCGGCGCTGCGTCCGCACCCCTAGCGTGGACCGCGTGACGTCCGCCCTCAGCACCCCGACCGCGCCGCCGTACCCGGTGGTCGGCTCGGCGTCGATCTGGGTGCTGGGTCACGTCGCCGGGTCGCGACGCACCGCCCGGGTGCTCCATGCCGGCAGGGACGCGATCTACCTCGACCTGGAGGGCTCCTGTCTCGCGGTGCTGTCGGCGCGCGCCGTGCAGGTGCCCTGCGGGGTCGGCACCCTCCTGCCGACGCTGCCGCGGCCCTGCCCGAACGCCGAGGTCAGCGTGGCGGACGGCTCGATCGAGGTGGCCGGCTACGAGGTCCTGGTCACGACCATCGTCGACACGACGGTTCCGGTGCTCTCCCCCGCCCAGTCCCGGTGGGGCGGCCTGCGGGTGGCCGGCCTGCTCGGCGACCGGCTCGACGACGTCGAGGACCTGCTGCCGACCAGCGCGCTCACCCAGCTCGCCGAGGGCGACGAGCGCGCCGTCGTACGGCTGCTGGGACTGGGACCCGGACTGACCCCGTTGGGGGACGACGTGCTCGCCGGGTGGCTGGCCACGGCGGTCGCCAGCCGCCACCCGGCGCTGGCCGCCGTACGCCGCCAGGTCGCCCTCACCGCCTGCGAGCGCACCACCCTGCTCTCCGCGACGCTGCTCGGCTGCGCGGCCCGCGGGGAGGGAGTGCCGGCCTTCCGCAGCCTGCTCGGTGGCATCGCCACCGCGAGCGACCCGGTGGTCGAGCAGTCCCTGGACCTCTTGCTCGCCGCGGGCGACACCTCCGGCGCCGGCCTGGCGCTCGGCACCCTCCTCGCCCTGAACTCCGACGCCCTGGGAGCCGCCGCATGACCAGCACGACGAGCCCGAACACCACCCACCACGTCGAGGTGCGCAGCGCGTACGCCGACTCGGTCACCCTGCTGCAGGTCAGCCGCGACGTCGCCGCCACCCCCGGGGTGGAGGCCGCCCAGGTCGCGATGGGCACGCCGCTGAACCTCGAGGTGCTCGCCTCGATGGGCTTCGAGGTGCCCCCGTGCTCCCCCAACGACATGGTCGTCGCACTGCGGCTGACCGGCGACGACGCGCTGCCCGCGGCCCTGGCCGCCGTTGCCTCGGCGCTCGCCGCATCCTCGCGACAGGCCGCCGGGGACACCACCGTCGCGCCGCCGCGCACCACCGGCAGCGCCCTGCGCCGGTCCGGCGGTGAGCTGGTCCTGGTCTCGGTGCCCGGCGCATCGGCGGCGGTGGAGGCGATGGACGCCCTGGACGCCGACCGTGACGTGATGATCTTCAGCGACAACGTGCCCCTGGAGCAGGAGATCGCGCTGAAGCAGCTCGCCGGCCAGCGGGGGCTCCTGGTGATGGGTCCCGACTGCGGCACTGCCATGGTCGGCGGCGTCGGGCTGGGCTTCGCCAACGTCACCCTCCCCGGACCCGTCGGCATCGTGGCCGCGTCGGGCACCGGGTGCCAGCAGCTGCTCTGCCTGCTGTCGGCCGCCGGGCTGGGCGTGGGGGCGGCCCTGGGAGTGGGCGGGCGCGACCTGTCCGGTGCGGTCGGCGGCCTCTCCGCGACCGAGGCACTGCGCAGGCTCGACGCCGACCCGGGGATCACCCGGATCGTGATGGTCTCCAAGCCCCCGGCCCCCGAGGTGGCCGCCCGCCTCGAGGCGTACGCCGCCACCCTCGCCACGCCGGTCCAGCTCGCCCTGCTGGGGCCTGGCCGCCCGGACCTGACCGCAGCGACCGAGGCCGTGCTCGAGGAGCACGGCGTGCCCGTCCCGAGCTGGCCCACCTGGGGGACGCCGGCCGCCGTGCCCACCGGACCGCTGCTCCGCGGGCTGTTCGTCGGCGGCACCCTGTGCGACGAGGCGATGCTGGTCGCCGCGGCCTCGCTGGGCGGGGTCCGCAGCAACATCCCGCTCGAGCCCGACCTGGCGCTCGGCGCCTCGATGACCGCCGACACCCACCTGATGATCGACTTCGGTGACGACGCGATGACCCAGGGCAGGGCCCACCCGATGATCGACCCGACGCTGCGGCTGGAGCACCTGGCCCGGCAGGCCGCGGACCCGGACACCGGCGTCCTCCTGCTCGACGTCGTCCTCGGGCACGGCTCCGACCCCGACCCCGCAGCCACCCTGGCCCCGGCCGTCCGCACCGCCCTCGCCGACGCGGCCGCGGCCGGACGCCGGCTCGCCGTGGTGGTCGCGTGCGTCGGCACCGAGCACGACCCGCAGGGCCTGCGGCGCCAGGCCGAGGCCCTCGCCGCGGCGGGCGCCGAGGTGCACCTGTCCAACGCCCGGGCCGCGCGCCGTGCGGTCGAGCTCGTCACCGCCGCCGCCGCCGGCGGCACCGGCGGCACCGGCACCGCAGGAGGAGCCTCGTGACCCACCCCACCCACACCCCCACCGCCGCCACGTCGGCAGGCGCCGACCTCCTCGCCAGCGCCCTGGAGGGCCAGGGCGTCGAGGTTCGACGCGTGGACTGGCGCCCCCCGATGGAGGGCACCGAGTCCGACCTGGCCACCGTCGCGACAGACCCGCTGCGCCGTGACGCCAACCGGCGGGCGGTGGAGGCGATGCTGGCCGTGCAGGCGGTCCTCGTCGACGTGGCACCGGCCTCGGAGGTGCTGGGCCTGCAGGTCGGCCAGTTCCTCCATGCCGGGCCGCCGATCGCCTGGGAGCGCACGTCCGGGCCGTTGCAGGGGGCGCTCATGGGCGCTGCCGCCCTCGAAGGCATGGTCTCCGAGCCCGAGGACGCCGCCGCCCTGTTCGAGAAGGGCGAGGCGGTCACCTTCGAGCCCTGCCACCACCGCGACACGGTCGGCCCGATGGCCGGGGTGGTCTCCCCGTCGATGTGGATGTTCGTGCTCGAGGACCCGGCCACCGGGCGCCGGACGTACTGCTCGCTCAACGAGGGGCTGGGCAAGGTGCTGCGCTACGGCGCCTACGGCCCCGACGTGCTGGAGCGGCTGGGCTGGATGTCCGGGGTGCTCGGGCCGCTGCTGCGGGCCGCGGTGCGCGCGACCGTGGCGCGTACCGGTCCGGTGGACGTCACCGCCATCTTGACCCAGATGCTGCAGATGGGGGACGAGGCGCACAACCGCAACCGCGCCGGCACCCTGATGCTGCTGCGCGACCTGGCCCCCGCGATGGTGGGCGCCGGGGCCGACGCGGCGGACGTCGCCGAGGCGCTGCGCTTCATCGGCGGCAACGACCATTTCTTCCTCAACCTGGCGATGCCGGCCTGCAAGCTCGCGCTCGACGCCGCGCGGGACGTCGACGGCTCCACGATGGTGGTGGCGATGGCTCGCAACGGCACCGACTTCGGCATCCAGGTCTCCGGGACCGGCGACGAGTGGTTCACCGGGCCGGCCCAGCTGGCCGACGGCCTCTTCCTCGGCGACTACGGTCCCGACGACGCCAACCCCGACATCGGGGACTCCGCGATCACCGAGACCGCCGGGATCGGCGGCTTCTCGATGGCCACCGCCCCCGCCATCGTGCGGTTCGTCGGCGGCTCCGTCCCCGACGCCCTGGCCACCACCCGCCGGATGCACGAGATCACCCTGGCCGAGAACCCCCGGTGGACGATCCCGGTGCTGGAGTTCCAGGGCGCTCCGACCGGCATCGACGTCTCGGCGGTGTGCCGGACCGGGATCCTGCCGCAGATCAACACCGGCATGGCCGGCAAGAAGGCCGGGGTCGGCCAGGTCGGGGCCGGGCTGGTCAACCCGCCGGCCGAGATCTTCCCGGCGGCCCTGGCCGCGCTGGCCGCGCGCACCCGCTCCCGGGCCTGACGGTTTCGCAGGTTCACCGGGGAAACTGTCGCTTCGCCACGCATATGTGCGTGGCGAAGCGCGCATTTCGCAGGTTCACCTGGGAAACCGGCGCGGGGGGGTCAGGGGCCCGGCGACCAGAACGCGGCGGGCATGTCGACGCGACCCGACGGGCGCAGGGGTGTCCCCTCGGACAGGTGGGCCTGGCGCGCCTCGTCGCCGTGGCTGCACGGCACCGAGCCGTCGGCTCGGACGACCCGCCACCACGGGACCGGACCGCCGTACAGCGCCATCACCCGACCGACCAGCCGTGGACCGCTGCCGACCCGGTCGCCGATCGCGCCGTACGTCGTGACGCGGCCGGGCGGCACCCGCTCGACCAGAGCGAGCACCGCCTCGACGTACGCCTCGTTCAGGACAGGCAGGACGACCTCAGTACGACGGCTGGGACGGGTCGATCTGGTTGACCCAGGCCACCACTCCGCCGCCGACGTGCACGGCGTCGGCGTACCCGGCGCCCTTGACGATGGCCAGCGTCTCCGCTGACCGCACCCCGGACTTGCAGTGCATGACGACCTGCTTGTCCGCGGGCAGCTGGCCCAGGGCGGAGCCGTTGAGGAAGTCGCCCTTGGGGATCAGCACCGAGCCGGGGATGTGGTTGATCTCGTACTCGTTGGGCTCGCGCACGTCGACCAGGACGAAGTCACGCTCGCCGTTCTCCCGCTCCTTGAGCCACTGCTCGAGGGTGGCGACCGAGATCGTCGAGTCGGCAGCGGCATCGGCTGCCTCGTCGCTGATCGCGCCGCAGAAGGTCTCGTAGTCGATCAGCTCGGTCACCGTCGGGTTCTCCCCGCACAGCGCGCAGCCCGGGTCCTTGCGGACACGCAGCTTGCGGTACTCCATCTCCAGGGCGTCGTAGATCATCAGCTTGCCGACCAGCGGCTCACCGATCCCGGTCAGCAGCTTGATCGCCTCGTTCACCTGGATCGAGCCGATGCTCGCGCACAGCACGCCGAGCACACCGCCCTCGGCGCACGACGGCACCATGCCGGGCGGGGGCGGCTCGGGGTACAGGCACCGGTAGCAGGGCGCCTCGGAGGCCTCGCCGTCCAGCGACAGGGTCGGCCAGAAGACCGATGCCTGGCCGTCGAAGCGGTAGATCGAGCCCCAGACGTAGGGCTTGTTGAGGAAGTACGCGGCGTCGTTGACCATGTAGCGGGTCGCGAAGTTGTCGGTGCCGTCCACGATCAGGTCGTAGTCGGCGAAGATCTCCAGCACGTTGTCGTTGTCGAGGCGCTCGTTGTGCACCACGACGTTGACCAGCGGGTTGGTCTCCTTGATGGAGTCGCGCGCCGACTCGGCCTTGGGTCGACCGATGTCGCTCTGGCCGTGGATGATCTGGCGCTGGAGGTTCGACTCGTCGACCTCGTCGAACTCGGCGATGCCCAACGTCCCGACGCCGGCGGCGGCGAGGTAGAGCAGGGCGGGCGAGCCGAGGCCACCGGCGCCGATGACCAGGACCTTGGCGTTCTTCAACCGCTTCTGCCCCGTCATCCCGACGTCGGGGATGATCAGGTGGCGGCTGTAGCGGCGGACCTCGTCGATGGTCAGCTCGGCGGCCGGCTCGACCAGAGGGGGCAAGGACACGACTTCTCCTGACGGCGGTGGATCGGTATGACGGTCACGCGCAGGCGACCTGGTGCAGCAGGGCGGCACGTGAGGGGAACACGTCCGCCACCTCTCATGTTCCCGGTGCTCCTCACCCGACACCCGCGGGTCTCGTCATCCGGACCCGGCGGGGACCCCCAGAGCCCCCTCGGACGGGTGCGGGTGGGGGTGGCCGCCGGCCGATTCAGCCGCTGTCGCAGTGCAGCGCACCGGCGTTACCGAGGAGTAGGCTGCTCTCCCTGAGAGGCACCGGCCTCCGTTCCGTACCGAGGAGGCACCCAGTGGGCAGCGTCGAACAGATGCGACCCCGTGGCGGGCGGATGCCCCGCGACGCCCGTCGCGCCCAGCTGTTGGACTCGGCCCTGGAGGTCTTCGTCGCCCAGGGCTACCACTCCGCCGCGATGGACGACATCGCCGAGCGGGCCGGGGTCTCCAAGCCGGTGCTCTACCAGCACTTCCCCGGCAAGCTCGAGCTCTACCTCGCCCTGCTCGAGCAGTCCTCGGACCGGATCATCGACGCGACCCGGCACGCACTGGCCTCGACCAGCGACAACAAGCAACGCGTGCTGGCCACCATGCAGGTCTTCTTCGACTACGTCGCCAACGCCCAAGGCGCGTTCCGCCTCGTCTTCGAGTCCGACCTGACCAACGAGCCGGCGGTGCGCGCCCAGCTCGACCGGGTCACCTCCGCCTGCGCCGACGAGATCACCAAGGTGATCCACGAGGACACGGGCCTGTCCGACGAGGCCTCGCGCCTGCTCGCGGTGTCCCTGGCCGGCATGGCCCAGGTCAGTGCGCGCTACTGGCTCGACAGCGAGGGCGACCTGCCGGAGTCCCAAGCGGCCGCCCTGGTGGCGAGCCTGGCCTGGCGGGGGATCAGCCGCTTCCCGCTCACCGGCGACCCGGCGTACCCCACCGCCCCCGAGTAGTCCTGCGGCTCCTGCCCGTGCAGGCCCTTCCGGCCCGCCGGTTGGCCACGACCACTAGCCTGGGCACGGCTCACCCCCCGCAAACCGCGAACCGAGAAGGAGCACTCCTGTGGAGGTCAAGATCGGCGTCCAGCACGCCCCCCGTGAGCTCGTCGTCGACACCGACCTGTCGAGCGACGACATCGAGAAGGCCGTGACCGAGGCGCTCTCCGACCCGTCCGGCGTGCTCTCCCTGACCGACGCGAAGGGCCGACGCGTCGTGGTTCCCAGCGCCAAGGTGGCCTACGTCGAGCTCGGCACGCCCACGGTGGGGCAGGTCGGCTTCCGCTCCTGACGCGCCCGGGTCAGGCGTCCAGCCCGAGGGTCTCCATCCGGTGGGTGTGGTTCTCGGTCAGCCGGGTGAACAGCCGCCCGATCGCGGCCAGGTCCATCCCGGGCCGGTCCACCCCGCCGGCGAGCAGCGCGGTGAGCGACTCGCGCTCGGCAGCGACCCGCTGCGCCTGGGTCAGCGCCTCCCCCATCAGCCGGCGACCCCACAGGGCGAGCCGGCCGGCCACCCGAGGGTCGGCAGCGATCGCGGCACGCACCCGGTCGACCGCGAACTCGGCGTTGCCGGTGTCGCGCAGGCACTCCACGATCACCGTGCGGGTGTCCAGGTCGAGGAACGCCGCGATCTCGGTGTAGAAGTCGGCGGCCAACCCGTCCCCGACGTACGCCGTGACGAGCCCCTCGAGCCAGTCCGAGGACGCCGTGCGGACGTGGAAGGCGTCGAAGGCCTTGACGAACCCCTCCATCGCCGCCATCGGCTCGGCCCCGAGGCTGCGGAGGTGGTTGCACAGGCGTTCGTAGTGGAGGTACTCGGTCGAGGCCATCCGGGCCAGCTCCGCCTTGTCGGCCAGCCGCGGGGCCATCCGGGCGTCCTGCGCGAGCCGGTCGAAGGCCGAGATCTCGCCGTAGGCGATCGCGCCGAGGAGGTCGATGACCGCCTCCCGGTAGACCGGGTCCTTCAGCGCCAGCTCGCTCGCGCTTGCGCCCAGGCCAGCAGGCTGGTCCGGGGTGTCCGACGGCAACGGTTCGGTCATGCGCGCAGCCTACCGATAGCATGCAGTGACACATCCCAGAGACGAAGGCAAGACCCTGACCACGTTCAGAGAGCTCGGGGTGCTCCCCGAGATAGCCGACGCCCTCGAGCGCGGCGGTATCACGACCCCATTCCCGATCCAGGAGATGACGCTCAGCGTCGCCCTGCTCGGGACCGACCTCATCGGACAGGCACGCACCGGCACCGGAAAGACGCTCGCCTTCGGCATCCCCTTGCTGCAGCGCACGGTGGCCCCGCACGACCCTGACCACGAGGACCTCGCCGCCCCCGACAAGCCACAGGCGCTCGTCGTGGCCCCGACCCGCGAGCTCGCGGGCCAGGTTGCCGGCGACCTCACCCTGGCGGCCCAGGACCGCTCGACCCGCATCCTCACCGTCTACGGCGGCGTTCCCTACGAGCCCCAGCTCGACGCGCTCAAGGCCGGCGTCGAGGTGGTCGTCGGCACGCCCGGCCGACTGCTCGACCTGGCCAACCGCGGCGTGCTGGACCTGTCCCACGTCAAGGTGCTGGTCCTCGACGAGGCCGACGAGATGCTCGACCTGGGCTTCCTGCCCGACGTCGAGCGACTGCTGGCCAAGACCCCGCCGACCCGGCAGACGATGCTCTTCTCGGCGACCATGCCGGGTGCGATCGTCTCCCTGGCGCGCACCCACATGCGCCACCCGGTCAACATCCGGGCCGAGTCCGCCGCCGACACGCAGATGGTGCCCGCGACCGCGCAGTTCATCTACCAGGTGCACGACCTGGACAAGACCGAGATGATCGCCCGCATCCTGCAGGCCGAGAACTCCGGTCTCACGATCGTGTTCACCCGCACCAAGCGCGCGGCGCAGCGGGTGGCCGACGACCTGGCCGAGCGTGGGTTCCCCGCCAGCCCCCTGCACGGGGACATGGCGCAGGTGGCGCGCGAGAAGGCGATGGCGAAGTTCCGCGAGGGCAAGGTCCGGGTCCTGGTGGCCACCGACGTCGCCGCCCGCGGCATCGACGTGCAGGACGTCACCCACGTGGTGAACTACAGCTGCCCCGAGGACGAGAACACCTACGTGCACCGGATCGGCCGGACCGGCCGCGCGGGTGCCACCGGGGTGGCGATCACGTTCGTCGACTGGGCCGACGTGACCCGGTGGAAGGTCATCAACAAGGCCCTCGACCTGCCGTTCGACGACCCGGCGGAGACCTACTCGACCTCCGAGCACTTCTTCCACGACCAGGGCATCCCGCACGGGGTGAAGGGGCGCCTGGTCGACCCGGCCCCGGTCGCGCCGAAGCCGCGCTCGGAGGACGGGGAACGACGCCCGTCAGGTGAGCGGCCTCCCCGCAACCGCAACCGGAACCGCAGCCGCACCCGCAAGGGCAGGGAGGTCGGGGCCGAGTCCGCCACGGGCTCCAGCGGCAGCGTCGGCCGACCGCCGTCCGAGGCCGGCCCCTCGACCGCCGCCTCCGGCGCCGACGGAGGGGACGCCTCCGGCGAGGCCACGCGCGCTCCGCGTCGCCGCCGGCGCAGGTCGTCGGGCGAGTCCTCGACCACCGGGTCGCCGACTCAGAGCGACTGAGGGACGTGCCGGTGGGCCCGGCCGACCGCCTCGCGGTGGGTCCGGCTCCCCGGCACACCGTCCCAGCCCGGGACGGTCTGCGAGGCTCTCAGGCGGTGACGACGACGGGCGTGCCGTACGTCGCGAACCGCCACATCGCCTTCGCGTCCGGACGCCACTGCCGCACGCAGCCGTGGCTCTGCGGCGTCCCCAGCTCGGCACGGGTCTGCACCTTGTGCCCGTCGAGCACCGGGATGTCGTGGAAGCCGATCGCGGCACTGGCGCCGAGCGCGAACCGGACCATGAACCGCATCGTTCCGGAGTCCTCGACGCCCACGGCGTCCTTGGACCGGGAGAAGACCGAGTACGTGCCCGGTGCGAGGTTGTCGGTGAGGCTGCCGGAGACCAGGTAGCTGCGCGCCACCGTCCCGCTCTTGCGGACCAGCCACACCCGCTGGTCGCTGATGTCGAAGACCACCCGGCGGCCCTCGCCGCTGTCCTCGGGAGCCACCAGGGCAGCCGGGTCCTGCGGGCGAGGCGGCAGCTCACCGGTGATGGACCGGTCGGTGCCCTCGACGACCGGGCCCTCCTGGGCGCTGAGGGCCAGCCCCCGCCCCTGGCCGACCGACCCGGTCGGCGGCGCGGCGTACGACGGCTGGCCGCCTCGGGGCAGAGTCCCGATCCCACCCAGCACCGCCACCACGGTCACCGCGAGCGAGGAGGACACGGCCGCGATGCGCCCGTAGCGAGGATGCAGTCCGGTGTCCCTCACACGCCTACCTCCTGGGTCCTGACCTCTTCGTCGGCTTCTTCTTCGGCACCGGCCGAGCCGCCCGCTCGGTCAGCGCGTGGGCCACGTCCCGGTAGGCGTCCGCACCTCGGTGGGCCCGGCTGGTGGCCAGGATCGACCGGCCGGCGGCGGGTGCCTCCGCGAACCGGATCGACTTGGGGATCGGCGGCTCGACGACCTCGAGGTCGTAGGTCTCCGAGATGGTCTCCAGCACCGCCCGGGCGTGGTTGGTCCGGCCGTCGTACAACGTCGGGAGGACGCCCCAGACCTCCAGGGCCCGGTTGGTGAACCGGCGCACGTCGTGGACGGTGTCGAGAAGCTGTCCGACACCGCGGTGCGACAGGGTCTCGCACTGCAGCGGGATGAGGACGCCGTCGGAGGCGGTCAGCGCCGCGACGGTGAGGACACCGAGGGACGGCGGGCAGTCCAGCAGCACCCAGTCGTAGCCGTCGAGCTCCTCCAACGCCGCCCGGAGGACGTACTCACGACCGGTCCGGGTGAGCAGGTCCGCCTCGGCGCGCGCGAGCTCGATGGTGGCCGGGAGCAGGTCCACGCCGTCCTCGGTGCTCAGCACCACCTCGGCGGGGTCCAGTCCCTTGGTCAGGACGTGGTGGACCGAGAGGTCCAGGTCCTCAGGGTCGATGCCGAGCGAGAAGGTCAGGCAGGCCTGCGGGTCCAGGTCCACCAGGAGCACCCGCGACCCCTGCTCGGCGAGCGCTGCGCCCAGCGAGGCGACCGTGGTGGTCTTGGCGACCCCACCCTTCTGGTTGGCGACCGCGAGTGTTGTGCTCATCGTCGCCATTCTGCCCGAGGGGCAGCCGGGATCGAGTGACCTGCGTGGAATGCTGGCCGCATGTCGCGTCCCCTGGCTCTGGTCACCGGTCCCACCTCCGGCATCGGCCGCTCGTTCGCCCACCAGCTGGCCGAGCGCGGTCTCGACCTGGTGCTGGTCGCCCGGGACGGCGTACGGCTGGAGGAGGTGGCCGGAGCGCTGCGGTCCCGGTACCGGGTCGAGGTCGAGGTCCTGGTCGCGGACCTCGCCGACCGCGAGCAGCTGGCCCTGGTGGAGTCGCGTGTCGCCGACCCGGAGCGTCCGGTCGAGCTGCTGGTCAACAACGCCGGCTTCGCACTGAAGCGCAGCTTCCTGGACAACGACGTGGAGGACGAGCAGCGGATGCTCGACGTGCTGGTCGTGGCCGTGCTGCGGTTGAGCCACGCCGCGACCGTGGCCATGGTCGGGCGCGGCCACGGCGGCGTCATCAACGTCTCCAGCGTCGCCGGCTTCCTGCCCCGCGGCACGTACTCCGCGGCGAAGGCCTACGTGACCCAGCTGTCGCAGTGGGCGGACCTGACCTACCGGGACCGGGGTGTGCGGACGATGGCGCTGTGCCCCGGTTTCACCCGGACCGAGTTCCACGAGCGGATGGAGGTCTCGAGCGGATCCGTCCCCCGTTGGCTGTGGCTCGATCCGGACTCGGTGGTCAAGGACGCCCTGCGGGACTTCGACGCGGGCAAGAGCATCTCGGTGCCCGACGTGCGCTACAAGGTGGCGACCGCGCTCGCCAGGTACACCCCCACGGTCGTCCAGTCCCGCCTGCAGTCCCTCGGCCGCAAGTAGCCCCACCGAGCCTTCTCCCCGAGCCGCGGGTTTCCGTTCGCCGAGCCGCGGGTCGTCGTACGCCGAGCCGCGGGTTTCCGCGGCTCGCGCGACAGGAACCCGCGGCTCGCGCAACAGCAACCCGCGGCTCGCGCGACAGGAACCCGCGGCTCGCGCAACAGGAACCCGCGGCTCGCGCGACAGCAACCCGCGGGTCAGCCTTCGCCGGCGATGAAGGCGCGCACGGAGTCGGCCACCAGCTGGACGGCGATCGCGGACAGCAGCAGCCCGGCGATCCGGGTGATCAGCACGACCCCGCCCTCGCGGAGCAGGCGCAGGATCGGCAGGGAGAACCGCATGGTCAGCCACAGCGACAGGTGCACCAGGACCACTCCCATCGCCACCGCGGTGAACTCGCCCCAGTGGTCGACCTGCTGGGAGAACACCATGGTCGCCACGATCGCGCCGGGCCCGGCCAGCAGGGGGGTGCCGAGGGGGACGAGGGCGACGTTGACGTCGCTGTTCGCGGTGGGGGTCTCCTCCTTGCCGGTCAGCAGCTCCAGGGCGACCAGGAGGAGCAGCAGACCTCCGGCACCTTTCAGCGCGGGCAGGGAGATGTGCAGGTAGCCCAGGATCTGCTGGCCGAAGAACGCGAACGCCGAGATCACCCCGAACGACACCGCCACCGCCTGCCAGGCAGCCCGGCGGATCGTGCGCGGGGAACGACCCCGGGTCAGGGACAGGAAGATCGGGATCGTGCCGACCGGGTCCATGATCACGAACAGGGTCACGAACACCTCGGTCATCAGACCGACCGCGAGCCAGCTGCTCACGGCCGCACCACGTCGGGCGTACGCCGGTCCGCCGCGGCCGCGGCGCTGGCGATCCGGTCCAGGAGGGCCTCGAACTGCTCCGGCTCGGTGGTGTTGCAGCCCAGCTCGTGGTCGACCTTGCCGGCCCCGTGGAAGTCGCTCGACCCGGTCATCACCAGTCCCAGCTCGCGGCCCAGCTCCCGCAGCTCGGCTCGCTCCCGCACGCCGTGGTCCTGGTGGTCCACCTCGATCCCGGCCAGCCCGGCGTCCCGCAGGACGGCCAGCTCGTCGGCGTGCAGCCCGGCGCTGCCGCCGCGCCCCCACGGGTGCGCCAGCACGCTGACTCCCCCGGCGTCGCGGACGATCCCGATCATCTCCTCCACCGGGGCCGCGTAGCGGTGCACGTACGCCGGGCGGCCGGGCGAGAGGTAGGTGTCGAACGCCTCGTCCCGGGAGGCGACCACCCCCTGCCCGACCAGGACGTCGGCGATGTGCGGACGGCCGATCGCCGCGGCGTCACCGGCCCGGGCGACCACGTCGGCCTCGCGGATGTCGATCCCGAGCTCGCGCAGCTTCGCGCACACGTCGGGCATCCGGCCGTCGCGGCCGCTGAGGATGGTCTGCAGGGCCCCGACCAGCGGCGGATAGGTCGGGTCGGGCAGGTAGGCCAGCAGGTGCGAGCTCCGCCGGCCCAGACGACAGCTGATCTCCATGCCCCGGACCAGGGTGAGGCCCACCTCGTGGGCGGTCTCCGCGGCCTCGTCCCAGCCCTCGGCCGTGTCGTGGTCGGTGAGGCCGAGCACGTCCAGGCCGACCCTGGCTGCCTCCCGCACCACCTCGCGCGGCGGGATCGTCCCGTCCGAGCGGTCGGAGTGGGTGTGGAGGTCGATGCGCACGGATGCAGGCTACCGAGCCCCGGACGCCCGGCCCGGGACGAACCGGCCGGCCGGGTGGAGGGCCGCAGGGTCACCAGGCTCTCGGGGTCGCCCCGAACGGCATCACGACGAGCTCGGGCCCGAGCGCGGAGACGTCGTGGAACGCCGGGAGCTCGCCCAGGGAGAGGGCGGCCGAGGCAGGCCGCAGCACCAGCCACAGCCACCGCCCCTGCGCCTCCCCGGCCAGGACGGACCGGTCGAGCAGACCCTCGGTGTCGCTGGTGGAGACCGGCCACAACGGCACGGCGGCCGCGTCGACCCGGACCCGCAGGGCCGCCGGCTCCGCCCCGGCCACCTGACCGGGGTCGGTGTAGGCGACCCGCGCACAGCGGGAGCCCAGCCCCACTCCCGGCTCCTCGGTGAGCACGGTGAGCTCGACCACCCCGTCCGCGTCGGTGGGGCCGCTGCAGGTCGCGAACGTGGCCCGCGGCGGCTCGCCCTCCCGGCCCACGCAGCCGAAGTCGGTGACCTGCCAGCCGGGCGGGAGCGGCCACGGCAACCAGGTCGGCAGCGAGCGGGAGCGGACCAGGTGGTCGGCGAAGGCGTCGTAGCCCGGTTCGACGGAGCGCCAGAGGGGGGTGGTCGCACCGTGGGTCGGGCACACGACCCCGGAGCCGTCGAGGGCGACGGCGGCGGGGCACTTCGGACACCCCGGCTCGAGTCGCATGGGTCCACGGTCGTGGTCGGCCGCCGTCTCGTCAACCGGCCGGCGCGGCTACCCTGCCGCTGTGCAGCCCGACGACCCGACCCCGAGCCGGTCACCCCCCTCGCCCCCGGCCCGCCGGGTGCCCTGCGCCGGCGCCGTCGTGCGGGACGACCGGGGCCGGCTTCTCCTGGTCCGACGCGCCCACGACCCCGGGCGCGGCCTCTGGTCGGTCCCCGGCGGCCGGGTCGAGCCCGGAGAGAGCGCCCGGGACGCCGCCGTGCGTGAGGTGGCGGAGGAGACCGGGCTGAGGGTCGTCGTCACCGGGGTGGCCGGGGTCGTCGAGCGGGACGGACCGGGGGGCGTGGTCTACGTGATCGAGGACTTCCGCGCGCTCCCCGCCCCGGGCGCCGACCCGTCGCTGGTGGAGGCCGGGGACGACGCCGCCGAGGCGGGCTGGTTCGACGCGGCGGCCCTGGCCGGGCTGGACTGCGTCGAGGGCCTCCTCGAAGCGCTCCGCGAGTGGGACGCGCTTCCCCGATGACCGGGGACCCCGCCGGCTCCGGCCGGTGCGGGTCGGCTCAGGCGTTCCACCGCAGCAGGACCGGCACCTCGCGGTCGTAGCCGAGGATGCTGGTCGTGGCGGTGTCGAGCTTGAAGAAGCGCCCCTGGCTCACCGGCTGGCCGATCCACCGCGCGGTCAGGGCCCGCAGGCTGTGCCCGTGACCGAAGACCAGCACCCGCTGATGGTCCCGGGTGCGCTCGATCACCCGGTCGAGCCGCTCCGCCACCTGGTCGGCGGTCTCGCCCCCGGGGGTCGGGTGGGTCCAGACCGACCAGCCCGGCACGGTCCGCCGGATCTCCTCGGTGGTCACCCCTTCGTACTCGCCGTAGGCCCACTCGGCGAGGTCGTCGTCCACGACGGCGTCGGCGTGCCCCGCCAGGTCGGCGGTACGCCGCGCTCGCAGGCGCGGGCTGGTGAGGACCAGCCCGAAGTCGGGCGCGCCCAGCCGCTCGCGCAGCCGCCGCGCCACGTCCGCGCCGTCCTCGGTCAGGTCCAGGTCGGTGGTCGAGGTGTGCCGTCCCGAGCGGCTCCACTCGGTCTCGCCGTGCCGGACCAGCCAGACCTCGGTCTCGGTCGGGTCGAAGGAGCGGGTCATGCGGGGGTCCCGGGCTGCTCGGCGGGCCCGGGCCAGCTGCGGTCCGGCCGGGGCTGCGGCCGCCCCGGCTGCTCGCCGCCGCGCTCGGCCAGGTACCCGTCCTTGGGCACCATCACCTTGCGCCGGAAGATGCACACCACGGTGCCGTCCTGGTTGTAGCCGATGGTCTCGACGTGGACCACGCCACGGTCGTCCTTGGAGGTCGACTCCCACTTGTCCAGCACCCGGGTCTCGCCGTAGAGCGTGTCCCCGTGGAAGGTCGGGGCGACGTGCCGCAGGGACTCGATCTCGAGGTTGGCGATGGCCTTGCCGGAGACGTCCGGGACCGACATGCCCAGGAGCAGGGAGTACACGTAGTTGCCGACGACCACGTTCCGGCCGAACTGCGTCTTCTCCGCGGCGTAGTGGCTGTCCAGGTGCAGCGGGTGGTGGTTCATGGTCAGCAGGCAGAACAGGTGGTCGTCGTACTCGGTGACGGTCTTGCCCGGCCAGTGCTTGTAGGTCGCACCGACCTCGAACTGCTCATAGCTGCGACCGAACTGCATGGGCTCTCCTGACTGGCACGGGGCTGCTCATCCTGCCAACGGCCGGTGAGCAATGAGAACCGGTCCGCAGGTGGGATTGCTCACCACCTGGGGACCGGCTCCGGGGTCAGGACCCGCCGCCGCCTGCCTTGCGACGGTGCATCTGCACGCCGCCCAGCGGGCCGTGGGTGTCAGGGCCGTGGCCCCGCTCCTTCTTGTGCCCCTGCTCGTCGACGCCGCGGTCGTTGGCCTGCTTGCGCTCGAGTGCCTCCCGCATCTTGGCCTTGAGGTCGTCCTTGTCAGCGTTGCTGGGGGTGTCAGGCATGCGTTCCTCCTGGTGCGGGTGCGGTTGGGCGCCTCCACCTTGGCACGGCGCCCCCAGCGAGGGCGAGCGACTAACCGGTCAGGCCCCCAGCGTGGCGGAGACGAGCTCGCGAGCCGCGGACTGGACCTCGGCAAGGTGGTCGGCCCCCCGGAAGGACTCGGCGTAGATCTTGTACACGTCCTCGGTGCCCGAGGGGCGGGCCGCGAACCACGCGCTCTCCGTGGTCACCTTGAGCCCGCCGACCTTCGCCCCGTTGCCGGGGGCGGTGACCAGCTTGGCGGTGATCTTCTCCCCGGCCAGCTCGGTGGCGGTCACGTCGTCGGCGGAGAGGGCGGCCAGCTTGGCCTTCTGGGCCCGGTCGGCGGGCGCGTCCACGCGGGCGTACGCCGGAGCACCGTGCCGCTCGGTCAGCCCGGCGTAGATCTCGCTCGGGGAGGTGCCGGTGCGGGCCTGGATCTCCGAGGCCAGCAGGGCCAGCAGGATGCCGTCCTTGTCGGTGGTCCACACCGACCCGTCGCGGCGCAGGAACGACGCCCCTGCCGACTCCTCGCCGCCGAAGGCGATCTCACCGGAGAGCAGACCGGGCACGAACCACTTGAAGCCGACCGGCACCTCGGTGAGCGTGCGGCCGAGCTCCTCGGCGACCCGGTCGATCATCGAGGAGGACACCAGCGTCTTGCCGATCGCGGCGCCGCCCGGCCAGTCGGGACGGGCGCCGCCGTACAGGTAGCCGATCGCGACGGCGAGGTAGTGGTTGGGGTTCATCAGGCCGTCGGGGGTGACGATGCCGTGCCGGTCCGCGTCGGCGTCGTTGCCGGTGGAGATCTGGTAGGCGTCGCGCTGGGCGATCAGCGAGGCCATCGCCGAGGGCGACGAGCAGTCCATCCGGATCTTCCCGTCCCAGTCCAGGGTCATGAACCGCCAGGTCGGGTCCACCAGCGGGTTGACCACGGTCAGGTCGAGCCGGTGCCGGTCGGCGATCTCGCCCCAGTAGTGCACGCTCGCGCCCCCCAGCGGGTCCGCACCGATCCGTACCCCCGCCTCCCGGACGGCGTCCAGGTCCAGCACCTGCGGCAGGTCGTCCACGTAGGTCCCCAGGAAGTCGTACGCCGAGGCGTGGGCGCGCGCACGGGCGAAGGGGATCCGCCGCACCCCGTCCAGGCCCTTCTCGATGTACGCGTTCGCCGCGTCCGCGACCCAGGTGGTGGCGTCGGTGTCCGCGGGCCCCCCGTTGGGCGGGTTGTACTTGAAGCCGCCGTCGCGGGGAGGGTTGTGCGAGGGGGTGATCACGATGCCGTCGGCCAGGCCGGACGCGCCGCCGGCCTTGCCCCGGTTGGCCCGCAGGATCGCGTGCGAGACCGCAGGCGTGGGGGTGTAGGCGTCCCGGTCGTCGACGAGGACGGTGACGTCGTTGGCGGCCAGCACCTCCAGGGCGGAGGCCCAGGCCGGCTCGGAGAGCGCATGCGTGTCACGTCCCACGAAGAGGGGGCCGTCGTACCCCTGCTCGCGGCGGTAGTCGCAGATCGCCTGGGTGGTGGCCACGATGTGGGTCTCGTTGAACGCGGTGTCCAGACTGCTCCCCCGGTGGCCGGAGGTCCCGAAGGCGACCCGCTGACCAGGATCGGCCGGGTCGGGCACCCCGGTGTAGTAGGCGGTGACCAGGTGCGCGACGTCGACCAGGTCGGAGGGCTCGGCGGGCTGTCCGGCACGGGGGTTGCTCATGGACACGACCCTAGTACCGACCGGCGCTCACTCCCAGGTCGTGGGCAAGCCGTGACCCACGGTCCGTCCGATCACCCGGTCCCCTGCCCCGTCGTCGGGCCAGACCTGGAGCCACACCAGGAACTCGTGCTCCGCACCCGCCGTACGCCGGCTCGGCTCGGCCCGCAGGTGGGCCAGCCTGCGCCGGTCGGTCGCCTCGCCGCCCAGCGCCCCGAGTCGGGCGGTCACCGCGGCCTGGTCGGCACGGCTGAGGTACTGCCACATCACCGAGTGCCACAGCACCGTGGTCGTGCCGTCGGCCAGCTCCAGGCCCTCGACGAAGGCCGCCGCGTCCCGGCGGTGCACCTCGACCGGCATCCGGGCGGCCAGGGCCAAGGCATGGCGAAGTCGTTCGAGCCGGGCGCGCTGGTCGGGCCAGACGTACGCCGTGAGCAGGAGCCGGCCCTCGGTGGTGGTGGGGTCGACCGGGTGCAGGTCGCTGCCGAGCCGCTCCACGACGCGGACGTCGCGGGCCGGCAGGGGTCGCCCCCGCCAGGCGCCGTCGAGGACCACCGCGTCGTCGCGGGCCCCGAAGCGCCGTCCGGCGTCGTCGAGGTAGGTGAACCGGTCGGCCCGCAGGTTCAGCCCTCCCGAGGACCCGATCTCGTGGAGCCGCACCGGCAGGTCGCCGGGCAGGTGCAGCAGTCCGCCGTACAGCGCCGACGCCCTGCCCACCTCGTTGGTCTGCGGTGCCCGGTCCAGCCACTCGCGGACCGCCGCGGGGTGCTCGGCGAGCAGCTCGCGGAACGCCGTCCACCCCGCCTGCGGCTCCCAGGTCCCGCCGACCGAGGGGTAGAAGGCGGCCAGGGCTCCGGCCCGCCGGTCCAGGACCAGGCGGTGCACCGAGCCCAGCAGCCGAAGCCCCAGTGCGGAGGGGCCCGGGTCCTCCTCGTGGCCGGCCAGCACGTCGGCGACCGGTCCCCCGGCGTCGAGGTCGTCGGCCACCAGGGTCAGCAGGTCGGCGTACATCGGGGAGTCCATCCGGGCGCACGCCTCGGCCTGGGTCCGGAGGATCGCGGACTGGTCCATGGCCTCAGGGTTCCACAGCAGCCACGACGGTCAGTGGGTCAGTGCACCCCCGACATCAAGGCCTTGATGGGCTTGGCGAACACCAGCACGGCTCCGCCCACGGCGATCGCGACGAGCCCGATCAGGAGGAAGAACGGCGTCTCGTCGGTGGAGCTGTAGTACTCCGCGAGCTTGCCGGACATCGCGGTGCCCAACGCGATGGAGAGGAAGAAGAGCGCGACCATCTGGGTGCGGTACCTCGCCGGGGCGAGCTTGGTGGACAGGGACAGGCCGACCGGCGAGATCAGGAGCTCGGCCACGGTGAAGACCAGCAGGATGAACGCCAGCCCCAGCAGGGGCACGGAGTTGGACCCGCTCGGCATGAGCAGGAAGGTCAGGAACGCCACCCCCATGACCACGGTCCCGAGCCCGAACTTCACCGGGGTGGACGGTTGGCGGGTGCCCAGTCGGGTCCACAGGGTCGCGAAGAGGCCGGCGAGGACGATGATGAACACCGGGTTGATCGACTGGACCCAGGAGACCGGCATCTCCCAGCCGAACAGGTTGCGGTCCAGCCGCTTGTCGGAGTAGATCGTGACCACGGTGAACTGCTGCTGGTACAGCGACCAGAACACCGCGCTGCAGACGAACATCGGGATGAACGCGAGGACCCGCCGACGTTCCACGTCGCTGAGGTGCCGGCTGCGCAGGATGACCACGAAGTAGACCAGCGCCGCGGCGCCGCTGAGCCAGGCGACCAGGGAGGCGAGCCGGTCGGCGGTGATCAGCCCGACCAGGACGAGCACGACCACCGCGAGCAGGGCGGAGAAGGCCGCGGCGGCGTACTTGACCGCCTCGCCCGAGGCGAGCGGGTCGGCGATCCGGTGGGTCGACTCGGGCAGGCGCTTGCGCCCGAGGGAGTACTGCACGAGCCCCGCAGCCATGCCGACGGCGGCGAGGGCGAACCCGAAGTGGAAGCCCCACTCCTTCTGCAGCAGGCCGGTCAGCAGCGGGCCGACCAGCGCCCCGAGGTTGATGCCGAGGTAGAACAGCGAGAACCCGGCGTCGCGTCGCTCGTCGCCCTCGTCGTACAACGAGCCGACCAGGGACGTCGCGTTGGCCTTCACCCCTCCGCTGCCCAGGGCGATGAGGACCAGTCCGATCCCCACGCCGAGCAGCCCGGGGACCAGCGAGAGGGCGACGTGCCCGGCCATCACGACCGTCGCGGAGTAGAACAGGGTCCGCTCGGGGCCGATCACCCGGTCCGCGACCCAGGCACCCAGGATGGTGGCGAGGTAGACCGCGCCGCCGTAGGCGCCGACGATCCCGGCCGCGGTGCCCTGGTCGATGCCCAGGCCACCCCGGGAGGCGCTGTAGTAGAGGTAGATCAGCAGGATGCCCTGCATGCCGTAGAAGCTGAACCGCTCCCACATCTCGACACCGAACAGGTTGGCGAGCACCCTCGGCTGGCCGAGGAAGCCGCGATCCTGCACCGACGGAGGCTGGGTCGTGTGGGTCACCCGACAAGACTCCCCGGCCCGCCGCCGGACAAAACGGGATCAGCGGAGCTTGTAGTCCTCGAGCAGCCGCCGGCCGATGATCATCCGCTGGATGTCAGCGGTGCCCTCCCCGATCAGCAGCATCGGCGCCTCGCGGTAGAGCCGCTCGATCTCGTACTCCTTGGAGTACCCGTAACCGCCGTGGATCCGGAACGAGTCCTCCACGACCTCCTTGCAGAACTCGCTGGCGAGGTACTTCGCCATCCCGGCCTCGAGGTCGTTGCGCTGACCGGCGTCCTTCTTCCGGGCCGCCTTGACCACCATGGCGTGGGCGGCCTCGACCTTGGTCGCCATCTCCGCCAGCCGGAAGAGCACCGCCTGGTGCTCGGCGATCTTCTTGCCGAACGTCTCCCGCTGCTGGGCGTAGGCCACGCCCAGCTCGAAGGCGCGGTTGGCCAGGCCGGCCGCCCTGGCGGCGACGTTGACCCGGCCGACCTCGACCCCGTCCATCATCTGGTAGAAGCCCTTGCCGGGCACCCCACCGAGGATCTGCTCGGCCCCGATCCGGTGACCGGTGAAGACCAGCTCGGTGGTGTCGACACCCTTGTAGCCCATCTTCGCGATCTTCCCGGGCACCGTGACGCCCTGGGCGGTCTCCCCGAAGCCGGACTCCTTCTCCACCAGGAAGGTGGTCATGTTCTTGTACACCGAGTCCGCGCCCTCGTCGGTCTTGACCAGCACCGCGACCAGGTTCGCCGAGCCGCCGTTGGTCAGCCACATCTTCTGGCCCTCGATGGTGTACCCGCCGTCCGCGCCCCGGGTGGCCTTGGTCTTGATGGCCGCGACGTCGGAGCCCAGCGCCGGCTCCGACATGGAGAACGCGCCGCGGACCTCGCCGGTGGCCATCCGTGGCAGGTAGCGCTGCTTCTGCTCGTCGGTGCCGTGCTGCATCAGCATCCACGCCACGATGAAGTGGGTGTTGATCACGCCGGAGACACTCATCCAGCCGCGGGCGATCTCCTCCACCGCCAACGTGTAGGTCAGCAGCGACTCCCCCAGACCGCCGTACTCCTCAGGGATCATCAGGCCGAAGAGCCCCAGCTCCTTGAGCCCCTCGACGATCTCGGTGGGGTACTCGTCCTTGGCCTCCAGCTCCCCGGCGACCGGAAGGATCTGGTCGTCGACGAACTTCCGGACGGTCTTGAGGATCTCCTCCTGGATGTCGGTGAGTCCTTCGGTCTCGCAGAGACGTCCCATGCCGGCGGGTCCTTTCCCAGGGGATCGATCCCCGGGGGCCAGCGCCGCCGGGGGCAACCTCGCCATTGTGACCGAGCGCGACCCCTAGCGGGGGGCCGCTCCACGTGAGATAGCCAACTGGTGGGTGGCCTCGGCCAAGGCGTCGAGGGCTGCCTCGAGCTGCTCCTGCTCGGAGACCTCGTCCACGCCCACGCCCGCGACCGGCTCGCACCGCAGCTCCTCCAGGTCCCCCACCACCGGGACGCCGAGCGCGGCCAGGCGGGCGATCTCGAGGTCGCCCCGCTCCCGCACCCACTGCTCGTCCAGGCCGAGCCGCGCCTCGCTGCGGGCCCGCGGCCCCAGCGCCTTCTTGGCCAGCAGCTGCTTGACGTTGCGCTGGTACTCCCCCGGGGTCATCGGCCGCTTGCGGGCCCGGAGCCGCTGGTTGGTCTGCTGCAGCACCAGGATCGAGGCCAGGCCCAGGGAGGGGTTCGAGCGCACCGCCAGGTCGACCCCCGAGGGGTCCACGGGCACCAGCGACGCGAACCGCTCCCAGAGCAGCTCACGCGGCGCCGACGGGCGGGGCACGGTGACCAGGCTCAGGCGCTCGGGGCCCACCACGTCCAGCCAGGTGCCGGTGATCGCCGCGGCCCCCTGGCGCGACCAGAACGCCCGTCCCCACTGCGAGTCGGGACTCTCCGCGCGCACCTGGGCGAGGTAGTCGGGCCAGCTGACGTGGGCCCAGTTCTGGATCGACTCCTGCCACATCGCCGGCACGGACCTGGCCAGGTCCCGGGCGGTGACCACGACGTGCAGCCGGGTCGGCGGGAGCTCCCGCACGATGTCGCGGATCTTGGCCGCGTTGCGGGGACCGAGGAACTCCATCGAGATGACCGCGGTGCCGGGCCACCGGTCGACCTCGGCCATGAGCGTCCGCCAGGGGCCTTCGTCGGACAGGGGCTCCTGGTTGCCTCCGCCGTGCTCGATGATGTCGCGCACGGCGCGCACCTGGTTGCGCCAGGGGCCTCCCGGGAACAGCACCCCGCGTCGCTGCAGCTCCTCGCGGTTCTGCTTGAGCACCTGCTGGAGGAAGCTGGTCCCGGACTTCATCAGCCCGACGTGCAGGACCAGCCGCTCAGCCATCCGAGTCCTCGTGGGCCGCAGGGGGTACGTCGCCCGCCTCGCGCCGACGGAGCGCGCCCGCCACGAGCTCGGCCACCTGGTCCTCCA
Organism: uncultured Actinomycetota bacterium; assembly: GCA_963784485.1. Classification (GTDB taxonomy): domain Bacteria; phylum Actinomycetota; class Actinomycetes; order Propionibacteriales; family Nocardioidaceae; genus Marmoricola_A. The sequence continues at coordinate 79,969 of CAWARH010000010.1, read as the reverse complement.
CGGTGGCCACCCGCTCCTCCAGCAGGGCCGCGAGCTCCTCGTTCTCGGCGGCGGCCACGTCGAGCCGGGCGACCCGCGCCCGGAGGGCCTCGCAGCGCTCGGCGGCGCTCGGGCCGCCCCGGGACCGGAGGCCGGCGACCGCCCTGCGGGCCTTCGCCAGGGCCTTCACAGGGTGTCCTTGCGGTACTCGCGCAGCCCCTCGAGCAGCCGTCGGGGGTCCTGGACCTCGGTAGGCAGCAGCAGCTCGCTGACCAGGTCGGAGAGCATGGCGACCCGGTGGTGCAGGCGGCGGTCGTCGGCGACCCGCCCGGCCAGGCGGGACACCTCGACCTCCAACCGTTCCAGGTCCTCGCTGTCCTCCCGCCGGGTCAGCCGGCCGACCAGGGCACGGGGTCCCCCGCCGTCGGTCCCGTCCCCGTCCTCGACGTTGCGGAGCTCGTTCTCGACGTTGCGGAGCTCGTGGAGCAGGGCCACGATCGCCTTGGTCGCGACCCCGAGCAGCTCGGCGTCGGTGACCTCACCCGGGAGCCGTGCCTCCCGACGGGAGGCGGAGAGCTCCCCGAGGTCGCCGTGGACGGCGTACCCGGCGCCGGCGATCTCCTCGCGCGCGGACGCGGCGCGGCCGGCCGCGTCCTCGTGCTGGGCCTCGGTGATCGAGAACGGCTCGTCGTCGAGGGGGGCCAGGACCCGGTGCGCGAGGAGGTCGCGCAGCCACTTCGACTGCTCGCGCGCCCCCTGGATCTCCCCGAGGTCCTCGGCGTTGACCCGGCGGAGCAGCTCGGCCGCCACCACTCCGAGCGATTCGTTGGCCACTGCTACCTCCAGGTCGATCGTCACGTCGGGGATGCCGCAGGCGGCCGCGAACCGCTCCCACAGCTGGGTCGGGCTGGCTCGTCCCGGTCCACTGGTCACGATGTGCACCGCGGACGCCGGGAGGTCACCGCGCCAGCGCCGAGCCACCGACGCGGGGTTCATGGTCCGCCAGCCCCACTCGGCCTTGGGCCCGGCGCTCTCCGAGCGCGGCCGCCACTCCTCCAGCGGGGTGGTCAGGGCGAACTTGAGCCGCTCCTGCCAGGCCGAGGAGACCGACCTGCCCAGGTCGCGGGTGGTGACCACCACCGAGACCTCCTTGCCGGGGAAGGCAGCCACGGCGCGCGCGGCCTGCTCGGGCCGCGCGCCGGCCAGCAGCTCGTAGGAGATGATCGCGGTCTCGCCGGGAAAGGCGTCGACCGCCTCCACGATGCGCTTCCAGGCACCGGCGGCACGCGGCGGGAGACCGGCGAGCCGCGTGTCCTCCCGGACCACGAACCCGGCATGGACCAGCTCGGTGTGGGTGGCACCGGCGACCAGCACCCCCTGCTCCCGCAGCGCCTCCTGGTTGTGCCGCATCACCCGCTGCAGGTACGTCGTCCCGGACTTCGGCGCGCCCACGTGCAGCACCACGCGGCGGGTCATGACGCGGCTCCGCCGCAGGTCGAGCTCCCGGAGCCGTCGACGCGCGACCTCAGCGCCATCGGGCCACCACCTGCCAGCTGCGGCGTGCTGCGGCGTCCTCGTCGGCGGGGTGCTCGGCGACCACGTCGGCCGAGGTCACCGTGCCGCCCAGGGCCGCTATCCGGGCGCGCACCTGCTCGGCGTCGACGGCGTACCTCGGGGTGCCGCCCTCGGCGAACGACCCGGGCGGGGAGCCGAGGTCCACAGGCTCGTCGAACCCGAGGAAGACCCGCGACCGGCCCCCGCGGACCATCATCTCCACGAACCGCCACAGGTTGTCCGCGCCGTGTGGCTGCAGGCTGTCCAGGAGGCCGTTGAGCAGCAACGTGCGCGCGCCGCCCGCGGTGTGCCGGAGCAGGGCGGCCAGGGTCACCGCGTCACGCAGGTCGTAGAAGTTGACCGGCCGGTAGCGCAGCGGGAGGTCGGCCTGCTTCGCGCGGGCGGTGGCGGTCCGGAAGCAGCCGCGGGCGTAGTCCAGGGCGAGCACCCGGCGACCCGCGCCGGCCAGCGCGAGGGCGTCGCCGCCGGTGCCTGCGCCGAGGTCGAGGACCCGGCTGCCCGACGGGGACTCGTCGCGGACGCGCTCGGCGAGCGGAGAGACCGGGCCGGGCTCGGGGTGCTGGAACCACCACAGCTCCCAGGCGCGGCGGTGGGTCATCGCGGAGCCGAACCAGCCGTCGAAGCGCTGGGTGATCTCCGGGCCCGGACGGTGCCGGAACGAGGGGTCAGGCACCCGCCAGTCCGGGCCGTAGGAGGCGGTGAGCAGGGCGTCGGGGTCGGCCGGGGCCGGGAGCCGGACACCCTCGAACTCGAGGGTCTGGAGCGGCAGGACGGCCTCACGCGGGATCGGGGCACGCACCGTGGCCGTCTCGTGCAGCAGGTCGCCGACGTAGAAGCAGGCATAGACGTCGATGCCGAGCGGCGCGCCGTCGGAGGCTTCGAAGACCACGGTGACGAAGCTGCCGGTCTTCACCACGACGCGGAGCCCGTGGCGGGTCAACGCCCGCTTGATGCGGTACGACTCGAGGTTGATCTCGGCCGGTGAGCGGTGCTCGCTGAGGTAGAGCAGGTCCACGTCGGAGTCGTGGCCGATCGCCTTGCCGCCGCGGGCCGCCCCGAGCAGCGTCCCGAAGGACATCCAGGTCTCGATGCCGCAGTCCGCGCGCAGGATGTCGATGACCTCGCGGGTCCTGCTCGCCAGGTCGTCGAGGACGGTCGAGGCCCGGGTGCTGAAGGGGCGCTGGACGATGCCCCACTTGTCGATGACGACCGGCAGGCCGCGCTTGTCCACGAAGGAGACCCGGTCGGGGGACTCGTCGAACCTGACCTCACCGGCGTCCTCGAGGGCGCCGTCGGGGCCGCGCAGGGTGATCGCGGCGGTGCCGGACAGGAACGGCCGCATGGCGTCGGGCCAGGTCACCCGCTGGGTCCGGTCGAGCCGTCCGGCCGCCCGCGCGTTGAACGACCAGACCGCCTCCCCGTCGAAGAGGACGTCGTAGGAGCCGGTGAGGCTCGCCGGGACCTCGAGTCCGTCGCCATCGGCCTGCACCTTCACAGGCCTTACCCTGCCACGTCAGGGCACGCGGACACGCACCGTGAGCAGGGCGTGGTCGGTGATTCGCTGGACCACGGCGCTCCGGTCCTCGGTGTACTTGCTGTACTTGGCGTGCTTGCTGCCGAAGATCCAGTCCACCCGGAGCAGTCCGCGCGGCGGCTTGCAGTCCTTGCCGTGGCTGCCGCCCCGCGGCGCGACCAGGTCGAGCTTGCCGGTGAACTTGCAGAACGCGGTCCGGCGCTCGTTCATGTCGCCCATGACCAGGACGGGTGCCTTCCGCTCGACCAGCGGGGCCAGCGCGGCCTTCTCGCGGCGCACGGCGCGGTTCCGCTGCTTCTGGAGCCCTCCGGGTGCGTTGTGGACGTTCATCACCCACACCTTGTGCCCGGTCTTGCGGTGCTTGAGGCGCACCAGGGGCATGATCCGGCGCTGTCCCATGAAGGGGATGGTCACCGTGCGGCTCTTGACCAGCTTCCAGGCGGAGGTCCGCCAGGCGATGGTGGTCGGGACGCCCTGGTAGCCCAGGGAGGCGCCGGGGAAGACGTGGAACTTGTCCCCGAGGCCCCGCCGGAACCAGGCGAGCTGGTCCGGCTGGATCTCCTGGAACCCGACGAGGGAGGCACCGGAGTCCCGGAGCCAGTCCATGGTCCACTCCATCCGGACCCGCGCAGGGGCGAAGCCGTCGGCGTCGCGTCGGGGGTCGGTGTGGTTGCTGCCGAGGACGTTGACGCTGGCCATGCGGAAGTCGAAGGGGCCCGGCCGGGCGGCGGCGCTCACCTGCTCGACGTCGGCGAGGGGGGTCGCCCCGCCCAGGTCGTCGCCGAGCACGGCAGCGGCGCCCGCCCCGAGCGTGGCGGCGAGGACGGTGGCGGCGAGCCGCTGGGCCGGCCGCATCAGGCCCCCTTCCGGAAGGAGACGGACCGGGCCGAGGGCCGGTCGACGGTGCTGCCGTCGCCGAGCTGACCGGACTCGTTGGCGCCCCAGCAGGCCACCACCCCGTTCTTCTTCGTCGCGCACATGTGCAGCCAGCCGCCTTCCAGGCTCGTCCAGGTCTCGGTCTTGAGCGCCGGCACCGGCGCCCGCGTGCCTGCGTCGCGGTTGCGACCGAGCTGCGCGGAGCGGTTGGCGCCCCAGCACGATACGCGACCCTGTCGACTCAGGCCGCAGGAGAAGTTCACCCCGACGGTCGCCTTCGTGTACGACCTGCGTCCCTTGACCAGCGTGGGCGTCAGCCGTTCCCGGGCGCCACCCACGCCGAGCTGGCCCTCCTGGTTCTCTCCCCAGCAGGCCAGTGCCTTGTCGGAGTGCAGACCGCACGTGTGCGTCCAGGAGGGGTCGATGTCGATCCAGTTGCTGGCGGTGCCGACCCGGACCGGGCGCAGGCGAGCGGTCTTGCTGCGGTCGCCCAGCTGGCCCTCGGCGTTGCGCCCCCAGCACCACAGGGTCCGGTTGCCGCGGATGCCGCACGTGTAGGCCCCACCGACCTCGAGCCGACGCCAGGTGCGCCCACCGGGGACCGCGACCGGGCGCAGTCGAGCCTTGCGGCTGCCGTCACCGAGCTGACCCGCCGCGTTGCCGCCCCAGCACAGGGCCGACCCGCTCTTGCGGATCGCGCAGGTGTGGGTCCAGCCCGCCGAGACCCGGGTCCAGGGGTTCTTCTTGGCAGTGGCGACCTTGACCGGCGAGGACGCGTCGCGGCGGCTCCCGATCCCGACCTGACCGCTGCTGTTGAGCCCCCAGCACCACAGGGCGCCGGTGGTGCGCACCGCGCACGTGTGCGCGCCGCCGGCGCTGACCGCGCGCCAGTGGTCGGAGCCGCCGACCCGGGCCGGCCGCGCGCGGGCCGAACGGTCGCCCGTCCCGAGCTGTCCGTAGGAGTTGCTGCCCCAGCACCACAGGGTGCCGCTCGAGCGCACCGCGCACGAGTGGCCGCCCCCTGCGGACACCCGGGAGGCCCGGCTCGACCGGAGCGCGGCGCTGGTGGTCCGCAGGGCGACCGAGGTCGGCTCCGGCTCCGCACCTGCCCTGCCCGGGGACACGCCCGACGACGCGCTCCGGGTGCTGTCAGTGACCTGCTGGCCCCAGGCCAGGTGCAGGACGAAGGAGGCGGCGAAGACGCCCATGAGTGCAACGCACGTGGTCAGTCGACGCACGAGTAACATCCTTCCCAGCTGTCCCATTTAGCATGGCAGTCACAGGGATGCTACTCAATCACTTGCGTGTCGTCCGACAAACGGGCGACTTTCCGACGCTCCTCGCCTCGGTCAGGCGTCAGTTGTGCTCCATCTGCGAGTACGGGTCCACGCCGAGGGCGCGTGCCCGCGCCGCGACAGCCGCCGTACGCGCACGCGGCGGGTTGGCGAACAGGTGGTTGATCCACCGCTCGTACTTGCGCAGCGCGCCCTGCTTGCGCACCTCCATGCCCACCTCGTCACTGAGCAGGGCCAGTCCGCTCCAGTTCTCGGTGCCGTTCCAGACGATCTGCGCCGAGCGGTCCTTGCCGTAGACGCCGCTGACCGTCATCACCTTGGCGTGCAGGTACCGGTCGTAGATCCCGTCGTTGTTGAAGTCCTGGACGATCTGCCGGATCGGGATCGCGCCGCGCGAGGTGTGACGGACCACCTGCAGCACCTGGTTGCCCATCAGCGCGTAGGTGATGTGGATGTCACAGCCCTGCTCGTAGAGCCTGGCCAGCCGCTTGCCGATCTTGATGCCCCGGTCGTTGAGGATCGCGTCCATCGCGATCCGGATGCGGGTGCGACCGGCCGCGGTGCCGGTGTTGCCCTTCGCGCCCTTGCAGGAGATCTTCTTCAGGGACTTGATCACCCGGTCGCCCTTGGCGTCCTTGCCGGCCCACGGGTACCAGTACGCCTCGTACGGACCGCTGGACACGGTCTGGTACGGCCGCTTGGCCTTCTTGTCCTTGCCGGACTCGGCGAAGATGTCGAGGAACTTGCGGTACAGCACGTCGTTGCCGACGACGGTGAACATGTCGTTCCACTGGAACTTGGCCGACACCTCGGTGGCGTTGGCCGAGGAGACCATGACCACCTTCTGGGACTTCCCGGCCTGGGAGAAGACGTAGGACTTCGTGTGCGCGATGCCTCGCTTGCCCCGGCAGGACCGGGTGCAGGAGCGGGCCCAGCTGCGCTCGCCCTTGGGCTGGGGGTGTGACTCCGACGGGTTCGACAGCGCTCGCTTGAGCCGGCTGAAGTCACCACGGCTGCCCTGGTCCTCGACCTTGCCCCGGCTCATGAGCACCCGGACGCTGACGCCGCGGCGGTGCGCGGAGATCAGGTGGTTGACGAACCGGCTGGAGGCGATGTTCCAGGAGTGGACCCGGATCAGCTCTCCGGTCGGAGTCGCGTCGACGGAGCGGATGATGTGCCGGATGATCCGGTCCTTCGACTTCTTGAACCGCGGGTCGTTGAAGATCGGACCCGTCTTCGGCGAGTAGGCCTGCTTCTGCTTCTTCTTCTTCGCCACGAGCGCGGTGGAGGCGAGCGCGGTGCTCGCTCCCTGCGCGGAGGCTTGGGTGACCGCCGAGGCGGGGACGGTGGTCTGCGCGACCGGGCCGGCCAGACTCACGACCAGGGTCAGGACAAAGGGTGCAGCAAAGGACCGAAGTCTCATGGAGGCGAACTCCCATCGGAGGCGAGTGGACGCCGGGGGGTTCCCCCGAGGCTGGGTGCAGTCCGACGATTGCCGACCGCGATGATGCATCCTAACCCCGGTCCGGGACCGCCTCTGGTCGTTTCGGTGAAACCAGTGGGACGGATGTGACGAGCGTGACTGTGTGGCGGGGCCCCTCAGGCCGCCCTGCGACGGGTCAGCAGCGGGAACGAGCCTTCTGGTACGGCTTGGAGTCCGCCAAGGAGCCGGGCACCTCGTTCACCCGGGCTCCTGTCGCGGCGTAGAAGCGGTCGCCGTAGGTCACCAGGAGCTGACCCGAGTCGCAGAGGAACTCGTCGGCGGGGACCCAGCCGGAGTCGTCGCTGCAGCCCTCGTACTCCTCGGGGACGTCCTGGCCGGGCACCCACACGTCCGCGCAGAGCGGCTGACGCACCGTCTCGGTGGGGCTCTCGGAGTCCGACGAGCTGGCGGCGCCGCTCGAGGCGCTGGTGTCCGTGGTCTCGTCGCCGCAGGCGGCGAGGCTCGTCACGGCCAGTCCCACGACCAGGAGGTACGCGCGAAGTCTCATGGACCGAGACTAACAAGGCCGACCCTCCGCGTCCGCGTCCGCGAGGCCGGCTCCTGGGCTCAGTAGGGGTGCAGATCGGTCTCGGAACGGTCTCAGGCCGCCTCGGCCGGCCTCAGAGCGACGCAGCGAACCGCGCAGGGATCGAGACCATCGGCTGCTTGCGCATGGCGGGGACCTGTCGGGCGCCGTGCGCGCGGTAGACCCCGTCGTCGGTACGGGCGACGATCTTGCGCAGCTCCCGCTTGGCCGGCTTGAAGGGGGGCACCGACTCCGGGTCGATGTCGGTCACCTCACGGAGCAGGTCCGCCAGGTCGTCGCCGGCGAACTGCCAGCTGGTGGCCGCGGCGCGCCCCTCGGTGTCGGCCAGGACCTTGCGACGGTCGCCGGCCGCCCGGAGCAGTGCCTCGTCGGCGAACTTGAGGTGGAACAGGTACAGGTCGGGGTCCGGGTCGTAGGGCACCGACGTGCCGTGGGAGGCCGCCTGCCACGGCACGGGCCTGCGGTGGATGGCGGGCTTGCACATCAACGGCACGAACTTGGCCCACCGCCGCTGCGCGAGGATCGGCGCGCCGAGGTCGAGTGCCGGCTCACGGCGTACGTCGTGCACCACGTTGAGCGTCATGGCACCGATGACGTCCCGGTCGGCGCGGGCCGCGACCAGGTCCCGCAGGCCGCCGAAGGAACCCGGGTCGGCCACGAGGAACTCGTCGGCGTCGGCGAACAGGACCGCGTCGTAGCGGGAGAGCAGCCCCGCCGCCAGCCCGCTGACCATGGTCATCCGGGACCGCTCGAAGTGGGCTCCGCCCAGCGGCGGGAGCCGGATCACCGAGCAGTCCAGCGCATCGGTCGACCCGTCGCTGCTGCCGTCGTCGATCACGTACAGGTTCTCAGGACCCCCGCACTGCTCCGCGTAGTGCCGCAGCCACAGCGGCAGCAGGTCGGCCTCGTCACGGACCATCGTGATCGCGGCGAGCCGCGGGGTCCCGCCCGACCGCGCCGCGGGGGCGGCGCTCCCGGAGGAGGATGCCGCACGTCGTAGCCTGCCTGTCCCCTTCATGGCCGCCAACCTAGCCGCAGGGAGCACCCCCAGCCGGGTCAGGAGGCACTGAGCGTGGCGAAGAGGACCGCGTGGTCGGTGATCGAGGGGATCGGCGCGCGACGGTCCACGACGTAGCCGCCGTTGGTGAGCGACGGCGAGGCGAAGATCCAGTCCACACGGGCGCCCCGCGGAGGACTGCAGCCGCCCGGCCCGTTCGTGCCCCCGACCGCGCTGACCAGCGGGGTGGCGGAGGTGAAGCGGCACATCGCCACGGCACGTTCGTTGAAGTCGCCGGTCAGGACCACCGGCTCCCCGCCGGCGGCCAGCTTGCGGATCTGCTCGACCTCGATCGCGCTGGCCGCGTCCCGCTCGGCCTGCATGCCTTGAGGCGAGTTGTGCACGTTGACCATCCACAGCCCGGCGCCCGTGGCGTTGTGGGTGAGGTGGACCGCCGGCTGCGGACGGATCTGGTGGTTGAACGGGATCTTGAAGGTGTAGGTCTCGGTGGCCGTCCAGACCGTGGAGTCCCAGCCGAGGGACTGCGGCACGCCGGCGCCGCCGGCGCTCGTGTCCGGGTAGAAGCGGAAGCTCGGCATCCGGCGCTTGACCACCGCCAGCTGGTCCCGCTGGATCTCGGAGAAGCCGACCAGGCTGACCCCGCGGGAGGTGAGCAGGCTGGCCGCGGTCGCCGCGCGGGTGGTGCCGGAGGCGTAGCCGTGCGCGTCGCCGTGGGCGGCGGTGTGCTGGCTGCCGAGGATGTTGAACATCGCCACCGTGAACGCCGGCAGCGCGGTCGGGACCGTCGGCGTCGTCGGCGTCGTCGGGGTCGTCGGCGAGGAGGGCGTCGAGCCCGCCGCGGCCTCCGCGGCCGCGGCCAGCTCCCGGTCGACCCGCCGGGGCTGTGTCGCCCGGGTCGCCGGGTGCTCGGCGCGCGGCGGCCGGATCGCGTCCGTGTCCTGGGTGCCGGGCGCGCGCGCCGCCGTGCGGCGGCTCGCGGACCGTCCGGGGCTGGTCGAGCGGGCGCCGGCCGCACTGACGGCTGCGCGCGTGGTCGACGACGTGGAGGCGGCGGCGGCGACCGCTGCCTGGTCCGCGACGGCCACGGCGGCGACGTTCACCGGTGGGGGGACCTGGCTGGCCGGGATGGCGGCCAGGAAGGCGTTGCTGGCGAAGAGCATGCTCGCTCCGCCGACGACCATGACGACGGTGTGGGCACCGGGCACCTGCAGCTTCACCGGATCAGTCTAGGAGTTCTCGTGCGGCGCCGCCGGAGTTCGCCGAAGCCCGTGCAGCCTGCGGGACCAGCCCTGCCCGGACCCTGGGGGCGCCTCCTCGGAGGCGCGAGGCCGGGGTCCGGGCGCACCCGGCGGACCGTCCACGCCCGCCCCCGCGCCTACCTCCGCCCTCAGCCTGGCGACCTCGAGCAGCAGGGCCGCCACCACCTCCGGCACCGGCGCCAGCACCTCCTCGGCGGTGACGTCGTCGGGGTGGCGCCGTACGCCGGTCGGGTCGAGCCGGTCGCCGGCCACCAGGTCCGCCGGGTCGCCGTGCACCGACCAGCCGCGCCCACCCAGCGCCTCGACCCACCCACCGGCGACCTCGTCGAGCCGGGCCCGCAGGTCCTCCGGGACCACCGCGGCGCGGGACTCGTGCCCCCCGAGCAGGTTCTGGGCGAAGTACCGCTTCACGACGTGGGCGTAGTCCGGTTGCCCGAGCCTGCCGTCGAGCGCCTCGACCACCCGGCGCAGCAGCGCGACCTGGGCCGCGCCGAGCGAGGTGTTGCGGGACCCGGCAAGGTCGACGCGCAGCACCCCGGGGTCGAGCCCGGCTGCCTGGGCGAACCGACGCCACAGCTCGCCGGGCGCGGCTCCCGGAGCCGGGACGACGACCAGGTGGACGTTCTTCGCAGGCACGACCGCCCCCCACCGCTCGAGCACCGCGAGCAGGTCCTGGGAGCGCCAGAACCCTTCCTCCTGCGCCGCCGACTCCGCGGGGCCGAAGAGCTGGTCCTCGAGCTCGGCGAAGGTCCAGGTCCGGCCGTTCTTGACCTGCTCCTGCCAGTGCGCGGTGACCTGGCGTCCCAGGTCCCGTGCGGTGACCACGACGTGGAGGTCGAGGTCGGCGGTGTCGGCCGCGACCCGCTCGATGGTCGGCGCCAGGGCGCCGGCCAGGATCTCGTGGCTGATGATCCCCGTCGTCGCCCGGTCCGGACGCTCCGCGGCGACCGAGCGCACCCGGGCCAGCAGGCGGCGCCAGCTGCCGTCGACGAGGTCGGGGGGCAGCCCCCACTGCGCGTGCTGGCCGCGCAGCTCGACGGCGGCATGGAACATCGCCTCCGGCCGGACGAAGGGGTACACCGCCCCGGCGCCGCGCAGGGCCTCCCGGTTCTCGGCCAGCAGTGTCTGGAGGAAGCTGGTCCCGCTCTTGGGCAGCCCCACGTGGAGGACGAGTCGGGTCGGGAGGGACACGCCGACGAGCGTAGTCCCCGGTCCCGGAGGGGTCCGTGCTGTGGCAGGCTCGTCCGGTGCCCCCCGACGTACCGCCCGGTCCGGGCCCGCAGTCCCTCGACCCGCGGGAGCTCGCGCTGGTCGGGGAGTGCGCACGCAAGAGCCAGGTGAGCTGGATCGCGTGGGCCGACGAGCCGGAGCGGCTGGTGTGGCACGCCTGGCTGGACGAGCGGGGTGGCGGACCGGCGCTGGTGATCCTCGACGGCGACACCGGGCAGCGCCTGCCCGGTCTGGTCGCCTCAGGACAGGTTCGCGTCACGATGCGGTCCCGGGACACCGGCGGTGCGGTGGTGACCTGGACGGGCCACGTCACGGCCCTGGAGCCGGGCAGCCCGGGGTGGCAGGCGCACGTCGCCGCCCTCCTGGCGGCGCGGCTGAACCTTCCCGAGCCTGCCTCCGCCGCGGAGCGTTGGGCCGAGTGCTGCACGGTGCTGCGCGTGGTCCCCACAGCGACGCTGGGACCTGCACCCGGGCCATTACCCTGACGACGTGAGCACCTCCCCCACGCGCGTCTTCGTCGGCCGGCTGTCCGGCCTGCAGGTGTTCGACCCGGCAGGGGACCAGGTGGGGCGGGTCCGCGACCTGGTCGCGGTGATCCGGCCCGGAGGTCGGGTGCCCCGGGTCCTCGGCCTGGTGGTCGAGGTCTTCGGCCGTCGCTCGATCTTCGTCCCGATGACCCGGGTCACCTCCATCGACAGCGGCCAGGTGATCACCACCGGCGTGGTCAACATGCGGCGCTTCGAGCAGCGGCCGAGCGAGACCCTGGTGGTGGGCGAGATGCTCGACCGTCGGGTGAGGATCATCGAGAACGGGACCGAGGGCACCGTCCACGACCTGGCCATCGAGCAGGAGCGCAACCGCGACTGGGTGGTGAGCCGGGTGGCCCTGCAGGAGGACTCCAAGCGCTTCGGCCGCAAGGGCCAGACCCACGTGGTGGAGTGGCGCGAGATCGCGGGGTTCGAGGTTCCCGCCGCGGACCAGGGCGCGACCCACCTGCTCGCCGCACTGGAGGAGATGAAGCCTGCCGACCTCGCCACGGTGCTGCACGACCTGCCCCCCAAGCGTCGGGGGGAGGTGGCCGCGGCCCTGGACGACGAGCGGCTCGCCGACGTCCTGGAGGAGCTGCCCGACGAGGACCAGGTGCAGATCCTGCGCTCCCTCGACGACGAGCGCGCCGCCGACGTGCTCGGGGAGATGTCGGCCGACGACGCCGCCGACCTGATCTCCGACCTGGCACCGGAGACCGCCGAGACCCTGCTGCGACTGATGGAGCCGGAGGAGGCGGAGGACGTCCGCCGGCTGCTGTCCTACGAGGAGCGCACCGCCGGCGGGATGATGACCACCGAGCCGGTGATCCTGCCTCCGGACGCGACCGTCGCCGAGGCGCTTGCCCACGTGCGGCAGGCCGAGCTCACCCCGTCGCTGGCCGCCGTCGTCTACGTCTGCCGGTCCCCGCTGGAGCCGCCGACCGGCAAGCTGCTCGGCGTCGCCCACATCCAGCGCCTGCTCCGCGAGCCCCCCAGCACGATGCTGGGGGCGATGCTCGAGGACACCGTGGACGCCCTCAAGCCCACCGCGACCCTCGAGGACGTCGCCCGTCACCTGGCGACGTACAACCTGGTCGCCTCGGCCGTCGTGGACGAGGACGGGCGCCTGCTCGGCGCGGTGACCGTGGACGACCTGCTGGACCACCTCCTGCCGGAGAACTGGCGGGACCGTCCCCGTAGCCTGCCGGCGAGACTCCGTGGCTAGCCCGGAGAGCCGGCGGCCGCAGCGGCCGATCCGCCGCGAGGCGGCCCGGGAGCGCCTGGACGTGCCGCGAGACACCCGTCGCCTGTTCCGGCGGCCCCGGTTCGAGGACGACACCTTCGGCCGGTTCGCCGAGCAGTTCGCCCGGTTCATGGGCACCGCCCGGTTCCTGCTGTACATGTCGCTGTTCGTGCTGGTGTGGGTGGTCTGGAACCTCGTCCTGCCCTCGTCGTCGCGCTTCGACGTCTACCCCTTCATCTTCCTCACCCTCATGCTCAGCCTCCAGGCGTCGTACGCCGCCCCGCTGATCCTGCTGGCCCAGAACCGCCAGGAGGACCGGGACCGGGTCATCGCCGAGGGCGACCGGCAGGCCAACAGCCGGGCCCACGCCGACATGGAGTTCCTGGCCCGCGAGATGGCGAGCCTGAGGATGGCGCTCGGCGAGGTCGCCACCCGCGACTACGTGCGCTCCGAGCTGCGTCAGCTGCTCCAGGAGCTGCAGGAGCTGGAGGAGCGGGCGCGTGAGGAGGACGAGGCCGGGGAACCCGACCGGGTCGGCGATGACTCGACGCCCGGCCCGTAGGCTGACAGGCATGAGCCACCCCACCGTCGAGCTGGTCACCGCCGCCCTCGCAGGAGTCGACGACCCGGAGATCCGCCGCCCCATCACCGAGCTCGGCATGGTCGACTCGGTCGAGATCGACCAGGACGGCTACGTGCTGATCCGGATCCTGCTCACCGTCTCGGGCTGCCCGATGCGCGAGCGGCTGGTCACCGACGTGACCGCGGCCGCCCGGTCGGTCGCCGGGGTCAGTGGCGCCGCCGTGGACTTCGGCGTGATGGACGACGAGCAGCGCACCGCGCTCCAGGCGACGCTGCGCGGTGGCCAGGCCCAGCGGGAGATCCCGTTCGCGCGGCCGGACTCGCTCACCAAGGTCTTCGCGATCGCCTCCGGCAAGGGCGGCGTGGGCAAGTCGTCGGTGACCGTCAACCTTGCCGTCTCCATGGCCGCCACCGGGCTCAAGGTCGGCATCGTGGACGCCGACATCTACGGTCACTCGGTGCCGGCCATGCTCGGCGTGGCCGACTCCCGCCCGACCCAGGTCGAGGACCTCATCATGCCGGTGCCGACCGAGTACGGCGTCTCGGTGATCAGCATCGGGATGCTCAAGCCGCGTCGCGACCAGGTGGTCGCCTGGCGCGGCCCGATGCTCGACCGGGCCCTGGTGCAGATGCTCTCGGACGTGTTCTGGGGCGACCTGGACGTGCTGCTGCTCGACCTTCCCCCCGGCACCGGCGACGTGGCGATCTCGCTGGGGCAGCATCTGCCCAACGCCGAGGTCGTGGTGGTCACCACCCCCCAGGAGGCAGCGGCCGAGGTCGCCGAGCGGGCCGGGACGATGGCCTCGATGATGCACCAGCGGGTCGTCGGCGTGGTCGAGAACATGTCGTTCCTCGTGTGCCCGCACTGCGGCCCCGAGCACCGGATCGAGGTCTTCGGCAGCGGCGGCGGCGCGCGGGTCGCGGAGACCCTGTCGCAGCGCTTCGGCTACTCGGTCCCCGTGCTGGGCGAGATCCCGCTGGACCTCCGGCTGCGGCAGGGCGGTGACGACGGGCGCCCGCTCGTGGCCGGCGACCCGTCCGCGCCGGCGGCGGCCGCCCTGCAGACGATCGCCCGTGGTCTCGGCGGTCGTGGGCGCAACCTCGCCGGGATGCAGCTCGGCCTGACCCCCGCCGGGAAGTTCTGACCGACCATGATGGGCATCGGGTTCGCCGAGTTCATGCTGATCGGCGTGGTCGCGCTCCTCGTGTTCGGGCCCGACCGGCTCCCGGAGTTCGCCCGGCAGGCGGGCCGGATGGTCCGGCAGATCCGGACCCTGTCGCAGCAGGCCCGCGACGACATCCGCGCCGAGCTCGGACCGGAGTACTCCGACTTCGAGCTCACCGACCTCGACCCGCGCCGGGCCATCCGCAAGCACCTCGTCGAGGCCTGGGACGAGGACGACGACCCGAAGCCTGCGAGGCGGGAGGAGCGTCCCTTGCGTCCTGGCGAGGTCCCTCCGTACGACAGCGACGCGACCTGACCGCTGGTCAGCCGACCTTGGCGGCCAGACGCACCTGGACGGTGCGTTCACCGTCCTCGCCGACCACCCGCAAGCTGATGGTGTCGCCCGGGCGGTGGGTGCGGATCGCGACGATGAGCGAGATCCCGTCCGCCACCCTGGTGTCGTCGACGGCGACGATGCGGTCGCCCGACTTCAGCCCTGCGCGCGCTGCCGGAGCCCCTTGGTTCACCTCCGCGACGACCGCGCCTGTCGTGGAGTCCCCGGTGTTCACCGTGGCTCCGATCACGGGGTACTCGGCCCGCCCGGTGTCGAGGATCTGACGGGCGGTCTGCCGGACCTGCTCCATGGGGATCGCGAACCCGACGCCGATGTTGCCGCCGGCGCCGGCCGCTCCCCCGGTCGTGGCGATCGCGGAGTTGACGCCGACCACCTGTCCGCGCAGGTTCACCAGCGGCCCCCCGGAGTTGCCGGGGTTGATCGCGGCATCGGTCTGCACCGCGTTGATGTACGACGACGCGTCGGCGGCGCCGGTCGCCCCGGTCGTCACCGGACGGTCCAGGGCACTGACGATCCCCGAGGTCACGGTGCTGGTCAGCCCGAGCGGCGAGCCGATGGCGACCACGGTCTCCCCGACGTACATCCGCTGGGAGGAGCCCAGCGCCGCGGCCGGCAGACCCTCCGGGGAGCTGACGTCGAGCACGGCGACGTCGTAGACCGGGCTGCGCCCGACGATCCGGGCCCGGTGCACCTTGCCCTGGTTGTCCACGACGGTGATCCGGCTCCCGTCGCCGGCAACCTCGACGACGTGGTTGTTGGTGATCACGTGTCCCCGGGTGTCGATGAGGAAGCCCGAGCCGGTCGCCGCGGAGCCTCCCGCGCCGGTGCCGGCGGACACCTTGACCTGGACCGTGCTCGGCAGCAGCTTGGCCGCCACCGCGGCGACGCTGCGGTTGTCGTCGGCCAGGGGCGGGTTGGCACCCAGCTGGGGCAGGGCGTTGGCGTCGGAAGCCGACCGGGTGCCCATCACCAGCGCACCGCCGAGCAGCCCGCCCAGGAGCCCGAAGACCAGCCCGGACACGATGAGGACCGGCCAGACCCACGCCGGGGTGGCCGACGCGCCGGGCCCGTCCGAGGGAGGCGGGTACGTCCCGGACGGGGTCGACCTCCCAGGCCGACCGGGGCCCGGGGCGGTCCCCGGAACCGTCGGCGGGGCCCAGCCCGAGGAGCCCGCGGGCGCCCCGAACGGCGGACCGGCCGGCGCGTACGGCGGCGGCCGGCGCGGAGCGTGAGCGTCGGGGTCGGCGACACCACGGCCCTCGGGCGCCTCCGGCACGGCCGGAGCCTCAGGCGTCTGGGGAGCGGCAGGCACCGCGGCGACGGGAGCGGTGTCGTCCTCGCGCTGCTCGGGGTCCGGGTCGCGCTCGGGATCCTCGTGCGGCTCGGGCACGTCGGGGGTGGTCACGCCGCGATTGTCCCCTACCGACCCAGCCCGCGGGACCGGTCAGGGAAGCGGGACCGCGGGACGGCTCGGCCGTGGCCCGACCTGCCCGGGGTCCTGTGGGCGCTCGGACGGCTGCAGGAGGAGCGCCACCGGCTCGGCGAGGCGGGCGGCAGCCTCCGGTACGAACGGGGCAGCGGGGGGCGTCGAGAGGGCGGTGAGGTCCGGATCGAGGGCCGGGGTGGCGGCGCCGGCGGTCGCGCTGGGCGTCCTGGTCATCACGGTGCTGACCTGGGTGGGGCTGACCCCCGGGTCGGGCACGTCGACGACACCACTGACCGCGCCCAGCCCGATCACCGCGACCGATCCGGCACCCGCGGCGACCAGTCCGGCCCGCCGCAGCCGCTGACGGCGCTCGAGCTCGTCCACCACCTCCCAGGCCGAGGTGGCGGCGAGCCGGTCGGTGAGGTCCCGGGCCAGGTCGCCCGACGGCAGCGACGGCGGCGGTGTCGTCGCGATCCCTGCGAGCCGGTTCTTCACCCAGGTCTCGCGCTCGACCGCGTCCCGGCAGGTGGCACAGGTGAGGACGTGGTGCCAGAGCCGTTCCGTCTGCGCCGCGGGGAGCTGGCCGTCGGTCAGGGCCGACACGAGCCCGCCGAGGTGCCCACCGGGACGCCGCATCACGAAGCCTGGGGGGTGAGGTCGGGGAGCTCGACGGGTCCGGAGTACCGCGACCGCCCGGTGGACGGAGCCCGGTGCGCCAGCGCCTTGCGCAGCTGCGCACGCCCGCGGTGGATCCGCGACCGGACCGTGCCCAGCTTGAGGCCGAGCACGTCGGCGATCTCCTCGTAGCTGAGCCCCTCGATGTCGCAGAGCACGACGACCGCACGGAACTGCGGCGCGAGCGCGGACAGCGCCGCCTCCACGTCGGAGTCGAACAGCGTCGCCAGCACCTGGTGGTCCGGAGCGGGCACCCGGCCGGGGAGCCGCTGGTCGGAGTCGTCGCCGAGGCTGTCGAACCGGAGCCGGGCCCGGCGTCGGGCCTGGTCGAGGAAGAGGTTGGTGGTGATCCGGTGCAGCCATCCCTCGAAGGTCCCCGGCGTGTAGGTGTCGAGGGAGCGGAACACCCGGACGAACACCTCCTGGGTGAGGTCCTCGGCGTCGGCACGGTTGCCGGTCAACCGGTAGGCGAGTCGGTAGACCCGGGTCGAGTGCTCCTCGACGATCCGGTGCCAGGTGGCGCTGTGCTCGGACAGCGGCCGCTCGGTCATCTCGGTCTCCTGATCCCGGGGCAGGGCGCCCCGCACGCGAAGGCGGGGTGCGGTCTGTGTCGCCACGACGACTCCTTCACGCTAGGGACGAGGACTGAGAGATGCCTGAAGGAACCTGCAACACCCGTCATGACCCGCGGCGCGGGTTGGCCCCGGTGGATCCCGGTGGATCCCGGCGTGTCCCTCCGTCCGTCCAACGGCGTAGCGCCGTCAGGAGTTCCCCTCCCGATCGGTTAGAGTCCGGCTGAGACAGTCACGACCCGAGGGGGCCACCATTTCCACCGGACTCAAGCCCGCAAGCTGGGCCTACGCCGAGGAGTTCGTCGGCGAGGACGCCGTCCTCGCCGAGGCCCGCGCCCGGGCTACCGAGGTGGGGGTCGCACCGATCGGCGCCGGCGGCGGAGCCGCGCTGCGCTTCCTGGCCGCGGTGGCCGGGGCGAGGTCGGTCGTGGAGATCGGAACCGGCACCGGCGTCTCCGGCCTGTGGCTCCTGCGTGGGATGCGACCGGACGGCGTGCTCACCACGGTCGACACCCAGGCCGAGCACCAGCGGCTGGCCCGCAAGACCTTCTCCGAGGCCGGCATCCCCTCGCAGCGTGCGCGGCTGATCAACGGCTCCGCCCTCGACGTGCTGCCGCGGCTGACCGACGGTCACTACGACCTGGTCTTCTGTGACGGCGACAAGCGGGAGTACTCCGACTACCTCACCGAGGCTCTGCGGCTGCTCAAGCCGGGCGGTCTGGTGGCCTTCGACAACGCCCTGTGGCACGACCGGGTCGCCGACCCCGCCCAGCGGGACGCCGAGACCGTCGCGATCCGCGAGCTGGGCAAGTCCGTGCGCGACAACGACGACCTGATGCCGCTGCTCATCCCGATGGGCGACGGGCTGCTGGTGGCCCGCAAGCTCTGATTCTGGCTCCCGGCGCCGGTCGGTGCGACGGTGGCGACCGGGACTCAGCCCGGCAGCGGGATCCAGTAGCGACGCTTGCCCTCGCGGGTGTCCTCGTACTCGCCCCCGGCCCGCTCGATGGTGCGCCTCGACGCCCCGTTGTCGGGGTCGCAGGTGACCAGCACCGGGTCGATCCCGCGGGCCCGGCACAGCTCCAGCATGGCGGTGAGGGCGGCCAGCGCATGGCCCCGGCCGCGGGCACTGGGCCGGACGGCGTACCCGATGTGGCCGCCCCAGGTGAACAGCAGCTCGTTGAGCTCGTGCCGCAGCGAGATCCGGCCGAGGTACTCGTCGCCCTCGGCCATCCACAGCTCGGTGAACGGCACGATCGTCCGCGGTCGCCGGGCGAAGGCCGAACGCTGCTCGTGCAGGAAGGCGACCAGGGCGGCGAAGCCGCCCTCGTCCTCGAGAGACGCGCGGGTGAAGTCCACCCCCGGGAAGCCGTTCTCCGCCGACCAGGAGAGCAGCCCGGCGTGCCGCTCCCCGCCCTCGGCGGCGAACTCGTCGACCGCGGCGAGGAAGGAGCGGTGGAACCGCGGGTGCGGGTCGGCGAGCTCCACGATCAGCCGGTCCCGGGCGGCATCGTGCCGCTCACCGCGTCGTCCGGCGGCCGCCCGGTGCGGCTGCGAGGCCGGCCAGCGGATCGTCGGACCCGAGCCAGCGCAGCAACAGCCTGGCACCGAACCCGGTCGCCCCCGAGGACCACTCGAAGGCGTCGACCGGCGAGTCGCCGACCGAGGCGAGGTCGAGGTGGGCCCAGGGCAGACCGCCGGTGAAGTGCTGCAGGAACAGGGCTGCGGTGATCGCGCCCGGTCCCCCGGCGGCGTTGTCGGCGTCGGCGATCGAGGACTCCAGCCGCTCCTCGTAGTCGTCGACGAGCGGCATCCGCCACAGCGGCTCCCCCGCCGCACCTGCGGCGCTGATGAGCTGCTCGGCGAGCGCGTCGCTGTTGGCGAAGACACCGCCCACCCGCTGGCCCAGCGCGACCTTCATCGCACCGGTGAGGGTGGCCACGTCGACCAGCACCGTCGGGGACAGCTCGGCCACGGCGTACGCCAGCGCGTCGGCCATGACCAGCCGCCCCTCGGCGTCGGTGTTGGTCACCTCGCTCGTGCGCCCGCCGTAGTGGCGCAGGACGTCCCCGGGACGGAGCGCACGGCCGCTGACGGAGTTCTCCGCGCAGGCGAGCAGGCCGGTGACCTTGACCCGGCAGCCGAGCTCGGCGAGCTCGGCGAGCACCGCCAGCACCACTCCGGCACCGGTCATGTCGCGCTTCATGGTCATCATGGCGTCGGCGGGCTTGATCGACAGGCCACCGGTGTCGAAGGTGATCCCCTTCCCCACGAGCACGACGTGCGGGGTGCGCCGGGTCGACTTCGCCGGGGTGTACCCCACCTGGACCAGCCGGGGCGGGTTGTCGGAAGCCTGGCCCACGCCCACGATGCCGCCGAAGCCGCCCTTGCGCAGCGCCGCCTCGTCCCACACCCGCACGTCCAGCCCGGCGCCAGCAGCGACCTCGGCGGACCGCTCGGCCAGCCACTGCGGCGTCTTCTCGTTCGCCGGGGTCAGCGCCAGCGCCCGCGCCAGCCAACCCGCCCGAGCGGCGGCCAGGCCGCGGTCGACGGCGTCCTGGCGCGACCGTGCCGTCCCCGGCTCGGCGAGGACGAAGGCGGCGGCCGGGGCACTGCCAGGGGTGCTGCGGCGGTGGAAGGTGAAGGAGCCGAGAACCAGGCCCTCGACGAAGGCGCGCAGTCCGAGGTCGTCGGCGGCCGCGGGCACCGAGGTGGCCACGGTCCCCCGGTCTCGTACCCGCCTGGCGATCGCGGCGCCGGCCCGGCGGAGGTCACCGGCCTCGCCCGCACCGATCCCCACGAGCAGGACACTGCGCAGGGCGACCTCGTCCGCGGCCTCGGAGGCTGCGGGCGTCGGGAGCACGGGGTGCTCGACGACCTCGCCCGCGGCACCCGTGGCCGCGTGGTGCTCCAGGAGGCCGAGCAGGTCGGCGCCGAGGACGTCGACCAGGTCGGCAGCACCGGGGCCGAGGAGCAGGTCGTCGCCGTCCCGGAAGAACGGCAGCGCGACGACCTCGGCGTCGAGGACGTCCGAGGGAGCGCCCGGCGCCAGCCCGATGCTCGGGAGGGGGCCGGTGCCGTCGTGAGTCATGGCGTGGGTCGTGCCGACCGTGGTCAGCCGACGACCTCCGCGAGCGCTGCCCCCAAAGCTCCGGCCTCGTCGGCGTTGAGCTCCACCACGAGGCGTCCGCCACCTTCGAGGGGCACGCGCATCACGATGCCACGTCCCTCCTTGGTGACCTCGAGCGGACCGTCGCCCGTCCGGGGCTTCATCGCCGCCATGCGAATACCTCTTTCTAAAAACCGCGTGCTAGCGCGTGACACGAGTCGTGCCTTGTCGATGGTGGGAGCCGATGCCGTCCGACCCCCTCCCCGGCGACCGGGGCTGCGGCCTATTATCTCTCACCCCCGGCGTGTTCGGGTCACCGACCCGTCGGGGTCGGCTCCACGATCGGTGACACCCGGTCGGTCACCGCCCGGTCCCGGCAGCTCCGCGCAGCGCCACGACACCCTCTACGACAGCTCCACGACAGCCCGAAGCCCTTCAGCCACAGCGATCCTGGGAGCCCCAGATGTCCGAAGCCAGCGCCGCACCGGTCACCCTCGACGTCGCGTCCGGGGTGGCGACCGTGACGATCGACCGCGCCGGGGCGATGAACAGTCTCGACGTGGCGACCAAGGTCGCCCTGCGCGACACCCTCCAGCAGGTGGCCGAGGACCCGGCGGTGCGCTGCGTGGTGCTGACCGGGACCGGGCGCGCCTTCTGTGTCGGCCAGGACCTCAAGGAGCACGTGGCGCTCCTGGAGGGCGCGGGCAGCGACGCGCTCTTCACCACCGTCCCCGAGCACTACAACCCGATCGTCACCGCCCTGGCCACCATGCCCAAGCCGGTCGTGGCGGCGGTGAACGGGGTGGCGGCAGGGGCCGGGGCCTCCTTCGCCTTCGCCTGCGACTACCGGCTGCTCGCCGAGTCGGCCGGCTTCAACCTCGCGTTCGCCGGCATCGCGCTGTCGTGCGACAGCGGTTCGTCGTGGACCCTGCAGCAGCTGGTCGGGCGCGCCCGGGCCCTGGAGCTGCTCTACGAGCCGCGCACGATCCCCGCCCGTGAGGCCCTCTCGCTGGGCCTGGCCACCGAGGTGGTGCCCTCGGAGGAGCTGGCGACCCGCACCGGGGAGCTCGCGGCGCGGCTCGCAGCCGGACCGACCGTGGCGTACGGCGCGATCCGGCGCTCGCTGACGTTCGCCGCGGCCCACCCCCTGGCGGAGTCCTTGGCCTACGAGGCCGAGATGATGGCCCTGACCGGGTCCACCGAGGACCACCGCGGCGCGGTCGCGTCGTTCGTGGCGAAGCAGCGGCCGAGCTTCGAGGGTCGCTGACCCCGCGGACGGGACGGTCAGCCGCGCACCCAGCAGTCGGCGAGGTGGTCGTCGACCATGCCGGTCGCCTGCATGAGCGCGTACGCCGTGGTCGGCCCGACGAACCGGAACCCGCGCCGCTTGAGCTCTCGGGCGAGGGCCACGGACTCCGCCGTCGTCGCCGGCACGTCGGCGAGGGTGCGGGGCGCGTCCCGCTCCGCCGGCGGGGCGTAGGACCACAGCAGGTCCGACAGGCCGCCCTCGAGGGCGAGGACCGCGCGCGCGTTGCTGATCGCGGCGTCGATCTTGGCGCGGTTGCGCACGATCGCCGCCTGGGCCATCAGCCGGGCGACGTCGTCGTCGTCGAAGGCCGCCACGACGGCCGGATCGAAGCCCGCGAAGGCAGCCCTGAACGCCTCCCGCTTGCGCAGGATGGTGATCCAGGACAGACCCGACTGGAAGGCCTCGAGGGTCAGCCGCTCGTAGAGGGCACGGTCCCCTCGGACCGGGCGTCCCCACTCCTCGTCGTGGTAGGCGACGTACTCGGGGGCCGACAGCGCCCAGGGGCACCGCCTGCGGCCGTCGGTGTGCTCGACGCTCATGGCGGTCCGCCGGCGTCCGGGCCCGCCGACGGCGGGTCGACCGGGTCGAGCGGCTCGCGCGGGTCGCGGGGCGGACGCTCGGCGAGCTCGGCCACGAGCCGGTCCAGGAGCGCGTCGACCTCGGCCATCCGGTAGCCGCGGAAGGCGGTGGTGAAGCGCACCTCCGCCAGGTCGCGGGCGTCGAGCGGACCCTCGGCCTGGAGCCGGACGTCGGGACGGTCGTCGTGCACCTCCTTCAGGGAGCCACCCCGCCCGGTGGCGACCACGGCCACCACCCCCATGAGCGCGACCGCGACCACCGCGAAGACCCAGGTCATCGCCCTCCTGCCCCCTGCGCCGGGCGGTTGGCCTCGACCATCACGTGCACCGCCTCCTCGGGGTCGTCGGTGAGCACCAGCAGGTCGAGGTCGGGCTGACCCACGTTCCCGTGGGCGTGCACCGTGTCACGCAGCCAGGTCAGCAGGCCCGACCAGTAGTCGACCCCGATCAGCACGATGGGGAAGGAGGTGACCTTGCGGGTCTGCACCAGGGTGAGTGCCTCGAAGAGCTCGTCGAAGGTCCCGAAGCCGCCGGGCATCGCCACGAAGCCCCGGGAGTACTTCACGAACATGGTCTTGCGTGCGAAGAAGTACCGGAAGTTCACCCCCAGCTCGACGTAGGGGTTGAGCCCGGACTCGAAGGGCAGCTCGATGCCGAGACCTACCGACACGCCGCCGGCCTCGGAGGCACCCTTGTTGGCGGCCTCCATCGTGCCGGGCCCGCCGCCGGTGATCACCGCGAAGCCGGCCTCGACCAGCCGGCGCCCCACCTGCTCCGCCACCGCGTACTGCGGGTCGTCGGGGCGGGTACGAGCCGAACCGAACACCGACACCGCCGCGCCCAGCTCGGCCAGCGCCCCGAACCCGTCGACGAACTCGCTCTGGATCCGCAGCACGCGCCATGGATCGGTGTGCACCCAGTCGGAGGACCCGCGGTTGTCCAGCAGCCGCTGGTCGGTCGTGGTGTGCTCGTCCGCGCGCGAGCCGCGCAAACGGATCCGCCCCGAGAAGCGCTCCGGGTCGTGGGTCACGCCTCCACCTCCAGCCAGGCGCGCAGCTGCGCGGCGACGCTCTCGATCTGGGCCACGGGCACGTGCTCGTCCTGCTTGTGGGCGAAGGCCGGATCGCCGGGACCGAAGTTGACCGCCGGCACGCCCAGCGCGGTGAAGCGGGCCACGTCGGTCCACCCGAACTTCGGGTTCACCGTCCCACCCGACGCGGCGACGAATGCCGCGGCTGCGGGCACTGCCAGCCCGGGCAGGGCGCCGGGAGCGGAGTCGACCACCCGGACGTCGTACGGCGAGAAGAAGTCGCGCACCGTCGCGAGCGCCTGCTCCTCGGTCCGGTCCGGGGCGAACCGGTGGTTGACGGTCACCACGCACCGGTCGGGAACGACGTTGCCGGCCACCCCGCCCTCGACGAAGACCGCGTTGAGCCCCTCGCGGTACTCCAGACCGTCGATCACGGGTCGCCGCGGCTGGTAGGCCTCCAGCCGGCGCAGCACCTCCCCGGCGGCGTGGATGGCGTTGCTGCCGCGCCACGAGCGGGCCGAGTGGGCACGCTCGCCGGTGGTGGTGACCTCGACCCGCAACGTGCCCTGGCAGCCCGCCTCCACCACCCCGTCCGAGGGCTCGAGCAGCACCGCGAAGTCGGCGGCGAGCAGCTCCGGCTGCGTGCGCGCCAGGACGGTCAGGCCGTTGCGTTCGGCCTCCACCTCCTCGCACTCGTAGAACAGGAAGGTCAGGTCGCGGTTGCTGACAGGCAGGGTCGCGGCGAGGTGGAGCGCGACCGCGACTCCGCCCTTCATGTCGCAGCTGCCCAGGCCGTGGATCACGCCGCCCTCGCGTCGGGACGGCAGGTTGTCGTTGAGCGGGACGGTGTCCAGGTGACCGGCGAGCACCACCCGCTCCGCCCGGCCCTGGTCGGTGCGGGCCACCAGGGTGTGGCCGGAGCGACGGACCTCCAGGTGCGGCAGCCGGCGCAGGGCCCGTTCCACCAGGTCGGCGATCCGCGCCTCGTCGCCGCTGACCGACGCGACGTCGACCAGCCGCTCGGTCAGGGCGGCCGGGTCGAGACGCAGGTCCAGGTCGTCAGGGTCGGGCGATCGGTCCGGGTGGTCCAGGTGGTCCATGTCCGCCATCCAACCAGGGGCACCGGCCGGCACGACGGGCCGTGGCCCGACCGCGGTGTCGACGCCGGATGTGCCCGGGTCCGGTTGGGGAACTCGATAGCCTCGGGAGGTGACCTCCCCCGCGACCGAGCCCGCCCAGACCCCGACCAGCGCCTACGGCTTCGGGCTGGCCACCCTGCTCGGGTCCGAGCCGCCCACGAGCGGTCCGGAGACGGTGCTCGACGTGTGGTACCCGTCCCCCTGGCTGGGTGAGCCCACCGACGACCAGCCGCTCACCGACCTGTCCGCGCTCGAGGGCACCGACGAGCTGCGCCAGGTGCGCCTCGTCGTGGTGCGCACGGTGGCAGCGGACCTCCAGTCCCCGCCCCAGGACTCCGCCGACGCGTGGCTGCGGCTCCATCTGCTCAGCCACCGGCTGGTGGCGCCGCACAGCATCAACCTCGACGGGATCTTCGGCCTGCTGTCCAACGTCGTGTGGACCAGTGCCGGGCCGTGCGGTGTCGAGGGCTTCGAGCTCACCCGTGCCCGGCTGCGCGCGGCCGGGCGGACGGTGACGGTCTTCGGGGTCGACAAGTTCCCCCGGATGACCGACTACGTCGTCCCGGCCGGGGTGCGCATCGCCGACGCCGACCGGGTCCGGCTCGGGGCGCACCTCGCGGCCGGCACCACGGTCATGCACGAGGGCTTCGTCAACTACAACGCCGGCACCCTGGGCGCCTCGATGGTCGAGGGCCGGATCAGCGCCGGTGTCGTGGTGGGCGACGGCTCGGACGTCGGCGGGGGCGCCTCGATCATGGGCACCCTGTCCGGGGGCGGCACCCACGTGATCTCGGTCGGCGAGCGCTGCCTGGTCGGCGCCAACGCGGGCATCGGGATCTCGCTGGGCGACGACTGCGTCGTCGAGGCGGGCTGCTACGTCACCGCCGGCTCCAAGGTGCGCGTCGTCGCAGGCGATACCGACCGGGTGGTCAAGGCCAGCGAGCTGTCCGGGTCCAGCAACGTGCTGTTCCGGCGCAACTCGACCACCGGCGCCCTGGAGGCGGTCCCGTGGAAGGGCCAGGGGATCACGCTCAACGCCGCCCTGCATGCCAACGACTGACCGCGCCGCGTGCCGGCTGCGGCGTGACGAGCGCGGCCGGGTCCGCGGCTGGGTGGCCGCGGCGGTGGTGCTGGCCGTCGGCTCGGGCGGGGCGCTGCTGTGGTGGAACGGGGCCGGGCCGCTGCCCGACCCGGAGGGCTGCCAGGCACGGGTCGGCGGGACCACCGTGGACCTGTCGACGAAGCAGGCGGAGAACGCCGCGCTGATCGCCGCGATCGGCGTACGCCGGGGGCTGCCGGCCAGGGCTGTGTCGATCGCGCTGGCCACGGCGTTCCAGGAGAGCAAGCTGATCAACGTCGAGCACGGGGACCGCGACTCGGTCGGGCTGTTCCAGCAGCGCCCCTCCCAGGGCTGGGGCACCGAGGAGCAGGTGCTCGACCCGCACTACGCGACCAACGCCTTCTACGACGCGTTGGTGAAGGTGCCCGACTACCGGGACCTGCGGATCACCGAGGCCGCCCAGGCGGTCCAGCGCTCGGGCTTCCCCGAGGCCTACGAGGAGCACGCCGAGGGTGCCCGCGCCCTCGCCTCCGCCCTGACCGGCTGGAGCCCGGCCGGGTTCACCTGCGTGGTCGACGACGTCGACCCGTCCGTCCAGGCCGTCACGGCGTCCGGGCTGACCCCTCGGGCGGAGGCGGTCCTGGAGGACGTGCGGAGCGTCTTCGGCGACCTGTCGCTCGGCGGCTTCGCCCCGGGCGGGGTGAGCACCGGGCACATGGCCGGGTCGGCGCACTACGACGGCCGTGCCGTCGACATCTTCGTGCGCCCGGTGGATGCGGCGAACCGGCGGCGCGGGTGGGCCATCGCGCAGTACCTCGTCGCCCAGGCGGACCGGTTGGCGGTCGACCACGTCATCTTCGACGCCCGGATCTGGAGCCGGGGGCGGAGCTCGGAGGCGGGCTGGCGGCCGTACCGGCCCTCCAGCGCCGAGGGCGCCGACCGGGCCACCCGGCTGGTCCTGGAGCACCGTGACCACGTGCATGTCGACGTCGTGGCCGGTGGCTGAAAGCCCCCTTCTCCTGAGCCTTTTGTCCTACTCTGGGGTGTTCCGGCGCAACACCAACCAGGGGGAAGCCATGTCCACCACCTCGATGCTCTACACGATGGGCACCGCGCTCAGCCGTGCCGCGGACAGCGGCTTCCCGGTCTCGCTCCTGGTCGAGGGCTACTGGATCGAGGGTCAGGTCGCCGCCAGCGACGGCACCGGCGTGGTCGTGGAGAGCGCCGACGGCGTCCACTGCGTGGTCCGGACCGAGCGGATCTCGGCGGTGCGGGTCCACTCCGCGTCCCCGTTCGAGACCCCCACCACCCACCTCACCGCCGGAGAGCCCGGCCACGACGAGGCCGATCCGTTCTCGGCGAACGGGCCGGGCCACCGCACCTCGCCGTCCGCCGCCCGCCCGATGCCGAGCCGCGCGTCGGCCCAGGCCTGAGGCCGGCGCCGCCAGGCGAGCCCGCTCAGGCGAGCCCGCTCAGGCGAGCCGGCGCGCCGCCGTCGCGACCCGCTCGTCGGTCGCGGTGAAGGCGACCCTGACGTGCCGGGCCCCGGCCCGGCCGTAGAACTCTCCCGGCGCCACCAGCACCCCGCGCTCGGCCAGCCACCGCACGGAGTCCCAGCAGTCCTCGTCCCGGGTCGCCCACAGGTACAGCGACGCCTCGGAGTGGTCGACGCGGAACCCGGCCCGGACGAGGGCCGAGCGCAGCACCTCGCGCCGGGCGCGGTAGCGCGCGTGCTGGGCGGCGACGTGCTCGTCGTCGTCGAGCACCGCCCGCATCGCCGCCTGTTGCGGGGCGGGCATCATCAGGCCGAGGTTCTTCCGCACCGCCAGGAGCTCGCCGACCACCCCCGGGTCGCCGGTGACGAAGGCGCAGCGGTAGCCGGCGAGGTTCGAGCGCTTGGACAGCGAGTGGACCGCGAGGATGCCGCGGTGGTCGCCGTCGCAGACGTCGGGGTGCAGCACCGAGACCGGTGCGGCGTCCCACGCGCACTCGAGGTAGCACTCGTCGGAGACCAGGAGCGCCCCGCGCTCACGGCACCACGCGACCATCTTGCGCAGGTGCTCGACGGGGAGCACCCGGCCGGTGGGGTTGGAGGGCGAGTTGACCCAGACCAACGCGACCCGTTGCGGACCGAGCGCGGTCAGGGCGTCGGTGGCCACCGCGGTGGCACCGGCGAGGGTGGCCCCCACCTCGTAGGTCGGGTAGGCGAGCGCCGGCGCGACCACCACGTCGCCGGGGCCGAGACCCAGGTGCAGGGGCATCGACGCGATCAGCTCCTTGGAGCCGATCGCCGGGAGCACCGCGTCGGTGGTCAGCCCGGTCACCCCGTGCCGGCGCTCCAGCCAGTCCACGCAGGCCTGACGCAGGTCGACCCGGCCGACGGTCAGGGGGTAGCCGGGCGCGTCGGCGGCAGCGGCGAGCGCCTCCTGCGCCACCTCGGGCGAGGGGTCCACCGGGGTGCCGACGGAGAGGTCCACGATCCCGTCGGGGTGGGCACGCGCTCGTTCCGCCCACGGCACCAGCCGGTCCCAGGGGAAGTCGGGCAACCGGCCGGAGACCGAGCGTGCCGCCCACCGGGGCGTCCGGGAGGACGCTGCGGAGGGCGGCACGTCAGCAGCGGTGGCCGTCGCGGGGACGACCGGTGTCACTCGGCGCTTTCCTGCGGGGGAAGCGCGGCGACCAGCGGGTGGTCCTTGTCGATGACGCCGAGCTTGGCGGCACCGCCGGGCGAGCCGAGATCGTCGAAGAAGTCGACGTTGGCCTTGTAGTAGTCCTTCCACTGCTCCGGGGTGTCGTCCTCGTAGTAGATCGCCTCCACGGGGCACACCGGCTCACAGGCGCCGCAGTCGACGCACTCGTCGGGGTGGATGTACAGCATCCGCTTGCCCTCGTAGATGCAGTCGACGGGACACTCGTCGACACACGCGCGGTCCTTCAGGTCCACACAGGGCTGGGCGATGACGTAGGTCACCTGGTTCCTCCTCGTCCGCGGCGGTCGGTCTCGACTGCCGACAGCCTAGTATCCCAGCGACACCTGACGCAGGGACCCTCCCCCGGGTGGTGAGCGAAGGGATGCCGATGAGTCTGCCGAGCGCCCTCGGCCCCGCGTGCGTGGGCCTGCGTGTGGTGGTCCGCAGGCTCCTGCCCGGCCAGCGGGGCCCGAGCGGCGGCCCGGCGATGACCGACCTGCTGGGGGTGATGGAGGCGTGGGACCAGACCACCACCAGCATCCGCGACGAGGACGGCACCCTGGTCGTCGTGGAGCGGGCGCTGATCGTGTCGGGCAAGGCGGTGCCGCCCCGCCCGTCGGTGCGGCTGCGCGTCAGCGCAGCGGACGCCGAGCTGCGTGCACTGGACTCGTGGCCGGCCGTGGAGAGCGCCCGGCTCGGCGGCTGGGTGCTGCGCGCCTCGGGCGGCTTCAGCGCCCGGGCCAACTCGGCCCTGCTGGTGGGCGACCCCGGCCTCCCGTGGGCGGAGGCGGTCGCTGCGGTCCGGGACTGGTACGCCGCCCGCGGCCTGCCCGCCTGGGTCCAGGCCCTGGCGGGCTCGGCGGAGCGCGACCGCCTGGGGGCCGACGGCTGGGTGACCGCGCGACCGGGCGAGGCGGACACGGGCATGCTGGTCGCGGGGCTCGCCCGGGCCCGGCGCCACAACCGCGCGCTGCTGCCCTCCGGCGGCGACCACACCGTGGCCGTGGCCGCCGAGCTCGACGAGTCCTGGCTGGCCGACGACGCACGGGCCCGGACGCACCGGACCCAGGCGGAGGCGGTGCTGGGGGGTCCGGAGCAGGTCGGCTTCGTCTCGGTCACCGACTCGGCCGGACGCCTGGTGGCCAAGGGTCGAGCCGCCCTGTCGGTGCGGGCCGACGTGTGGGTCGGCATCACCGACGTCTGGGTCAGCCCGGAGGACCGACGGCGCGGGCTCGGCGGGATCGTCCTGGACGCCCTCCTGGGGTGGGGTGCGGAGCGGGGGGCGACCACGGCGTACCTGCAGAGCCGGCTGGACAACGCCGGCGCCCTCGCGTTGTACGAGCGGGTCGGCTTCGTGGTGCACCACGCCTACGGCTACCTCCGGGCCGGCGACGAGCCACCGGGTTAGCTGCAGACCACGGTGTCCGACGGGGTGTACGTCGTGTGCATCACCTCGCGGTGGTCGACCTCGGACGACCCGACCCTGCGGAAGACCCGGGTGACGTCGATCTGGAAGCCGCCGTACCCCTGGTTGGGCACGCAGTCGTCACCGGTGAGGTAGCGGGTCTCGGGAGCGGTCGGGGCGTACCGGTCCCCGGTGACCGCGGTGATGTCCCAGGTCGGGGTGGACCACATCCTGACCGTGAGAGAGCCCTGCGACGACGGGGTCGCCAGGCGGTGCACGGTCTGGATGAGGACCCCGTGGTCGGTGTCGTTGCGGAACCGCAGGTCGACCGTCGGCCAGGCCACGGTCGCCTCCCGGCCCACCGGGTAGCGGTCGATGTAGAACGAGTGCGGCTTGTGCTCGACGTCCTCGAGCCCGGCGAAGAACGCGGCGTTGAACGTGGTCGTGGCGACCTGGCTCACGCCACCTCCGAGGTCCTCCTTGAACACGCCGTCGCTGATCACGAACCCCTCGGTGAAGCCGTTCTCGCGGGTGCGCTCCCCCACGGTGTCGTTGAGGCTGAAGGTGTCGCCGGGGCGCAGGAGCGTGCCGTCGATGAGCTCGGCGGCACGGCCGATGTTGATGTTGCGGTACTCCGCGTAGGGGTAGTAGGTGGTGAACTCCGAGACCTGCTCGGTGATGCCGAGGGCTCGGGCGTCGGCGGTGGTGAAGCGGGGGGCCTTGGTGCTTGTGGCCAGGGTGACCTGACGGTCCGCGCCCTCCGCGACGACGAGGTCGAGGAAGCTGTCGACCACCCGGTCCTCGTCGAGCCGGACCCCCTTCTTGGCGGGGATCACCTGGGGGCGGCCGTCGACGATGCGGACCGTGGCGTCGCGGGGCTTGGCGGCCACGGTCCGCATCGCCGGCCGGAACGCCTTGAGCAGCCGCTCCCGGTCCACCTCGGGGACCAGACGACCGTCCTCGACGCGCATCGACAGGGCGGGGGCGAACCGAGCGGGCCTGAGCACCACGCGCTCGTCGCCGAACCGGTAGGTCACCGACGAGGACATCGCCGGGTCGGCGAACCTCTTCATCGCCTTGCTCACCTGGCCGGCGCTGACCTCCGGCTGGTCGGGGGTCATCGGCAGGCCGACCGGGTCACCGTCGGCGGGAAAGGCGGCACGGACCGCCTCGACCGCTGCCGGCACGTCGAGGACGACTCCCGGCTCGGGATAGGTCGGCTCCGCCCCCTTCCGGGTGAAGTCCACGCCGCCTTCGACGGCGGGCCGGTCGACCTCGTCCGCGAAGTCGGTCAGCCTCTGCTCGAGCAGGTCGTCGACCAGCAC
The DNA here is from genome assembly GCA_963784485.1 of uncultured Actinomycetota bacterium. Lineage (GTDB taxonomy): Bacteria > Actinomycetota > Actinomycetes > Propionibacteriales > Nocardioidaceae > Marmoricola_A. The sequence goes on along the minus strand of CAWARH010000010.1, from coordinate 48,983 downwards.
CACGACCGGGTCGTAGTCACCACCCCCGACGAAGGTCTCCCACATGTCGGAGACGTCCCAGCTGCGCCCGACCGGCACCTGCGCCACCGAGGCGGGGACGTCGACGTCGAGCCCGACCTCCTCGGGGTCCAGGGACAGCTGCTTGCCCTCGGCGACCACCACGACCGGGTCGTCGACCTGGTCGCGCAGCGCGGTGGAGAGGACCTGCTGGGCGCGCGCCGGCCTGAGTCCACCGACGTCGACCCCGGCCACCGTCGCGCCGCGGGGCAGTCGGTCACCGGCGAAGGCGTAACCGGCGACGTACAGGCCGCCTGCCACGACCACCAGCACCACCAGGATCCAGCGCAGCAGACGTCGGTCGGACCGCACGGAGCGGTCGTCCTCCTCGCCCGTGTCGGGTTCGTCGAACGCCCGGTCGAACACCGAGCGCTCCTCGTCGTCGTGGCTGTGCTCGTCCTGGTGGTCGTCGCCTGCGTCCGTCACCCCCTCAGGCTACGGACGACGCACGGGATACCGGTCACAGGCCCGCGAAGAGGTCGACCTCCCAGCCCCGCTCGTCGACCGGTCCCGGCACTCCCTTGGCCAGGCGGTAGTACTCGTGGCCCCAGACCTGGTTGCCGATGTGGTTGGACAGCGCGAAGAAGGGCCCGTCGACCTCGATCTGGGTGGCGTGGGCGCGCATCGCGGCGACCTTGGCGTCGGCGTAGTCGCTGCCGTCGATCTCGGCGGAGAGCAGGTCGTCGGCGACCATGAAGCGGGGCGGGTTGTCGAGGTCGAAGCGCTCGAACGGATTGTCGATCCCGCGCTCCTTCAGCGCCTCCCGCTCGCGCCGCATGCGGCCCAGCGACATCGAGGTCCAGTAGACCTTGGCCACGTCCCACGGCTCCCCCAGGTCAGGGCGGTACGACGCGACCGCAGCGAGCGCCACGCCGTACGTCGCCACCCGGTGCGCCTGGATGTGGTCGGGGTGGCCGTAGTTGCCGAACTCGTCGTAGGTCACCAGCACCTGCGGCCGCACCTCGCGGATCACCTCGGCCAGAAGGGTCGAGGCCTCGGTCAGGTCGGCGCGCCAGAAGGTGTCCTCGCGCACGGTGTCCAGGGGCTTGGCGTGACCGGCTTCGTCCCAGGCCATCCCGGAGTCCCGGTAGTGCCCCACGCCGCCGAGGAACCGGTGGTCGGTGACCCCCAGCGCCTGCATCGCCGCAGCCAGCTCGCTCACCCGGTGAGAGCCGAGCCCGTCCTCCTGGTCCGCGGCGAGGTGGGCGAGGTCCGGCACGAGCACCTCGCCCTCCTCGCCGAGGGTGCAGGTGACCAGGGTGACCCCGCGGCCCTCGGCGACGTACCTCGCCATCGTGGCGCCGTTGTTGATCGACTCGTCGTCGGGATGGGCATGCACAAGCATCAGGCGTCGGTCCATGCCGGCAACTCTAGGTGGCTGCGTCCCTGGTGCACGGCCGCGCTGTGGGCGCCGGGTGAGCGGTCCGCTGGGCAGAGGCGGCGGCGGAGTCGCCGCCGGTCGGACCGCGCCGTCCGCCGGGTCGGCGGCGTCGATCCACCCGTCGTGCTGCTCGACGAGGAGCTCCACGACGATCTCGGGCGCGTCGCTGAGCACCGCCCAGGGGTGGTCCTCGTCGTCGTCCTCGCCGGCGAGACGCTCCCGGGCCACGGCTGCGGAGAACCCGTCGGAGCGCAGCCTGGCGGCCACGGCCCTGGCGTCGTCCTCGTCGAGGAACACCGCACGCACGCTCACCTGTCGACCTCCACCGTTGGCTCCCTGTGTCCGGCGAGCAGGCCGGACAGCTCCTCGAGGAAGGGTATGTCGGCGGGCAGCCAGCACACCGAGTCGAGCTGGTCGGGTCCGAGCCACCGGACCTCGTCGTGCTCGCGGGGCACCGGCTCCCCCGCCACCAGCTCCGCGGTCACGACCTCCAGGGTCAGCCCGGGACGGATCGACGCACGTCCTCCCAGCCGCCCGGTGACCCGGACGGTGCAGCCCAGCTCCTCCCGCACCTCCCGGGTCCCGGCCTCGGCCAGCTCCTCACCAGGCTCGCACTTGCCCCCCGGGAGCTCCCACCGTCCTGCCGCCTGCGGCGGGGAGGCACGCCGAGCCGCCAGGACCTGCGGGCCGGCGGGGCCGTCCGCGATCAGCGCCACCCCCACCACGCGCACCACCGGGTCGGGGAGCTGGGGCACGGCACGGCTCCTTCTGCTGGTGGTCGCGGCTCGGCTCGGGCCGGGAGACCAGCGTGGCAGAATCGCGGCTCGACCGACGGGGAGGGGTGCCGTGCTGTTCCGCGACGGGCCCGAGGGCGGGCAGCTCGGGGTGCGCCTGGTGCGTGGTCGGGAGCGGCAGGCGGCGGTCGACGCCCTCGCCGCGGCGACCGGCGGCCGGGTGGGGCTCGCGGGCGTGCTGGCCGACCTCGACCGCTCGGCGGGATGGGTGCACGGTCTCGGTCCGGACATCGCCTGGGCCCTCGCCTGGGACCGCGCGGACAGCACGAGCTCACGGTGGTGGCCGCAAGGCATCACCTCCTCGGCCGACGCGAACCCCACGGGCCGGGTCGACGGCCGGTCCGTCCTCGTGACCACGTCCTACTCCAAGACCGTCGACGGTCTCCACCAGGGCGCCCGGATCAGCGTGGTCGATCTCTCCGACCCCCGCCGGATCCGGTACCGGCACGTGCTCCTGGTGGTGGCGGCGGTGGACGCGGAGGGACGACTGTCGCTGAGCCCGCTCCGGGCTCACGCGGGAGGCGCCGTCTGGCACGGCCCCTACCTCCACGTCGCGGGCACCGGGAGGGGCGTCTACACGTTCCGGCCCGACGACATCGTGGCGGTGGCAGGCACCGACCGGCCGGACGTCCTCGGGGCGCTCGACGGCCCCGGCGGCGGGTGGGGCGGGTTCGGGCACCGCTACGTGCTGCCGCTGTGGGCCGGCCACGCGGCCCGCACCGCTGAGGGCTCCGTGGGCCTGCGCTACTCCTTCCTCTCCCTGGGTCGCGACGCCGCGGGGGGCTCCGCGCCCCACCTGCTCGTCGGCGAGTACGGCCACGGGTCGATGACCACCCGGCTGATGCGCTACGACCTCGACCCCGTCACGGCGCTGCCCCGCTGGGACCGCTCGGGTGCCGCCGCGCCTGTCCTGCACGACGCGGGCGTGGCCAGGATGCAGGGCGCGGTGAGCGTGGACGGCCGGCTGCACGTGACCACCAGCCACGGTCGCCGGGGGCGGGGCAGCCTGTGGGTGGGCGCTCCCGGGTCCCTGTACCGACACCTCGGAGTCCTGCCCCCGGGACCGGAGGACATCTGCTTCTGGCCTGGCCGGGACCAGCTGCTCACGGTGACGGAGTACCCGGGCCGCCGGTTCGTGCTGGGCCTCGACCGGGACCGGTTCGCCTAGGCCCGGGGGCGGCGTCCCGGACCGGACCGGCGCGTCGCGGCGGGGTCTCAGCTGGTCCATTCCTTGAGGCGGGCCACCGTCGCGGCCGGGTCGCCCGAGGCCGGGGTGACGTTGAGGTGCGTGATGCCGGACTCCGCGAACGCCGCGATCCGTTCCTGCACGTACGACGCCGGACCGACCAGGTTGCACATCTCGAGCAGGTCGGTGGGGACCAGGGCCGCTGCCTCGTCCTTCTTGCCCTCGAGGTAGAGGTCCTGGATCTGCGCGGCCTCCTGCTCGTAGCCGTACTCGCTCACCACGGTGTTGTAGAAGTTGCGGCCCCGGGCACCCATCCCGCCGATGTAGAGCGCGAACATCGGGCGGGCCAGGTCCAGGACGTCCTTGACGTCCTCGCCGATCGCGACGAGACCGCCGGCCGCGACCTGCAGGGGGCCGAGCTCCTCGGGTCGCTTGGCGGTCCCTGCCGCGAGGGAGGCACCCCACACCCGGTCGGCCAGCTCGGGTGCGTAGAGCATCGGCAGCCACCCGTCGGCGTACTCGGCGGTGCCCGCGACGTTCTTCCGGCCGAGCGCCGCCACCCAGATCGGCACGCTCGACCGCTCGGGGCGGGTCAGCATCTTCAGGGGCTTGCCGAGACCGGTGCCCTGACCTTCGGGCAGCGGCAGGGTGAAGATCCCGTCATGGACCAGGACCTCGCGGCGCAGGGCCCGGCGGATGATGTCGACCGCCTCCCGCGTCCGCTGCAGGGGGCGGTCGTAGGGCACGCCGTGCCAGCCTTCGACCACCTGCGGCCCCGACGCACCGAGGCCGAGCAGGGCCCGGCCCCCGGAGACGTTGTCCAGACCGGCGGCGGTCTGGGCGAGCAGCGCGGGGGTGCGCGAGTACACGTTGAGGATCCCCGCGCCGATCTCGACGGTCTCGGTCCGGGCGGCCAGGTAGCCCATCAGGGTCGGCGAGTCGAACCCGTACGCCTCGGCGACCCAGACCGTGTCCAGCCCCGCCTTCTCCAGGTCGGCCACCCCGTCCGCGGTGGCGCGGGGGTTGCCGTCGTACTGGATGGTGCTGGAGAGCTTCATGAGCCCACCGTGACAGCACCGTCCGCGACGTTCAACGACGGGTGTCGCCGACGAGGCGCAGCGCGAGGGCCAGCGCCTGGTCGGCGTACCCCCCGCCGAAGAGCAGGGCGTGGGAGAGCACGCAGTGCAGCTGGTGGAGTCCGACCCGGTCGCGCCAGCCCTCGGCCAGCGGGTGGGTCTCGTCGTACGCCGACCGCAGGAGGTCCAGGTGCGGGAACCCGAACAGCGCCAGGAGGGCGAGGTCGGTCTCCCGGTGCCCGGCGTGCGCGGCCGGGTCGATGAGGGTCGCCCCCTCCGGCGTCCACATGACGTTGCCCGCCCAGAGATCTCCGTGCAGCCTGGCGGGGACGTCGTCGGTGTCGTAGGCGCCGGTGCGAAGGCGCTGGGTCAGCCGGACGAAGGTGGCGGTGTCGCGGGCGTCGTAGATGCCGCGGTCGCGGCAGGCCCGGACCGCCGGCTCGACCCGGGCGTCGGCGTAGAAGCTGCCCCAGGTGTCCCAGGCGCCGGTCGGCAGGACGAGCGCCTGCCCCAGCGGTCCCCAGAACCCGTCGCCCTCCCAGCCGTCCGGGGCCACGCCGTACGCCGCTGCGCCGGCGTCGTGGACGACGGCCAGCCCGCGCCCCAGCTCCTCGGCGGCCTCGGCGGTCGGCGCCACCTCGTGCAGCCGGACCAGGTCGAGGTGGTCTGCGCCCACCTCCAGGACGTCGACCACGGGGGCCCCGCCCGGGACCCGCAGCCAGGACAGGCCGACCGCCTCCCAGACGAAGACCTCGGAGGGGGACCCGGCCGCGGACTTGCGGAACGCCGATGTCGAGAGGGTCACCGGGGCATCCTGCCCGGCGGGACGCGAACGGAACCGCGCGGGGTCGGCCCTCAGACGTGGCCGGCGACGGCGTGCGGCTGGTAGCCCTGCGACAGTGCGTCCAGGTCGTCGCCGCCCAGCTCGAGGTCGACCGCGGCGAGAGCGTCCTCGAGGTGCTCCAGCCGGGTGACCCCGACGATCGGAGAGGTCACCACCGGGCGGGACATCAGCCAGGCCAGGGCGACCTGGGCGCGCGCCACCCCGAGCCGCCCGGCCACGTCGGCGACCTTCTCCACGACGACCCGGTCCTCGTCGCGGTAGAGCGAGGCCCCGAACTCGTCGGTGTCGCCCCGCGCGGTGCTGGCGTCCCAGTCCCGGGTGAGCCGTCCGCGGGCCAGCGGACTCCACGGCAGGACCCCCACCCCCTGGTCGGCGCACAGCGGCAGCATCTCCCGCTCCTCCTCGCGGTAGATCAGGTTGTAGTGGTTCTGCATGGAGACGAACTTCGTCCAGCCGCCGAGCTCCGCGGCGTGCTGGGCCTTGGCGAACTGCCAGGCGAACATCGAGGAGGCGCCGAGGTAGCGCGCCTTGCCTGCCTTGACCACGTCGTGCAGGGCCTCCATGGTCTCCTCGACCGGCGTGGCCGGGTCCCACCGGTGGATCTGGTACAGGTCGACGTGGTCCACGCCGAGCCGCCGGAGGCTGGCGTCGATCTCGGTCATGATCGCCTTGCGGGACAGGCCGGCGCCGTTCGGCCCGGGGCGCATCCGACCGTGCACCTTGGTGGCGAGCACGACCTCCTCCCGCGGGGCGATCTCGGCCAGGATCCGGCCGGTGATCTCCTCGCTGCTGCCCCCGGAGTAGACGTTGGCGGTGTCGAACGTGGTGACCCCGGCCTCCCAGGCACGGGTGATGATGCTCCGTGCGGCGTCCTCGTCGAGGACCCACGCGTGCCCGCCGCGGGACGGGTCGCCCCAGCTCATGCAGCCCAGGGTCAGGGCGGAGACCTCGAGACCGGTGCTGCCGAGCTTCGCGTAGCGCATGGCCTCAACCTACGACGGCGGCCGGCGAGGTTCCGGACGGGTCGGCGGACGGGTCGGCAAGCCGGCGGATCCCCCATGCCAGGGTCCACTCCTCCCCCGGTGCGAGCCAGCGCAGCCCGGTGCCCCGGTTCAGGGCGTCGGCCGGGGCCGTCATCGGCTCGACGGCGAGGGCGTCGACGGTCCTGCCGTCGGCCCCGACGTACACGTGGCTGGTGAACACCTGCACGTAGCCGAAGTCGGGGTCGGCCCACACCTCGAGCCCGGTCCCGTCCGGACCGGTCACCCGGTGCCGGTGCCGGCCGTCGACCACGGCCAGCCCGGTGTACGCCGTGTCGAGCTCGACCCCGCCGAGGCGTCGGCCTCCGCGCAGGTCGAAGGCCGACCCGTCCACCGGGTGCGTGGCGACCGGGATCCCGTGTGCGTCGACCTCCTCGTAGGTGGTGGCCTCGACGGTGACGCTCAGCGCGGACATCGCCGCCTCGCCCACGGTCACGTAGGGATGCGCGCCGACCGCCACCGGCGCGGGCGCGCCGCTGCCGTTGCGGATCGTGTGGGTGACCTCCACCCCGTCGTCGGCGAGCGCGTAGCGGACCGCGGTGCGCAGCAGGAACGGGTAGCCGTGCTGGGGGAAGACGGTGGCGGTGAGCGTGACGGCGTCCTCGGTGCGCTCGGCGACCGCGTAGCCGCTGTTGCGCAGCAGGCCGTGCGAGGCGTTGCCGGTGGACGGCTCGGTGACGTCGAGCCGCTGGGGCCGACCGTCGAGGGTCCAGGTCGCACCCGCCACCCGGTTCGGCCAGGGCACCAGCACGACCCCGCTCGCGCCGGGCGGCGGTGCGTCCTCGGGGTACTCCGGCACCAGCGCCACCCCGTCGACCCGCAGCGCACGCAGCGCCGCCCCCAGCTCGGTGACGGTCGCGGTGACCGTCCCACGGCCCAGCCGGTGCTGCTCCCCGGTCGGGAGGTCTCCTGGGGACCGGTCTGCTCCCGTGCGCGTCATCCCAGCAACCTAGCGCCCGGTGGGCGTACGGGTCCCGCAGGTCAGGCCGGACGCATCGCGCGCAGCGTGGTGGCGTAGTCGACCCAGCCGACCGGCTCGCCCGTGACCCGGTCGAGCACGGGGATGGCCCCGCAGCCACTGAGGTCCAACGCCTCCACGACCTGGTCGACGTGCTCGTCGCCGTACACCCGCACCGGCAGCTCGAGGAGGAGCTGGGTCGGGTCGTGGTCGTGCCGGCCGTCCTCCAGCGCCTCGGCCACCGCCCGGGCGGTGATCACCCCGGCATAGGTGCCGTCCTTGCGAAGCACCGGCAGCACGCCGTACGCCGAGCGGGCCAGCGCCCCGGCCACCTCGGCCAACGGCGTGCCGGCACCGACCGTCTCGGGGACCGGCCCCATCACCGCCGAGGCCAGGGTGCGGCCCGCGACCGGGATCGTCTCGGTGCTGCCGAGGACGATCCCGCGTCGACGCAGCTTGGCGGTGTAGATCGTCTCCCGGGAGAGGGCGTGGCTGGTGCCGGTGGCCAGCACGATCGCGGTCATCAGCGGGAGGATGATGGTGTACTCCCCGGTGAGCTCGAACATGATGACGATCGCGGTGATCGGCGCCCGGGCGGCACCGGCGAAGACCGCGCCCATGCCGATCAGCCCGTAGGCGCCGACCGGGCCCACCACACCGGGGGCGAGGTCGTGGGCGACCTGGCCGAAGCCGGCACCGAGCATGGCGCCGATGAACAGGCTCGGCGCGAAGACGCCGCCGGAGCCGCCGATGCCGATCGTGAGCGAGGTCGCGATCATCTTCCCCACGAGCAGGACGAGCAGGAAGCCGATCGCGTAGCCGCCACCCACCGCGTTCCCGAGCACCGGGTAGCCCACGCCGTACATCTGGGGCAGCGCGACGAGCAGCAGGCCGAGCAGCAGACCGCCCGCAGCGGGCCGCAGCCACTCGGGGCCCTTCCACACCGCGTCGCACGCGTCCTCGATCGCGTAGAGGACCCGGGTGAAGCCCACTCCGACGGCGCCGGCGACGATGCCGAGCAGGGCGAAGCCCACGTACTCCAGCGGGCTCTGCACGGTGAACACGGGAAGGTCGAGGAACGGCACGTCCCCGAGGGCGGCCCGACCGATCACCGACGAGGTCACCGAGGCGAGCACGACCATCCCGAAGGCCTGTCCGGTGAAGTCGGCGAGGATGAGCTCCATCGCGAAGAAGACCCCGGCCAGCGGAGCGTTGAAGGTGGCCGCGATGCCGCCGGCGGCTCCGCACGCCACCAGCACCCGCACCCGGGGCTCGGGCACGCGCACCCCGCGACCCAGGGTGGATCCCAGGGCCGATCCGATCTGGACGATCGGCCCTTCGCGGCCGACCGAGCCGCCGCCGCCGATGGTGAGCGCGGAGGCCAGCGCCTTGACGACCGCGACCTGCGGTGCGATCCGTCCTCCGCGGCGGGCCACCGCGTACATCACCTCGGGGACGCCGTGACCGCGTGCCTCGCGCGCGAAGAAGTGGACCAGGGGGCCGTAGAGCAGACCGGCCACGACCGGGACCCCGAGGAGGAACCAGCGCCCGAGCCCGGGCAGGTGCGGGTTGGCCGCACCTGCGACGGCGGCGTAGTCCTGGTGTCCGGAGAACGCCAGTGTGAAGGTCTCGATCAGCCAGCGGAAGGCGACCGCGAAACCGGCCGCACCGACACCGACGAGCAGCGCCAGCAGCAGGAGACCGCCGGAGGACAGGCGCAGCCAGGTGGTGGCCCGCTCGCGCCACGGGGTCGCATTGCCCACAGCGAGGAAGCGTGGCAGGGTCCGCCGGGTCGCAGGTTCACCTGGGAATATCGATTGCATCGTGCAATCCTTGCACAGAACAACCCATGGAGGAGCATGACCCCGCACCGTCTTGAACACCTCGCCGCCCCGGGCGACGAGGCCCGCGTCGACGAGCTGGTGACGGCGCTGCTGAGCGCCTCGCGGGCCCTGGTCGGCGTGTCCGCGCGGTCGCTGGCCACGGTCGAGGACACCGTCACGCTGCCGCAGTTCCGCACCCTGGTCGTGCTCGACACCCACGGCACCACCGGCTTGAAGCAGCTGGCCCAGCGTCTCGGCGTCCAGGCGTCGACCGCCCTGCGCACGGTCGACCGCCTGATCCTGGCCGGTCTGGTCGACCGCCGGGACAACGAGAGCGACCGGCGCGAGGTGCTGATCGAGGTCACCGAGGCCGGCCGTGCCCTGGTCGAGGACGTCACCTCTCGGCGTCGGACCGCGCTGGCCGAGATCGTGGCCACCATGCCTGACCTCGGTCGCCCCGAGCTGGTCGAGGCTCTCATCGCCTTCGCCGCAGCCGCCGACGAGCCCCTGGTCGCCGCCGTCGCCCCGGGCCCGGCAGCGCCGCTCGGCTGGTAGCCGACCCGCCGGTCAGGACCCTCCCAGGGTGCGCCCTCGGTCGACGCGGGCGGAGGTGTCGGCGCGACGCATCGGGAACCGCTGGGCGAGCTCGCCGAGGGTGTCGTTCAGCTCGTCGATCTCCTCATCGGTGTTCGCCGCGGTGACCTGGACCCTGAAGCCCACCTGGTCGCGCGGCACCAGCGGGTACGCCGCCAGGGTGACGTAGATCCCCCGCGAGAACAGGAAGCGCCCCACCGCGTCGATGTCGTCGGCGCGTTCCAGCGGGAGCTCGATGATCGGGAGCCCCGAGGTGTTGGGGGTCGCCATGCCCAGCGCCCGCACGGTGTCGAGCACCCGCATGGTCTTGCGGTGCAGGTCGGCGCGGATCGCGTCACCACGCTCCTCGTTGACCTGCATGCCGGTCAGCACCGTGGCCAGGGACGCGGTCGGCGAGGGCCCGGAGTAGAGGTAGGTGGGAGCTGCCACCTTGAGCATGTTCTTCAGGTCCGTGGGCAGGGCGAGGAACGCCAACAGCGACGAGTAGGCCTTGGAGAAGCCACCCACCAGCACGATGTTGTCGTAGTCCTCACCGAAGTGGCGGACGATGCCGTTGCCGCGCAGGCCGAAGGGCACGTCGCGGTCCGGGGACTCGCCGACGACGCCGAAGCCGTGGGCGTCGTCGACGTACAGCAAGGCTCCGTACTCACGACAGACCCGCGCGAAGGTCGGCAGGTCCGGCATGTTGCCGGTCATGCTGTTCACGCCGTCCATGCACACCAGCCGCGGCAGGGCCGGGTCGGAGGACCGCAGCCGCAGCTCGAGGTCCCAGGGGTCGTTGGCGGCGAAGCGGGTCATGGTCGCACCCCGCCCACGGGCGATGGCGCAGCCGTCGTAGATGGTCTTGTGGGCCTGCGCATCCATGAACACCGTGCCCTGGCCGGCCAGCAGCGGGATCACCGTGGTGTGGATCTGCGAGATGGTCGGCAGCACGAGGGTGTCGGGGGCGCCGAGCAAGGCGGTCAGGCGGTCCTCGATGTCGATGTAGGGGCGCGGGTTGCCCAGCAGGCGCGACCAGCTCGGGTGCGTCCCCCACAGGTCGACGAGCGGAGCGACGGAGTCCTTGATCTCGCGGTCGAGGTCGAAGCCGAGGTAGTTGCACGACGCGAAGTCGACGAGCCACTGGTCGCCGATCCGGATCCGACGCCCGTCGATCTCCTCGATCACCGCGTCGTACATCGGGCTCGTCCGGCGCAGCCGGTCCAGGTCGCTGAGGTGCCGGGTGTCGAGACCGGCGAGCCGGGGCGCCTGGAGCGGGATCGTCGTCATGTAAGGGCTTCTCCTTCGAGGGGGTGCAGGACGGGGGGTGCTGTCGAGGGCGGGATCGCCGAGCTGATCGCGATGTGGGCGGACGCGTCGCGGGCGGAGAGGGCCGGGGCGAACCGGAAGCCCTGGCCGAGGCGGCAGCCGATCGCGACGAGCGCGGCCTGCTGCGACTCGGTCTCGATGCCCTCGGCCACCAGCTCGAGCCCGAAGGTCTCCCCGAGCCGGACGATCGCCTCGACCAGCGCGCGGTCCTCCTCGTCCCGGTCGACTCCCCCCACGAACGAACGGCCGATCTTCAAGGTGGTCACGGGGAACCTGCGCAGGAAGCCGAGGGAGGCGTACCCGGTCCCGAAGTCGTCGATGGCCAGCCCGACCCCGAGGTCGTCGAGCCCGGCCATCGTCGCCCCGATCTGCGGGTCCTGCGAGGTCAGCAGCCGCTCGGTGATCTCCAGGGTCAGCGCGTGCGGAGCCAGTCCGTGCCGACGCAGCGACTCCGCGACCAGGGCGACGAACCCCGGGTCGGCGAGCTGGCGGGAGCAGACGTTGACGCTCATGGTCAGCGCCGGCGCCGAGCTGGAGAACGGCTGCCAGGCCACGGCCTGCGCGATCGCCTGCTCGACGACCCACGCTCCGACGGGCACGGCGAGCTCTCCGCTCTCGACCAGCTCGATGAACTCTCCCGGCAGAAGCAGTCCCTGGCTCGGGTGCCGCCACCGCAGCAGCGCCTCGGTGCCCATGACGCGACCGGTGCCGAGGTCGACCACCGGTTGGTAGTAGAGGACGAACTGGTTCTGCTCGAAGGCGGTCTGCAGCTCACGGCCCATGCTCAGCTGGGTCTGCACGGCCTCTTGGAGCGCGGGCTGGAAGGGACGGTAGGTGCCCTTGCCGGCATCCTTGGCGGCATACATCGCGAGGTCGGCCTGGAGCAGAAGCTCCGCCGGGTCGCTGCCGTAGTCACTGGTGGACAGTCCGATGCTGGAGCGGACCGCCACCGGCTGACCGTCGCCGAGATCGAAGGGAAGGCTGGTCGCCGCGACGATGCGTGCCGCCAGCTGCGAGGCCTCGCCGTCGTCGACGAGGCCCTCGACGAGGACGGCGAACTCGTCGCCGCCGAGCCGCGCGCAGGTGTCCTCGGGGCGCACGGTCTCGCGGATCCGCTGGGCCACCATGACCAGCAGGACGTCGCCGGCGGCGTGGCCGCGGGTGTCGTTGACCAGCTTGAAGTCGTCGAGGTCGATGAGCATGACCGCGAGCCTCTCCCGGTGCCGGCCCTGGCGAGCGAGTGCCTGGCCCACCCGGTCGAGGAAGAGCGCCCGGTTGGGCAGCTGGGTGAGCGAGTCGTGGAAGGCCATGTGCTTGAGGTCCGCCTCCAGGGCCTGACGCTCGGTGATGTCGTGCAGGGTCAGCACGATGCCGCTGACGAAGGGGTCGTCGAGCAGGTTGCGGCACGTGACCTCGAAGGTGCGCAGGTCGCCTGCCTGGTCGGTGAGCCGCCAGTGGTCGTCGGGCTCACGCCGGGACAGGGCCTCGTCCGGGACCGACTTCGCCACCCGGTGCAGGAGCAGCGACGCACGGGGCACGTCGGCACCGTGCAGGAGGTCCAGGACAGGCCGCCCGATCACCTCGTCGGCCTGCCGGCCGAGCAGGCTGCTCATGGATGGTGTGCGGTAGCCCACCCGGAGGTCCGCATCGACGACCACGATGATGTCGCTGGTGTTGTGGATGAGGGAGCGGAAGTGCTGCTCGCTCTTGCGTTGCAGGACCTGTTCGGTCAGGTCGGCGCTCTCCAGGGCGAGCGCGCACTGGGCGCAGATCGCACACACGGTCTCGATGACCTCGGTGCGGTCGACGCCCTCCCCGGTCACCGCGACCACGCCGGGCCGCCGACCTCCACGGGAGAGCGCGACGAGGAGCACAGGGGCACCGGGGCCGAGGCGCTGTGCCACGACGGCGCCGGCCAGGTCGGCGGTGGTGAGCACGAACCCGTGCTGGTCCAGTGCCGCCCGGTGACGCACGAGGAGGTCGTGGAGGTCGTCCACCGGCTGCGTGGGGTCGGGCACCGCGGACGCTGCGGAGTCGAGCACCAGTCGGGGCGCCTCCTCCGGGCCGAGCGCCACCAGGACCCGCCGAGGGCCCTGCGCGCCCATGGTGGAGATCGCCGAGGCGGTGACCTGGAGGATCTCGTCGCGTCCGGACGCACCCACCAGCAGCTCGCCGGTGCGACGCAGGACCGCCTCGCGCGCGGTCGACTGCCGGGCCACCTCGACCAGTCCGCTGAGCCGGCAGACCACCAGCACGAAGATCGTCGCGGAGGCGAGCGCGTTGACCACGACGTCGCGAGCCTCTCCGTCGAGCGCTCCCAGTAGCAGCACCGCGGGAGGGATCAGCGAGGCGGTCCCGAGCAGGGCGAGCCGGACCCGGGAGACCGACCACTCCTGCTGGGGCAGGGGTGCCGCGAGCCGCACCATGTCGGGCTGGAGGGCGGCTGCACCCCAGGCCACGTAGAAGACCATCCAGCCGAGGTCGACCGGGCCGCCGGTCTCCCAGGAGCCGTGGAGCTGGGTGAGCCCGTAGAGCACGTCCGACACCAGGAGACCGGTGGTGCCCAGCACCAGGAGCCGCAACGCCGTGGAGCCCGCGCCACCGCCGACGACCAGGCGCGCCAGGACCGCGAGCAGCAGCAGGTCACCCAGCGGGTAGGCCAAGGAGACGGCCCGTTCGAGGACGGTCAGCGAGGTGTCGACGGCGTAGGGCGCGGCGACGAAGACCCAGATGGGCAGGCCCAGGCCGATCGTCACGATCACCGCATCGAGGAGCGCGGACCGGTCGGCCGGGCCGCCTCGGGCCCTCACGATGAGGAGCAGGCCGGCGGCGAACAAGGGATAGGTGCAGAGGTAGAGGACGTCGACGACGGACGGGAAGGGGTTCTCCAGCCCCATCGGTCCGGTCAGGACGTCGTAGGCCGTGTCCCCGGCGACGAACGCCGTCAGCCCGGCGGCGACGAGCCACCACGGCAACGTGCGCGCAGGGCGGTTGACCCGGATCCCCACGACGGTCGCCACGATGCTGAGGGCGCCGATGACCGTCCACAGGGCCCGCGGCGGCTCCGGGAGCGCGAAGTAGAGCGTCGCGCAGGCCGCCGTCACGGAGAGGTAGACCCGAAGGCACCAGGACGGCATAGCGTGAAGTCTTGTCGTGGTCCGGGGTTCTGTCCGCGTTATGGGTAAAATTTGCCAGCACCCGTGCTCTCGACCCCCCAGGAACGCCGATGCACCGCATGACCATCCAGTACGCCGTCCCTGACGATCCCGCCGCCTTCGACCAGCGCTACACCGAGACCCACGTCCCCCTGGTGGCCCAGGTGCCGGGGCTGCGTGACTTCACCTGGTCCAAGGTGGTGCCGATGGGCGGGGACCGCAGCGTCTACCTCGTCGCCCAGCTCGACTTCGACGACCGGGAGTCGATGATGACCGCTCTGGCGACTCCCCAGATGTCGCTGGCCAGCGACGACGCCGACGCGTTCGGGGTGCCGCGGACGGCGTTCAGCGGCGAGGTGAGAACGGCGCGAAGTGCTCCGCGGGGCGTCTAGAATTCACTCGTGCCCGAGGTCTCTGTCATTGCCTACTTCGCGGACGACACCACCCGGGTCTACCAGCTGGTCCAGTGGCTCGCCGTCCTCGAGATCCTGCACGCCGAGAACCCGGTCGGGATCGTCGCGCGTGACCCCCAGTCCGCGGCGGTGCTGACCGCCCGGACCTCCCTGCCGGTCTTCACCGCCCCCTCGTTCCCGGAGCTGACCACGCTCTACGACGAGCTGGACGCCAAGGTCGTGCTCTACTGCAACAACTCGATGCTCAACTTCCAGTCGCTGCTCAACGGCCGGCTCCTGCACGTGCACATCAACCACGGTGAGAGCGACAAGCAGAGCATGGCCAGCAACAACGCCAAGGCCTACGACCGGGTCTTCGTCGCCGGCGAGGCCGCCGTGCAGCGCCACGCGGCGGGGCTCCTCGAGTTCGACCTCGGCCGGCTGGTCCGCACCGGCCGACCCCAGCTCGACCTGCGGCCGGCTGCTCTCCTGGCTCCCAGCCCCCGGAGGACGGTGCTGTACGCGCCCACGTGGGAGGGCGACGCGGAGTACAACGACTACACCTCGGTCGACACCGCCGGGGTCGAGATCGTTCGGGCCGTCCTGGCCGTGCCGGACGCCCGGGTGGTCTACAAGCCCCACCCCAAGGTGGTCACCAGCCGCACCCCGGCCGTGCGCGACGCCCACCACGAGATCCTGGCCCTGGTCGACGAGGCGGCACGGCGCGAGCCGGAGGCGGGCCACCAGGCGATCCTCGTGGGCGACATCCTTGCGGTGATACCGGACTGCGACGCCATGGTGACCGACGTGTCCTCGGTGGGTCTGGACTGGCTGTACCTGCGCACCGACCGGCCGATCTTCATCACCGACCGCCACCGCGACGCCCGGCGCCTGCGCGAGGAGGTCCCGGTGAGCCGCTGCGCCGACGTGGTCGACGAGCTGAGCCTCGAGCGGTTGACCGAGCTGCTGACCTCGCGGCTCGAGCACGACGAGCACCGTCTGGCTCGGGTGGCGATGCGTCGCCACTACTTCGACGACCTCCAGGTCGGCGAGAGCACCCTCCGCTTCCTCGACGCCGTCTCCGAGCTGGTGTCGCTGCGCGACCGGCTCCTCGGTGTCCCGCCCCGGCAAGCCGGCGCGGCCATCACCGCCTGAGAACGGCCGACGCCGCGCAGGCCTCCTGGTTCGGGGGCCTGCGCGGCGTCAGCGGACGGGTCGGACCTCGGTCCGGCCAGATGGCCTCAGCGGGCCGACTCCAGGGTGGCCCGGAGGTCGAAGGTGACGTCGGCCGTCGTCCGCGAGCGGAGGTGGGTCTCGGCCGCGACCACGTTCTCGCCGCTGCGCAACAGGCCGAGGGGAACCTCGACGACCATGGCGTTGGCGGCCGAGTTGGCGGTGTTCGTGCTCGGTGCCGCGGAGGCGAGGGTGTTCACCGTCGGGACGCCGTCCGGCATGTTCTTCCGGGCTACCTCCACTCCGTTGACGTAGACGACCACGCCGTCGTTCGCCACCGTGCGCAGGGTCAGGGCCCTGGCCTTGGCGGTGTCGGCCACCGTGAAGGACCGGGCGAAGTAGACCGCCCGCGGCCGGTTGGTGGTGGTGTAGCTCTCGAAGCCGTTGATGTCCGTGGCGATGCCCGCGCCCCAGCCGAGGACGGCGGGGTTCTCGTGCCAGGTGCTGGTGTCGAAGCCGATGTCGTTCCAGCCTGCGGCCGGGGCGGTCAGGTTCCAGGCCCAGCGCCAGGAGGACCCGCTCGGGACCACGTCGGTGACGAGCATGGCGGACTCGGTCGTCACCGACTGCAGGACCGCCGTGGAGGCGCCCTGGTTGTCGACCACCCGGAGCGTCACCGGGTAGGTCGCCCCGGTCGGGAAGTGGTGAGAGGTGGTCGGCGTGGCCGTGGTCTGCTGGGCGGTGCCGTCCCCGAAGTCCCAGATGTAGGAGGCGATCGACCCGTCGGGGTCGGTGGAGGCGCTGGCGTCGAAGCTCACGTCCTGGAGGTTCACCGTGGAGGTGAACGCCGCCGTCGGCTTCTGGTTCGTCGAGCCGCCCGAGAGCGTGGCGATCAGGTCGGCGTCGAAGCCGAGGTCGTCGGAGGTGGCGTTGGCCTGGTGCACCTCGACGGCGAGGAGGTTGCGCTGTCCCACACGCAGCTGCGCCGGGTTGATGCTGAACGGTCGCAGTGCGTTCTCCGGCCCCCCGCTGCGCACGGTCGAGGCCAAGGTCGTGTGGGTGATCGTGCCGTCAGGCATGTTGTCGCGCGCCTGCTGCACACCGTTGAGGTACACCACCGCGCCGTCGTCGGCGAGCAGCTGCAGCGTCAGCAGGCTCGGTGTCTCGGCCGGGGTGAACTCGGCGCGGAAGTACGCCGTGACGTTGCGGTTGTTCGGGTCGCCGCCGTAGCCGATCACGGTCTGCTCGTCGCCGTCGCCGTAGCCGAGCTGGCTGAGCCCGGTCTTCCACGAGCTGGCGTCGAAGGTGTTCTTCTGCCAGTCGGTCGGCCGCGAGTTCTCGTCCCAGTAGGACCAGAGCGTGGTCGAGTCGAGGTAGGACTTGAGGACCGGCTCCGGAGCCGCCGGGTCGATGGGCGCGAACCGCGCGAACCCCTGGGTGGCGACACCGGAGACGTTGGTGAACTCACCACCGGCGACGACCCCACCGGGGCCGGCCGAGATCGAGAAGACGCCCCAGAAGTCGTTGAACCGCGGGTAGAACTTCTGCAGCTGACCGGTGTCGGAGTTCGCCGCCAGCATCTTGATGGTCGGGTCGCCCTGGAGACCGTCGTGGAAGCCGAAGTAGACGGTCTTGTTGTAGTACGCGATCGCCTGGATGTCGCCGTCGGTGACCTGCCGCCAGGTCCGCACGCCGGTGCTGGTGTTCCACGCGGCGGCGGCGTTCGACCCGGAGCCGCCGGCGCCGAAGAGCCGGCTGCCGTCCTCGTTGATGGCCAGGCCCAGCGTCGGCTTGGCTGCCGAGGCGAAGACCGTCGCAGTGGTCCCGACGCCCGAGGCCTGGACCGCACCGACGCCGTTGCGCGCGACCGTGTTGAGCGAGGTGAAGGAGCCCGACACGTACAGCACGTCGCTGGCGGGGTTCTTGGCCAGTCCCATGACGACGTTGTTGGCGGTGTTGCGGAAGGCGGTGTCGAGCGCGCCGGACGACGCGTCGAGCTTGGCCAGGCGGGTGCGGGAGACCCCGTTGACGTTGAGGAAGGCGCCGCCGGCGTACAGCGAGGAGCCCTGGACGGCGAGCGCGCGCACCGTGTTGTCCGCGGTCGGCGCGAAGGTCGGGTCCACGGCTGCGGTCGCCGGGTTGATCTTGGCCAGGCGGGTGCGGGAGATGCCGCCGATCTTCTCGAAGGAGCCTCCCACCCAAACCGACGTGCCGTCGGTGACCAGGGCGCGGACCGCCGCGCCGGCGTCCGCCTTCCACCCGGTGAGCAGGTCGCCGGTGCTCATCGAGAACGCGGCCAGGTTCTTGCGGGCCACGGCAGTCCCGCTCTGGCTGCTGGCCGTGGTGAACGAGCCACCGACGATGAGGGTGTCCCCCACGACCACGGTGGCCTCGACCCGGCCGTTGACCTTCCAGCTGGGCGACGGCGTGTCGGAGGCCCAGACGAGCGCCTCGGCCGGAGCGCTGAGCACCCACGACATCATCGACATGAGCAGCGCGGCCACGAGCGCGCCGACAGACTTGACCCCAGGCATGGTTGTTCCTCCCCCACGTGCACGCCCCCCGGCGTGTCGGAGCACAGCGTAAGCCCCAGCAGGGTCACACGGAAATCCCCCAAACGGGGGGCACCGGATCACCCCGGCGCGGTTCCCCAGGCCTCCTCGACCAGACGGAGCGCCTCGCTCGACGTCAGCCCGTGCCGCCGGGCCACCAGGGCGAAGGCCCGCGCCTGGCTCGCCACCTCCTGCGGTGGGGCGGCCAGCCCGGCGGAGCTCACGAAGGTGCCTCGGCGCCCGTGGGTCGAGATCAGCCCGTCCGCCTCGAGGAGACGGTAGGCACGGGCGACGGTGTTCGGCGCGAGCCCGAGGTCGGTCGCCAACTGCCGCACCGTGGCCAGCCGTGCGCCGGGCTCAAGCCGACCGGAGGCGATGAGGCCGGCCACGCCGACCCGCAGCTGCTCGTAGGCAGGGACGACCGAGCCAGGGTCGACCACAAGGTCCAGCATGACGTCCACGGGTGCCCTCCCCCGGTCTGGTTCGTCAGCAAAGGTACCGGTGAGGCCCCCCGATACCCCCGACGCCCGCGGACGACAGCCCGGGCTCCCAGGGCGTCACGAGCCTTGCGGGACCCCGCGCCGCCGGAACGCCACGAGCCCGATCCCGGAGAGGATCACAGCCAGGGCCGTCATCACGGCGAGCGAGCCGCCGTCGACCGCGCCGAGCGGCGGGTTCCCCACGTGGGTCGTGGGCGCCAGGTCGAGCACCCAGGGCCGCAGCCGGAGACCGGGGCCGAGGAACGCGACGAAGGCCATCGCCGCATAGCCGGCCCACACGATCCCGAACCACCGTGGCCGGAGGCCGTAGGCGGCCAGCGCCAGCCCCGCGAGGAGCAGCTCGACGGGGAGGTACGCCAGTCCCGATCCGAGGGCGGGGACCAGCTCGGACAGGCCCCCCACGGACGCGGCGGTGGCCAGACCCAGCACGAGCGAGGAGCCGAGCACGATGAGGACCAGACCGCCCAGCACGACCAGCGTGTGCGCAGCCAGCCAGCGGCCACGCGAGAGGGTGCCGGAAAGACGGGTCTCCAGGCGCCCCTCGGACTCCTCGGCCCGGAGGGTCCCGACGGCCTGGACGACGTACCCTGTCGCGATGACGGCGAGGTAGAGCTGGGTGGCCGCGACGAACCCGTCCCGGGGGCGGCCGCCGCCGATCCCCATGGCGTCGGCCAGGGCCGGGTTCCCCGCCATCGCGTCCAGGAGCTGCTGGCTCAGCGCGCCCATCATCCCGGTGAGCAGCGCACCGCCGGCGAGCCAACCGAGGACAGCCGGGCGGTGGATCCAGACCGCGAGCCCGACCGGGCTGCGCAGCCGCGCTGCGGCGCGGGCCGGGCCGGCACCGCTGTGGACCAGGGCGCTGCCCAGGTCCCGACGGGCCGACAGCCGCAGCGCCGCCGCGGCCAGGGCGAGGCCGGCCGCCACGGGGATCCCCAGCACCCACCATCGCTGGTCCCCGAACGGCGCTGCCCGCTCCGCCCAGCCGAGCGGGGAGAGCCAGGTGACCCATGTGCCGGTCGCGTCACCCACGCCGCGCAGGACGTACGACGCCGCCAGGACGATCAGGCTCCAGGAGTAGACGTCCCGAGAGTGCAGGGTGAGCTGCGCCAGCAGGGCGGCCAGGCAGGCGAACACGAGCGCGAGAGCGCTCAGCGAGAGGGCGTAGAGCACCGACCCGGTCAGGGGGACGCCGAAGAGGGCCAGACCGAGGGCGAACACCACGCCGGTCGCGGCGATGGTGGCGGTCGCCACGAGCAGGGCCGCCAGGGTCGGTTGGTGTCGGGCCACGCGACCGCCCAGCAGCAGCTCCACTCGCCCTGACTCCTCCTCTCGCCGGGTCGCCGACGCCACGAGGCTGATGCCGAGCAGAGGCAGCAGGAAGGCGGCCAGGAAGCCGAACTCGTCCTGGACGACCCCGCCGAGGGAGTCGATGCCCTCGACCTTGCCGTTGATCGCCACCAGGGCGGAGCCCGAGGTGACCGCAGCGGCGTAGGAGTGGATCTTGGCGGGCGTGTCGTAGAGCGCGGCGATGCTGGCAGCGGTGCCGACCATGCCGGCACCGAGCACCACCAGCCGGGCCAGGACCCGGCGCCGCTGGACGCGTCCCACGATGCGCACCATGGTGAGCAGCCCGCGGTCCCGGCTCGACGCGCCGTGGGAACCGCCTGCGGCCCGATGCCGGGCGGTCATCGCGACGACTCCTCGAGGCTGTCCTCGGCGGTACCCTCCGCGCCGTCCAGGGTGTCGCCGTAGCTCTGCAGGAACAGGGCGCCGAGGCTCGGCGGCGCGACGGTGAGGGTGTGGATGCCGGCCGCGTGCAGCCGGCCGATGGCATCGTCGAGATGGTCGGAGTCGACGGTGAACCGCGACTCGACGAGCCCTGCGAGACGGGTGCTCACCCGGTCGTCGACGCCACTCCCCGCGCCCGTCAGCCCCGGGTCGGTCACAGTGACGGCGTGGACGGAGGTCCGCGTGTGCCGGCGAAGCTCGGCCAGGGTGCCGCTGGTCATCGTGCGGCCCCGCCGGATGATGCTCACCCGGTCGGCCAACGCCTCGACCTCGCCCATCAGATGGCTGGACAGCAGCACCGTCGTGCCCTGCTCGCGACGTTCGCGGACGCACTCCTGGAACGCCTGCTCCATGAGCGGGTCGAGACCGGAGGTGGGCTCGTCGAGCACCAGGAGCTCCACATCGGCGGCCAGGGCGGCGATGAGCGCGACCTTCTGCCGGTTGCCCTTGGAGTAGTCCCGGATCCGCTTGGTGGGATCGAGCTGGAACCGCTCGATGAGCTCCCCACGCCGCGCCTCGTCGACCCGGGCATGGGTGGCCGCCAGGATGTCGAGGCACTGCCCGCCGGTCAGTCCCGGCCAGAGCGCGACATCCCCGGGGACGTAGGCCAGCCGAGCGTGCAGGCGCGCGGCGTCGCGCCAGGGATCGCCACCGAAGAGCTCGACGTGCCCCGAGGTGGCCCTCATGAGGCCGAGCAGCACGCGGATCGTGGTGGACTTGCCCGACCCGTTGGGACCCAGGAAGCCGTGCACCTCGCCCCGGCGCACGGTGAGGTCGAGGCTGTCGAGGGCGCGGACGTCGCCGAAGGTCTTGGTAAGTCCCTCGGTGTGGATCACGAGGGTGGTCTCGTTCATGACAGCGGCTCCTTGGTGGGGGCCGCGAACGCGCCCCCGAGGTAGACGGTGGTGACCTCGCGAGCCCACCGGTCGAGACCGGAGGGCGTCAGCGGGTCCTCGCCGATGACGGTGGCGATCTGGGGGCGGAGCAGGAGCACCGCGAGGTCGTTGGCGAGCAGGAACGCTGCGCGCACGGCAGGGTCGGCGCTGGGCGCGACGACCCCCCGCTCCACCAGCTCGTCCAGCAGTCGCCGGGTGGCGGCGTACCACCGGCCGAACAGGGCGGCCCCGGTCGGGTCGTCGGTGAGCAGCAGCCTGCGCAGGTACGCCGGGAGGGGCGACCCGTGCGGGAAGGTGCGCGCGAACGCCTCGGCGACCGACGCGGCGGCACCGTCGCCGGCGAGCATCGCGGCCAGGTCCGGTGCGTCCAGCTCGGCGAAGACCCTGTCGAAGGACTCCGCCACGTGCGCGTCCACCGCCGCCCGCAGGCCGTCCTTGCTGCCGAAATGGTGGACGACCAGCGCCGGCGACACCTTCGCCTCGGCGGCGATCTCCCGCACGGTGACCGCGTCGTGCCCCCGCTCGGCGAACAGGCCCAGCGCCGCGTTGCGGATCTGGGCACGGGCGGTCAGGTCGCCGGGGTCGGACGTTGAACGCATGTTCAGTATTCTAAACGCTCGTTTGGTCTCTCTCCAGCACCTCGAGCCGTGGGGGTAGGGTTCTGCGCTTGTGACCCGAGTGCTGAGAGCCCACCTCCGGCTCTTCACCGCCGGGGTGCGCGAGCAGTCGACCTACCGGCTCGCGGCTCTCGCCGGCCTGGTCGCCAATGTGACCTTCGGGCTGCTCAAGGTCGCGATCCTCTTCGCGACCGTGCGTGCCGCCGGAGGCGAGCTCGAGGGGTACGACGTGGCCACGATGAGCGCCTACGTGTGGATCTCGCAGGGTCTGCTGGGGTCGGTGAACCTCTTCGGCCGCTCCCAGGTCGCCGAGCGGATCCGCACCGGCGACGTGGTCGTCGACTTCCTGCGTCCCCTGGACGTGCACACCGCCGTCGTCGCCACGGAGGTCGGACGGTCGGTGTTCGCGCTGCTCCCGCGTGGCCTGCCCTCGTTGCTGATCGGCGCGCTGGTGGTGGGCATGGCTGCTCCGGACCACCGTGCGTCCTACCTCCTGGGCCTGGCGAGCGTGCTGCTGGGCATCGTGGTCTCCTGCCTGACCGTCTACCTCGTCGCCGCCGCCGGCTTCTGGCTGGTCGAGACCCGGGGCCTCCAGCTCCTCTACATGGTCGTGTCCGGCTTCCTGGCGGGGCTGTTCGTGCCCATCTGGCTGTTCCCCCTGTGGTTGCAGGTGCTGGCCCAGGCGACCCCGTTCCCCGCGATGCTGATGTACCCCGTCGACGTGCTGTCGGGCCGGGCCGAGGGGTGGTCCGCGGCCGTTCTCGTGGGCGCCCAGGTGGGCTGGCTCGTGGCGACGGTGGCCGCGGGACAGCTCATGACCAGGGCGGGTCGACGGCACCTGGAGGTGCAGGGTGGCTGACCCCGTCACGACCCTGTCGGTCCGTCTCGCGCCCTACCGGGCGGTGCTGGGGTCGCGGATGCGTGCCCAGGCGAGCTACCGGACCAGCTTCGCCGTGGACCTCGTCAGCTCCCTGCTCGTCGGCCTGGTCGAGCTCGCCGAGGTCTGGGTGCTGTTCCACAACGTGCCGAGCATCGGTGGCGTGGACTTCCTCCAGATCCTGCTCGTCTTCGGACTGGCCGACTTCTGCTTCTCCATGGCCGACCTTCTTTTCGGTCACTGTGACAACTTGCCGGCGCTGGTGCGGGCAGGGAAGCTCGACGTGTTCTACCTTCGGCCTCAGCCACTGCTGCTCCAGCTCGTCACCAGCGACATCTCGCTGCGTCGCCTCGCCCGGGCGACCGTGGGGCTGGGCGCCCTCGCCGCCGGACTGGCCCTCAACCCCGTCGACTGGGACCTGGCGGCGGTGGCATTGCTGGTGCTGGCGATCGCCAGCGGCCTGACGGTGTTCGCGGCCCAGTTCGTGACTGCGGCCGGGGTGCAGTTCTTCCTCGTCAACGGCGCGGAGATGACCAATGCGTTCGTCTACGGCGGCCGGTACGCCGCCACGCAGCCCGCGTCGGTCTGGTCCCGACCCCTCAAGGTCGCCTTCGGGTTCTTCTTTCCGATGGCGTTCGTCGCCTACCTGCCGATGATCGAGCTCGTGGGGCTGCCCGGGCCGGCCTGGCTGCCCTCGTGGCTCGGCTGGTGCGCCCCCGCCGCTGCGCTGTGGGCGAGCGGCCTGGCCACACTGAGCTGGCGCCAGGGAGTGCGCCACTACCAGGGAGGCGGCGGATGACGGCGATCATCGAGTGCCGCGCGTTGAGCCGGCAGTTCCGCGTGCGCGACGGGATGCGCCGGCGGGTCGTGACCGCGGTCGACGGCCTCGACCTCCGGATCGCCGAGGGTGAGTCCGTGGGCTACATCGGCGCCAACGGAGCAGGGAAGTCCACGACGATCAAGATGCTCGTCGGCATCCTCGTGCCGAGCGCCGGTCGGGTGACCACGTGCGGGCGGGACCCGGTGCGCGAGCGACGCGCCCTGGCCCGCGAGGTCGGGGTGGTCTTCGGCCAGCGCTCCCAGCTGTGGTGGGACCTCCCGGTGCGCGACTCGTTGCGACTGCTTGCCGCCATCCACGGGCTCTCCAAGGCGCACGAGCGTCGACGCACCGACGAGCTGGTCGAGCGGATGGAGCTGGCCGACTTCCTGTCGGTGCCGGTGCGCCAGCTCTCGCTCGGTCAGCGGATGCGCGCGGAGGTGGGGGCCGCCCTGGTCCACTCGCCGCGGCTGGTCATCCTCGACGAGCCCACGATCGGGCTGG
Organism: uncultured Actinomycetota bacterium; assembly: GCA_963784485.1. Taxonomy (GTDB): domain Bacteria; phylum Actinomycetota; class Actinomycetes; order Propionibacteriales; family Nocardioidaceae; genus Marmoricola_A. The sequence continues at coordinate 24,651 of CAWARH010000010.1, read as the reverse complement.
ACGTGCTGTCCAAGCAGCGGCTGCGTGAGCTGCTCATCGCGGAGCGGGCCGAGCACGGCACCACGCTCCTGCTGACCACGCACGACATGGGCGACGTCGAGCGCCTCTGCGACCGGGTGCTCGTGGTCGACCGTGGGCGCCTGGCCTTCGACGGCTCCCTCACCGGCCTGTCGCGCACCGTGGGCGCCAGGCGCGAGCTGGTGGTCGACCTGGCGGAGCCGACACCGGACCTGACGGGTGTGGCGGACACCGAGCACCTGCGCAGCGAGGGCGGCGGCCTGCGGCAGCGACTCGCCTTCGACGCCGACCGCACCACCGCCGCCCGGGTGCTGGCCGCGGTCTCCGAGCTGGTGGAGGTCGTCGACCTCTCGGTGTCCGAGCCGGACATCGAGGACGTCGTACGGCGGATCTACGCCGCTCGACGATGAGCTGAGCACCCCCCCGCTTCGTCTGAGTACGAGGACGGATCCGCCTCACCGCGACACGCACGAGACTGCTTCCATGACCTTCGACACCGCACCACGCCACCGGCCACCCGCACCGGCAAGCGGGATCCCCGGCTGGCTGCATGCCCTCACCTTCGGACTGATGACCCCGCTGCTGGCGGTCGTGGTCTTCTTCGTGGTCGGCTATGCCAACTCCGGCCCCGGGGACAACCTGGCCGGTGTCGTCCTGATCCTCGCCGCGGTCCTCGCGATACCGCTGGTGGCAGCGATCCTTCTGTGGGGGGCGGGCTTCGCTGTCCGCTCTCGCCACCCCACCCTGGCCACCGGTCTCGTTCTCGGCAGCGCGATCGCGGGCGGGCTCGGGGTGCTGCTCCTGGCGTCGATGTTCCTTCCGGCCCTCCTCGGCTGAGGCTGACCGGAACCGCGGGAGTCGGTGGTCGTCCCGGCGACCACCGGGGAGGGCACCGCGCACCCGGACCGCGCGCTCCTCCGTCGGCCCTTCACAGGCCGAGGTCGCGCGCACTCTGCCGAACGGTCGCCGCCGACGAGGCCAGCTGGTCCCGCTCGGCCGCGGTCAGCGGGGTGGCCAGCACGCGTTCGATGCCCACCCGCCCGACGACCGAGGGCATCGAGAGGCACACGTCGTCCAGGCCGTGCACGCCGTCGAGCCGCGAGGTGACGGGCAGCACCCGGTGCTCGTCGTTCAGGACGGCCTCCAGGATGCGGGAGACCGCCAGGCCGATCGCCAGGCTGGTGGCTCCCTTGCCGGCGATGATCTCGTAGGCCGAGGAGACGACCCGCTGGTGGATCCTGGCGCGGGCGGCTTCGTCGAGGGGGGCCTCCCCCGCCGTCACCCAGTCCTGGACGGGGACGCCCCCGATCGTCGCGGTCGACCACAGCGGCACCTCGGAGTCGCCGTGCTCGCCGGCGATGTAGGCGTGCACGTTCTGCACAGCGACCCCGGTGTGCTCGGCGATCAGGAACCTCAGCCGGGACGAGTCCAGCACCGTCCCCGACCCGAAGACCCGGTGCGGCGGCAGTCCCGAGAACTGCTGCGCGGCGTACGTGACCACGTCCACGGGGTTGGTGACGACGAGCAGCAGGGTCTGCGGCGCCAGCCTGACGAGGGCGGGGACGAGGTCGCGGCACATCGCGACGTTGGCAGCGGCCAGGTCGAGCCGGGTCTGTCCCGGCTTCTGCTTCGCGCCGGCGGTGATCACCACGACATCGGCGTCGGCGCACACCTCGAGCTGGTCGCTTCCGCTGATCCGGGCCATCGGCGTGAACTGCAGTCCGTGGTTGAGGTCCAGCACCTCGGCCCGCACCTTGCCTGCATCGAGGTCGAACAGGGCGAGCTCTCGGCAGACACCGCGGATCTGGGCGGCGTAGGCAATCGCTGTGCCCACCGCGCCTGCTCCGACTACCGCAACCTTGGCCATGGTGGGCCCAGTCTGGCACGACTCCTGGCCGTGGCGGTGGTGGTCTACTTGGGGGCGTGACGTCAGCGTTCGCCACCGGTCTGGCGATGGGAGAGTCCCCGCGGTGGCACGACGGCGCCCTGTGGGTGTGCGACTGGGTGGCCGGGGACGTCCTGCGGTACACCGGACCGGGTGAACCTCAGGTGAGGCACCGCGTTGCAGGCTTCCCGTTCTCCATCGACTGGCTTCCCGACGGGCGCCTCGTCGCGACCTCGCCGAGGGGCGTCCTGGTCGAGGAGGCCGGGACCCTGGTGCCGTACGCCGGGCCGGACCAGAGGTGGAACGAGATCGTCGTCGACCCTGCTGGCCACGTCTTCGTCAACGACGTGGGCTTCGACCTGATGCGCGGCGAGGAGGCGCAGCCGGGGACGATCGCCGTGGTGTCACCGGTCGGCGCGACCCGGGTGGTGGCGGACGACTTGTGGTTCCCCAACGGCATGGCGATCACCAACGACGGGACGACCCTGCTGTGTGCCGAGTCGTACGCGCACCGGCTGACCGCGTTCGACCTCGGTCCCGACGGGTCCCTGTCCGGGCGACGGGTCTGGGCGCCGCTCGACGACGACTGCTACCCCGACGGCATCTGCCTCGACGCCGACGGCGCGGCCTGGTACGCCGACGTGCCCCGGCAACGGTGCGTGCGGGTGGCGGAGGGCGGGGCGGTGCTGGCCACGGTCGAGGTGGACCGCGGTGCGTTCGCGTGCATGCTGGGCGGGGACGACGGCCGGACGCTCTTCATCGTGGCCAACGAGTGGGGAGGGGTCCAGGGCGGCTCCCGTGCGGGCGTGGTGCTGCAGGCCCGGGTCGACGTCCCTCGCGCCGGGCGACCCTGACCGGCCCGCCACGACACACGTCCTGCCCCCGTCAGCCCTCGGAGGACGCGCCCCGGGTCGGGTCGGGCAGGACGTCGCGCCAGGAGTGCTGCGGCGCGAAGCCGAGGAGGTCTCGGGCCTTGTCGATGGCGTAGAACGTCTCGTCGCGTCCCAGCTCCCGACGCACCTCCACGCCGTCGTAGAAGCGCTCCCGGACCTCCTGGGTCGTCGCAGCCACGGACATGTCTGCGTTGGCGACGTTGAAGACCTCGTAGCCCAGCCCGTCGGTCACCAGGCACCGCTGCACGATCTGGCCGAGGTCGCGCGCGTCGATGTAGGCGAAGATGTTGCGGCGTCGCGAGGCCGGCTCCTGCAGGAACGCCGGGAACATCTCGGCGTACTCGTGCGGCTCGATGACGTTGTTGATCCGCAAGCCGTAGATGTCGGCCCCGGTGCGCGCCTGGAACGAGCGGGCGGTCACCTCCCCGGCGACCTTCGACATCGCGTAGGAGTCCTCGGGGACCGTCGGGTGCTCCTCGTCGACGGGCACGTAGAGCGGTCGGCGCTCTCCCTGGGCGAAGCAGATCCCGTAGGTCGTCTCCGAGGAGGCGAACACGATCTTGCGGACGCCCAGCCGCGTCGCGGCCTCGAGCACGTGGTAGGTGCTGAGCACGTTGCTCGCGTACGTGGTCGCGTCGGAGGTCAGCAGGATCCGGGGCACCGCGGCGAAGTGCACGACCGCGTCGTACGCCGGCTTCTGGGCCAGCTCGAGCTCGTCCATCGTGGCCAGCCCGGCCAGCGCCGAGTACGTCTCGCCGCCGTCGGTCAGGTCCACGCGGAGGTCGGCCACCGCCGGGTGGCCCAAGGGGACGAGGTCGGCATTGGTGACCTGGTGGCCCTGCTCGGCAAGGTACGGGGCGACGTGCCTGCCAGCCTTGCCGCTGCCTCCGGTGAAGAAGATCCGCATGTCTGTCCTGTCTACGGGGACCGGCGATCGGGTGCCGGTCCTTGTCGAGCGGGGCCGACGCTCAGGAGTCGGGGCGATCCGGGCCCGCCGGGTACCGTAGCCGACTTCCGGTCCGCGGCGGTCCGGGGCGTCCGCACCAGGCAGCCAGCGCCTCGGCCAACCCGGACCCGGTCCCGTCCCCCACCCACGCCACATGGCCGTCCGGCCTGACCAGCACCGCAGCGGGCGGGTCCACTGCGCCGACCACCGGCAGCTCCCAGGGACGGGTGTACGAGGCCCTCACCCGGTGCACCCGGTCCGCCCAGGGACCCAGGTCGAGGCTCCCGGGCTGTCCGAGGTCGACCAGCACCGGCCGGGCGGCGTGGAGCAGGGAGTACACCCGGCGTACGCCGTCGTCACAGACCAGGTCCAGATCCGGCATGCGACGGCCCAGCAGTGGATGACCCGCGCCGAGGTCGTAGTGGACGTCGAGCCCGGCGACGCGTGCCCCGACGTGACGACGCGGCTCGTCCATGCCCACCAGCTCGTCCAGGAGGTCGCGCACCGCGGTCACCCCCGGGTCCTGACGCTGGAGCGCGCTCATCGCCTGGGAGTACTCCAGCGCGCGCGCAGCGGCCGGGTGGCGCTCTGCCTGGTAGGTGTCCAGGAGGCCTTCGGCGGCCCTGCCCTCGACGGCTTGCACGAGCTTCCAGCCCAGGTTCACAGCGTCCTGGATCCCGAGCCCGATCCCCTGTCCCCCGGCTGGGGAGTGGATGTGGGCGGCGTCCCCGGCAAGCAGGACCCGGCCCCGGCGGTAGTCCGCGGCTTGTCGGGTGGCGTCGGTGAACCGCGAGATCCAGGTGGGTCGACGTACGCCGAAGTCCGTGCCGAACGTCTCGGTCAGGTTCCGGCTGAGGACTGCCAGCGTGGGTTCGCCGGTCGGGGCGGGCTGCCGCTCGGCGGTGACGACGCGCACGGTCCGTCCGTCCTCCATGAGGCTGAGGCCGTGCACGCCGTGGGCGTCGTAGGTGACGCCCACCGGCAGCTCCTCGACGACCTCGACCTCCGCGATCAGCGCGCTCATGGTCGCCTCGCACCCGGGAAACTCGATCCCCGCGGCTCTGCGGACGACGCTGCGCCCGCCGTCCGCGCCGACCAGGTACGCCGCTCGCATCGACTCGCCCGTCGCCAGGTGGACGTCGACTCCGGTGTCGTCCTGCGCGAAGCCGGTCACCTCGACCCCGCGGAGGACGGGCACCTCCAGCTCCTCGACCCAGCCGGCCAGGATCCGCTCGATGCGGTTCTGCCACAGCGCCAGCGTGTAGGGGTGCCGGGTGGGGAGGTCGCTGATGTCGAGCATCGTGCTGGCGGAGAACGGCACTGGGAAGGTCCTCCCCTCCGCGAGGAACCGGTCGGCGACACCCCGCTGGTCGAGGATCTCGAGGGTGCGCGCATGGAAGCCGCCCGCCCGCGAGCCGACCAGCTCCGCTGTGGGCCGACGCTCCACCACCGCCACCTCTGCACCGCCGAGGGTCAGCTCGGCCGCCATCATCAAACCGGTCGGGCCCGCCCCCACCACCAGTACGTCCACCCTGCACTCCCTCCTTGCCGGCCCCGCGGAGCCTTGTCGAGCATGGTGAGGCACCGACGGGGTCTTGCGGCAAGCCCACCGCGGCGCTATAGGTTGGAAGTGGCAAGGAGCAACGGGTAGGGGTGGTGGGGAATCCGCGGACCCACCTGCTCTGGGAGAGCTTTCACCAGCACCCGGGCGACCGACACCGTCTGTTCGGTGCCGTGGCTGCGGCCTTCGACGTCTCGACCGTCTTCTACCCCGGGTGCTACGTCGACGTCACGCCGTCGTTCGTCTTCGACTCGGTCACCTACCTCGACGTCGACCGTCGGGCGGCGCAGTTCTTCGCCGACGTTCCCGGCGTCGAGGAGATCGTCCGCGGCCACCGGCGAGACCAGACGACCGCGACGTGGCGCTTCCTGCACGCCGACTACACCGCTGAAGACACCGTGCCCGAGGACAGCTTCGACCTGCTCCTCTCGCTCTACGCCGGGTTCGTCTCTGAGCACTGCACCCGCCACCTGCGCACCGGCGGCCTGCTCCTGGTCAATCCGAGCCACGGAGACGTGGCGATGGCGAGACTGGAACCTCGGTACCGGTTGGTCGCCGTAGTCACCTCCCGCGACGGGAGGTACGCCGTGCGGCGTGACGACCTCGAGACGTTCCTGGTCCCCAGGCGCGACATCGAGATCACCAAGGAGGGCCTGCGCGCCAGCGGCCGGGGCATCGCGTACACCAGGCCCGCGTTCGCCTACGTCTTCCAGCTGGGACCGAAGGACCCATCCGGTGCGCCGGCACCCGAGGCCGTCGGTGTGCAGGATCGACGCGGGCGGTGACCCCCGTCCTCCTCGAGGAGCTCGGCGACGGCCCCCCGCGCCATCCAGGCGGCGTACTCCGCCCGCGTCCAGCCGTGCTCCCGGACCAGGGTCCGGTGGACGGCGGGGTCCATCAGCACCAGGGCCGCGGCTACGGCGCGCTCGCTGCTCAGCCCCCGTCGCAGCCCACCCGTCGCCACCAGGCGAGCCACGAGGAACTCCGCCCCGACCAGCCGGTTGCGCTCGGACGCCGCGTGCACCTCAGCACCCTTCGGGTCGGCATCGGCGGCGACGACAAGCACGTCGGCCAGGGGCGCTGCACGCTCCTCCAGCTCGCTGACGAAGCGTGACCACTGGGCAACCAGCTCTCGGGGTTCGGTCAGCTGCTCGAGCCGTGCGACGACCTCCCGCCCGGCCAGGGGGACCGGCTCGTCGTCCCCCACCAGCGCCCAGTCCAGAGCCAGGTTGAGCAGCTCTGCTTTGCCGCCGACCGCGGTGAACACGGTCTTGCGGCTCACCTGGGCCCGGGCGGCCACGGCGTCGATCGTCGTCCGCGTCCAACCGCGTTCGACGAAGAGGTCCCGGGCGGCGGCGACCACGGCTCGACGGGTCGCTCGCGCGTGGTCCTCGCGCAGGGTGGACCGGTACGGACGCGAAGCTGAGGGCATGTTGACACCTACCCCTATTGAGGTGACGATGAGTGTAATCGATTTATCGAGAGTGTACTGGAGGAGTCGTGCATGCACTCGTCGTGGGGTCGGGTCCGACGGGCCTCATGATCGGTTCCACCCTGGCCCGGCGCGGTCATCGGGTCACCGCCGTCGATCGTGATCCGGGTCCGACCGCAGACGGCTGGGTCCGCCGGGGCGTGATGCAGTTCGAGCACGCCCACGGGTTCCGACCCCAGGTGCCGATGACCCTCGAGGCGCAATGGCCCGAGGCGCTCCAGCGCTGGTTCGCCCTGGGCGCCGAGCCCGTGGAGGTCCCGGTCCCCGAGAGGGCCCGCTCGGTGACCGGGGTGCTCTCCCGTCGGTCGACGTTCGAGCGAGCACTGCGCCAGGCGGCCCAGAGCCAGCCCGGCCTCACGCTGCGGACCGGACACGTCGACGGACTCGTCCTGGACCGCGGACGCGTGGTCGGGGCACGCGTCGAGGGATCCCGCGTCGATGCTGACCTCGTCGTGGATGCGTCGGGCCGGATGGGGCACCTGAGGGCGTCGGGCGCGACCGGCAGCGATCCGAGGCTCGCAGGCGACTGCGGCCTCGCCTACGTGGACCGCACCTACCGGCTGGCACCTCGCGCGGGTCCCGGGCCGATGGTGAGCCCGGTCGCCTACATGGCGGACTTCGACGGCTACCAGTGCCTGGTCTTCCTCCACGAGGCCGGTCACTTCTCGGTCGTGCTCGTGCGGCCCACCGCGGACGCGACGCTCAAGGAGCTGCGGTTCGTGGCCGCCTTCGAGGCGGCCTGCCGCGCCATCCCCGCGCTCGCCGACTGGACCCACGCCGACCGTGCCCACCCCACGTCCGCCGTCCTCGTCGGTGGCGCCCTGCGCAACATCTACCGGCCGCAGGTCGGCACTCCGGGGCTGGTCGCCGTCGGGGACTCGGTGGCGACCACGACCCCGACCCGGGGTCGCGGGATCGCGATGGCCTGCCTGCAGGTCACCGCCCTGCTCGGACTGCTCGACGCGGGAGCCGACCCGGCTACCGTGGCGGAGCCGTTCGGCGACTGGTGCGACCGTGCCATCGAACCCTGGGTGGCCGACCACATCGCGATCGACGGCGGGATGGTCAGACGCTGGCAGGGGCACGACCTCGACCTGAGCATCCCGCTCACCTCGGACCTCATCGCCGCCGCGGCCGACGTCGACCCTCGCATCGGTCGGCAGGCCGGCGGCTACTTCGCGATGACCGAGCTGCCCGAGACGCTCAGGCCCGCGGAGCCACTGGCACGCGCGGTCTACCGGAGCGGCTGGCGACCGCCCTACGCCGCCGGCCCCACCCGCGACGAGCTGGTCGACCTCATCGCCGACGCGAACCGCGCAGGAGCTCGCAGGGAGCCGTAGGCAGAACCGGCACGCGGAGCTGGGCGATCTCGACCGCTCACCGTCTGCGCGCCTAGCATCGGTCCGTGGACTGGATCCACCGCCCTTCCCTCGACGGCGTGCGAGCGCTCGCGGTCTACCTCGTGCTCATCTTCCACACGGGGATGGCGACCTTCTCCGGCGGCTTCGTCGGGGTGGACGTGTTCTTCGTGCTCTCCGGCTTCCTGGTCACCAGCATCCTGCTCAACGAAGTGGACAGCACCGGCTCCCTGGACCTGGCCCGGTTCTACGCACGGAGGGTGCGGCGACTCCTGCCCGCGGCCCTCGTGGTGATCGTGGCGACCGGCTTCGCCTTCGTCCTCTTCACCAGCGTGGTGCGTCGACTGACCTTGGTGGCAGACGCTCGGAGCTCACTCCTGTACTACGCCAACTGGCACTTCCTCGCCCAGTCCGACGACTACTTCTCCGCGGAGCTCGACAGCAGCCCCTACCTGCACTTCTGGTCCCTGGCGATCGAGGAGCAGTACTACGTCGCGTTCCCCGTGGTGCTCCTGGGTCTGGCGACCCTCAGCCGGCGGCACTCCTGGGCCCTTCCGACCGGGCTCGGCGTCCTGCTGCTGCTGTCAGTCGCCAGCCAGCTCTTCTGGATGCGCGTCGACGCCAACCACGCCTACTACGGCACCGACGCGAGGTTGTACCAGCTCCTTGCAGGCTCCCTGCTCGCCCTGGCGTTGCGGGCCGGACGGCTCCGTGGCCACTCGGCGGGGTCCGGCGTGCTCGGGCTCGCTCTGATCGTGGTGACCGCCTCCGCGTGGGTGGACGTCGCTCCGGCGTCGCGCGGCCTGCTTGCCACAGTGGCAGCGGGCCTGCTGATCAGCGCGATGATGGGCGAAGGACCCGTGACCCGCCTGTTCGCACGGCCAGCACTGGTCTACCTCGGGAGGATCTCGTACGGCACCTATCTGTGGCACTGGCCGGTCCTGCTGTTGCTGCAGCAGGTTCTGGTCGTCCGCCCCCTCGTGCTGGCCCTGTTGGCGGGCTGCCTGAGCACCGGCCTGGCCGCACTGTCGGCCGAGATCCTGGAGCTGCCGATCCGACGTCGTCTGGTCACGCCTCGCTGGCAGTGGCCGGTGATCGCTCTCGGAGTGTCGTTGAGCGCGATCACGGCGTTCGCCGTGATGCCGCCGATGCTGCACAGCGACCGTCGCCCCGCGCTGACCGCGGTCGATGCCGGCTTCGCGACAGGTCTTCCTGGTGCGCGTACGCCGGTGCCCCGCCAAGACTGGAACGCCGTCGCCCGCGACTTCGGTTCCGGACACACGTGCAGCGAGCCGGCGGACTGCTTCATCGTCGACGAAGGCGGTCCGACCCTGGTGCTGATCGGCGACAGCCACGCCAAGAGCATGCTCCCGATGTTCGCCGCCCTGGCTCGGGAGCGCCGCTTCACCCTCGCCGCCAACATCTCCGACGGTTGCCCGTGGCAGGCCGGTCTCGACAACGGCGTCCAACCCCTGGACAGTCGCCGGGAGTGCGCCGAGCAACGGGACGAGTGGTACGCCAAGGTCCTTCCCCAGCTCCAGCCCGACCTGGTGGTCCTGGTGGAGCAGACCTACGACGGGGTCAGGTTCGACGAGCTCCTCACCAGGGCTGGCGGGTCGGACGAGACGCCGGAGCAGCTCCTCGCCCACACCACCCACGAGACCCTGGACACGTTCAGTGCCCTGGGCACCCGGTCGCTGGTCTTCCAGAGCACCTTCAAGGCCCCCTCAGGCCCCCTCGACTGCCTGGCGAGAGCCCGCTACCTCTCCGAGTGCCTGGTCGCCGCGCCGGTGAGGATGCGCGTCAGCGACGCCTTCTTCCAGGCCGAGGACGTCGCCCGCGACGACATGGCATCGGTCAACATCAACCGGGTCATCTGCCCCGACGCGCCCTTGTGCCGTCCGATCCTGGACGGTCGCGTGGTGTGGCGCGACAACCACCACCTCACGACCAGGCTGCTCCTCCACCTCCGCGACGGGATCTGGCGGCGGATGGTCAACACCGGCATCCTCGAAGGGCTCGACGTGCAGGACGAAGGTCGAACGACAACCGGGTCCTGAGCCGGCTCGACACGCTCTAGACCGGAGCACACGCGGGAGTAGCGTTGCCGCATGCGGGCCTTCCTGATCTACGAGTCCATGTTCGGCGACAACCAGCAGGTGGCTCTGGCCATCGCGGCCGGGCTGACCGAGGCGGGAGTGACCGCCGAGGCGGTCGAGGTGGGTGTCGCCCCGACCGTGATCGACCCTGACGTCGACCTCCTCGTCGTGGGGTCCCCCAACCACGCCTGGAGCCTGCCGAGACCCAACACGCGCCACAGCGCCGAGGCCAAGACGGACGCCCCGCTGGTCAGCCAGGGGATCGGGGTGCGCGAGTGGCTCGACCGTGCCGACCTGCGGACCGGGCTGCGAACGGTCGCCTATGACACACGCGGCTCTCACCCCAAGGCCGTCGTGGCGATGGACCACGCCTCGAAGAGCATCGAGAGGGGTTTGGCGAAGCTCGGAGGGACGCGCCTGGTGCCCGCCGAGCACTTCCGGGTGGCGGACATGAAGGGCCCCCTGGAGCCCGGCGAACCCGAACGCGCGCACGCCTGGGGCGTGACCATGGCCGGGCTGTTGGTCGGCTAGGTGTAGTTCCCCAACAGGTTGGAGAAACGCACGCATGGACGATGTGCGAGGACCTCCAGTTCGGAGGGGGTTGCCAAACCCCTCGGGACCCCCTCACTACGGGGTGGGGGACGTCCTCGGCGCGTCGATCCAGTGGATCGTGTAGTGCAGTGCGGTGCGCGGATGGGGTCGGCGGCTGGTGCCGCTGACCGGGTGGCCCCAGGAGGCCAGGTCGTCGACCACCGGATCGTCCCGGGTCAGGTTGTGGACCCCGATGATCAGCCGGCCTCCGGGAGCGACCACCTGGTCCAGCAGGTGCTGGAGGTAGATCGGCCGCGAGGCGGACGGCACGTAGTCGAGCCCGGTCCGCACGAAGTCGTAGCGGCGCGGTGGAGTCCAGCCGTTCGCATTGGCGGTGTGGATGCGTGCGGCCCACTGCGGATATCTGGCGCGGGCGAGGTCGGCGAGCCTGGCACTGATGTCGATGCCGTGGGGCTCGACGTCGTGGCCGTCGGCTGCGGCCCACCGCTGGACGTCTTCCATGAGCAGGCCGTTGGCGCAGCCGATGTCGAGAAAGGTGCCGTCGCGATCGATGGCGTCGCACACGAGCCGTCGAGCATGCTCCCAGCCCGCCGCGTCGCCGCCCTTGCCGGACTGGGCGTGCGGGGTCCGAGCGGCGAGGTAGGCAGGCTCGATCAGCCTCAGCACGCGCGCGTGCCACTGGGTCTCGTCGATCCGTCCGCTCTCCAGGTCGGCGTCGATGCGGGCGAGATCACGCCAACCGCGGTCTTGGTGATCGCGTGGGTCGGCGGGCTTGCGCGCGACGAACACCAGCTCGCGGTCCGGCCGGTCCGGTGCCGCCCGGACCTCGACCAGGTCCAGCCATGCGTCGGCGAGCGACTGCTCGATCTCCTCGCGCGTGCGGAACCTCAGCGTCGAGGTGCTGCAGACATCCGTCCCGTCCGCGAACCGGAAGTGGTTCTCGAAGCTCACGAACGGCGAGTTCACCTCGGTCACCTGCTGCCAGGACTCGACCCGACCCTCGACCTCATCCTCGATGCGCCGACGGGTGGTCACCGGCGTCCACTCCTCCCACGCGCGTCGGTCCGGGTCCCGGGTCTCCAGGACCAGGTGACCACCGGCGCCCAGCACGGCGGCGGCGCGCCTGAGCACGGCGGCCCACTCGTCGTCGTCGAGGAAGACCTGGGCGACGTTGCCGGTCATCACCACGACATCGACATCCTCGACCACGGGAAGCTCGGCGGCCCCGACCTCGACCCAGGTGACCCGCTGGGCGCCCGGCTTGGCCCTTGCCACGTCCAGCGAGGCGCCGGCGGGATCGACGCCGATCACCGTCATCCCTCGGTCGGCCAGCATCAGTGCCAGCACACCCGTGCCGCAGCCGACGTCCAGCACCCGACGTCCACCCAGGTCGCCCACCAGAGCCACGTAGCGACCCAGATCGGACCGGTCATCGTCGAACGCGTCGTAGAGGCGTGCGAGGCGCGGGTCGCCGAAGAGCTGGTCTGGCACGGGCCCAGCCTTGCACCCCAGGAGCGCGCAGCCCGCCAGCACGGGTATGAGCCGCTCCACGTGGTCTCGTGGTCCACCGCGGACTACGTCGAGATGGAGCCGGAAACCAACAGGCTCCTCAGTGAGTGCGGACTCCCCCCGCACCCAGGAGGACGGCTCTGGCTCCTGAAGCCGCCGCCCGCTCTGCCGTCGGCGAACCATGCTCACGAACTCGACCGCTGAGCCTTCCGAACCCAGGAACCCTCAAAGGGCCACGGTGGGATGGTCGAGGACCCGGGAGCCGTGCCACGTCCACGACGGACCGGACTGCGACACGACCTCCACCCAGATCCGGACAGCCTGTACATCGGCAGGGATGACCGCGGCCTTGCTGACGGCACTCCAGCTCCCGGGCTCGATATCCCCTCCCGGATGCCGGCCGACATCGTCCAAGGGCTCGTAGTGCGCGCCAGGTTCACCCCCCCGGGCGCTGACCGAAGCGACCTTCACCTCGATCGTGTAGTCGTGCAGCAGGACCTTTCCTGTGTTGACTACTTCGATGCGGTAGAGCAGCAGGGACGGTCGAGCCTCCTCAGCGCTGCCGCGGACTGAGTCGACCACACATTCGATGCGGACGTGCTGAGCGTCAGTGCGGTTGACGAAGAACCTGTTGAGCGCCCACGAGGCGCCCACGAGGAGTGCAAGCAGCTTGATCACCGGGTCGATGGCCCGGTTGGCATCGGCAAGCGAGACCGCCGATAGTCCCACCACGAGGAAAAGCGCGGCAACCGGAATCAAGACCGTGAGGATCACCGTGTACCCGAAGTAGGTGGTGAACGCGCGATCGGACCATGACATGGCGTGGCGCGAGAGCTTGCTCATGCCGAGACTATGTCGGACTCCTCACCCGCAATCCACCGTGCCGAGCCTTCGCCCAGGGCGCGTCGTTTCAGCCGCAGCAAGTCGTCTCGGGGTGTAGGTGGTCGCACTGACGGGCCGGCGACGGTGCTGCCTCCTTTGACGGTCACTGCCCTGACAGACTTGCGACCCACACCTGGCTCGTGAGGGACGGAGGAGTGGCATGGCAGCCGACTGGTTGAGGGACGCGGTGCTCTACGAGATCTACCCGCAGTCGTTCGCCGACTCCGATGGGGACGGGATCGGCGACCTGCGCGGGGTGGTCGGGCATCTGGACCATGTCGCCTCGCTGGGAGTCGACGCGATCTGGTTCAACCCGTGCTTCGAGTCGCCGTTCGTCGACGCCGGCTACGACGTGTCGGACTACCTGCGGATCGCGCCGCGCTACGGCACCAACGACGACCTGGTCGAGCTCGTCGAGGCGGCGCGAGAGCGCGGCATCCGGGTGATCCTCGACCTGGTCGCCGGGCACACCTCCGACCAGCACGCGTGGTTCCGGCGAGAGCTCGCCGCGGACGGCCCGGACCCGCACGGCGACCGGTACGTCTGGTGCGAGGAGGCGCCGCCGCACGGTTGGGCCGACGACATCCCCGGCACGCCGGCGTGGGTGGCGTCGCCGGGTCCGCGCCGGGGCTTCTACCTGAAGAACTTCTTCGACGAGCAGCCCGCCCTGAACTTCGGCTGGACCTCGGCTCGCGACGACGAGCCGTGGCGCGACCCGGTCGACGCCCCGGGGCCGCGCCGCAACCGGGAGGCGCTCCGCCAGGTCATCGACTTCTGGCTGTCCAAGGGGGTGTCGGGCTTCCGGGTCGACATGGCCTTCTCGCTGGTGAAGAGCTACGACGTCGAGGAGGGCAAGGCCGCCTCGACCGGGGTGTGGCGGGAGATTCGGGACTGGATGGAGCTGGCCCACCCCGACGCCGTGCTGATTCCGGAGGGCACCGAACCCCGGACCGAAGGGCGGCTGGCGTTCGACGCCGACTTCGCTCTGGTCATCCACGACGCGCACGGCAGCCTTTTCGACAACCGCGGCGCCGGCGTGCTGCCGTTCCACCCGCCGTACGAGCCGTTCTTCGAGGAGTCGGGCAAGGGCAGCACGCGGGTCTTCCTCGACGCCTGGGCCGAGGCCCGGGAGACCACCCCGGACCGCCCGGTCGTGATAGCGACCGCGGACCACGACTACACCCGGCTGCGCAGCGGCACCCGCACCACCGCACAGCTCGGCGCCGCTCTGACCTTCCTGTTCACGTGGGGCAGCGTTCCGTGCCTCTACTACGGCGACGAGATCGCAATGCGCTACCTGCCCGGCATGCCGGACGTCGAGGGCGCCGTGTGCAACCCCTCCTACAACCGGGCCGGCTGTCGCACCCCGATGCAGTGGGACGACGGCCCGAACGCCGGCTTCTCCACCGCAGACCCCGACCGGCTCTACCTCCCGGTCGACCCCGACCCCGACCGGCCGACCGTCGCCGCGCAGGAGGACGACCCCAGCTCGACCCTGCACCTGGTCCGCGAGCTGATCGCGCTGCGCCGGCGAACGCCTGCGCTGCAGGGGCGGGCGTCGATCCGGGTCGTGCACGAGGACTACCCGTTCGCCTACGTGCGCGACGAGACCCACCTGGTCGTGGTCAACCCGCGTCGCGAGCCGGCAGACCTGGACTCCGCCGAGGCGGTCGGGGCCGCGCAGGTCTGGGGCACGGGAGTCACCGCGACCGACCACGGGCTGGCGCTGGCCGGGTTCGGGTACGGCGTGCTGGAGCTGCCGGGTCGCGCGTCCAGCGAGGGCCCGTCCGGGCGTCCGGCCCATTCCCCGTGAGACCGATCGATGGGTCCGCCTCGAGCTCGGCGTCTCGGAGAGCCGCAGGCTCGCGTCGGCCGTGGTTACGCAAGTCCGACCATCAACGCGTTGCGGACCGCGTCGATCGACGAGTGAGCCAGGGCGGGTCCCGCGAGGTTGCCGCTGCGACGCCAAGCACGCGACAACGGAAGCCCCACGAGGATGTGCCAGGCCAGCAGCTCGACGACGAGGAGGGACAGGGGCAGCCCGCCTGAGACGGGCAGGTGCCACAGGCCCCAGAGCGCCGAGACGAACAGCGCGGAACCACGCCCGTTCCTGTCGTTGTCGACGTGCGCGTCGAGGCAGCCCCGGAAAGCAACCTCCTCGAGCACGAAGGTCACGGGAAAGTAGAAGGCGACGTACTTCGCGATCGTGCCGAGCACGACGAGCGGGTCCAGGGCACTGCCCCCGAGAAGGTGCGCAGAGCCGTAGAACGCAACCATGCCGGCGGTCCCGATGAGGGTCGGGAGCAGCGCCGAGCGCAGGACGGCGCCGAGGTTGCTCGAGCGAAGAGCGAACGCCGCGAGCCCGGCCCCGACGACACCGCACGACCACCAGCCTCCGATGACCCAACTGCCGTCCATCACAGCGCGGACCACATGCCAGGCCGGTGCGACGGCCAGCATTCCGGCCCACAGCCAGCCACGGCCGTCGAGCGAGAAGGACGGTGCGTTGCGCACCCAAAGCTCGCGCAGCGGTCGCCGCCGTACGCCGACCTGGAAGGCGACCGTCAGGGGCACGCCCAACAGGAGGTAGGCGTCGCTGCTCAGCCGCAGCGTCGAGCCGAGCAGCACCCACGTGGCAACGAAGGCGGCGGCTTCGGCCTGCCGGCGTCGATCGCCGAAACGGGAGGCCGGCCGGGCTGGGGAGAGGTACGGGTCGGGGCGTGACACAGGGACCTCCTCCTTCGATGGGGTGGACGGCATCAGTGCAGGTGTACGGCGGTGCCGGCGACGGCGCGCGTCGCGGGCATGCGAACCACGGCATAACCGGCCATGACGGCTGCCATCACGGCTGCGCCCACGAACCCCCGCGAGAAGGCGTCGACGACACCCGCGGGTGAGGTGAGCGAGCCCGCGGTGCCGGCGACGGCCGACAGGACGGCGACGCCCAGGGCGGCACCGATCTCGTGACCGGTCATGAGGAAGCCCGAGGCCACGCCGGCGTGGGACGCCGGGATGCTGGACATCGACGTGACCGAGACGGCCACGAAGGCCGTGCCCACACCGAACCCGAGGGCGAGCAGCCCCGGGAGGACGCCGGTGACGTAGTGCGACCCGCTGTGGACCTGGGACAGCAGGACGGTGCCGGCGGTGACGACGACCATGCCGCTCGCGGCGATGGCTCGCGCGGTGGCGTGGCCGATGAGGTGACGACCGGCGATCGTCCCGGCGGTGATGGCGAAGGCGAACGGCAGGAACGCGGCGCCAGTCTCGACCGCGGAGAAGCCCATCGCCGTCTGGAGCAGGATCGAGGTGAGGAAGACGGCACCGACCAGGATGCCCGACGCGCCGAGCATGACCACCGTGCTCGAGACCAGCGTGTCCAGCCTCCACACGTGCGGCGGGAAGAGCGGCCGTGCAGCGCGTGCCTCCCACACGAGGAACGCTCCCAGCGCGACGGCCGAGGTGCCCATCGCCGCGGCCGTGTGCAGCGACCACCAGCCGTGCGTCGCCGTGCCGCCGAGACCGTAGACGAGTGCGGCCAGGCCGCTGACGAGAGCCGTCGCGCCAGGCAGGTCGAGGTCCGTCAGGCTGGGCCGGGGCTGGGCGTCCTTGGCGATGACGTGCATGCCGACAGCCAGAGCGACCAGTCCGACGGGCACGTTGATCCAGAAGATGAACTGCCAGCTGCTCCACGTCGTCACCGCGCCGCCGACGAGCACGCCCGCCGCGACACCGAGGCTGCCGACCGCACCCCAGAGGGCGAGTGCTGCCTTGCGCTGCGCGCCCTGGTAGGTGGTGGTGATGAGCGACAACGCCGAGGGCGTGAGGAGTGCGGCGCTCAGCCCCTGCAGGGCCCGGGCACCGATGAGCTGCGTTCCGCTGGCGGCGAACCCGCTGGCGAGCGAAGCGCCGGTGAACAGGACGAGGCCGGAGAGGAAGATCGCCCGGCGTGACAGGAGGTCGGAGACGCGGCCGCCGAGCAGGAGCCCACCGCCGGACATCATCAGGTACGCGGTGACCAGCCACTGCAGGTCGCCTCCCCCCAGCTGCAGGGCCCTGCCGATGCTGGGCAGCGCCGTGTTGACGACCGAGATGTCCAGGACGACCAGGATCTGGGCGGCCAGGGTGACGACGAGCAGGGTCCACGACGTGCGCTCGTGTGGCCGGTTGCGCCCCTCCGGGTGGGCGTCGGTGGCGGTCTCGGGGTGGGGGGCGTGGTGGGACATGGTTCTCCTCAGGTCGGACAGGGGGCGAGACGGGTTGGAGGGCGTCAGCGGAGCGGTCGACCCGTGCGGACGCTGGTGGCGACTGCAGTGATGGCGTCGGACGCCTCGACGGCGACCCGCGGGTCCGCGACCACGCCTTCGTGGCTCGACTCGACGGTGAGGGAGAGATGGTTGGCGGACAGCTGCGCGAGCTGCTGCTGGGCCTGCTGCCAGCCCTCGATGCCGAGGGACTCCGAGGCGGTGAGCACGACGAGGGGTCGCCCGTCGAGCGAGGTCAGTGCCTGTGACTCCTCGAAGAGGGCGGGAACCATGGAGATCTCGTCACGGCCGTTGCGCAACGCCCGGGCGGTGCTCGTCATGGCGACGGTCTCGTCGGCGGCGTCGCCGGGCAGGTTGGAGCCGGTGCCGAACACTGGGCCGAGGCCGAACCGTGCCAGGGTGGGCAGGACGGCGAGGCCGCGACGCATGACGGCGTACTGACCCCGGTAGGCAGGGATCGCCGTCATCTGCTCGGGACTGGAGCTGTCCAGCAGCACCATGCCGGCGACCTGCTCGGGGTAGCGGGCTGCGAAGACCATGGCATAGGGACCGCCGATCGAGTGGCCGGCCAGGACGAACGGTCCCTGCTCTCCGGCCG
Organism: uncultured Actinomycetota bacterium; assembly: GCA_963784485.1. GTDB lineage: Bacteria > Actinomycetota > Actinomycetes > Propionibacteriales > Nocardioidaceae > Marmoricola_A. Next base: position 6,593 of record CAWARH010000010.1, on the reverse strand, counting down.
CGGCGAGCAGCGCGTGCAGGTCGTCGGCGGCCTGGCTTCCCGACTCGGGGTGGGCCACGTCCTCGCTCCACGCCTGGCCGGCGCGGTCATAGGCGCACACGCGGGTGGTGGAGCGGACCTGGTCGGTGATGTGCGTCCAGGAGGTGGAGATCTCGCCGAAGCCGTTGAACAGCACGAGGGTGGGGCTGCCCTGTCCCTGGCACCACAGGTGCATCCGGTGCCCGCCGATGTCGTAGGTGGCACCGGGCGCGGGGAAGTCCTGCCGGACCTGTGCCTCCGAGACGTTGGCGAGCGTCGCTCCCACGGAGGCGACGGCCAGCGCGGCGAGGGTCGCGACGAGCAGTCGCCTGCCGCCCCCGGACCCGCCTCGGCGCACCTGGAGGAGGGCCCACACGACGAAGCCGAGCACCAGTGGGGGCCACACCCAGTTGAGCCGCCCGATGATGGCGTCGTTCGGCGCGAAGGCGACCAGGGCCAGCCCAGCGACGGTCGTCGCCGCTGCGGGGACCACGGCCCAGCTCTGCGGCCGGCCGGTCCGGCGGGCGGAGAGCAGGGCCAGCGTCGCCCAGCCACACCCGGTGCCCAGCAGCAGCGAGCCGGTGACGAGGTTCTCGGTGGCGCCCGGGAACACAGCGAGGACCAGGAGCAGGGAGATCGCGGCGCCGACGGCCAAGGATGCGGCGACGATGCGGGTGGGTGTCCGGTCGGTCATGGCTGCCTCGCTCGGGAGTCGGTGGTGCACTGCTCTCGAGCGTGGCTTCGGATGCCCGCGGTCGCCCCGGCCAGATGACCGGGTTTGACCGTCCGGGGCGCGCGAGGTCGCGTCGGCTACGCGAGGTCGAGGTTGACGAGCTCGCCGCGCGAGGTGATCTGGGCCTTGGCGAACACGTTGCGCAGGTGGAAGGCGACGGTCCGCGGCGAGACCCAGACCTGGGCGGCGACGTCCTTGTTGGACATCCCCGAGGCCACCAGCTGGACGATCTTGAGCTCCATCGGGGTGAGCTTGACCAGCGTCGAGGGGTCCCGCTTGCGCGCGGTCTCTCCGGAGGCGCGCAGCTCCTGGGCGGTGCGCTGGACGAGGGGCTCGGCGCGTGCGTCCTGGAACGTCTCGAGCGCGTGCCGAAGGTGGACCCGCGCGTCGACCCGCCGTCCCGCCCGGCGCAGCCACTCGCCGTACGCCAGCTGGATGCGCGCCTCGTCGAGCGGCCGTCGGGCCGCTCGCTGGTGGGCCAGGGCGGCTTCGAACAGCGGCTCTGCCTCGGTGTGGGAGGCGGTGGTAGCCGCGCGGCCGAAGCAGACCGCCGCCAACGCCCACGGCTGCTCGGTGGCTTCGGCGAACCCCGCGAGCCCGTCGACGAGCTCAACCGCCGACCGGTGTTCCTCGGCACGTACCGCGGCGTCGACGTGCTGCACGGTCGCCATCCGGGCGAGCCCGGACATCCGAAACCTCGCTAGATGGTGCGCTGCGCCGCTGAGGTCACCGAAGGCAGCAGCGCGTGTGCCCTTCGCCCAGCGGAGCAGGTCGTGCACGGGGTCGGCCAGGATGCCCAGTGGAGCCCCCGCGACGCCGTCCTCGGCCTTGCTCAGCAGGCCGTCGTAGTCGTCGGTGCCCTGCAGCGCTGCGAGCAATGCCAGCCACGCCAGCGGCGGCGTGGTCATCGCGGACTGGCGAAGGGTCTCCCCGAGGGCGAGCGCCTCCTGGGCATGGGTGCGGACAGCGAGCATGTCGCCCGCGACGAAGCTGCTGAAGCACAGCCGCTGAAGCGCGTAGACCACCGCGGTCACGGCGCCGGCGTCCCGCGCACGAGCCAGGGCCACCGAGTAGGACTGCGATTGGATGTCGTCGTCCCCGAGGTGGAGTGCGCAGTTGCCGATGTTCCACAGCACCTCGCGGTCGTCCACCTCGACGCCGATGAGGGCGGCAGCCCGTAGCGCCTCGCATGCCCCGCGCAGGTCGCCGTCCGCGGTGCACGTCATCGAGCGCAGCATCTGCCGGAGGCAGGCCGTCCTCGCTGGCTCCCCCGGCACCGGGCGGACGAGCAGCTCGGTGTCGACCCGCGTGCCGCTGTCGGCTCCGTGCGTGTGCATGATGGCCGCGAGCGTGGCCAGCTCGAGCGCACGCTGGAGGTCGGTCGGCAGGACCTCGGAGGCCGCTTCGACGAAGATCCTGTGCGCAGCGTCGGGTGAGCCCAGGTTGGCCTCGATGTGTCCGCGCAGCCGAGCCAGGTCTGCGAGCAGGGCGGGCTCGTGGGCGATCCGGGTTGCTCGGGCCAGCAGCTCTTGGGCCCGTGCGGCCTCACCCGCTGCCCAGGCGCTGCGGGCTGCCGCGAAGATCAGCCCCGCCCGCCGTCCAGGGTCAGCAGCCAGCGCCGCCGCTCGTTCGAACGCGGCCCGGGCCGCAGTATGGGCTCCACCTCGCTGTGCCTGCTGCGCGATCTTCTCCAGTTCTGCGACGAGCTCGGGGTCAGGCTCGACCGTGGCCGCCGCGCGCTGCCATGCCGCCCGGTCCCGGTGGCCGAAGGCGTCCAAGGCCGAGGCCAGCGCCGCGTGCGCGCGGCGGCGTACGTCGTCGGTGGCCGACTGATAGACGGCGGAACGCACCAGCGGATGGCGCAACGTGACCGTGTCGCGGTCAACGGTGACCAACCCCGAGCCGGTCGCGGCTGCGATCGCGTCCGACGGCAGGCCCAAGCCGGCTGCGGCGGCGTGCAGCACCGCGAGGTCACCGGTGTCATCGGCGGCGGCCAGCAGGAGCAACGCCTGCACGTCGTCCGGCAACCGCCGTACCCGGTCGAGGAAGAGGCCCTCGACCCGGTCGGTGAGCCGCAGCTGCATGGGCATGGGAGCGGCGCCCTCGAGCTGTGCGGGGCTGAGCGCCCGCGGGAGCTCCAGCAGCGCCAGCGGGTTGCCCTCAGCCTCCGCTATGAGCCTGTCCACGACGTCCTCGGCCGGGACGGCGTCAAGGTCGCGGCCGAGCAGCTCGCGCGCCTCCATGGAGGTGAGTCCCCTCACGCTGAGCTCGTCCAGTCCCTGCCGGTCCAGCCGGCTGGGCATGCCGTCGCGGACCGAGAAGACCACGGCCACCCGGTCGGCGGCGATGCGGCGGGTGCAGAAGAGCAGCGAGTCCGCAGTGGCGTCGTCGAGCCAGTGCGCGTCGTCGACGAGGCAGACGACGAGCCGCTCCTCCGCAGCGGCCGTCAGCAGGCCCAGCGTCGCGATGCCCATCAGGAACGGCTCGACCGGCGGACCGTCCTCCTCCCCGAATGCCACTCGGAGTGCCCGTGCCTGCGGGGCGGGCAGGCTGTCGCACCAGGGGAGGACAGGCAGCAGGAGGCGGTGCAGCGCCGCGAAGGGCAGTGGCGCCTCGACCTCCAGCCCCTCGGTCCGCAGCACCGTGGCTCGGGAGCCATGCGCCGCAACCGCGTCGAGCAGCGCTGACTTGCCGACGCCGGGATCGCCCCGGAGCACCAGGGTGCCCGCAGTGCCCTGGCGAGCCGCCTCCACGAGGTCGGCCAGGACCGTCAGCTCACCGTCGCGGCCGACCAGCACCTGCTCACGGTACAGGCGCTGGAACGATCACGGCCCTGTCCGGGGCAGACACCCTGACCCGGGGCGACGGATCGTCCGCGTGGCGACGCTGGTGTCGCTCAGGTTCGTGGTCCGGTACGAGGTCGGGTCGTTCATCGCATGGGTCGGCTGCGGGCTTCGGACAGCTCGATCAGATGCCCGGCGGGATCGCGCAGGAAGCAGCGGATCTCTCCGCCCCAGTCGTGAGGCGGAGAGGACCGGGCACCGCGTCCGGTGAGCACGTCGTGGGGCTCCCCGGCAGTCGCCCACCCCGCAGCGTGATCGACGTGCTCACGATGTCCGGATCGGCGGGCGGCGCCAACGTGATGCGGGGTCCAGCGTTCGGAGAGGATCTCCGGGGCCCGCGCGATCGGACAGTACTGACCGTAGCTCCGCACCATTCCGTGCCACCCCGGCTACGGAGCGAGGTGTGCTGCTCCATCGGGCCCTGAGGTCTGCGAGCCGCGATGCCGACGATGGATCCCTGACGAACGACGACTGGGCAACTGGATCCCGGAGCCGCAGAGCGCTCCGAGAGGTTCTTCGTGCCGGCGCTGTCGAGCCAGTGGCCGGCGGGGCTGCTGGCCCTCGCAGAGGTTGAGGGCGGCGACAAGGTCCTCGACGTCGGGTGCGGCACCGGCATCCTCGCCCACACCCGCGGGGCGGTGGGCGCGTCCTGGTCCACCTGCGGCGCCGCGGTTTCCTCAGGAGTGATTCGCCAGCGCCCGCTGCGGACACCCGGGGGGGGATCCACGGACCTCTGCATCTGGAGAACAGTTGCTCCGGCACTTCGGGCCAACGCCCAGGGAAGTCAACAGGCTTTCTCATAGGTCCGTGACCACCAATGCCGTCCGGACGTCTCTTGTCGACGCCACCCGTCCGCCACCAGGTCGCGGTCCAGGTCCGCCAACCGTTGTGCGATGTCGGTAGATGGGTTGGGCTCCTGCAGGGCGTTGAGGTCTAGGAAGGGCAGCATGTAGAAGGTGGCGCCTTCAAGCTCGGTCGTCGCAGCGCCCGAGTCGTCGTTGGCTGAGCGGGCGACGAATCGGTACGCCCCGCCTCCGGTGCCCTCCAGGGCCCTGAGCGTTGCCGCGAACCAGGAGTCCGCAACCAGTTCCTCCAGATGTACTTCGACGGTGCGGGTGGTCATCACGGTCTCCTCCTGCATCGCCGGTGGGCATGACGCCCTGCCTCGATGCTAGATGACCCTCGAGGGGATGGACAGAGATGAGGCGCTCGTGAGCGCGAGCCCACGTCACCGACCCTCACGGCACCGATCAGGTGCTGCGACCACCGCGAGAGCCCCGGCATCCCGCTGCGGCACGCTCTCCGCCTGCCGGTCCCGTTGCGGGACGCCCTTGGACGTGCGTCAAACCTCCACGTGCAGAAGCGCCCCCGCAGTCCTCGACGTGAGCCTGTGACCCAGGAGCGCGGCAGGTGCGCGGTCGCTGCCACGCCGCGGTCCAGCTACGCGCGCTGGGGGCGGACTTCAACCTGGGGTCGCCCCCTGACAGGCGCCACAGCCGCTGTACCGTGCCACCAGGATCGGTCACCAACCGTAGGAGCTCCGTGAAGGTCGGATGCATAGGACTCGGGGACATCGCGCAGAAGGCCTACCTGCCGGTTCTCGCGCTGCAGCCCGGGATCGACCTGCACCTCCAGACGCGCACGCCGTCGACACTTCACCGCGTCGCCGACAGCCTGCACGTCACGCACGACCGTCGGCACGCCGACCTCGACGGACTGCTCGCGCAGGACCTCGACGCGGCGTTCGTCCACGCGCCCACCGCCGCCCACCCCGAGATCGTCACCCGGCTGCTTGAAGCCGGTGTACCGACGTACGTCGACAAGCCGCTCGCCTACCAGCTCGCCGACTCAGAACGGCTGGTGCACCTCGCCGAGCAGCAAGATGTCAGCCTGGCAGTCGGGTTCAACAGGAGGAGCGCGCCGGGGTACGTCGCATGCTCCGACCACCCGCGCGACCTGATCTTCATGCAGAAGAACCGAGCGGGGCTGCCCGAGGAGCCGCGCAAGGTGATCCTCGACGACTTCATCCACGTCGTCGACACACTGCGGTTCCTGGTTCCCGGCACGGTCGACGACGTGACGGTGCGCGCCCGCGTCGAGGGCGCCCTGCTGCACCACGTGGTGCTGCAGCTGTCCGGCCACGGATTCACCGCGATGGGCGTCATGAACCGCGTGAGTGGGTCGGCCGAGGAGATCCTGGAGGTCTCCGGAAGGAGCTCCAAGCGGCAGGTCCTCAACCTCGCAGAGGTCATCGACCACACCGGTGAACCGACTGTGCGGCGGCGTGGCGACTGGGTGCCGGTGGCCAGACAGCGGGGCATTGAGCAGGCGGCACTCGCCTTCCTCGACGCCGTCCGGGCTGGCATGGTGCTCAGCGCCCGGGACGCGCTGGCGACGCACGAGCTGTGCGAGCGGATCGTCTCCGAGATCCAGACGCGCCCCCCGGCCCCTTGAACCTCTGAGATCCCTCGCCGAAGACTCCGACGGATCAGCGGTTCGGCGAAGCAAGGCCGCGTCGGCGGACGCGTGACGACGCGCGGGCCTGCTGTAGACCTATGGGAATCCTCAAGTGACCGCGAATGCGTGGTAGTCCCATGGGCATCGATGCTCATCGCCCAGTAACGCGATCGCACGCTGTCGCGCCGCCTTCAGCGTGGTGGACGAGATGTCGACACCCAGTGCAGACGCGCCGACGGGAGGCGGTGCCTCGGAGACCGATGTCACAGAGCTCGGTGCAGGAAGTGTCTCGCTCACGATCGAGCATCGGCCCGTCCAGACCCGAGCCTCCTACCGCGATCCTGTCCCCCCGTGGCCGTCCGTGTTCACATCGTCTGGGATGGCGCCGGCTCGGCCTCGGTCTCCCTCGTCCACGGCTGCCTTGGTGATCTCGGCGACCCGCAGCGACTCGGCCCTGACCGCCTGGGGCCGCACCACCGAGCCGACAGCTCCGGTCGAGGCGGGCCTCGTGGCCGGCGCCGGACTCGTCGCGCCCGTGTCTG
>CAWARH010000009.1:0-3520 GCA_963784485.1 uncultured Actinomycetota bacterium | reverse complement strand
CTCGGCGGGCTGGGGCGGGCAGGATGCGCCGACTCGACCTGCGGCCGCTAGCTCCGGTGCACCTTGGGACCGAGCTTCCAGCCTCGGCCGCTCACGCCGTCGCGGCGGGCGTCGTCGTGGTACTCGCGGCCGCGGTCGAGGAACATGGCCCCGTTGGACACCCTGACCCAGTCGGGGTCGTGCAGGCAGGCGGCCGGGATGGTGAGGGTGACGGTCCGAGCCGGTCGATCGAGCGTGGCCGAGCCGCAGCGGGGCTGGTCGGCGAGCGGTTCGAGCAGGATGAACCGACCACGGTCGCGACCTGGGCCGACGACCAGGGTCGCCGACCAGCTGCCCTCGCGAGGCCGGTTCGAGGTCAGGATGAACCAGCTGAACTCCTGGTGGCCCACGGCGGCCAGACCCCGGAACCTCGTGGTGACGACCAGGTCCTCGCCGTAGGACACCCAGATCGAGGTGATGTCGCCGAGGGGGCGGTCGGGCTCCGGCGTACGGGGCAGGTCGTCGCTGAACCGGTCTCGGCTCACCACGTCGTGCCGGGCGTCGCGTTGCTTCTCGGCTCCGGCCGACGCGGCCGGTCCGCTGAGCGCCGGGACCAAGGCGGAGACCAACGCGGAGGTCACCGCCACCAGGGCGAGCTTCGAAGCAAGCATGCCGGCAGATTAGCGGTCCGCGAAGCGCGCCGATGCCCAGGAAGGTGGGAGAGTCGGGGTGATGAATGACGTGAGGGACGACGGTGGCCCCGACAGCCCGACCGGCTCGGGCCTGACCATGCTCAGGCAGGTCGCGCCCGACGTGGCGACCGCCTTCGGGATGCTGGTGGCGGTCCGCCCCTCGGGCGTCCATGACGAGCTGCTCGAGTCACCGGCGGTCCGGGCGTTCGCCGAGCAGTTCGGGTCCGACGTGTCGCTCGTCGACGACCAGCTGCGGCAGCAGTTCGCCCAAGGCACCGGAGATCACCGGCTCGCCGTCGCCCAGATGGTGTGGATCGCCGACGTCGCGCCCCGGCTGAGCGCGGTCCTGGACCAGCTCTTCGGTGCCTCCGACTGGCCGGCGCCCCGACGCTTCCCGGTGCGTGACCTCGGCGCCACGGTCGATGAGCTGGTGCAGAGCACCGCCCGCCTGCGAGCCCTCGACGCGACCACGACCGAGCTGGTGCGGCTGCGGGGCGCGCGGCTGCACGCCTGCCGGGTGTGCAGCTCCCGCCGTTCGGTCGCAGCCATCGAGGCCGGAGCCGACGAGGCGACCTTCGATGCGGCCGACCACTACGAGGACAGCGACCTCTCCGAGGCCGCCAAGGCTGCGCTCGCCCTGACCGACGCGGTGATCGGGAGTCCGGCGGTGGTCCCGGACGTCGTCGTCGCGCGGGTGCGTGCGCACCTCAGCGACGAGCAGGCGGTCGAGGTGGTGCTGCGGGTGGTCGGCAACGCGGTCAACAAGATCTCGGTCGCGCTGGGCGAGGACACGCCGGAGGTGACCGACGGGGTGCAGCTGTTCGTGACCGACGTCGACGGGGTCCTGAGCACCGTCTGAGCAGGTCAGCGCCGGGTTGCGCATAGCCTTGCCCCCGTGGGGTATGTCGACCGGCTCGACCGCGTGCAGCGCAAGCGATCGGTCGTCGGCTTCCCGATCGCGACGTTCTTCAAGTTCATCGACGACCAGGGCCCCTACCTGGCGGCGATCATCAGCTTCTACGCGCTGCTCGCGATCTTCCCGCTGCTGCTGCTGGCGACCACGATCTTCGGCTTCATCCTGCAGGGCAACCCGGGTCTCCAGGAGCAGGCACTCGACTCCGCCCTGGGCACCTTCCCCATCATCGGCGACGCCCTCGGCCGCCCGGAGGGGCTTCGTGGCTCGACGATCAGCACGGTCGCCGGGGGACTCGCCGCGATCTACGGCTCCCTCGGTCTGGGCCAGGCCCTCCAGAACGCCCTCAACGTCGCCTGGACCGTGCCGCGCAACAAGCGGCCCAACCCGATCACCCTGCGGCTCAAGAGCCTGGCGCTGGTGTCGATCACCGGGTCGTCGGTGCTGGCGATCACGACCGTCTCCACGATCGGCAGCGAGACCGAGGTGTTCGGCCCTCGGGTGGACGGCCTGCTGCGGTGGGGGATCCGGCTGCTCACCGTCCTGCTCATCGGCCTGCTGCTCACCGCGGTCTTCCGGCTCGCCGCCGCCCGCCGCCACCACCTGGGCCGCGCGGCTCCCGGGGCGTTCACCGTCGCGGCGCTCTGGCAGGTCCTGCAGTTCGCCGGCACGGCGTACACCACCCGGGTGCTGGCCGAGACCCAGAACATGACCTTCGCCTTCGGCCTGGTCCTCGGGATGATCGGGATCATCTACGTCGCCGCGCTGGTGGGCGTGATCGGCATCGAGGTCAACGTGGTGCTGGCCCGCCGGCTCTGGCCGCGCTCGATCCGCACTCTCTTCGTGGACCGCGGCGAGCTCACCGACGCCGACCGGCGCGCGTACGCGAGCTATGTCCGCGCCCAGCAGCACAAGGAGATCGAGACGGTCGACGTCACCTTCACCGACCCGACGACCGGCGAGCTGCACGTGGTCGACGACCCGGGTCCCCGGGGCGAGGTCGGGCGGTAGTCGCGCTCCGGCGCGCCGATCTCAGGGCGCCGCCACCGGCGACGGCGCCGTGTCGGTGTCGACGAAGGGCCGGCCACCCCCGAGGGTGTCGCTGACCAGCGCCTCGTCGAGGACCCGGTAGGGCGCCGGCCCGCTGGCCGCCCGCGCCCGCAGCGCCGGCACCGGGACCGTGGCGCGTCCGGCGACCAGCAGCAGGTTGCCGGGGCGGCGGCCGCGCAGGGTCGCGGGCTCGGCGCTCACCATGAGGGTCGGGAGGGCGGTGCGGACGGCGGCGACGACTCGGCGGGTCCAGGCGAACGGCGCCGCGTCGGCGAGGTTCAGCAGGAGCAGCCCGTCCTCGGCCAGGATCCGCGCGTACTCCGCCGCGCACTCGGTGCTCACCAGGTCACCGGGCACCCGGCCGGCCGCGAACGCATCGACCACCACCAGGTCCAGGGCGCCGTCGCGGAACGCCGCGAGCCCGGCCCGCCCGTCGACGGGGCGGACCTTGATCCCGCTGCGCTGGGGCAGGGGCAGCTCGCGGCGCACCAGCTCGGTGACCTCGGTGTCCGGCTCGAGCACCACCTGGGCCGAGCGGGGCCGGGTGTGGGCGAGGTAGCGCGGCAGCGTCATGGCCGCGCCGCCGACGTGCAGCACGCGGACCGGCTCGCCGGCCGGGCCCCAGAGGTCGAGGACGTCGGCGATCCGGCGGACGTAGTCGAAGTCCAGTCGCGTCGGGTCACCGAGGTCGAGGTGGGACTGCTCTCGACCGTCCATCCTCAGCACGAAGGCACCGGCCCGGTCGGTGGGGGAGATCTCGGCGGCCACGCGCCCATCGTGCCCGCCGCCACCCGGGACGTCATACGGACCGAGCAGACGGGTGCTCTGAGCAGACGGGTGCTCCGTCCGTATGACGCAAACCCGCCGAGTCAGCCCCGGAGCCGCT
>CAWARH010000008.1:0-101037 GCA_963784485.1 uncultured Actinomycetota bacterium | reverse complement strand
ACATCGACCTCACCGTGGCGGACCCCGAGGACGAGTCGGCCTACGTGCCAGCGCTGGAGGCCGCGGGTTTCAAGCTGAGGGTGCGCGAACCGGCGGTTCGGCCACCGGCTCCTGCGCTCAGACCAGCCTGTTGGACACGTGCACGTCTTCGGCTTCGACAGCCCGGAACTGATCAAGCACCGCCTGTTCCGCGACTGGCTGCGGGGCACGCCATCGGACCGGGACCTCTACGCCGAGACCAGCTGGCGGCCGCCCGTGCCAGCAACGCCATGGGCGAGGACGGCATGCAGTACAACGCCCGCAAGGAGAAAGGTGGTCCGAGAGATATACCAGCGGGCCTTCTCAGCCATGGGGCTCGTGGAGCGCCCGGGATAGGTCTCGGACTTTCCTGCTCTCAACACGTGCTTCTCATCGCTATAGACTGGGCTTGAAGTCGCGGGTTCCAGGGGTGTTGCTCGTGAACTTCACAGCCCCCGAGTGCGCCACCACTGCCCCGCAGCGGCACGCTCGGGGGCTGCTTACTGCCGGCGCCGAGCTCGCACGCGCTGCGCACTGAACTCATGCATCAGCACCTAGCCAGGGCGAAGGGTCCGGCTAGCCACGCGGGTCAAGGGAGGGTTGGTCGGTAACTCCCAGCGGCCAGGGTCACATCGAGTCCGCGGGGTTGGAGGTGCCCCATCCCACCACAAATCGACCCTCCGGAGCGCGGACAAGGGTGAGCGCGGCAGTACGCAGGGTCGCAAGATCCCGGACTTGCAGCCATGATCGGGCCGTGAGATCTCCGAAGCAGTTCGCCCGGAGCCGACAAGGCGTCCGCGGCGTCGTGGTCCTGGGGCTGGTGGACGTGGCCGGGGCGCTCCTGATCGCGGTCTTGGCATTCCGGTTGTTCGGCGCGTCAAGTGGCGACGACACCAACCCGCCGGTCTGCTACAACACCACGGGCGGTGTCGTGTCCTGCACCCTGACGCCGCCAGTCCTGATGCTTCCCACCTTCGTCGTCGTCCTCCTGGGGCTCGTTCTGTGGCAGACGTCCCGCAGGAGGCGAGGGTGATCCGTGCCCGGGAGGGTTGCCACATCCCGCTGCAAGTCCTCAGCCGACCACCTCATGGAGGTGAACGCCGTGGTCGCTGGCGATCAGCTCGGCCGCCTTCTCGCCGATCATCGTGGCCGCAGCGTTGGTGTTGCCGCTGACGACGTTCGGCATCACACTCGCATCGGCCACGCGCAGGGCCTCGATGCCGTGGACCCGCAGCCGGGGGTCGACGACGTCGCCGATCCGGCAGGTCGACGTCTCGTGGTAGACAGTCAGCGCGTAGTGGCGGGCCAGGTCCTCCAGCAGCGCGTCGCTCAGTTCGGCGCCGGCGAGGTGGCCGTGTGCCTGCGCCAGGTGCGGCGGGATGACTGGCTCACCTAGGCCACCGCCGGGCCATGCCTTCGCGACCTCAAGGGCTCTGCGCATCACGGCGACCATGACCGTCACGTCGTGCGGGTCGTCGAAGTAGTTGAGCTCGATCCGCGGTGGCACCGCGGGGTCCGCGCTGGCCAGCGCTACCGAGCCCTCGGAGTGGGGTTGCACGGGATTGGGCAGCAAGACCACCTGACCGCGCATGGGGTCCAGGAAGGACTCCGGGTCCTCGAAGAACGCAGCGGGCGGGAGCCGGAAGACGCCTTCCCATATCGTCGGCGTGTAGCCGGTCGCGAGGAAGGCGATCTGCCCGTCGTGGGTGTGCTCGTCGCCCAGTCCGGTCGAGAAGAACGCGACAGCGTCGTAGAGGGAGGACGAGGCGAGGCCGCGGCCGGTGGTGAACCACTCGCCGATGCGCCGCTCCGCCTCGGCCTTGGCAGCGGCAAGAGGCTCGGGCAGGTCGTCATCGTCCGCGGGGTCGACCGGTAGCGGACCAGCGGGGGCCCGCAACGCGTCCGGCCCGAGGGACATCGCAACCTCGGTCATCGTCTCGCCGATGCCGTCGGCGGCGAACATCAAGGGTGTGTGCAGGTGGTCCTTGAGGTGGCGCCCGACGCCTGGGAGGTCGACGACGCAGGCCACCCCGACGTCGGTGAGCTCGTCGCGGGGCCCGACCCCAGAGAGCAGTAGCAGGTGCGGCGACCCGATGGCGCCCGCGCACAACACCACCTCGGAGCCCGCGGCCACCGTTTCGGAGGTGCCGTGCTCGGTGCGGTAGGCCACCCCGGTGGCGCGAACCACCTCCCCGTCCGCCTCGAGCAGGACCCGCTCGACCAGCGCGCCGGAGACCACGGTGAGGTTTCCCCGGTCCGCCGCCGGCTCGAGGTAGGCGTGGAAGGTCGAGCTTCGCCTGCCGTCCTTCGTCGTGGTCTGGAAGAGCGAGGCCACCCCCTCAGGGCTGAGGCGGTCGCGACCGTTGTAGTCACCCTGCTTCATGCCCGCGGCGCCCGCGGCCTCAACGAACTGGATCGAGGCACGCAGGATCGGCTGGCGCACCGACACGCCCATCGGGCCGTTGTGGCCGTGCACGTCGGGGTCGGCGTGCAGTTCGGGGCTGTTCACGAATCCCTCGGCCTTGAGGAAATAGGGCAGGACCTCCTCGTACGACCAGCCGTCCGCACCCCCGGCTGCCCACGCGTCGAAGTCACCCGGGTGCCCCCGCACATAAGCCATGTAGTTCAGGCCGGAGGAGCCGCCGAGCATCTTTCCCCGGGGCACCATCATTTGGCCGCCGACCAGTCCCTTGCCGACCCCACCTGGATCGCCGGTGTACATCCAGTCGGTCGCAGGGTCGTTCTGCAGGCTGGCGACCGCGGCGGGCACCAGCTCCGAGGGCGGCGGCGGCCCGCCAGCCTCGAGCAGACACACCCGGACATCTGGGTCCTCGCTCAGCCGGGCGGCGACCACAGCGCCCGCCGAGCCCGCTCCCACGATCACGTAGTCGTACGTCGAGTCCATCGATCCCACCTCGTTGCGGCACCTCGCCGGCCGGCGGGGACAGTCTCGCCACGCAACCACAGTCACCTAGGGGAAACAAGGGAACCAGTGCCCCTGCCTCTCCCAGTCGCCGGAGTCCACGAGAAGGACCTGCCGCAGCGCACCGAGTCCCCACTCGACGCGACCATGCCGCGACCTGGTCTTCAGCTCGGTGTGCGAGTGGCGCGTCCTACCCCCGGCGGGCCGGACGCACGGTCCTGTGCGTGATGGAGTGCCGCGATCCGCGCAGTGTGGACGCGTTCTCCGCCGCGAGCCGGAAGCATGGGTCTGCCGAGATCTATGCATGGGCCTGTCATACCGGCGGTGTTTCGACGGCCTGCTTGATGAGGGCGTCGACCATCCATTGCTGGAGAGCACTGACTTCTGCGGCCGCGAGTCCGGCGACGTCGCTGAGCCAGACGCGGGTCTCGATGCCACATGCGGCGCGGAGTGCCAGCGCAAGCCGGTGGACGCCTGCTTCGCCGATCGCGTCGGCCATGGGCGCGAGCGCCTCGAGGAACCACGGGATGGCGCGGCCCTGGCGCAACGGCAGCTCGTGGGGGACGTCGCCCAGCGAGAGGAGCAGCATCGCGCGCTGCTGCGGCTCATTCTCCTGGACGCGGGCGATGACGAACCTGGCAACGGCGGCCACGCGTTCGTCCAGGGCCTCCGGCGGCGGGTCGGGGAGGACCGAAGCGGCTCGTGTCTCCGGGTAGGCCGCGGCAAGAAGTTCGGCCTGTGATGCGAAGTAGCGGTAGGCGGTGGGCCGAGAGATTCCAGCAGCCTCGGCGACCTCCTCGACACGGGGCGTGTTGCCCGTGGTGATCAGCTCGCGCGCCGCAGCGATCAGGTGGTCACGGGTTCGTTGCTTCTGCCGGCTGCGACCCGAATCGAGGTATTCCGTTGACATGCACGTCATGATATGCAAATCTCACTATGAGACACAAGTCTCATGAAGGATCGGAGTGTCAGATGCCAACAAGGACGACCCTCGAGCCGGTAATCCGGCGGGCGGGCGAGGGCGAGAAGCGATGGTTCTTCGGCGGTGGGGTCTTCACGTGGAAGCTCGGCAGCGCCGACGGTGACATCAGCCTGATCGAGGTCGACATGGTTGAGGGCAAGTGGACCCCGGTTCATACCCACCCGGTCTCGGAGTCGATGTGGGTGCTCGACGGGCAGATTCAGTACCGCATCGATGATGCTGAACACGAGCTCGGGGCCGGCGACTTCGTCATGGTGCCCGCCGGTGTGCCTCACGCCTTCATCGTGAGGAGCGCAACGGCCAGGGTGCTCGGGGTGCAGCCAACGTGCGAGTGCGAACCCTTTTACCGCGGCGCCAGCGAGCCATTCGAAGGATCGGCGTGCGTCGTGGACTTCGCCAGGCTCGCGCTCAGTGCTCAGCAAAACGGGGGCATCGCCATGGTCGGCCCCCCACCCTCCTAAGACGAGCCCCTCTGCCGCGACCCCGTGGTGCCATCGATGGGCGCGTCCTAGCCAACGCCACTCGACGCTTCGAAGGGCGGACAAGGGTGGAGGCGGCAGTACGTAGGGTCGCGAAACCCCGGACCTGCGGCCATGACCAGGGCGCGAGATCTGCGGAGCAGTTCGCCTGGAACCGACGAGGCGTCCCCGGCGTCCCCGGCGTCGTGATCCTGGGCTGGTGGACGAGACCGGGGCCCTCCTGATCGCGGCCTACGCATTCCCGTTGTTCGGCGCGTCAAGTGGCGACGACACCAACCCGCCGGTCTGCTACAACACCACGGGCGGTGTCGTGTCCTGCACCCTGACGCCGCCAGTCCTGATGCTTCCCACCTTCGTCATCGCCCTCCTGGGGCTCGTTCTGTGGCAGACGTCCCGCAGGACGCGAGGGTGACCCTCGCCCGCGAGTGTTGCCACATCTGCTGATACGCCGACCAGCTCGACCGCCGACCAGCCCGCGTCACACCACTGCTAAGGGTCACGTCACAGACGTGTCAGTTGGTGGCGCCGAGGCCGGAGGTTGGGGCTCTGAAGATTGGCATGGGGGTCACACCCACTCTGGTCCCGCTCTTTGGCGCCGAATCAGACGTTGAAGCGCAACGATCAGGCGGGGTTCGATCACTGTCGGCCATCGCCGACTGATGCCGGAAACCACGGTCTGACCTGCCGAAACGCGTTCACGACGCCGTTGGACGTCGTCGGCGATCGTCGGTCTCGGCCGGACTTCTTGCGGACTGTTTGCGGACTGTTTGCGGACCGCAGGCGATGCGGGTGGCTGCGTCACAGGCTGGCTCGATCTCGCCAGTAGCCGGGTCGTCGCTTGGCGTGAGCCACGGCCACGATGGTCAGGGCGTCGTGCTCAACGAAGTACACGACCCTGTAAGGGAAGCCGGTCACGCCCTTCGAACGCACGACCGGCTGACGATCCCAACCTGGCCACGTCGCCCAGGCCGCGGGGTCATCGAGGGCAGCGTCGATGGCGCGCACCGCATCTGCGAAGCGGCCGCCCACGCCCGACTCGCGGGCGTCGTACCAGTCGACGTCAGCAGCGAACTCGGCCTAAGCCTCCGGGTGAAAGGCGAAGGTCATGTGTTGCGCGCGGCCCGTCGGGCGGCGATGTCGGCAAAAACCTGCTCACCTGAAACGGCCGTGACCGTGCCACTGACGATGTCGTCCACGCGAGACGAGAGCTCGTTGGTCCACGCCTCTTCGATCGCGTCGTCGTCGACGACCTCGACCGACTCCAGTAGCCGCAGGACAATGTCCTTGCGCACCGAGGGAGGCAGGGCAAGGCCCGCCTCATAGAACTCCGATGCGCTGAACGGCATGGCGCCAGTGTATGCCTCGAGACCGACGGCACACCGGTCCCGAGCCGTGGTCTGCCGGCGTACCGGAACCTCATCGACTTGTGGGGACGTGAGGCGCGAGGTTGGGGCGGGAGTTCGCAGTACTGCTTGCGGGCTGGCATGGCGTGGATGATCATCTCGTCGCCGCTCTCGAAGGTGAGCACGACGGTCTCGAGCAGCCGAGCTTGGGTGTCGAATCCGAGTTGCAGCTCTCGGCGCGGCCAGTCTTCCTCAACGAGGGGTTCGATCCACCGTGGCCATTCGGCTGCCTGGACGGCGTCCTTGGGAGGTACCCCGTGCCTGAGTGCGCTGTCGTGGACCTTCACGCCGCGAAGCCGGCCAGCGCCTTGCGGATCGCTTCGGATCGTGAGATGTGCTTGCGCTCAGCGATCGCGTCGACCGCAGCAAGCTCTTCGGTGGTGAGGCGAACGGCCACGACCTGCATCGGCTCGGCGCCACGGCCGGGCCGCCCGCGCCCGCGGCGCTTCATCTCCGCGGCGTCGTAGCCGGCCTCGGCCTCGTCCGCCCACTGGCGGATCTGATCCTCACTCACCATGAACAAAATCGTATGACGAAAACTCTGTGGGCGGGAGCACCATCCAAGGTTCCGACCCCTTGCGTACCGAGAGGCAAAGCCGTCCCTGGTGGCGTCGAGCGCCGCTCTTATGGCCGGGCCGACCACATACAGTGGCGCGGCCGGGCCAACCTGGGAGGTGCGCCATGAGCGCCCTGCTTGTCGGGTACGCCCGATGCTCCACCGATCAACAAGATCTCACCGCCGAACGCGATGGTCTCCTCGCGCTCGGCGTCGAGCCCGACCGCATTCACGTCGACCATGGCCCGACCGGCACCAACCGCGAACGGCCCGGACTTCGTCAGGCACTTGCCGCCTGCCGCGCCGGAGACGCGCTCGTGTTCACCAAGCTCGACCGGCTCGCCAGGTCGCTGCCCGACGCTCGGGCGATCACCGCCGGAACGGAGAGGAGTACCTGCTCCCACGCCCCCTGTCCCGCGCCCTGCTTGGCGTGCGACGACGCGCACCCTGGCGATGGGGTCATGGTGAAGTTGATGCTCATGGTCTGGTCACCTTGACCGGCAAGTCTGAGCAAGTCATCTGCGTCCTGCCGCCGCTTGTGCGTCATCGCTCATCGCAGGCGCAGGGCTGGTCCTCCGAATCGAGAACTGACTATTGCATGCTGCGACGCTGGAGAGTGGACTGGCATCGCCGGCCGGGACGGACCCGGCTGGGAGTCCGCTCAGGGGACGGATATGGACGACAGCGAGGTGCGGGCGTTGTTCCGCCAGGCGATCGCCGACGACGACGAGATCGCCATGCGCAAGGGGATCGAGTCACTGCTCGGCCTTGGCGACGGGGGCGGGCTGTCGGCGAAGCAGGAGTACGCGGTTCGACACGACGACTACGTGATGGAGATGCCGCAGTCGAATGAACGGATCCGCGGGCGCGACGCCATGCGCTCGGTGCAAGAGGCATTTCCGACTCCGCCGGCGGTTCGGTTGCGGCGGGTCCACGGCTCCGGCCGCGTCTGGGTCATCGAGGGTGTCAACGACTACGGGGGCGACGTGTGGCATGTCGTACTGGTCTGGGAACTCGACGAAGAAGGACGGATCCTTCAAGACACGCGCTACTACGGGCAGCGCACGGACCCGCCCGAGTGGCGATCTCAGTGGGTCGAACCCATCGAGTGAGCGATGGCAGCCAACAAATCTTGACGGCGGCCAGCCCGAGACCGACAGCGTCCAACCGCCGCCTGCGGACGCGGTCCTCGGCGTAGCGTCAGCCTGGTGGAGTGCTTCGCCGTGTGAGCGGCGGGCGTGGGCGAGGCTCGGCCTTCGGCGCCGCCTGAGGTGCCCCAATGTCTGACGCTACGACCCTTCTCCCGTTCCAGCCGCTGTCGATGTCGCCAGCGCAGCTGGCGGCGGTGTCCTACCTGGCCCGCTACTCCGGCCGGACCCACGCCTTGTACTCCTTCCAGCTGCGGCGCTGGTTCGCCTGGTTTGAGGACAACGGCCTGGACCCGCTGGTCGGGATCCAGCGTGCCCATGTCGAGCTCTACATCCGTCAGCTCGGTGAGTCGGGGCTGATGGACTCCTCGGTGGTCACGCTGATGCACGGCGTGCGTGGGTTCTTCCGCTACGCCCACATCGACGGCCTCATCACCGCCGCCCGGCGGTCTACGCCCGACTGCCCCGGGTGCACCGAGACGAGTCGCGCACCCAGGGCCTCGACCGGCTGGAGTTGAGCAAGTTCCTCCAGGTCGCCCAGACCCTGACGGTCCACCACGGGCGTTGGCGTACCTGCTCGGGATCAACGCTCTGCGCGCCTCCGAGGCTGCGGCGGTACGGATCGAGGACTACGCCGAGACGCTGCGCGGGCACCGCGTGCTCCACCTCGTCGGCAAGGGCAACAAGCCCGCGACCATGCCCGTCACGGTGCCGGTGCTCCGCGTCCTCGAGGCCTGCCGCGGCAAACCGCGACTGCGGGCGGCTGATCTTGAGGCCGTTGACGGGCAAACCGATCGACCGACGCGACGCCTACCGCATGGTCGCCCGGGATCGCGAAGGCCGCGGGGATCCCGCGGCACATCAGCCCCCACTCGCTGCGCCACGCGGCGATCACCAACGCCCTCGACGCCGGTGTCCCGCTCCGTGACGCCCAGATCCTGGCCCGGCACGCCGACCCCAGGACTACCGAGCACTACAACCGGGCACGCGGCAACCTCGACCGCCACGGCGTCCACTTCCTCACCGCCTACGTCGCCGGCGTGTAGCCCCCGGCGGGCTCCGAGGAGCGTCAACTCCGCCCACACTGACGCGATCTCAGCCTCAAGCCAGCAATTGCTCTCGGCAGGTCTCGGCGAACCAGCTCTCCCAATCCTCCGGCGACCAGCCGCGCCGATCAACAAGCAGCAGCCAGACATCTGGATGGTTGAGCGTCCACAGCAGGTCAGTGGCGCGCTGAACATCGAGTCCAGGTCGCAGGGCGCCCTTGTCGGCAAGGCTTACGACAATCGCGCGCTGGTTAGCCGCGAAGTCAGTCTGGATCAGTTCCCACAGCGCCGCGAGGTCGTCGTCAATGGGTGCGGCGTCTCGTATCACCCTGAGCATGGGTCCGATGCGCGTCTTGACGATTCGAGAGTTCGCCGCCGTCATCGCTACTTGCCGGTGCGGATCCGGCTCAGCCAGAAGTTCGGTGTACCAGCGACGTTCTGCGACGGGTGCGTCGTCGAGATCGCCCTTGAGGGAGAGGTCCCACACCGCTCTCAGCAGGCCCGCCTTGCTGCGGTAGGAGTTGTAGACCGTCTTCAGCGAGACGTCGGCGCGTTTCGCTACCGCCTCCATCGTGGTGGCCGGGTATCCCTCTTCGACGAAGAGATCCCGGGCGGCCTGGGCCAGCGTGCGGCGCCGCGCGGAGGCCTGCTGCGCGCGCAGCGAGGAGTCATAGGTGCGCGATCTCTTGACTTCGGCGGCCATGGGGCTAACGTAGCAGTATTCGTTACTCACTACGTGTAACGAAATGCCGAGGGAGGCTCGAGATGTCATCAGAGACTGCTCAACTGCCCGCCGCCGAGCAGATCCGCAACCGCGTGCACCACATGTGGGGCTCGGTCGCGGAGTCCTGGGGTGAGCACGGCGATCACGTTGAGCAACGCGCGGAGGTTGTCACCCGGCGCATGATCGACGCCGTCACGCCTGTTCCCGGCGACGAGGTGCTTGAGCTCGCCTGCGGCGCAGGTGGTTTGGGCTTGGCGATCGTCGACCAAGTCACACCAGGAGGACGGGTGGTCCTCTCCGACGTGGCGCCAGAGATGGTGGCGATCGCGTCCACGCGAGCGGCGCGTCGCGCCCAAGTCGGCGGAGCTGCCACACAGGTCAAGGCGCAGGTCCTCGACCTGGAGCAGATCGACATGCCCGACGACTCGTTCGACATCGTCGTCTGCCGCGAGGGACTCATGTTCGCACTCGACCCGGTCCGAGCCGCCTGCGAGATCGCCCGAGTGCTACGGCCAGGTGGCCGAGCGGCCATCGCGGTGTGGGGTCCACGTGATCTCAACCCGTGGCTCGGAGTGCTGGCAGACGCGGTGCAAGAGCACACCGGCACATCGGTGCCTCCGCCTGGGACCCCGGGCCCGTTCTCACTGGGCGCCGAGGGTGCCCTCGAGGCAACACTGACCGCAGCCGGCCTCGAACAGGTCAGCGTGCAGCCGATCGACGTGCCCACCCTCGACGCATCCTTCGACGACTACTGGCAGCTGCGCATCGATCTCGCCGGACCGCTGAAGCAACGCCTGGCCGTCCTGCCTGCCCGCGACATGATGGCCATCCGGGAAATGGTCCGCGAACGGCTGTCGCGGTACCAAACCGCAGACGGGCTCAGAGTTCCCGGCCTCGCGTACGTCGGATCCTCGCGCCGATCAGCCACAGCCAACCGCCTCAGGGCGAGGCACTGACCTCAGGGGCGGGGGCGACGGGCTGGCAGATGGCGATCGCGAACGTCATCGAGGCATCCTCGCTCATCCCGACGCCAACAACGCGCAGGACCCGCGACTGAGTGGCGCGGGTGGCCACCGCGCGACGCGCGTCATCCCGCCGCGAAGCGGCCTCGTCATAGCGCCGCGCGGGCACGCAGATCACTCGCTCCACGCGGTCGGCAACGGTCCCGCTGCGCTAGGTTGGCGACCATGTCCGAGTGTGCCGAAGGGTGCAAATGAAGGCCGTGGTCTACGACCGGTACGGGTCAACCGATGTCCTTCATGTCGAGGACGTACCGGTCCCGTCGCCCGCAGCTGGACAGGTGCGGGTCAAAGTCGCGGCCACGTCCGTGAACCTCAGCGATTGGGAGTGTCTGCTGGGGTCGCCCGCATACGCGCGTATCGGCGGGCTTCTCGTCCCCGCTCGCCGAACACTCGGGTCGGACCTCGCCGGAGTGGTCGACGCGGTCGGGGAAGGGGTGACCCAGTTCGAACCCGGAGACGCGGTGTACGGCGACAACCTTGTATTGAAGGGTGGCTTCGCCCAGTACGCGCTCGCGCCGGAATCTGCGCTCGCTCGCAAGCCCGCCCAGCTCACCTTTGCCGAGGCGTCGACCCTGCCGCAGTCCGGGGCGATCGCTCTGCAGGGCACGCGATGGGCAGCGGCGGGGAGCCGGGTGCTGATAAACGGTGCTGGAGGAGGTTCGGGATGCTTCGCGATTCAGCTCGCCAAGCGGATGGGGGCCCACGTCACCGGGGTCGACAACGCCGCCAAGCTCGATTTCATGAAGTCGTTGGGCGCCGACGACGTGATCGACTACCGCCAGGAGGACTTCACCACGACGACTCGGCCGTACGACCTGGTCCTGGACATGGTCGCGCACCGGTCGGTGTTCGCCTACCGGCGCGCCCTGGCACTCCACGGCACCTATCGCTGCGTCGGCGGGTCGGTTCCCGCAGTGCTGCGTGTACTGACCGCCGGGTGGGTGGTGGGACGCATCACTGGTCGCTCGATCGGGGTGCTCGCCGTCAACGAAGGTCCAGCGCACTTCGAGCCGCTGGCCGCCCTATGCGTGACCGGAGAGCTACGGATCCCGATCGACCGGACGTTCACACTCGACGAGGTTCCAGCCGCATTGGCTCAGGTCGGGGAGGGACACGCACTCGGCAAAGTCGTGGTGAGCATCTCGTGACGCACGGCTGCGGAGCAAGTCATGCCCCCGGCAGTCCGCTAAGCCCGGATGCACCGATGAGCTCGGCTCGTGCGGTGTCGTGATGGTGGGAGGGCTCTGATTTTCGGTAGGCATGCCGGTGTGTCCGGCCCTTCTGCCGGTGGTGTTCCACGTGTTTTTGAAACTGCTGCTCGGGGGTGGTCAGGACGTGGCTGGTCGGGGTGGGTCGGTGACGGTCGTGATCAGTCGGGTCCAGGCGGTCTCCCAGGGCCAGTTCCTCGGCAGGTGCAGCGTCATCCGTCGCGCTGAGGTCGCGACCCGGCCGGGGACGTGGACCAGTTTGCGTCGCAGGGTTGCGGTGGTCGCACGGGCAAGGTCGGGCGCGGCGAGAGTGCCGGCGACACGGGTCAG
This sequence comes from uncultured Actinomycetota bacterium, assembly GCA_963784485.1. Taxonomy (GTDB): domain Bacteria; phylum Actinomycetota; class Actinomycetes; order Propionibacteriales; family Nocardioidaceae; genus Marmoricola_A. The sequence goes on along the minus strand of CAWARH010000008.1, from coordinate 89,198 downwards.
GTTGAACGCGATCACGGCCAGCACGAGCCAGGCGGCGTTGGCGGTGAACACCCCGGACGGCAGGTGCGCCAACGCTGAGCCTTTGAGGTCGGCGTGGACCTGCTCGATGACCGCGTGAGCGCGGTGGGCCTTGTCGACCGCGACGGTGTCGAGGATCTCGGGGTCGGCGGTGGTGAAGAACGCGTGGAACCGCCACACGTCGAACAGGGTGCCCTGCCCCGCAGCTCGCTTCTTATCGGCGTTGAAGTCCGGGATCCGGCGGACCACGAGCCTGCCCGGCACCCGTTCGGACTTCTTCGCCGAGGAGAACGCGACGAACGGGGTCTCGGCGACCTCGGCGCGAGAGATCCATTGGCCGGAGGTCTCGTCGAACACTGCGTCGGTGTACTCGATCGACGTCCAGGTGTCGTCACCGATGGCGGCGATGGCCTTCTTGACGGCCTTGTCCATCCGGACGGTGACCGACACCGCCGCGCCGCCGGCCAGCGCGGCGTGGACCGCGCCGCGGCCATAGAACGCCGAGTCCATCCGCACCAGCACCAGCCGGGTCTTTCCGAGGAGGCGTCGGGTGGTCTTCACCGCGTCACCGACCAGACGCTTCGCCCCACGCGGGGACCCGGTCGATCCCTTCCGGAGGCGTTGGGCCACCACCACCGGCGCGGTGGTCGCCGTGGTGAGGGTGGCGAGCAGTGCGTTCAGGCCGCGGACCCCGGAGTAGCCGAACCCGGCCCCCTGCTTGGCGTGCCCGTGGACCTCGATGATCGTGTCGTCGACATCGACCAACGCATACCCGTCGTTGGACTCCACATCGCCGTCACGCCGCCCGATCACCGGGAACAGTGCTGCGAGGTTGGCCAGGGCGAGGAGGAACCGCGAGGCGACCGCGTCGAGCTGGCGGACGTGCCCGAAGGCGAACGACCGTAGGAACGACCCCAGCGTCGAGGGTGCGTAGATCCGGGTGAACAACCGGACCATCCCGCCGTGCCGCAGCACCGCCATGTCCAGGATCGAGTCCGCCCCAGCGACCATGCCCGCCACCAGCGAAGCGACCTTCCACCCCGCGTTGGCGCCCTTGTCCGACGGCACCGTCAGGTGCTCCTGCGCGAGCTCGCGGAGCCCGGCCCGGTCCGCCAGCGCCAGCATCGGGACCAGCCCCGCCGACGACACCAGGTTCGGGTCGTCGAACACCACCGAGGTCGCCCGAGACGTGTGAGAAAGTTGCACCTGACGGATGCCCTTCGCGCTTGTTGGAACCGGACCCTAGAGAAGTCCCATTCTTCAAGCCCGCAAGGGCATCCTCGCGTTGCGGCACGCCCCGCCCCGCCCCGCGACCGCTGATCATCGGTGCATCCGGGCTAAGTGCCAGCCCGGCGGACTCTGTGCGGACTGGGAGGCCCTAAACCCACTCTGACCTGCGCAGACGCGCGAATCACACGTTGAAGCGGAACTCCACCACGTCGCCGTCGCTCATGAGGTAGTCCTTGCCCTCCATGCGGACCTTGCCCGCGGCTCTGGCGGACGCCATCGACCCGGCCTCGACGAGGTCGGTGAAGGAGACCACCTCGGCCTTGATGAAGCCGCGCTGGAAGTCGGTGTGGATCACACCAGCCGCCTCCGGGGCGGTGGCGCCCTTGCGGATCGTCCAGGCGCGGGACTCCTTGGGACCGGCCGTCAGGTAGGTCTGCAGCCCCAGGGTGTCGAAGCCGACCCGGGCGAGCACGTCGAGTCCAGGCTCGTCGATCCCCATCTCCGTGAGCATCTCGCGCGCCTCGTCGTCGTCGTCGAGCTCGACCAGCTCGGACTCGAACTTCGCGTCGAGGAAGATGGCCTCGGCCGGCGCGACCAGGTCACGCATCCGCTGCTTGAGCTCCTCGTCACCCAGCTCGTCGGAGTCGCAGTTGAAGACGTAGATGTACGGCTTGGCCGTGAGCAGCATGAGCTCGCGGACCAGCGCCCGGTCGATCTTGGTGGCGATGATCGGCGTGCCCGCCTCCAGCGCGGCTAGCGCCTCCTTGGTCGCGGCCAGCTGTGCTCCGAGCTCTTTCCGCGCGCGGGCCTCCTTCTCCAACCGGGGGACGGCCTTCTCCACCGTCTGGAGGTCCGCCAGGATCATCTCGGTCTGGATGGTGGAGATGTCCGAGGCGGGGTTCACCTCCCCGTCGACGTGGGTGACGTCCTCGTCACGGAAGACGCGGGTCACCTGGCAGATCGCATCGGACTCGCGAATGTGGGAGAGGAACTTGTTGCCCAGCCCCTCCCCCTCGGAGGCACCGCGGACGATCCCGGCGATGTCGACGAACTGCACGGTCGCGGGCAGGATCTTGGCGGAACCGAAGATCTCCGCCAGCACCCCCAGGCGGTCGTCCGGGACACCGACCACGCCGACGTTGGGCTCGATCGTGGCGAACGGGTAGTTCGCCGCCAGGACGTCGTTGCGGGTGAGGGCGTTGAAGAGGGTCGACTTGCCCGCGTTGGGGAGTCCGACGATGCCGATGCTGAGAGCCACGGAGCGCGAGTCTACGTGCGTCCGGCCCTGTGATCCGACCACGGCCTCGACGGCCGGCGCCTGGCCACAAGGTCTCGTGCCCTCCAGACCGGTCGCCCACCGGGCCACGGGCGGGTGGCCGAAGGGCTGCCGCTCGCGCATGATGGTGGCCAGAAGGAGCCCCGACCATGCATCAGAGCCTGACACCGGCCGTGACCCAGAGTGGCTCGCGCGGGCACGGCACGCCGCAGGAGGACCACGACGGACGCGCCGTCGTCCGGGCGCTCAGCCGCACGGACGACGCGGACCTGCGCGAGATCGTCGCGCTCGTGCGCGCCATCTGCGGCACTGAGCTGGCTGCCCTCACGGTGATGGAGGGACCCCGCTGCCACCTGCTGGCCTGCGTGGGCTTCGAGCCGGTGGTCGTGCCAGCCTCGGAGAGCTTCTGCTGCCGCATGTTGGGCGAGCACGGCATCGTGGTCGCCGAGGACACGCTGCTCGACGAACGGTTCGCCGCGAATCCCTACATCGACGGCACGTCGGACCGAGTGCGCTTCTACGCCTCGGCGCCGATCTACACGCCCGACCAGAAGATGGTGGGCCGCGTCTGCGTCTACGACCGTGCCCCGCACCAGCTCAATGAGCTGCAGGTCCAGACGCTGGGCACGTTGGCCGCGAGCATCACCCAGGTGATGGAGCTGCGGTTGCGCCAGGACCGTGAACGCGACGACCTCGACAGGCACGACCCGACCTCCGACGAAGCCCTCCACACCGCGGCGCAGATCAGCCACGACCTGCGGATCCCCCTCACGGCGGTGATCACGAGCCTCGACATGCTCCACGAGCTCGCCGCCCAGGACGACGACCCCGTCCGTGCCCGGGTGCTGGTGAGCGCCCGGCGGTCCGCACGACGGATGGGCGTGATGATCGAGGGGCTGCTCCGGCTCCGCGAGGCTGGTCGTCGCACCCACCTCGTCCCGGTGGACCTCAACGACCTCGTCCAGCAGCTGCTCGCCGATTCCTCGGCCGTGCTCGGCGCAGCCGGGGCGACCGTCGAGGTGGGCGACCTGCCCGTCGTGAGCGTGGACCCCGACCAGATCTACTCGGTGCTGCTCAACCTGCTCGGCAACGCCGTGAAGTTCGTCCGCCCCGGGGTGCCGCCAGAAGTCCGCGTGGACGCCCGACGCACCCAGGGACACTGGCGTGTGTCGGTCACCGACAACGGCATCGGTGTGGCCCCGGAGCTCCGGAGCAGGGTCTTCTCGATGTTCTCCCGGCTGGACTCCTCGATCGAGGGCCACGGCATCGGCCTGGCCACCGTCGCCAGGATCGTGGCTGCGCACGACGGCACCGTCGGCCTCGACGACCCCGAGGACGGCGAGGGCCACGGGACCGAGGTCTGGTTCACGCTGCCGGACACTCCCACGGGCGGCGCGCACGTACCCGACATGCAGCGGCACTGACCGGCTGCCTCCGACCTCCGGCGCCTGGCTAGGCTCGACGGGTGCGCCTGGCCACCTGGAACGTCAACTCCGTCCGCTCCCGGATCGACCGCGTCGAGGCGTTCCTGCAGCGCCACGACGTCGACGTGCTCGCCCTGCAGGAGACCAAGGCCCGCGACGACCAGTGGCCGACGATGGGGCTGGAGCTCCTCGGCTACGAGGTGGCGACCTTCGGCCTCAACCAGTGGAACGGTGTCGCGATCGTCTCGAGGATCGGACTGGAGGACGTGCAGCTCGGCTTCGAGGGCATGCCCGGGTACGGCGACCCGGCCGTCACCGAGGCCCGCGCCATCGGCGCGACCTGCGGTGGGGTGCGGCTGTGGTCGTTGTACGTGCCGAACGGACGGGCGGTCGGCGACCCGCACCTGGACTACAAGCTGCGCTGGCTGAGCGCGCTCCGGACCGCGGCCTCCTCCTGGCTGGAGCACCAGCCGGACCTGCCGACAGTCCTGGCCGGGGACTGGAACATCGCTCCCACCGACGACGACGTCTGGGACATGACTCAGTTCGCCAAGAGCACCCACGTCACTCCCGCGGAGCGTGCTGCCTTCCAGGCGTTCGTCGACGCCGGGTTCGCCGACCTTGTCCGCCCCCACGCCCCCGACCCGGGGACGTACACGTACTGGGACTACTACCGCCAGCGCTACGAGCGGAACAAGGGCATGCGGATCGACTTCGTCCTGGGCTCCCCCGCCCTCCACGGGCGCGTGACCCACGCGTTCGTGGACCGCGAGGAGCGGGCCGGGAAGGGCGCCAGCGACCATGCCCCCGTGGTCGTCGATCTCGACGGCTGACCCCGGAGTACGCCGGCCTCACCGGAACTGTCGGCGGCCTGCGGCACGCTTGGCTCCATGGACAGCACGACCGTCGTCACCCTGGCCCTCGGCCTGCTCGCCGCCCTGGCCGTCGGGCTGCTCATCGGCGTCCCGATCGGCGTGCTGTGGAGCCGCTCCCGCCCCGCCGCGCCGGACCCGGCGGCACTCCAGGCGCGCACAGCCGACCACGCAGCCGTCGCCCACGGGCTCGACGTTCTCCAGCAGCAGATGCGCAGCCTGCAGGAGCAGCGGGTGTCCTGGCAGGCGCAGCTCCAACAGCAGGTGGCCGACATGCGGCACAGCACCGACCAGCTCCGCCGCGAGACCACCAGTCTCTCCACCGCTCTGCGGCGCCCCCAGGTCCGCGGCCGCTGGGGCGAGCTCCACCTCCGCCGCGCCGTCGAGCTCGCGGGGCTCGTGGCCCGCTGCGACTTCGACGAGCAGGTCAGCGTCGCTGGTCCGACGCACGCAGGCGCCGGGACGGCGGGATCCCTCCGTCCCGACCTTGTGGTGCACCTGGCCGGAGGCAAGGAGGTGGTCGTCGACTCGAAGGTCCCGCTCGACGCGTTCCTCGACGCCACCGAGTGCGATGGACCGGACTCCGACGACGAGCGCGCCGCGCACCTGGCGCGACACGCCCGCCAGTTCCGTCAGCACGTCGACGCCTTGTCCGGCAAGGCGTACTGGCGTGCCCTGGCGGGAAGTCCCGAGTTCGTGGTGCTGTTCGTGCCCGGCGAGTCCTTCCTCGCCGCGGCCCTGGAGAGCGACCCGGGGTTGATCGAGCACGCCGCCGAGCGCCGGGTGGTGCTGGCGACGCCGACGACGTTGATCGCCCTGCTTCGCACGGTGGCCCATGCGTGGAACCAGGAGGCGGTGGCCGAGAAGGCCCAGGAGATCCATCGCCTCGGGCGGGAGCTGCACGAGCGGATCGGCGTCCTGGGCTCGCACCTGGACAAGGTGGGCCGGTCCCTCTCTGCGGCCGTGGGGTCCTACAACCAGGCGATCGGCTCCCTCGAGAGCCGCGTCCTCGTCTCGGCCCGCAGGTTCACCGACCTGGGGCTCCCTGCCGACGACTTGCCGGAGCCGACCGCGGTCTCGAGCGTCCCGCGGGCGCCGACCGCGGTCGAGCTGGTCGACGACACCCGCAGCGGGGTCGCCGGGGGCGGCAGGAGCGGCGTGTCGCGCACCGGCGTGGCGCATGACGAGTCCGCCTGAGCCGTCGTACCTTGTCCACGTGCCGAGCCGGACGCAGGCCCCCATGAACCAGCCCCCACGGACCCGCTCGAGGCCCTCATCGAGGACCTCGACCAGGGCGCCCGCACGGACGCTGTGGGAGGAGGGACGCCATCCAGGACGGCTCGTGGCTCGTGCGAGCATCCTGGCGATGCTGGTCGTGGTGCTCGTGAGCCTGCTCGTCCAGGGCCGGTTGGGACTCGGTTTCGACATCGCTTTCGTCGTGGTCTGCGTGGGCGCGGCCCTGTGGGTCCACCCGCGCGACTTCTTCGTGGTCGGGGTCCTCCCCCCTCTGCTGCTGGCCTCGGTCGTCGTGGTGCTGGCCGTGGTCGACCGCTCGTCGGTCGCCCGGCCGCAGGACGGGGTCATCCAGGCGATCGTCTCCGGCCTGGCCCACCGTGCCGTCGCCCTCACTGCCGGCTACGCGCTGACCCTCGTGGTGCTGGCGCTCCGACAGGTCGCCCTACGGCACCAGGGCACGCTGCGCCCGCGCCAGCGCACCCGGCCCGCGCGGGTCGACGCGGTGCTCGAGGCGGACCCGGCCGTTGCTCCGCTCGACACCGAGCCTTCCGGCACGACGACCGAGGCAGCCGTCGGCGGGCGAGTGCCTCGGCAGGGCGGCGACCCCACCACCAGCTCGCCCACGGTCGGTCCTACCACGAGCCCCGCGCCGGTCGAGCACAGCCGCGGTCCTCGCTGACAGAGCGGCCGCACCGCCCCACAGGACGGGCGCCCCACAGGACGGGCCGCACCACAGGACGGGCCGCACCACAGGACGGCCGCACCACAGGACGGCCCGCGACCCAGCGGTCTGCTGGGCCAAGGCGGTGGATCAGGAGCTCGACGCACGCTCCCGGGCCCGCAGGTCCCGGCGCAGCTCAGGGGGGAGCGCGAAGATCAACGACTCCTCGGCCGTGTGCACCGCCCGCGCAGCCGGGTACCCGCGGTCCGACAGGTAGGTCAGAACCCCGTCCACCAGGTCCTCGGGGACGGAGGCGCCCGAGGTCACGCTGACGCTCCGGACACCGGTGAGCCAGGACTCCTCGATCTCCGAGGCGTCGTCGACCCGGTAGGCCGCCCCGGCCCCCGCCTCCAGGGCCACCTCGACCAGACGCACGGAGTTCGAGGAGTTGCCGGAGCCGACCACGATGACCAGGTCCGCCTCGCGGGAGATCTCCTTGATCGCCATCTGCCGGTTCTGGGTGGCGTAGCAGATGTCGTCCGACGGAGGGTCGAGGAGCAGGGGGAAGCGCTGGCGGATCGCGTCCACGACCGCCATCGTCTCGTCCACGGACAGGGTGGTCTGGGACAGCCAGGCGACCTTGGCGGGGTCACGCACCTCGACCGTCGCCACGTCCGCGGGGGTCTCGACCAGCTGGATGTGCGCGGGCGCCTCCCCCGCGGTGCCCTCGACCTCCTCGTGCCCGGCGTGCCCGATCAGCAGGATGTCGTAGTCGTCGTTGGCGAAGCGTGTGGCCTCGTGGTGGACCTTGGTCACCAGGGGGCAGGTCGCGTCGATGGTCTTCAGTTCCCGCTCCGCCGCCTGCTCGTGCACCAGCGGCGACACCCCGTGGGCCGAGAACACCACGGTGGCCCCGGCCGGCACCTCCTCGATCTCCTCGACGAAGACCGCGCCGCGCCGCTCGAGGTCGGCGACGACGTGCTTGTTGTGCACGATCTGCTTGCGGACGTAGACCGGGGAGCCGTACAGGTCGAGCGCCTGCTCCACGGTGATCACCGCCCGGTCCACACCGGCGCAGTACCCGCGGGGGGCGGCGAGCAGCACCGAGCGCTCCTCGGCGGTGTCGGGGTCGAGGACAGGGGGCATCCCCAGGTCGGACGGGCTCATGCCCTCCATCGTAGGAGGTCGCGGCTAGGGTGCCTGCGTGGCGCTGCAGACCAGTCCCGAGCAACCGGCCCCGGTCCGGCAGATCGCCACGCTCATCTCCAGCTACATCGATCGGCTCGGCGCGGTGTGGGTCGAGGGTCAGATCGCCCAGCTCAACCGGCGACAGGGCATGAGCACGGTCTTCCTCACCCTGCGCGACCCGCTCGGCGACATGTCGATGACGGTCACCTGCAACCGCGCGGTCATCGACTCCGCCGACCCGCCGGTGGTCGAGGGCGCCAGCGTCGTGGTGCACGGCCGCCCCCGCTTCTACCCCCAGCGAGGGACCCTGAGCCTGGTGGCCGACGAGCTCCGGATGGTCGGGCTCGGCGAGCTCCTGGCGCGGTTGGAGCGACGGCGTCAGCTGCTCGCCGCGGAGGGGCTCTTCGCCCGTGAGCGGAAGCGCACGCTGCCGTTCCTGCCCGGCACGGTCGGCCTGGTCACCGCCCGCGGCTCCGCGGCCGAGCGCGACGTCCTGGAGAACGCCCGCCGCCGCTGGCCCGCGGTCCGCTTCGTCACGGCGTACGCCGCGATGCAGGGCCCGCACTGCGCCCGCGAGGTCATCGAGGCGCTCCAGCGACTCGACCGGGACGGCACGGTGGACGTCGTCGTCGTCGCCCGCGGCGGCGGTTCGGTCGAGGACCTGCTGCCCTTCTCCGACGAGGGGCTGATCCGCGCCGTGTCCGCGGCACGGACCCCGGTGGTCTCCGCCATCGGCCACGAGCCCGACTCCCCCATCCTCGACCTGGTCGCCGATGTCCGCGCCTCCACCCCGACCGACGCGGCCAAGCTGGTCGTCCCCGACGTCGCCGAAGAGGCCCAGCGGGTGCGTCAGCTGCGCCAGCGCGGACGCCAGCAGGTGCAGGCCTGGCTGCGGCACGAGACCGCCCAGCTCTCCGCGCTCCGCGCGCGACCCGTGCTGGCGGACCCGCGGGGCGGCATCGCGGACCGCCAGCGCGAGGTCAGCGAGCTGCTGGCCCGCTCGCGGCGCACGCACCGGCACAGGCTCGACCGGGCTGCCGACGACGTCAGCCACGCTCGCGCCCGGGTGCGGGCGCTGTCTCCGCTGGAGACCCTGCGCCGCGGCTACGCCGTCCTCCAGGACGCCGACGGCCATGTGCTGACGGCCACCCGACAGGTGCGAGCCGGAGCCCCGGTCAGCGCGCGCGTGCTCGACGGACGGGTCGAGCTGACGGTCACCGCCACCCACCCGGACCCCATCGAAGCCGCCGACATCGAAGCCGCAGACGCCCCGGACGAGGACCCCCATGACTGAGAAGCAGACCGAGAAGACCGAGGCCCTCGGCTACGAAGAGGCTCGTGAGCAGCTGCTCGACGTGGTGCGCACCCTGGAGCAGGGCGGCACCTCCCTGGAGGAGTCCCTGGCCCTGTGGGAGCGCGGGGAGCGGCTCGCGCAGATCTGCCAGGACTGGCTCGACGGTGCCCGACAGCGCCTCGAGGACGTCATCGCGGAGCGCGACGGGGACTGACCGGCACAACCTCAGCGCAGGGTGGCGGCGAAGTCGGCGAGCACGTCCTGCGGCTCGGTCCCGACCACGAGGGTGGTGGTGCCCTCGACGCGGCGTACGAGCGCGTGGTCCTCCCCGGGGTCCGACCAGGTCTGCCAGCGCTCGCCGGCGACGGTGACCTCACCGGTCTGGGTTGCCTCCGGGTCGACGAACCGCTCGACCATGCTCGAGACGGGGCCGGCGGACTGCTCCAGCCCGACGTAGCGTCGGCGGTCGGTAAGCATGCCCAGGTGCCAGGACCCTTCGGCCCCGGCCCGGTACCGCACACTGGTGGCGATCCACCCCTCCGGCAGCTCGGCGGGAGCCAGGACGTCGAAGGTCGCGTCCTCGCGGGCGAACTGGGCCGGCTGCTTCCACTCCACGGCCTCCACAGGGTTGCCCGGGTCGTTGCGGTTGATGCCGCGGAAGGCCATGTACGCGCCGATGACGAGCAGCAGCACGATCATCGCGCCGATCATGCCGGTGAACGACCGCTGGTAGCGCCCCGCCCGCCCCGCTGGCTGTCCGCCCACCTGTCCGCTCATTGCCCCAGTGTTCCAGCCCGTGCCCAACCCGGCCCGCATCGACGTCGAGGGTTCAGACCTCGGGGTGGTCCGGGCACGATGACCTACCGCTAGCCTTTGCCCATGTCAGCTGTGCCTGCGCCGCTCGCCGCCGCCCATGACGCCCCCGACCGGAACCTCGCTCTCGAGCTCGTCCGGGTGACCGAGGCGGCTGCGATGGCCGCCGGCCGCTGGGTCGGCCGCGGCGACAAGAACGGCGCCGACGGGGTCGCGGTCAACGCCATGCGAGTGATGATCAACACCGTCGGCATGCAGGGCGTGGTGGTGATCGGCGAGGGCGAGAAGGACAACGCCCCGATGCTGTACAACGGTGAGCGCGTCGGGGACGGCACCGGCGCCGAGTGCGACGTCGCGGTCGACCCGATCGACGGGACCACGCTGGCCGCCAAGGGCATGCACAACGCCATCGCGGTGATGGCGGTCGCCCCTCGCGGGTCGATGTACGACCCCTCCGCGGTCTTCTACATGGAGAAGCTGGTCACCGGACCCGAGGCCGCCTCCATGGTCGACATCCGCTACCCGGTGCGCGAGAACATCCACCAGGTCGCCAAGGCGAAGAACGCCACCCCCGAGGACGTGACCGTGGTGCTGCTGGACCGACCTCGTCACGCCCAGCTCGTCGAGGACATCCGGGCCACGGGTGCCCGGATCAGGTTCATCTCCGACGGTGACGTGGCGGGCGCCATCATGGCCGCGCGGGCCGGCACCGGGATCGACCTGCTGCTCGGCACCGGTGGCACCCCCGAGGGCATCATCACCGCCTGCGCCATGAAGTGCCTCGACGGCGTGATCCAGGGCCGCCTCAGCCCCATCGACGACGAGGAGCGCCAGCGCGCCCTCGACGCCGGGCACAACCTCGACCCCGACCACGTCCTGACCACCGACGACCTGGTCGCCGCCGAGGACTGCTTCTTCGTGGCGACCGGGATCACCGACGGCGAGCTCATGCAGGGGGTCCGCTACCGCGCCGGCGGAGCCACCACCCACTCCCTGGTGATGCGGTCGCGCAGCGGGACGATCCGCAACATCATCTCCGAGCACCAGCTGAACAAGCTCAAGTCCTATGCCAGCATCGACTTCGAGCGCTGACGGGGAGCCCACATGAGCACTGCACCCTTCGTGGTCGCCGGCGAGGCGCTGGTCGACATCGTGGTGCCCGCGGGCGGCACCCCGGAGCACGCCCCCGGCGGCTCCCCGCTCAACGTCGCGGTGGGCATGGCCCGTCTCGGCATCGACACCGTCCTGGTGACCCAGGTCGGCGACGACGACCTGGGCCGGCTGGTCCACGACCACGTCATCGCCAGTGACGTGGTCGTCCACGACAGGTCGGTCGTGTCGGGGCACACCACGAGCACCGCGACCGCTCACCTCGACGCTCAGGGTGCGGCGACCTACGACTTCGACCTGCACTGGACCCTCGCACCGCTCGAGCTGCCCGCCGGCGCCACAGGACTGCACGTCGGCTCGATCGGGGCCGCCGTGCGCCCCGGCCGAGACAGCGTGCTCGAGCTCGTCCACCAGGCCTCCGAGGCCGGGCTGATGGTCACCTTCGACCCCAACGCGCGTCCCGCGTTCACCCCCGACGTCGCGCAGGCGTGGGCCGACGTACGCGAGATCGCGGCGATGGCGCGCCTGGTGAAGCTGAGCGACGAGGACCTGCACTTCTTCCGACCGGGTCTCACCCCGGAGGAGCTCGCCGGCGAGCTGCTCGGGCAGTCCACCGACCTGGTGGTCGTCACCCTCGGGGGCGAGGGGGCGCTGGCCTTCAGCGCAGCAGCCGCCGTCCAGGTCCGCTCCCAGCGCACCACGGTGGTGGACACCGTCGGCGCCGGGGACTCGTTCATGGCCGCGCTGGTCACCCTGGCCGTCGAGCACGGCCTCGAGGACCTCGGCGAGGAGCGGATGAGAGCCCTGCTCACCGCAGCCCACGAGGCGGCCTCGGTGACGGTGTCGAGGCGCGGTGCCGACCCGCCCCGTCGCCACGAGCTCCCTCCCGGCTGGCCGCACCTCTCCTGAGGCGTGGCCCATCCCCCTACGCTGAGGTCATGAGGTCGGAGACCACCCCCCGAGGGCCTCGACGTTCCGAGGAGCTGACCGCTCGGCTGCCCGGCGGCCTCGAGTTGTGTTACCAGACCTACGGGGATCCGTCGGCCCGACCGTTGCTGCTGGTCATGGGGCTGGGTGGCCCGATGACGTGGTGGCCCGACGCGCTCTGCGCCCGGCTGGCCGACGAGGGGTTCTTCGTCCTCCGCTACGACAACCGGGACTCCGGCCGGTCCACCCACCTCGACGAGCACCGGGTCACGCAGGCCCAGGTGGTCGCGGCCTTCCTGGGCCGCGGCACCGCGGCACCCTACTCGCTCAGCGACCTGGCCAGGGACGGCTTCGGTCTCCTCGACCACCTGGGCCTCGAGCGCGCGCACGTCACCGGGCTGTCGATGGGCGGCATGATCGCCCAGACGATGGCGGTCGAGGAGCCCCAGCGGGTGCTGTCCCTGACCTCGCTCATGTCCTCGACCGGACGTCGACGCGTGGGCTGGCAGGACCCGTCGCTGTTGCCCCACCTGCTGCAGCGGCCGGCCCGGACCCGCACGGCGTACGTCGAGAGGTCGGTCGAGTTCTGGCGGCGGATCGCCTCGCCGGACTACGCCGACGACGACCTCGTGGCGCTCGAGCGGGCCGAGGTCACCTGGGAACGCGGGGTGAGCTACGCCGGCGCAGCTCGCCAGACCCTGGCCGTCCTGACCCAGCCGGACCGCACGGCAGCGCTCGGCCGGCTGCGGATGCCGAGCGCCGTGGTACACGGACTGGCAGACCGGATGGTGCACGTCTCCGGCGGCCGGGCGACGGCCCGCGCCATCCCCGGAGCCGACCTGCACCTCGTGCCCGGGATGGGGCACGACCTGCCGACCCGGCTGTTCGAGCTCCTGACCGACGTGGTCACGACGACAGCGGGCCGGGTCCGCTGAGCGGACCCGGCCCGCCGCCGGTAAGCGTGGTGCTGCGCGGTTCAGGCTCCGCAGGTCACTCGCTGAGCCGGTCGCCGCTCTCGGTGTCGAACACGTGCACGTGGTGCGGGTCGGTGGTGACGTACATCGTGTCGCCCTTGCGGACGTGCTCCCGGGCACCGACCCGGATGATGATGTTGTGCGGAAGGCCTTCGGCCTCGCTCGTGCCGTAGACGTAGCCGTCGGCGCCGAGGTCCTCGACCACCGTCACGTGCACCGGGAGACCACCGTCCTCGGCCCCGACGATGCGCCAGTTCTCCGGACGCACGCCGACGGTGACCTTGCCCTTCATCACCTTGGACGCCTTCTCGTCGACCGGCACCGTGAACCCGCCGAGCTTCACCTGCCCGTCGACCGCAGTGCCCTCCATGAGGTTCATCTGCGGGGAGCCGATGAAGCTGGCCACGAACAGGTTGTTGGGCTTGTCGTAGAGCTTCAGCGGCGTGTCGACCTGCTGGAGCACACCGAGCTTCATGACCGCCACCCGGTCGCCCATGGTCATCGCCTCGACCTGGTCGTGGGTCACGTACACCGTGGTGACGCCGAGGTCGGACTGGAGCTTGGCGATGTCGGTCCTGGTCTGGACCCGCATCTTGGCGTCGAGGTTCGACAGCGGCTCGTCCATGCAGAACACCTGCGGCTGGCGCACGATCGCCCGGCCCATGGCCACCCGCTGCCGCTGCCCACCGGAGAGTGCCTTCGGCTTGCGGTCCAGGAACTCCTCGAGCCCCAGGATCCGGGCCGCTTCGGCCACGCGCTTGGTCTGCTCCTCCTTGGGCACCTTGGCCATCTTGAGGGCGAACGCCATGTTGTCGGCCACGCTCATGTGCGGGTAGAGCGCGTAGTTCTGGAACACCATCGCGATGTCCCGGTCTTTCGGCGGCATCATCGTGACGTCCCGATCGCCGATGTAGATGTGCCCGGAGTTCACGTCCTCCAGCCCCGCGAGCATCCGCAGGGTCGTGGACTTGCCACACCCCGAAGGACCGACGAGCACCATGAACTCGCCGTCCTCGATGTCGAGGGAGATCCCCGGCACTGCCGGGACGTCTGCCCCCGGATACCAGCGCTGGGCCTTGTCGAACCTGATCGAAGCCATGTCGCGAACTTCCCTTCACCGGCAGGAACGTGCCGGACGATCCGTTGTGAGAGGTGAGATGCTGAATGGTGCTGGTCGTGCATGCTACCCGCGCAGCGCTGCCACGGATAGGACGAAGTCCAGGTCCGGGTCTCGGAAGGGCGCCGGGACGGGGTCCGGTCTCAGCCGAAGCCGCCGGCCCTGCGCCACTTCCGGTAGACGAGGTACGTCAGCGAGACGAAGACCGCCGAGACCAGGGCCTCGGAGATCGCCGCCTTCCCCGAGAGCTCCGCGACCACGGTCGCGATGAGCGAGACCAGGGTGAAGAACCCCAGGAAGCCGAGACCGATCTCGAGGTTCTCCCGGCGCACACGCTTGCTGCGCGTGCCGCCCGCGTGGTGGTACATCGCGGAGAAGAGCGACCCTTGGTTGTCGCGGTCCCTGGGGTCAGCCATCAGCCCTTGACACCGCCTGCGGTGAGACCGGCGACGATCTTGCGCTGGAAGGCCAGCACCATGATGATCAGCGGGATCGTCACGACCGTGCCGGCCGCCATGACCGCGGTGTAGGGCTCGACGTGCGGCTGCGAGCCGGTGAAGCTGGCGATCGCGACCGTGACCGGCTGGGTCTTGGCGTTGCTGAGCTGGGAGGCGATGAGGAACTCGTTCCACGAGGCGATGAACGCCAGGATCGCCGTGGTGAAGAGCCCCGGCGCCGCCAACGGCAAGATGACCTTGCGGAACGCCTGACCCGGGGTGGCGCCGTCGATCTTGGCGGCCTCCTCCAGCTCCCAGGGCATCTCCCGGAAGAACGCCGTCAACGTGTAGATGGTCAGCGGCAGCACGAAGGAGATGTTGGGGATGATCAGCGCCTGGTAGGTGCCGAACCAGCCGATGTCGGTGAACAGCTGGAACAACGGGGTGATCAGCGCGACGCCGGGGAACATCGAGGCGCCGAGCACGAACCCGAGCACGAGGCCCTTGCCGGTGAACCGCAACCGCGACAGCGCGTAGGCGGCGAACACACCCACGGCGAGGCCGATCGCGGTGGTGAACACGCCGATGATGACGCTGTTCACCAGCGCCCGCCCGAAGTGGTTGCCCCGGCTGGTGTCGAAGACGGTCTGGAAGTTGTCCCAGGTGACGTGGGTCGGCCAGGGCGTGGTGTCGAACGTGAACGGCACCGCGCGGAACGAGGTCACCACCATCCAGTAGAACGGCGCCAGTCCCCAGACCACGATGATCGCGACACCGAGATAGGTCCGGAAGGTCTTCCAGAAGGTCGACTTCGGCTTGCTCGCGGACGGGTCGGCCTGGACCTGGGTCTCGTTCGCGTCGATCGTCTGCGTAGCCATCTCAGCTCTCCTCGTCGCTGGTGTTGGCGCCCAGCACCTTGATGAACACGAAGGCCACTCCGAAGATGAAGAGGAACGTCAACGTCGATAGGGCCGCAGCACTGTTGAACCCCGATCTGACTTCGTTGACGACCAGGATCGACAAGGTCGTGGTGTCGTTGCCGTCACCGGCGCCACCGCCGGTCATGATCGCCGGGAGGTCGTACATCCGGAGCACGTCGAGGGTCCGGAACAGCAGAGCCACCACCACGGCCGGCTTGACCAGCGGCAGGGTGATCTGGGTGAACCGTTGCCATGGACTGGCCCCGTCGACCTTCGCCGCCTCGTAGACCTCGGCGGAGATCAGCTGGAGGCCAGCCAGGATGAGCAGGGCCATGAACGGTGTCGTCTTCCAGACGTCGGCGACGATGATCGCCGTCCGCGCCGCCCACTTGTCGCTGAACCAGACGATGTTGGTCCCGAGCAGGTTGTTCGCGATGCCGTCGAAGCTGAAGATGAAGTACCACAGCTTCGCGGTGACCGCGGTGGGGATCGCCCAGGGGATCAGGACGCTGGCCCGCAGCAGTCCACGGCCCTTGAAGCTGCCGTTCATGATGATCGCGAACCAGAACCCGAGCACGAGCTCGATGCTCACCGTGACGATCGTGAAGAAGACGGTGATCCACACGCTGCCCCAGAAGTTGGCTGCGTTCGTGCCGGGAGGGCACGACACGTCACCGCAGCGCTGGAGGATCCAGTGGATGTAGTTGTCGAAGCCTGCGAAACCACCTGCCACGAAGAGCCCCGAGGTGGGGTCGAGGGCAGCGTCCTTCTGGAAGGACATGTAGACCGCGCGCGCCACGGGATAGCCGATGACCACCATGAGGAGCGCGACGGTCGGGGCGATCAGCATCCAGGCGCGGCGCCCCTGGTGCGGGTCGATGGAGGCCCGCTCGGGGCCTTGGTCGTTCTTCGAGGCGTCCGCGGCTTCCTCGGCAGCGATCGGCCCGGTCTGGGTGGACATCGGTCTGGGTCCCTCCTGTGGTCAGCACCTGAGTCTTGCTCCGATCGGGGGCGGCGGGCAAGGCCCCGCCGCCCCCTTCGATGAGGTTGGGGAGGGTCAGCCCCCGCTGGCCCCGTTGATCGCGGCAGCCATGTCCTTCACGGCGTCCTCGGTGGACTTGTCACCCTTCAGGGCGGCGTAGGCGTTGTCCTGGATCGCCTTCGTCACGGCCGGGTAGAACGGCGTGATGGGGCGGGGCACCGCGTTCTGGATCGAGGTCTGCAGCGTGGGCAGGTACGGGAAGTCCTTGACCAGCTTCTCGTCGGTGTAGAGCGACTCCAGCGCCGGCGCGAGCGAGCCCTGGGTCAGCAGGAATCGCTGCTGCTCCTCCTCGAGCACGAAGTTGATGAAGTCGATCGCGGTCGCCTTGTTGTCGGAGTAGGCGCTGATGGCCATGTTGTGACCGCCCAGCGTCGACGCGCCGATGCCGTTCTCACCGGGCAGCGGTGCGACGTCGAACTTCCCCTTGACCTTCGAGGAGTCCTCGGAGGCTGCCAGCCCGTAGACGTAGGGCCAGTTGCGCAGGAAGAGGAGCTTGCCGTCCTCGAACGCGATGCGGCCCTCCTCCTCGGTGAAGGTGATCGCCGACTTCGGGATGTTGCCACTCTCGAAGCCCTTGACCAGCTCACCCAGCCCCGTCACCGCCTCGGGGCTGTCGACGGTCGCGGTCTTTCCGTCCTCCCCGACGATGGAGCCGCCGGCGCCGTTGATCGCCTCGGAGGCGTTCACGGTGAGACCTTCGTACTTCTGGAACTGGCCTGCGTAGCAGTCCATCTTGTTCTTCTTGGCGATGTCGCACATGGAGTACAGGTCGGACCAGGTCTCCGGCGGGGTCTTCACCAGGTCGGAGCGGTAGTAGAGCATGCCGCCGTCGCTGGTCTGCGGTGCGGCGTACTGCGTGCCGTTGTACTGGCCACTGGTGACCGTGGACTCCAGCAGACCGTCGGTGTTGATCGCCAGGTCGCCCTCGAGCGGCTGGAGGTAGCCCTTCGCCGCGAACTCGGCGGTCCACACCAGGTCGACCGAGGCCAGGTCGTAGTCGGCGTTCTTGGCGTCGAAGTTGCGGACCAGGTCGTCGTGCTGCTGGTCGGCCTCGTCGGTCTGCTCCTTGAACGTGACCTTCTCGTCCGGGTGCGCCTTGTTCCACTTGTCGATCAGGGGCTGCCAGACGCCGCTGTTGTCCTTGCCCTGGACGTAGGTGATGGGCCCGCGGCTGTCGAGGCCCTCATCGAAGGCGGAGTTGCTGCCGCCGGAGCCGGAGCCGCTGTCCCCGCCGCCGCAAGCGGCGAGGGGGGCGGCAATCAGGGCCAGCGCCAAGACGCTGGCCTTGCGCTTCAAGGACATCTCATTCCTCCGTGTTTCCTGTTGGACGGCGGCACGGACGTGCCGCCGACAGAGCCCGCGCGAACGGTCACCGGGTCTTCACCCAGACCGCGCTGTCAGGCATGAGCCCGCCGTCCGCCGCACCAGGCGAGGAGGCGAGAAGAACTTCTCCCTCGGGGAGGGGGGTCACCGTTGCGCTGGAGCTGACCCGGCACTCCAGGTCGCCGCGTCGGAACGCGAGGACGCCTTCTGGTGCGTCGACCCACGAGAGGTCGCCCGCGCCCACCAGGTGCTCGCGACGCAGGCGGAGCGCGGACCGGTAGAGGTTGAGAGTGGAGTCGGGGTCGCCCGCCTGAGCCTGCGCGGTGAGGGAGGCCCAGGTGGCCGGCTGGGGCAGCCAGGGCTCGGTGGTCGAGCCCTCGGGGCTGAAGCCGTACGGCGGGGTGGGGCCCGCCCAGGGCAGCGGCACCCGACAGCCGTCGCGGCCGACGTCGGTGTGGCCGGACTGCTCCCAGATCGGGTCCTGCCGGCGGTCACCGGGGATGACCTCGACCTCGGGCAGGCCGAGCTCCTCGCCCTGGTACAGGTAGGCGGTCCCGGGCAGCGCCAGGATCAGCATGATCGCGGCGCGCGCACGGGCGAGCCCGCGAGCCAGGTCCGGCTCCTCCTCCGTCCAGCGCGCACGCTCCCAGGCGGTCTCGACGGGGTGGTCGGGCTGGGTGCGGGCGTAGCGAGTGACGTGGCGGACCACGTCGTGGTTGGACAGGACCCAGGTGCTCGGGGCGCCGACCTCGTCGGCCGAGCGCAGCGACTCCACGATCGTGGCCTGCATGGTCGCCGCGTCGAAGGGGGCCCGGAGGAAGTCGAACTGGAAGGCGGTGTGCAGCTCGTCGGGGCGGACGTAGAGCGCCAGCCGCTCACTGTTCGGCACCCACGACTCGGCCACGAAGACCCGCGGGGGCGTGTACTCGTCGGCCACCTTGCGCCAGGAGCGGTAGATGTCGTGCACGTCGTCGTGGTCCCACGCGGGGTGCGGGTGGTTGTGGTCCAGGAGCGCGGCCTCCCCGGCGTCGGGCAGGCCGGGGGTCTTCGCCAGCCCGTGCGCCACGTCGATACGGAAGCCGTCGACCTCGCGGTCGAACCAGAACCTCAAGATGTCCTGGAACTCGGTGTGCACCTCGTGGTGGGTCCAGTCGAGGTCCGGCTGCTCGGGGGCGAACAGGTGGAGGTACCAGTCGCCGGGCGTCCCGTCGGGGTCGGTGGTCCGGGTCCACGCCGGGCCGCCGAAGTTGCTCTGCCAGTCGTTGGGCGGCAGCTCGCCCGCGTCGCCCCGCCCGGGCCGGAAGAGGTAGCGGGACCGTGCCGCGGCGTCGCCGGCGAGGGCGGCCCGGAACCACGCGTGGGCCGAGGAGGTGTGGTTGGGCACGATGTCGAGGATCACCTTCATGCCCAGCGCGTGCGCCTCGGCGATCAGCCGCTCGGCCTCCTCGAGGGTGCCGTAGGCCGGCTCGATCTCGCGGTAGTCGGCGACGTCGTACCCGGCGTCGGCCTGGGGCGAGGGGTACCAGGGGTTGATCCACAGCGCGTCCACGCCCAGGTCGGCCAGGTGATCGAGCCGGCCCCGGAGTCCCTGCACGTCGCCGACCCCGTCACCGGTGCCGTCGGCGAAGGAACGGATGTAGACCTGGTAGACCACCGCGGTCCGCCACCATGCTTCCGGCACGAAGGATCTCCTCAGACAACATTTACGCAAACGCTTGCGGACAGCGTGACCCCAGTCACAGGGTGCTGTCAATGACCGGGGGCTGCGTGGTCCCGTTTCGTTACGAAGACGTGAACTGGGCCTGGCGGGGGCCCCGGTCGGGATGCGTACAGTGGCGGGGTGCACGGACCTGAGCAGGTCAACATGGCAGACGTGGCGCACCGGGCGGGAGTGTCGATCTCCACCGTCTCCCGAGCCCTGCGGGGGATGCCGGGCGTCAGCGAGGGCCAGCGACGTCGGATCCAGGGGATCGCCGACGAGCTCAGCTATGTCATCTCCCCCGAGGCCTCCCGGCTGTCCCGGGGCGCCACAGGCCGCGTCGCGGTCGTCGTGCCCACGCTCAACCGCTGGTTCTTCTCCACCATGCTGGCCGGGGTCGAGGGCGTGCTCAGAGACGCCGACCTCGACGTGCTCATCTACCACGTCGGCGGCACCGAGGACCGGCGTCGATTCTTCCACGAGCTGCCCGCACGCCGGAAGGTGGACGCGGTCATCGTGATCGCACTGCCGGTGCCTGACGAGGAGGCCGCACGCCTGGACCTGATGGGCGTGCAGGTGGTCGCAGCCGGGGGGCGGCTGCGCGCCTACCCCTCGGTCCGCGTGGACGACCACGCCGTGGCCCGGCAGGCGGTGGACCACCTCGCCGGTCTGGGACACGAGCGGATCGCCATGATCCGTACCAAGGACTTCGAAGGGCTGCTGTGGCCCTCCGACCTCAGTCGCACCCAGGGCTACATCGACGCGCTCGTGGCCGCCGGCCTGCGCACCGACGAGAAGCTGCTGGTCACCACGCCGTTCGGTCCCGACGGCGGGATCCAGGCCATGGAGCAGCTCCTCGCCCTCCCCGACCCGCCCACCGCGGTGTTCGCCCACTCCGACGAGGTCGCGTTCGGGGCCTTGCGGGCCTGTCGGCTGGCCGGGGTCAGGATCCCCGAGGACCTCTCCGTGGTCGGGGTCGACGACCACCCGATGGCCGCGCTGCACGACCTCACCACGGTGCACCAGCCGGTCGAGCTCCAGGGCCGGATCGCCGGCCAGATGATCCTCGACCTGCTGCACGGAGACGGCCTGGCCGAGCACCAGCGGCTGGTGCCCACCGAGCTGGTGGTGCGCAGCACCACGGCTCCGCCGGCGCTAGCGCGACCAGCGCCCTCCCGAGCCCGGTAGCTGCTTGCGGCGCACGTTCACCGAGCCCATCAGGGCCAGACCCCGGACCCGGACCACGGGCGAGCCGGGGCCGATCTCGGCGGGCACCCGGGAGCGGCTCTCGTTGAAGTCGCCCATCACCCCGACGCCGTCGACGACCACGACGGTGTCCGGAGCGACCACCACCTCGACCCCGCCCATGAGGGCGGTCGCGGTGATGGTGACCTCCCCCTCGAGGAAGTGCGCCTCCCTCAGGTCCAGCACGACGCTGCCCATGGTGGCCACCGCCCAGTGGGTCCCCTCGACCTGCCAGGCACCGGAGCGCCGGGTCTCCGACATGAGCGCGAAGGACCCGGAGTAGGTGCGCCCCGGGACCGGGGGTGGGACGCGCGGCCGGAGCATCGGCTCGCTCGCAGGGCGGGGGCGCTCGACACCTCCGGCGACCGGAGGGGGGAGATCGGCGGTGATCGGCGCCAGGTCGGCGTAGGTCCGCGCAGCGAAGGTGGCCTCGAGCCGCTCGTCGAGCTCGGCGAGGTCGATCCGTCCCTCGCCGGCGGCCTCCCGAAGCACCTCGGCCACCGCGTGCCGCTCCTGGTCCGAGACTCGCAGGAGCCTCGGGTCGCGTCGCTCCAGACCGTCCCCGCCAGCGTCCCGTCCCGGTCCCTCCATGACCGCCATCGTAGGCGGTGACCTAGGCTCCCGAGCATGAGCGCAGAGCCCGAGTTCCGCTACTCCGACCTCCTGCCCGCCGGTGCCGACCAGACGCCGTACCGCCTGGTCACCACCGACGGAGTGAGCACCGTGGAGGCAGGTGGCCGCACCTTCCTGCAGGTCGACCCTTCGGCCCTGCGGAGACTCACCGACGAGGCCATGCACGACATCGCCCACTACCTGCGCCCGGCGCACCTGGCCCAGCTGCGGCGGATCATCGACGACCCGGAGTCCTCCGGCAACGACCGGTTCGTCGCGCTCGACCTGCTCAAGAACGTCAACATCTCCGCCGGCGGCGTGCTGCCGATGTGCCAGGACACCGGCACCGCCATCGTGATGGGCAAGAAGTCCGAGGGCGTGCTCACCGGCGCCGACGACGCCGAGTGGATCAGCCGCGGCGTCTACGACGCCTACACGCGGCTCAACCTGAGGTACTCCCAGATGGCTCCGCTGACCATGTGGGAGGAGAGGAACACCGGCACGAACCTGCCTGCGCAGATCGAGCTCTACTCCACGCCGGAGACCTCGGGGCAGCCGGCGTACAAGTTCCTCTTCATGGCCAAGGGTGGCGGCTCGGCCAACAAGTCGTTCCTGTACCAGGAGACGAAGGCCGTGCTGAACCCCACCCGGCTGCTGGAGTTCCTCGACGAGAAGATCCGCTCGCTGGGCACCGCCGCCTGCCCGCCGTACCACCTGGCGGTGGTCATCGGCGGCACCAGCGCCGAGTTCGCGCTGAAGACCGCCAAGTACGCCTCCGCGCACTACCTCGACACCCTGCCGACCTCGGGGTCCCTGGCTGCCCACGGGTTCCGCGACCTCGAGCTCGAGGAGGAGGTCTTCAAGCTCACCCAGTCCTTCGGCATCGGCGCGCAGTTCGGCGGGAAGTACTTCTGCCACGACGTGCGCGTGGTCCGGCTCCCCCGCCACGGCGCCTCGCTGCCGGTCGCGATCGCGGTCTCCTGCTCGGCCGACCGCCAGGCGCTCGGCAAGATCACCGCCGAGGGCGTGTTCCTCGAGCAGCTCGAGACCGACCCCGCGCACTACCTGCCCGAGCAGACCGACTCGATCCTCGGCGGCGACGTGGTGCGCATCGACCTCACCCGGCCGATGGCCGAGATCCGCGCGGAGCTCTCCCAGCACCCGGTCAAGACCCGGTTGTCGCTGACCGGCCCGCTCGTGGTCGCCCGCGACATCGCGCACGCCAAGATCAAGGAGCGGCTCGACGCCGGAGAGGAGATGCCGCAGTACCTCCGCGACCACGCGGTCTACTACGCCGGGCCCGCCAAGACCCCGGCCGGCATGGCCTCCGGGTCGTTCGGTCCCACCACGGCCGGTCGCATGGACGCCTACGTCGACCAGTTCCAGGCGGCCGGCGGCTCGCTGGTCATGCTGGCCAAGGGCAACCGCTCCGCCCAGGTCACCCGCGCCTGCGACGCCCACGGCGGGTTCTACCTCGGCTCGATCGGAGGTCCCGCCGCCCGGCTGGCCCAGGACTGCATCAAGGACGTGTCCGTGCTGGAGTACGAGGAGCTCGGCATGGAGGCGGTCTGGAAGATCGAGGTCCAGGACTTCCCGGCCTTCATCGTCGTCGACGACAAGGGCAACGACTTCTTCGCCGACCCCTCCGGCCAGACCACGATCCCGTTGTCTGGGCTGCGGGTCCGCTCCGCCGAGCGGACCTGACATGGGCTACCCGCCGCCCCGCGAGCAGCCCGGGCCGGGACAGCTGTCGGTCTGGGACTTCCCCCGGCCGCCGGCCCTGGTCCAGTGGCACGAGCGGGTCACGGTCACCCTGGGCGGCGCCGTGATCGCGGAGACCACCGAGGCGTGGTGCGTCCTGGAGACCTCCCACCCGCCGACGTACTACCTGCCCCGGGAGGCGTTCGCCCCCGGGTCGCTGCGGCCTGCGGGCGGGACGTCGTACTGCGAGTGGAAGGGGGTCGCGGACTACCTCGACCTGGTCTCCGGCGAGCAGGTCGCGGCCCGCGCGGCTTGGACGTACCCGACCCCGACGTCTGCTTACGTGCAGCTGCGGGACCACGTGGCGCTGTACCCCGCCGCCGTCGACTCCGTGACCGTGGACGGCGTCGTCGTGCAGCCGCAGCCCGGCGGCTTCTACGGCGGCTGGATCACCCCCCGGGTCGTCGGCCCGTTCAAGGGCTCCCCGGGCACCATGGGCTGGTAGTCCCCACCGTCGGCGGCGATGGGTACCGTCGGCTCATGAGCGAGAAACGCATCGAGCACGACAGCATGGGCGAGATCGAGGTGCCCGCGGAGGCGCTGTGGCGCGCACAGACCCAACGGGCGGTGGAGAACTTCCCGGTCAGCGGCTCCCGGCTCGAGCCCGACCACGTGCGCGCGCTGGCCCTGGTCAAGGCAGCCGCCGCGCGGGTCAACGCCCGGCTGGGGGTCCTGCCCGACGACCTCGCCGAGGCGATCGAGACCGCGGCCGGCCACGTGGCCGACGGTGAGCACGCCGACGCCTTCCCCGTCGACGTCTTCCAGACCGGCTCAGGGACCAGCTCGAACATGAACATGAACGAGGTCCTGGCCACTCTCGCCTCCCGCGCCGGGGTGAGCGTGCACCCCAACGACCACGTCAACGCCAGCCAGTCCAGCAACGACGTCTTCCCCACCTCGATCCACGTGGCCGCCGTACGCAGCGCCGAAGAGCGGCTGCTGCCGGCACTGGCCCACCTCGCCGCGGCCTTCGAGGCCAAGGCCGAGGAGTTCGCGGACACCGTCAAGGCGGGACGCACGCATCTGATGGACGCGACCCCGGTGATGCTGGGCCAGGAGATGGCCGGGTACGCCGCGATCCTGCGCCTGGGCATCGAGCGGATCCGGTCGACCCTCCCCCGGGTCGCTGCGCTGCCGCTCGGCGGGACCGCAGTGGGCACCGGCATCAACACCCCGCCCGGTTTCCCCGAGGCGGTGATCGAGGAGCTGTCGCGGATGACGGGCCTGCCCTTCACCGAGGCGGGCGACCACTTCGAGGCCCAAGGCGGCCGGGACGCGCTGGTGGAGCTCTCCGGCCAGCTGCGCACGATCGCGGTGGGGCTGACCAAGATCTGCAACGACCTGCGGTGGATGTCCTCGGGACCCCGCACCGGCCTCGCGGAGATCGCGCTGCCGGACCTGCAGCCCGGGTCGAGCATCATGCCGGGCAAGGTGAACCCGGTCCTGCCCGAGGCGACCCTCATGGTCTGCGCCCAGGTCACCGGCAACGACACCGCGATCGCGGTGGCCGGGGCAGGTGGGTCGTTCGAGCTGAACGTGATGATGCCGGTGATGGCCCGCAACCTGCTCGAGTCGATGCGCCTGCTGGGCACCTCGACCCGACTCCTGGCCGACCGGTGCGTCAGCGGGATCACCGCCCACGCCGACCGGATGCTGCGCTACGCCGAGTCCTCCCCATCGGTGGTCACCCCGCTCAACCGCTTCATCGGCTACGAGCAGGCCGCCCAGGTCGTCAAGAAGGCGATCGCGGAGGACCTCACGATCCGCGAGGTGGTGCTCTCCGAGGGGTACGTCGAACGGGGGGACCTCACCGAGGAGCAGCTCGACCGCGCGCTCGACGTACGCCGGATGACCCGTCCGTGACCACAGCCGACGCCGAGCACGTCGCCGAGCGGTTCGTCGACGTCGACTGGTACGGCGAGGACCTGCGCGGCGAGGTGTTCACCGACTGCCTCTTCCGCGACGCCGACCTGACCGAGGTGACCACCCGGGGCGTCCGGTTCACCTCGTGCGTGTTCGACAACTGCCGGCTCAACTCCTCACGTCACGACACGACCTCGTTCGTGGCCTGCGAGTTCCGTCGGACGTCGTTCTTCGACGCGGCGCTGGTGGGCTGCAAGCTGGTCGGCAGCGTCTTCGTGGACTGCACCCTGCGTCCGGTCACCGTCCTGGGCGGCCAGTGGCGGGGGGTGACCATGCGCGGGGCGAAGCTGCGCGACCTCGACCTGTCGGGGCTCAACCTGGCCGAGGCCGACCTGTCCGAGGCCGACCTCACCCGGACCGACCTGGCCGGCGCAGACCTGACCGGCGCCCTCCTGAGAGGGACCGTGCTGCACCACGCCGACCTCCGGCGGGCGAACCTCGGCCGGGTCGACCTCGGGGTCGCGCTGCTTCGGGAGACCCATCTGGATCTCGGGGGTGCGATCGCCCTGGCCACCGCCCACGGCGCCCTCGTCGAGCCCTGACCGCGAGCCGCGGTTTCCCGTCCGGCGAGCCGCGGGTTCCTGTCCGGCGAGCCGCGGGTTCCTGTCCGGCGAGCCGCGGTTTCCCGTCCGGCGAGCCGCGGTTTCCCGTCCGGCGAGCCGCGGGTTCCCGTCCGGCGAGCCGCGGTTTCCCGCGCCGCGAGGCGCAGGGAGCTCCGCGCCGACGTTGATCCGCGGGTCGGCGCACGGCAACCCGCGGGTCGGCGCACGGCAACCCGCGGGTCGGCGCACGAGCAACCCGCGGGTCGGGGGTCAGTACCAGCCGACGGACTCGGAGTGGCTCCAGGCGCCGCAGGGGCTGCCGTAGCGGTCGGCGATGTAGCCCAGGCCCCAGCGGATCTGGGTCGCCGGGTTGGTCGCCCAGTCCGCACCGGCCGAGGCCATCTTGGAGCCGGGAAGCGCCTGGGGGATGCCGTACGCCGAGGAGCTGGGGTTGGCAGCCGTGGAGGACCAACCGCTCTCCCGGGTCCAGAGCGAGTCCAGGCAGGAGAACTGGTCGGAGGAGAACCCGAACTCCGGCAGGAGCGCCTGGGCGATCGCCTTGGGGTCCCCGCCCCCGATCTTCTCGGTGCGGGTGACCTGGCCGCCGGACTGCGCCTCGTTCCGCAGCCGGTCGAGCTTGGTGCGGTCCACGCTGCTGCGGCGGTCGGAGCGGGAGACGCTCCGGGTCCGCTCGGCCTCGAGCCGGTCGATGACCTCCGAGCTCGGCTGGCCCGCGGCCGACGAGACGTCGGCCATCAGGGCCGCGCCGGTGTTCGTGGACAGGTCGGCGTTGCGGTCGACGGCGACCCCGGTCGCCACGGCAGCTCCGGTGAGGGCCACGGCGACGGCAGCCACGGTCACGGCCCGGCTGAGGCGGTCGACCAGCCCGACGGGTCGGGAGGACCGGGCGACGAGGCGGGGGGCACGGTGGCTGGTGGGGCCTTCGGCAGGGCGCTCCGCGGAGCGCGAGACGGCGGGCCGGTGGGTGCGCGGGGCAGCGCGGTGCTGAGGATCGGACGTAGGTCGGGACACTGTGAAACTCGCAGACGCTCGACGACAGGGCGGTTCGACGCCCTTTCCTGACGTCGGGATGATGATCCAGGGTCACCCGGTCTTGGTCGGCCGACCAAATCGTGCGCGTGTGAGGAAGGTCGCGTCGCGTGGCCTGGGCAGGCTGGCAGGCTGCCGTTACCGGTTCGTGACCTGCGGAATCGCGCTCGCGACGCCCCTCCCTCCCCGGACTAGTGGTCTAGACCGATCGGCGCTCAGAGGGTGACGCTCTCCAGCAGGTCGGTGACCAGCGCCGCGATCGGCGACCGCTCGGAACGGCTCAGCGTGACGTGCGCGAACAGCGGGTGCCCCTTGAGCCGCTCGACCACGGCCACCACGCCGTCGTGCCGGCCGACCCGGAGGTTGTCCCGCTGCGCGACGTCGTGGGTGAGCACGACCTTGGAGTTCGCACCGATCCGGGAGAGCACGGTGAGCAGGACGTTGCGCTCCAGCGACTGTGCCTCGTCGACGACCACGAAGGCGTCGTGGAGGGACCGTCCGCGGATGTGGGTGAGCGGCAGCACCTCGAGCATCCCCCGGTCCAGCACCTCGTCGATCACGTCCGGCGAGGTCAGCGCCCCCAAGGTGTCGAAGACCGCTTGGGCCCACGGAGACATCTTCTCGCTCTCCGACCCCGGGAGGTAGCCGAGCTCCTGCCCGCCGACGGCGTACAGCGGCCGGAAGACCACCACCTTCTTGTGCTGCCGCCGCTCCAGCACGGTCTCGAGACCGGCGCAGAGCGCGAGCGCGGACTTCCCGGTGCCGGCCCGCCCACCCAGGGACACGATGCCGACGTCGGGGTCGAGCAACAGCTCCAGCGCCACCCGCTGCTCAGCCGAGCGGCCGTGCAGACCGAACACCTCGCGGTCGCCACGCACCAGCTGGACGCTCTTGTCGGCGCGCACCCTGCCCAGGGCGCTGCCCCGCTCGGAGAGCAGCACCAGGCCGGTGTGGCAGGGCAGGTGGGCCGCCTGCTCGATCTCGACGCGTCCCGCGTCGTAGAGGTCGTCGAGGTCGGTGCCGCTGACGTCGAGCTCGACCATCCCCGTCCACCCCGACTCCGGGGCCAGCTCGGCGCGGTACTCCTCCGCGTCGAGGCCCACGGCGGAGGCCTTGATCCGGAGCGGGAGGTCCTTGGACACCAGGGTGACCAGGGCACCCTCGTCGGCCAGGTTCCGGGCCACGGCCAGGATCCGGGTGTCGTTGTCCCCCAACCGGAACCCGGACGGCAGCGAGGAGGAGTCGGTGTGGTTGAGCTCGACCCGCAGCGTGCCGCCGGACTCCCCGATCGGCACGGGCCGGTCCAGGCGGCCGTGCTCGACCCGCAGCTGGTCGAGGTGACGGAGCGCGGCGCGGGCGAAGAACCCGAGCTCGGGGTGGTGCCGCTTCGCCTCGAGCTCGGTGACGACCACGACGGGGAGCACCACCTCGTGCTCCTCGAAGCGGCTCAGCGCGGACGGGTCGGCCAGCAGGACGCTGGTGTCCACGACGTACGTCCGGGATGCGCCGTCCAGGTCGCCCGACGGGCCCCCGGTGGTGCCGGTCGGAGTGGTGCGTGCCTCAGCCATGACGCTTCCCCTCGCAGACCGGCACGCGCACTCAGCGCCCGGTCCTCGTTGTCGCCTGGGACCGGGAACGGACCCGAAGGCCCGAGTGCAGGCCTCCCACCTCACCCGAGGTGAGCTCTGTGCGGTCGCGATCTCTCACGAGCGGGCCTCCCGTCGCGCCGGGCTTCCCCACCCGCCGCTGTCTACGACGGTAGGCGAACCCTGGTCGTCCCGTCTGCCGGACACGCGAGAATCCCGACGAGCTCGGGACCTTCAGACCCCGAAGCGGCGGTGGCGGGCGGCGTAGGCGCGGATCGCGCGGAGGAAGTCGACCCGGCGGAAGTTCGGCCAGTAGGCCTCGCAGAAGTAGAACTCGCTGTGCGTGGACTGCCACAGCAGGAACCCGCCCAACCGTTGCTCCCCCGAGGTCCGGATCACCAGGTCAGGGTCGGGCTGCCCCTTGGTGTAGAGGTGCTCGGCGATGTGGTCCACGTCGAGGATCGCGGCGAGCTCCTCGATCGTGGTCCCTTCCCGCGCGTGGTGCTGGAGCAGCGAGCGCACCGCGTCGGCGATCTCGCGGCGTCCGCCGTACCCGACGGCGACGTTGACCAGGCAGCCCTCCACGTCCCGGGTCGCGTCCGCGGCCTCCTTGAGGACCGCGGAGGTCCGGTCCGGCAGCAGGTCGAGCGCCCCGACCGGGTTGATCCGCCACCGGCCGACCTCGGCGAGCTCGGAGACCACGTCCTCGATGATGGTCAGGAGCGGCTCGAGCTCGGCAGCCGGGCGGTTGAGGTTGTCGGTGGAGAGCAGCCACAGCGTCGCGACCTCGATGCCCAGCTCGTCGCACCAGGTCAGGAACGGAGAGATGTTCGCCGCACCGGCACGGTGGCCGGCCGCCGTGTCCGCACCGACCGACCGGGCCCAGCGCCGGTTGCCGTCGAGCATGACCCCGACGTGCATCGGCAGCCGCTCGCGCGGCATCCGCTGCAGGGAGCGCACGAGCCGCGCCTCGTAGGCCGGGTAGAGCACGTGCTTGACCGCGCTCTTGACCCTTCCCATCCACCCAGGGTAGCCATCGGAGGGCCGGCTCGACCGGAGTTCGGCCCTCCAGACCTTGGGTATCGTGAGCACATGAGAGCCAAGCCAGCCGTCGTCGAGGCCACCCAGCAGGCAGCCGGGCAGCTCAGCGGACAGCTGCACTCGCTCGTGGACGAGGTCAAGCCGGGACTGCGGGGCTGGATGCACGCGGTCACCTCCCCGCTCACCCTGGCCGCCGGGATCGTCCTCGTCGTCCTTTCGCCCACTGCGGCCACCCGGGTGGGCAGCGGTGTCTTCATGGGCAGTGCCCTGCTGCTGTTCACGGTCTCGGGGATCTACCACCGGGGCACGTGGAGCCCGCGCACCTGGGCCTTCCTCCGCCGCTTCGACCACGCCAACATCTTCTTGCTGATCGCCGGCAGCTACACCCCGTTCACGCTGCTCATGCTGGAGGGGAGCGCTCGCGTCGCCCTGCTCAGCATCGTGTGGAGCGGGGCGCTGCTGGGAGTCGCGTTCCGGATCCTGTGGACCGACGCCCCCCGGTGGCTGTACGTGCCGATCTACCTCGCGCTGGGGTGGGCGGCGATCTTCTTCGCCGACGACTTCGCCGCCCGCGGCAGCACCACCGTGCTCGTCCTCATCGCCGTCGGCGGGGGGCTCTACACGCTCGGTGGCGTGGTCTACGGGCTGCGCCGACCGAACCCGTTCCCGTCCTGGTTCGGGTTCCACGAGGTGTTCCACACCCTGACCATCGCTGCCTTCATCGCGCACTACGTGGGCGTGTCCGTAGCCACCTATTCTCTCCGCTGACCGGCAGGTCATTCCTGCGGTCCTCGTCGGTCTGGACCGGGCTTCCGAGCCCGATCTACCGTGGAGATCCACAGCACGTCGTTGCGATCGGAGGTGCGACACCAGTGTCACCGCGTCGATCACACCACGAGCCCGAAGGGCCCTGACCGAGCGAGCACGACCACGAAGGGGAGGCAGCGATGCCTCCCCTTCGTCATGTCCGGCCCCTTCCGCACCCCGCCCCGGGGGGCGCAGTGCAGCGGGTCAGGGCCGGACCAGGATCTTGACGTTCTCCTCCTTGTTCTCGATGAGCTCACGGAAGCCCTTCTCCACGATGTCGGCGAGGTCGATCCGGCCGGTGATGAACTGGAACGGGTCGACCCTGCCGTCCGCGACCATCGCGATCGTCGCCGGGTGGTCGTCGGCGTACGCGAGGCTGCCCAGCAGGTTGACCTCCCGGAAGACCAGGTCGTTCATCGCCACCGAGGCCTCATGACCCCAGATCGCGACGTTCACGCAGGTGCCTCCGGCTCGGGTGGCCCGGATCGCGGTCGCCAGCACCTGGTCGATGCCGGCGCACTCGAACGACACGTCGGCCCCCCGCCCCTGGGTCAGCTCGGCCACCGCCTCCACGATGTCCGCCTCCCGGGGGTCCAGGACGTGGTCGGCGCCCGCGACCGTCGCCTTCTCCTTGCGGACCGCGGCCGGCTCGACGACCACGACCTGCTCGACCCCGGCAGCCTTGAGCGCGGCGGTGGTGACCAGCCCGATCGGCCCGGCCCCGAACACCAGCGCGGAGTGCGACGGCTGCGCACCGGAGAGGCGCACGGCGTGGTACGCCACGGCCAGCGGCTCGATGAGGGCGCCGACGTCCGTGCCCAGCTCACCGAGAGGGTGGATCCACCGGCTCTCCGCGACGACGTAGCGGGAGAAGCCGCCGCCCCACCCGGACAGGCCCACGAACCCCAACGTGGCGCAGACGTTGTAGCGCCCGTGCTGGCAGGCGTCGCAGCGCCCACAGATGATGTACGGCTCCACGACCACCCGGTCCCCGGGGCGTACGCCGTCGACCCCGTCGCCGACCTCGGCGACCACCCCGGCGAACTCGTGGCCCAGGGTGACCGGGATGCTCTCCCCGGTGAGCGGGTGCGGAGCCTGAGGGGTAGGAGCGAAGATCGGCCCGTCGAGGTACTCGTGCAGGTCGGTGCCGCAGATGCCGCACCACTCGACCTCGACCTTGACGGTGCCTGGCCGGGTCGCCGGCTCGGGGACGTCGTCGATCCGGATGTCACCGCGACCGTGGAAACGCGCTGCTTGCATGGAGGGCTCCTTCAGTGGTTCGTGCGGTCCCGGCGAGGGGGCGGACGGCGGCTCAGGCGAGGTGGTGCACCTCCTGAAGCCCGTAGACGGGGGTGTCGAGCCCCTCGCAGCGAGCCTTGAGCTGGAGCGCGAGGTACAGCGAGTAGTGGCGGGACTGGTGGAGGTTGCCGCCGTGGAACCACAGCGCCTCCTGCTGGGTCGGCTTCCACATGTTGCGCTGCTCGCCCTCCCAGGGGCCGGGGTCCTTGGTCGTGTCGGAGCCGAGACCCCAGACCTTCCCGACCCTGTCGGCGACCTCGGGGCTGATCAGGTCCGCGGCCCACCCGTTCATGGACCCGTAGCCGGTGGCGTAGACGACCAGGTCGGCCTCGAGCTCGGTGCCGTCAGCCAGGACGACGGACCGCTCGGTGAGGTGGTCGACCTGACCGTGGGCGAGCTTCACCTCGCCGTTGGCGACCAGCTCCGCCGACCCCACGTCGATGTAGTAGCCGGAGCCACGACGCAGGTACTTCATGAACAGTCCCGAGCCGTCGTCCCCCCAGTCGTGGCGGAAGCCGGCCTTCTCGAGGCGGTCGTAGAAGTCCTTGTCCCGCTCGGCCATCTGCTCGTACAGCGGGATCTGGAACTCGTGCATGATCCGGTACGGCAGCGACGCGAAGACCAGGTCGGCCTTCTCCGTGGTCATCCCCGCCCCCACGGCCTCCTCGGAGTAGAGCGCCCCGAGCCCGATGTCCATGAGGCTGTCGCTCTTCACGATGTGCGTGCTGGAGCGTTGGACCATGGTGACGTCCGCGTCGTGCTCCCACAGGGCTCCGCAGATGTCGAAGGCGGAGTTGTTGCTGCCGATCACCACAGCCTTCTTGCCGGCGTACGCGTCCGGTCCCGGGTGCGCGGAGGAGTGGTGCTGGTCCCCGGCGAAGACGTCCTGGCCGGGCAGGTCGGGCAGGTTGGGCTTGCCGGACATGCCGGTGGCGAGCACCAGCTGTCGCGGTCGCAGCGTCAGCGGCTGTCCCTCCCGCTCGACCTCGACCGTCCACTCCCCCGTCTCCTCCGAGTACGCCGCGCTGGTCGCCACCGTGCTCGTCCAGTACGGCACCTCCATGATCGCGGTGTAGCTCTCGAGCCAGTCCCCGATCTTGTCCTTGGGGGCGAAGACCGGCCAGTTGTCGGGGAACTTGAGGTACGGCAGGTGGTCGTACCACACCGGGTCGTGCAGGCACAGCGACTTGTAGCGGTTGCGCCACTGGTCCCCCGGGCGCGGGTGCTTGTCGATGACCAGGCTGGGCACCCCCAGCTGACGCAGCCGCGCACCCAGCGCGATGCCGCCCTGCCCGCCGCCGACCACCAGCACGTACGGCTGGGTGGTGGAGCCGAGGGTCTCCGCCTCCTGCTGTCGACGCTCCTTCCAGGTGGTCCGTCGCTTGTCGGCGCCGTGCTCGGCACCGCGCGGGCGCCGCGCCCTGCGTGGCTCCTCGTGGCCCTTGAGCTCGAACATCGTGGTCAGGAAGGTCCACGCTCGGTCCTCACCGTCCTCGCTCACCAAGCGCAGCAGACCGCGGCCGCGGCCGACGGCGGTCTCGAAGGTGAACCAGGCGGTGACCACGCCGTCGGCCTCGTCCGCCGGCTCCTCGGTCGCGAAGCCTCGTGGGTCGGTGCGCTCCAGGGTCGCGTTGAGCAGGTCGGCGACCCCGCTCGGGTTCTCGACCGTGGTGAGGTTCCAGGAGAACGACACCAGGTCGCGCCAGAAGCTCGTCGTGGCGAACATGCCGGCAGCCCGGCTGACATCACGCTCCCGGAGCGCGGCCTCGAAGGAGGCGAGCCAGGCGTCGGCGCGAGCGGGGGCCGAGGCCGGGTCGGGAAGGTCCTGGGAGGACGGGCGGTCGATGGTCTGGGTCATGGCAATCCTCTCACCTGTGACCTGCAGCACACCGCTCCCGCGGGGTCCCTGACCAGGGTTGCAGCGTGTTGCACCGCGCTGCCCTGTGGTGCCCGTCACCCCCGGGACCTACATTGGAGCCACACGGCGAGAGCCGTCGGGGCGACCGAGGCGGACAGGCGAGCACCGTGGCGAAGGCGATCAGCGCAGTGGCAGCCGGCACCGACCTGTCCCGCCACGCCCGGGACCTCGTCCGGGTCCACGACGCGGTCATGTGCGGCAGCCGCCCCCCCATGCTGCCCCGCCCCCTGGTCGCACGCTCGTGGTCCCGGGTGCTGGGGCTCGGTCTGGACCCGCAGCGCGCCAACGCCCGCGACCCCCTTCCGCGCGAGGAGGTCGAGCGTCGTCGCCGTACGTCGCCGCTGGCGCTGGTCATCGACGAGCTCCGGCAGGTGCTGAGCAGCGTCGCCGACGCGTCCCGGTTCGTCGTGGTGGTGTGCGACGCCGAGGGGGTGATCCTGTGGCGCGAGGGCTCGGCCGGCGTGCGGCTCAAGGCCGACTCCCTGGGATTCAGCGAAGGTGCCTACTGGACCGAGGACCACGTGGGCACGAACGCGATCGGCACGGCCCTCGCCGAGAGGGCACCGGTCCAGCTCTTCTCCGCCGAGCACTTCGAGCAGGGCCAGCATCCCTGGTACTGCACCGCGGCCCCGCTGCACGACCCTCGCAGCGGTGAGCTGCTCGGTGTCGTGGACGTGAGCGGACCGGCGCTCACCCTGCACCCGGCGATCCTGGCGCTGGTCGACACCGCCGTGCGGCTGGCGGAGTCGCGTCTGTGGCGTCACCACGAGGTCCGGCTGGAACGGCTGCGGCGTTCGGCCGAGCACGTGCTGAGCACCGCGTCCGGTCCGCTCCTGCTCGTCGACGACCACGGCTGGGTGGCCCACCACGCCGGGGTCGCCGCCCGCGACCGGATCGCGGTGCCCACGCTGCACAGGGCCGTGGCCGTGCCCGGGCTCGGTGTCTGCATGCCGGAGCGGCTGACCGACGGGTGGCTGATCCGGCCCGGCCAGCGCCAGCACACGATGACTGCCCGCCTCGACCTCACCGGTGACCCGGTGCTGGAGGTGCACACCGACGGCGAGCCGTGGCGCACCTCGCTCTCCCCGAGGCACGCCGACATCCTGCGGCGGCTGCACGAGGCCGGGCCCTCCGGTCTCACCGCGGGGCGGCTGAGCACCGCGCTCTTCGGCGACGCCGAGCACGCGGTGACGGTGCGGGCCGAGATCTCGCGGCTGCGCCGCAGCCTCGGGGCGCTGGTCGCGACCACGCCGTACCGCATCGCCGACGAGGTCCAGCTGACGGTGCTGGCTCAGGACTGAGTCGCCAGCCCGGCCACCCCCGGCGGGGAGTGGGCCGGGTGCGGGGCCGGGTGCGGGGCCGGGTGCTGCACCGGGTGCTGGGCCGGCATCCACACCCGCACGGTGGTCCCGCCGCCCGGCGTCGCCTCGACCCGGCAGCCGCCCTCGATCCCTCGGGCCCGGTCCTGCATGGTCTGCAGGCCGCGGTGTCCCGGCCGGGCGACGCCCGCGTCGGGCGGGAGGCCGACCCCGTCGTCGATGACGAGCACCTCCACACCGCCGTCGTGGTCGCTGATCACGACCGTCACCAGCGTCGCCTGGGCATGCTTGGCGACGTTGATGAGGGCCTCCTTGACGATTCTCACGACCTGGGTCAGCTCACGCTGGCCGAGCAGGGCCGTGCTGTCCCCCACCACCCGGCACTGGGTCGGGTGGCGCTCGAAGACGTGCTCGGCAGCGTCCTCGACAGCCGCTGCGAGGCCGGCGTCCAGATGGCCCACGTCGAGCTCGAACAGCAGCCCGTGCAGGTCGGCCGCCGCCTTCGACAGGGTCGCCTGGATCTTGTCCAGGGACGGAGCGAGGTGGGGGACGGTCTCGCGGACCAGCGAGGTCAGGAGGCCGAGCCGGAGGTCGACGGCGGCCAGCGACTGCACCGCGTCGTCGTGGATGCCGTCGGCGATCCGGACCCGCTCCTCCTCCTGCACCGTCACGAGCCGGCCCAGCAGCTGGGCCCGCTGGACCACGGTGTCCCGGAGCCGTTGGTCGGCGGCGAAGCGGTCGAGCCCGAGCGAGACACTGTTGGCCACCTGCTCGAGCAGAGCGCGGAACTCGGCGTCGAACTGGCGGGGCGCGGCCGAGTAGAGGACCAGTGCGGCGACCCGCTCGCCGTCGCGTCGCAGCGGAAGGGCGGCCAGGGCCCCGACCCGGCGGCCCGCCGCCTGCCGGTGCCAGGGGTACCGCTCCTCCACCTCGTCGAAGTCGCCGACGAAGACGCTGCGACCCTCGTGCAGCGCCGCCATCACTGGCGCAGGCTCCCGACCGCTCCACTCCGGGGGGACCATCACCTCCATCAACGCCGGACTCAGCTCACCGGCACTTGCGACCGGGACGACGTTCCCGGAGTCGTCGGGCGCACCGACCCAGGCGCCGAAGTACCCGCCGAACTGCACCGGCACCTGGCAGGCCGCGGCGTAGAGCGAGGAGAGGTCGCTGGCCCGCAGCAGCACGCGGTTGAGCCTGCCCAAGGTGCGGTAACCCCGGCTGAGGCTCTCCTCGTGCCCTTCTCGGGCAAGGCGGCCGGTCGCGTCGACGATGCTCGCCATCACCCGGCGCCCCTGTGCCGTGCCCACCGCGGTCAGGCTCACGTCCACCGGCACCTCGCGCCCGTCCTTGCGCAGGATCCTGAGGTCCGGCAGTGCCTCGATCGGAGCGGCGGCCGGGTCGGCGAGGAGGGCCGCAACCCGCGGCCCGTGCCGGGCCAGCAGGTCCGGTGGGACGAGCACGGCCGCCGGGCGGCCGACCAGGTCCTCGCGCCCCCAGCCCAGCAGCCTCGTCGCGGCGGGGTTGAGGTAGATCAGCGTCCCCTCGGGGTCCACGGCGAGCAGGGCGGAGGCGGACCGGTCGAGGATGGCACGGACCGTCCCGTTCGGATCCTCCAAGTCCAGCACTGCGCACCCCTCAGCCCCGGTTCGGCATCGTCTGAGGAGTTTAGACCGCTCTGCCCGGATCAGGCACCCTGAGCGGGGATCCAGGCGCGGACCAGGGTCCGCCCCGGCCCGGTCTCCTCGACCTCGCACCAGCCCCCGGTCACGGCGGCCCGGTCCTGCATGGTCTGGACGCCCCGCAGCCCTCGTGGCCCGGAGGCGGGCTCGTCGCCGGGGTCGCGCCGCTCGGCGTCGAGGGTCAGCGCCAGTCCGCCCGGGGTGTTGCGGAGGTCGATCCGCACCGTCCGCTCGCCCGGGCGACGGCTGAGGTCGCCCAGCGCCTGCTTGAGGATGCGCAGTGCCTGGACCTGCTGAGGCTCGGGGAGCTCGATCACGGCGTCCCCGGTCAACGTCCAGGTGACCGGCTGCTGCTCGAACAGGTGCTGGGCGGCGTCGGTCACCGCAGCTCCCAACCCGTCCTCGAGACGGCCCGGGTCGAGGTCGAAGAGCAGGCCGCGCAGGCTCGACGTCGCCGCTCCGAGCATCTCCTGGATCCGTTGCACCATCGGCTCCAGGTCGGGCGCGGCCGCGCGCAGCTGACCGGCCAGCAGTCCCAGGCGCAGGTCCATGGCCGCGAGCGCCTGCACCGGCTCGTCGTGCAGGTCGCCGGCGATCCGGGCGCGTTCGAGCTCCTGCGCGGCCACGAGCCGGCTCATCAGCTCACGGCGCTGGGCACCGCTGCGACGCAGGCGCTCCTGGGTCCGGATGGTCTCCACGCCCAACGAGACGTTGGCGCTGACCTCGTCCACCAGGGTGCGCAGCTCCGGGTGCATCTGACCGGAGTGGGCGGAGAGCAGGGTGAGGGCGGCCACCGGCTCCTCGTCGCACCACAGCGGGACGGTGAGGAGGGAGCGCACCCCGGCCCGGACGGCAGGGGCGCTCCCCCCGGCCGCCTGGAACTGGGCGAGGTCGTCGGTGGCGGTGGACCGGCCCTCGTGGAGGGCTCGAGCGGACGGGCTGTTGCCCGAGCGGACCAGCGCGTCCAGGCTGGACTGGGCGGCGGCCCCGAGGAAGTCGCCCTTGCTGAACGAGGCGACCACGGTCGGCCGGGGCGCGTCCCGGCTGCCTTCGTCGACGACCACGGCCGCGCCGAGGAACCCGCCCGCCTCCACCATCGCCCGGCACACGGCAGCGAACAGGGCCGTCCGGTCGGGTGCGCGCACGATCGACTCGTTCAGCCGGACCAGGGTCAGGTAGCCCCGCTGGAGCAGGCGGATGCGCGTCTCCTCCGCCACCCGCGCGGTGAGGTCGACGATCCCGGCCAGCACCCGGATGCCGTCGGGAGGTCCGGGCACCGGGGTCAGGCTGACCTCGACAGGGAGCTCATCGCCGTCGCTGCGACGAGCGAGCAGCCGGATGCCCGATCCCATCGCGCGTGACTGGCCCAGCCCGAGGAAGGCATCGAGGCGGCGACGGTGGGCCTCACGCTGCCGCTGCGGAGCCAGGAGCTCGACAGGCTGACCGACCAGCTCGGCAGCGGAGTAGCCCACCAGGTCCTCGAGGTGGCGGTTGACGTGCAGGATCCTCCCCTGGCCGTCCGCGGCGAGGGCGGCGTGGGCCGCCACGTCGAGCAGCACCAGCAGCGGAGAGACGGATCGGTCCACACTCATCGGCCCCTCCTCCTCCCCGCCCGGTCGACGGTCCTCATGGCTCGCGGCCAGGTTACGACCGGCCCGGGGCCAGTGCACCGTCCGCGTCGGTGGCCAGGTGCCGCAGGATGCTGGGACCGTTCGGGACCGCGAGGTGCAGCTCGCCGGCAGCGCAGCGGGCGACCAGGTCGGGCAGGGAGGCGCCCAGCCTGCCCTTGCCGAGGTACCCGGCGGCTCCGGCGCGGAGCATCGCCAGCACCGTGGCCAGCTCGGTGTTGGCCGACACCGCGACCACGACCGGGGGACTCGGCTCGGCGGCCAGCGCAGCAGCGGCCTCGACCCCGCCACCAGGCATCCGGACGTCGAGGAGCACCACGGCCGGGCGACGGTCGCCGGCGAGCGCCATGAGCTCCACTCCGGTGGCGGCCGAGCCGACGACGTCGAACCGCGGGTCGGCGGAGAGGACGTCGAGCAGCGCCGACCGCATGTCGTCGTCGTCGTCAGCCACGACCACCCGGATGGCATCCACGAACGTGTCCTTCCCCTGGGGCAACCGGTTGTTGCTCCCCGTGGTGACCATCTTGCCGCCTGTCCGGCGAGCCGGGATCAGCCAGCGGCGCCATCTTGCTAGCGCGGCGGCACTAGAAACCCACCCCTTCATGTGGGACCGTCAGGGCAAACAAGACAAGTCCGGCGGGGGAAAGGGCACCATGAACGACGACAACGGCCAGCCTGAGGGTGCCGTGAGCTCGATCGGGCAACCGGTCAGGGTGCTGCTCATCGACGACCACGAGATGCTGGTGGACAGCCTGTCGCTCGTGCTCGACAACGAACCGGATCTGACCACGGTAGGCGTGGCAGGCACCCTTGCCAAGGCCCGGTCGATGATGACCACGACGCAGCCCGACGTCGTGCTCCTCGACCACCGCCTTCCCGACGGAGACGGCGTAGCCGCCCTCCAGGAGCTGCACGCACTGCGACCCACGGCCCGGATCGTGGTGCTGACCGCGTCGGCGGCCGACCACGTGCTCGTCTCGGCGATCGAGGCCGGTGCCGCCGGTTTCGTCTCCAAGACCCGTGGCATCGGCGAGGTCATCGCGGCCGTCCGCTCGGCCGCCGCCGGCGAGGCCGTGGTGTCGCCGGAGATGCTCGCCCGGCTGCTCCCCCGGCTCCAGCGACGCGCCCAGTCGGGACGCACCGAGCTGACCGACCGCGAGCGTGAGGTCCTCGCGCTGCTCGCCGACGGGCTCTCGAACGCCTCGATCGCGGGAAAGCTGTTCGTGAGCGTCCACACCGTGCGCAACCACATCGCGAACCTGTGCTCCAAGCTCGGCGCCCACTCCAAGCTGGAGGCGCTGTCGATCGCGGTCCGCGAGGGCCTCCTCCCCGACCTGTGACCCGACCTGTGACCCGACCTGTGGCCCGACCTGTGACCCGCGACCCCGTGCGCTGGTCGGCTCTAGTAGGAACGCGCTAGCACAGTCGGCACCTCGGTCTCATGCCCCGGCCCGGGGTCCGCGGACAGAATGTTCCTGGCCGTGCAGCGCGGTGGGACGTCGGGGAGGACGGCCCACCCGCAAGCCGGACTGGACCGATGGAACACCTCGACCGGCTCCTGCGTTGTGCCAGGCAGAAACCCACGACGAGAGGATCTGCCTGTGACCACCGTGAACCTGACTTCTGCCGACTTCGAGAAGACCGTGCTCGACCACGACATCGTGATGGTCGACTTCTGGGCCTCCTGGTGCGGCCCCTGCCGCAGCTT
Source organism: uncultured Actinomycetota bacterium (assembly GCA_963784485.1). Classification (GTDB taxonomy): domain Bacteria; phylum Actinomycetota; class Actinomycetes; order Propionibacteriales; family Nocardioidaceae; genus Marmoricola_A. The sequence continues at coordinate 49,516 of CAWARH010000008.1, read as the reverse complement.
CGCCCCGACGTACGAGAAGGCCTCGGAGGCCAACCCCGACATCGTCTTCGCCAAGGTCGACACCGAGGCCGAGCAGTCCCTGGCGCAGGCAGCCAGCATCAGCTCCATCCCGACGCTGATGGCCTTCCGCGAGGGGATCCTGGTCTTCTCGCAGCCGGGAGCGCTGCCCGCTCCTGCCCTGGACCAGGTGCTCAGCGCGGTGCGCGAGCTCGACATGGACGACGTCAGGTCCCAGATCGCGGCGCAGGGCAACGGCTCCGCAGCGCAGGGCTGACCCCGTGGACGCCTCCGACTGGGACGCGAGGTACGCGGCCGCCGAGCAGATGTGGTCGCTGACCCCGAACCGGTTCGTCGCCGAGGAGCTGGCCGGGCTCGCGCCCGGCACAGCCGTGGACCTGGCCTGCGGCGAGGGCCGCAACGCCATCTGGCTGGCCCGTCAGGGCTGGTCGGTGGTGGCCGTGGACTTCTCCGCGGTCGCCGTCGAGCGCGCCCGGACCCTGGCCGGGGACACCTCCGTCGACTGGCGCGTCGGCGACGTGCTCGACGTCGACCTGAGGCCCTGCGACCTGGCGGTGCTCGCCTACCTCCAGCTCCCGGCCGAGGAGCGCCGGACAGCGGTACGGCGGGCCTGGGAGGTGCTGCGTCCCGGCGGGACCCTGTTCCTGGTGGCCCACGACGCGACCAACCTGACCGAGGGCACCGGCGGGCCGCAGGACCCTGCCGTGCTGTACTCCGCCGAGGACGTCCTGGAGGACCTAGCCGGACTCCCGGTCGACGTGCAGCGCGCAGAGCGAGTCGCCCGTGAGGTGAGCGTGGCCGACGAGCACGGCGGCGAGGAGACTCGCACGGCCTGGGACGCCCTGGTCCGGCTGACCCGCGCCTGAGCGGGCCGTTACCACCGCTCCGGCATGCTCGGGGCATGGCGCTCCTCGCACCCCCGTCGGTCCGTCCGGCCTTGCGCGACGTCCGGGCCCGGCTCGGCTCGGCGATCTTCCACCGGGTCGCAGGACCCGAGGGACCGCGTCGGCGCGACCGCATCCACGGGGCGGAGGGGCCGCGCTGGTTCGAGGCGGGCAGCCCGATCCAGCGCGTGCACGGCGACGCGTCCATGTTCGTCGGCGGGATGCGGGCGCTCATGCTGCAGACCCTGCACCCGAAGGCGATGACCGCGGTCGCCGAGCACTCCGGCTACCGCGGAGACATGTGGGGGCGCCTGGCCAGGACCAGCACGTTCCTGGCCACCACCACCTTCGGTGTCGACACCGACGCGCAGGCTGCGGTCGACGCGGTCCGTAGGGTCCACGAGCGGATCAGCGGGACCATGCCCGACGGGTCGACGTACGCCGCCTCGGACCCGCACCTGCTCCGGTGGGTCCACGTGGCGGAGATCGACAGCTTCCTGCTGGCCCACCAGAGGTACGGCGCCGCCCCGCTCGACCAGGCCGGGCGGGACACCTACGTGGCCCAGTCGGCCCTGATCGCCGAGAAGCTCGGGGTGCTCGACCCGCCCCGCACCGAGACCGAGCTGCGGGCGGCCCTGGAGGAGTACCGCCCCGAGCTGGCCGGCACCGACCATGCCCACGACGCGATCGCGTTCCTGGTGTGGCACCCCGAGCTGCCCGCCGTCGCGCGGCCGGCCTACCTCGTCCTGGCTGCCGCGGCGATCGCGCTCATGCCCGGCTGGACCCGCCGGGAGCTGCGGCTGCCCCGGTTGCCGGTGAGCGAGCGGACCGTGATCCCTGCGCTCGGCACCCTGGCGACCCGCACGATCCGCTGGGCGATGTCACCGCCGGACCTGCACACCGCGAGTGCGGGGACCGCTCACTCCCCCGGCGGCTGAGCCTGCCCGTCACGCTCGCCCGCGGCGCCCCGGGTCGCCGGGTCGGACCGGTCCACGCCGTCGTCGAAGTTGATCTTCTTGAGCTGCCGACGCATGCTCAGCCACAGCAGGACGGTCACCACGAACAGCAGGATCATCAGCCCCATCGCGATCCAGCCGGGCTTCACGTCCTGCGGGTCCGGCATCGCGTCCACCAGGGGAAGGACGATGGCCAGGGCCGAGGAGAGCAGCAGCGTCGCGGTCATGGCTCCATCGTCTCAAGAGCCTCACGGACCCCGGCGAACAGGTCCTCCTCGGGCAGGACCGTCTCGACCCTGGTCTGGGCGAGCTCGTAGTCCTCGGTGGGCCACACCTTCTGGTGCACGTCCAAGGGGATGGCGAACCACGCGCCGTCCGGGTCGATCTGCGTGGCGTGCGCCAGCAGGGCCTGGTCGCGCACCGGGAAGTAGTCCCCGCACGGCACCCGGGTGGTCACCCGGGAGTCGTGGGCGGGGTCCGGCTTCCAGTCCTCGAGACGCTCGGCGTACGGCGACTCCAGGCCCCGGCGCAGCATCTCCTCGTGCAGCGCCACCATCCGCTCGCGGTGGAACCCGTGGTGGTAGTAGAGCTTGAGCGGCTGCCACGGCTCGCCGCACTCGACGTAGCGCTCAGGGTCGCCGGCGGCCTCGAAGGCCTCCACCGCCACCCGGTGGCACATGATGTGGTCCGGGTGCGGGTAGCCGCCGTTCTCGTCGTAGGTCGTGAGCACGTGGGGGCGGAAGGACCGGATGAGACGGACCAGGGGCGCGGCGGCCTCGGCCAACCCCATTCCGGCGAAGCAGCCCTCCGGCAACGGCGGCTTCGGGTCGCCCTCGGGGAAGCCCGAGTCGACCCAGCCCAACCAGTCCTGGGTGATCCCGAGGATCTCGCGGGCCCGGTCCATCTCCTCGCGGCGGATCTCGGCGATGTTCTCCAGCACCTCGGGACGATCCATCCGGGGGTTGAGGATGGATCCGCGCTCACCGCCGGTGCAGGTGGCGACGTGGACGTCGACACCCTCGGCGACGTACTTGGCGGTGCTGGCGGCGCCCTTGCTCGACTCGTCGTCGGGGTGCGCGTGCACGTGCATGAGGCGCAGCATGGGCCCATCCTAGGATGGGGTCATGAGCGACCTCGACCGACCCGACCTCGCCTCGCGGTACGCCGGTCCGGGGCGCTTCCAGCGGGCCGTCGCCCTCGTCATCGTCGCCGCCCTCGTGCTGAGCGGGGTCGGCTTCCTGGGGTGGTCGGTGATCTTCCACAGCAACCCCGAGGTGCAGTCCCGGCTCACCGCCTTCCACATCGACAACGACCACCAGGCCAGCGTCGCCTTCACCGTGGTCCGCAAGGCCAGCGACATCGCTGCCACGTGCGCGTTGCAGGCGATCGCGGAGGACCACACGATCGTCGGCGCCGCCACCATCGTCGTGGCGTCCGGCCCGCCGGAGCAGTCGCTCACGGCGCAGATCCGCACCGAGCGCGAGGCGACCGCGGTGGACCTGATCGGCTGCACCGCCCCGGGCCAGGCCCGCGCCCGCTGAGACCGGCCGGCTGACCCGCGGCTACCGGCCGTAGGTGTCGTCGATGACCTCCCAGTAGTGCCGGGTGAGGCGGCGCTCGGCGGTGGCGGTGGCGCTGAGCCCAGGCGGCAGGGAAGCCCGACAGGTCCTGCCGGCGCAGTCCTTGAGCTCCCACCAGGCGCGGGTCAGGAGCTCCCGGGTCGCCCGGTGGTCGGGGTCGTCGAAGACGTTGTCGAGCTCCTGCGGGTCATTCTCGAGGTCGTAGAGCTCCCCCACCCCGTTCTTGTAGACGGTGAACGAGTACCGGGGGGTGCGGAGGCCGATGGAGGTGCGCGCCTCGTGCTTGGCGAAGCCGGGGGCGGTGCGGGGGGCGCGAAGGGTGTGGGTGGCCTCGGTGAGGACCGGGACCGTCCATCCCTGGTCCCCCTGCCGCAACGTGGTGACCCGGCTGGTCCCGTCGGGTCGCCTCGGCGGACGCGCCCCGGCGAGCTCCACGACGGTGGCCGAGATGTCGACGGTGGTGATCGGGTCGTAGCGGTCGGAGCCGTCGCGCAGCCCCGGGCCGGTCACCAGGAACGGCACCCGCAGGGACGGCTCGTGGGCGCGGACCTTCCCGGTGCGCTGCCGGTGCTCGCCGAGGAAGTACCCGTTGTCGGAGGTGAACATGAACACCGTGTCCTCCCACTCGCCCGTGCGCTTGAGCTCGCGCGCGAGCCGCCCGACCTGTCGGTCCATCACGTACACGGCTTCGGCGCGCTGTCGGGTGACCTGGGTCAGGGCGACCCGTTCCCGCCGGGTGAGCTCGGGCAGCCGGCGGAAGAACGAGGGCTTGTCGGAGACGTCGGCCTCCGCAGGCCCTCCGTCCCTCGGCATCCCGGAGGGACGACGGATGAGGTGGTCGAACCTGCCCTTGACCCAGTCCGGGCGGGCGGGGGTGGAGAAGTCGTCGAAGACCCCGTCCGTGGTGTGCACGCGGTGGGGGTCGTCGGGCTCGCCGGGAGCCCCGTGGTGGGGGGCGACGTAGGAGACGTACATGAAGAAGGGGCGGGCAGACCCGTGGTAGCGGTGTGCCAGGTCGACGGAGAAGTCGCCGACCACGTCGGTCTGGTAGCGGCCCCGGTAGGAGTTGTCGACGGTCCCGTTGACGTTGTAGGGGGTGTCGAAGTAGTAGTACGTCCCGCCGTGGATGCCTCGCACCCCGGGGTTCTCGAAGGCCCCCACCCAGTCCGTCCAGCCCCGCGGGACGTAGCGCCACGAGGGCCCGCCGGACACCTTGGAGGTCGCCGGGCCGTAGCCGTTGAGGTACTTGCCGATGAAGGCGGTGCGGTACCCCGCGGCACGCAGGGAGGTGGCCAGGGTCCTGGAGTCGTCGAAGGCTGCGTAGCCGTAGGGCTTCTCGTGCCAGTAGACCCCGTGGTTGTGGGCATAGACACCGGTCAGGAACGAGGCCCGGGCCGGGCAGCACAACGGGTACGGCGAGAAGGAGTTCTGGAAGGTGACTCCGTGCCTCCCGAGCAGCCGCCGTACGTGGGGGGCGAACCTGAGGTCGTCGACGCGCATGTCGTCGGCCATCACCATCACGATGTTGGGGCGCTTCGCCCCTGCACCGGCAGCTGCTCCACCGTCCGTGGCCGCCCCCACCCCGCCGACCGCCTGGGAAGCGCTCCCGGACAGCAGCAGGACGGCGAGGAGGACGGGCGCCGAGGCCAGGACACGCAGGGCAGCGCCTCGACGGCGCCGGCGGGGGGACGGGATGGTCATGGGCTCCTCGGACGGGTGGACGCGGCCTGACCCTCGGGCTATCGGCCACCGCCCACCAGACCTGAGCGCGTCGCCCGCCCGTGCGTCGCGCCGCAACGCCCCTGTGCACGGGTTCGGCGGCTGAGCGCGGGTCGGCTAGACTCGAACTTTGCCCCGGCGGCTCCCGCCGGTGTGGCACCACCTTCGATCTCTCAGGAGCAACCCACCGTGACGCAGACCCCCGAGCACGACGTGATCTGGCTGACCCAGGAGGCCTTCGACAAGCTCCAGGACGAGTTGGACCACCTGCGCGGCCCCGTCCGGGACGAGATCGTGGCCCGGATCAGCGCGGCACGCGACGAGGGCGACCTCAAGGAGAACGGCGGCTACCACGCAGCCCGCGAGGAGCAGGGCAAGGCCGAGGCACGGATCCGCCAGCTGGAGGACATGCTCCGCAAGGCCCAGGTCGGGGAGACCCCTCCCGACGACGGCGTCGTCGAGCCCGGCATGGTCGTGACGATCCAGTTCGCCGGCGACTCCGAGTCCGAGACCTTCCTCCTCGGAGCGCGAGAGATGGCCGGCAAGGACTCCGAGCTGCAGGTCTACAGCCCGCAGAGCCCGATGGGCTCGGCGCTGCTGGGCCGACGCAAGGGCGACGAGGTCGACTTCTCCGCCCCCAACGGCAAGACCCTCAAGGTGGCCATCAAGGACGCCACGCCCTTCAAGGGCTGACCCGGGACCTCAGGGTCTGACGACGGTGTAGCCGCAGCCGCGCAGGTGGTCCAGGACCTTCTCGGCGTGCGGCTCCCCCCGGGTCTCGACCTGGAGCGCCACCTCGACCTCGCCGATGTGGAGGCCCGCGGAGGTCCGCTGGTGGACGACGTCGAGGACGTTGGCGTCGACCTCGGCCAGGTCGCCGAGCAGGCGGGCCAGCCCGCCTGGACGGTCCGGGACCCGCACCCGGAAGTCGAGGTAGCGGCCCGAGGAGGCCATGCCGTGGCGAAGCACGTTGATGAGCAGGATCGGGTCGACGTTCCCGCCGCTGAGCACCACCACCGCCGGTGTCTCGAACCGGTGCGGGTGGTCCACGAGGGCTGCCACCGCGGCCGCCCCCGCCGGCTCCACGACGAGCTTGGCCCGCTCGATGAGCATGAGCAGGGCCTGGGACAGGGACTCCTCGTTCACGGTGACGAACTCGTCGACGTAGGCGCGCACGGAGGCGAACGGCACGTCCCCGGGACGCCCCACCGCGATGCCGTCGGCCATCGTCGACATCGAGGTCAGCGCCTGGGGGTGACCGGCCGCGAGGGAGGGCGGGTACGCCGCCGCCCCCTCGGCCTGGACGCCGACCACGCGCACGTCCGGCCGGGTGGCCTTGACCGCCGCCGCGATGCCGGCGAGCAGGCCGCCGCCCCCGGTCGGGACCAGGACGGTGCGCACCTCCGGGCACTGCTCGAGGATCTCCGCCCCGCAGGTCGCCTGGCCGGCCACGATGTCGCTGTGGTCGAAGGGATGGACGAGGACCGCTCCGGTCTTCTCGGCGTGCGCCCGCGCGGCGACGAGGGCCTCGTCGACCGAGGTGCCCGCGAAGCGCACCTCTGCGCCGTACCCGCGGGTGGCGTTCTCCTTGATGATGGGGGCCCCGACCGGCATGAAGACCACCGCGTGGATGCCGAGCAGCTGGGCTGCGAGCGCCACCCCTTGGGCGTGGTTCCCCGCACTCGCTGCGACCACGCCGTGGGCGCGCTCCTGCGGGGTCAGCCCGTGCATGCGGGTGTAGGCCCCGCGGATCTTGAACGAGCCTGCCCGCTGCAGGTTCTCGGCCTTGAGCAGGACCGGTCCCCCGGCGATCGCCGAGAGCCAGCGCGACTCCTCCATGGGGGTGTGCACAGCGACGCCGCGCAGCAGCGCGCGGGCGCGGTCGATCTCCTCGGCAGTGGGTCCCACGGGCGTCATGGGGCCACCCTAGGCCCGGCTGTGGCGCTGCAGCGGGCATGACGCATGCCACAACCGCGATCTCCCGGTTTGTTTGCGTGCTGCACGCATTCAGGGAACACTTGCTGCATGCAATCTTCTTCGTCCACCCCGGTGACCCCGGGGGACGGCTACCTGTCGCACCGCCAGATCCTGGTCGTGATGACCGGTCTGATCACCGGCATGTTCCTCGCCGCACTCGACCAGAGCATCGTGGGCACCGCACTGCCCCGGATCACCAGCGACCTCGGCGGGCTGGACAAGCTGTCGTGGGTGGTGACGGCGTACCTGCTCTCCTCGACCGCGTCGACGCCGTTGTGGGGCAAGATCAGCGACCTCTACGGCCGTCGGCCGATGTTCCAGCTCGCGATCCTGACCTTCCTGGTCGGCTCGCTCCTTGCCGGCTTCTCCAGGAACATGGAGGAGCTGATCGCCTTCCGCGCGATCCAGGGGCTCGGTGGCGGCGGGCTGATGGCGTTGGCGCTGGCCACCATCGGTGATGTCGTGCCGCCGCGCGAGCGGCCGCGCTACCAGGGTTACATCGCGGCCACCTTCGGCACCTCGAGCGTGCTCGGCCCGGTCCTCGGCGGCTTCTTCGCCGACGGGCCCGGGTGGCCGTGGATCTTCTTCATCAACCTCCCGATCGGCCTGGTCGCGCTCGTGGTCACCAGCGCCGCGTTGAAGATGCCGCACGTGCGTCGCGAGCACTCGATCGACTACCTCGGCGCGGCGGTGATCGTCGGGGCGGTGAGCGCGCTGCTGCTGTACACCGCCTGGGCCGGCCCCGACCTCGGCTGGCTCTCCGGCCAGGCCCTGGCGCTGCTGGTCGGCGGCCTGCTCCTCGCCGCCCTGTTCGTGCTGGTCGAGCTGCGCGCGGCGGAGCCGATCATCCCGATGCGGCTCTTCCGCAACTCGATCTTCTCGGTCTCCAACGGCTTCGGGTTCCTCATCGGTGCGGCGATGTTCGGCGTGATGGTCTTCATCCCGGTCTACCTGCAGATCGTCAAGGGGATGTCCCCCACGGTGTCCGGTCTGGGGATGCTCCCCATGGTCCTCGGCCTGTTCACCACCTCGATCGGCGGCGGCCGCCGGATGTCCCGCACCGGCCGCTACAAGTGGTTCCCGACGTACGGCGCGCTGCTGGTGATCGCCGCCGTGCTCCTGCTGGTGCAGCTGAGGCCCACGTCGCCGTACTGGTTCGCGGGGCTGGCGATGTTCGTCATGGGCACCGGGCTCGGGTTCACCATGCAGGTGCTCACGATCGCGGTCCAGAACTCGGTGGACCGCAGCGAGATGGGCGTGGCGACCAGCTCGGTGCAGTTCTTCCGCCAGATGGGCGGCTCGTTCGGCACCGCGCTGTTCGGGGCCGTCCTCACCAGCCGCCTGGCCAGTCACCTCGCCGAGGCAGCGGCCGGCGCCCCGGCCGGCACCCTGTCGTCCGGCGGCACCGACGTGACCACCGACGTGCAGGCCATCCAGGCCCTGCCCGAGCCGGCCCACGGCCTGGTCACCGGCGCCTTCAGCGCCGCCTTGAGCGACATGTTCCTGGTCGCCCTGCCCCTGGTGCTGGTGGCCCTCGTGGTCGGGCTGTTCATGAAGCAGATCCCGCTCGGCTCCCGTCAGCCGGTCAGCGAGCCGGCCCCGGCTCCTCCGGCGACCGCGGACCTGGGCTGACCTCGGTCCCCGCCGGTCGCGCCTCCTCCTCGACCTGCGCCTCGGCCTGCTCCTCGGAGGGCGAGGAGGAGAGGTAGACCACCACCGCGTTGAGGGAGGCGACCAGCGGGACCGCCACCAGCGCGCCCGCGATGCCGGCGAGGTACACGCCGCAGGCGACCGCCACGATCACGCCGAGCGGGTGCACCGAGACCATCCGGCCGAGCAGGAACGGCTGCAGCACGTGGGCCTCCAGCTGCTGGACCGCGATCACCCCGGCCAGCATGAAGAGCGCCACGATCGGTCCCTGAGCCACCAGCGCGACGAGCACGGCCACCGACCCCGACACCGTGGCACCCACCATCGGCACGAACGAGCCGAGGAACACCAGCACGCCGATCGCCAGCACGAAGGGCACGTTGAGGATGCCGGCGACCAGCATGATCCCGGCCGCGTCGGTCAACGCGACCAGTACGGTCGCCCGGACGAACTGGGTCAGGCTCAGCCAGGCCACCCGGCCGGAGGCGTCGGCCTGGCGGCGGGCCGCACGCGGGAAGAGCCGCACCACCCAGGCCCAGATCCGCGGGCCGTCGTAGAGGAAGAAGTAGGTCGCGAACAAGATGATGAAGAACCCCGCCACGATGTGACCGACGGTGGTGCTCACCTCGGTGAGCCTGCGGACCACCTCGTCGTTGCTGGTGGTGACGAGGTTCTGCATCTCCTGGATCGCGTCGTTGATCTGCTTGTCGGTGGCGTGCATCGGCCCGTCGCGCAACCACTGCTGGATCTTGTCCAGCCCGTCGACGACCTGGTTCGACAGGTCGTTGGCACCCTGGACGACCTGCTGGGTGGCGAAGGTGACCATCAGCGCCACCACGCCGATCAGGAGCAGGACGGCGACCAGGCTGGCCACTCCCCGCGGGACCACCCGGGCCAGCCGGTTCACCAGCGGCACGACGAGGGCGGCGATGAAGAGCGCGATGATCAGCGGCATCACCACCAGCGAGAAGAAGCCGACCGTCCGGGCGACCACGTAGCCCGCGGCGACGATGACCAGGAAGCGCCAGGACCAGGCCGCCGCCAGGTCGACCCCGTACGGCACCTGGGCGCGGCTGAAGTTCGACGGGCCGGGCCGTACGTTCGGCTGCTCGTCCCGGCCCTCGTCGCGACGTCGGTCGGCGCGGACCTGCGCCCAGTGCTCGGCGAGCTGCGCGGCCACCCGCCGCTCGAGCCGCTCGGCGTCACGGCGACGTCGGGCCAGCAACGGGTGCGTGATCCGGCTGGTCAGGCCGGGCTCGGCCGGTTCACGGCTGTCGGTCTCGGGCACGGCGCCAGCGTAGGCGACGGCCCGTCAGCGCAGCGTCCGGAGCAGCCGTGACGCCGCACGCGGGTCCCGCTCGGCGATCAGCCCGGCCGGTGCGAGCACGTAGTCGGTGTCGACGACGACCCGCGGATCCAGTGGGACCTGCCAGCCCCCCTCGGCGGACACGTGGTCGAGCAGCCGGTCGACGCTCCCCCCGCCGTGGCGCAGGACCCCGCCCGAGCCGACCAGCAGCCGCGCCTGGCGAAGGTCGATGCCGCTGCGCTCGACGACCCGGCCGGTGCCGCCCTCGCCCCCGGAGGCGAAGCGCACCTGGGCACGGCCGGCGTGCCGGCGCAGCGCGACCCCTGCCGCCAGGGCGGCCAGGCGCAGGTCGGTCTCCGCGTCCCCCGGGTCGATGGGCAGGTGGGCCGGATCGTCGTGCCGGACCTGGGCGGCGCTGGTCAGGGGGGCCACCGCCTCGTCTTGGACCAGTCCCGCGGCGTGGGCCTCGAGGACCGTGGACAGGGCGCTCCACCGCATGCCCAGGTCGCCCTCCACGGTCCGGTTCACCGGGGAGACCGCGACCACCTCACGGCTGAGCCCCTCGACGTCCTCGGGCAGCTCGGCCCGGTCTGCGTCGTCCTCGACCGGCTCGAGGACGGAGTAGACGTCGGTGGTCGCCCCGCCGACGTCGACGACCACCACGTCGCCGACCCCGGGGTCGTCGGGTCCGGTGCCGGCGGCCAGGAGCTCCACGGCGGTGAGGACCACGTCGGGGGTGGCACCGCGGACCATCGCGGCGAACTCGCCGCGGGCGGAGAGGTGCTTGCCGCCGATGACGTGCTCGAGGAACATCGCGCGGATCGCCTTGCGGGCCGAGCCCGGGGTGAGCACGCCGATCCTCGGCACCACGTTGTCGGCCAGGACGTACGGCGTCCCGCCCCCGTCGAGGATCCCGGCCACCTCCGCCTGGGCCTCGACGTTGCCGGCCACCACCACCGGTCCGCTCCAGCGCGCCGCGGCCAGGGCCCGGGCACAGGCCAGCAGCACCTCGGCGTTGCCCCCGTCGGTGCCGCCGACCAGGAGCACCACGTCGGGCGCGGCCGTCCGGAGGACCTCGACGCCGGCGCCGTCCAGCCCGCCGGCGGAGACCTGGACGACGCGGCCGCCGCTGGACAGGGCGACCCGCCGCCCGGCCTCCGCGGTCACCAGCGCCTCGTTGCCCACCACCGCGATCCGCAGCCCGCCCCCGGCCGAGGAGCAGGCCAGCACCTCGGCGTCGGCAGCGGCGGGATCGGCGGCGACCAGCGCGGCCCGGCAGGCCTCCCAGCCGTCGAGGACGTCGGTGTCGACGGTGGTCCGGTGCTCGGCCCGGGCGACCAGCCGTCCGGCGTCGAGGTCGACCAGCGCCGCCTTGGTGAAGGTGGACCCGAAGTCCACGCACACCGCGAGCCGCGCCTTCTCCTGGGTCGACCCGAGCTCCTCGGTCGCCATCACGGTCGTCCCGGCCCTCCCCCGGGGCGGCCGGCGGTCGTGACCGCCCGGTCCAGGGCCTGGTCGAGGTCCGCGATCAGGTCCTCGGCCGTCTCGACCCCCACCGACAACCGGATCAGGTCCGCGGGCACCTCCAGGGGCGTGCCGGCGACCGAGCTGTGCGTCATCCGGCCGGGATGCTCGATCAGCGACTCGACCCCGCCGAGGGACTCACCCAGCGTCCACACCCGGGTGGCGGCACACACGTCGAGGGCGGCCTGCTCGCCCGCGGCGACCCGGAAGCTCACGATCCCGCCGTACCGCCTCATCTGGCGAGAAGCCACCGCATGGCCGGGGTGGGAGGGCAGACCGGGGTAGACCACCTCGGAGACGGCGGGGTGCTGCTCGAGGTGCGCCACCACCGCCTCCGCGTTGTCGCAGTGCCGCTCCATCCGCAGCGCCAGCGTCTTGAGACCGCGCAGCACCAGCCAGGCGTCGAACGGGCCGGCCACCGCGCCGATCGCGTTCTGGTGGAAGCCGATCCGCTCCGCCAGGTCGCCGTCGCGGCAGACCAGGGCCCCGCCGACGACGTCGGAGTGGCCGCCGCAGTACTTCGTCGTCGAGTGAAGCACCACGTCGGCGCCCAGGACCAGCGGCTGCTGGAGGTACGGCGAGGCGAAGGTGTTGTCGACGACCAGCAGGGCCCCCGCCCGGTGGGCCACGTCGGCCAGGGCCGGCAGGTCGGCGATCGTGAGCATCGGGTTGGTCGGCGTCTCCACCCACACCACCCTGGTCACTCCCGGGCGGATCGCCGCAGCCACCGCGTCGACGTCGGCCACGGGGGCGGCAGTGTGCTCCAGGCCCCACACCGACTCGACCTTGTCGAAGAGGCGGAAGGTCCCGCCGTACGCGTCGTCCGGGATCACCACGTGGTCCCCGGGACGGCACACGGAGCGGAGCAGGGTGTCCTCGGCGGCCAGCCCGCTGGCGAAGGCGAACCCGTGGTCGCCCTCCTCCAACGCAGCCAGGCACTCCTGCAGGGCCGTGCGGGTGGGGTTGCCGCTGCGGGAGTACTCGTAGCCGCCCCTCAGCCCGCCGACACCGTCCTGCTTGTAGGTGCTGGTGGCGTAGATCGGCGGGATCACCGCGCCCGTCGTCGGGTCGGGGGCGGACCCCGCATGGATCGCGCGGGACTCGAAGCCCAGCTTGCTCACCCGGTCCTCGTCACTGGTCTGGCTCACCCCCGCACCCTAGCCCGCAGGACTTGCGCGGCGAGAGAGACTGGAGGCATCCCAAACTTGGAGGCTCCCATGCTGTTCTCACGCCACAAGAGCCGACTCCCCAGCCCGGAGGAGTCGCTGCCCGGACGTCCGGCCGCGTGGTTCGACCTCACCGCGAGGCACCGCGTCCTGGACGCCCCCGTCGTCACCGACGAGGTCCCCGACGGGCTCGAGGTGGCGATCTTCGGCCTCGGCTGCTTCTGGGGCGCCGAGGAGATCTACTGGCAGATGCCCGGCGTGTGGTCCACCAGCGTCGGGTACGCCGGCGGCACCACCCCGCACCCGTCGTACGAGGAGGTCTGCTCGGGCATGACCGGGCACACCGAGGCGGTGCGGATCGTCTTCGACCCCCAGGTGGTCGGCTTCGACGCGCTGGTTCGCGCCTTCTTCGAGGTCCACGACCCGACGCAGGGCATGCGCCAGGGCAACGACGTGGGGACGCAGTACCGCTCCGCGATCTACACCACCACCCCGGAGCAGGCAGCCGTCGCCGAGCGCCTGACCAAGGCGTACGCCGAGGAGCTGGCCCGTCAGGGGATCCGGGAGCCGATCACCACCGAGATCGCGCCCGCGTCGACCTACTACTACGCCGAGGACGCCCACCAGCAGTACCTCGCGAAGAACCCCTACGGCTACCGCTGCCACGCGAACACCGGCGTCCGGTTCCCCGCGAACGCGTGAGCGGCACCGGGGCCGGATAGTCTCGCGGGGTGCCGAGCGAGCTGCTCACCCGCTGGGGCCGCGGCCTCGACCCCGACCACGTGCTGGAGGAGTACCCGCGCCCTCAGCTCGTCCGCTCGTCGTACCTGAACCTCAACGGCCGCTGGGAGCACGCGTTCACCGCTGCCGACGCCGCCGAGCCGGTCACCTACGACGGTCCGATCGTGGTCCCGTTCTCCCCCGAGGCGCCGTTGTCCGGGGTGGGCCGCCAGCTCGGGCGCGACGAGGTGCTGTGGTACCGCCGGGAGCTCCGGGTCCCTGCCGGGTTCGCCGTGGACGGTGGTCGGGTGCTGCTGCACTTCGGAGCCGTCGACCAGACCTGCACGGTCCTCCTCGACGGCGTGGAGGTCGGTCGGCACCACGGCGGCTACCTGCCGTTCACCGTGGACGTCACCGCGGGCCTGACGGCGCCGGCCAGCCACACCCTGGTGGTGCGAGTCCGGGACCTCAGCGACGGGCGAGGGCCGAGCAGCGGCAAGCAGCGGATCGACCGCGGCGGCATCTGGTACACCGCCCAGTCGGGGATCTGGCAGACGGTGTGGCTCGAAGCCGTCCCCGAGACCCACGTGGACCGGCTGGTGCTGGTCCCGGACCTCGCGGCGGGCTCCGTCCGGGTCGAGGCACACACGGTCGGCCCCACCCGCCCCGGCCGGGTTCGGCTCCTCGCCGACGGGGTCGAGGTCGCCGCGGGCCCGCTGCTCCCGGACCGTCCGACGTCGCTGGAGGTGCCGGCCCCGCGGCCGTGGTCACCGGAGGACCCCTACCTGTACGACGTGGAGGTGCAGCTGGGGGACGACCGCGTCAGCAGCTATGTCGGGCTGCGCAGCTTCGGTGTCGGGGTGGACGCCGACGGTCTGCCGCGCCTGCTGCTGAACGGGAGGCCGTACTTCCATGCCGGCGTCCTGGACCAGGGCTACTGGTCCGACGGGCTGCTGACACCCCCCTCGGACGCGGCGATCGTCCACGACCTCGCGTCCGTCAAGCGCCTCGGCTTCACCATGGTCCGCAAGCACCTCAAGGTGGAGCCGCTGCGGTGGTACCACCACTGCGACCGGCTCGGTCTCCTGGTGTGGCAGGACCTGGTCAACGGCGGGGGCCGGTACCCGACCGCGACGATCTCGTGGCCGGGGCGACGTCGGGGCCGCCTGCTCCGGCTCCGCGACGACCGGTACGCACTGTTCGGCCGCCGCGACGCGCACGCCCGGCAGGAGTTCCGGCGCGAGCTGGTGCGTACCGTCGAGCTCCTGCGCAACGTGACCTCCTTGGCGGTATGGGTGCCGTTCAACGAGGGGTGGGGGCAGTTCGACGCCACCGCGGTGGTGGCCGAGCTGCGGGCGCTGGACCCCACGCGGAACGTCGACCATGCCAGCGGCTGGCACGACCAGGGCGCCGGCGACGTGTGGAGCCACCACGTGTACGCCCGGCCGTTCCGGGTCCCCCGCCGGCGCCGCGACGAGCGGCGCGTCCTCGCACTCACCGAGTACGGCGGCTACGACCTCCAGGTGCCGGAGCACCGGCTGGTGCTCGGCGCGGCGGACGGCTTCGGCTACCGGCACACCCGCACAGCCGCGGAGCTCGCTGCTGCGTTCGTCCGCCTGCACCGCGAGGAGCTCGTCCCGGCCGTCGGGCTCGGCCTCGCGGCCTCGGTGTACACCCAGCTCTGCGACGTCGAGGACGAGCTCAACGGGCTGATGACCTATGACCGGGAGGTGCTCAAGCTGCCGGAGGAGGTGGTGCGCGAAGCCGTGTCGGCGCTGCGCCTGCCCGGCCCTCCGCACCCCCCGTCGACCTAGGCGGTGGCGTCGCGCAGCGGGTGCGTCCCGACCGTGCGGTGCGTGTCGATCATCGCGAACAGCTCCCCCTGGGGGCCGGTCACCACCGACATCCGACCTGTCGAGCTGTCCTGCGGCGGCTCGAGCACGACCCCCCCGAGCCTGGCCACCGTGCCTGCCGCCGCATCGCAGTCGGCGACCTCGAACCACACCAGCCAGTGGGGCAGGACCCGGTCGCCGACGTCGGGATCGAGGAACACCCCACCGGAGCTGTTCTCCAGGCCCGGCACCGTGAAGGCGGAGTAGACGAACGCGTCCCCGTCCCCCATCTCGGTGAAGGTCCAGCCGAACAGGTCGCGGTAGAACTGCTGTCCGTTCTGGTAGTCGGCCGTGTGCAGCTCGCTCCAGCACACCGACCCCGGCTCGCCGTACGTCGTGAAGCCCGGGTGGCTGCCCGGCTGCCACCAGGCGAAGGGGGCCCCCACCGCATCGACGCCCAGCGCCATCCGCCCGGCGTCGAAGGCGTCGAAGGGCGGCACGCTCAGGTAGCCGCCCACCTCCTGGGCTCGGGCACAGGAGGCGTCGAGGTCGGCGCAGGCGAAGTAGGTCGTCCACGACGAGGGCCGCTCGTCCCAGCCGCCGGGCTTGGGCCCCAGCCCGGCGACCGGACGCCCGCCCACGGTGGCCCGGTGGTAGGACCCGGACCCCGCGGGGCCGTCCTCCCACTGCCAGCCGAGCAGACTGGTGTAGAACTCGCGCGCGGCCGCCGGGTCGTCCAGCTGGGCGTCCACCCAGCACGGCGCCCCGTCGGGCCAGGGACTGTCACGGTGCGTCATGGGTCCTCCTCGGGTCGGCGACCCCGTGACAGGAGCCCACCACACGGCACCGACACTCCGCCACCCGCGGCCGGTCAGCCGCAGGGTGGGTCGACCCACTCCTGGCCCGCCGAGGACGCCGTCGTGTCGCCGTTGGACAGCTCTGCCACCATCGCGCGCAGGTCGAGGCCGCCGGGCACGGCCAGGGTCAGCGTGACCCGCTGGGCGTAGACGACCTCGCGCACCACCACCCCGCGGGCGCGCAGGTCGTTCTCCAGCCGCGCCGCGTCCGCGTGGCCGGCGGTGACGGTGTAGAGCCGGGACAGCCGGCGCTCCACGGTGCCGGCCTCGTCCAGGGCGAGCCGCACGGCGTCGCCGTACGCGCGCACCAGCCCACCCGCCCCCAGCAGGACCCCACCGAACCACCGGGTGACCACCGCGACCACGTCGTGCACCTGGGCGCCCTGGAGGACCTGGAGCATCGGTGCGCCCGCGGTGCCGGACGGCTCCCCGTCGTCGGAGGAGCGCGCGGTCCCGGCGGCGTCACCGGCGCCGGGCCCGAGCACGAAGGCCGAGCAGTGGTGGCGGGCGTCCCGGTCCTGGCGGCGCGCGGCCCCGACGACGGCCAGGGCCTCGTCCTCGGTGCTCACCCGCTCCAGCCGGCACCGGAACCGGGAGCGCCGCACCTCGGTCTCCACGGTCACCGCGCGCGCCGGGACGAGGTAGCGCCTCACCCCCACAGGCCGAGCACCTCGCCGCCGATGCGGACCACGAAGGTGCCCACCACGACCATGAAGAAGACCCGCACGAAGCCGGCCCCGCGCGCCACCGCGACCCGCGCGCCGAGGTAGGCGCCGACCAGGTTCGCCAGCCCCATCGCCAGCCCCACCCGCCACAGCACGCCGCCCTGCGGCACGAACACGCACAGCGCCGCGAGGTTCGTCGCCCAGTTGGCCATCCGCGCCTTGGCCGAGGCCTCGAGGAACGAGTAGCCCATCAGCCCGACCAGCGAGAAGACCAGGAACGAGCCGGTGCCGGGCCCGAGGGCGCCGTCGTAGGTGCCGATCACGAAGCCGGTGCCCATCGCCGCCAGCGTGTGCCGGTGCCCGCTGAACCGGAGCAGGGTCCGCTCCCCGATCTCGGGGCGGAACAGCACGTAGCCGCCGACGAGGACCAGCACGACCAGCACGATCGGGGCGAACGCCTCGGCCGGGATCCGGCTCGCACCGGCGGCGCCGAGCAGCGACCCGGCGAAGGCGAGCAGCATGAGCGGGATGAAGGTCCCTGCGTGGGGGCGGACCCGGCGGTAGTAGGTCAGGGAGCTGACCGTGGTGCCGCAGATCGAGGACAGCTTGTTGGTCGCGAGCACCTGGACCGGGGTTGCCCCCGGCAGGCCGAGCAGCAGGGCCGGGAGCTGGACCAGGCCTCCCCCGCCGACGACGGCGTCCACGAACCCGGCCACCAGCCCCGCACAGGCGAGCAGCACCACGGTCCAGGCCGACGGGTCGTCCACCGCCTCACCCTATGCAGACCCTCCGGCACGCCTCTCGGTCACCACCCAGGGCGCCACCCCCCAGCGGTCCGCCGCGAGCGGGGTCAGCCGTCGGCGAGGAAGGCCAGCAGGTCCTGCCGGGTGACCACCCCGATCGGCTTGCCGTCGTCCTGGACCAGCAGGGCGTCGGCCTCCTCCAGGGCCCGGACGGCGTCCTCCACCGGCTCGGTGGCACCGATCGTGGGCAGCGGGTCGCACTGGTGGGACTCGACCGGGTCGCTCAGGTGGGCGTGGCCCGAGAACAACGCGTCGAGGAGGGCGCGCTCGGAGACCGACCCGACCACCTCCGCAGCCACCACCGGCGGCTCCGCCCTCACCACCGGCATCTGGGAGACGCCGTACTCCTTGAGGATCGCGATCGCCTCGGCGATGGTCTCCTGCGGGTGGGTGTGCACCAGGTCCGGGAGCCGCCCGTCCTTGCCGCGCAGCACCTCACCGACCGTCCTGCCCTCGCGGGCCTTGAGGAAGCCGTACCTCGCGAGCCACTCGTCGTTGAACACCTTGGTGAGGTAGCCCCGGCCGGAGTCGGGGAGCAGCACCACCACGACGGCGTCCTTGCCCTCGGGCGTGCCCGCCAGCTCAGCGACCACCTGGAGGGCGGCGAAGACCGCCATCCCGCTGGACCCCCCGACCAGGAGCGCCTCCTGACGGGCCAGGCGACGGGTGGTCGCGAAGGAGTCCGCGTCGGAGACCTCGATGACCCGGTCCGCCACGGCGGCGTCGTACGTCGTGGGCCAGAAGTCCTCGCCGACGCCCTCGACGAGGTAGGGCCGACCGGTGCCGCCGCTGTAGACCGAGCCGGCGGGGTCGGCGCCGATCACCTGCACCGCCGGGTTCTGCTCCTTGAGGTAGCGGCCGATGCCGCTGATCGTGCCCCCGGTGCCCATGCCGGTCACGAAGTGCGTGATCCGACCGTCGGTCTGGCGCCAGATCTCGGGACCGGTGTCCTCGTAGTGCGAGCGCGGGTTGTGCGGGTTGGAGTACTGGTCCGGCTTCCAGGCACCCTCGATCTCGCGCACCAGCCGGTCCGAGACGTTGTAGTAGGAGTCGGGGTGCTCGGGGGCGAGCGCGGTCGGGCACACCACGACCTCGGCGCCGTAGGCCTTGAGGACGTTCCGCTTGTCCTCGCTGACCTTGTCGGGGCAGACGAAGACGCAGTGGTAGCCCTTCGCCTGGGCAACCATCGCCAGCCCCACGCCGGTGTTGCCGGAGGTCGGCTCCACGATCGTGCCGCCGGGCTCGAGCTCGCCGGACTGCTCGGCCGCCTCGACCATCCGGACCGCGATCCGGTCCTTCACCGACCCGCCGGGGTTGAGGTACTCCACCTTGGCCAGCAGCAGCGGCCCGTCGGCCTCGGCGCTCGGCCCGGTCAGCAGACGGCGCAGCCGCACCAGGGGGGTGTTGCCGACCAGGTCCAGCATCGAGTCCACGTAGTCCACGAGCCGAGTGTAGGACGGCGGCTTCGGGGCTAGTGGCCGCCGTACGGGACACCCAGGCGGGCGAGCTGCGCCTCGCCGCCGTCCAGTGCGGTGAGCACCCAGGCCCCCGTCGGCGTGAGCGTGAAGGTGTGCTCGTAGTGCGCAGCCAGCGACCCGTCGGCCGTGGCCACCGTCCAGTCGTCCTCCAGGAGCACGCTCTCCTGGTCGCCCGCGACCACCATCGGCTCGACCGCGAGCGCCAACCCGCGCACCAGCTTGGGGCCCCGGCCGGCCCGGCCGTGGTTCGGCACGTCGGGCGGCTGGTGCATGGCCGAGCCGATCCCGTGGCCGGTGTAGTCCTCGACGATGCCGTAGTCCCCCTGCCCGCGGACGTAGGTCTCGACCGCGTGGGAGATGTCACCGACGCGTCCGCCGAGGCGCGCGGCGGCGATCCCCCGCCACAGGGCCTCCTCGGTGACCCGCATGAGCTCCACCGCCTCCGCCGACACCGGGCCCACCGCGACCGTGAGCGCCGCGTCGCCGTGCCAGCCGTCCACGATCGCGCCGCAGTCGATCGAGATGATGTCGCCCTCGGCCAGCCGGCGGGCGCCGGGGATCCCGTGCACGATCTCGTCGTTGACCGAGGCGCAGATCGAGGCCGGGAACGGGGGGTGGCCGTAGCCCTTGAAGGACGGGACCGCCCCGGCGGACCGGATGCTGTCCTCGGCGATCGCGTCCAGCTCCCCGGTGGTCACCCCCGGACGGACCTGTTCCTCGAGCAGCGCCAGGGTGCGGCCCACGACCAGACCGGCCGCCCGCATCCCCTCGATCTGCTCGGGGCGCTTGATCTCGATGCCGCGGTCACCGAACACGGGCCACCGCTCTCAGCTGTTGTTCTCGAGGCCGTCGAAGATCCGGTGCGTGACCACGTCGATCTCACCCATGCCGTCGACGTCCACGAGGATGCCGCGCTCCCGGTACGCCGAGATCAGGGGGGCGGTCTGCTCCTCGTAGACCTCCTGGCGGCGACGGATCACCTCCTCGGTGTCGTCTGCCCGTCCCTCGACGTGCGCGCGCTGCAGCAGTCGGGCGACCAGCTCGTCCTGGTTGGCGGTGAGCACGACGATGGCGTCCAGCGACACCTTGTAGGAGGCAAGCATGTCGTCCAGCTCCGCCACCTGCGCCAGGGTCCGGGGGTAGCCGTCCAGGAGGAAGCCCGGCTTGCAGTCGGCGAGACCGAGCCGGTCGCGCACCATCGCGTTGGTGATCTCGTCGGGGACGTACTCGCCGGAGTCCATGTAGCGCTGCGCCTCGATCCCCAGGGGCGTCCGCCCTGCCACGTTCGCACGGAAGATGTCCCCCGTCGAGATCGCAGGGATCCCGAAGTGGGTGGCGATGACCTTGGCCTGGGTTCCCTTGCCGGCGCCGGGCGGGCCCATGAGGATGAGTCGCATCAGCGGAGGAACCCTTCGTAATTGCGCTGCTGGAGCTGGCTCTCGATCTGCTTCACCGTGTCCAGCGCCACCCCGACCATGATCAGGATGGAGGTGCCGCCGAAGGGGAAGTTCTGGTTGGCGCCGACCAGTGCCAGCGCGATCAGCGGGATCAGCGCGATCAGGCCGAGGTACGTCGCGCCGGGAAGGGTGATCCGCGAGAGGACGTAGTTGAGGTAGTCCTCGGTCGGCTTGCCGGCGCGGATGCCGGGGATGAAGCCGCCGTACTTCTTCATGTTGTCCGCGACCTCCTCCGGGTTGAAGGTGATCGCGACGTAGAAGTAGGTGAAGAACACGATCATCGCGAAGAACAGCAGCATGTACAGCGGGTGGTCCCCGCGCACGAGGTAGTTGCCGATGAACGTCGAGATCGGGCTGCTGCGGTCGCTGTCGAACTGGGTGGCCAGCGCGGGGAGGTACAGCAGGCTGGAGGCGAAGATGACCGGGATGATGCCGGCCTGGTTCACCTTGAGCGGGATGTACGTCGAGGAGCCCCCGTACATCTTCCGTCCGACCATCCGCCGGGCGTACTGCACCGGGATCCGCCGCTGTCCCTGCTCCATGAAGATGACGGTGGCCACGATCACCAGACCGATCACGATCACCATGGCAAGCACGCCCCAGCCCTTGGACTGCTTGAGCGACCAGAGCGACGCGGGGAAGGTCGCGACGACCTGGGTGAAGATGAGGATCGACATGCCGTTGCCGATGCCGCGGTCGGTGATCAGCTCGCCGAGCCACATGATCACCGCGGTGCCGGAGGTCATCGTGATGACCATGACCAGCATCGTCATGATGCCGTTGTCGTAGAGCAGCGGGAGGCTGCACTGCAGGAGCTGCCCGCCCCGGGCAAGCGCGACGATGCCGGTGGCCTGCAGGATCGCCAGGCCGAGGGTGACGTACCGCGTGTACTGGGTGATCTTCGCCTGGCCCGCCTGGCCCTCCTTCTTGAGGGTCTCCAGTCTCGGGATCACGACCACCAGCAGCTGCAGGATGATGCTCGCGGTGATGTAGGGCATGATCCCCAGCGCGAAGACCGTCAGCTGGAGGAGCGCTCCACCGGAGAACAGGTTGATCAGGCCGTACACACTGTCGTTGGACACCTGCGACACGCACTGCTGCACGTTGCCCACGTTGACACCCGGCGCCGGAAGCTGTGACCCGAGTCGGAAGATCATGATGATCCCGATCACGAACAACAGCTTGCGACGCAGGTCCGGCGTACGGAACGCGTTCACGAATGCGCCTAGCACCAAGTCCTCATTTCAGTCCGGGGCCGAGCAACCTGGCCCGGGGAAGCCTAACAGGGGCCCGAGCCTCCCGACGTCGCTTCGTGGCGACGTCCAAGCGCTCGGGCCCCTGTCGGGATCGATCAGATCTGCGTGGTCGAACCACCGGCGGCGGCGATCTTCTCCTTGGCCGAGCCGGAGAACGCGTGAGCGCTCACCTGGACGGCCGAAGTGATCTCGCCGTTGCCGAGGACCTTGACCGGCCGCCCGGCGCGCACGGCGCCCTTGCTGGCCAGCGTGGCCACGTCGACGGTGCCACCCTCGGGGAACAGCTCGCTGAGCCGGTCGAGGTTGACCACCTGGAACTCCACCTTGAACGGGTTCTTGAACCCCTTCAGCTTGGGGAGCCGCATGTGGAGCGGCATCTGGCCGCCCTCGAAGGCCGCGGGGACCTGGTAGCGCGCCTTGGTGCCCTTGGTGCCACGGCCCGCGGTCTTGCCCTTGGAGCCCTCACCACGGCCCACGCGGGTCTTTGCGGTCTTGGCGCCCGGTGCCGGGCGCAGGTGATGCAGTTTCAGTGCCATCTCAGTCGACCTCCTCGACGACCACGAGGTGACGCACGGTGTGAACCATGCCCCGGATCTCGGGCCGGTCCTCCTTGACGACCTCGTGCCCGATCCGCCTCAAGCCGAGCGAGCGCAGGGTGTCGCGCTGGTTCTTCTTGCAGCCGATCGAGGACTTGGTCTGCTTGACCTTGAGTGCCATCAGGACGACACCTCCGCACGAGCGCGCAGGAGCGCGGCCGGAGCGACGTCCTCGACCGGCAGCCCACGGCGGGCGGCGACGGCGTCCGGGTCCTCGAGACCCTTCAGCGCCGCGACGGTCGCGTGCACGATGTTGATCTGGTTCGACGAGCCGAGCGACTTGCTCAGCACGTCGTGGATGCCGGCGCACTCGAGCACGGCGCGCACCGGGCCACCGGCGATGACACCGGTACCAGGGGCGGCCGGGCGCAGCAGGACGACGCCTGCCGCCTTCTCGCCCTGGACGGGGTGCGGGATGGTGCCCTGGATCCGGGGGACGCGGAAGAATGCCTTCTTGGCCTCCTCGACGCCCTTGGCGATCGCGGCCGGCACCTCCTTCGCCTTGCCGTAGCCGACTCCGACCATGCCGTCGCCGTCACCGACGATCACGAGGGCGGTGAAGCTGAAGCGACGACCACCCTTCACGACCTTGGCGACACGGTTGATCGCGACGACACGCTCGATGTAGGCGGTCTTGTCTGCAGCCTGGCCACCACGACGGTCGTCGCGGTTGCCGCGCCGCTCGCCACCGGCACCAGTACGGCGCTGGGGTCCGCTCATTCGAACTACCTTCTCTCTCTCGTCTTCGCGATCAGAACGCGAGGCCGCCCTCGCGGGCGCCTTCGGCAAGGGCCGCGACGCGGCCGTGGTACTTGTTGCCGGCGCGGTCGAAGACCACGCCCTCGACACCGGCGGCCTTGGCCCGCGCGGCGACGAGCTCGCCGACCCGCTTGGCCTTGGCCGACTTGTCGCCGTCCGCGACGCGCAGGTCCGCCTCCATGGTGCTGGCGGAGGCGAGCGTCTTGCCGACCGAGTCGTCCACGACCTGGGCGGTGATGTGCTTCGTCGAGCGGGTCACGACCAGTCGGGGACGCGTCGTCGAGCCGGCGATGCGCTTGCGTCCCCGGACCTGACGGCGCAGCCGCGAAGCGGTGCGACCTGCGGTGTGCTTGCCCTGCTTCAGTGAGATGGCCATCGTCACTTACCAGCCTTTCCGACCTTGCGGCGAACGACCTCACCCGCGTAGCGGATGCCCTTGCCCTTGTAGGGCTCCGGCTTCCGCAGCTTGCGGATGTTCGCGGCGACCTCACCGACGAGCTGCTTGTCGATGCCGGCGACACCGAACCTGGTGGGGCCGTCCACGCTGAACGTGATGCCCTCGGGGGCGTCGAACACGATCACGTGGGAGTAGCCGAGCTGGAACTCCAGCTGGGTGGGGCCCTTGGAGAGGACGCGGTAACCCACGCCCACGATCTCGAGCCGCTTCTCGTACCCCTGCGTCACGCCGGTCACCATGTTGGCGATGAGCGTGCGGGTCAGCCCGTGCAGCGAGCGGCTCTCGCGCTCGTCGTCGGGGCGGACCACCGCGATGGTTCCGTCCTCGGCGCGGTCCACCTTGATGGGGGACTTCACCGCGTGGCTCAGGGTCCCCTTGGGGCCCTTGACGGTCACGACGCTGTCGTCGAGGTTCACCTCGACGCCGGACGGGACCGGGATGGGGAGCTTGCCAATGCGCGACATGCTGCTTACTTCCTCTCGGTCCTGGTCACCAGACGTAGGCGAGGACTTCCCCACCCACGCCCTTCTGGTTCGCCTGACGGTCGGTCAACAGACCCTGGCTGGTGGAGATCACGGCGATGCCCAGGCCACCGAGGACCTTGGGCAGACCGCTGGACTTGGCGTACACACGCAGACCGGGCTTGCTGATCCGGCGGATGCCGGCGATCGAGCGCTCACGGTTCTGCCCGTACTTCAGGGTCACGGTCAGCGTCTTGCCGACCACGCCCTCGGCGGGCTCGTCGACCTTGTAGGAGGTGATGTAGCCCTCCTGCTGAAGGATGTCGGCGACACCCGCCTTGAGCTTGCTGTACGGCATGGTCACCGCGTCGTGGTACGCCTGGTTGGCGTTGCGCAGACGCGTGAGCATGTCTGCGATGGGGTCAGTCATCGTCATGGTCGCTGAGGACCTTTCT
This sequence comes from uncultured Actinomycetota bacterium, assembly GCA_963784485.1. GTDB lineage: Bacteria > Actinomycetota > Actinomycetes > Propionibacteriales > Nocardioidaceae > Marmoricola_A. Next base: position 24,940 of record CAWARH010000008.1, on the reverse strand, counting down.
CGCCGTGGTTTCCGCTCGCGGACCTTCGACGTCCATTGATGGTGTCATTACATGTCATGGCTGGTGGCGGCGTCGCCCGCGGGCAGGCCGCCTCACCTCACCAGGAGCTCTTGGTCACGCCGGGCAGCTCGCCCCGGTGAGCCATCTCCCGCAGGCAGATCCGGCAGAGGCCGAACTTGCGGTAGACGGCCTTGGGACGCCCGCAGCGCTGGCAGCGGGTGTAGCCGCGGACCGCGAACTTGGGCTTGCGGGCCGCCTTGACCTTGAGGCTTGTCTTCGCCATGTCAGTTCTCCTTGCGGTTCGTCATCAGCTTCGCTCCGCGAAGGGGAAGCCGAGCTGCTTGAGGAGCGCACGGCCCTCGTCGTCGTTCGTGGCCGTGGTCACGACCGTGATGTCCATGCCTCGCGAGCGGTCGACCTTGTCCTGGTCGATCTCGTGGAACATGACCTGCTCGGTCAGACCGAACGTGTAGTTGCCCCGGCCGTCGAACTGGCGGTCGGAGAGACCGCGGAAGTCACGGATGCGCGGCAGCGCCAGGGTCAGCAGCCGGTCCAGGAACTCCCACATGCGGTCGCCGCGCAACGTGACGTGCGCGCCGATCGGCATGCCCTCGCGGAGCTTGAACTGCGCGATGGACTTGCGGGCCTTGGTGACCTGCGGCTTCTGACCGGTGATCGCGGTGAGGTCCTTGACCGCACCCTCGATCAGCTTGGAGTCGCGTGCGGCCTCGCCGACGCCCATGTTGACCACGATCTTCGTCAGACCGGGGACCTGCATCACGTTGGCGTAGCCGAACTGCTCGTGCAGGGCCGGAAGGATCTCCGCGCGGTACTTCGCCTTGAAGCGCGGCGGGGTGTGGGTACCGGTCGTCGACTCGGTGGTGTCGGTGCTCATCAGATCTCCTCGCCAGACTTGCGCGAGACGCGGACGCTGCGCTCAGCGGTGTACGTCGAGCCGTCGGCGCGACGCTTCTCGGCCTCCACTCGCTTGAAGCCGACGCGCGTGGTGCCCTTGCCGTCGACCAGCATCACGTTGGAGACGTGGATGGCTGCCTCCTGGGTGACGATCCCACCGGTGTTGCCGGCGCGACCGCCCTGCTGCATCACCTTGGTGTGCCGCTTGACCAGGTTGACGCCCTCGACGATGACGCGGTCGGAGTCGCGGAGGACCTGGATGACCTTGCCCTCGGCGCCCTTGTCGGTTCCAGCGATCACCTTGACGGTGTCGCCCTTCTTGATGTTCAGGCTCTTGCGTGCCATGAGTCAGAGCACCTCCGGCGCGAGCGAGATGATCTTCATGAACTTCTTCTCGCGCAGCTCGCGGCCGACGGGACCGAAGATGCGGGTGCCGCGGGGCTCCCCGTCGTTCTTCAGGATCACGGCGGCGTTCTCGTCGAAACGGATGTAGGAACCGTCGGGACGCCGGCGCTCCTTGACGGTGCGCACGACGACAGCCTTGACGACATCCCCCTTCTTGACGTTTCCGCCGGGGATGGCGTCCTTCACGGTGGCGACGATGACGTCGCCGATTCCGGCGTAGCGCCGACCCGAGCCGCCGAGAACACGGATGCAAAGGATCTCCTTCGCACCGGTGTTGTCGGCGACCTTGAGTCGCGACTCCTGCTGGATCACAGTCTTCTCCTGGTCTCACTGGTTCTCGGTCGGCGGGCCGCCGAGCCTGGTGGAACTCGCTATCGGTTCGTCCGGCGCAGGGGCCGGGCTGTCTGTCTGTCTCGAAGTGATCGGGCCCGGGGGCCCGGGGTCACTTCGCCTTCTCGAGGACCTCGACGACGCGCCAGCGCTTGGTCGCCGACAGCGGCCGGGTCTCCATGATCTGGACCCGGTCGCCGACGCCGCACTGGTTCTGCTCGTCGTGCGCCTTCAGCTTGCTGGTGCGCCGCAGCACCTTGCCGTAGAGCGCGTGCTTCACGCGGTCCTCGACCAGGACCACGACGGTCTTGTCCATCTTGTCGCTGACGACGAGACCCTCACGGACCTTGCGGCGTCCACGGTCGTCGGCCTCGACGGCTGCGCTGTTCGGGGCACTGTTCGCCACGTTGCTCATTTCCTCGCTCATGCGTCACCGTCCACGCTCGGGGCCTGACGGATCCCGAGCTCGCGCTCACGCACCACGGTGTAGATGCGGGCGATGTCTCGCTTGACCGTCCGCAGACGGCCGTGGCTCTCCAGCTGGCCGGTGGCGGACTGGAACCGGAGGTTGAAGAGCTCCTCCTTGGCCTCGCGCAGCTTCGTCTCGAGGTCGGCGTTGTTCATGTCGTCCAGCTCGTGGGCCTTCACCTGTCCGGCCATCAGAACTCACCTGCCTCGCGCGAAATGAAACGGCACTTCATGGGGAGCTTGTGGATCGCCCGGCGCATGGCCTCGCGGGCCACGTCCTCCGGGACGCCGGACAGCTCGAACATCACGCGTCCGGGCTTGACGTTGGCGATCCACCACTCCGGGGAACCCTTGCCGGAGCCCATGCGGGTCTCGGCAGGCTTCTTGGTGAGCGGGCGGTCGGGGTAGATGTTGATCCATACCTTTCCGCCACGCTTGATGTGACGCGTCATCGCGATACGAGCGGACTCGATCTGACGGTTGGTCACGTAGTGGGCCTCGACGGCCTGGATGCCGAAGTCACCGAAGGCAAGGGTGGTGCCACCCTTGGCCGCACCACGCCGGTCGGGGTGGTGCTGCTTGCGGTGCTTGACCCTACGGGGCATCAACATGGTCAGGCCTCCCCAGTGGTCGACGCGGTGGTCGCGGCAGCCTCGACGGGAGCCGCAGCCTCGGTGGTGGGAGCAGCAGCGCCGGCCTCGGCCGGGGCGTCGCTGCGAGCCGAGCGGGTCGGACGGTCACCCCGCGTGCCACGGCTGGGACGCTCGCCGCCACGGGCGGGACGGCCACGGCCGGGCGCGCCGGCGCGAGCGGCCGCCTGGGCCTCGCGCTCGGCGCGGGTGCCCGCGACCTCGCCCTTGTAGATCCAGACCTTCACGCCGATCCGGCCGAAGGTGGTCTTGGCCTCGTAGAAGCCGTAGTCGATGTCGGCACGCAGCGTGTGCAGGGGCACGCGGCCCTCGCGGTAGAACTCCGAGCGGGACATCTCGGCGCCGCCGAGACGCCCCGAGCACTGGATCCGCACGCCCTTGGCGCCGCTGCGCATCGAGGTCTGCATCGCCTTGCGCATCGCACGGCGGAACGCCACGCGACCGGCGAGCTGCTCGGCCACGCCCTGCGCGACCAGCTGCGCGTCGATCTCGGGGTTCTTGACCTCGAGGATGTTCAGCTGGACCTGCTTGCCGGTGAGCTTCTCCAGCTCGCCGCGGATGCGGTCGGCCTCGGCGCCGCGGCGGCCGATCACGATGCCGGGACGCGCCGTGTGGATGTCCACGCGGACGCGGTCACGGGTGCGCTCGATCTCCACCTTGGAGATGCCGGCCCGCTCCATGCCCTTGCTGAGCAGCTTGCGGATCGCGACGTCCTCGCCGACGTAGCTCTTGTACAGCTTGTCGGCGTACCACCGGCTCTTGTGGTCGGTGGAGATGCCGAGGCGGAAACCGTTCGGGTTGATCTTCTGACCCATCAGGCCTTCCGTCCCTTCTTGTTCGACTCGGTGACCGCGGTCCGCGGCTGCACCACCAGCGTGATGTGGCTCGTGCGCTTGTTGATCCGCGACGCCCGGCCCTGGGCGCGTGCGCGCCAGCGCTTCATCGTCGGGCCCTCGTCGACCATCGCCTTGCTGACCACCAGGGAACCAGCGTCCAGCCCCTCGGTGCTCTCCGCGTTCGCGACGGCGCTCGCCAGGACCTTGTAGACGGTCTCGGACGCAGCCTGAGGCGCGAACTGAAGGATGTTCAGCGCGTCCTCGACGCCCTGACCACGCACCATGTCGACGACCCGACGGGCCTTCATGGGCGTGATGCGGACGAAGCGTGCGCTCGCGAAGGCGCCGGGCTGGTCACCCAGCAGGCTTTCGCGCCGGGCGCTCACCTGCTTGCGCTCCATAGTGCTCATAGTCTCTCGTCTCCGTACTGCCCCGCCTCAGCGGCGGCGGCTCTTCCGGTCGTCCTTGACGTGCCCGCGGTAGGTGCGGGTCGGGGCGAACTCGCCCAGCTTGTGACCGACCATGGAGTCGCTCACGAAGACCGGGACGTGCTTGCGACCGTCGTGCACGGCGATGGTGTGACCGATCATGTCGGGCACGATCATCGAGCGGCGCGACCACGTCTTGATCACGTTGTGGGTGCCCTTGTCGTTCTGCACGTCCACCTTCTTCTGAAGGTGGTCGTCGATGAAGGGGCCCTTCTTCAGGCTGCGAGGCATCTGGATCAGTCCTTAATCAGCGGCGCTTGCCGGACTTGCGGCGGCGAATGATCTGGGAGTCGGATGCCTTGCGCTTGCGCGTGCGGCCCTCCGGCTTGCCCCAGGGGGACACCGGGTGACGACCACCCGAGGTCTTGCCCTCGCCACCACCGTGCGGGTGGTCGACCGGGTTCATGACGACACCACGGACGGTCGGGCGCTTGCCCTTCCAGCGCATCCGGCCGGCCTTGCCCCAGTTGATGTTCGACTGCTCGGCGTTGCCGACCTCGCCGATCGAGGCGCGGCAGCGCACGTCGACGAAGCGCATCTCGCCCGAGGGCAGACGCAGCGTGGCCCGGCTGCCCTCACGGGCGACCAGCTGGGCCGAGTTGCCCGCCGAGCGGGCCATCTTGGCCCCGCCACCGGGACGAAGCTCCACACAGTGGATCGTCGTGCCGACCGGGATGTTGCGCAGCGGCAGGTTGTTGCCGGGCTTGATGTCGGCGCCGACGCCCGCCTCGACGTTCATGCCCTGACGCAGGTCCTTGGGCGCGACGATGTAGCGCTTCTCGCCGTCGGCGTAGTGCAGGAGCGCGATGCGCGCCGTGCGGTTGGGGTCGTACTCGATGTGCGCGACCCTGGCCGGCACGCCGTCCTTGTCGTAGCGACGGAAGTCGATGATGCGGTAGGCGCGCTTGTGGCCGCCACCGTGGTGCCGGGTGGTGATCCGGCCCTGGTTGTTGCGGCCACCCTTCTTGGGAAGCGGACGCGTCAGCGACTTCTCCGGCGTGGTCCTGGTGACCTCGACGAAGTCTGCGACAGACGAGCCACGACGTCCTGGCGTGGTCGGCTTGTACTTACGGATACCCATGGTTTATCAGTCCTCGATGTCCTTCGACGGCCCGGTCAGGAGGCCGGTCCTCCGAAGATGTCGATGCGCTGGCCCTCGGCCAGGCTGACGATCGCCCGCTTGGTGTTGGCACGCTTGCCCAGACCGTTGCGGGTCCGGCGCGTCTTGCCCTGTCGGTTGAGGGTGTTCACGGAAGTCACCTTCACGTTGAACACCTTCTCGACCGCGATCTTGATCTCGGTCTTGTTGGCGTCCGGGTGCACCACGAAGGTGTACTTGTTGACGTCGAGCAGGCCGTAGCTCTTCTCGCTCACGACAGGAGAGATCAGAACGTCGCGGTGGTCCTTGTGGAAGGTGCTCACTGGTCAGTCTCCTCGCTGCTGTCCTGCGCGGTGCCGACGGCCTTGGCCGACTTCCCGGTCTGCGGACCGGCCACGAACACGTCGTAGGCGGCCTTGGTGAAGACCACGTCGTCGGAGAGCAGCACGTCGTAGGTGTTCAGCTGGTCGACCGCGATCAGGTGGACGCCGGACTCGTTGCGCAGCGACAGCCAGGTGAGGTTGTCACCACGCTCGAGCACGACGAGGACCTTGCGCGAGGAGACCAGGCCGGTCAGCGCGGTGCGCGCACCCTTGGTCGAGGGCTTGTCGCCCTCCACCAGGCTGTCGACCACGTGGATCCGACCGTTGCGGGCCCGGTCCGAGAGGGCACCGCGCAGCGCGGCGGCCTTCATCTTCTTGGGGGTGCGCTGGTCGTAGCTGCGCGGCTGCGGTCCGTGGACGGTGCCACCACCGGCGAACTGCGGGGCGCGCGTCGAGCCCTGGCGGGCGCGACCGGTGCCCTTCTGCTTGTAGGGCTTGCGGCCACCGCCGCGAACCTCGCCGCGGGTCTTGGTGGCGTGGGTGCCCTGACGGGCGGCCGCCTGCTGGGCCACCACGACCTGGTGGATCAGCGGGATGTTGACCTGCACGTCGAAGATCTCGGAGGGGAGATCCACCTTGACGATGTTCGCGCTCACTGGACCTCACCCTTCTTCGCGGCGGAGCGGAGGATCACGAGTCCACCCTTGGCGCCGGGGACGGCGCCCTTGAGGAGCACCAGTCCCTTCTCGGCGTCGACGGCGTGCACGGTGACGTTCTGGGTGGTCACGGTGACCCCACCCATCTGGCCGGCCATCCGCATGCCCTTGAAGACGCGGCCCGGGGTCGAGCAGCCGCCGATCGAGCCAGGCTTGCGGTGGTTGCGGTGCGCGCCGTGCGAGGCGCCGACACCGGCGAACCCGTGGCGCTTCATGACTCCGGCGAAACCCTTGCCCTTGCTCGTCCCGGTCACGTCGATGACCTCGCCGGCCGCGAAGACCTCGGGGGTCAGCTCCTGGCCCAGCGTGTACGACGCGGCGTCCGCGGTCCGGATCTCGACCAGGTGACGGCGAGGGGTGACTCCCGCGACGGCGAAGTGGCCCGCGGAGGGCTTGTTCACCTTGCGGCCGTCGATCTCGCCGAAGCCGATCTGGACGGCGTTGTAGCCGTCCTTCTCCGGGCCACGCACCTGCGTGACGATGTTGGTGTTCGCGGCGACGACGGTCACCGGGATGACCCGGTTGTTCTCGTCCCACGTCTGGGTCATGCCGAGCTTGGTGCCCAGCAGCCCCTTCACGTTGCGTTCCATGGTCATATCGCGATCCTCAGAGCTTGATCTCGATGTCGACGCCGGCAGGGAGGTCGAGTCGCATGAGCGAGTCCACCGTCTTCGGCGTGGGGTCGATGATGTCGATGAGGCGCTTGTGGGTGCGCATCTCGAAGTGCTCGCGGCTGTCCTTGTACTTGTGCGGCGAGCGGATGACGCAGTAGACGTTCTTCTCCGTCGGCAGAGGCACCGGGCCCGCCACCTTCGCACCAGTGCGCGTGACCGTGTCGACGATCTTGCGCGCCGAGGTGTCAATCACCTCGTGGTCATAGGCCTTGAGCCTGATGCGGATCTTCTGTCCCGCCATCAGCCGTCCTTACTCCTCGTCGTTGACTGCTCCCCAGCTCCGACCCCCGCGGTCGGGCGTGTCGTGCGCTTTGGCACACAGCACACCGAACCCGTGAAGGCGATGTTTCGTTGGAGTGGCACCCGACACGAACGTCGGGACAAGAAGGACCTCACGGTGCGGCGCGGGCACGAACAGGCACCGCAAACCAGGAACACCGATTCAGCAGTCAAGTTCTCGTTCTGTGCACGCACCCCGGCGGTCCCGCCGGAGCAACCTGGCTATCTTGGCAGACCCGGCCACCCAGATCAAATCCACCCCCAGGGGCGGCGCTAGCGTGACCCCATGATCGACCACACGCGCCTGTCCGCCCTCCGCCGGGCCGAGGAGGAGCGCTTCGCCGCCTCTCACCCCCGCTCCGCCGAGCTTGCCGCCTCCGCCTCGCACAGCCTGCTGGCAGGGGTGCCGATGCCCTGGATGACGCGGTGGGCGGGCTCCTTCCCGTTGTTCGTGGACTCCGCGGTCGGAGCGCGATTCACCGACGCCGACGGCCTGGAGTACGTCGACCTCTGCCTGGGCGACACCGGCTCGATGACCGGCCACGCCCTCCCGGCGGTGGCCGAGGCGCTCGGGGCACGGGCCCGCAGCGGCCTGACCACGATGATGCCGAGCACCGACGCCGCCTGGGTCGGCGAGGAGCTGACCCGCCGGTTCGGGCTCGCCCGTTGGCAGTTCGCCATGACCGCCACCGACGCCAACCGGTTCGTGCTGCGTTTCGCCCGCTTCCTCACCGGACGGCCGAAGATCTGCGTGATGGACTGGTGCTACCACGGCACCGTGGACGAGACCCTGGCCGTGCTCGACGGCGACGCGGTGGTCCCGCGCCCCGGTGCGATGGGGCCGCAGGTCGATGTCGCGCTCACCACGCGCGTCGTCCCGTTCAACGACGTCGCGGCGCTCGACGCGGCGCTCGCCCACGGCGACGTGGCTGCCCTGCTCATGGAGCCGGCCCTGACCAACATCGGCATGATCCTCCCCGACGAGGGCTACCTTGCCGCGGTCCGCGAGGTCACCCGTCGGCACGGCGTGCTCCTGGTCATCGACGAGACGCACACGCTGTGCGCAGGTCCCGGCGGAGCCACCCGCGCCTGGGACCTGGAGCCGGACCTGCTCGTGGTGGGCAAGCCGATCGGGGGCGGCGTCCCTGTCGCGGCCTACGGCATGACCGAGGAGGTAGCCGGTCGCATCGAGCCCGCCATGCGGGGGCACGAGATCGATGTCGCCGGGGTGGGCGGCACCCTCACCGGAAGCGCCCTGGCGATGGCCGCCGCCCGGGCCACCCTGTCCGGCGCGCTGCGTGAGGAGGACTTCGCGGTGGCGGTGCCGCTCGCCGAGCGATGGGCGGCGGGCGTCGCCGACGTGATCGCCGAGCACGACCTGCCTTGGCACGTCCAGCGGCTCGGGTGCCGAGCGGAGTACTGGTTCTGTCCGCCGCCCCGCGACGGGGCTGCCGCCGCAGCCGCCGTCGACGAGGAGCTCGAGGGCTTCATGCACCTGTGGGCACTCAACCGGGGCGTCCTGCTCACCCCGTTCCACAACATGGCGTTGCTCTCCCCGCACCACACTGCCGCCGACGTCGACCGGCACACCGAGGTGTTCGCGGGCGCGGTGGCCGCGCTGCTGGACCGCTGAGCCCTAGCTGGTCCTGCGGTAGCACAGGTCGGTGATCGGACGCCCCTCGGCAACGCCCCGGCGCTCGAACTTCGTCACCGGGCGGTCCGCCCACCGCTCGGAGACGCCCCCCTCGAGGAGCGGCTCGGCGTCGAGCACCGACCGCATCTGGTCGGCGTACTCCGGCCAGTCGGTGGCCAGCCGCCACAGCCCGCCGTCGGCCAGCCGGGAGGCCGCGACCGCGGCGAACTCGGCGGTGACCAGCCGACGCTTGTGGTGGCGCGACTTGTGCCAGGGGTCGGGGAAGAACGTCCACAGCTCGGCGAGCTGCCCGGGCGCGAAGAGGCTCCGCATCGACCACACCGCGTCGACCGAGAGCACCCGGACGTTCTGCACGCCCGCCCGCTCCAGCGCGACGAAGGTGCTGGCCACGCCCGGCCGCCAGACCTCGAAGGCCAGGATGTCGTGGGCAGGCCGGGCTTGGGCCAGCGCGGCGACCGCCTCTCCCACGCCGGAGCCGATCTCGACGATCAGCGGGGCCTCGCGGCCGAACCATCGGGCAGGGTCGAACTCCGCTGCGTCCACAGCGTGCTCGGGCACCAGCCAGGCGTCCTTGTGCGCGTCCCAGGCTGCCTGCTGACGGGCGTCGAGCCGCCCGCCCCGTCGGCTGTACGTCGTGAGCACCCGCAGGCGCCGGCCGTCGTCGGTGGTGCCGCGCCCCGGGCGGGGCGGTCCGGCCTTGTGGTTCATGGGCTTCCTCCGTGCGGGGGTCCGGGCACAGCAAGAGGCCCGGTCCACGGGGGACCGGGCCTCTCGCGAGTTCGTGCCGACCGAGGTCAGACCACCGAGGTCACTTGGTGATCTTGGTGACCCGACCCGCGCCGACGGTGCGACCGCCCTCGCGGATCGCGAAGCGGAGGCCGTCCTCCATCGCGATGGGCTGGATCAGCTCGACGGACATCTCGGTGTTGTCACCGGGCATGACCATCTCGGTGCCCTCGGGAAGGGTCACGACGCCCGTCACGTCCGTGGTGCGGAAGTAGAACTGCGGGCGGTAGTTGTTGAAGAACGGCGTGTGACGGCCGCCCTCCTCCTTCGAGAGGATGTAGACCGACGCCTCGAAGTTCGTGTGCGGGGTCGTGGTGCCCGGCTTGATGACGACCATGCCGCGCTCGACGTCCTCGCGCTTGGTGCCTCGCAGGAGGAGCCCGACGTTCTCGCCGGCCTGGCCCTCGTCGAGGAGCTTGCGGAACATCTCCACACCGGTCACGGTCGACTTGAAGGACTTCTCGCGGATGCCGATGATCTCGACCTCCTCGTTGACCTTCACCACGCCACGCTCGATGCGGCCGGTGATGACGGTGCCACGACCGGTGATCGTGAAGACGTCCTCGACGGGCATCAGGAACGGCTTGTCGATGTCGCGCTCGGGCTGCGGGATGTAGGTGTCCACCGCGTCCATGAGCTCGCCGATCGACTCGCCCCACTTCTCGTCGCCGTTCAGCGCCGGGAAGGCCGCCACGCGGACCACGGGGATGTCGTCGCCCGGGAACTCGTAGTCGGACAGCAGCTCGCGGACCTCCATCTCGACGAGCTCGATGAGCTCCTCGTCGTCGACCATGTCGCACTTGTTCAGGGCGACCACGATCGCGGGCACGCCGACCTGGCGGGCCAGCAGGACGTGCTCCTTGGTCTGCGGCATCGGACCGTCGGTGGCGGCGACCACGAGGATGGCGCCGTCCATCTGCGCGGCACCCGTGATCATGTTCTTGATGTAGTCCGCGTGACCGGGGCAGTCGACGTGAGCGTAGTGCCGAGACTCGGTCTGGTACTCGACGTGCGCGATCGAGATCGTGATGCCGCGCTGGCGCTCTTCAGGGGCCTTGTCGATCTGGTCGAACGGCGTGAAGGGGTTCAAGGTGGGGTACTTGTCGTGCAGCACCTTGGTGATTGCTGCGGTCAGCGTCGTCTTACCGTGGTCGATGTGACCGATGGTGCCGATGTTGACGTGCGGCTTAGTCCGCTCGAACTTAGCCTTGGCCACGGTGGGCTCCTCCTGTTGTGGTTACTTGACTCGTGTGGGTGGAACGCAGGGACCGAGGCTACTCGCCGCGGACCTTCTTGATGATCTCGTCGGCCACGTTGCCCGGGACCTCGGCGTAGGAGTCGAACTCCATGGAGTACGACGCCTGGCCGGAGGTCTTGGACCTGAGGTCCCCAACGTACCCGAACATCTCGGACAGCGGCACCAGAGCATCGACCACGCGGTCGCCTGCTCGCTCGCTCATGGCGTGGACCTGGCCGCGCCGCGAGTTGATGTCGCCGATCACGTCACCGAGGAACGACTCGGGCGTGATCACCTCGACCGCGAACATGGGCTCGAGGAGGACGGGCTTGGCCATCCGGGCGCACTCCTTGAAGGCCTGGATGCTGGCCAGCTTGAAGGCGAGCTCGGAGGAGTCCACGTCGTGGTAGCCCCCGTCCTCGAGGGTGTACTTGACGTCGACCATCGGGTAGCCGGCAAGCACGCCGAACTCCATGGCCTCCTGCGCACCCTGGTCCACCGAGGGGATGTACTCGCGGGGCACGCGGCCACCGGAGACGTTGTTGACGAACTCGTAGCCAGCACCCGCGCCGGTCTCGGGGTCGGTGTTCGGCTCCAGGCTGACGATGACCTTCGCGAACTGGCCCGACCCACCGGTCTGCTTCTTGTGGGTGTAGCTGTGGTTCGCGACCCGCTGGCGGACCGTCTCGCGGTAGGCCACCTGCGGCTTGCCGACGGTCGCCTCGACGCGGAACTCGCGGCGCATGCGGTCGACGAGGATCTCGAGGTGCAGCTCGCCCATCCCGGAGATGATCGTCTGACCCGTCTCCTCGTCGGTCTTGACCGTGAAGGTCGGGTCCTCGTCGGAGAGGCGCTGGATCGCGGTGCCCAGCTTCTCCTGGTCGCCCTTGGTCTTGGGCTCGATGGCCACCGAGATCACGGGGGCGGGGAACGTCATCGACTCCAGCACGACCTGGTTCTGCGGGTCGCACAGGGTGTGGCCGGTCTTGGTGTCCTTGAGGCCCATGACGGCCACGATCTGGCCGGCGCCGACCGACGCGATCTCCTCACGCTTGTTCGCGTGCATCTGGTAGACCTTGCCGATCCGCTCCTTCTTGCCGTTGACCGAGTTGATCACCGACGAGCCGGCCTCGAGCTTGCCGGAGTAGACGCGGACGTAGATCAGCTTGCCCAGGTGCGGGTCGGAGGCGATCTTGTAGGCCAGGCCCGAGAACGGCTCGTCGTCGTTGGGCTTGCGGACGATCTGCTTCTCCTCGTCCTTGACGTCGTGCCCGACGATGCCGTCGATGTCGAGCGGCGAGGGGAGGTACTTCACGACCGCGTCGAGCAGCGGCTGCACGCCCTTGTTCTTGAAGGCGGTGCCACACAGGACGGGGTTGACCTTGTCGGCCAGCGTGGCGCGACGAATCGCGTCCTCGAGCTCGGCGACGGTCAGCTCCTCGCCCTCGAGGTACTTCTCCATCACCGCGTCGTCGGCCTCGGCCAGCGTCTCGAGGAACTTCTCGCGGTACTCCGCGGCCTGGTCGGCCATGTCGGCCGGGATCTCCTCGACCGTGTAGTCCTCACCCATGGTGGTCTCGCCGTGCCAGGTGAGGGCCCGCATGCCGACCAGGTCGACGACGCCGAGGAAGTCCGACTCCGCGCCGATCGGCAGCTGGAGGACCAGCGGGGTGGAGTTGAGGCGGTCGACCATCATGTCGACGCAGCGGAAGAAGTCCGCACCGGTGCGGTCGAGCTTGTTGACGAAGCACATCCGCGGTACGGAGTACTTGTTGGCCTGACGCCACACCGTCATCGTCTGCGGCTCGACGCCGGCGACCCCGTCGAACACCGCGACAGCACCGTCGAGGACGCGGAGCGAACGCTCCACCTCCGCGGTGAAGTCGACGTGCCCGGGGGTGTCGATGATGTTGATCTGGTGGTCCTTCCACCAGCAGGTCGTCGCGGCGGACGTGATCGTGATGCCGCGCTCCTGCTCCTGCTCCATCCAGTCCATCGTGGCTGCGCCCTCGTGGACCTCACCGATCTTGTAGGTGATGCCGGTGTAGAACAGGATGCGCTCGGTCGTCGTCGTCTTGCCGGCGTCGATGTGCGCCATGATGCCGATGTTGCGGACCTTGTTGAGGTCGGTGGTGATGTCGACGGCCACGGTGGGGGGTCCCCTCAGAGTCGATGTGGGAAGAAGTCTGAAGACGCGAGGACACGACGGTCGCTCGGGCCCTGGCGGTCACGCTGTCGCGGACCCGCGCCGGGATCGCCGGGACGGGTCGCGCGACGCGGTCACCAGCGGTAGTGCGCGAAGGCCCGGTTGGACTCGGCCATCTTGTGGGTGTCCTCACGGCGCTTCACGGCGGCACCGAGGCCGTTGGAGGCGTCGAGGATCTCGTTCATGAGGCGCTCGGCCATCGTCTTCTCGCGGCGAGCCTGCGAGTAGGAGACCATCCAGCGCAGCGCCAGGGTCATCGAGCGGGTGCCGCGGACCTCGACGGGGACCTGGTAGGTCGCACCGCCGACCCGGCGGCTGCGGACCTCGAGGGCCGGCTTGACGTTGTCGAGCGCACGCTTGAGCGTGACCACCGGGTCGGTGCCGGTCTTCTCGCGGCAGCCCTCGAGCGCGGTGTACACGATGCGCTGAGCGGTCTGCTTCTTGCCGTCCAGCAGGATCTTGTTGACCAGCTGGGTGACGACGGGGCTGCCGTAGACCGGGTCGATGTCGATCGGTCGCTTCGGGGCGGGACCCTTGCGCGGCATCAGCTCTTCTCCTTCTTCGCGCCGTAGCGGCTGCGAGCCTGCTTGCGGTTCTTGACGCCCTGGGTGTCGAGCGAACCGCGAATGATCTTGTAGCGCACGCCCGGCAGGTCCTTCACGCGACCGCCGCGGACGAGCACGATGGAGTGCTCCTGCAGGTTGTGACCGACACCGGGGATGTAGGCGGTCACCTCGACCCCGCTGGACAGCCGCACGCGGGCCACCTTCCGGAGCGCGGAGTTCGGCTTCTTCGGAGTGGTGGTGTACACGCGGGTGCACACGCCGCGCCGCTGGGGCGAACCCTTGAGGGCGGGCGTCTTGTTCTTCGACACCTTGTCCTGGCGGCCCTTTCGGACCAACTGGTTAATGGTGGGCACCGCGTGGTTCTCTTTCCTCTGAGGCGATCAGGTCGGATCTGCGTTGCGTTGTTCGTCGGGACGTGGTCGAGAGCCGGCTGACTGCGGTCGGCGTCCTGCGTGAGGCGCACCCCGCGGTCGGGCGTGTCGCCCTGACCTCGAGCCGCTACGGGGGTCCGTGGCGGGTGGCCTTCGATCGAACGCTGCTGACGCAGCCACGCGACTCGGCTTCTGAGCACGCGTGATGGCCTAGGTCAACCCAGGCACGATCCCCAAGAGTACCGGCTGGCTGGGGGGTGGTCAAAATGGCCACGGCGAGCGTCGTACAGCCCCCAGAACCGTCCGTTTTGCCCGCTCATGGGAGGTTCCTGGCGAGGAGCTCGGCCAGGTGGACCGAGCGGGTGCCGGCGAGGTCGGCGAGCTGGGTGCGGCACGAGAAGCCGTCGGCGAGCACCACGGACCCCTCCCCCGCGCGGCGTACGGCGGGGCCGAGGGCGTTCTCGAAGACCGCCACCGACACCTCGTAGTGGCCCTTCTCCATGCCGAAGTTGCCGGCCAGCCCGCAGCAGCCGCCTACCCGGGTCAGGTCGGCGCCGGCGGAGCGGAGCAGCGCCTCGTCGGCCTGCCAGCCCAGCACCGAGGCCTGGTGGCAGTGCGGCTGGGCCACGACCTCGGTCCCGGACAGGTCGGGCGGTCGCCAGCCCGTGGCCGCGGCCAGCGTGCCGAGGTGCTCGGCGAGCGTCACCAGCCTCTCGGCCACCGGGTCGACCGCGGAGCCGAGCAGCTCGTGGGAGTCCACTCTGAGGACCGCGAGGCAGGAAGGCTCGAGGGCGACCACCGGCACGCCGGGCGGGACGATCCTGCCGAGCGCGGTCAGCAGGCCGCCCAGCTTGCGGCGCGCCTGGTCGAGCTGTCCGGTGCTGATCCAGGTGAGCCCGCAGCACTCCCCGGCCAGCGCCACCGGCAGCACCCGCTGACCCGCCGACTCCAGCACCCGCACCGCCGCGTCCACGACCTCGGGGGTGAACCGGTTGCTGAACGTGTCCACCCACACCACGACGTCGGGCGTCACGGGCGCGGTCGGGCGGCGGCGGGAGCTGAACGCGCGACGGGCGACCCGCGGGAGGGAGCGACGCCGGTCCACCCCTGCCGCCAGCTTGGCCAGGCCCGGGGCGAACCGCATGCCGGCGTTGGTCAGCGACGGCGGGACCTTGGCGACGAGCGCGGGCAGACGCCCGAGCGTGTAGTGGGTGAGCGGACGACGCCGGCCGCGGTAGCGCTGGTGCAGCCACTCCGCCTTGTAGGTGGCCATGTCGACCCCGGTCGGGCAGTCGTGGGCGCAGCCCTTGCACGACAGGCACAGGTCGAGGGCCTCCTCGACCGCCGGGGACTCCCACCCCCCTGGCAGCCGCCCGGAGACGAGGTCCTGGAGGACCCGGGCCCGGCCACGGGTGGAGTCCTTCTCGTCGCGGGTGGCCTGGTACGACGGGCACATCACGCCGCCGCTGCCGGTGTTGTCGGCCAGGCACTTGCCCACGCCGGTGCAGCGGTGCACGGCATCGGTCAGGCTGCCTCGGTCGTGGACCAGCGTGAGGGTGGCGCGTGGTCGCCGGGCCGGGGCGGGCAGGCCGGCGAGCCGGATGTCGGCGTCGAGCGCGGCAGGACGGACCAGGACGCCCGGGTTGAGCAGGTCGTCCGGGTCGAGGATCCGCTTGACCTCGGCGAACAGGCCCAGGGACTCGGCGTCGTACATCAGCGGGAGCAGCTCCGACCGGGCCCGGCCGTCCCCGTGCTCCCCGGACAGGCTCCCGCCGTACGACGCCGCGAGCCGGGCCGCCTGCTCGACGAAGGCGCGGTAGCCGGCCCTCCCGGAGCCCGACTCGAGGTCGAAGTCGATCCGGACGTGCACGCAACCGTCCCCGAAGTGCCCGTACGGCGCGCCGGTGAACCGGTGCTCGACCATGAGGGCGTCGAAGTCGCGGAGGTAGGCACCCAGCTTGTCCGGCGGGACGGCGGAGTCCTCCCAGCCCGCCTGCCCTGGCGGACGTGTGGCGCGGGACGCGAGCCCGGCACCGTCCTCACGGATCCGCCACAGGGCGAGCTGCTCGACCACGTCGACGACGATCCTGTGGTCCAGCGCCCCCGACGGGGCGACCAGGGCCCTGGCCCTCGCGGTCGCCTCCGCCTCGCTGTCACCGGTGACCTCGACGAAGAGCCAGCCGCCGCCCCGTGGGAGCCGGGGCGCCCCGGGCACCATCCGGGTGATCCGCTCGTCGATGCCCTCGCAGGCGACCGGACGGGCGGCCAGCAGGGCGGGCACGGCATCGGCGGCCTCGGCCATGGAGCCGTAGCCCAGCACCGCCAGCACCCGGTAGGGCGCGTCCCTGACCAGCCGGACGGTCGCGGAGGTGACCACCGCCAAGGTGCCTTCGGAGCCGACCAGGAACCGGTCGAGCGAGCGGCCGTTCTCCGGCAGCAGGTGCTCCAGGGAGTAGCCGGAGACCTGCCGGCTGAACCGCCCGAAGCGGGGGCGGATGGTGCCCAGGTGCCGGTCCACCAGGGCGGCCAGCTCGGCGGCCCGCGAGGTCACCGGCTCCCCGGAGGCGGTGAGCGCGCTGAGGCTGACCACGTTGTCGGCGGTGCGCCCGTAGCCCAGGGCGCGGGAGCCGCAGGCGTTGTTGCCGATCATGCCGCCGATGGTGCAGCGCGTGTGGGTCGACGGGTCCGGGCCGAAGCGCAGTCCCAGCGGCGCAGCCGCCTGCTGCAGCGTGGCGTGCACGGTCCCCGGCTGGACCACCGCGGTGCCCGCCTCCCGGTCGAGGGAGAGGACCTGGTTGAGGTGCCGGGAGGTGTCCACGACGATGCCGGCGCCGACCGCGTTGCCGGCGATCGAGGTGCCCGCGCCACGCATGGTCAGCGCCACCCCGGTCTCCCGCACCGTGGCCAGCACGGCGGCCAGCTCGTCGGGATGCCGGGGCCGCACGACGACCTGCGGCAGGATCCGGTAGACCGAGGCGTCGGTCGCGTAGAGCGCCCTGGCCAGGTCGGAGGCGTCGACGTCGGCCACGCCGTGCCGTCCGAGCGACGCGACGACGTCCTCGGTGCTGACTGCGGAGATCAACGACGGTCCTCTCGGGGGTCGGGGACGTGGGTCCCGAGCAGCGACAGGGCGTGCCTGGCCGGCCCGGACAGGGAGAGCTCGAGGACCTCGCTGAGAGGCACCCAGGCCGCGTGGTCGCTCGACCCGCCCACGTCGGTCACGTGCGGCTCGACGCCCACCGACTGCGGCAGCAGCTCGGCCTCGAAGATCAGGCCGACCGCGTGGTAGTCCTCCACGAGGCCGTCGGGTCGAGCACCGGTGTAGTGCAGCGAGTAGACGTCCAGCAGCCGTCCGGGCTCTGCGTGCAGCCCGGCCTCCTCGTAGACCTCCCGCCGTAGGGCGTCCCGGGGGTGCTCGCCGTGGTCGACCCCTCCGCCCGGCAGGGTCCAGCCCTGGAACGCGACGTGCGGGGCGAGCCGGGCCAGCAGGACGGCGCCTTCGCGCAGCAGCACGGCGTAGGCCGCCAGTCGTTGTCGCCGGGGAGGACGCTCGGGCATGACCACAGCCTAGGCGGGCGGCGGCAGCGTCCGACCGGCATGGGTCCTGTACCAGTGGCAGGATGGACGCGGCGATGTGCGACGTCGCCGAGGCAGACCCCTACGACCCCCGGCGCCCCGACCGCACCGGTCGGGGCACGAGAAGGACAGGACGATCAGCGCCTCCGAGCCCCGGCCCGTCGACGCCGGCGAGCAGCCGCCCCGGGCCCGCACACCGCGGGACCCGTGGTTCGACAACGCCAAGATGATCCTGGTGACCCTGGTCGTGGTCGGGCACAGCTGGACCCTGGTCCCGGGGATCTCGGGTGCCTACGACTGGCTGTACCTGTGGCACATGCCCGCGTTCCTCGTGGTCACCGGCTACCTCTCGCGCCGGTTCCGCTGGACCCGGCGCCACCTGCGTCGCCTGCTGACCACGGTGGTCTTCCCCTACGTGGTGTTCGAGGGGCTCTTCGCGATCTTCCGGTACAAGGTCGGCGGCGAGCAGCTCGAGACGCTGTGGCTGGTCCCCCACTGGCCGATGTGGTTCCTGGCGGTGCTGGCCGGCTGGCGGCTCGTCACCCCGCTGCTGCTGCGCGTGCCGCACCCGTTCGTCTTCTCCATCGCCGTCTCGCTGCTCGGCGGCCTGGTCGCCCTGGACTACCTCGACGGCAACCGTGCCCTCGGCTTCCTGCCCTTCTTCGTGGCCGGGCTCGTGCTCGGCGACGACCAGCTCGAGCGCCTGCGGAGCGCCAGCGCGCGCAAGGTCGGCCTGGTGGTGCTGGCCGCGGGCGTGCTGGTGGTCCCCTGGGTGGAGTACGGCATCGGCACCGAGTGGGTCTACTACCGGCTGTCGTACGCCGAGCTGGGTGTGCACCCGGTCGAGGGCATCCTGACCCGGGCGGCGCTCCTGACGGTCGGCCTCGCCATGTCGTTCTCGGCGCTCGCCTGGATCCCGCGCCGGGGCGGCTGGTTCAGTCGTCTGGGGGCCGCCAGTCTCGTGGTCTACCTCTTCCACGGCTTCGTGGTGAAGGGCGCCGCGTACGCCGGCTTCCCGGCCTGGGCCGACGACCATGCGGTGGTCGCGGTCGTGCTGGACACCGTGGTCGCCGTCGCCCTGGCGCTGCTCCTCTCCTGGCGCCCCGTGCACCAGCCCCTGGAGAAGCTGGTCACGCCCTCCCCGTGACCTCCGGACCGTCCCGGGTCCGTCGACGTACGTCCCCCGGGACGGCAGCAGGGCCGCTCCCGGAGGAACGGCCCTGCTGGTGGTGCTGGTGAGCGGTGGACGCCCAGGTCAGCTCTCGTAGGAGCGGAACGGGAAGTCGTCCAGAGCCACGACCTGCTGCCCACCCGTCGACGCGAAGTCGTCGTAGTAGGAGTTGTAGCCGCTGACGGTGTACGCGTTCGCACGCGCCTCCTCCGTCGGCTCCACCCGGATGTTCTTGTACCGCTCCAGACCGGTGCCGGCCGGGATCAGCTTGCCGATGATCACGTTCTCCTTCAGGCCCATGAGCGAGTCCGACTTGGCGTGGATCGCCGCGTCGGTCAGCACCCGGGTGGTCTCCTGGAACGAGGCCGCCGACAGCCACGACTCGGTGGCCAGCGACGCCTTGGTGATCCCCATCAGCTGCGGACGACCCGCCGCGGGCTTGCCGCCCTCGGACACGACCCGGCGGTTCTCCGACTCGAAGGTCGAGCGCTCCACCAGGTCCGAGGGGAGCAGGTGCGTGTCGCCCTGCTCCAGCACGAGCACCCTGCGCAGCATCTGCCGCACGATGATCTCGATGTGCTTGTCGTGGATCTGCACGCCCTGGCTGCGGTAGACCTCCTGGACCTCGTCCACGAGGTGCTCCTGGGCCCGGCGGATGCCGAGGATCCGCAGGACGTCCTGCGGGTCAGGGGTGCCCTGGGTGATCTTCTGGCCCACCTCGACGTGGTCACCCTCGTCGACGAGCAGCCGGGACCGCTTGGACACCGGGTACTCCTGCGGCTCGGAGCCGTCGTCAGGGGTCACGACGACCTTCTTGGCCTTCTCGTTCTCCTCGATCGACACCCGCCCCGCGGTCTCGGAGATCGGCGCACGCCCCTTGGGCTGACGGGCCTCGAACAGCTCCACCACGCGGGGAAGACCCTGGGTGATGTCGTCGGCCGAAGCCACACCGCCGGTGTGGAAGGTACGCATCGTCAGCTGCGTGCCGGGCTCGCCGATCGACTGGGCCGCGATGATGCCGACGGCCTCGCCGATGTCGACGAGCTTGCCGGTGGCCAGCGAACGGCCGTAGCACTTCGCACACGTGCCGGTCTTGGCGTCGCAGGTCAGCACCGAGCGGACCTTCACCTCGGCGATGCCCGCCGCGATGAGCTCGTCGATCTTGACGTCGCCGAGGTCGCCGCCGGCCTCGACCAGCACCTCGCCGGTCTCCGGGTGGACCACCGCGGTGGCCACCGACCGGGCGTACGCCGCGGTGTCGGCGTTGTCGGCCAACCGCATCGCTCCGTCGGAGGTCGGCTCGCCGATCTTCTTCGGCAGACCGCGCTCGGTGCCGCAGTCCTCCTCGCGGATGATCACGTCCTGGGAGACGTCCACCAGACGCCGGGTGAGGTACCCCGAGTCGGCGGTCCGCAGGGCGGTGTCCGCCAGGCCCTTGCGGGCACCGTGCGTGGCGATGAAGTACTCCAGGACGGTGAGGCCCTCGCGGAAGTTCGCCTTGATCGGGCGGGGGATGATCTCGCCCTTCGGGTTCGCCACCAGGCCTCGCATGCCGGCGATCTGCCGGACCTGCATCATGTTTCCGCGGGCCCCGGAGTGGACCATCATGTAGATCGGGTTGGACTTGGTCTGCTCGAACCTGCGCTCGAGCTTCTCGGCGACCTCGTTCGACGCTCGCGTCCAGATCTCGATGAGCTCCTGACGGCGCTCGTCGTCGGTGATCAGACCACGGTCGTACTGCTGCTGCACCTTGGCGGCCAGGCCCTCGAAGTGCACGAGGATGTCGGCCTTCTCCGGCGGGGTCACCACGTCGTCGATCGACACGGTGACACCCGAGCGGGTCGCCCAGTGGAAGCCGGTGTCCTTCAGGGCGTCCAGCGCGTGGGCGACCTCGACCTTGGTGTAGCGCTCGGCCAGGTCGTTCACGATGACCCCGAGCTGCTTCTTGCCCACCTCGCCGTTGACGAAGCGGTAGCTCTGCGGCAGCGTCTCGTTGAACAGCGCCCGACCCAGCGTGGTCTCCATGAGCACCGGGTCGCCCTCGGTCCAGCCCTCGGGCAGCGGCCAGGCCTCCGGCGGGGTGATGTCGTTGAGCCGGATCCGGACCTTGCTCTGCAGCAGGATCTCGCCACGGTCGAAGGCCATGATCGCCTCGGCGACCGATGAGAACACCCGACCGTCGCCGACGTAGGCACGGTCCTCGTCGCGGTTGGTGAGGAAGTAGATCCCGATGATCATGTCCTGGGTGGGCATGGTCACCGGACGACCGTCCGACGGCTTGAGGATGTTGTTGGTCGAGAGCATCAGGATCCTCGCCTCGGCCTGGGCCTCGGCCGACAGCGGCAGGTGCACCGCCATCTGGTCACCGTCGAAGTCGGCGTTGAACGCCGTGCACACGAGCGGGTGGATCTGGATGGCCTTGCCCTCGATCAGCTGGGGCTCGAAGGCCTGGATCCCGAGGCGGTGCAGGGTGGGTGCACGGTTCAGCAGCACCGGGTGCTCGGTGATGACCTCTTCGAGGACGTCCCACACGACCGGCCGCGCCCGCTCCACCATCCGCTTGGCGGACTTGATGTTCTGGGCGTGGTTGAGCTCGACCAGCCGCTTCATCACGAAGGGCTTGAACAGCTCCAGGGCCATCTGCTTGGGCAGACCGCACTGGTGCAGCTTCAGCTGCGGGCCGACCACGATGACCGAGCGGCCGGAGTAGTCGACGCGCTTGCCGAGCAGGTTCTGACGGAACCGGCCCTGCTTGCCCTTGAGCATGTCCGAGAGCGACTTCAGCGGCCGGTTGCCCGGTCCGGTGACCGGACGCCCGCGACGACCGTTGTCGAACAGCGAGTCCACGGCCTCCTGGAGCATCCGCTTCTCGTTGTTGACGATGATCTCGGGCGCACCGAGGTCGAGCAGCCGCTTGAGCCGGTTGTTCCGGTTGATCACGCGGCGGTACAGGTCGTTCAGGTCGGAGGTGGCGAAGCGGCCACCGTCGAGCTGCACCATCGGACGCAGGTCCGGCGGGATGACCGGGACGGCGTCCAGCACCATGCCGAGCGGCTTGTTGCCGGTCTTGCGGAACGCGTCGACGACCTTGAGCCGCTTGAGCGCGCGCACCTTGCGCTGGCCCTTGCCGGTGGCGATGGTCTCCTTGAGCGAGACCACCTCGGCCTCGAGGTCGAAGGTCTCCAGCCGCTTCTGGATCGCGGCGGCACCCATGTAGCCCTCGAAGTACTTGCCGAACCAGTTCTTCATCTCGCGGTAGAGCATCTCGTCGCCCTCGAGGTCTTGGACCTTGAGGTTCTTGAACCGGGTCCACACCTCCTCGAGGCGGTCCAGCTCACGCTGGGACCGGTCCCGGAGCTGCTTCATCTCGCGCTCGGCGGCGTCGCGCACCTTGCGGCGAGCGTCGGCCTTGGCGCCCTCGGCCTCCAGGGCCGCGAGGTCCTCCTCGAGCTTGACCGAGCGCTCGTTGATCTGGCCGTCGCGACGGTTCTCCAGACGCTTGCGCTCCATGTCGATCTTGCCCTCGTTCGAGGACAGGTCGCGGTGACGGGCGTCCTCGTCGACGGAGGTGATCATGTACGCCGCGAAGTAGATGACCTTCTCCAGGTCCTTCGGAGCGAGGTCGAGCAGGTAGCCGAGCCGGCTCGGGACACCCTTGAAGTACCAGATGTGGGTGACCGGGGCGGCCAGCTCGATGTGTCCCATGCGCTCACGACGCACCTTGGACCGGGTCACCTCGACGCCGCAGCGCTCGCAGATGATGCCCTTGAAGCGCACGCGCTTGTACTTGCCGCAGTAGCACTCCCAGTCCCGGGTGGGACCGAAGATCTTCTCGCAGAAGAGACCGTCACGCTCGGGCTTGAGCGTCCGGTAGTTGATCGTCTCCGGCTTCTTGACCTCGCCGTGGCTCCAGGTGCGGATGTCCTCCGCGGTGGCCAGGCCGATCTTCAGCTTGTCGAAGAAGTTCACGTCGAGCACAGTGGCTACTTCCCTCAGGTTCTCGGGTCTTGGGTGTCAGATGTCTAGGGCTGGCCCGGAGGGGTGCGCCGGTCGGCGCACCCCTCCTGAGGGTCAGACTTCTTCGACGCTGGAAGGCTCGCGGCGGGACAGGTCGATGCCGAGCTCCTCGGCCGCGCGGAACACGTCGTCCTCGGCGTCCTTCATCTCGATCGCGGAGCCGTCCTGGGACAGCACCTCGACGTTGAGGCAGAGCGACTGCATCTCCTTGACGAGCACCTTGAACGACTCGGGGATGCCGGAGTCGGGGATGTTCTCGCCCTTGACGATGGCTTCGTAGACCTTGACGCGACCAGGCACGTCGTCGGACTTGATGGTGAGCAGCTCCTGCAACGCGTACGCCGCGCCGTAGGCCTCCATCGCCCAGACCTCCATCTCGCCGAACCGCTGGCCACCGAACTGGGCCTTACCACCCAGGGGCTGCTGCGTGATCATCGAGTAGGGGCCGGTCGACCGGGCGTGGATCTTGTCGTCGACCAGGTGGTGGAGCTTGAGGATGTACATGTAGCCGACCGAGACCGGCTCCGGGAACGGCTCGCCGGAGCGACCGTCGAACATCTTCGCCTTGCCGTCGGCCTTGACCAGACGGATCCCGTCGCGGGTCTTCAGCGTGGAGCTGAGCAGACCGGTGATCTCGTCCTCGCGGGCGCCGTCGAAGACCGGCGTGGCCACGTTGGAGTCGGCCGGCGCCGTGTCGGCAGCGATCGAGATGAGCCGCTGCTTCCAGTCGTCGTCGGGGTTGTCACCGTCGTACTCGTCGACGTCCCAGCCGGTCTTGGCGAGCCAGCCGAGGTGGATCTCCAGGATCTGGCCGATGTTCATCCGGCCGGGCACGCCCAGCGGGTTGAGCACGACGTCGACCGGGGTCCCGTCCTCGAGGAACGGCATGTCCTCGACCGGCAGGATCTTGGAGATGACGCCCTTGTTGCCGTGCCGGCCGGCGAGCTTGTCGCCCACCGAGATCTTGCGCTTCTGCGCGACGTAGACCCGGACCAGCTGGTTGACGCCCGGGGGCAGCTCGTCGCCGTCCTCGCGGTCGAAGACCCGGACGCCGATGACGGTGCCGGACTCGCCGTGCGGGACCTTCATCGAGGTGTCGCGCACCTCGCGGGCCTTCTCGCCGAAGATCGCCCGGAGCAGGCGCTCCTCGGGGGTCAGCTCGGTCTCGCCCTTCGGCGTCACCTTGCCGACGAGGATGTCACCGGTGGTGACCTCCGCACCGATCCGGATGATGCCGCGCTCGTCGAGGTCGGCGAGCATCTCCTCGGAGACGTTCGGGATGTCCCGGGTGATCTCCTCGGGGCCGAGCTTGGTGTCGCGAGCGTCCACCTCGTGCTCCTCGATGTGGATCGAGGTGAGGACGTCCTTCTGCACCAGGCGCTGCGACAGGATGATCGCGTCCTCGTAGTTGTGGCCCTCCCACGGCATGAACGCGACCAGCAGGTTGCGCCCCAGCGCCATCTCGCCCTCGTCGGTGCAGGGTCCGTCGGCGATCGGGCTGCCGACCTCGAGGCGCTGCCCCTCGGCCACCAGCGGGCGCTGGTTGATGCAGGTGCCCTGGTTGGAGCGCCGGAACTTCTGCATCCGGTAGGTGCGGTGGGTGCCGTCGTCGTTCATCACCTCGACGGCGTCCGCGGAGACCGCGGAGACCACGCCGGCCTGCTCGGCTGCGACGACGTCACCGGCGTCGACGGCCGCGCGGAACTCCATGCCGGTGCCGACGAGCGGCGCCTGCGACTGGATCAGCGGGACGGCCTGGCGCTGCATGTTCGAGCCCATGAGCGCGCGGTTCGCGTCGTCGTGCTCGAGGAACGGGATCAGGGCCGTGGCCACCGACACCATCTGGCGCGGCGACACGTCCATGTAGTCCACGTCGTTGGCCGGGATGATGTCGACCTCGCCCATGCGCTGACGCACGAGCACGCGCTCCTCGGCGAAGGTGCCGTCCTCGTTCAGGCCGGCGTTGGCCTGCGCGATGACGAAGCGGTCCTCCTCGTCGGCGGTGAGGTAGTCGACCTGGTCGGTGACCCGGCCGAACTCCACCTTGCGGTAGGGCGTCTCGACGAAGCCGAACGGGTTGATCCGCCCGAAGGTCGACAGCGAGCCGATCAGACCGATGTTCGGACCCTCAGGGGTCTCGATCGGGCACATCCGGCCGTAGTGCGAGGGGTGG
>CAWARH010000007.1:0-212823 GCA_963784485.1 uncultured Actinomycetota bacterium | reverse complement strand
CGGCGAAGGTGTCGTTCCA
The DNA here is from genome assembly GCA_963784485.1 of uncultured Actinomycetota bacterium. GTDB lineage: Bacteria > Actinomycetota > Actinomycetes > Propionibacteriales > Nocardioidaceae > Marmoricola_A. The sequence continues at coordinate 212,804 of CAWARH010000007.1, read as the reverse complement.
GCGTGCCGACTCGGCGAGGACTCGCTGCCGTGCTGGGCCAGCGGCACGACCAGCTGGTCGCTGGCCGCGGACGGGTCGACGGGGTGGAAGCGGCGGGCGCTCTCGTCGAAGCGGAGCAGCCCCTTTTGGGTCATCAGGGTGAGCGCGCCCCGAGCCACCGTGCCGGGGGCGTACTCGGGGTCGGTGTCGTCGATCCATCCTGACGAGACCGCAGCCTGGTAGATCCTGGCGCCCACCTCGCGAACCAGGGCGTGCTCGACCCGGCCCGACGGGGACGGGCGCTGGGCTCGGAACACGCCATCCTCCCGGTCCGTCATGGCCCCATGATGCCTGACTGCAGCAGGCCCCGTCCCCGGAAGGGAACGGAGCCGGTGTGGCCGGCCACGACGTCGCGGCCGGCCCGGGACTCACATGCCGAGCCGCGCCTTGAGCCCGTCGAGCTCGGTCCACAGCGTCGCGGGCAGGTTGTCGCCGAACTTCTCGAACCACTCCGTGATCTGCGGGATCTCGGCCTTCCACTCCTCCACGTCGACCCGGAGCGCCTGCTCCAGCTCGGCCTCGGTCAGGTCGAGCCCGTCGGTGTCGAGGGAGGCAAGGGTCGGGACGTGCCCGATCGGGGTCTCCACAGCGTCGGCCTGACCGTCGATCCGCTCCACGACCCACTTGAGCACGCGGCTGTTCTCGCCGAACCCCGGCCACAGGAAGCCGCCGTCCTCGTCGCGTCGGAACCAGTTGACGTAGAAGATGCGGGGCATCTTCGCCGCGTCGTTGTTCTTGCCCATGCTGACCCAGTGCGCGAAGTAGTCCCCGGCGTTGTAGCCGATCAACGGCAGCATCGCCATCGGGTCGCGGCGCACGACGCCGACCACCCCGGTGGCCGCCGCGGTCGTCTCGCTCGACAGGGTGGCGCCCATGAAGGTGCCGTGCACCCAGTCGCGGGACTCGGTCACCAAGGGGATGGTCGTCTTGCGGCGACCACCGAAGAGGATCGCGTCGATCGGCACGCCCTTCGGGTCGTCGTACTCGTCGGCCAGGATCGGGCACTGCTTGATGGGGGTGCAGTAGCGGCTGTTCGCGTGGCTGGACAGCTTTTCCGAGTCCGGCGTCCACGGCTCGCCCTTCCAGGAGGTGGCGTGCTCGGGGGTGTTCTCCAGGCCCTCCCACCAGATGTCGCCGTCCTCGGTGAGGGCGACGTTGGTGAACACCGAGTTGCCCTGGTCGATGGTGCGCATCGCGTTCGGGTTGGTGTGCTCGTTGGTGCCCGGCGCGACGCCGAACAGGCCGAACTCCGGGTTCACGGCGTACAGGCGCCCGTCGTCGCCGATCCGCATCCACGCGATGTCGTCGCCGAGGGTCTCGACCTTCCACCCCTCGATCGTGGGGGCGAGCATCGCCAGGTTGGTCTTGCCGCACGCGGAGGGGAACGCCGCGGCGACGTACTTGGTGACGTTCTGAGGGCTGGTGGCTTGAGGATGAGCATGTGCTCGGCCATCCAGCCCTCGTCGCGGGCCATCACGCTGGCGATCCGCAGGGCGTAGCACTTCTTGCCGAGCAGGGCGTTGCCGCCGTAGCCGGAGCCGTAGCTCCAGATCGTCCGCTCCTCGGGGAACTGCACGATGTACTTGGTGTCGTTGCAGGGCCATGCCACGTCTGCCTGCCCGTCGGCCAGGGGCATGCCGACCGAGTGCAGGGCCGGCACGTACGTCGCGTCGACCTCCTCCATGCGCCGAAGCACCTTCGAGCCCATCCGCGCCATCACCCGCATGCTCGCCACGACGTAGGGCGAGTCGGTGATCTCGACCCCGAACATCGGGTGCTCCGCCTCGAGGTGGCCCATGACGAAGGGGATGACGTACATGGTCCGGCCCCGCATGCACCCGGCGTACAGATCGAGCATGACGGCCTTCATCTCGGCCGGGTCCATCCAGTTGTTGGTCGGGCCGGCGTCCTTCTCGTCCACCGAGCAGATGAAGGTGCGGTCCTCGACCCGCGCCACGTCGGTGGGGTCGGAGGTGGCGTGGAAGGAGTTCGGCTTCTTGGCGGGGTCCAGCCGGGTGAACGTGCCGTTCGCGACCAGGATGTCGGTGATCTCGGTCCACTCCTCGTCCGAGCCGGTGCACCAGTGGACCCGGTCCGGCTGGGTCAGCTCGGCGACCTCGGTGACCCAGCGCCGGATCCCCTCGTGGCTGGTGGGCGTGTCGGTGGTGGGTGTGTCGGTGGTCAACTCGATCGTCATGCCCTGCAATCCCCTTTTCGTGTCATCCATGCCCGAAACACAGATGGCCGCCGGCTCAGCCGACGGTCGTTGTTGCCAGATACCCGCACCGTTGCGGTCCTCCTCGTCCCTCCAGTGCCGCGGGGCGACCGGGTCGGGAGTTGAGGATTCACCCGAAAATAGCGACGAAACACACTCCCGGCCATTTGACCGTTCCAACACGGGAGTGCTACCGAACCCACACGAGTGGGGCCGGTGGACGGCTCCGTCGTTTGCCCACCTGACAGGATCCGTCCATGAGACTCGAGCTGTCCGAGGAGGACCTCGCGTTCCGCGAGGAGCTGCGCCGGTTCTTCACCAGCCACGTGCCGCAGGAGATCAGGGACGCGGTCGCGGGGCTGGCCGAGCTCACCAAGGAGCAGATCGTCGCCTCGCAGCGGGTCCTCAACGCCGCGGGACTCGCGGTGCCGGGGTGGCCCCGGGAGTGGGGCGGCCGGGACTGGACCCCCTTGCGCCGACACATCTGGCACGAGGAGCTGCAGCGTGCCTGCGTCCCGCTCCCGCTGGCCTTCAACACCTCGATGGTCGGGCCGGTGATAGCGGCGTACGGCACCGAGGCGCAGAAGCAGCGCTTCCTGCCGGCCACGGCGAACCTCGACATCTGGTGGTCCCAGGGTTTCTCCGAGCCGGACGCGGGCTCCGACCTGGCCTCCTTGCGCACCGCCGCGGTCAAGGACGGCGACGAGTACGTCGTCAACGGCCAGAAGACCTGGACCACCCTGGGTCAGCATGGCGACTGGATCTTCTGCCTGGTGCGGACCGACCCCACCGCCGACCGCAAGCAGAAGGGGATCTCCTTCCTGCTCGTCGACATGCGGACGCCCGGGGTGGAGGTCCGGCCGATCGAGCTGATCGACGGCGGCCAGGAGGTCAACGAGGTGTGGTTCACCGACGTACGGGTCCCGGCGGAGAACCTGGTCGGCGAGGAGAACCGCGGCTGGGAGATGGCGAAGTTCCTGCTCGGCAACGAGCGGGTCGGGGTCGCACCGGTGGGGACGGTCAAGCGCGTGCTCGCGCACGCCAAGACGTGGGCGGCCGACGTCCTGGCCGCCGACCCGCTGGTGGCGGTGCGGTTCGCCGAGCTGGAGAACGAGCTCCTCGCCCTGGAGCTCACCGCGCTCCGGGTGGTGGCCGACTCCGCGGACGGCAAGCCGCACCCGGCCTCGTCGGTGCTCAAGCTGAAGGGAAGCGAGCTCCAGCAGGCGGTGAGCGAGCTCGTGGTCGACCTGGCCGGGCCCGCGTCCCTCGGCGCCGCGGAGTGCGAGGAGTCGAGCCTGCCGCGGTGGGCGAGGCGCGCGGTGCCGGCGTACCTCAACCTGCGCAAGGCCTCGATCTACGGCGGGTCCAACGAGATCCAGCGCCAGATCATCGCACGCACCATCCTCGGGCTCTGAGCGATCGGGAGAGACGGCATGGACTTCGAGTACGACGACGAGCAGCAGGCGCTCCGCGATGCGGTGCGCGGCCTGCTGGGCAGGGCCTACGGCGACTTCGAGCGGCGTCGCCGGGTCGCCGCGACGGAGCCCGGCTTCGACGAGGAGCTGTGGGGACGGCTGGCGGAGATGGGGGTGCTCGGGCTGCCCTTCGCCGAGTCCGACGGCGGGATGGGGGCGGGGCCGGTCGAGACCGGGATCGTGGCCGAGGAGCTGGGGCGGGTGCTCGCGCCCGAGCCGTTCCTCAGCGCGGTGGTCCTGGCCGGCGGCGCGGTGGCCGCGGCCGGGTCGCCCGAGCAGCGGTCGGCCCTGCTGGAGCCGCTCGCCGCGGGCGAGTCGATCCTGGCCTGGGCGCACGCCGAGCCAGGCTCCCGGTACGCCGCGTCGGCCGCGACCGTGACGGCGACACCCGACGGGTCGGCGTGGACCCTCGACGGGGTGAAGGAGCCGGTCGTCCACGCGGGCAGGGCCGACCTGCTCGTCGTGTCGGCGGCGCTGCCCGGGGGAGGCACAGGCCTGTTCGTCGTCGACGGCGCGGCGCCGGGGCTCGCCCGGACGTCGTACCCCACCCACGACGGGGGGTGGGCGGCTCGGGTCACCCTGTCCGGCACCCCGGCCACCCAGCTCGGGAGCGGCGACGCGACGGCGGTGATCGCCGCCGTGCAGGACCACGCGCGGGTGATCGCCGGGCACGAGGCGCTCGGGCACCTGGCCGAGGCCGTCCAGGACACGCGGGACTACCTCACCTCGCGCACCCAGTTCGGGGTCACGCTCAACACCTTCCAGGCGCTGACCTTCCGGGCCGCGGACATGTACGTCGCCCTGGAGCTCACCCGCAGCCTGGTGCTGTGGGCGACCATGGTGCTGGCCTCCTCGGCTCCGGACGAGGAGAAGGCCGTGGCCGCCTCCCGGGCGGCGCTCCAGGTCAGCACCGCCGGGCGCCGGGTCGCCCAGGAGGCCATCCAGCTGCACGGGGGCATCGGAGTCAGCGCGGAGTACTCCGTGGGACACCGGCTCAGCCGGCTCACCGCCCTCGAGCACCAGCTCGGCGACCATCGCCTCCACCTGGCGCGCCTGGCCGCCACCGTCGCGGACCACGGCGAGCTCGACCCGCTGCCGTGAAGCCACCGCTCCGACCTCGATTTCACCCGCGTCGAGACAGCCGCTAGACTCTGCGAGGTTCATCCAGCGCCCGTAGCTCAACGGATAGAGCATCTGACTACGGATCAGAAGGTTAGGGGTTCGAATCCCTTCGGGCGCGCCAACCGACAAGCCCAGGCAGACACCCTCTGACCTGGGCTTTCGTGTCTCCGTAGCACCGAGACCTCGAGCGCGCAGGATATCCGTTGGGGACGCCGCGCACGCTGTGGGACGATTCCGTGCAGTGGCGCCGCCCAGCGCCCAGCCCGCGCCCCGGCCCCAGTCCGAGCGAGGTGGCGAAGGGGAGCAGATCCTCGGGCGGTCGGATGGCACTCGTCGTTCCACACGCACTGCGGCGGCGGACTGGGGGCGCGACGCAGGCGAGGTGAGAGCAGTGACCAGGGACCGTGACTTCAAGCGGGTCGTCCGGGCGCGGATGGCTGAGACCGGCGAGACCTATACGGCCGCCAGGACGACCGTCGAGCGTCAGCTTGCGCCCGCAGCGGCAACACCGCAGGTGCCGAACGACCGGACGGCGTACGACGCGGCGCGCAGTGAGCAGGACCGGCTGGTCGGTCGCCTCTTCGGTGACGGCCGGCTGGCGCAGGTCCCTGCCAAGCGCAAGACCAGGGTCGCGGCGCTGCTGGAGGTGCTCACCCGCTTCGAGCCGGGGCGGGTCTACTCCGAGCCGGAGGTGAACGAGGTGCTGCTCGGCGTCCACGACGACTTCGCCTACCTGCGTCGCGAGCTGGTGAACTACCGCTACCTCGAGCGCGCCGACGGGCGGTACCGCGTGGTGGCGCATGCGCCGGCGCGTGCGCCGATCGAGCGCCAGGAGATCCCGGACTGGGAGGCTGCGTGGCTGCCCGGGTTCCTTGCCGGAGGCTGAGGGCCATCGAGGGCACGACGAAGGTCGCCCAGAGAATCTTCTGTCCCGGTTGGAGATTTTCTCTCCGAGTGGAAAGATGTCAAGACGACCGCTGTCGGGGAGGAGGCAACGTGGACCAGAGACGGACCGGGGCCCTGGAGGTGGCGGGTCTCCCTGGGCGGAGCTCCCCCACGCGGCACGACGACTGTGCAGGCCACTCCGGTGACGACGGCTGGACTCCTGGCTGGGTGCCGGACCGGAGAGGAGGCAGTCATGGTTGACCTCGGCGGGGACCGTGCGTTGTTCTCGATCTCCGTGGCTGCCGAGGTGACGGGCGTCAACCCGCAGATGCTGCGGGTCTACGAGCAGAAGGGGCTGCTGGAACCCCGGCGTACCGAGGGCGGGACCCGCCGCTACAGCGGTGAGGAGCTGGAGCGGGTCGGCGAGATCACCACGCTGCTGGCAGCCGGGCTCAACCTTGCGGGGATCGAGCACGTGTTCCGGCTCCAGGCCGAGAACGACCTGCTTCGGCAGGAGGTGGACCGGCTCCGGGACGGTCGCGACGCGCCGTCGACGAGGCACAGAGGAGGCGGGAGCACCTCCCGCACGTGACCTTCGACGAGACGGTCGAGCCGCGAGCGCGCTCAGTCCTCGGGTAGCGCGGCGAAGGCCTCCTTGGTGTCGCGGTACCACCCCATCGCCCGCTTCGGGTGCCGCCAACGGCCCTTCATCGCGTCGCGCGCCTCCTGGTGGGTCGCGTCGCCCGCCTTCTCCGCCTCCTTGAGGTGCCGGTCCTGGGCCTTGATCACGGCGTCGGCGCTCTCCCCGCGGTGCGCGAGGTCGCAGGGCCCTCCGAGGGCTCGGCAGGTCATGGTCTTCATGGTCGTCTCCTGGGTCGTGGGGTCTGAGGGTGTGTGCCAGTGAGGGTGTGCCAGCACGGGCGCCAGCCGGTCACTCGCGCCGGTGGCCGCCCGCGCGTCGTACGACGTCCGACAGCACGTCGGGAGCCGCGCGGAAGGCGATGCCTCGCACGAGGCCGTCGGTGACGGTGAAGTCGAAGACGACCCTTACTGCCCCGAGGTGGAACCAGGCTGCTCCCGCCCGGTCACCCACGAAGACCGGGAGTGCCCCCCGGGCGCTGCCGTTGAAGAACGTGGCCACCTCCTCGCGGCCCTCGATCCGTCGTGGGGTGCCGACCACGACCGCCGCGTCGTCGGCGGTCACGACCGCGTCGGGGGCGAGCAGCCGCAGCAGCCGGTCGAAGTCGCCGTGCCTCGCCGCAGCCATGAAGGCGTCGACGACCTCCCAGTCGGCCCCCCGCGCCTGCGAGGCGGGGTGGGCGACCTTGGCCCGGGCCCGCGAGGCGAGCTTGCGCGCCGCCGTCGGCGTGGTGTCGAGGACCGCCGCGATGGTGGGGAACTCGAAGCCGAAGCTGTCGTGGAGGACGAAGGCCACCCGCTCGCGGGGGGAGAGCCGGTCGAGCACGACGTTCAGGGCGAGGCCGACGGTGTCGGCGAGCGCCACGTCGTCCGCCGGGTCCGCTGCCGTTCCGCCCGGCTCGACCTCCGGGACCGGCACCGGGGTCCGCGAGCGCAGCCGGTCCAGGCACAGCCGCGTGGTCACCGTGGTCAGCCAGGCAGGCAGGCTCTCGACCTCGGCGCTCGTCGCGTGCAGCCGGAGCCAGGCCTGCTGCACGACGTCCTGCGCCTCGGCGTGGTCGCCGAGGACCCGTCCGGCGATCCCCACCAGGCGTGGCCGCTCTGCCTCGAACACGTCCGTCTGGTCCACGTCTCCACCCTCCCACCTCGGCGTCGGTCACCTGGTTGACGGAGCAGCCGGCCCGAGTGTGACCAGACCCCGGTGAGTACGTCGGCGCTCGGCCGGGACATGGACGAGGACGTGCCCCCGGGGGAGAATCCAGTCGCGCCCGCCCGGCGCGGTGCTCCGCGCCGAGCGACCCTGGTGGGGGTCGGCCGACGGCGACCGGCCGATGTCACGGAGAGGCACACCATGGACGACGACCCAGTGGTGACGGAGTCCCGGGGCGTCGCGGTGGAGCTCCTGGCCACGGTCGACCTCGGCCCCGAGATCCCGGGCATGGAGGGGCGCCGGCTCCGGATGCGCCGGGTGACCATGGAGCCGGGAGGGGTCTTCGGCCCGGTCCACGACCACCGGGGCAGACCAGGCACCGTGTTCGTGCTGCAAGGGACGATCACCGACCACCGGGACGGTGTCGACACCGACTACGGGCCCGGGCCGGGCTGGCCCGAGGACCGCGACACCGTCCACTGGCTCGAGAACCGGGGGACGGTGCCTGCCGTCGAGATCTCCGTCGACATCGTGGGCGCCGCAGCGCCGGGCGACGGAGCAGTCCCCAGCTGACCGGCCACGAGCCCACTCCCGTATCCGGCCCTGTCCGGCCCTATCCGGTCTGCGTCCCTTGTGCCTCGAGCGTCGGGGTCCCCAGCGCCGCGCGCAGGGCACGGAGCGCGCGGTGCGTCGTCGACTTCACCGTGCCGGCGGAGCAGCCGAGCGCGTCGGCGGTCTCGCGCTCGCTGAGCTGCTCGTAGTACCGCAGCACGATCACCGCGCGTTGGCGGGGAGGCAGGGACGCGACCTGCGGCCAGATCACCATCCGGTCCTCAGGGCCGGTGGACCGGCGGGTTCGCCCCTCCGGTGGCGCGTCGGTGAGCACCTCGAGCTTGCGACCCTTCAGGCGTCGCTGCGAGGTGTGGGCGTTGCTCAGCATCTGCCGCAGGTACGCCGCCGGCTGGTCGGCCCGGCTCACCTTGCCCCACGAGACGTACGCCTGCAGCAGGGTCTGCTGGGTGAGGTCCTCGGCGTCCGCGTGGCTTCCGGCCAGGCGGTAGGAGGACCGGTACAGCCAGGGCCAGGCTGACGCGGCGTAGTCCTCGAACGCCGGCACCTGCCGGGCTCCGGACCGCTCCTGGGCGGGGGTGAGGCGGGTCGGCAGGCTCTGCAGATCGGTCATGGGTTCGAGCCTGGTGGACCACTCGCCTCGTGCCTTCCGTACGACGACTCGACCTGACCTGGGTACGCGTACTCACCTGGCCCCCTCCCTGCTTCCCCGCCGACCCCGGCACGGCCCCGTCGGCGACCAGCCGGCGTACGGTCGCGCGCCCGACCCCCGCCGGTCGAGGCCGCCGACGGCCGGTGCGTCCGCGTCACGCCCGCTCGTCGACCAGCGCCTCGCGGAGCAGGCTGCGGGCCACGGCGTACCGGCTCCGCGCGGTGGACGGGTTCAACCCGAGGATCTCTGCCGCCTCCACGATCGTGAAGCCGTCCCAGTGGATCAGCATCACGAGCTCGCGCTGGGCCTGGTGCAGCCGCAGCACCGCGTCCCTCACCGCGTGGGGGCCGTCGGGTCCCGGTGTCGTCGCGGTCAGCTCCTGACGCAGCCGCTCGGTGAGGTCCCGCCGCCGGGAGGTCGTCCGTCGGAAGTTGCTGAGCGTGTGGGCGGCGATCACGAAGAGCCACATGCGCTGGCGCTCGGCGGACTCGGGGAGCTTGTCGATCCGCTTCCACGCCGTCAGCATCACCTCGCCGTACAGGTCGGCGGCGTCCTCGGGCGAGGCGACGCGACGGGTGAGGTAGGCCAACAGGTCGTGCGAGGACTCGCGGAGCGCCGCGCGGGCCGCGGCCCGGTCGACGGGGGTCACCGGTCGCCTCTCGCGCACGAGCTGGCCATGGAGAGGGCCACGCTCGAGGAGGGCAGATCCTGCCGGGCGAGGGCCGCGTCCAGACGCTCCGCGACCTGCTGGAACACCCGCCCCGTCTCGTCCTCGGCGCCGCCACCCTGGTCGGCCGAGAGTGTGCTGACGTCGAGCTCCTCCAGGAAGGCGGTGGCCGCGGCGGTGACCTCGGCGCGCACGTCGGCGGCCACGGGAGCCGACCGGTCCTCGACCTGCTTGATGCCGAAGGTGAGGTCGCACCTCGAGCCGTCCGAGGTCGTCAGCTGGCCCTGCGCCGGCGCGGAGTCGAACCAGGGAAGCCTGCCGGTGGCGGCGGCCGCCCCGGCGCCACCCAGGGCGCCCACCAGGACCAGGCCGCCCACCACGACCCGGTAGCGACGGCGGGACCGCCCGTTCCCGGCGTGGCGCTCCGCCTGTGCGACGACGCGAGCGAGCTCGGCGTCGAGGCCGGGGGTCCGCACGGGCACTGCGGGTGAGGACAGGGAGAGCTGTTCGTCGAACGAGGTCATGGTCTGCTCCTGGGAGGCGGGTCGTCGTCACCCTGTACATGTACCGAGGTGGGCGTTCCGTCCACGAACGCCCTCCTCGGCTCGGGGAGCCTGACACGATGAGCCCCTACCGCTGTCGGTGGTGGAGGACCTCGCGAGAGGATGGTGCCATGAGACGGGAGGCGCTGCTGGGCACCCTGCTCGGTGCCTGCGCGCTGAGCGTGCTGGCGCTGCCGTCGGTCGTCTCCGCCCGCAGCGTCGACGACGCCCCGTCGCGGGGCACCGTCTGCGAGGTTCCCACGCGCGGCTCCGCGACCGGCCTGACCGCTGTCCAGCTCGCGAACGCCTCCGCGATCGTGGCGGAGGGTTACCGCCTCCGGATGCCACGCAGCGCCGTGGTGGCCGCCCTCGCCGTGGCCCACCAGGAGTCCGGGTTCCTCCGGTACGCCAACGACGGTCTCGGGGACGACGTGACTGCGCTGCAGTGGGGCATCGCCGCCTCGCTGCGGCTCCCGCACGACGCGGTCGCCTCCGACGCAGGAGCGGTCGGCGTGTTCGGCCAGGACTGGCCGTGGCAGGGCAGCCTCGCCGAGCTCCTCGACCCCGCAGGGGCGGCCAACCGGTTCTATGACAGCCTCGAGCGGGTCCCGGGCTGGCAGCGGCTCTCGGCCGCTTCGGCTGCGGAGGCGGTCCAGGGCCGGGAAGGGTACGCCGACGACGTCCCGCTGGCCCGGGCCCTGCTCGACGACCCTGCCGCGGGCTCACCAGCCGCGGTCACCCGGACCGGCTTCGCCCGTGGCTGTGTCCCCACGCGGACGCCGCGGGGCGAGGTCGTCGCCCCGGTCGCGACAGCCAAGCTGCGCCCCGGGGGCGGCCCCGAGCTCGCAGCGGCCTGCGGCACCCCGGTCGTGGCCGCTACCGCCGGGACGGTGGTGGTCCGCACCGACCAGCCGTGGGCCGGACGATGGCTGGTGCAGGTGACCACGGGCGCCGACCGGCTGACCACGTGGTACGCCCACCTCCGTAGTCTCGACGTCGTCACCGGGCAGCGGGTGGAGCCGGGGGACCCCCTCGGAGAAGCAGGCCCCCTCGGTTTGAGCGCCTCTGACAAGAAGTCTGCGTGCGGCGTGCACTTCGAGGTGCACCCGATGGGCGGCGCCTCGGGCGAGGACGGAGTGGATCCCCAGGCCTGGCTGCGTCGTCAGCTCCCCCGACTCCCTGCGGGCCCTGGGATCGCCGCACCGGCAGCGAGCCGCGCGGTCTCGATGGTGACCGCGAACGTCCCGTTCACCCTGTCCCCGGCACGAGCCGAGCAGCAGGTGCACTGGTTGCTCTCCCAGAGCCCTGATCTCCTGCTTCTGCAGGAGGTCACCTCCCGCGACGTCGCCGCGATCGCCGGCCGTGCCCCGGGCCACTGGGCGGTCTGGCAGCCCGACGGGGTCAAGGGCGGCTCCGCCGTGGTCTGGAACGCCGACCGCTTCACCGTCCAGCGACGAGGAGTCGACCTGGGCTACCGGGGGGCGACGTACAGCCGGTGGATGACGTGGGCGGTGCTGAGCGACACCGAGTCCGGCGCCGACCTGGCTGCCGTGGCCCTGCACCTGCCGACCAACTCGTCGAAGAACGCCGTCATGCGTGGCCACTACCTGACCATGACCGACAGCTACCAGCGTCTCGCGCGGTCGCTCCAGCAGGACGGCTACCCGGTGGTGATGGGGGCCGACTGGAACCACCCGCTGGGCCGGACCCGGGAGCCGTGGAGTCCGGTCCCCATGCTCCGGGAGGTGCAGCTGTCCACCAACTGGCTGGTCGGGACGCCCTGCTCGGGAACCAGCGGTCTGGGCGGACGGATCGACGGCTTCGCCTTCGACCCGCGTCGGCTCGAGGTCGTGGAGCAGGGCTGTCTCGCCCGAGGTCTCTCCGACCACCGACCTGTGTGGGTGCAGGTGAGCCCCCTGAACGAGTCTATTGAAGGTTCAACTAAAGTCCGCTAGGCTTCCGCCATGGTCCACGACGCCCCGGCGGCTGCCTTCGACGCGTTTCTCTCCGCAGACGCCCCGGCTGCCCGTCGACGTCGGCCGTGGACTCCGGGCGACCCTCCGATGCCCGCGCTCTACCTCAGCCACGGGGCGCCACCGTTGTTCGACGACGCCACCTGGATCGCCGAGCTCTTCGGGTGGGCTCAGTCGCTCCCGACCCCGACCGGCATCGCCATCGTCAGCGCCCACTGGGAGAGCGCGCCGCTGAGCCTCTCCTCGCCGGTGGCCGGCACTCCGCTGGTCTACGACTTCGGCGGCTTCGACCGGCGGTTCTTCCAGATGACCTATCCGAGTCCGGACGCGCAGCACCTGGCGGCTCGGGTGGCCTCACTCATGCCGCGCTCCGAGCCGGTCCACCAGCACGCCGGCCGTGGGCTCGACCACGGTGCGTGGGTGCCGCTCAAGGTGATGTACCCCTACGCCGACGTCCCGGTCGTGCAGCTGTCCATGCCCACCCACGACCCTGAGCGGCTCCTGGCCCTGGGTCGGCGGCTCCGCGCACTGCGTGAGGAGGGCGTGCTGGTCATCGGTTCCGGCTTCATGACCCACGGGCTGCCGTTCCTCACCCGCGAGATGTTCCAGCGCAACGTGGTGCCGGGCTGGTCCCGCGACTTCGACCTGTGGGCGGCCGAGGCTCTGGGCAGGGGAGACGTCGACGCGCTCGCCGACTACCGCGCCCGGGCTCCGGGGCTGCGGTTCGCGCACCCCACCGTCGAGCACTACACGCCGCTCTTCGTGGCGCTGGGCGCCGCGACCGAGACCACCGGCCCGGTGACCACCGCCGTCGAAGGGTTCGCGATGGGTCTGTCGAAGCGGTCCCTGCAGGTCGCCTGAGCGCCCACCTGGCTCGGCTCAGGTCGGCGGGGGAGGCGCCTGCCGATAGCGATAGATCGTGCGCTCGGCGAACACGCCCACCCGGTGGAACGGGTCGCCGTCGGCGAACTCCTCGACCGCCGCCTCGTCGGGGAGGTCGAGAACGAAGTGGCTCCCGACCGGGGTCTCTCCCGCGGCGTCCATCAGGGCACCGGCGACGACGATCACGTCGTGGCGACTCCAGAGGTACTCCAGGTGCTCGGGGCGGTTCGGCCCGCGCAGGCCCGAGGAGCCCGGCACGTCATGGCAGGTGAGGGTGAACAGCGGCATGGGCCCATCATGCCCGCGCCCAGGAGGAGGAGTTCACCGGGCCGAAACACGCACGCCACACAGCGTGACAATCGCTGGCTAGGTTCGAGGTCCGGCGGTCCGGATCGTGCCACCGCCTCGATCAAGGGACTCCCTCATGAGTGGAAACAGCGTCCGACTGCGTGCCATCCAGGACGTCGAGGCCTACGTGCCCCCGGCGTCCAGCTACACCGACTCCGAGACGCCGGGGGAGATCTTCGGCGAGCTGGTGTTCAGCCGGACGGTCATGCAGAGGCGTCTGCCGAAGACGGTCTTCACGTCCGTCTGCGCGACCGTCGACCACGGTTCCCCGCTCGACCCGGCGGCCGCAGACGCGGTCGCCTCGGCGATGAAGGACTGGGCCCTGGAGAAGGGCGCCACCCACTACGCCCACGTCTTCTACCCGCTCACCGGTCTCACCGCGGAGAAGCACGACAGCTTCCTCGAGCCCGTGGGGGACGGCACCGCTCTCGCGGAGTTCTCCGGGAAGACGCTCACGCAGGGAGAGCCGGACGCGTCGAGCTTCCCGAACGGCGGCCTGCGCAACACGTTCGAGGCCCGCGGCTACACGGGCTGGGACGTCACCAGCCCGGCGTACGTGCTGGAGCACCCCAACGGCAACACCCTGTGCATCCCCACCATCTTCATCTCGATGACCGGGGAGGCGCTGGACCACAAGACGCCGCTGCTCCGCTCGCAACAGGCCATGGGTCTGCAGGCCGAGCGCGTGCTGCGGCTGTTCGGCCACGAGCCCGACCGGGTGGTGTCGTACTGCGGTCCCGAGCAGGAGTACTTCCTCATCGACAGCCACTTCTTCCTGGCGCGGCCCGACCTCCTCAACGCGGGACGCACGCTGTTCGGCGCCAAGCCGCCCAAGGGCCAGGAGTTCGACGACCACTACTTCGGCGCCATCCCCGAGCGGGTGCTCGGCTTCATGATGGACACCGAGCGAGAGCTGTTCAGGCTGGGCATCCCGGCCAAGACCCGGCACAACGAGGTCGCGCCGGGACAGTTCGAGATCGCGCCGATGTTCGAGAGGGCCAACGTCGCCTCCGACCACCAGCAGCTCCTCATGACGACCTTCAAGACGATCGCCAAGAAGCACGGCATGGAGTGCCTGTTCCACGAGAAGCCGTTCGGCGGGGTCAACGGGTCGGGCAAGCACGTGAACTTCTCCATCGGCAACGCCAACCAGGGCAACCTGCTGCTGCCCGGTGACACCCCGCACGACAACGCACAGTTCCTGGTCTTCTGCGCCGCGGTGATCCGCGCCGTCCACAAGTACGGCGGTCTGCTGCGCTCCTCGGTGGCCTCGGCCTCCAACGACCACCGGCTCGGCGCGAACGAGGCGCCCCCCGCGATCATCTCGATCTTCCTCGGCGACCAGCTCGCCGACGTCTTCGAGCAGATCGCCCGCGGCGGTGCCACCAGCTCGAAGGCGAAGGGGACCCTGATGGTCGGGGTCGACACGCTTCCCGACCTCACCAGGGACCCCGGCGACCGCAACCGGACCAGCCCGTTCGCCTTCACCGGCAACCGGTTCGAGTTCCGCGCGCCCGGCTCGATGCAGACCGTGGCCGGGCCGATGGTCGTGCTGAACACGATCATGGCCGAGGCGCTCGACCACATCGCCAACACCCTGGAGAAGTCCGTCGGCCAGGGCGTGGAGCTCAACGAGGCGGTGCAGACGCTGCTCGCCGACCTGGTCGCCGAGCACGGCTCGGTGGTCTTCAACGGCAACGGCTACTCCGAGCAGTGGCAGGCCGAGGCGGAGGCACGGGGGTTGAAGAACCTGCGCACCACGGTCGACGCGCTGCCCGAGCTGATCTCGCCCGAGGCCGTCGACCTGTTCGCCGGCTACGGCGTGTTCAGCGAACGGGAGATGCACAGCCGCTACGAGATCGGTCTGGAGCACTACCTCCTCACGGTCGGGGTCGAGGCGGCCCTCACCCTGGAGCTGGGGCGGACCACCATCCTCCCCGCCGCGGTCCGCTACCAGACCGAGCTGGCGACCAACGTGGCCGCGCTGCGCGGCGTCGGGATCGAAGCCGACCTCACCGACCTGGCCACGATCTCCGGGCTGGTCGGCGACCTCCGGGCGGGGCTCGCCGCCTTGGGTGACGCGATCGACGACGAGCACCCCGAGGAGGGCTTGGCGGCGGCGACCCACTGCCGCGACCGGCTGCTGCCGGCGATGGCCTCGGTACGGGCGGCAGCGGACGCGCTCGAGGGCACCGTGGCCGACGACCTGTGGCCGCTTCCGACCTACCAGGAGATGCTGCACATCCTCTGACGACCACGACCGCACAGGGGCCCGGAGCGTGCCCGGTCCGGGCGCCTGTGCCGGGCGCCGGGCGCATGCTCGCGACCTCTCCGGGAGGCTGGATGAGTGTTGCCTCACAGTCGACCGAAAAGCGGAATCCCGGACACCTCCAGGTCCTTATGCTGAGCACGAGCAGAAGGAGATGACATGGTGTCGTTGGCAGGGATCCTCATGGGTTCCGTGGGTGTGGGCATGATCGTGAACCGGTGGGCGTACAAGGGTGGAACGCCCGGGAGCGCGTACGCCTCGGCTGATCGTCAGCGTCTGGCGCTGCTGATGTCCCGCACGCACTTCGACCACTGAGCAGGCTTCTCGGACCTCAGTGAGCACGCGAGCACAGAGGGCGTGGGAGTTTCGCAGGAGGCACCCACGCCCGGCATGTCCGGCCCCTGGTCGGTCAGGGCCGTCGAGGCCGTGCGAGGCTGGCGACATGATCGTCGCCTTCAGCCTCAGCCCCTCCGGAGCCGATGAGACGGGCGGCGTCAGCGCCGCCGTCGCCGAGGCCGTGCGCGTCGTCCGCGCCTCCGGCCTTCCCTGCGAGACCAATGCGATGTTCACCAACATCGAGGGTGAGTGGGACGAGGTGATGGCCGTGGTCAAGCAGGCCGTCGACGTCGTGGCCGCGTCGTCACCGCGCGTCGGGCTCGTCCTCAAGGCCGACATCCGTCCCGGGTACGACGGGCAGCTCACCGCGAAGGTCGAGCGGGTCGAGCAGCACCTCACCTCCTAGCCCGGCCGGACCCGCTAGCGGCCGACGTCCTCGGGCCGCCCCGGACGGACGACGTCGCGGACCTCCCCGGGGATGCCCCACTGGCTGCCGCCCAGCCGGGCGAGCGGAGCGAGCAGGTCGTAGGCGGGACGGCCGTCCCTGAGCGCACTGTCGTCGACGGAGATCCAGACCACACGAGCCAGCACCAGCACCGAGCTGCCGAGGTCCACGGTCGAGTGCAGCCGGCACTCCAGCGACGCGGGAGAGGCCGCCACACGCGGTGGCGCGACGACGGTGCTCGCCGCCATCGCGATGCCCAGCTCGCCGGCCTCGTCCCGGTCGGCCGGGAAGCGGGCGCTGGTGGCGTTGACCTGGTGCAGCAGCGGTTCGGAGGCGACGCTGACGGTGAGCTCCTCGGTGGCCAGCACGTTGCGCAGGGTGTCCTTGCGTCCGATCGAGGCGAAGGCCAGGATCGGCGGCTCGGCGCAGGCGACGGTGAAGAACGAGTGCGGCGCCAGGTTGCCCACCCCGTCGGCGGAGACCGTCGAGATCCAGGCGATCGGGCGCGGCACGACCAGGGCGGTGAGCAACGCGTAGGCGTTGACCTGCTCGGCCTCGGGGTCGAAGTGCTGCAGCACAGGCTCTCCAGGGGGTCGGTCGGACGGTTCTTCCGGGTCAGGGGGGCTCAGGCGGTCGGCGAGGTCGAGCCGGCGGGTTCGTCCTGCTCGCGGAGCGAGGTCCAGGCTGCTCGCACGTGGCTGCGCATCACCGACTCGGCCCAGTCCGGGTCGCCGGCCGCCAGCGCGGCCACGAGCTCGTGGTGGTGCGCCAGGCTCCGCGCCAGCGCCTCCGGCGAGTAGTGCGAGAAGGTCCGCCACACGAGCGGGACCCGCACGATCGAGGCGATCAGGGCGGGCAGGCGGCTGTTGCCGGACCCCTCCAGGATCTCCCGGTGGAAACGGTTGTTGAGCTCGGTCAGCCGGCCGAGGTCGGGCTGGGGCCCGGCCACCACGGCGTCCATCTCGTGGGCCAGGGCGTCCAGCGCCTCGAGGTCCACCAGCCCGGCCCCCGCCGCCAGCCGGCAGCCCCAGGGCTCGAGGACCGAGCGCAGGCTGAAGATCTCGTCGAGGTCCGCCGCGCTCCAGTCCTGCACCTGCACGCCCCGGTTGCGCTCGTAGCGGACCAGGCCCTCGGCGGTGAGCCGTCGCAGGGCCTCGCGCACCGGCGTCCGGCTGACCCCGATGGAGTCGGCAAGATCGCCCTCGCGAAGCCAGGAACCGCCGGCGCGGCGGCCGGAGAGGATCTCCTCGCGGATCAGCCGATAGGCGTGGTCGGAGGCCGCGCGGCTGCCGTTCTCGCGGGGCGGTCCCTCGGGCTCACTCATGGTGCCGCGAGGCTACAGGGGCCACCGGGGAAGGCGAGGAGGGCCACGAATTGTATGCAATACCTTCCGGACCCATTGACGTGTGCGCCCAGCGGGCCTACTTTCTGGGAAAGCAGCTCGTGGCGGGTTGCCCAACCCGCCACGAGTTGTATGCAACAGCGTCGGACTGGGACAAGGACGGACATGGACGACAGCCTGCCTCTGGACGACCTCCGCGTCATCGAGCTCGGCCAGCTGCTGGCAGGACCGTTCTGCGGGCAGCTGCTCGGCGACTTCGGCGCCGAGGTGATCAAGGTCGAGGATCCCGGGACGGGCGACCCGATGCGGCAGTGGGGCAGGGAGAAGCCCTA
The DNA here is from genome assembly GCA_963784485.1 of uncultured Actinomycetota bacterium. Taxonomy (GTDB): domain Bacteria; phylum Actinomycetota; class Actinomycetes; order Propionibacteriales; family Nocardioidaceae; genus Marmoricola_A. The sequence goes on along the minus strand of CAWARH010000007.1, from coordinate 194,921 downwards.
CGGCACGTCGCTGTGGTGGCCGGTCGTGGCGCGCAACAAGCTCTCGGTCACCGCCAACCTGCGGACCGAGGCCGGGCAGGACCTGGTCCGGCAGCTGGTGGCCAAGGCCGACGTGCTCATCGAGAACTTCCGTCCCGGGACCCTCGAACGATGGGGGCTGTCCCCGGAGCAGCTGTGGGAGATCAACCCGGGGCTGGTGGTCACGCGGGTGACCGGCTTCGGCCAGACGGGTCCGTACGCCGAGCGTGCCGGGTACGGGTCCATCGGCGAGGCCATGGGAGGCATCCGCTACGTCACCGGCGACCCGGACCGTCCCCCGGCCCGGGCCGGGATCTCGATGGGCGACTCGCTGGCCGCGACCTTCGCGTGCCTGGGCACGCTGGTCGCCCTGCACCAGCGCGGCCGCACCGGCAAGGGCCAGGTCGTGGACTCGGCGATCTACGAGGCAGTGCTCGCCATGATGGAGTCGCTCATCCCGGAGTACCAGATCGCGGGCTACCAGCGGGAGCGCACCGGCACGACCCTGCCCAACGTCTCCCCGAGCAACGTCTACCCCACCGCGGACGGTGAGATGGTGCTGGTGGCCGCCAACCAGGACACCGTGTTCCGACGGCTGGTTGCCGCCATGGAGCAGCCCGAGCTGGCCGAGGACGAGCGCTACGCCACCCACGGCGCCCGTGGACAGTGGATGGAGCAGCTCGACGGCCTGATCGCCGAGTGGACCACCACCCTGAAGGCCGACGAGCTGCTCGAACGGCTGCACAACCACGGGGTTCCCTGCGGGCGGATCTTCCGGGCCAAGGACATGTTCGCCGATCCGCACTTCGCGGCCCGCGAGGCGATCGTCCGGCTCACCCATCCCGACCTGGGTGAGTTCGCCATGCACAACGTCGCCCCCAAGCTCTCGGCCACGCCGGGACGGGTGCGCCACGTCGGACCCGAGCTCGGCGAGCACAACGACATCGTCTACCGCGACCTGCTGGGACTCGACGACGACACCCTGTCGGCGTTGAGCACGTCCGGCGTCATCTAGGAGGAACCATGACCTACCGGCTCGGCGTCGATGTCGGCGGCACGTTCACCGACATCCTGCTGATCGACGAGGCGACGGGCCGGACCCATCGGGCCAAGACCGCCTCCACCCCCGAGGACCAGTCCGTCGGGGTGCTCCGTGGGATCGAGCGCGTCTGTGAGACGGCCGGCGTGGCCCTGGGGGAGATCGGCGAGGTCTTCCACGGCACCACCGTGGCCACCAACGCGATCCTGGAGAACAAGGGCGCCCGGGTCGGCCTGGTCACCACCCACGGCTTCCGGCAGGTCCTGCAGATCGCCCGCTCCTTCGTGCCCGGTGGCCTGGCCGGCTGGATCATCTGGCCCAAGCCGGAGCCGTTGGCCGCCCTCGAGGACACCGTCGAGGTCCGTGGCCGGATCGGCAGCGACGGGTCGGTCGTGCACGAGCTCGACGAGGACGACGTGCGCGCGCAGCTCAAGGTGCTGGGCGGTCAGGGGATCGAGGCGCTGAGCATCAGCCTGATCAACTCCTACGCCAACGCCGCCCACGAGCAGCGGGTCGCCGAGATCGCCGCGGAGGAGCTGCCCGGGATCGCGGTGTCCCTGTCGTCCTCGGTGCTCCCGGAGCTCCGCGAGTACGAGCGCACGATCACCACCGTCGCCAACGCCGCCGTCCAGCCGCAGGTGGCGCGGTACGTCGCCAACCTCGAGGCCCAGCTCGCCGAGGCCGGGATCGACGGCAAGCTGGCGATCCTGCGCAGCGACGGTGGCCTGGTCTCGGCGACCGTGGCTGCCGACCACCCGGTGAACCTCCTGCTCTCCGGCCCCGCCGGCGGCGTCACCGGAGCCACCTGGGTGGCCGAGCAGGCCGGGTTCCGCGACTTCCTCACCTTCGACATGGGCGGCACCTCGACCGACGTCGCGCTGGTCCAGGACCTCACCCCCCGGGTCGGGCGCGAGACCACCGTCGGCGACCTCAAGGTCCGGGCCACCTCGGTCGACGTGCGCACGGTCGGCGCCGGCGGTGGCTCGATCGCGCACGTACCGCCGTTGACCCAGGCACTGCGCGTGGGCCCCCAGTCCGCGGGAGCAGCGCCCGGCCCCGCGGCGTACGCCGCCGGCGGGCAGGAGCCCACCGTCACCGACGCCAACGTGGTGCTGGGCTACCTCCCCAGCGAGCTGGCCGGAGGCGAGATCACCCTCGACCGGGACGCCGCTCGCGCCGCGGTCGGCGCGATCTCCGACGCCACCGCGCTGGGGTCGGTCGAAGCCGCCGCCGCCGGGATCATCGACATCGTGAACGAGAACATGTTCGGGGCCCTGCGGTTGGTCTCCATCCAGCAGGGCTTCGACCCCCGCGACTTCGCGCTGGTCGCCTTCGGGGGCGCCGGTCCGCTGCACGCCAACGCGCTGGGTCGGCTGACCGGGGCGTGGCCGGTGATCATCCCGCCCTCGCCGGGCGTGCTGTGCGCCTACGGCGACGCGACCACCAACCTGCGCGACGAGTCGGTGCGCACCCTGGTGCGCCGCTTCGACGAGTTCACCGACGACAGCCTGCTGGCCATCCTCACCGAGCTGGCCGACGCCTCCCGTGCCACCCTCACCCGGGAAGGCATCGCCGAGAGCGACCAGACCGTCACCTACTCGGCGGACCTGCGCTACCACGGCCAGGGCTTCGAGATCCCGGTGACCGTCGACATCGACTCCTTCGACGGCGCGGGCGGCGGGATCTCCGCGCTCCGCAAGGCCTTCGACGTCGAGCACGAACGGCTCTTCTCCTTCGTCCTCGACAACGAGCACGAGGTGGTGACCGTCCGGGCCACCGCCAACGCGCCCAAGCCCGACGTGGCAGCGCCCACGCTGGAGACCGGGGACGGCGACCCGGCCCCGGCCCTGCTCAGCCACCACGACATCTGGGTGGAGGGTCGCCAGGTCTCCGCGGGCGTCTACGACCGGGTCCGGCTCCGGGCCGGCGACGTGGTCACGGGTCCCGCGATCGTCACCGAGATGGACTCCACCACCCTGGTGCTTCCCGACCACGCCGCCACCGTGCACCCCAGCGGCAGCCTGCTCATCCGTCCCGTCCAGACCAACCCGGAGAACTGACATGGCCCGTCTGATCGAGACCGCCACCGAGCCGATGCGGCACGTCGACGTCGACGTGGTCACCCTGGACCTGGTGGAGAACGCGTTGCGCAACGCCCGCTACGAGATGGACGAGGTGCTGTTCCGCACCGCGCTGTCTCCGGGGATCCGCGAGCAGCACGACGAGTTCCCGTTGATCGCCAACCACGAGGGCAAGATGATGGTCGGCCAGTTCGGGCTGTCGATCCCGGACTTCCTCGACAACTTCGACGGCACGATCGAAGAGGGCGACGTCCTGCTCACCTCGGACCCGTACTCCTGCGGGGCGGCGATCAGCCACGCCAACGACTGGCTCGTGGTGATGCCGATCTTCTTCGAGGGCCGGATCGTGGGTTGGTCGGCGATGTTCGGCCACATGTCCGACGTCGGCGGCAAGTCGCCGGCCTCGATGCCCACGGACGCGAGGACCATCTTCGAGGAGGGCGTGGTCATCCCGCCGTTCCGCCTCTACAAGAAGGGCGTCCTCGACGACGACGCCCTGCGGATCATCCTCAACCAGGTCCGCAAGCCCGACTGGAACCGGGCCGACCTCAACGGCATCGTGGCAGCGTGCCGCACCGCCGGCCGCCGGGTCCAGGAGCTGTGCGCCCGCTTCGGTGTGGACACCTACAACTCGGCGCTCGAGGCACTGCTGGACCGCAACTACCGGGCGATGAAGACGCTGCTGGCGATGGTGTTCAAGGAGGGCGAGACGCTCTCGTTCACCGACTACATCTGCGACGACGGCCTCGGCTACGGCCCGTACGAGCTCAAGCTCAGCCTCACCCGGACCGGGGACAAGGTCCTGCTGGACTTCACCGGCAGCAGTCCGCAGGCCCAGGGTCCGATCAACTACTACATCAACGAGAACCTGGTCAGGATGTTCTTCGGGATCTACATGATCACCGTCGCCGACCCACAGATCCTCTGGAACGACGGGTTCTACCCCCTGGTCGACGTCGAGATCCCCGACGACTCCTTCTGGAAGCCGCGCTACCCCGCGGCCCTGAACGCCCGCAACCACGGCATCGGCAGGGTCTTCGACCTGTTCGGCGGCCTCCTGGGGCAGACCAACCCCGACCTGCTCAACGCCGCCGGGTTCTCCTCCTCGCCGCACTTCATGTACTCCGGCAACTACGGCGAGGGCGACCGCAAGGGCGAGTGGTTCCAGCTGTACTCCATCGGTTTCGGCGGCATCCCCGGACGCCCGATCGGGGACGGTCCGGACGGCCACTCCCTGTGGCCCTCGTTCGTCAACATCCCGTGCGAGTACCTCGAGTCCTACTACCCGCTGCGGATCGAGCGCTGGGAGACCGTCGCCGACACCGGGGGCGCCGGGCTGCACCGCGGCGGGAACGCCGTCGACGTGGCCTACCGGTTCCTCGAGGCCGGGACGATCGCGATCCACGACGACCGCTGGCTGACCTACCCCTGGGGCGTGAACGGCGGGGAGCCGGGAGCGCGCAGCCGCAAGTGGCTGGAGCGGGCCGACGGCTCCACCGAGATGCTGGGCAGCAAGGTGCACGACGTCCCGGTGCGGCCGGGCGACCTGCTGCACTTCGTCACCTGGGGTGGCGGCGGGTGGGGAGACCCACTGGCGCGTGAGCCCGACCTGGTCGCGCTGGAGGTCCGGCGCGGCCTGGTCAGCGCCGACGGTGCGAGGCGGTACGGCGTGGTGTGCGACGAGCGTGGCGTGGTCGACGTCACGGCCACCGAGGAGCTGCGGGCCCGACTGGCACAGGGTCGGGAGGAGCCCCTGCCCACCTTCGCCATGGGCCCGCCGCTCGAGACGATCCTGGAGCGCTGCCTGGAGGAGACCGGGCTGCCCGCACCCCGGCCCCCCGTCCCGTTGTGAGGCGTCCATGACCGGGGCGAACCACGAGGAGGCCTTCGGCGGCGTGCTCCGGCCCGGGACGCGGCCGGTGGTCCTGGCCATCGACCTGATGCACGCCTACTTCGACCCTGACAGTCCGTTGTGCCTGCCCTCACGGGACTGCCTCGACTCCGCGGCCCGGGTGCTCGACGCGGCGCGAGCGGCGGGCGTTCCCGTGGTGCACACGCGGGTCGTCTACGGTCCCGGCGGGGTCGACGGCGGGGTGTTCTTCCGCAAGGTCCCGGCCCTGGCCCGGCTCGTCGGGGGCGGACCGCTCAGCGAGCTGATGCCGGAGGTGGCTCCGGCCGCCGGCGAGCTGGTGCTGGTCAAGCAGTACGCGTCCGCGTTCTTCGGCACGAGCCTGTCCTCGACCCTCCAGGCCCAGGGCGTCGACACCGTGGTGGTCGTCGGGGTGAGCACCAGCGGCTGCGTGCGGGCCAGTGCGGTCGACGCCGTGCAGCACGGGTTCGTCCCGCTGGTCGTCGAGGACGCGGTCGGCGACCGGGACGCCGGGCCGCACCAGGCCAACCTCGCCGACCTGCGCGCCAAGTACGCCGAGGTGGTCGACGAGGCGACAGCCGTGCAGTACCTGGGGGAGCAGCGGTGAGACCGGTGCAGATCGTGGAGATGGCACCCCGTGACGGGCTGCAGAACGAGGCCGTGGTGCTGTCCACCGAGGACAAGCTGGCCCTGGTCGCCGCGGCCGTCGACGCCGGGGCGCGCCGGATCGAGGTGACCAGCTTCGTCCATCCCGCCCGGGTGCCGCAGATGGCCGACGCCGACGAGCTGATGGCCGCGCTGCCCCGCCCGAGCGGGGTGCGGTACGCGGGGCTGGTGATGAACCAGCGTGGGCTGACCCGGGCGTTGGCGGGTGGGGTCGACGAGGTGGACGTGGTCGTCGTGGCGACGGACACCTTCTGTGGGCGCAACCAGGGGATGACCACCGCACAGGCCTGCGACACCGCGGCCGACCTCGTCGCCGAAGCCCGGGCTGCGGGGGTCTTCACCACGGTGACGGTCGCCGCGGCGTTCGGGTGCCCGTTCGAGGGCGAGGTGCCGCTCTCCCGCCTGCACGAGGTTCTCAGCCGGGTCGTCGACGCCGGTCCGGACGAGCTGGCGCTGGCGGACACGATCGGGGTGGGGGTGCCCACCGAGGTGACCGAGCGGTTCGCCTTGGCGCGGTCGCTGGCCGGGGACGGCGTACCTCTGCAGGGTGCACCTCCACGACACCCGGCACACCGGTGTGGCCAACGCGGTGGCGGCGTACCACGCGGGGGTCGAGTCGCTGGACGCCAGCATCGGCGGGGCCGGTGGCTGCCCCTTCGCGCCGAACGCGACCGGGAACGTGGCCACCGAGGACCTGGTCTACCTGTTCGACCGGATGGGGGTGGCCAGCGGCACGGACCTCGCGGCCACGACGAGGACGGCGGCCTGGCTGGAGGAACGGTTGGGACGCACCCTTCCCGGTGCCCTGCTGCGCGCCGGGGGGTTTCCGGCCCGCTGAACCGGCCGCCCCGGCCCGGTCAGGAGGCGGGCTGGGGGTCGAGACCCGCGTACTCGACGCGGCCCCTGCCCGCCGCCTTGGCGCGGTACAGCGCGGCATCGGCGGCGCGCATGAGCGAGAGGTAGTCCTGGCCGTCCTGGGGGAACCGGGCGATGCCGATGCTCGTCCCGATGAAGACCGTCTCCCCCTCGACCTGGAACGGCGCCTCGATGCTCCGCAGCACCCGGTGCGCCACGCGGGCGGCCTCCGAGGACCGCGGCAGGAAGACCGCGAACTCGTCGCCTCCGATCCGCGCCGCGGTGTCCTCGTCGCGGATCGTGGAGCCCAGGCGACGTGCGACCTGGCGCAGCAGGTCGTCGCCCGCGTGGTGGCCGAGGGAGTCGTTGACCGGCTTGAAGCGGTCGAGGTCGAGGAACAGGACGGCGCCGTGGCTGTCCGGGCCGGCGAGGGCGGCCTCGACGCGCTGGACGAGCGCCGCGCGGTTGGCCAGCCCGGTCAGCGGGTCGGTGAGCGCGCGGGACTCGTGCTCGACCACGAGGGACGAGAGCCTCCGGTGGCCCGCCAGCATCGTCCGCCAGACCCAGCCGAGCATGCTGAAGGCGAGCAGGAAGACGCTGGGCAGCACCCAGGTGAGCCGGTCGAGCACCTGTTGCTGGGTCTCGATCGCCCCGTTCACCTGGGTCCGGCGTTCGTCGGTCGCGGCACTGAGCAGGCGCTGGACGGAGGCGAGGTCGGGTCCCGGGACCCGGTCGTCAACCGAGGGCGGGGAGGGGCGGTCGAGGGTGGGGCGCACCGCGGCGACGTACGTGCGGTGGAGCAGCCGCAGGTGGGACGCGCCGGCGGAGGTCGCGGGCTCCCCGGCTGACTGGACGGAGGCGAGGGCGTCGTCGACGCGGGAGACCGCCGACTCGAGCCGGAGGCGTGCCCGGGGTGAGGGGGCCCGGCGGTACCCCGCCTCGCTGATGGCCTCCTCCGCGACCCGTCTCTCGAGGTCGAGGTAGGTCGAGGCGTCCGCGCGCACGGCAGCGACGTGGTCCGCGCTGCGGACGACGGCATGGACCGAGGTGGCCGTGGTCAGGGCCAGCAACGCCAGGATCCCGGCGATGCCGAGGGAGGCGAGCAGCGGCAACCGCGAGTTCTGCACCTCTCCCCTTTCCACGGCGGACAGGAGCCTGTCGGCAGGAAACCGCCGATTCCTAGCATTTCGCTCATATCTGCCCAGACCACGCGTCTGTGCGGGGACCCCCGTCACAGCAGGAAAGCTGCGCCCGATACCTCTGCCGAGGGGCCCTGGCCGGGTCCGGATGGGTGCAGGCCGAGCGCCGCTTCCCCAAGGACACAAGGGATGTGACGCAATCCGGTGAGCGCCGTCACGGCCTGTGTTGCAGGTCATGCCCACAGAAGGGCGTTTCGTTGGATCGATCCAAGATATCGGGGCACGATAGAACTACCGACTACTCAAGAGAGGACACCACCTATGTCCCCCACCATGCTCTCCGAGCTGAACGACCTGCACGCCTCCTACGTCGAGGCCATCAACGTCGCCGTGAGCGAGGACGACCTCGGCCGCGCAGAGGAGCTGGCCGCGTCCTACGACAAGGACGCCGTCCAGCTCATCGCCGAGTGGGAGAACAAGACCCACCTGCTGCCGATCGGGCGTCCGGCCCACCTCGACACCCCGCTGCGCCGCCTCGTGCAGCGTCTCACCATGGTCCGCGCTGCCTGAGCGCAGCGCCGACCCCGGACCGACTGACGAACCCCCCACGTCGCCCGGTCCTCGCAGCACCGCAACCCCCGCCGACGCGAGCAGAACCCGCGGAGGCAGCCAGCACCACGTACGCCCCGCTCACGAACGATCCGCACACGAACGATCCGCACGATCCGCACGAGGGCTGTCCGCCGTAGGGGCGGCAGCCCTGGCACCCCTGGGAGAACCGCATGAACAGCACCCTGCTCGAGGAGCTCGAAGAGCTCAACACCCACTACTCCGAAGCCATCCGTCGGGCGGTCAAGGCCGACGACAGTGAACGCGCCGAGAAGCTCGCCTCCGCCTACGGCCGGGCCGCTTCCCGCCTCGTGGCCGAGCGTGAGGGGCTGGCGCACCGGCCGCAGCGCAAGGAGCCGAGGCTCGGCTCGCCGCTGCGCCGCCTCGCGCGCCGCCTGACGCCGTCCGCGGCGGCCTGACCCACCATCCCGAACTCCAGCACTCTCCACAGCACGACGCCGAAGGGCCGGTCGACCGACCGGCCCTTCGCGCTGCCCGGGCGCGCCTGGCCGCACGCGCGGCTCAGGACCGGGGTGCGTCCACGGGGGAGGCTGCGGGGGAGGCTGCGGGGGAGGCGGCGGGACTGACTGCCGGAGCGGACAGGACGACCGGGTCGAGCTCGGAGCCCGCCATGGGACGGCCCAGGTAGTAGCCCTGGGCCGACTCGCACTGCACTCCCCTGAGGACCTCCAGCTGGGCGAAGGTCTCCACGCCCTCCCCGACGACCGGCAGCCCGGCCGCGTGCGCGGCCTTGACCATGAGCTCCAGGATCGCCGTCGACGCCTCGGAGTCGGTGTCGAGGTACTCGCGGGCGATCTTCACGACGTCGATCGGGAGCCGGGTCAGCAGACCGATCGAGCTGTAGCCGGTGCCGAAGTCGTCGAGGCTGACCGTGACCCCGAGGTCGCGGAGGCGTTGCAGGTTCTCGGCGGCGGCGTCGTGCTCGAGCAGGGCGGTCTCGGTGACCTCGACGACCAGCTGCCGCGGGTCGACGCCGGAGACGCGGAGGGCTCCCAGGACGTCGTCGATCAACCGGGCCTTGCCCACGTGCCGACCGGAGATGTTCACCGCCATGGTGAGGTCGCCGTGGCCGAGCTCGAGGTTCCACAAGGCCAGCTGGGTGAGGGCGTGCTCGAGCACCCAGGCGTCGAGGTCGCAGATCAGGTCGGTGGCCTCGGCCTCGGCGAGGAACTCCGCCGGGTGGAGCAGTCCCACTCCGGGTCGCTCCCAACGGACCAGGGCCTCGTAGCCCTCCAGCTCGCCGGTGCCGACCCGCAGGATCGGCTGGTAGTGCACGCGCAGCTCGTCCTCACCGACGGCCTGGGCGATCGCTGCCGCGAACTCCGCCCGCTGGCCGAGCTCGCCGCGCAGGACCTCGCCATACACCTCGTACCGACCGCGGCCCTGTTCCTTGGCGCGGTACAGCGCCAGGTCCGCGTCGTGCAGCAGGTCCTCGGGGATCCTCGTGCCCGGGTGGCTCATCGCGATCCCGACACTGGCGCCGATCCGCACCTGGTGCCGGGCGTCGACCGGGATCGCGTCGGTGAGCAGGCTGATCAGCCGCTCGGCGACCATCACCGCGCTCTCCTCGGTGACCCCGGGCTGGAGCAGGACGACGAACTCGTCCCCGCCGAGCCGCGCGGCGACGTCGCCGTCGCGGACGGCGATCCCGAGCCGGGACGACACCGCACGGAGTACTTCGTCGCCGGCCCGGTGTCCCAGGGTGTCGTTGACGGTCTTGAAGTCGTCGAGGTCGACGAAGAGCAGGGCGAGCCTCTGGTCGGTGGAGCGGGCCCGGTCCAGGGCCTCCGCGATCAGGCGCATCGTCTGGGCCCGGTTCGGAAGGCCGGTCAGGGAGTCGTGGGCCGCCTGGTGGCTGAGCTCGTCCTGCAGGAGGTTGCGGTGTCGGCTGACCCGGGCGATCTGCAGGATCGCGAGGTTCATCCGGCCGACCACGAGCAGGAACATCACCACGCACCCGGCCACGATCGGCCAGATGCTGACCGAGCCGGTGGTGAGGTACTCCAGCGTCATCACCCCCGGCGGGACCAGGGTGGCCAGGGCCATGGACACGACCCGCAGCCAGCGGTAGCGGATCTCGTGGCCCGTGGTCGGCTCCGAGATCCGGGTCATGGACGGGTGCAGGACCGCAGCCCCCCACACGACGTACGACGCGGGCCAGACCAGCTCGACGAGCGGGTTGAGGCCGGTGGCGAACTGGTCGTAGTACGTGGTCACGCTGTCGGCGGCGATGAGCAGCCCTACCGCCGCCATCATCATCCGCACGGACACCGAGGACCCCCCCGCCGAGACGAGCAGCCGGACCAGCACCGCCACCAGGGCGATGTCGGCCACCGGGTAGGCGACCGAGACCGCGGCCGCGGCCGCGCCTTCCGCAGCGGTCTCGACCATCGGCTGGACCAGGAAGACGAACGACAGCAGCGCCAGGCCGGAGGTCACCGTCGTGCTGTCCAGGATCGTGGCCAGGTCCCGGCCCTCGTTGCGGGTGCGGATCAGCAGGTAGAGGCTCAGGGTCAGGACCGGATAGCCGGCCAGGTAGAACGCGTCGGCCACGGAGGGGAAGCTGTCGAGGTGCAGCACGTCCTCGCGCCAGTACAACGTGGCGTCCGCGGCCACCCAGAACGCCTGGCCCGCGGCCATGAGGTACCACGGGGCGCGGTGCCGCGGCCGGTGCACGCGGACGCCGAGCCAGGCGGCCAGGACCAGGGAGGCCGAGATCGAGACGTAGACAGCGTCCCGCAGGAGAGGGTGCCCGTCTGCTTGGTGCAACAGGGCTACGGCCCCGCCACCGAGGAGCAGCCACGCCAGCCAGAGCCTGCGCGCCTCACGTCGCAGCGCCATGGAAAGACCCCCGTCTTCGGTCCTGGACCGCCTCGTGGGCGAGTCTTGATCTGCCCTGTTCGGCAGTGAGCGGACCGAGCTGAGGAAAACCGGAAGAAGATCCTCCAGGTCAGTCTGCGGTGCCGCTGGCGGCGGCCAGGGCCTGCACCGCCTCGGCGACCGGCGTCTGTCCGTCGACGAGGTCCCACTGGGCGTGCACGGCGGCCTCGGAGTCCAGCACCGCGGTGAGCACCGCAGCGACGTCGGCGCGGCTCACCTTGCCCCGGGCGACGTCGGGCCCGAGCGAGACCTGACCGGTGGGCGGGTCGTCGGTCAGGGCGCCCGGTCGGATGATGGTCCAGTCGAGGCTGCTGTTCCGCAGGGCGGTGTCGGCGTCGCGCTTGGCCTCGACGTACGCCCGCCACACGGGCTCGGTGTCCTCGGGCAGAGGCTCGTCGACCCCGATCGCGGAGACCTGGACGAACCGCTCGATGCCGGCTCGCTTGGCTCCGGCGATCGACTTGACCGACCCCTCGTAGTCCACGGTCCGCTTGCGGTCGATGTCTCCCCCGGCACCGCCGCCGGCCGCGAAGACCACCGCCGAGCAGTCCTCGAAGGCGGCAGCGAAGGCGTCCGCGCCCTGCTGCTCGATGTCGAGCAGCCGTACCTCCGCTCCGAGTTTCTCCAGCTCCGCGCGCTGCTCCTCCTTGCGCACGAGGGCGACCGGCTGGTGGCCGGCGCCCAGGAGGGAGACGTGGAGGTGCTGGGCCACCTGACCGTGGCCGCCGACGACGGCGATGCGACTCATGCGGTCACGGTACCGGCCGCGGACACACCGGACGCAGCGGCCGGGACCCAGGGGCACGGTGGCGAACCCGCGTGGGGGGGTCGGGTCCGCCACCGGCCCTTCGGCGTCGCCGCCGTGGGAACAGATTGGTGTGCCGTTCGCGTCGGGGGTGGCAGATGGCACAGGTGTCAGGGGGTGGTCAGGGGTAGGTCAGAGCACCGTCGGGGAGGCGACCGACGAACGTCCCGGAATTGACACGAACCTGTCATCGAGTCGTCATTCTGTGGGGCTGCTATGGGCTGTTCACCCGATTTGATATGGCCGATCCAGGACCGTGGTGTGACCCAGTCGGATCATTTCGCCACTGGGGGGGTGGCGCAGCCACGGAAATCGCAGATGATCAGCAGCAGGGCCGTGGGGGTCCGAGCTGAACGGGGAGCCTGGGGGTGGGTCGTGAGTAGAGTCCTGGTGGTCGACGACGAGGAGCGTGTCGTCACCGTCCTGACCAGGTTCCTGGTCGCGGAAGGTCACTCGGTGCTCAGCGCCAGTGACGGCGTCGAGGCGCTGCGGACCCTGCGTGACGAGCAGGTGGACCTGGTGCTGCTCGACATGATGATGCCCCGCTGCAACGGGCTCCAGGTCCTGGCCACGATGGAGGCCTGGGAGACGAAGCCTCCGGTCATGGTGCTCTCGGCAGTCACCGAGGTCGCCGCGCGGGTGCAGGCGCTCAACCGGGGGGCGGTCGACTTCGTCCCGAAGCCGTTCCACTCCGCCGAGCTGGTCGCCCGGATCCGCCGCCACCTGGTGCAGATCCCGCAACAGCGCCGTCCCGGTCGCGAGGAGCGCTACCTGCGGGCCGGCCAGATCACCCTGGACCTCGACCGCCGCCGCGCCCACGCCGGCGGGCAGGACGTCGTCCTCAGTGAGCGCGAGTTCGGGCTGCTGGCCCACCTCATGCGCCGTCAGGGCGACGTGTGCCGCAAGGACGAGCTGCTGCACGACATCTGGGGACTCGACTTCGACCCGGGCAGCAACGTCGTCGAGGTGTGCATGCGTCGGCTGCGCACGAAGCTCGGCGAGTCGCCCATCGAGACCGTGCGCGGCGTCGGCTACTGCTTCTTCGCGGCGTGAACGTCCACCCGCCCACGCGTCTCTTCGTGCCGTGGCTGGTCCTCGCCACCCTGTGCACGATCGCGATGTGGGTGCTCCCCGGTCAGGAGACCGTTCCGTACCACCTGGCCTGGATCGGCGTCGCGCTCGCCTACGGGATCGAGCCCTGGCCGGCCCGGCCGGCGGTGCTGGCCGTCTCGGTGTTCACCGTGGCCACGGGAGCGGTGCTGGTCGTGCGCGCCTCGGAGGGGGTGATCGCCTGGGGAGAGACCTCGGAGATCCCGATGATGTCCCTGCTCATGCTGCTGGTGATCTGGAACGTCCGCCGCCGTCACGTCGCCTACGCCGGCCTGACCGAGATGGCGGCGCGGGACCGCGCCCAGGCCCTGCAGCGGGAGCGGCTCAGCCGGATGACCTCCCACGAGATGCGCAACCCCGCCACGATCGCCAACGGCTACGCGGAGGTGCTGCTGGCCCAGGAGACCGACCCGGGCAAGCGGGAGGACCTCGAGGTGATCCGCGACGAGCTGGGTCGGCTCGTGATGGCCAGCGACCGGCTGGTGCGGATGATCCGGCTCCAGGACCAGGTGAACCTGGAGGACGTCGACCTGAGCGCCCTGCTCTCCGACATCGCCGAACGCTGGACCGTCGTGGCCGACCGGGACTGGCAGGTCAGCGCCGACGCCGGCACCCACCTCTGCTCGGCGGACCGGGTCCGGGCCTGTCTGGACACGCTCGTGGAGAACGCCGTTCGCTACACCGAGCCCGGGGACGCCGTACGGCTCGTGGCTCGTCGTCACGGCGACCTGATGCTCATCGGGGTCGGCGACGGCGGCCCTGGGATGGTGGCCTCGGACCCCAAGTCGCAGACCGGCCTCGGACTGGCCCTGGTCCACGAGTCGGCCGCCTTCCGCGGCGGACGGGTGGTCACGGGACGGTCGGCCGAGGGCGGTGCCCTGGTCCTCATGGCCGTCCCGGTCAGTCCCGCGCCGCCGGTGGTGGGTCCCAAGAGCGCCCTGCCGACCGAGCTTCCCGAGCTCGTCGGCACGGCGTGACCAAGGACTCACCGCCCTGATTTGAAGTCGCCTCCCCCGCGGTCGGACACTCGCGGGGATGGTTGAGAGCAGAGACACCTGGAAGACGCTGGACCTCGCCCTGAGGGTCGGCGAGATGCTGCTGTCCGCGGGCGCCGGCGCCGCGGACGTCACTGCCACGATGCTGTCTGTCGCGCACGTGTGCGGGCTGCGCGGGGTGTCGGCGGATGTGACCTTCACCCAGCTGTCCCTCAACCACCACCCCTCGATCGACGAGCCGGCGACGATCCAGATGCGCCGGGTCACGCACCGCGAGATCGACTACGAGGACCTCACCATCGTCGACCAGATCGTGCAGGACCTGGTCGGTGGCCTGATCACCCGCGACGAGGCCCGCGACCAGCTCGCCCGGGTCGTCTCCACCGGCCACCGCCGGCCGCGCTGGGCGGTCACCACGGGCTGGGGCGTCATGGGCGCCGGGACCGCGATGCTGCTCGGCGGGGGATGGGTGGTGTGCCTGCTCGCCCTGGTGGCGGCGATGGTCATCGACCGGCTCCAGCGGCTGATGTCGCGCAGCCGGATGCCCGGCTTCTACCAGCAGGTCGCCGGAGGGCTGGTCGCCACCGCCACCGCGGTCGCCGCCGCTGCCGCGGACCTGCCGACCCGGCCGTCGCTGGTGGTGACCGCGGGCATCATCATGCTGCTCGCCGGTGTCGGCTTCGTCGGCGCCACCCAGGACGCCCTGACCGGCTTCCCCGTCACCGCGGGGGCCCGGATCCTGGAGGCGGTGCTGGCCACCGCCGGGATCATCGCCGGCGTGAGCGGCGGTCTGACGTTGGGGGACCTCGTCGGCGTGAACCTCGGCCGGATCCAACCCGGCGCCACGGCGTTCTCCGAGGCCTCGGCGATGACCGTCGGGGCCGCCATCGCCTCTGCCGCGTTCGCGTTCGCCGCCTACGCGCCGCTGCGGGCGCTGCTGCCGATCGCCCTGGTGGGCGCGATCGGCCAGGGGGTCTTCCTGGCCGGCGACGAGATCCGGATCGGCACCGCCTGGGCGACGGCGCTCGCCGCGGTCGCCGTGGGCCTGGTCAGCTTCAGCGTCGCCGGCCGGATCCGGGTCCCCCCGCTCGTGGTGGTGGTCCCCTCGGTGCTTCCGCTGCTCCCCGGACTGGCGATCTACCGGGGGCTGACCCTGCTGTCCGAGGGCGAGAGCGGCGCCCTGCCCCTCGTGGGGGCCGGCGCGACCGCGATCGCCCTGGCCTCCGGGGTGATCCTCGGTCAGTACATCGCGCAGCCGCTCAAGCGCGAGGCGCGGCGGCTCGAGACCCGGCTGGCCGGCCCCCGGCTGGTCGGTCCGCTGCGCGCCGTACGCGCCGCCCGCCGCTGATCCGGGTGCCCTTGGCCGGTCGGTTTCCCAGGTGAACCTGCGATGTTGGCGCCTGCCCCGCGACATGTCCGAGGGGAAGCGGCGATGTCACAGGTTCACCTGGGAAACCGACACGGGGGAGCCGGGCCGGCAGAGGTACGACGGGCCGTCCAGCTCCAGCGCCGGGCCCATCAGCGGGGCCAGGATCCTGGCGCGGGCGACGTCGCCCAGCGTGAACGACGGGCGGCCCTTGAGCCGCATCAGCAGGAGCGCTGCGCCTCCCCGGCCGGGGAGACCGACCGGGAGGATGAGCAGCGGCCCGAAGGGCGTCTCCTGCTCGAACCCGCGCGTCGCGGGGAGGTCGTCGACCTCGTCGACGCGCAGCGGGCGCCCGCTCTCGATGACGTAGCCGGTCAGGCTGCCTTCCACCGGGACGGTCATGCCGAGCACCCGCGTCTCGCTGAGCCCTCCCACGGCGCGGAACCGCAGCGCCTCGCCCTCGTGGAGGGCGACCAGCATGCCGTCGGCGCCGACCACGTCCATGGTCTGCAGTCCGACCAGCGCGGTGCGGTCGGGATCGCCCGGGCGGGCGGAGGAGCCGGCGGCGTCCTCGCCTGTGGCGCCTCGGTGGCCCTCGGTCAACGCCAGCACGACCGTCGAGACGGCCCTGAGGACGGGGTCCACCGGTGGGGCGCTGACGGGTTCCGCCACGGGCTCGTCGCTCGCCGGGGTGAGGGACTTCAGGACGGTCACGGGAACGACGGCCCCGGGCTCCGCGGGGAGCTCGTCGTCGAGGCCACGGACCAGCACCGCGGCCGCGGCCGCGAGCAGGGCGAGGAGGCTCGCCAGCACGAGCGCGGTCAGGACCGTGCTGCCCCGCCAACCGGCGTCGCGGGCCACGTCGACGACCCAGCCGGTGACACTGAGCACGGTGAGGCCGCCGGCGACCGCGGTAAGGGTCAGCCGGACGGGGTCCAGGGTGTCCGAGCCGCCGAGCGCACGCATGGGCGTCAGTATCCATGCCCGGCGGCAGGTTCGTTCGCGAACCTCCGACTTCCTCGACTCCGCCGAGCCAGCGGTCTACGGCCCGGGGCCCGGCGTTTGCCGAGCCCGGTCGGGTGGCAGGCTGAGGGGATGCCTGACCCTCTCATCTCCGCCGGCCCCCTGGCCGTACGCCGAGCCGGCGTGCTGCTGCACGTGACCTCCCTGCCTTCGGCGTACGGCTCGGGCGACCTCGGCCCCAGCGCCTATGCCTTCGTCGACTTCCTGCAGCGCGCGGGATGCACGATGTGGCAGGTGCTGCCGCTGGTGCCGACCCACCGGATCGACCGCTCGCCGTACAACGCGATGTCGGCGATGGCGGGGAACCCCGAGCTGGTCAGTCTCGACCTGCTCGCAGCCTCCGAGCTGGTTACCGCCGAGGAGCTCGAGGCGGTACGCCGAGGGGCGCTGACCCGCGAGGACGCCCGGATGCGCGCCTGCGTGCGGGTGCTGGAGCACCGCGACGACGAGCCGGGCTACGGCTCCGACTTCGACCGGTGGTGCCTGCTGCACCAGCGGTGGCTCGACGACTACGTGACGTTCGTGGCGCTGCGTGAGTCCCTGGGCGACCGGTCCTGGGTGACCTGGGAGGCCCCCCTTCGGGACCGCGACGCGGACGCGATCGCCCAGGCGACCGCTCCGCTGGCCGAGCGGTTGGCGTTGCTGCGGGTGGAGCAGTGGCTCTTCGCCCGGCAGTGGTCCGAGCTGCGGGCGTACGCCGCAGCCCGGGGCGTGCTGCTCTTCGGCGACCTCCCGATCTTCGTCTCCCACGACAGTGCCGACGTCTGGGGCAGCCGGGAGCTGTTCGAGCTCGACGAGGAGGGCCGGCCGACCACGGTGACCGGTGTCCCGCCGGACTACTTCGCGGTGGACGGGCAGATGTGGAACAACCCGCACTACGCCTGGGACCGGATGTCGCAGGACGGGTTCGCGTGGTGGCGAGCCCGGGTCGCCGGGCAGCGGGAGCTGTTCGACCTGCTGCGCATCGACCACTTCCGCGGCTTCGAGGCGGCGTGGCACATCCCGGCCGACGCGCCGTCCGCGGTGTCGGGCCACTGGGAGAAGAGCCCGGGCAGGGAGGTGCTCACGGCGTTGGTCGAGACCTGCGGGAAGGGGACGCTGGTCGCGGAGGACCTCGGGGTGATCACCCCGGAGGTCGAGGAGCTGCGCCGCGAGTTCGCCCTGCCGGGCATGAAGATCCTCCAGTTCGCCTTCGACGGGAGCCCGGACAACCCCTATCTCCCGCACGCGCACGACCTGGACTCCGTCGTCTACACCGGCACCCACGACAACGACACGACCCTGGGCTGGTGGGAGCAGCTGGACGCGCACGACCGGGCCACGGCGCTCGAGCACGTGCCGCTGCCGGGCGAGCCGATGCCGTGGGCGTTGGTGCGGACCGCGATGTCGTCGGTGGGCCGACTGGCCATCGTCCCCGCCCAGGACCTCCTGGGGCTGGGCAGCGACAGCCGCATGAACGTGCCCGGGACCGCGGAGGGGAACTGGTCGTGGCAGGCGCAGGCCGACGCGTTCGACGACGCCCTCGCGGCGCGGCTGCGGGAGCTCGTGGAGACCTACGACCGGCTCCCGGCCTGACCGAGGGAGACCGGTCCGCCCGACCTCTTGACTTCTTATCGACAAACGATGCATTGTTTCTCGATAACATCGATCTTCGATAAAGGAAGTCGCCATGAGCGCTGCACGTCAGTCGGTCCTGTCCCGTCGCCTCCGCACCGTCGAGCTGGTCCTCACCGCCGGGCTGATGCTCGTGGTGCTCTTCGTCGGTGCACTGCTCCTCGGCCCGAACGGGCTCGGTGTGGTGACCAGCCTCGACGGACCGCTCCAGGGTGCTGCCGTCACCGACATGGCCGTGACCACCGAGCTCGACAGCGACGTCACCGTCAGCGGGGCGCCGACGCTGACCGACACCCCCGAGGGCACGCGCGACAGCGCCACCGGTCAGAGGCCGGTGGAGATCTCGGGTCCGTACTACGCGGAGGTCAACTTCCTCGACCCCTCGCCCACCGAGCGGGTGATCTGGCTGCTGGGCGAGCTGGCAGCGCCCCTGCTCGCGACCGTCATCCTCATCCTGCTGCTCATGGTCGCCGTCTCGGCCCGCAAGGGAGACCCCTTCACCCGGGCCAACACGGCACGGCTGCGAGCCATCGGCGCGCTCGTCATGCTCGGGGGCACGGCCGTGTCGAGTCTCTCGAGCTTCATCTCGATGTGGCTGGTCGCGGAGTCGCCCGCCGGCCGGATCGTCACGCCCAGTGTCTCGATCAGCTTCCTCCCGATCGTCGCGGGGCTGCTCGTCCTCGCGCTCGCCGAGGTGTGGAACCGCGGGGTCACGCTCCGTGAGGACGCCGAGGGGCTGGTCTGATGCCGGTCGAGGAGCCTCATCGCGTGGCGTGTCACCTCGACGCCCTGCTCGAGCGGGAGGGCCTGACGCTCACCGAGCTGGCCCGACGCATCGACGTCACCATCGCGAACCTGTCCATCCTCAAGAACAACCGGGCCAAGGCGATTCGGTTCTCCACCCTGACCGCGATCTGCGACCAGCTGGGGTGCCAGCCCGGCGACCTGTTCAGCCTGGAACCTGTGAATTAGCCGATATTCACCCCTTTGGGGGACCCTGCTCCTTTACCGTCGACGTATGCAGGCACAGCTGCAGGGCAGCCACCACGGGGCCGGCGCACCCGGTGCGTCGCCGTCCTGGTCCACCCCCGAGCAGCACCGAGCGCGCCTGGCCGACGAGCAGCGGCTGGCCTGGGTGGACCGACTCGAGCTGCTCCAGGGCGACGACCTCCCGGCACTCGAGCGGATCACCCGGCTGGCCGCCGCCGCGATCGGCGTGCCCACCGTGCTGGTCTCCCTGGTCGAGGTCGACCGCCAGCGCTTCCCCAGCCACCGTGGTCTCGCCGAGCCCTGGGCCGCCCGCGGCGAGACGCCGCTGACCCACTCGTTGTGCCAGTACGTCGTCTCCGACGCCTCCCGGCTCACGATCACCGACGCCAGGATCGACCCGCGGGTCCGGGACAGCCTGGCGATCCCCGACCTCGGGGTCGTCGCCTACGCCGGCGTGCCGTTGCGGGCCCCGACCGGTGAGGTGCTCGGCGCGTTCTGCGTCATCGACGACCAGCCCCGGTCGTGGACCGACCAGGAGCTGGCGATGCTCGACGACCTCACCGCCGCCGTCGAGTCCGAGCTGGCGCTGCGGCTGAGCCACCGGGCACTCGAGGCTGCCTCCCGGCGTACCCAGGCGATCCTCGAGTGTGCGCAGGACGCCTACGTCTGCATCGACGCCGACGGTGTGGTCGCGGACTGGAACCCTTCTGCCGAGCGGATGCTCGGCTGGAGCGCGGCCGAGGCGATCGGGACCGCCGCAGTCGACCTCTTCGTCCCCGACCGGTTCGTCGCCGCCCACGAGGAGGGCCTGCGGTGGGCGATGTCGGCGGGGACCGTGCCCGGTCCGCTGGGCCGGATCGAGCTGGTCGTGCACGACCGCGACCGGCGTGAGCTGGCGGTCGAGATGTCCCTGCAAGCCGGTGAGGGCGCCACGGGCGGGGTCGTGCTGCACGGCTTCCTCCGCGACATCAGCGAGCGCACCGAGGCTGCCGAGACGGTGCTGCGGGAGCGCACCTTCCAGTCGGCGTTGCTCGACAGCCTCGACGTGGGGGTGGTCGCGTGCGACGGAGAGGGCCGCCTCGCGCTGCTCAACCGGGCTGCCCGGGGGATCCACGCGCTCTCGGACCTGCCCGACCTCCCCGGCCTGCTCGCCGGCGACGTCGACCAGCTCACCGCCCCCCACTGGTTCCAGTCCGACGGGCGAACGCCGCTGTCGCCCGAGGACCTGCCCCTGCGCCGCGCCTCCCGCGGTGAGCCGGTGCGGGCCGAGGAGATCGTCGTCGCACCCCCGGGCCGGGAGCCGCGCCGCTTCCAGGTCAACAGCCACGCGATCACGCTGCCTGAGCGGACCGACACGATCGGTGCGGTCGTGGCCATGCACGAGGTCACCGAGCAGCACCGTTCGGCGACCGCCCGGTCGGCGTACGCCGGGTTCGTCTTCGAGCTCATGGACACCGACCTGGACGGCGACCCGATGGCCCGGGCCCTGGAGGCGCTGCGGTCGGGGTTCGGCTGCCGCCGTACGGCGTACTGGCTCGGCGGGGCCGCCGAGCCGGACCTGATCGCCGGGCCGCCGCTCGCCGTGACCGGACGGGACGCCATCTTGCCGGTCCTGGTCGCCGAGGCCGCGACCCGCGGCGAACCCACCTGGCGTGACCTGCGTGTCGCCGGCCGACAGCGGGCGATCGCGATCCCCGTGCGCAGCGACGACCTGGCCCTCGGTGTGCTGACGATCGAGGACGACGGCCTGGGCTCCCCGCCCCCGCAGATGCTCGCGGTCCTCGACGCGGTCGCCGCGCACATCGCCCGGCACGTCGAGCGCCGCCGCATCGACGAGCTCAGCGGGTTGCTGGCTCGCGAGCGCGAGGCCTGGAACCGTGCGATCTCCCAGGTCGACGACTACGTGTGGACCGTCGAGGTCCACCCGGACGGGTCCGTCGAGTCGGTCTACGCCAGCCCCCGGGCCACCGGTGTCCTCGGTGGCGAGCTGGCTCCCGGGACGGTGGCCTCCGCAGCCATGCTCGACCAGGTCGTCCCCGAGGACGTCGAGGAGCTCCTCGCCTTCTGCGGGCGGTTGCACCGCGGCGAGCCCACCGATGTCGAGGTAGGGGTGCGGGGCTTCGACGGGGTGGTGCGCTGGGTGTGGACCCGGGGCGTCCCGCGTCGGGAGGACGGACGGCTGTTCGTCGACGGCATCTCCACCGACGTCACCGAGCGTCGTGTGCTCGCCGAGCAGCGCGAGCAGCTGCTGCGCCAGGAGCGCGAGCAGGTGCAGCGGCTCCAGGAGCTCGACCAGCTCAAGGACGAGTTCCTGGCGCTGGTCAGCCACGAGCTGCGCAACCCGGTCGCGGCGATCAGCGGGTACGCCGACCTGCTCCGCGAGGAGCCCGAGCTCCGGCCTCAGGCCCTGCGTGCGCTCTCGGTGATCGACCGACGCAGCCGTCAGCTGCTGCAGCTGGTCAACGGACTCTTCGACCATGCCCAGATGCAGGCCGGCCTGGTGCAGCTGCAGCTGGCGTGGACCGCCCTCGACGCGCTGGTCGACGAGGTGGCGACGGTCCACCGGCGGCCCGCCCACGAGGCCGGGCTCACCCTGGAGGTCACCTCCGAGGTCGACCGCGAGGTGTACGTCGACGCCGACAAGCTGCGTCAGGTGCTCGACAACGTCATCGGCAACGCCGTGAAGTACACCCCGACCGGGGGCTCGATCTCGGTGAGCGCCGCGTGCGCGGGTCCTGCCGTGGTGATCAACGTGACCGACACGGGCATCGGCGTCCCGGCCGAGGAGTACCCCCTGCTGTTCGACAGGCTCTTCCGCGGCAGCACCGCGCGGGCCCACGGCATCGAGGGCACCGGCCTGGGGCTCGCCCTCACCCGGTCGCTCGTCGAGGCCCACGGCGGCATGGTCGAGGCGCACCCCCGACCCGGCGGGGGGACCGTGGTCACCGTCGTCCTCCCCTGGGCGTGAGCCGGGTCCTCGACAAGCAGGCAGGCGAGGAGCAGGGTCGGAGCGTGGCCACCGAGGACGACGTACGCCGGCGTTGCCTGGCGCTGCCCGGCGTGACCGAGCGGCTCAGCTGGAACCAGCCGGCCTGGTTCGCCCGGACGCTGATGGCCCGGATCTGGGAGGAGGGCGTCCTGACCGTGAAGACCACCGAGCGCGACGCGCTGGCCGGCTCCGACCCGCAGACCTTCTTCTGGACGCCGCACCACGAGCGGTCGCCGCGGCTGGTGCTGGTGCGGCTGGCCCGGGTCGCCGAGGACGAGCTGGCCGAGCTGCTGACCGAGTCGCACCGGCTCGCGAACGGCGGGAAGTAGCCCGACGAGCCGGCCGGGTCGGGTCCCGCCCCGTGGCCCGGTCAGGGGAGCAGGTGGACCGGTGCCCCCACCCGGACCGTCCCCGGAGTCGCCACGACCGCGTAGACGCCCAGGTCCGCGTCGTGCTCCCGGGTCAGGTCGCGAAGGAGCCCGTCACCGGCGCGAAGCCCCGCCTGCTCCAGGTCGACCATGACGCAGCGCGGGGTGGTCGCGACCACCTCCAGCACGACCTGGTCGCCGACGGAGAGCCGGCGCCCGGTCCACCCGTCCTCGACGAACCCGGTCCGCTCACCCTCGCCACGGCCGGTGTCGACGACCAGGTTGGGCCGGAAGCGGCGCAGGTCGACGGTGCTTCCATGCAGGTCGCCGGCCGCCCGCAGGGCCGCGGTGGTGACCAGGTGGACGGGACTGTCGTCGAAGTGGGACACCGCGTCCTCGTGGCCGAGCGTGACCGGCCGTCCCACCACCTCGGACAGTGCCCGGTCTGCCGCAGGTCCCTCCCCCCGCACGGTCGAGCCGTCGGGGAGGGTGAGCACCGGCACCTGACCGTCGTAGGCCGCGGTGAGAGCGAGCAGCCCCGGCATCCGGCGGAAGCGCCGGGTGGACTTGCCGCTGCCGAGCTTGCCGTCAGGGTCCTTCACCGCCCAGAGGCGGTCGCCGCTGAGTCCCCGCCGGTCGACCGCGACCTGCCCGACCCGCTCGCCGCCGAGCGACTTGACCGGGTAGCGGCACAGGGTGGCCACACGGCCGACGAGGATGCTCATCGCCTGATCCTGTCAGCGCGGTGCCGGTCGGTCAGGCCCCCGCGAGCAGGGAGCGGTCCTCGGCGTCGAGGGCGAGGTCGGCAGCCCGGACCGAGTCGCTGATCGACTCGGGTCGGCTCGCGCCGGGGATCGGGATGATGGTGCCGGACAGGGACAGCTCCCAGGCGAGGCAGACCTGCTGGGGGCTGACCCCGTGCTTCTCGGCCACCTTCCCGAACGCGTCCCAGGTGGTGCCGAGGTCGGCGGCGTCGTTCATGCCCCCGAGCGGGCTCCAGGCCAGGAAGGCCAGCCCCAGGTCGGCACACAGGTCGATCTCCGGCTGAGAGCTGCGGAAGGCGGGGGAGAACTGGTTCTGCACCGAGACCAGCCCGTCCCCCAGGATGCCGTGCGCCTCGCGGATCTGGTCGGGATCGGCGTTGGAGATCCCGGCCGCGGCGATCAGCCCCTCGTCCAGGAGTGCCTTGAGCCCGCCCATCGTCTCCGCGTAGGGCACCTCGGGGTCGGGCCGGTGGTGCTGGTACACCGCGATCTGGTCGACGCCGAGCCGGGTCAGGGACGCCAGGCAGGCCTCTCGCAGGTAGTCCGGCCGGCCGTCGAGGGCCCATTCCTTGCCCTTGCGGGTGTGGCCGCCCTTGGTGGCCACGACCACCTCGTCGGCGCCGACGCCGAGGCGGTCCAGCGCGCGGGCGATGAGCTCCTCGTTGTGGCCGAACGTCGCCTCGTCGGGGCTGTAGGCGTCTGCGGTGTCGATGAGGGTGACGCCGCGGTCCAGCGCCGTCCTGAGGGTGGCCACGGCCCGGTCCTCGTCGTTGTGCTCACGGACCGACATGGGCATGGCGCCGAGTCCGAGGGCGCTGACGGTGCGGTTTCCGATTCGTCGCGTCTGCATGGCCCCAGCCTCCCAGGGCACGCCGTGGTCCAAACCACCGCGCCGATCCGCATCGTCGGGGGTCGCCGGGTCCGGAGTGACAGGATGGCGAACATGGCCCGCTTCGTTGCCGCGACCCCCCGGCGAGGCTAGGACGGCATGGCGCTGCTCATCGACCCGCCGCACGCAGCCGGGCACGGCCGGATGTGGTCGCACCTGGCCAGCGACGTCTCCTTCGAGGAGCTGCACGTCTTCGCCAGGTCCTTCGGCGTCCCCGAGCGGGGGTTCGACCGGGACCACTACGACGTCCCGGCGGAGTGGTACGACCGGGTGGTCGCGGCGGGAGTGCAGGAGGTCTCCCCGCGCGAGCTGATCGCCCGGTTGCACGCGGCCGGCCTCCGTCGCCCCAAGGGCAGCACGATGGCCCCTCGGCGGCCGGGACGCGTGCTGCTGCGGCCGCACCGGCTGCGGCCCGGGGACGTGGTCGCGGTGGTGTCCCCGGCCGGCCCGGCGGACCCCGGACGCGTCGCTGCCGGCGAAGCGGTGCTCCGCGGCTGGGGGCTGGAGGTCAGACGGTCCCGCGCCGCGGCCCCCCGGCCGTTCACCTGGTTGGCCGGGGACGACGAGCGGCGGGCCGTCGAGCTGACCGAGGCCTGGACCGACCCGGACGTGCGGGCGGTCTGGACGACGCGGGGAGGGTTCGGCAGCCAGCGCGTCCTGGACCTCCTGGACTGGGACCGGCTGGCCGAGGCCACCCCCCGGCTGCTGGTGGGCTTCTCCGACGTGACTGCGCTGCACCAGGCCGTCGCCGCCCGGCTCGGCACCGCGACCCTCCATGCGCCCGGGCTCGCCGGCCTCGGCGACCGTGACCCGGCCACCGAGGCGGCGACCCGGCAGCTGCTCATGCAGGGCGGTCCGGTGGTGCTGTCGGCCCCGGCGACCCCCGGGGGTGGTCGCGCCACCGGGGTGCTCGTCGGCGGCAACCTCACGGTCCTGGCCGCCTCCTCCGGCACCGGGCACGTCCGCCCCGCGGCCGGCGGCATCGCCCTCCTCGAGGACGTGGGGGAGCGCCCCTACCGGCTGGACCGGGCACTCACCCAGCTCCTCCGCGCCGGGTGGTTCGACGCAGTCCACGGCGTCGCCCTCGGGTCCTTCGTCGACTGCGGCGACCCGGCCGACGTCCGACGCCTGCTCGCCGAGCGGCTCGCCCCGCTCGGGGTCCCCGTGCTGCACGACCTGCCTTTCGGTCACCTGCCGACCAACCTCCCCGTCCCGCTGGGGGTGCGAGCCGACCTCGACGTCGACCGGGGGACGTTGACCGCGGAGCGCGGGCTGCGCTGAGGTGCGGCTCCGGCAGGCGCTCGCTAGCGTGGGCCGCCCCCATCCCCGTCGAGAGGCCCGCCGCGCATGCTCCAGACCGACCACTACCTCAGGTTCGACACGGTGACCAGGGTCGAGCAGACCGCCCGCGGGGTCGAGGCGGACCTGCACGGCGAACGGCTCCGGGTGGAGGTGGTCCGCGCGGACGTGGTCCGGCTCAGCATCAGCCGGGGCGGCGTCTTCGACGAGTCGCAGACCTTCGCGGTCTGCGTGGACCCCTTCGAGGAGCAGGCTGCCTTCGAGGTGGTCCGCGACGACCACCGGGTGCGCGTGCGGACGGCGGGCCTGGTGGTCTCGGTCTGGCTGCGTCCGTTCCGGCTCGAGGTGCACCGCCCCGACGGGACCGCGGTCGTGGAGCCGACGGTCGACGCGGACGGCCGCTCGTGGTCCTACGCGACGCTCAACGACGCCTTCACGCTCCGTCGCCGCTGCCGACGCGAGGACGCCTTCTTCGGGCTCGGCGAGAAGGGCGGGCGGCACAACAGGAAGGGCCGCGACTTCACGCTCTGGAACACCGACGTGCTCAGTCCCTCGGAGACCGAGCAGTTCACCGCGGGCAAGGCGACCGACGACCCTCGGGGCGACCGGTTCAGCCCCGACTTCGACCCGTTCTACGTGTCGGTGCCCTTCCTGTACCACCAGAGCCACCCGGCCGGGACGATGGCGGGGTCCTTCGTCGACAACGGCTACCGCGGCTCCTACGAGCTCGCCCCCGAGGAGGAGTACCGGGTCACCTTCGACGGCGGCCAGTACGTCGAGTACGTCTTCACCGGTCCGGACATGCCTGCCATCCTCGGCGGCTACACCTGGTTGACCGGCCGGATGGCACTGCCACCGCTGTGGGCGCTCGGCTACCACCAGTGCCGGTGGTTCGACTACACCCAGGAGGCCGTGGAGGGGCTCGCGACCCGGCACCGGGAGCTGGACGTGCCGTGCGACGTCCTGTGGCTCGACATCGAGTACATGGACGGCTACCGGGTGTTCACCTGGAACACCGACCGGTTCCCGGATGCGCCGGGGATGCTCGAGAGGCTGGCCGACGACGGCTTCCGCGTGGTCACCATCATCGACCCGGGGGTGAAGGTCGAGCCGGGCTACGCGGTGTACGACGAGGGCCTGGAGCGGGACGTGTTCTGCCGCACCGAGGGGGGCGACACCTACGTCGGCCAGGTGTGGCCGGGCAACACGGCGTTTCCGGACTTCGTCACCGAGGAGGCCCGGGACTGGTGGGGGGAGCTGAACGCCGCCCACGTGCGGTCGGGGCTGGCCGGCATCTGGAACGACATGAACGAGCCGGCGACGGGCACCATCTCGCCCCTGGCGATGCGGTTCGACAAGGGACGCTCCTCCCACGAGCGCTACCGCAACCAGTACGCGCTGCTGATGGCCATGGGGACCCGCGCCGGCCTGCTCGCGTCGATGCCGGAGCTCCGCACGTTCATCCTGTCCCGGTCCGGCTTCGCCGGCATCCAGCGGTACGCCGCCAACTGGATGGGCGACAACCTGTCGCGGTGGGACCATCTCCAGGTCGCGATCACCATGGGGTCCGGCTTCGGGGTGTCCGGACAGCCGTTCGTCGGCGCCGACGTCGGCGGCTTCCACGGCCACTGCGACGCCGAGCTCTTCGTGCGCTGGATGCAGCTGGGCACCCTCACCCCGTTCTGCCGCAACCACTCCGAGATCGACAACGTCGACCAGTACGCCTGGTCCTGGGGTGAGGCCGTGCTGGAGCTGGCCCGCGAGGCGGTGCGGTTGCGCTACCGGCTCCTGCCCTACCTGTACGCCACCTTCGTCACCGCGGCCGAGACCGGTGCGCCCGTGCAGCGTCCGCTGGTGTTCGACCACCAGTACGACGGCACCGTGCGCGACCTCGACGACGAGTTCCTTCTCGGCGGCGACCTGCTCGTGGCACCGGTCACGGCCGCCGGGATGACGGCCCGTCAGGTCTACCTGCCCGCCGGCGAGTGGTTCGACTGGCACACCGACGAGCGGCACGAGGGCCGGCGCTTCCTCGTCGCGACGACCCCGATGGACCGCATCCCGCTCTATGCGCGGGCCGGGGCGGTCGTGCCGATGTGGGCGCACGCCCCGGCCTCGACCAGCGGGCACCATCCGGCGGTCGTCGAGCTGCACGTCTTCGTGCCCGCGGGGGACGGGGAGCACACCTCGTGGCTGGTCGAGGACGACGGCCTCACCTTCGGCGCCGAGTCGGGCGCCTGCCTGCGCACCACGTTCACGCTGAGCCGGACCGGCAGCCAGGTGCGGCTCAGCAGCCGGGTCGAGGGCGACGGGTACGCCGAGTTCGCGCGGGAGGCCTTCCACGTCGTCCTGCACGGCGCGACCCCGGCACGGGTCCGGCTCGAGGGGACCGAGGTGGACGGCGGGTCGGGTCGGTTCGCGGTCCCGAACACCGGAGGGCCGCTCAGCCTCAGCCTCGACCTCTGAGGTGTCCCCGCCGGGTCGACCCGTGGACCGGGCGGGTCACCCGGCGAGCTCCCGGGCGAGGTTGGCCCGGGCCTCGGGCTCCCACCGCTCCCGGGCGTAGGCGGTGTGGAACAGCGACGGCTTGGCGGCCAGGGCTTCGAGCACCGCCCGGCGACCCGCCCGGAACTGCTCGGCGCTGAACGCGGCGTACTCGGCCCGCACGTCGGCGAGGTACTCGGCGTAGCGCTCGGGCCCGGCAGCCAGGATGGCCAGGTCGGCGTCGCTGAGGGCGCAGCCGTCGGGGTCCTCGACCTCGGGCCGGTGGTGCTCGGTCATCCGGACCAGGCGGGCGACGGCCTCGACCTGCTCGTGCCCGAGGTGGTCGGCCAGCGCCCGCTCCGCCCAGGCCGCGGACCGCTCCTCGTCGTCCGGGCGGCCGTCGTGCACGCCGTCGTGGAACCACGCTGCGAGCCGCACCGTGGTCGCCGAGAACCGGGCGCCACCCGCCGCGAGCTCGTCGAGCCGGGCGAGCACCTCACCGAGGTGGCGGGTGTCGTGGTAGCCGCGTCGCGGGTCGGCGTACGCCAAGAGCAGCGCGTCGCGCACGGCGAAGGCTCCCTCCAGCGGCCACCAGGCAGCGATCTCCATCCCGCCATCCAACCAGCGCTGCGGTGGACGGGGGTTGCGCCGGACCCCGAGGACGGATATCCAGGGGGGACACCACTGCGCGAGGAGCGACACCATGGCGGAGATCGACGAGTCGAAGCAGCGCTGGCAGCTGCCGGACCGCAACCTGGGGCTGGACCTCATGCGGGCCACCGAGGCTGCCGCGTTGTCCGCGGGACGCTGGGTGGGTCGGGGTGAGAAGGAACGCGGGGACGGCGCGGCGGTCGATGCGATGCGCGAGGTGCTCAACAGCGTGACCATGCGTGGGGTCGTGGTGATCGGTGAGGGCGAGAAGGACGAGGCCCCGATGCTCTTCAACGGCGAGGAGCTCGGCGACGGCACCGGTCCCGAGTACGACGTGGCCGTGGACCCGGTGGACGGCACGACCCTGCTGGCCGAGGGCCGTCCCAACGCGATCGCGGTCATCGCCGTCGCCGATCGCGGCACGATGTACGACCCGTCCGCGGTGTTCTACATGGACAAGCTGGTGTGCGGGGCCGCTGCCGCCGGGACCGTGGACATCGAGGCGCCCGTCGCGCACAACGTGCACGCCGTGGCCAAGGCCCTCGGGGGCAAGCCCACCGACATCACCGTGTGCGTGCTCGACAGGCCGCGTCACCGCGACCTGGTTGCCGAGGTCCGGGCCACCGGTGCCCGCACCCGGCTGATCTCCGACGGGGACGTGGCTGCCTCGCTCGCGGTGGTCATCGACGGCTCCGGGATCGACCTATTGCTCGGGGTCGGGGGCACCCCCGAGGGGGTGATCACGGCCTGCGCGCTGGCCGCCCTCGGCGGTGAGATGCAGGCCAAGCTCCGGCCGACCGGCGACGAGGAGGCCCAGCGCGCCCGCGACGCCGGGCACGACCTGTCCCGGGTGCTCCACCGCCGCGACCTGGTCGCCAGCGACAACACCTTCTTCGCCGCGACCGGCATCACCGACGGCGACCTGCTGCGGGGGGTCCGCTACGCCGCCGGGGGCGCTCGCACGCAGTCGCTGGTGATGCGCTCGCGCAGCGGGACGATCCGTCAGGTGGACAGCTCGCACGCGCTCGACAAGGTGCGCCTGCACGCCGACCTGGAGGGATGAGCGCAGGCGGCGAGGAGTCCGATGAGCGGTTGGCTCACCTCGGTCCTCGATGCGATCCCGGCCTGGGCCGTCTACGTCGCGGTGTTCCTGCTGCCGTTCCTCGAGGCGTCGGTGCTGCTGGGGTTCGTCTTCCCCGGCGAGACCGTGCTGGTCTTCGGAGGACTGCTCGCGGCCCGAGGCGGCGTGGGGGTGTGGTGGGTGCTGGCGCTCGGGGTGGCCGGAGCCGTCCTGGGTGACAGCGTCGGGTACGCCGTCGGGCGCAGGTACGGCGCACGTCTGCAGACCAGCCGTCTGGGGCTGCTCGTGGGCGAGCCCCGCTGGCGGACGACCGAGTCGTTCCTCCACCGCCGCGGGCCGGCAGCGGTGTTCTTCGGTCGGTTCACCGCGCTGCTGCGGGCCATGGTCCCCGGGGCGGCGGGGATGGCCCGGGTCCCGTACCCCAGGTTCCTGCTGTGGAACGTGCTCGGCGGGGTGCTGTGGGCCACCGCGTGCGTGCTGGGCGGGTGGCTGGTCGGCGCCACCGTCGAGCGCTACCTCGCCGACGTCGGCTACCTCATCCTGGCGTCGGTCCTGGTCCTGCTCGGCGTGGCGGCCCTCCGGCGGGCGCGGCAACGACGACAGGCCGGCTGACCTGGCTCCTGCGACGACGAAACGGGCGGCCGACCGTCTGGTCGACCGCCCGTGACGTCTCAGGGTCAGCGCGGGAGCGAGGCGGAGAAGGCCCGCACCGCGTTCGGGTAGGCGTTGGTGGCCGTGGTGATCTCGTGGTCGTTGTCGGTCGGCCGGTTGAAGAAGACCGCCCAGGACAGGCCCAGCGCGTCGAGCTGCGGACGCACGTTGGTGTAGAAGCGAGCCAGGGCTGCGTCGCCGTTCTTGACCGGCATCCCGAACTCCGACAGCGCGATCGGCTGGTCGTCGTACCACGGCTGCGAACGGATCCAGCTCAGGTCCGCGGTGCAGATGCTGGTGATGGTGTCGCTGCCGCCGTTGGCGTACGGGTCGAAGGTGATCACGTCGGGACGCTCGGTCAGGTCGGACCCGACCGCTCCCTCGAACGCCCGGTCGTAGCCGACCATCCAGTAGGCCACCTGGATGTTCGGGCTGGCCGCGTGCGCCTTGGCGATGAGGAGGCTCAGGGCCTTGGCGTAGACGGCGATGTCGGCGGACGGGCCGGTGACCAGTCCCTGCTTCACCTTGGCACGGAACTCGTGCTCGAGCGCGGCGTAGACCGGGACCGTCGGGTCGACCGCTGCCAGGGTGGCGAGCTGGCCGACGTAGGCGTCGAGGAAGGCGATCGCGTCGGGGTCACCGTTGGCGATGCCGGCCAGGAGCTGGGTGCCCTTGGTGGTCATCGTCAGGTTCGGGCTCGTGCCGCGCCGGATGCGGGCGGTCTCGTAGCTCATCTTGAGGTTCTGCCCGGCGGTGTAGTAGCTCGAGGCCACGTCCGGCACCCCGCCGAAGTCGGCGATCGTGGCCTCGTCGGGCAGCTCGCTGGGCGAGCCGTTGTAGACGCCGAGACCGATGTCGGGTCCCTTGACGACCGTGACCGACTTCTGCGCGGTGGCGGTGGCGCCGGCCTCGTCGGTGACCGTCAGGGTGACGGTGCGGGTCCCGGCGGTGGGGTAGGTGTGAGCGGCCATCGATCCTGCGCCCGTGGTGCCGTCGCCGTAGCTCCAGCTCCAGGAGACCAGCTTGCCCTCGGGGTCGCTGGACGCGGCCGCGTCGAAGCGGGCGGTGCGTCCGCCCGAGGAGGTGGTGAAGGCCGCCGTGGGTGCCTTGTTGGCGACCACGATGACAGGGACGGTGCGGCTGGTGCTGGCGCCGCCGTTGTCGGTGACGGTGAGCTTGACCTGGTAGGTGCCCGCGGCGGTGTAGGTCACGACCGGCTTCTTGCCGCTGCCGGTGGTGCCGTTGCCGAAGCTCCACGCGTAGGCGGTGACCGTGCCGTCGGCGTCGGCGGAGGCTGAGGCGTCGAGGGTGGCGGTGAGGTAGGAGGTGCTGGAGGAGAAGGCGGCAGTCGGGGCCTGGTTCGCCACGACGGTGACCTGGGTGGTCATGGTGTCGGTCTTGCCGCCGTCGTCCTTGACGGTCAGGGCCACGGTGTAGGTGCCCGCGTTGGCGTAGGTGTGGGACAGGTTGCTGCCGCTGCCGGTGGTGCCGTCGCCGAAGGTCCAGGTCCGGGCGGTGATGGTGCCGTCGGAGTCGCTCGACCCTGCGGCGTTGAACTTGGCCGTGGTGTAGCTCGTGGTGGTCGTGAAGTCCGCGGTCGGGGCGATGTTCTCGACCACGGTGACGGTCTTGGTGACGGTGTGGGTGGCGCCCGAGTTGTCCTTGACGGTCAGGCTGACGGTCTTGGGGCCCGCCGTGGCGTAGGTGCGGGAGACCACGTTCCCGCTCCCGGTGGTGCCGTCCCCGAAGTCCCAGGTCTTGGCGGAGATCGTGCCGTCGCTGTCGGTGGAGGCCGACGCGTCGAACTTGGCGACCAGGTAGGTCGTGGACGCGGTGAACGAGCCGACCGGGGGGTTGTTGGCCACCACGGTCACGGTCTTGCTCGTGCTGTGCTTGGCGCCCGCGTTGTCGGTGACGGTCAGCGTGACGGTCTTGGTCCCGGCGGTGGTGTACGTGTGCGAGGGCAGCTTGCCGGTGCCGGTGGTGCCGTCCCCGAAGTTCCAGGCGTAGGTGGACACGGTGCCGTCGGTGTCCGTGGTGGCCGAGGCGTCGAACTTCGCGGTGAGGAAGGAGTGGGTGGCCTCGAAGGCGGCCCGGGGGGCCAGGTTGGCAGCGACCATCACGGTCCGGGTCGTCGTGGTCGTCGCCCCCGAGTTGTCCTTGACCGCGAGCGTGACGGTCTTGGACCCGGCGGTGGCGTAGGTGTGCGAGAGGATGGTGCCGGACCCGGTCGTGCCGTCGCCGAAGTCCCAGGTCCGGGAGGCGATGGTGCCGTCGCTGTCGCTCGAGGCAGACGCGTCGAGCTTGGCGGTGAGGTAGTTGGTGGCGACGCTGAAGGACGCGACCGGGGGGTTGTTGGCCACCACGGTGACCGTCTTGGCCACGGTGTGCACGGCGCCGACGTTGTCGGTGGTGGTGAGCGTGACCGTCTTGGTGCCCGGTGTGGCGTAGGTGTGCGTGGGCACCTTGCCGGTGCCGGTGGTGCCGTCGCCGAAGTCCCAGGCGTAGGAGGCGATGGTGCCGTCCGGGTCAGCGCTGGCGGTGGCGTCCAGGGAGGCCTTGAGGAACGTGGTGGCAGCCGTGAAGTGCGCCGCCGGCGGGTCGGTCTGGACGACCTTGAAGTCGTCGACGAGCAGGGACTGTCCCGCGACGAGACCGGTTGCGGTGAGGCCGATGTCTAGACCGTGGGTCCCCGCCGGAGTGCCGGAGACCTTGACGGTGTGCCAGGCCGTGTCGCTGAGGGTGAACGGGGTGGCGGCCGTGAGGGTGCTGCCCGTCGCGGCGCCGGTGAGGCTCACGCTGCCGGCGATGCTCCGGTTCGTGCTCGGGTTCTTCACCCGCACCGAGGCGACGTAGGCCGCGTGTGCGGTGGTGGCGTCGACCGCCGGGCCGGTGTGCTCGAGCGCCACCTTGCCCGCGGTGATCGCGGTGAGCGTCGCCCCCTTCGTGGACTGGTAGCCGTTCTTGTCGACGGTGAAGGCGGTGTTGGTGCCGGCCGACCACCCTGAGGTCCCGTTGGCGAAGCTGGCGTTCGCGACGAGGTTGGTGGTGGCTGCCTGCGCCGGGGTGCCGGCCAGCAGGCCGGCGGTGGAGATCAAGGTCGAGATCGCTACGGCTCCAGCCGTTGCTGAGGTTCTCTTCATGTGCGGTGACCCTCCTGGTCGTGTGCCCTCGTGATTACGTGCCGAGGGGGGCGCGTCCTGCGTCGCTCCCGGTCCCCGGCTGTCACTGGTTTCCTGGGATTCATGGAACCAAGGTCCGGGGTCACTCGGGACTAAAGTCTTATTTCTTGACTTTTTACTTGAGAACGTCTCATACCGCCCAGGTGGCTCCGTGCCCGTGGCGAGGCCGCCCTCCGGGGTACGGTTCGAGCCCTTGGCCCCGTCCAGACGTAGTGCTGCGGTGTCATGACGGTGACCGTTCGTCGGCGGACCATGGGGACATGGGATGGGGAGTGCGGCGAGGCCCGCGGTTGCTGGTGCTGTTGCTCGTCTGGGTCGGGGTCGTGGTGCTGGCGCCTGCGACCGCCCAGGCCAGCGTCTGGGTCGACGACACGCCCAGCCGTGGCTGGGGAGTCGACGGTCGGGTCTATGCCACCGTCGTCGTCGGCGACACCGTGATCGTCGGTGGCAGCTTCGCCCAGGCGGTCAGCCCGACGGGCGCGACCGTGGCGCGCAAGAACCTCGCCGCCTTCTCCCTCGCCACCGGCGAGCTCCTCTCCGGCTGGAGGGCCGACGCCGGCGCGGCCGTCCGTGCCCTGGTCACCGATGGCGCGATGGTGTGGGTGGGTGGGTCGTTCTCGAAGCTCGGCGGGGCCGAGCACGTCCGGCTGGCTCGCCTCGAGGCGGCGACGGGGGCCGTCGACCCCGCCTTCACCGCTTCGGCCGACGGCACGGTCCGGGCCCTCGCGCTCGACGGGCAGTCGGTCTACGCGGGGGGCGCGTTCCTCAACGCCAACGGGGCGCCGCGGACCCGCTTGGCCAAGTTCGCGGCCACGACAGGTGTCCTGGATGCGACCTTCCAGGGCTCCGCGAGCGACCTGGTGATGGGCCTGGTGCGCAACCCGCAGAACAACCAGCTCTACGTCAGCGGTCGCTTCAGGACGCTGGGCGGCGCCGCCAGGAACGGCGTCGGCGCCGTCTCGTCGGGCACCGGAGCAGTCGCCGGCACGGTCTTCGCCTCAGCGGCACGGCCGACCCTCGGGCTGGCCGTCAACCCGAGCGGCACGCGGCTGTTCGGGGCCGGCGGGTCGGGCTCCAACGCTGCCGCGGCCTGGAACACCACGAACGGGGTCCGCACCTGGCGCCAGGTCACCGACGGCGACATCCAGGCGATCGCCTACTACGACAACACCGTCTACTTCGGCTTCCACGACGGCTACCAGGCCGACGCGACCATCAAGCTGCTCGCCGCCGACGCCGACACCGGTGTCCTGCAGAGCTTCTACCCCCGCTTCGACAGCTTCTGGGGGATCTTCGCGCTCGCCGTCACCGACCGGGGGCTGGTCGCCGGTGGCGACTTCAGCCAGATCTCCGGCGTCCCGGCGCCGGGCTTCGGCCGCTTCCTCTCCCTCGCGCAGCCCAAGCCCGAGCCGGTGGTGCGGGGCTACCTCGACGCCACGTCACGGTGGAGCTACTGGGACCGCGGGACCCGGCCGACGAGCTGGCAGAGCTTCGGCTTCAACGCCACGGCCTGGCCGACCGGCCTGACCCAGCTCGGGTACGGCGACGGCGACGAGGCCACGGTGGTGTCCTCGGGCCCCGACCCGGCCGCGAGGTACGTCACGACGTACTTCCGTCGTCACTTCACGGTCTCCGCGATGCCCCAGTCGCTGAACCTGCAGCTGCTCGCCGACGACGGTGCGGTCGTCTACCTCAACGGGGTGGAGGTGGTGCGAGACAACATGCCCGGGCGTCCGACGGTCATCACGAACACCACGCCGGCGTCGACGAACCGGGTCGGAGGGCCGGAGAACGCGTTCCGTCCGTTCAGCCTCAATCCTGCCCTGCTGCGCTCCGGGGACAACGTGCTGGCGGTGGAGGTGCACCAGTCCTCGGCCGCCTCGGAGGACCTCAGCTTCGACGTCGACCTGTCGGGCCGCTTCTCACGCTGAGACGCCCTCCGGGCAGGCGTACGCCGGTCAGGGCGTGGGCGTCGCCGTCCCCGTGGCGGTGTCGTCGCTCGTCGGGCTTGCGGGGCTGGTCGGCGAGCTCGTCACGGTGACCGCGGAGCACTCGTCGACCAGCGGTCGGGTCTCGTTGTCGAGCGTCTCGAGCCGGTTGAGGATCTCCACCAGCCGCTGCGGGTCGAAGTCCTTGACCGAGTCGACCGACTCCCCCAGCAGGGCGGTGGCCTCGCGCAGGTTCACCGCGCTCTCCTCGCAGGCCGCGGGCAGGGTGACCACGGTGTCCCCGACGGTGGACGTAGGAGTCGGACCCGAGGTCGACGACGACGTCGCGGAGTCGTCCCCGGCCGCGCTCGGCCCGCTGTCCCTGCTCTGGCTCGCCGCCACGAGCACCGATCCCAGGAGCAGACCGACCAGGAAGGTCGCCGCCGGCAGGAACCGCTGCCATGCCGGCGGGGTGCTGGATCCCGCCACGGGCTGTTCGGGACGATCGGGACCAGTCATGATGTCCTTCCTCGACGCACCCGGTGTCGTCCGCGGGTGCGGGACGCCGGGACCTGATAGGACGAAGCGATGAGATCGACTGTACGTGGCATCGACGCCCGAGCCGTGCACGCCTGGGACGGCTTCGTGATGTTCTGGGTGGTGCTCTGGATCGTCCTGGGGGCGCTGACCGGGGTGACCTTGTGGCAGGCCGCGGACACCGGCGACACCATCAGCACGTCTGGCCAGGCCCTGCAGAGCGCAGGCGCAGGCCTCCAGGGGCTCGCCGACATCCCTCTGATCGGCGAGCGGCCCGGCACGATCGGCGACGAGGTGGTCGCCACCGGCAAGGACGTGGCCGAGCGCGGACAGCTCATGAAGGGCCAGCTTCGACGGCTCGCCATCCTCCTGGGCATCGCGGTGATCTTCATCCCGATCACCCCGGTCGCGGGGTTCTACCTGCCGGTCCGCCGGTCCTGGTCACGCCAGCGCAAGGACCTGGCCAGGGCGCTGGCCGAGCACGGCGACGACCCGGCCCTGGACGGCTACCTCGCGGTCCGGGCCCGGGTGCACCTGGCCTACTCCGACGTGGCCCGTCTCGTCTCCCAGGGGGACGGCGAGCGGAACCTCGCTGACGCCGAGCTCGACCGGCTCGGTCTCACCCGCCCCGGCCGGGCCTGAGTCGGGCTGACATGTCCCCGGGTGCGGAGGGCGGCGGGCGGGTGGCGGACGTGGTCGCCCGGGTCGTCGTCGCCGCGCGCTGGTGGATCGTGGCCTTCTGGGTCGCCGCGACCGTGGCCTCCCTGACCCTCTTCCCCAGCTTCGGGGAGTCGGGAGGAGGCGGTGGGCTGAAGGGGATCCTCTCGGCGGACACACCCGCGGTGAACACCGAGAAGCGCTCGGTGGAGCTGTTCGGCTTCCCGTTGATCGCCCGCACGGTCGTCGTGCAGCGGAACCCGGACGGCATGTCGCCGTACGCCCAGGCGCGCACGGTGGTCCGGGCGATCGCCGTGGACCGCGGCAAGGCCGGGGACGTGAGACCGATCCTCGGAGCGTTGCCGGTCACCAACACCGAGGGCATCTTCCCCGGTGCCCGGGAGGACAGCACCGCGGCGCTGACCTACCTGCTGTTCGCCCCCGACACCAGCCTCGGCAAGCGCACCAGGGCGGCCCGGGAGTACGCCCGGGACTTCTTCGGACCGCGCGACGACGTCATCGGCGTGACCGGCTCGGCGCCGGCGCGCAGCGCCCAGGGCAGGATCATCGGGGACGCCCTGCCTCGCGTCGAGCTCGTCACCCTCCTGGCCATCGTGCTGATCGTGGGCCTGGCCTTCCGGTCCGTGGTCGCCCCGTTGGTGACCGTGGCGACCGTCGGGGTGGCCTACGTCGCGACGTTGCGGGTCTCCGGCGCCGTCGCGGCCGTCTTCGACCTGCCCAGCCCCGAGGAGCTGAAGCCGGTCGTGGTCGCCCTGCTCCTGGGCGTGGTCACCGACTACGTGGTGTTCTTCTGCTCCGCGCTGCGCGACGTCGGTGGCGGGGGCGTGGACCGCGCCGCCGCGGTGACCCGCGCCATCGCCCGGTCGAGCCCGATCGTCGCGGTCGCAGGGCTGGCTGTCGCGCTGGGCACGGGCACGCTGCTGGCAGCCGAGTCACCGTTCTTCCGGGCGCTCGGCCCCGCCCTGGCCTTCACGGTGGCGGTAGGGGTGGTCGTGGCGATCACGCTGGTGCCCGCCCTCATGGCGATCCTCGGGGACCTGCTGCTGTGGCCGGGCGGGCACCGTGCGCGTCGGGCCAGAGGCACCCGGTTCCGCTGGCCCGACAGCATGGTGGACGCCCTGGTCGCCCGTCGCCGGGTGGCCGGCGTCACGGTCGCGGTGTGCGCGGGCGGGTTGCTGCTGGCCGCCCTCCCCGTCCTGTCGCTGCAGCTCGGGGTCTCCTTCGTGAGCGCGCTGCCGCAGGAGGCGCCGGTCCGGGCGACCGCGACCCATGCGGCTCTCGGGTTCGCCGACGGCATCCTCTCCCCGACCGTGGTCCTGGTCGAGGGCGACGGGGTCGGGGACCGGCGCCACCGGCTCGTCCGGCTGGGCGACGAGATCGCCGCCCAACCCGGGGTGGCCGGCGTGCTGGGGGCCGGGAGCCAGCCGATCGCGGCCGAGCGCGGCCTGCTGGTCACCGAGGACAAGAGCGCCGCGCGCTACCTGGTCGTCCTGGACACCGACCCGCTCAGCGCCGACGCGGTCACCGCCGTCGACGCGCTCGCGCGAGGGCTGCCCAGGATGCTGGAGCGCTCCGGTCTCGGCGGGGCGACGACCGCGCTGGCCGGCGACAGCGCCACCGCGTCGTACCTGGTCCACCAGACCGAGGGCGACCTGCTGCGGATCGCGCTGGCGGCGATGGCGGCGAACCTGCTGATGCTGCTGCTCTTCCTGCGCGCCCTCGTGGCCTCGGTGCTGCTCCTGCTCACCTCGTTGCTGTCGCTGGGAGCGACCCTCGGCGTGACCACCGCGGTCTTCGCATGGCTCGAACCGGGACAGGGGCTGACCTTCTACGTGCCGTTCGCCACCGCGGTCCTGCTGCTCGCCTTCGGGTCGGACTACAACATCTTCACCGTCGGCCACGTGTGGGAGGCCGCCCGGGAGCACCCGTTGAGACGCGCCTTGAAGCTGTCCCTGCCGCCAGCGGTCGGTGCGGTGACGGTCGCCGGGATCGCCCTGGCGGCCAGCTTCGGGCTGCTCGCGATCGTGCCGCTCGCGCCGTTCCGGCAGCTCGCCTTCGCGATGACGTTGGGCATCATGATCGACGTCCTGCTGGTCCGCTCCCTGCTGGTCCCGGCGTTGCTGGTGCTGGTCGGGCCCAGGGCGGCGTGGCCGAGCAGACGGCTGCGCAACACGCTGCGGCGTACGTGACCCTGCCTTCGGCTGCCGGCGGGGGGCTCAGTGCTCCTCGCGGACCACCACGGCGTAGCTGCCCACCCCCAGGAGCCGGGCCCCGGCCGCAGTGGCCTCCCGGGAGCCGTGGGAGAGGTGGAGGGTGGTGAGGCTGCCGGTCTGGGGATCGAACTCCACGTCGTCGACGTGACCGAGCTCGTCCCCGGCGGAGGTGAGCACCCGTTTCCCGAGCAGCCCGAAGTCCTTGTGGCTGAGTCGCTGGACCTCGGCGTCTGCTCCGCCGATCACGGAGTCGTCGGCGACGGTGACGGCGTCCGTTCCGAACGCGGTCAGGTCGGACCAGTGCAACCAGTCCCCGTCCTGGGTCTTCTTGAGCCGGAGGGCGACCACGCTGCGGGCGACCGGGTCGACGACGAACTGGCTGACCTTGCCCACCGTGGCAGCGGTAGCCGAGCTGACGACCTTGTGGCCCTTGGCCTGGGAGAACAGCATCAGGAGTCCCCTCCCAGCTGAGCGCGGAAGGCCCGCACCGCCGCGCCGAAGCCGGCGAAGTCGTGGCCGACGAAGTCCTTGGTGCTTGCGGGGACCATGAGGTGCTCCCCGGAAGCGGCGATGACGTCCGGGAGCGGGATGAGCACCAGGCCGCGCTCGGTGCCCAGCGCCTCGGAGGCCTGGATCTCGTAGCCGACCACGTCGCAGTGGCCGCCCGCTCCGGCGTCGACCGAGACGATGACGTCATGGACGGTGCCGAGGTCGACGCCCGCGTCGGAGAGCACCTGGGAGCCGAGCACGTCGCTCTTGGAGCCTGCTGAGGCGCCGGTCTGCGAGAGCAGCTCAGAGGCGTCCACGAGAGCGTCACGGTCGCGGATCATCACCGCGTCGGCGCCGAGCGCGGCGACCGCACTCCAGGGAAGCCCCTTCTTCAGGGGTCCGGAGAACCGTCCCCGTCCGGCCAGGGTGAAAGCCAGGACCGAGCCCCCGTCGGCGGCGTAGATGACGTCCTTGACCTGGGCGACGTCGGTGCCGTCGAGCGTGACCACCGGCCGTCGAGCGATCTCGGAGGTGCGCATCAACCTCATCGGGGGTCAGTCCCCGAGGAGCCGCCGGGGCCAGGAGCGTCGCCGCCGATGATGACGCCGCCGCGGCGGCGTCGGCTCTGGACGACGAGAGCGGCCGCCACGAGGACGGCCAGCACCACGACGACCACGATCAGCCATCCCCACCAGTCCATCGTGCCTCCTGGGGCCTCCAAGGGGCCGTCGCCGTGCCCCTGCTTCGACCGTATCCCATCATTCGGCGCCATGCCGGAGCAGCGGGACGCCGACCCCGGAGCCGGTGAGTGCCAGCAGGGCCTGGCCAGGCTCGGGGGCCGGCTCGGGCGCAGAGCACCGCACTGCACGCTCGGGGCGTCCGGCCCCCCGCTCGACGGTGGTCGAGCGGTCAGGAGATGACCGCGTCGATCGTCTTCTTCAAGGCGCTGGGCTGCGAGGGGCGGGTCGGCGCCTTCTTCCGTGCCTCCGCCATCTCCTCTCCGATCTCCTGCAGGGCCTTGCGTCCCAGCCCTGCGCGCACCTGGGGGAACCAGTCGTTCTCCTCCTCGTCCATGTGGTGGCGGACGTTCTCGATCAGCACGGTGGTCTTGGCGTCGAAGCGCTCGTGGTCCGGCTTCAGGGCAGCGAGCTCGACGACGAGCAGGTCGGCGACGTGGTGCTCCTCGTAGGACTCCAGGACGTCGTCCTCGAGGTCGGGCAGCAGCTCGCGGACCCGCGGATACATCACCTCGTTCTCGATGTAGGTGTGGACGGTGAGCAGCTCGATGATGCGGTCGACGATCCTGCCCTTGGTCACGAAGGCGTTCTCGCCTGCGGCCTCGAAGTCGTCGAAGGCCTTGCGGATCCGGGTGTGCTCGTCCTTGAGCAGGACGATGGCGTCGGTGGACATGGGGCTCTCCTGGGTGGGGCTGGTCGGGGGAGGGACTCCTACCCCGACCACGCCGCCAGCACACCCGGAGCCGAGCGCCGGTCAGGGGCAGTTGGCCGCGGCCGGCTCGAAGCCCGAGCAGGTATCGGTCCCGCCGCCGCCGTTGCCGTGGTCCCCGTTGGCCACCAGGACGGGCGCACCGCCCTGGAGGTTGTCCTTGCCCGGCCCGCCGAAGACCCGGTCCCGTCCGGAGTTGCCGCGGAGCTTGTCATCCCCGGCGCCGCCGATGAGCCGGTCCCGTCCGGAGTTGCCGCGGAGCTTGTCATCCCCGGCGCCACCGCCTACGCGGTCGTTGCCCGGCCCGCCGCTGACCTTGTCGTCGCCGGCCTCGCCGAACAGACGGTCGTTGCACGCGCCCCCGTTGATGACGTCGTTGCCACCGCCGCCCCGGATGATGTCGTTCCCGCCTCCCCCGTTGATGACCTGCGCTGCCGGGCCGCCGGTGATGACGTCGGCGCCGGGTCCGCCGTTCACGACGGGGAGATTGCTGTTGATGACCAGACCAGGAGCGTCACAGTCGCTGTCGCCGCGGCTGGGGCCGTCCGAGGCCTGAGCCGCCAGGGCCCCGGCCGCCAACGTCGACAGCGAGAGCGTCGCGGCCGCCACGGCCGTGCGGGTGATGGTGAACCTCATGGCACTACCTCCTGAAGGGTTCGGAGCTCCTGGGAGTCCCGGGCGGGCCTGCTGTGGTCCGCTGTGCAGAGTGTTGGCTGACAGCGTCAGAACAGGATCAGAGCCGCGGCGGCCGTGTCGTTCCGATCCGCGGAATGCTCCGCCCGCCTGACCGGGAGAGCCGACGGCGCTGTCCTGCGGGTGAAGGGCGTGGTTGGCTGAGCCCATGGACGCGGTCACCGAGGCGTTCGAGGCGATGCCGCGCGCCGGGTTCCTGCCCGCGCAGGCACGCGCGCGGGCGTCGTACGACGGGCCGATCGGCATCGGTCACGCGCAGACCAGCTCCCAGCCGCGCACGGTGGAGAACATGCTGCGACTGCTCGAGGTGGAGCCGGGCCAGCGGGTGCTGGACGTCGGTGCGGGGTCGGGGTGGACGAC
Source organism: uncultured Actinomycetota bacterium (assembly GCA_963784485.1). Classification (GTDB taxonomy): domain Bacteria; phylum Actinomycetota; class Actinomycetes; order Propionibacteriales; family Nocardioidaceae; genus Marmoricola_A. The sequence goes on along the minus strand of CAWARH010000007.1, from coordinate 153,138 downwards.
CGCCCTGCTCGCGCACCTCACCGGACCGACCGGCCAGGTTCGCGGGGTCGAGATCGTCCCTGAACTGGTCGCGTTCGGAGCGGCGAACCTCGGTGCCACCGGACAGCGGTGGGCGACGCTCGTCCAGGCGGACCCGCAGGGGCTGGGGCTGCCCGGGCACGCGCCGTACGACCGCATCCTGGTCTCCGCCGAGCCGCGCACGCTGCCCGAGGAGCTGGTCGACCAGCTGGTCCCCGACGGCGGGCGCATGGTCATCCCGGTCGCAGGGACCATGCTGCTGGTCGTCACCAGCGACGGCTCCGTGGCGGTGACCCGCCACGGACGGTACCGCTTCGTGCCGCTGCTCCGCGCCTCCGGGTGACGCCGCAGAAGTCACGAATAAACGCATACACGAGAAATGCCGGTTTAGGGAATCTTGCCTGGATGGCCGGACCGAAGGTCCCCCTAAGTCGGTCGTCGGCTCTTGTTAGGGTGCTCGGACTGACTTGCCGCGGGGGGGCCGCGGCCACATCTCTTTGACACTCGATCCGGGGGGATCCATGCGTCGCCATACTCGTTTCCTTGTTGCCCTGACGTCGCTGGGGTGTGCCCTGTCGGCGCTCACCGCGACCTCCACGCCGGCGGAGGCGGTGATCAGCGGCAACGTGCTCAGCGGCACGGACTCGCCCATGTGGCAGACCAACAACGAGGTCGACGCAGTCGTCGTCTCGAACGGCGTCGTCTATGCCGGAGGCCGCTTCACCGCGGTCCGCCCGCCCGGCGCCGCGTCTGGTTCGAACCAGACCACGCGTCGCTACCTCGCTGCCTTCAACGCCACCACCGGCGCGCTGGTCACCAGCTTCAACGTGCCGCTCGACGGTCGCGTCCGCGACCTCGCGGTCTCGCCGGACGGGACCAAGCTGTACGTCGCGGGCTCGTTCAACACCGTCGACAACGTCCAGCGCAGGCGCCTTGCCGCGGTCAACCTTCCGAGCGGGACGGTGGACACCGGCTTCCGGGCCGACGCCGGCGCGTCCGTCACCGCGGTGGAGGCGACCAGCGACACGGTCTACCTCGGGGGCGACTTCGGCCGGGTCAACGGCGTGACCCGCGGGCGTTTCGCCGCGGTCGACGCGCGGACCGGTGACCTCGACCCGGACTTCGCCCCGACCCTCTCGCCGGGCGAGCCCTCGTTCTGGACCCCCAACCCCGGCTCGCGGACCTACGCCATCAAGGTGCCTGCCGACGGCAGCCGGGTGCTCATCGGCGGCAGCTTCGCGCGCGTCGACGGAGTGCTGACCGGCGGCATCGCCTCCCTGGACCCGCAGGACGGTTCGCTCCAGCCGTGGGCCGCCTCGACCGTGCAGCCGATCAACACCAACTGCACCGGTCGGGTCACCGACATCGCGCTCGACGCCGACAACGCCTACGTCACCGGCGAGGGCGACCCGCCGGGCTGCTACGAGGGTGTGTACGCCGCCCGGCTCGGCGACGGCCAGCTGCTGTGGAACTCCCCGTGCCTCGGCGCGAGCCAAGGCATCGCGGTCCTCGACGGGGTGGTCTACAAGGGCTCCCACCAGCACGACTGCGCCTACAGCGCGGGCGGCGCCTTCGGCGGCTACGTCGGCGGCACCGATCGCGGCTCGTTCCGGCACAAGAACCTCGAGGCCCACGACGTCCGCGACGGCTCCTTCGTGCACTGGTCGCCCGACGTGACCTCGGGCGGAACCACCCAGGTCGGCCCGCACGCGCTGGCGGCGGGGCCGAACCAGCTCGTCGTGGCCGGTGACTTCACCCGGATCAACGGGAGCCCGCAGCAGGGCCTCGCCCGCTTCGTGCAGGGGGGCGACACCGCCACCCCGGAGCGTCCCGGTGTGTCCTACAACGGGGACCCGTGGCCGGACGTCGTCCCGCACCTGGTCGCCCGTCTGCCCGTCACCGTCCAGCCGACCGCAGCGAACACCCTCACCATCGAGGTGCCGGCCGTCCACGACGCCGACACCGGGATGCTCACCTATCGCTTCTACCGCGACAACCAGAACACGCCGATCGCGACCCTGCAGGCCGAGTCCTACCCCTGGAGCAGGCCGGTGCTGAGGTACGACGACACCGGGTTGGCGCCCGGGTCCACCCACTCCTACCGCGTCCAGGCCAGCGACGGCTCGAACACCGGACCGATGTCGGCCGCCGTCTCCGGGACGGTGCGGACCTCCGCACCGCGCTCCTTCGCCGACCAGCAGGCCGAGCTCGACCCGCGTCTGTGGTGGCGGCTCAACGACTCCGGGACGACCGCCGCGGACAGCGCCACGGGCAGCGGCGGCTCCTCCGGCTCCTTGCGGGGCGGGGTCTCGACCGGTCGGGCCGGGGCGCTGGCCAGTGACGACGCGGTGACCCTCGACGGCTCGACCGGCTTCGTGAGCTCCCAGCAGCGGATCTCGGTGCCCAACGCCTTCACCCAGTCGGCCTGGTTCAAGACCGACAGCATCCACGGCGGGGTGATCATGGCGCAGAGCCCGTCGCCGGACGCCACCGGCAGCGGGGTCGACCGCATCCTGACGCTGGACAACAACGGCAACATCGTCTTCGCGATGAAGGCCGGACCGTCGAGCTTCTTCGGCGTCGGGACGATCAACATCCGCAACCAGGAAGTCGTCTGGAACGACGGCAAGTGGCACCAGGTCGTCGGCACCTACGACGGCGACCGCAACGCGGCCCTGTACGTCGACGGCTGGCTGCAGGGCACCGCCACGGGCACGCCCTTCGACGAGAACCAGGGCGCCGACGGTCTGGCGTCGGGCTTCGTCCACGCCGGCTACGCGGACATGTCGAGCATGCAGCTGGTGTTCGGCATCAACTACTACGACAACCGCTGGCCGATCAGCGACCACTTCGACGGCAGCCTGGACGAGGTCTCGGTCTACGACCGGGCCCTGTCCGCGGCCGAGGTGGCCGAGCTGTTCGCCGCGGGCGTCGCCGACGTGTCGTCCGGTCCGCCGGCCTCGAACCAGGCCCCGGACGCCGCCTTCTCGGTGGACCACACCGACCTCACGGGGATCTTCGACGCCACCGCGTCCTCCGACCCCGACGGGAGCGTGGTCGACTGGGCCTGGACCTACGGCGACGGCGCCACCGGGTCCGGGGAGACCAGCTCGCACGAGTACGCCGCCGCCGGGACCTACCAGGTCGGCTTGACGGTGACCGACGACGACGGTGCCACCGCCACGGTGAGTCACCCCGTCACCGTCACCGACCCGGGTGCTCCGACCGGTGACCCGGTCGACTCGGTCGCGGTCGCGCGCGGCTCCCAGTGGAGCTGGCGCTTCGACAACGGCGCCCCGCCCGCCGACTGGAACCAGAACGGGTTCGACGCCTCCGGGTGGAACGCCGGCGACGCCGTGCTCGGCTGGGGCCACGGCTCGGTCGACACCGACATCTCGACGGCCTTCGCCAACCCGACCGACCGGCCGCGTGCGGCGTACTTCACCCGGACCTTCGACGTGCCCGACGCCTCGAAGGTCACCCGGCTGGTCCTGGACACGGTGGCCAACGACGGTGTGGTGGTCTACGTCAACGGGGTGGAGGTGACCCGCCACAACATGCGCGCCGGCGCGGTGACGTACCTGACCTACGCCCCCAGCGCGCGGAACACCAACACCGCGAACAACGACCCGGTGGTCGTCGACGTGCCCACGAGCCTGCTCGTGGACGGGACGAACGTGGTGTCCGCGGAGACCCACGTGAACTACCGGCGCACCCGGGACGTCACCTTCGACCTCCTGGCCACGCTGACCACGCTGGAGTGAGCCCCGGGCGGGCACCGTCTCCGGGCGGTGCCCGCCCGCGGGTCAGCGGGCGCTGCGCACCCGTGCGTTCACCTGCAGCAGGCAGCGGACGGTGCGCTCGGCCAGGGCGTCGCTGAGCCGGAACAGCGGGATGGAGACGCTCACCGCGTCGGTCGAGGGGCCGCCGTGGCGCGGCGTCAGCGCGACCGCGTAGCACCGGACGTCGAGGGAGTTCTCCGACCGGTCGACGGCGAAGCCGTCCCTGCGGACGCCGTCCAGGTCCTTGAGCAGGATCGTGCGGTCGGTGATCGTGTCGGGGGTGAGCGCGACCAGCTCGGGCGGCAGGAGCCGGTCGACCTCCTCCTCCGACCGGGTCGCCAGCAGGGCCTTGCCCAGGGCCGTCGCGTGGGCGGGCAGCCGGCGACCGATCGCGGAGTAGAGCCGGATCGGGTGCGGCGACTCGTGCTTGGCCAGGTAGACGACGTCCGAGCCGTCGAGGCGGCCGAGGTGGGCGGTCTCCTCGAGCTCGGTGGAGAGCCAGTCGAGGACCGGCACGACCCGGGCGACCACGTCGTCGCGGTCGACGTACGCCGTGCCGGTGCGGAGCGCCCGCAGCCCGAGGCCGAACCTCGTTCCGGTCGAGTCCAGCTCGACCCAGCCGCGCTGCACCATCGTGCGCAGGATCGCGTGCAGGCTGCTCTTGGGGATCGCCAGCGCCGTGGAGAGCTCGGCCAGGGTCCGGTGCTGCTCGGAGTCCGCCAGCGTCTCGATGACGTCCAACGTGCGGTCCGCCGACTTGACCGGCTGGAACGTCTCGCTCGTGCTGCTCATCTCGCCTGCTCTCTTCGGTGCTGCTTGGCTTGCTGCCCCGCGGTCTGCCGGTCTACGCAGACGCGCCTGCGTTCAGCATAAGGGTTGACATTCATATACGTGCATGACATGTTCATATCCATGAACGGCATTCACGAATCTGATTCAGCAGGTGATTTCGATCTCGTCACGCTCGGTGAGCCCCTGATCGCCCTGACCGGGGTCGGAGGACGACTGCCGACCAGCAGCATGATGGTCAAGTCCGTGGCGGGAGCCGAGTCGAACCTGGCGATCGGGCTCGCCCGCCTGGGCCGTTCCGTGGCCCTGGTCTCGCGGGTCGGGGCGGACCCGTTCGGGGACGAGGTGGTCCGCACCCTGCGTGGCGAGGGCGTCGACACCCAATGGGTCACCCGGGACGCTGAGCACCCGACCGGCCTCCTGGTCAAGGAGCGCCGGGGGCCCGACGACATCCACGTCTACTACTACCGGGACGGGTCCGCCGCCGTCCGCCTCTGCGCAGGCGACGTCCCCGAGGTCGCGGTCACCCGCGCCCGGCGCGTGCACGTCACCGGCATCACGCTGGCCCTCGGTGCCGGTCCGCGCGACGCGGTGGACGCCCTGCTCGACCTGTGCACGCGTCACCGGGTGCCGGTCAGCTTCGACCCCAACTTCCGGCTCAAGCTGTGGTCGGTCGAGGAGGCCGCCAAGGTGTGCGGCTCGGTGCTCCCGGCCGTGAGCGACCTGCTCGTCGGCGAGGAGGAGCTGCTCGCCATGGCCCGGGTCGCCGGGTGCGGTGGGAGCCTGGACGAGGCGCTCGGCTGGGTCGAGCAGTTCGACCTGGCCTCGGTGGTGGTCAAGCGCGGTGCCCACGGGGTGACCGGCGTGTCCGGGCATGAGCGGGTCACCCGCCCGATCCACCCGACCGCCTCGGTCGTCGACACGGTGGGCGCGGGAGACGCCTTCAACGTCGGCTACCTGCACGCCCGCATGGACGGGGCCGACTTCGGGCGAGCGCTGGAGGTCGGGTCCTGGGTGGCCAGTCGGGTGGTCTCGCACGCCGGCGACTACGAGGGGCTGCCCGACGCAGCCGAGCTCGAGGCCTTCCAGGGCTCCGGGGAGCTGGTCCAGCGATGAGCCACCCGACCAGCGACCTCCGCTCGCTCATGCCCGAACCCGCCCCGATCGCCGTGATCCGCACCGACTCACCGGACTCGGCCCACGAGATGGCGCTCGCGCTCGTGGCCGGGGGCCTGCACGCGGTGGAGGTCACGCTGACCATCCCCGACGCACCTGCGCTGATCGCGGAGCTGTCCGCCGATCCGCGGATGCTCGTCGGGGCCGGCACCGTGCTGAGCCACCGCGACGTCGACACCGTGGTCGAGGCCGGCGCCCGGTTCGTGGTCAGCCCCGGCCTGGACGCCGGCGTCGTCGAGGCCTCGCTGCGCAACCAGGTGGCCGTCGTGCCGGGTGCGCTCACCCCGACCGAGGTGATGGCCGCCCGCGGCTACGGAGTCACCTCCACCAAGCTGTTCCCGGCCAGCACCGTGGGCAGCGCCCACCTGACTGCGCTCACCCAGGTCTTCCCCGAGGTCGGGATCGTCCCGACCGGAGGGATCGGACCCGCCGACGTCACCACCTGGATCCACGCCGGCGCCTGCGCCGTCGGCATCGGCAGCGTCATCAACTCCACCTTTGCGAGGTCGGGCCCTTCCGGCCTGCACGAGCTCGCGTCCGCACTGATCCGCAGCTGCGAGCAAGCCGCCTCCAGCAGCGCCCGATGAAAGGAACACCATCCATGAAGACCTCACGCCCCAAGATCCTGGCCGGAACGGCGCTGGCGCTGTCGGCCTGTCTCGCGCTCAGCGCGTGCGGAGGCGGCTCCGGCAGTGGAGACGGCTCCGGTGAGCTCACCCTGCTGACCCCCATCTTCGAAGGCTCGTCGGGCAAGGCGGTGCTCGAGGACGAGCTGCTTCCGGCCTTCGAGAAGGCGAACCCCGGTGTCACCGTCAACGTCGACTACACCGACTACGGCTCCCTCAACGAGAAGCTGACCACCTCCATCGCCAGCGGCCTCGTGCCCGACGTGATGATGATGGGCGTCGGGTGGATCGAGGGGTTCGCCGACAAGGGGGTGCTGGCCGACCTCGGCGAGTACGGCCTCACCGAGGCGAGCCTGTCGGAGACCATGAACGAGAAGGTCCTCCAGGCCGGCGAGTGGCAGGGCAAGCTGTACGCCGTCCCGACCATGCTCGACACCCGCTACGGCATCGCCCGCAAGGACCTGCTCAAGGAGGCGGGCTTCGACGCTCCCCCCAGCGACTGGGCCGAGATGCGTGAGTACGCCAAGGCCCTGACCAAGCGCGACGACAAGGGCAAGCTCACCCAGGCCGGGCTCGACATCATGACGCTGGACCCCCGGCAGATGTTCGAGGTCTTCCTCTTCTCCAACGGCGGCACGCTGTTCAACGAGGACGGCACCGAGCCGACCTTCAACTCCCCCGAAGGCGTCGAGGCCCTCCAGTACATCGTCGACCTGGTCCGCAAGGACAAGGTCGAGGACATCGGCTACTCCAGCTCCGACGCGGACACCTACCCGGTGATCAACGGGCGCGCGGCGATGATGGTCGGTCACAACGACTACTGGGTGAAGGCACAGGCGTCCAACCCCAAGATCGCCGACCAGCTGGTCCCCTTCATGATCCACGGGAGCGAGGACGCGATGTTCCAGGGCGGCACGCTGGTCACCGTCGCCAACCAGTCCAAGAACAAGGAGGCGGCCGTCGCCCTCCTGGAGTTCCTCACCGACGCGGAGGCCTCCCTCGCCGCGAACGAGCAGCGCGGCAACGTGCCTGCCCTCAACGAGCTGCTGGACAGCGACTACGTGAAGTCCAACAGCGCCGTCCAGTTCGCGATGGAGAACCTCGACAGCTCCCACCCGGAGGGTGGCGTGCCCGCGTGGCTGGAGATCCGCGGCGACTTCGAGAGCGCCATCCAGGCGGCGATCCTCGGGCAGAAGACCCCCCAGGAGGCGCTCGACGGCCTCGCCAGCTCCGCGCAAGCCGCGATGGACCGCTGATCCCTCCGACCCGGCCCGGGCTGGTGCCGCCCACCGCACCAGCCCGGGACCCCCTCACCCGACCCCAGAGGTAGTCATGACTGTCACCACCGGAACGACACTGAAGGACCCACCCGCCGCCGGGGTCGCTCCTCCGCGTCGGCCACGATCACTGCGGCACACCCAGGCAGGACGGGCGCGGAGTGCGGGTTGGCTCATGCTGGCCCCTGCGCTGCTGCACACCCTGATCTGGATCGCAGTTCCGGTCGTGGCAACGATCGCCCTGAGCTTCACCGACTACTCCGTCTTCCGGAACCCGCAGTGGATCGGCCTGGAGAACTACGTCGAGATCTGGAACGACGAGGTCTTCCGGAAGGCCACCTGGAACACGATCGTCTACACCTTCTTCACCGTCCCGTTCTCGATGGCGATCTCCGTGGTGATCGCGGTGCTCCTGCACAAGAGCATGCGGGGAAGGTCGGTCTACCGGGCCTGCTTCTTCCTGCCGCAGGTCACCGCGACGGTGGCCATCGCCATGGTCTGGCTGTGGATGTACAACCCGCAGTACGGCATCGTCAACGGCTTCCTGTCCTTCCTCGGCCTGCCCGGCCACGCCTGGCTCGCCGAGCCCAGGTTCGCCCTCGGCGCGGTGATCGTGGTGGGCATCTGGCAGGGGATCGGCCTCAAGATGCTGATCTACCTGGCCGCGCTGCAGAACATCGACGAGAGCCTCTACGAGGCGGCGTCGATCGACGGAGCCAGCCCGGTCCAGCAGTTCTTCAGGATCACGCTGCCCCTGCTGCGGCCGGCGACCTTCTTCGTCTTCGTGGTCTCGGTGATCGGCGCCTTCCAGGTCTTCGACCTGGTCTACGTCCTCACCGACGGTGGGCCCGCGAACGCCACCACCATGATGACCTACGAGGTCTACCGCAGCGCCTTCCAGAACTTCCGGATGGGCATGGCCTGTGCGCAGTCCGTCGTGCTCTTCGGCTTCCTCATCGTGCTCACCGTCATCAACCGACGACTGACAGGAGGTGACGAGGTATGACCACCGTCGTCGCTGACACGCCGAGCCAGGCAGCTCCGCGCCCACCGAGTCCGCAGCGCCGTCCGGGGGTCGCCGCGCGTCGCATCACCCTGCAGGTGGTGCTGGCCGTGGCCGCGCTGACGATGCTGATGCCGTTCCTGTGGATGGTGCTGACCTCGCTCAAGACCCCCGCGGAGCTCGCGCAGTTCCCGCCGACCTTCTGGCCGCGCGAGTGGGCTTGGAGCAACTACAGCGATGCCATGGGTGCGGCACCGTTCCTCACCTACTTCCGCAACAGCCTCATCATCTCGATCACGCACACCCTGATCACCGTGGTGTTCGGCGCGATGGCGGGCTACTCGCTGGCCCGGCTCTCGTTCCGGGGGCGCGACCTGGTGTTCCTGGGCTTCGTGGGCATGCTGATGATCCCCACCTACACCAAGATCGTGCCGCAGTTCCTCATCGTGAAGTCGATGCCGCTGTTCGGCGGCAACGACATCCTCGGGCAGGGCGGAAGCGGCTGGCTCAACACGTGGTGGGCGCTCATCATCCCCGGTGGCCTGAGCCCGTTCGCCATCTTCCTGTTCCGGCAGTTCTACCTCTCCCTGCCCAAGGAGCTGGAGGAGGCCGCTCGCCTGGACGGCCTGGGTGAGTTCCGGATCTGGGCGCAGATCTACACCCCGCTGGTGAAGCCGGCGATCGCCACGGTGTCCCTGCTGACCTTCCAGGACAGCTGGAACAACTTCCTGTGGCCGCTGCTGGTCACCACCCGCGACGACCTGCGCGTCATCCAGGTGGGCCTGGCGGTCTTCCAGCAGGAAGGCACGACCCAATGGGCCTATCTGATGGCCGGCACCACCCTCGCCACCGTGCCCATGGTGCTGCTGTTCCTCTTCGCGCAGCGCTACTTCGTCCAGGGCTTCACCAACTCGGGCATCAAATGAGTGCCCTCACTTCCACCAAGGAGACTCCCATGCAGATCGACCTGACCGGCCGCCGTGCTCTCGTCACCGGCGGAGGGACCGGTCTCGGCCGGGCCATCGCCGCCGCGCTGTTCGAGGCCGGTGCCGACGTGGCGGTCCACTACGCCTCCAGCGCCGACGGCGCGAAGAGCGTCGTGGAGGAGGGAGTCACGGCAGGTCGCCGCGGGGTGACGGTCCAGGCCGACCTCACCAGCGGCGAGCAGGTCACGCGCTGCGTGGCCGAGGCCACGGCGTACCTCGGCGGGCTGGACATCCTCGTCAACAACGCCGGGCACCTCGTGGGGCGGTGCAAGGTGGAGGACATGAGCGAGGAGTTCTGGCACTCCGTCCTGGACGCCAACATGACCACCACCTTCCTCACCACCCGCGCCGCGATCGCCTCGCTCCAGGGCTCCTCCGACGGGCGCATCGTGAACATCGCCTCGCTGGCGGCACAGAACGGCGGCGGTCCCGGTTCGGTGGCGTACGCCGCGGCCAAGGCCGGCGTGGTCGGCTTCACCAAGGGGCTCGCCAAGGAGCTCGCGGGCAACGGCATCACGGTCAACGCGGTGGCGCCCGGCTTCATCGGCCAGACCCCCTTCCACGACACCTTCACCAGCGACGACGCGCGGCGCAACGTCGTCGCCGGGGTCCCCCTGCAGCGCGAGGGCACTCCCGCCGACGTCGCAGGAGCGGTCTGCTACCTGGTCAGCGACCTGGCGTCGTACGTGACCGGCGAGACCCTGGACGTGAACGGCGGTGTGCTGACCCGGTGAGCACCTCATCCCTGACCCCCGACACCCGGGTCTCCCGGGTTCCTCGTGGTCGAGCGGGCTGGTGGCACGAGTACGTGTGCCCGACCCACGGGTCGGAGCTCCAGCCGGGAGCCCAGGACCGCGAGGGCGCCCCGACCCACACGTGCCCCCACGGGTGTGTGGTCCGCGGCGAGCCGTACGAAGGCGCCTGGCAGGTCCTCGAGCTCCAGCGGTGTGCCCGCGAGTTCAGGGAGCTTGCCCACCGGTACGCCGCCGACGGCCGCCTGTCGCAGCGGGAGGAGGCTCGCGAGCTGCTGACGGAGTTCTGCGCGATCTACGCCGACGCCGCTGCCGAGGGGTGGTCCGAAGGGGCGGCCTCGTGGATGCTGCGCGGCAAGCTGTTCCACCAGGCGCTGACCGAGGCGATCTGGGGCACCTCGCTGGCCCACGGCGTGCTCACCCTCGTCGAGGGGGACCTGCGATGGTCTCGGTCCTCCCGCGACCTGGACCAGGCAGCCGACCTGTTCGCCGGTCTCCTGGCGACCGTCACCGAGGCCAGGCGGACCCTGGTCGAGGACCGTCTCGACCTGCGCAACAACTACACCGCCTGGCTGATCTGTGCCGGGGTGTCCTCCGCCCGGGTGCTGACCGCACTGGGTCGCGAGACGGAGGTGGACTCCTGGCTCGACGGTCCCTCGGGGCTCTGGGCGCACCTCGACGCCGCGATCCACGACGACGGCTGGGAGTGGGAGGGGTCGACCTACTACCACTTCTTCGTCCTCCGCGCCTACCTGCTCGCCCTGCGCGGTCACGTCCCGGCTGCGGTGCCTGAGGGCGCCCGGACCAAGCTCGTCGCGATGCTGAGAGTGCTCGTCGCGCTGTCCACGGAGCGGGGAGTCCTTCCTGTGCTCAACGACGGCCCCTACTGCCGGACGCCGGCGCTCCAGGAGCTCTTGGAGGTATCGGTGCTGGGACGCCAGCTCGTGGAGCTGGCCGGTCTCGAGAGCCTCGAGCACGGGACCCGCGCCCTGCTGGGTCCCAGCGGGTCCAGCCTCGAGGACCGGCTGGTGTCCTGGTTCGCCGGGACGCCGGTGGCGACGCCGAGGGCGTGGTCCGGGCCGAGGGAGTCGATCCGCTTCGCCGACGCAGGGCACCTGGTCCTCCGCTCGGGGGCCGGTCGCTGGCAGGCCGTGACCGACGCCGGGCCGCACGGCGGTGCCCACGCCCACGCCGCCAAGCTCGCGCTCTACCTCTACGGCGACCGCGAGGTCTGGCAGCCTGCCCCCGGGGTCCCGCCGTACGGCAGCGCCCTCCGGCACGGGTACTACGCACGGACGGTTGCCCACCCGACCGTCCGGGTCGACGGGGTCGACCAGGCAGACACCTCCGGCCACGTCGTGGTGTGGGAGGCCTCCTCCGGGTCGGTCCAGGCGGTGGTCTCCGCCCCGGACGCCTTCGACGGTGCCGACTTCCAACGTCACCTGCTCATGCAGGACGAGTGGCTGCTGGACGCCGTGCTCGTACGGTCCACGCAGGAGCGGACCGTCGTCCTGGGGCTGCGCCCGGCGGACCGGCTCGACGCCCACGAGGAGGACGGCGTGTTCCTCACGACGTGGAAGGACGCCGGGGCCGGGGCCGGGGCCGGCGACGAGCGCGGCCGCGACCTGTACGGCTGTCACGCCGGCCCCGAGGACAGCGCCTTCGCCACCGTCCCCGTCCGAGGCCCCTCGCACGACCCGGCCCGGGTGCTCACCGGGGTCGACTGGTCGGCGCGCGGCACGGCGACCTGGCTCGTCTCGCTCTACCAGCCGGCGAGCGACCCCACCCTGCCACGACCTCGGCTGAGGATCGTGAGCTCGACCGACGCGGCCGTCGTGGTGGAGGCCACCCCCGCCGACGGTCGCGCAGTCATCGTCCGTCTCGAGTCGGCGTCGGCTGTCGAGCCGTCCTCCGCCTCCGCACAGAGGAGAGTTCCATGAGTCATCCGCTGAGTTCTGTCGCCCCCGCACCCCTGCTCCTGGAGGGGCGGCTGGACACGCTGCGGGAGGAGGTCGAGGGGGTGCGCGCGCACCAGTTCCGGCGTCTGCTGGAGGAGTGCGAGCGGTACCGCGACATCCCCCTGCCGACCGAGCATCCCCTGGCGAGCATCACCTACTTCGGTCCCGCTGCCGCCAACCTTGCGCTGGCCTACCGGATCACCGGGCACCAGCACTACCTCGAGGAGCTGCGTCGCTGGCTGGCACCTCCGCTGTCCTTCCCGCACTGGGGCAAGGCGAACATGCCCGACCACGACCTGGACGCCGGCTGGCTCCTCCACGGCCTGAGCCTGGCCCACGCCTGGGCGGGGGAGGCGCTCCCGGAGCAGGAGCGGACCGCGCTGCGCGACAAGCTCCTCCTCCAGGGCCGGCGACTGTTCGAGTTCGCCGTCGAGTCGGAGGGCGACTGGTGGTCGAGCTCGTACTGGCAGAACCACAACTGGATCTGCTACGCGGGCCTGGCCACCGCAGGCTACGTCCTCGCCGAGGGGTCGCCGGAGACCAAGGAGTGGACCGAGCGGGCCAAGGCGAACTTCACCCGGGTGCTCCGGATGCTCCCCGAGGACGGCTCGAACTGCGAGGGCGTCGTCTACTGGCGCTACGGCGTGCCGTGGATCGTCAGCTACCTCGACGTGCTCGAGGCGGCCGAGGGCATCGACCTGTTCGAGGACAGCGACTACCTGCGGGAGACCTTCTGGTACCGCCTCTACCAGGCGGCCCCCGACTTCGAGCGGATCGTCGACCACGGGGACTGCCACGACCGGCGCAGCGGGCACAGCGTCGCCCTGTACTACAAGCTGGCCTCGAAGTACCGGATCGGCCAGGCGCAGTGGCTGGCCGACGAGGTCAGCAACCGCTTCTTCTGGCGCGAGGCCTACGAGAGCGGCGTCAAGCCCGGCGTGCGCCCGGAGGCGTACCAGGAGCTGCTCTGGTACGACCCCACGGTGGTGCCGCAGAGCCCCGAGACCCTGCCGTTGACCCGCTTCTTCCCCGACCTCGGTCTCGTGGTGGGGCGCACCTCCTGGGACCGCGACGCGACGATGGTCTCGTTCAAGTCCGCGCCGGGAGGCGGCCACAAGGCGTGGCGCGACTCGCACGAGATGCAGCGGACCACGGGCTGGTCGACCCTCAACGCCGGTCACCACCACCCGGACGCGGGGACCTTCGTCCTGATCAGCAACGGCGAGTACCTCGCGGTGGACGAGGGGTACTCCAACCGCAAGCGGCACGGCCACCACAACGGCATCCTGGTCGACGGCCAGGGCTACGCCAACGAGGACCGGTACCACGTGTACAAGGACCTCGACGAGCGGTACACCGCCCGGATCCGGTCCACCCTGCTCCAGGGCGGCTGGACGTGCGCCACCAGTGAGTCGGGGGCGATGTACGCCGAGGAGCTGGGCGTCACCCGCGTGGACCGGCACCTCGCGCTGTCGCCGCGCGGCACCCTGGTCCTCGTCGACGACCTGCGCGCCGAGGTGCCTCGCCGCTGGTCCTGGCTCCTGCAGAGCGACAACCCCTGGACCAGCCACGGCACCGGAACCGAGGTCACGACCGCGGGGCGCGCCTACCTGCGGGTCTCCGCGGTGGAGCCCGACCAGCACGCCTTCGACCGACGGCGCACCCTGGTCCAGGCGAACCCCACCTCCAGCACCCCGGAGCTGGCGATCGAACGCACCCTGCACACGCTGAGCCGTGAGGCTCCCGCCAGCACCGCCGCCCAGTTCGTCACCGTGCTCGAGCCGCTGCACTGGACCGACCAGGAGCCGTCGCAGGTCAGCGTCGAGACGACAGCCGGCGGGCTGGTGGTGTCGGTGTCGCGCGGCGGGGTCCTCGAGCGGGTCGCGGTCGCCCTCGACGGAGCCGACCCGGTGCAGGTGCTGGGGGAGACCGCCCAGGCCGCCGGACCCGAGATCGCGGTGGCTGCGAGCTCGCCCGACGGAGGGAGCAGCCGTTGAGCCCTCCGACGCGCAGCGGCCGTCGGGTGCCGTGGGAGACCACGGTCCTCGGCTGGCTCGCCTACCCGGCGAACCTCGCCCTGGCGGGGGTTGCCGCGTTCGTCCTCGCCCTGCCGCTGGTGACGGCCCTCTCGGCCGCGACGGCTGCGGGCGTCGCCCTCGAGCAGTGGCGCAAGGACGACGAGGACGGCGTCTTCCTCGGCACCTTCCGCGCCTGGCGCAGGACCTGGCGGCGCACCCTGCCCACGGGTGCGGTCGCCGCGCTCGTGGGGGCGGTCCTGGTCGTGAACTGGCTGTTCCTGCTCAGCCGCGACTCGCCGCTGGCGATCGTGATGATGGGCGCCCTCGTCCCGGTCAGCCTGGTAGCCCTGCTGCTGGCGGTGCACTTCCCGGCGGCGGTCGCAGCCCAGCCCGACGGTGACCGGGCAGCGTGGCTCCGCGCCTCCTTCGCGGCGAGCGTGGCGAGCCCGCTCCGTGCCCTCGTCGTCTGCGTCGTCGTGGTGACCTGGGTGGCCCTGTGCCTGCTCCTGCCGACGGTCGTCCCCTTCTTCGGGCTGAGCCTGCCGGTGTTCGTCGGCCTGGTCTCCGCGGACGGCGAGAGGCGACATGACCGCAGGTGAGTCCACGGCCGACCCGCAGGAGGTCACGACGCCGGCCGCCAGGCTTCCGCTCCTGGTGCTGCTCGCAGACACCTTCACGATGGCGCTCGGCTTCTACATGCTGGTGCCGCTGCTGGCCTACCACCTCCTCAACGACCTGTCGCTGACCATCGTGGTGGTCGGGGTCCTGGCCGCCGTGCGAAGCGGCAGCCAGCAGGGCCTGATGCCGTGGTCCGGGACCCTGGCCGACCGGCTCGGCCACCGTCGTGCGATCGCGACCGGGGTGCTGGTCCGGGCCAGCGGCTTCGCGCTGTTCGCCTTCGTGGACTCGGTGCCCGGCCTGGTGGTGGCCAGCGTCCTGGCCGGTCTGGGCGGTTCGCTGTTCCACCCGGCCAGCTACGCCATGTACGCGACGCTCGCCCAGGGCCGGAACCGGGTGGCCGTCTACTCGTGGCGCGAGATGCTCAGCAACCTCGGCTTCGTCGCGGGTCCCGTCCTGGGCGGTGTGCTCGGGGGGATCGGCTTCTCCTGGGTCTGCCTGGCCTCCGCTGCGCTGTTCCTCGCCGCCTTCGTCATCACGATCGTCGGCCTGCCCAAGGATCCCGAGGTCCGACCGAGGTCCGCCGACCGCGGGGGCCCTTTGCGCCGGGCCCTCAGCGACCGCCCCTTCCGCCGGTACTGCATCGGGGTCGCCGGAGGGTGGGTGCTGTTCTCCCAGCTCTACCTGGCGGTGCCCCAGCGCGCCGACGGCGTGCTGCCCAGCGCCTTGGGGCTCGGCACGATCTACTCGGTGGCCGCGATCGTGATGGTGGTGACGATGCTGCCGTTGACCCGGGCAGCGGACCGCTGGCTGCGCCCCACCACGGCGGTGGCGCTGGGGACCGTCGCCCTCGGCGCCGGGCTCCTGGTCCTGGGGGCGTGGCAGTCCGTGGCGGGGCTGTTCACCGGGGTCGTGGTCTTCACGCTGGGCCAGACCGTCTACCAGCCGATCATGAACTCCACGGTCTCGACGTACGCCCAGGAGGACTCGATCGCCTCCTACTTCGGGGTGCACGGCCTGGCCCTCGCGGTCGGCGGCATCCTCGGCGGCGTCGGCGGAGGTGCCCTCTACGGGTTCGCCGGCCACGCGGGGTCGCCCTTGCTCCAGCGTCTGCCCGAGATCGTCTTCGCTGTCTGGGGCGTCGCGGTCGCGGTCTTCCTGGTCCGCGGGGGGCGTGCACCGGGTGCTCGACCGCGGGGCTGAGCCTGGTTCAGCCCAGGAAGACGCTGCGCACCGTGGGCTGGGTCGCCGGCGGCTGGGCGTCCTCGGCGACGAACTCCCGCATCAGGTCGATGGCCGCCAGGATCTTCTGGCTCCGCAGGGCGTAGAAGACGCTCGTGCCGGAGGGGCGGGTCGTCACGATGCCGCGGTCGCGAAGCACGGCGAGGTGCTGGCTCGCGTTGGAGTGGCTGACCCCGAGGGACTCCGCGAGGTCCCCCACGCTCAGCTCTCCGTCGCGCAGCGCAGCGATGATGAACAGTCGCTTGGGATCGGCGATCGCCTTGCACACGCGCTCGTGCAGCTCACGCAGCTCGGCCTCGAGCACTTCGTCCACGGTCTCATCTCCGATCAACGTGAACCTTCAACCAGTATGAGGGTGATCGCGAGCACCGCCAACAACGCGACGGTCGCGGCCGTCAACCTCATCAAGGCAGCGGCCACCGGGTCGCGCCCTGTGCCGACCCGGTGCACGGTGTACTCGTAGCGCACCTCGGTCAGCACCAGCAGGACCACGGCGACCACCAGTCCGGCAAGTCCGGGCAGCGCCGCGACCAGCCGACCGTCGGTCTCGTGGAGCAGGAGCGCGGAGACCCCGCCCACCCCGAGAGCGGTGCGCTGCCAGGCCATGGCGGTGCGCTCCGCCTGCAGACCGGCATCGTGGGACGGGGCCACGCGTTCACCGCGCGAGAGCCACCTGGGGCTCACGGCCGTTGGACCAGGTCAGCGATCACCAACGCCAGCGCCACGACGGCGGCCAGCACCAGCGCCGCGGCCACCAGTCGGGGGACGAAGGACTGGGGAAGCTGCCGGCCGAGCCGCATCGCGCGCTCGTTGCGCTGCCAGTGCCGGTAGGACATCGCGGCGAGGAACCCGCCGAGCCCGATCAGGAGGAAGCCGAGCCCGTGCCGCATGAGGCTCAGACCGGGCACGAACCGGATCACCGCGACCCCGGCGGCCATCAGAGCCAGCGCGGTGCGCACCCACGCCAGGAAGGTGCGCTCGTTGGCCAGCGTGAACCGGTAGTCGGGGTCCTCCCCGATCTCGTCCGGATCGTCTCGGCGCGGCTCCCGGGGCGAGGTGTCCGACGACATGCGCGGCTCCTTCGGTGTCGTGTCCGATCATCCCATCGACGTCGAGGCGGCGCATTGGTTGCGTCCGACGTCGAGCACCAGCAGGTCGTCCTCGGGCGGACGCAGCTGGCCGGCGTTGACCAGGCGGATCGTGTCGTAGGTGGCGGGCGCGTCGGGGAGCGTGGCCACGATGGTCTCGACGAAGCGGTCGATCGCGCGCTCGTTGAGCAGGGTGGCCTCGAAGACCTCGCGCACCGTGGTGGTCACGGCTCCGTCGCTGCCGAACTCCTCCGGGCTCGACCAGTGGGCCGGGGCGATCACCGTGTCCGGCCCCAGCGGCTCGAGACGGTCGTGGACGCTGCGGAACAGCGAGCGCGCCAGCTCCTCGGCCTGGCCGGTCAGGTCCGGGCGGCCCAGCCCGCGCACGAACACGGTGTCCCCGACGAGCAGCAGGCGCTCGCCGACCAGCAGCGCCGTGGTCCCGGGGGTGTGCCCGGGCAGGCGCATGGCCAGGACCCGGACGACGGTGTCCGCCCCCAGCGGCAGCTGCTCGCCGTCCTGGAGTGGCCGGTTCGGGAAGGGGATCTCCTGCGAGCTGTCCTCCGGAGGAAGGTGGTAGTCGGCGCCGAGCCGCTCGGCCAGGCCCGGCCCCCCGCTGATGTGGTCGGCGTGCACATGGGTGTCGATGACGTGCCCGACGGTCATCCCGTGGGCCTGCGCGAGCTCGATGTACGAGGCGTGGTGCCGGGCGGGGTCGACCACGATGCAGCGCTCACCCGGGACGCCGATCACGTAGGACAGACAGCCCTTGGCGGGACGTTGGAGCTGCCAGGCCCGCACCGGCGCGGGGACCCCCTGCAGCTCCACGGGCACCAGGAGCTGCGCCCAGCTGTCCATCCCGCCCGCCAACGACCGCGTCTCGGTGCCCGCTTCGCTGAGCTCCTGGACCACCATCGCCGAACCGTTGCCGTGCGCGCAGACGACCACGGCGCCCGGGGCGGTCTGCGTCGCGTACCGCTCCGGCTCCTCGAGCACCTCGTAGACCGGAGCGTGCCGGGTGGGCACCGGTCGACGACCCTCGAGCCGGTGCGCGGCGAACTCGTCACTGTTGCGGACGTCGAGGATCTCCGGGATCGTGCCGGCCGCGATCTCGTCGTACAGCTCACGGGGGGAGATGGTCCAGGTTTCCATGCACGCGTCCTTGTCCTCGTCGATGGGCCCCGGGCTGCTCAGAGGGAGAGGCGCTGCAATGTCCGGACAACTCGCTGCCGTAGGGCCTTGTTGTATGCGTGTTCCCGAAAGTAGTGTGACGCCGAGCACATGGCAATCCCTTGGTTGGAGGATGTGATGACCGGCGCGACAGGCGAGGACGACGCTCCCGCGAGCATGACGATCGTGGCGTGGAGCGGGGATCTCGACAAGATCTGGCCCACCCTGATCCTGGGCTCGACGGGTGCGGCCTACGGCATGCAGACCACGATCTTCTTCACCTTCTGGGGGCTGTTCCCCCTCGTCCGCGACGACGTCCGCCTCACCGGCACCAACGCCATGACCAAGGCCCTGGCGGGGCTGAACCCCCCGGGGGTCAGCAGGATGAAGCTCTCCAAGCTGCAGATGGGCGGTGCCGGTGCGCGGATGATGAAGAAGCTGGCCCGGCAGCACAAGGTGGCCACGCCGAAGGAGCTGCTGGAGATGTGCACCGACCTCGGCGTGAACCTGTGGCCCTGCGAGATGACCATGGAGCTGATGGGCCTGCGCGGGGACCAGCTCGTCGAGGGGGCCGGCGCGCCGGTCGGTGCCGCGACCGCGCTCTCGGCGATGAGCCGGTCACAGATCAACCTGTTCATCTGACCCCACGAGCCGGCCCGGCCGGCAGACCTGAACGGAGACCTTGATGGACCAGAACCCAGATGCGACCGTCGACGCCAGAGGACAGAAGTGTCCGATGCCGGTGCTGCTCACCTCGCGCGGGATGAAGGGCCTCGCGGCCGGCCAGGTGATGCTGGTGGAGGCCACCGACGGCGGATCGCAGAGTGACATCCCCTCGTGGGCCAAGGACACCGGCAACGAGCTTCTCGACACCTCCGTCGAGGACGGCGTCTACCGGTACCTCATCAGGAAGAGCTGAGCAGATGCAGCTGGGCTTCGCGATCGACCAGCGCACCTGCATCGGCTGTCACGCCTGCACGGTGGCCTGCAAGACCGAGCACGAGGTACCCCTGGGGCAGTTCCGCACCTGGGTCAAGTACGTCGACAGCGGCTCGTTCCCCGACACCACCCGCTCCTTCGGGGTGATGCGCTGCAACCACTGCACCGACGCGCCCTGCGTGAAGATCTGCCCGACCGAGTCGCTGTTCAAGCGCGAGGACGGCATCGTCGACTTCGACAAGGAGCGCTGCATCGGCTGCAAGAGCTGCATGCAGGCCTGCCCCTACGACGCCATCTACATCGACAAGGACACCAGCACCGCAGCCAAGTGCAACCTGTGTGCCCACCGTGTCGACGAGGACCTCGAGCCTGCGTGCGTCGTGGTGTGCCCGACCCACTCCATCTGGGTGGGCGACCTCGACGACCCGACCAGCGGCATCGCCCGCCTCGTGAGCACCAACTCGACGACCGTCCGCTCCCCGGAGCAGAACACCGGCCCGAACGTCTTCTACCTGGGGGCCGACCGCGCGGTGCTCGACCCGTTGGCCGCCCCCGTCGAGGACACCTACATCTGGGCCACGCCGGACGCCCACCGGCTCGAGACGGCCGGCGACCTGCCGGGCGACTCGACCACCAACGCCCGTACGACGCTCAACACCGCCCACCCCCGCCCCTGGGGCTGGAAGGTGACCACCTACCTGTGGAGCAAGGGCGTCGGTGCCGGAGCCCTGGCGCTGGCCGCACTGGCCCACCTCCTCGGCATCGACTTCGGTCCCCTCGGCGACTACGTCGCACCGCTGCTCGGCCTGTTCGGGGCGGCCACCACCGGGGCGCTGCTGGTCTGGGACCTCAAGCGGCCGGAGCGCTTCCTGTACATCTTCTTGAAGTCGAACTGGACGTCGTGGCTGGTGCTGGGTGCCTACGTCCTGACCCTGTTCTCCGGCGGTGCGGTGCTGTGGCTGCTGGCGGCCGCGCTCGACGTGGGCTGGGCGATGACGGTGCTCTCCTGGCTCGCGCTCCCGGTCAGCGCGTTGATGGCCGGCTACACGGCCTTCCTCTTCGGCCAGGCCGAGGGCCGTGACCTGTGGCAGTCACCCTTGCTGTTCTGGCACCTGCTCGTCCAGGCGGTGATGGTGGGCAGCGGCGCGCTCGCCGTGGCGGGTCTGTTCGTGGACCTCTCCGACAGTGCGTGGACCTTGCTGGCGGCGGCGTTCGTGGTGGCAGCAGGACTGCACCTGGTGATGCTCGCGGTGGAGTACGGCGGCAAGCACGCCAGCCGACAGGCAGCGGTGGCCGCACACATCGTCAGCTCCGGGCGCTACGCACGCACGTTCTGGCTCGGTGGGGTGCTTCCGGTAGCGGGGGCTGTGCTGCTGGGCGCCCTCGCCTGGGGCGGAGCCGGTGCCGTGCTCCTGGCCGTGGCCGGCGTGATCGTGCAGCCGGCCCTGCTTGCCTACGAAAGCGTCTTCGTCAGGGCGGGCCAGGACCCCCCGCTGTCGTGACCAGACCACCAGCCCTGTGCAGATCGTCTCGAAGGGACCGTCCATGACGTTGGAACAAGAGCGCGAGTCGACCACGCCCCCGCTGCCGGGGGAGCGCAGTCACGAGCGGCTGCGGAACTTCCCCCCGGTCTCGGACTGGGACCACCACGTGGAGTACGACGCGAAGGCCCACCCGCGCAAGGTGCCGCACGAGTACATGCTCGTCCCCACCACCTGCTTCAACTGCGAGTCGGCCTGCGGCCTGCTGGCCTACGTCGACAAGTCCGACCTGTCGATCAAGAAGCTCGAGGGCAACCCGGCCCACCCCGGCTCCCGCGGCCGCAACTGCGCCAAGGGGCCGGCGACCATCAACCAGATCCAGGACCCCGAGCGGATCCTGCACCCGCTGCGGCGCGCCGGGAAACGCGGCGGCGGTGACTGGGAGCGGGTCACCTGGGACGAGGCCCTCGACGACATCGCCGCCCGGATCCGGGCCGCGATCGTCGAGGACCGCAAGGACGAGGTGCTCTACCACGTCGGTCGCCCCGGCGAGGACGGCTTCGCCGAGCGCTTCCTGCTTGCCTGGGGGGTCGACGGCCACAACAGCCACACGAACATCTGCTCGGCCGGCGCCCGGCTCGGGTACGCCCTGTGGGGCGGCTACGACCGCCCCTCCCCGGACTACGCCAACGCCAAGGTGATCCTGCTGATCTCCAGTCACCTCGAGGCCGGCCACTACTTCAACCCGCACGCCCAGCGGATCATGGAGGGCAAGGTCTCCGGCGGCGCCAAGGTGGTCGTGCTCGACCCACGGCTCTCCAACACCGCCTCCCACGCCGACCTGTGGGTGGCGCCCTGGCCCGGCAGCGAGGCGGCCATCCTCCTGGCTGTCGCCTCGCACCTGCTGCGCACCGACCAGGTCGACCGGGACTTCGTGCGCCGGTGGGTGAACTGGTCGACCTACATGGAGCACCTGCACCCCGACCTCGCCGCCGACGACTTCGACGTCTTCATGGACACGCTGACCCGCGACTACGCCGACTACACCTTCGCCTACGCCGCCGAGCAGGCGCAGGTGCCGGTCGAGCAGGTCGAGGAGCTGGCTCGGATCGTGGCGACCGCGGGCAGTCGGCTGTCCGCCCACGTCTGGCGGGCCGCCACCGCCGGCAACCTCGGCGGCTGGCAGGTCTCCCGCGCGCTGTTCTTCCTCAACGTCCTCACCGGCAGCGTCGGCACCAAGGGCGGCACCAGCCCGAACGGGTGGGACAAGATCATCGCCCACGGTCCCAACGTCCCCCAGGGGCACGAGTCGTGGAACGAGCTGCTCTACCCGCCGGAGTTCCCGCTGTCGACCAACGAGATGTCGATCCTGCTGCCGCACCTCCTCAAGGACGGCCGCGGCAAGCTCGCGATGTACTTCTCGCGCGTCTACAACCCCGTCTGGACCAACCCGGACGGGTTCAGCTGGCTGGAGGCCCTCACCGACGAGAAGCTGGTGGAGTGCCACGTGGCTCTGACGCCCACCTGGTCGGAGACCGCCTCCTTCGCCGACTACGTGCTGCCGATGGGGCACAGCACCGAGCGCCACGACACCCAGTCCTACGAGCAGTACGCCGGCAAGTGGCTGGGCTTCCGGCAGCCGGTGACCAGGGTGGCGATGGAGAAGATGGGGCAGCTCGTCTCCGACTCGCGCGAGTCGAACCCGGGCGAGGTGTGGGAGGAGAACGAGTTCTGGTTCGAGCTGTCCTGGCGGATCGACCCGGACGGCTCCCTGGGCATCCGGAAGTACTTCGAGTCGCCGTACCGACCCGGCGAGAAGGTGACCGTCGACGAGTACTACCGCTGGGTCTTCGAGAACAGCGTCCCCGGGCTGCCGGAGAAGGCCGCCGAGCAGGGGCTGACCCCGCTGGAGTACATGCGCAAGTACGGCGTGGTCGAGGTGACCAAGGACGCCTACCGCCTCGACGAGCGCCCGCTCACCGAGGCGGAGATGGAGGGCACCACGCCGGACGCGCACGGGGTCTTGCGCAAGCCGGTCACCCTCGACTCCACCCCGCCCCTGGTCGGGGAGGCAGGCTCGGTGGGCGTGGTCCACGAGGACGGGACCCGCACCCAGGGATGGCTGACGCCCTCACGCAAGCTGGAGCTGTTCAGCGACACCATGGTCGACTTCGGGTGGGAGGAGTACGCCGCCCCGGGTTACATCGAGTCGCACGTGAGCCGCCGCTCCATCGACCAGGACAACGCCGAGATGGTGTTGATGCCGACCTTCCGGCTGCCCACCCTGATCCACACCCGCACCGGGAACGCGAAGTACCTCAACGAGCTGAGCAACACCCACCCGATGTGGATGAACAGCCTCGACGCGGACCGCTTCGGCTTCGAGACCGGCGACCTCGTCCGGGTGAACACCGAGATCGGCTACTTCGTGGCGCGGGCGTGGTCGACCGAGGCCATCCGCCCCGGGGTCGTCGGACTGTCCCACCACATGGGTCGCTGGCGGACCGCGGAGAACGCCGGGTCCCGCTGGGTGATGGGACTCGTGGACCTCTCCAAGAGCGACGACGGGGTCTGGAAGCTGCGCTACAAGGAGGGCGTCAAGCCGTTCGCCAGCGACGACCCCGACAGCGAGCGGATCGACTGGGAGGACCCCGGCGTCCACCAGAACCTGGCGTTCGCGGTGCACCCCGACCCGCTGTCCGGGATGCACTGCTGGCACCAGAAGGTGCGGCTGGAGAAGGCGCACCCCGAGGACCAGTACGGCGACGTGGTGGTGGACACCAAACGCTCCCGCGAGGTCTACCGTGCCTGGATGAACACCACCCGGCCGGGTCCGAGCGCCTCCGGGCTGCGTCGCCCCGAGTTCTTCATGCGGCCGGTCAAGCCGAAGCGTCGAGCCTTCCGCGTCGACGGCGGCCGCCCCGAGGGCACCGGGTCGGACACGGGGACGGGGGCGGGGGCGTGAGCCTGCTCAACCGCACCCGCGCGGCCTCCGCGGTGGACCTCGGCGCCGTGCAGGCGGCCCTGGCGGGGGTGGAGGACCCCGAGCTCAGGTTGCCGCTGCCGGAGGCCGGGATGATCGGGGACATCGAGCTCGGCAGGTCCGGACGCGTCCGGGTCACGGTCCGGCTGACGACCGCCTCGTGCCCGATGAAGGAGCGGCTGGTCGCCGACGTGACCCGGGCGGTCGGTGCGGTCGCCGGGGTGACCCGCGTCGAGGTCAGCCTCGGCGCGATGAGCGACGGCGAGCGGATGCAGCTGGCGGGACGGCTGCGCGGCGCGAGCGCGGAGGGCACGCACCGGTTCGGCGAGGGCTCCGCCACGCGCGTCTACGCGGTGGCCAGCGGCAAGGGTGGGGTCGGCAAGTCCTCGGTCACCGCGAACCTCGCGGTGGCCCTGGCCCAGCAGGGGCAGCGGGTCGGCGTGCTCGACGCGGACGTGTGGGGCTACTCCATCCCGCAGCTGTTCGGCGTACGCCGCGCACCGGTGGCCCTGAAGGGGCTGATGCTCCCGGTCGAGGCGCACGGCGTCTCGCTGATGTCGGTCGGCTTCTTCGTGGAGGAGGAGCAACCGGTCGTGTGGCGAGGTCCCATGCTGCACAAGGCGATCGAGCAGTTCCTCACCGACGTGCACTGGGGCGACCTGGACACCCTGCTCATCGACCTGCCGCCGGGCACCGGTGACGTCACGATGACGCTGCTGGAGCTGCTGCCCGATGCCCAGCTGCTGGCGGTCACCACCCCGCAGGTGGCGGCCCAGACGGTGGCCGCGCGGGTCGGGCGGATGGCGCGAGATGCGCGGATGCCGGTCGCCGGGGTCGTGGAGAACATGTCGACGCTGGTGTGCCCCTCGTGCCACGAGGGCACCGCGATCTTCGGGGAGGGCGGGGGCGCCCGTCTCGCCGAGGTGATCGCCGCGCCGCTGCTGGGACAGGTCCCGCTGGACCTCCCCCTGCGCGTCGCCGGTGACCTGGGAGTGCCGGCGATGGTGGGGGCGCCGACGGCTGCGTCGGCCACCGAGCTGCGCCGGATCGCCGGCGCGCTCCCGGTGGTCCGGCGCAGCCTGGTCGGCCGCCCCCTGCCGCTGTCCGTGGTCTGAGAGCCGGTCGGGGGCTCTCGGTCAGCTCGACTCGGTCAGCCCCAGCTCCACGGCCTTGTCGAAATCGTCGTCGATGAGCACCACGTCGTGGCCGTCCCGCTCCAGGAGGCTGGCGCAGATGGAGGCGCGGTAGCCGCTGGCGCAGTGCACCCACAGCGGGCCACCAGGAACCTCGTCGAGTCGCTCGAGCAGCTCGTGGATGGGGATGTGGCTGGACCCGGGGATCGCCTGCTCGGCGCGCTCGTCGTCGCGGCGTACGTCGAGGACGGTGAAGGGCTCCGCGTCGTCGTCCGGGTCGCTCAGCCGCTTCTGGAGGTCCTCGAAGGTGACCGACGGGTAGGCGGCCACCTCCTCGTCGGGCACCAGGGAGGACGGCTGCCCGGTGGCCGCCGCGGCGGGCCGCTCGATGCCGATCCGCACCATCTCCCGCTGCGCCGCGGCCACCTGGTCGGCGGACTCACCCAGCAAGGTCACCGGGGTGCCCCAGGGCATCAGCCAGCCCAGGTACGTCGCGAACTGCCCGCCGAGGTCGATGCCGACCGTGCCGCGCACGTGGCCGGTCGGGTAGACCTTCCGGTCCCGCAGGTCCACGACCCACTCACCGGCCTCCACCCTGGTACGCAGCTGCTGTCCGTCGACCTCCGAGGGCGGGCTGAGGTCGATCGGCCCGGGCCCCTCGGCGTTGCGGGCGCCCATGTGGGCGTAGTAGGCGGGATAGGCGGTCAGGTTCTTGACGAGGTTCGCCACGAAGGCGTCCTCGTCGTCCTCGGTCAGGGCGTCGTTGCGCTTGCGCTCCTCGCCGATGGTCGAGGAGTCCCCGCCGGCGGCCGAGCCGGAGGAGCAGAAGCTGCCGAACCCGTGGGTCGGGTAGACCCCGGTCTGCTCCGGCAGCAGGGAGACGAGCTTGCGAGCCGAGTGGAACTGCGCGCGGGTGAGCTCGTCGGTGTGCTCGTGACCGAGCAGGTCGGTGCGCCCGACGCTTCCGAAGAGCAGTGAGCCGCCGGTGAAGACGGCGGTGTTGTCGTCGTTGTCGTCGCTGTCGGCGCGCGAGACGGCGTACGAGACGTGGGTGTGGGTGTGGCCGGGGGTGCTGATCACGCGGACCTGGAGCGGGCCGTAGGTGAGCAGGTCGCCGTCGGAGACCGGACGACGGTCGAAGGCGACGTCGTCGTCACCGCAGACGAGGTAGTCGGCGCCGGTCTTCCGGGCCAGCTCGAGGCCGCCGGTGACGTAGTCGTTGTGGATGTGGGTCTCCGCGACGGCGGCCACCTCCAAGCCGCGGTCGCGCAGGACGGACTCGACCCGGTCGATGTCGCGCTGGGGGTCGATGACCACGGCCGTACCTGCGTCGTGGACGACATAGCTGCGATCTCCGAGTTCGCTGGTGTCGATGACCTCGACCTCGAGCATAGGGGCACCTCTTCCTGAATGACCGGACATTTGGACCACCGTACGACCGCTGCGGCGACCCGACAAGAGCCTCTGTTCCCTGCCCGGGTGCGCCTTGCGCGGCCGGAGACGGTTTCCTCCGATGGCACACTGAAAGCATGTCCTTCTCGACGGGTTCTCACTCCCCCGCCCGGGGTGGGCGGTGATCAGCACCCGCTCGTCGGTCGGGGCCGGACCCCGGCCGGTCGACCGCGAGGCGAGCGTGCCGCTGTGGGAGCAGGTCCAGGTGGATCTGCTGCGCAGGATGGGTGTCGGCGAGTTCGGGGAGGCCTTCCCGGGCGAGCTCGCCCTGGCCGAGGAGTACGCCGTCAGTCGGCACACCGTCCGCGAGGCTCTCCGGCGGCTGCGGCAGGCCGGTGTGGTCTCCGGGGAGCGGGGACGGACCTCGCGGCTCACCGGACCGGCGGAGATCGACCAGGCGATGGGCTCGTTGTACAGCCTGTTCTCCGCGGTCGAGGCCGCCGGTCAGACCCAGCGGAGCGTGGTCCGGCGGCGCGACATCCGGGCCGACGCGGTGGTGGCGGAGCGTCTGGGGCTCGAGGGTTCCGCGCCGCTGTTCTTCCTGGAGCGGCTGCGCCTGGCCAGCGAGCGACCCCTGGCCCTCGACCGCGTGTGGATGCCGGCGGACGTGGCCGGGAGCCTCCTCGAGGTCGACTTCTCCAGGACCGCGCTCTACGAGCACCTGCGCAGCCGGTGCGGGGTCTCCCTGACCGGGGGAAGCGAGCACCTGCGCGCGGTGGTGCCGACCGTCGCCGAGCGGACCATGCTGGAGATGCCGGACGACGTCGCGGCCCTCGCCATCGAACGGCTCGGCTTCGCCGGCGGCCGGCCCGTGGAGTGGCGGCACACCCTGGTCCGGGGCGACCGGTTCGCGGTGAGCGCGCAGTTCTCCCAGCCGACCGGGTACCGGCTGTCCGCCGAGCCGTACCGCGAGTGACCTAGTCCGGTCCGGCCCTTGTCCCGGCTCCGGCGGCCGTCGTACTGTGCCTGGACAAGGGAAATGTACGGTCATTCGGCGGTGGAGGTCCTCGGCTCCCACCGCCACACCAGGAGGCCACGATGAGCACCACCACCCACCACCACGTTCTCATCATCGGCGGCGGCAGCGCCGGGATCTCCGTCGCCGCCCGGCTGCGACGCGCCGGTGTCGAGAACATCGGCCTGGTCGACCCGGCGGAGGTGCACTACTACCAACCGCTGTGGACCCTGGTCGGCGGCGGCTGCGCGGAGGCGGCGACCACGGTGCGTGCGATGGCCCCGCTCATCCCTGCGGGAGTGAGCTGGATCCGGGACGCGGCGACGTCGGTGGACGCCGAGAACCACACCGTCGGCACCGCGGGCGGCTCGACCATCGGCTACGACTACCTGGTCATGTGCCCAGGCATCCAGCTCGACTGGGGACGCATCCCCGGCATGTCGGAAGCCCTCGAGACCCCCATGGTGTCCAGCAACTACACCTACGACCTGGCGCCGAAGACCTGGCAGGGCATCAAGGCGCTCCGCTCCGGCACCGCGGTCTTCACGATGCCCTCCGGTCCCATCAAGTGCGCCGGCGCCCCACAGAAGATCGCCTACCTCGCCGCGGACTACTGGCGGCAGCTCGGCGTCCTGGGTGACATCCGGGTGGTGCTGGTGCTCCCGACCCCGGGCATGTTCGGGGTCCCGGTCTTCGCCAAGGAGCTCGAGCGGGTGGCCCAGGGCTACGGCATCGAGGTCCGCAAGAGCAGCGAGGTCGTCGAGATCGACCCGAGCGGCCGTCAGGCGGTGGTCGCGGACACGGCGAACGGCACCAAGGAGTCGATCGGCTACGACTTCATGCACGTCGTGCCGCCGCAGTCGGCGCCGGACTGGGTCAAGAGCAGCCCCCTGGCGGCCGCGGACAACCCGGGCGGCTACGTCAGCGTCGACAAGTACACCCTGCAGCACACCCGCTACCCCGACGTCTTCGCCCTGGGCGACGCGGGCTCGACCCCCAACTCGAAGACCGGGGCGGCGATCCGCAAGCAGGCGCCCGTCCTGGTCGAGAACCTCCGCGCGGTGATGGCCGGCAGGTCGGCCACCAAGAAGTACGACGGCTACGCCTCGTGCCCGCTGACCACCGCCCGGGACAAGATGCTGCTGGCCGAGTTCGACTACGAGATGAAGCCGGCCCCGAGCTTCCCGTTCATCGACACCACCAAGGAACGCCGCGACATGTGGTACCTGAAGAAGTACGGGCTGCCGGCCCTGTACTGGAACCTCATGCTCAAGGGGCTCGCCTAGGCCCGGAGGCGGCTGGCAGCGGCGTTCAGCAGGTCAGTCGCTGGTCATCGCTGGCCAGGGCGTGCAGCACGTCGCGGACGTCGACGTCGCCTGCGGCCCGGTTCCACGGCATCTTGGCCAGCGCCATGCCCATCGCGCAGGTGTTGGTCAGGGCGGCGACGGCAAGGCCGGTGCCCACGGCGGCGCCGACCCACTTCAGCCCTGGCCTCACCGCACTGCCGGCGACGCTGACGGCGACGAGGGAGCCGGCGACGAGCCGCACCTGGCGCTCGAGGTCCCAGGTCTGGCGGCCCCGGGTGACCGGGCCCCCGTCCTGCTCCCAGCTGGTCATCCCGCCGTCGAGGACGTGCAGGCCGGGCAGTCCGACCTGGCCCAGCGCCTGCTCGGCCTGGGCGGCGCGGACGCCGGACCGGCAGACGAGCACGACATCGTCGTCGATGTGACGGGCGAGCTCGTCGCGGTGCTCGCGGAGCAGGTCCAGGGGGACGTTGTAGGAGCCGGGGATGTGCGTGGTCTCGAACTCCGCCGGCGTGCGGACGTCCAGGATGCGGAAGGCGTCGCGGGCGAGCCCCTCGCGCACGGTGGCGGCGTCGACCACGCGGGGGAGGGGGTCGGTCGAGGTCGGCGTGGTCGGGTCGGCGGTCGCGGTGAGGGTGGTCATGGCGAGGTTCCTCCGGGAGGTGGGGGTGGGGTCGTCAGGTGCGTCTCGTGGGGGTGCGACGGCAGGTCGTCGACAGGGGGGTCAGCCGCGGCCGAACAGCCTGCCCAGCCGGCCGCCGCGCTCCGCGGCGGGCTCGTCGTCGTGGCCGGGGCACCGCTGTGCCCTCGGGACGCCGGCCAGGACCTGGTCGACGTGCTGGCCGCAACCGGCCCACGTGGTCTTGCCGCACTTCTTGCAGGTCACTGCTCGGCACATGGTGTTCTCCTTGGGTTTCGCGGACGGTGGAACGGGTGTGGATCTGTGGTCGGGGGCTACCCGGCACTCAGATGAGGCTGGGCAGCGCCTCTGAAGCGGTATACCCGGCAACGAGGATCAGAAGCACGGTGAAGGCCACCTGGAGCTTGGCGGTGTCGGTGCGAGCCGCCAGCCTGGCGCCGGCCCACCCTCCGACCACGGCCGCGACGGTGAGCACACCGACCAGCGTCCAGTCGGGGGAGGCCCCGGAGCCTGCGCGGACGGCGAGCGCCGCCACCGAGGTGATCGTGATGACCACCAGCGAGGTGCCGGCGGCGTAGATCATCGGCAAGCCGAGGGCGAGGACCAAGGCGGGCACGACGAGGAAACCTCCGCCGACGCCGAGGAACCCGGTCAGCAGGCCCACGATGGTGGCGGTGATCAGCACCTTCAGTGCCCGGGGGCAGTGACAGGCGAAGGTCGGGCTGAACGTGAGAATGGGGTCGTCCAGCTGCGCCGGCCGGTCCTGGGTCCCCCCGGTGTCGCCCCGTCTCTTGCTCCGGTGGGCGCGGACCTGACGGGTGAGCATCACGGCGGCGACCACGAGGAGCAGCGCGGCGAAGGACGCCAGGAGCACCGGTCCGGAGACCAGGCCCGAGGCCTTCGCGCCTGCGGCGGCACCGCCGATCGCGACGACGCCGAAGGCGGCGCCCCTGCCGAGCATCACGTTGCCGGACAGGTAGGCCGTGACGGACCCCACCAGGGAGGTGACGCCCACGACCACCAAGGACCCGGTGGTCGCCTGCCCGGCGCTCTGGCCGAGCGCGTAGACCAGCACGGGGACGGCGAGCACGGAGCCGCCGCCGCCGAGCGCGCCCAGGCTGAGCCCGATGAGCGCGCCCGCGACGATGGCGATCGCCAGCGTCACGCCGCCGTGGGCGAGACGATCGGCAGCCCGGCGTCCGCGGCGTTGTCGAAGCCGTCGTCGACCGCGACCAGGGTCCGCCCGGCCGCGGCGAGGAAGGAGGCCGCGACTGCTGCCCGGTAGCCACCGGCGCAGTGCACCCACACCTCGCCCTCGGGCACCTCGGCAGTGCGCCGGGGAAGCTCGTGGATCGGGATGTTCACCGCGCCCTCGATCGCCGCCGCGGCGAACTCGTCGGCGCGGCGTACGTCGAGCACGACGACGGGCCGGTGGTGGCGCACCTGGGCGAGGTCGGCGAAGGTCGCCGTGGGGAACGAGCCGAGCTCGCGGCCGGTGCCTGCGACCCAGTCCTCCGGCTTGCCGGTGGCCGCTGCCGCGGGACGGTCGATGCCGATCCGGACCAGCTCGCGCTGGGCCTGCGCCACGTCCTCCGCGGTCTCGCCGAGGAGGGTCACCGGGGTGCCCCACTCGATGAGCCACCCGAGGTAGGTGGCAAGCCCGCCGTCGAGGCCGAAGTTGAGCGACCCCGGCACGTGACCGGCGGCGAACAGCGTGCGGGTGCGCAGGTCCACGACCCACTCGCCGGCCTCGATGCGACGTCGCAGCTCGGTCGGCTCGGCGAGGCTGGGCGCGGACAGGTCCGGCTGGGAGGGCCCGGCGGCGTTGGCGGGGCCCATGTGGGCGTAGTAGGCCGGGTAGGCGGCCAGCCCCGCGACCAGGTCGCGCACGTAGGTCTCGGCGTCCTGGGTGAGCACCGGGTTGACGCTCCGCTCCTGCCCGATCGTGGACGAGGTTGCCTCGGACTGGGTCGCCGAGCAGAACGAGCCGAACCCGTGGGTGGGAAAGACCTCGGCGTCGTCGGGCAGCATCTCGGCCAGGCGGTGGGCCGAGTCGTGCTGGGCCCGCACGAGGTCGTCGGTGTTCTCGGGGCCGAGCAGGTCCGGCCGACCGGTGGCGCCGAACAACAGGGAGCCTCCCGAGAAGACCGCTACCCGCTCGCCGCTCGCCGCGTCGGTGAGGACGTAGGACAGGTGCGTGAAGGTGTGGCCCGGGGTGGCGACCGCGGTGACCAGCATCGTGGTGCCGACCTCCAGGGTGTCGCCGTCGCGCACGGGGGTCCGCTCGAAGGACACCTCGTCGTCGGCGTTGACCAGGTACGCAGCACCGGTGCGCTGCGCGAGCGCGAGGCCGCCGGTGACGTAGTCGTTGTGGATGTGCGACTCGAACACGTGCGTGAGCTGCACGTCGTGCTCGGTGAGCAGGTCCAGGACGCGGTCGATGTCGCGCTGCGGGTCCACCACGAACGCGGCCGTGCCGTCGTGGACCAGGTAGCTCCGGTCGCCCAGGGTGGGCGTCTCGATCGGCAGCACCGTGAGGGAGTGCTTGTCCTCGTGCGTGGTCGTCGTGGTCACGGAAGACTCCTCCTCGTGGTTCAGAGATACCGAGGGGGGTATCTCTCGAAGTCCTACCGTAACACCGGAGGGGGTATCCCCCAAACGGAGCGGAGAGCGGGACCGCGGCACGCCGCTGCGTCGCGTCCCCCGGGACACCGGCGTGGCCAGTCGGAGGGCCCCCCGTCCGGGCTCACGACCGGTTGAAGGCGACGGCCTCCCGGACCAGGGCGGTGAAGGCCTGCTCGTCGAGGGAGTCCCCCTCGTGGAGGTCGACGGCGCGTCGTACGCCGGCCTCGAGGCTGGCGTTGAACAGTCCCGCCGGATCCGCCAGCGACGCCCCCTTGGCGAACGTCAGCTTCACCTTGTCCTTGTAGGTCTCGAGCGTGCAGACGAGACCGTCGCACGAGAAGGTCGGGACCCCGTCGGGGTTGGAGGCCTTGCGCCACTTGACCTCCTCGACGATGTCGGGCTCGGCCTGCAGGATCAGCGCTCGCAGCCTCTGGGTGGTCTCGATCCGCCAGTCGCTCACGCACCGACCCTACCCACGAGCGCGCCGTCGGCGCCGGCGAGCAGGAGCCCGAGCAGGGCCTGGACGGGCTCGACCGCGGGGCCGCAGGAGCTGGTGCAGGGCCGCGAACGCCAGCGGTGCCTCGACCTCGAGACCCGCGTCGGCAGCACGGTCGCCGCGGGCGTCTGCCCGGCCACCGTCCCGGCCGACCAGCACCTGCACACGGTACAGGCGCCGGTCGGGTCGCTCCCGCGAGATGACTCCGATGGGCGGTACCGGAGCCCAGGCAGGTCTGCCACGCTCGTGGTGGTGGGGGACTCGCTCCAGGAGGTTCCATGTCCAGACGCCTCACGCCTTCGATGGGACTCTCGGTCCTCGCCCTGGTGGTCTCCTTCGCCGGTGGCGCGTACGCCGCGACCGAGCTCGCGCCGCACAGCGTCGGGACCGCGCAGCTCAGGCACCACGCGGTCACGGCGCCCAAGGTCGCGCCCGGGGCGGTCACCCGGCACGCCCTCGCGTCCGGCGCGGTGAACGGGTCCCGGGTGGCCGACGATTCCCTGACCGGCGCGGACATCGACGAGTCCACCCTCGACCTGCCGGGTGCCTCCGGCGGGACGCTGACGCTTGCCGGGGTGGACTTCCACCCGCGGGACAGCACCGTCGCCGCCGGGTATGCCGGAGCCGGTGGGCTCTACCAGTCCTCGGCCGCCCGCGGGTTCTTCGTGGCCGCGCTCGACCTCCCGCAGGGCGCCGTCATCGGCACCGTGACGTTCCACGTGGTCGACGACAGCGCGACCGACGACGTCGTCGGGGTCCTGACCCGCGTCGACCCGAGCAGCCAGGGTGCCGAGGACCTGAGGTTCGCCAACACCTCGGGAGCCGACGGCTTCCAGGCGCTGGACCTGCCAGGCGACCCGGTGCCGGTGGACACCACGGTCAGTGCCTACCTCGTCCAGGTCAGGCTCGGCGGTCAAGGCACGTCGACGGTGCTGCAGGGGGTGTCGGTCCGCTACACGATGCCCGGGTGAGTCCGCGTCCTCGGTGCCGTCGGTGCCGTCGGAACCCGACGTCAGCCGATCGACAGCTCCTTACCGGGCCCCGGACAGGCCGGCCGGGGAGAGCAGCTCGTCGACCACCATGAACGCAGCGCCGCGGAGCCCGGCGCGGTCGGCCAGGGGGGACTGGAGGATCTCCAGGGACCGTGTGGCCAGGGGCAGGGACCGGTCGAGGACCGCGAGCCGCACCTGCCTCAGGTAGAGGTCTCCGGCCGCGGCGACCCCGCCACCGATGAGGACCAGCGAGGGGTTGAAGAAGTTCACCACGCGTGCGAGGGCATCCCCGA
Organism: uncultured Actinomycetota bacterium; assembly: GCA_963784485.1. Taxonomy (GTDB): domain Bacteria; phylum Actinomycetota; class Actinomycetes; order Propionibacteriales; family Nocardioidaceae; genus Marmoricola_A. Next base: position 119,342 of record CAWARH010000007.1, on the reverse strand, counting down.
GCAGCCGAGCAGACTCGGTGACCAGCCGGCGAGCGGCGGGGTCGCCGCGCAACGCGGCGTCGACCACCGACTGTGCGGTGATCTCGTGTCCTTCGGCGAGCTCGTGGGACAGGGGCGGACTGTCCCCCGAGCGGGCCAGCTCGAGGCCGTCCCGGCCCAGGGCGTACCCGCCCGCGAGCGCCTCGAGGCAGCCCTTCTGCCCACAGCGGCACTGCACGGCGCTGTCGCCCACGGCCGTGTGGCCGATGTCCCCGGCGCACCCCTGCGCACCTCGGTGCAGCAGGCCGCCGGAGACGAGTCCGGCGCCGATCCCGGTGCCGATCTTGATGAACACGACGTCCCGGTGACCGGTGGCCAGTCCACCGCGGAGCTCCCCGAGCGCCATCACGTTCACGTCGTTGTCCACCCAGACCGGTGCGCGGAAGCGGGAGCCGAAGAACGACCTCACGTCGAAGCCGTCCCAGCCCGGCATGATCGGCGGTGAGACCGGCGTGCCGGTGTCGAACTCCACCGGTCCGGGGAGTCCCACGCCGACCCCCCACACGTGGGCGTCCCCGGGCAGGGACGCGACCAGCTCGTCGAACAGCGCGGCCACGCGCCCCAGGACGTGAGCCGGTCCGAGGGTGACGTCCGCGGCCTCGCCGCGGGCCATCGAGATGCCGCCGGCGAGGTCGGCAGCAGCCACCTCGATGCTGGTGGCGCCCAGCTCGGCCACCAGGATCACCCCGGCGGTGGCGTTGAAGCGCAGCTCCCGCGGGGCACGGCCACCGGTCGAGCGGGCCAGCGCACCCTCGGTGAGCAGGCCGGCGGCGATGAGCTGGCCGGCGCGGTCGGCGACGACGTTGCGTCCCAACCCGGTCAGCCGCGCGATCTCGGGGCGGGTCGTCGCCCCGGCGATCCGCACGGCATCGAGGACCGACACCAGGGACTCGATGCTCTCGCCCGCCAGTTCGGAGACGGCGTGGCTTCGTTCCATCTGCTGTGCCACCTTTCGTTGACGCGTGACATTCATAAGCCTAACAGGTGTTGACTTCTGCACGATGCGTGCTTAAGGTACTCGTAATCCCTCCGGGGCGAAGCAAGCAAGGAGCGAACCGTGAGAGTCGGATATCACACGATCACGTGGGGAGGCGTCGTCGGCGACCCCGTGGGGGTCACCAGCGTCAAGGATCTGCACTACCGGGTGAACGGTCCGATGGACCGGGCGATCACCGAGATCGGCTCCCTGGGCTACGACGGCATCGAGATGTTCGACGGCAACGTCGCTGACTTCGCCGAGCGCCCCGACGAGCTCCGCGCGCTGCTCGAGTCGGCGGGCGTCCAGCTCGTCGGCGTCTACACCGGCGGCAACTTCATCTACGACGAGATCCTCCCGGAGGAGCTGAGCCGGGTGCGACGGGCGGCCGAGCTGGCCGCGCGGTTCGGGGCCTCGAGCCTCATCGTGGGTGGGGGCGCCCGGCGCGCCTCGGGCACCCTCGACGAGGACTACAAGCGCCTGGCCGCCGCGCTCGACCAGGTCACCGACATCGCGTCGGCCCACGGCCTCGAGGCGTGCTACCACCCGCACCTGACGACGATAGTGGAGAGCCCTGAGGAGCTCGACCTGCTGATGCCCCACACCCGCATCGGCTTCTGCCCCGACAGCGCACACCTCGCCGCGGGCGGCGGCGACCCCGCCGAGCTGATCCGCCGCTACCCGGACCGGGTCCGCCATGTCCATCTCAAGGACGCCCGCCTGTCCCCCCTCGAGTTCCTCCCGCTGGGAGCAGGCGAGGTCGACGTCGCCGCCGTCCTCGATGCCCTCGTCGAGGTCGGCTACGACGGCTGGCTGGTCGTCGAGCTCGACTCCTACGACGGCGATCCCCGTGACGCCGCCGCCCAGAGCAAGACCTACCTCGACCGGCTCCTGGCCACGAACGGCCCGGCCGCCACCCACCTCACCACTGGAGAGTCACGATGAACAGCAATGTCCGCTACGCGGCCGCAGCCGCGGCCACCGCCTTCGCGCTGGCCGTGACCGGGTGCAGCCCGGCCGACTCGTCGTCGTCCGCGCAGGACCCCGGCGTCACCAAGAAGGTCGACCAGGCCCTTGCCGCGATCCAGGGCAAGGTCCTGAGCAAGGGCCCGAACGGCGAGGCGCCCGAACCCGCCGAGGCCGCAGCGCTCACCGAGGAGGAGATCGCCGAGGTCAAGGACCTCGGAGCCACCGCTGCGATCGTGATGCACTACGGCGGCAACGACTGGGCGAACGCCCAGGTGGAGGGGATCAAGGACCAGTTCGCCAAGCTCGGCATCGAGGTCGTCGCGGTCACGGATGCGAACTTCAAGCCCGACAAGCAGGTCTCCGACCTCGAGACCGTGATGGTGAAGAAGCCGGACATCATCGTGTCGATCCCCACCGACCCGGTGGCGACCGCCTCGGCGTTCAAGAAGGTGGCCGACGCCGGCACCAAGCTGGTCTTCATGGACAACGTCCCGCAAGGGCTCGAAGCAGGCAAGGACTACGTCTCGGTCGTCTCCGCGGACAACTACGGCAACGGCGTGACCTCAGCACACCTGATGGCCAAGGCGCTCGGCGGCAAGGGCAAGATCGGCCTGATCTACCACGAGGCCGACTTCTTCGTGACCAAGCAGCGCTACGAGGGCTTCAAGTCGACCATCGAGAAGGACTACCAGGACATCACGATCGTCGACGAGAAGGGCATCGCCGGGCCGGACTTCGCCGGTGACGCGCAGGGTGCCGCCAACGCCATGCTCACCGGGAACCCCGACCTGGCCGGCATCTGGGCGGTGTGGGACGTTCCCGCGGAGGGTGTGATGGCAGCGGCCCGCGCCTCGGGCCGAACGGACCTCAAGGTCGCGACGCAGGACCTCGGCACCAACGTGGCGATCGCCCTGGCCAAGGACCAGCTCGTGGTCGGTCTCGGCGCCCAGCGCCCCTTCGACCAGGGTGTGACCGAGGCGCTGCTCGGCGCCGGCGCGCTCATCGGCAAGAAGGCGCCGCCGTACGTCGCCCTCAGCGCTCTTCCGGTCGACCACGAGAACGTGCTGGACGCCTGGAAGCAGGTCTACCACTCGGACCCGCCCCAGGACCTCGCGGACTCCTTCAAGCAGTAGGACCACCGGTCGTGGCCGGCGGGTGTGACCACCCGCCGGCCGCCCAGGAAGCGACGGAAGCGAAGGACCCCGAGATGACCCCTCCCACCCCTGCCGTGCAGATGACCGGCATCCACAAAGCGTTCTACGGCACGACCGTCCTCGACGACGTCGACTTCGAGGTCCTGCCCGGCGAGGTGCACGCCCTGGCTGGAGGCAACGGTGCCGGCAAGTCCACCCTGATGAAGATCCTCCAGGGTGTGTACTCGATGGACCGCGGCGCCATCTCGGTCGCCGGCCAGCCGGTACAGCTCGGCTCGATCCACGAGGCTCGCGCAGCCGGGATCGGCATGGTGTTCCAGGAGTTCAGCCTGGTGCCCAGCCTGACCGTGGCCCAGAACATCTTCCTGGCCGCCGAGCCGCGGGGCCGTGGCGGGCTGATCAGCGACCGCGAGGCCGTACGCCGGGCGCGGGAGGTCTTCGCCGAGATGGAGGTCGAGGTCGACCCCAAGGCGGTCGTCGCCGACCTCGGCACCGCGTACTGGCAGCTGACCGAGATCGCCAAGGCACTGGGCCAGAACGCCCGCGTGCTGATCATGGACGAGCCGACGGCCAGCCTCGCCAAGCACGAGACCGAGGCACTGTTCGACCTCGTCGGACGGCTCAAGGCCCGCGGGATCTCGATCATCTACATCTCCCACAGGATGGACGAGGTCTACCGCATCGCCGACCGGATCACGATCCTGCGCGACGGACGACGGCTGCTCACCGAGAAGCTCACCGATGTCACTCCCGAGCAGATCGTCGAAGGCATCGTCGGCAAGAAGGTCGAGGGGATGGCCTACCGCCATCGCGGTCACGACACCGAGGCCGCCCCCCTGCTGGAGGCCACCGACCTGCGTGCCGGGACCCGCGTCAACGGGGTGTCCTTCACGGTGCGACCCGGCGAGATCGTCGGGCTGGCAGGTCTGATGGGCAGCGGCCGGACCGAGCTCGCCCGGGCCCTCTTCGGCATCGACAGGCTCGACGGCGGCGAGCTGAAGCTGCACGGGAAGGTCGTGACGATCTCGAACCCACAGCAGGCCATCGCCCATGGCCTGGCCCTCATCCCCGAGGACCGCCGGGCCCAGGGGCTGGTGCTGGAGCACTCGGTGCGCGACAACCTGCTGCTGCCGCTCCTGGAGCGCACCCGCACAGGTCCCTTCCTGAACGCGGCCGCGGCTCGCGAGCTCTCCGACAAGCTCATCTCGCACTTCGCGGTCAAGGTCGACAACCCGGGACGGCCGGTGCGGCTGCTCTCGGGCGGCAACCAGCAGAAGGTCGTCCTGGCCAAGTGGCTGGGCACCGAGCCCGACCTCCTGATCCTCGACGAACCGACCGCCGGCGTCGACATCGGCACCAAGAGCGAGATCCTCGAGATGATCCGCAACCTCGCCGACGAGGGGAAAGCCGTCATCGTGATCTCCTCGGAGTACCCCGAGCTCCTTGCGGTCAGCGACCGCATCCTCGTCCTGCGCGACGGAGCCGTCTCAGCAGATCTGCCCCGCCGCGACATCGCGGACGAGGAAACCCTCCAACTGGCCGTCCAAGGAGTCCACTCATGAGCCCCAGCGTCCGTACGGCACCGGCAGATACCGGTGCCACCGCCGCCCCGTCGACCTCCTCGCTGGATGTCCTCCGGCGGATCGACTGGCACCGCTACGTCATCTACATCGCGTTCGTCGTGGTGTTCCTGTTCTTCGCAGTCCTCCTGGGCGACCAGGGCTTCCTCACCTCGAACAACCTGCTGAACATCCTGCGTCAGACCGCCACGATCACGGTGATCGCGGTCGGGATGACCTACGTCATCGCATGCGCGGAGATCGACCTGTCGGTGGGGTCGGTGGCCGGTCTGGCCAGCGTCTCCTGCGCGATGGCGATCTCGAACTGGGGCCTCGTCCCCGGCATCCTGGCCGGCCTGGCGGTCGGCCTGGTGGTCGGAACCATCAACGGGGGCCTGGTCAGCCTGCTGGGCATCCCTTCCTTCCTGGTCACGTTGGGCATGCTCGGCATCGCAGCGGGCGTGGCGCAGTGGATCACCAGCTCGGCGCCGCAGCCGATCCTCAACGACACCTTCAACCTGACCTTCGGCGGCGGCGACTTCGGGCCCATCCCCGGTCTCGTGGCCTGGGGGGCGGTCTTCGTGGCCGTGGGGGCCGTGGTACTGAACAAGACCCGCTTCGGGCGCCAGGTCCTCGCCACCGGCGGCAACCGCACGGCAGCCGAGTTCACCGGCATCAAGACCCGCCGGATCAAGTTCCAGGTGCTGCTGATCTCCGCGACGGTCGCCTCGGTCGCCGGGATGCTGTACGCCGGCCGCCTGCAGTCGGGCCGGTTCCAGTGGGGAGCCGGTGACGAGCTCTCGGCGATCGCAGCGGTCATCCTCGGGGGGACCAGCCTCTTCGGCGGCAGCGGCGCCGTCGTCGGCACGATGTTCGGCGCGCTGCTGATCGGCTTGATCAACAACGGCCTGATCCTGGCCGGGCTGGACAGCTCCCAGCAGCAGGTCGTCCGAGGCGTCATCATCATCCTGGCCGTCGCCCTGGCTCGGAAGAAGTGACCTGATGTCAACCACACCAGTTCGTGCCGGCCTCATCGGCGCCGGCTTCATCGGCGGGGTGCACGCCCACGCCATCCGGGCGGCCGGCGGCATGCTCACCCGGGTCGCGGACTCGACTCCCGAGGGCGCGGCACAGGCGGCACGCCGGCTGGGCGCGGTGGCGGGAGCGGAGTCGGCGCAGGCGCTGATCGCGTCCGACGACGTGGACGTCGTGCACATCTGCACCCCCAACGCGACCCACGTCGAGCTCGCCGAGCTGGCCATCAGGCACGGCAAGGCCGTGGTGTGCGAGAAGCCGCTGGCCACCTCGGTCGGCGACGCCGAGCGACTCGTGTCCGAGGCGCGGCAGGCCGGTGTCGTGAACGCCGTACCGTTCGTCTACCGCTACTACCCCACGGTGCGCGAGGCGCGCTCCCGCATCGCCGACGGCGAGGCGGGTCGGCTCTGGCTGCTGCACGGTTCCTACCTGCAGGACTGGCTCGCCGCCAAGGGTGAGACCAACTGGCGCGTGGACCCGAACCGCGGGGGCGGCTCGCGGGCCTTCGGTGACATCGGGGTGCACTGGTGCGACCTCATGGAGTTCGTCACCGGTCACCGGATCACCCGGTTGCTGGCGCGGCTGTCGACCGCCCATGCCGAACGCGTCACCTCCGACGGGGTGCGTCCCGTCGCCACCGAGGACGGAGCCACGCTGGTCTTCGAGACCGACCACGGGGCGACCGGCTCCGTGGTGGCCAGCCAGGTCTCGTTGGGACGCAAGAACAAGCTGTGGTTCTCCTTCGACGGCACCGAGTCCTCCTACGTCTTCGACCAGGAGCAGCCCGACTCGCTGTGGATCGGGGGCATGTCCGAGAACCGTCTGGTCGCCCGGGGGCCCCAGACGCTCGTCTCGCAGGAGGGGCGCAGGCTCTCCTTCCTTCCGGCGGGGCACCCGCAGGGCTACCAGGACTGCTTCAACGCGTTCGTGGCCGACACCTACGCCGCCGTGGCCGGCGAGGGGGTCCACGGGCTGCCGACGTTCGCCGACGGGCATCGTGCCGCCCTCATCACCGCAGCCGTGCTCGACTCCGCCAAGACCGACTCCTGGATCGAGGTACCCGCATGAAGCTCGGATTCCTGACCGCCTGCCTTCCCGAGCGGTCGCTGGAGGACATCGTCGCCTGGGCCGCCCAGCACCACTTCGAGGCGCTGGAGGTGGCTGCCTGGCCGGACCTGGGCAACCGGCCGTTCACCGCCACGCACCTCAAGGCCGAGGGTTTCGGCACCGGCGACGCCGAGCGCGTCTCGGCGCTGTTCGACGAGCACGGGCTCACCCTCTCCTCGTTGGCGTTCTACGACAACAACCTGCACCCGGACGAGGACGAGCGGCGGGCCGTGAACGACCACGTCCTGGCGCTGGTGGACGCGGCGGCGCTGCTCGGTTGTCCCACAGTCGGCACCTTCGTGGGCCGCGACCCCCGCATGTCGGTCGCGGAGAACCTGCGGATGGCGGAGAAGATCTTCCCCCGCCTGGTGGACCGGGCGGGGGAGCAGGGCGTCAAGCTGGTCATCGAGAACTGCGTGATGGAGGGCTGGCACCCCGACGGCTACCCCGGCAACCTCGCCTACAGCCCCGAGCTGTGGGAGTGGATGTTCGATCTCGGGCTCTACCTCAACTACGACCCGTCGCACCTGATGTGGATGGGCATCGACCCGGTGGCGGCCGTCCGGCCCTACGTCGACAAGGTCGCCCACGCCCAGGCGAAGGACATCGAGCTGTTCCCCGAGAAGCGCAACCGGTACGGCTGGCCGGGCATCGCCCGGGAGCGCGAAGACCCCTGGGACGTCGGCTGGTGGCGCTACCGCGTGCCCGGCCTGGGCCACGTCGACTGGGTCCGCGTCGTCGACGCGCTCTACGAGGGCGGGTTCGACGGGGTGCTCTCGGTCGAGCACGAAGACCCCGTGTGGGGGGGCACCGAGGACCGGATCGAGACCGGCCTCGAGGTCGCCCACCGCACACTTCGGCCGCTCATCGTGGCCTGATCCCCTACGCACCTTCCGGAGGACCCATGACCACGCACGCGACCTTCTTCGACGACCACCAGCGCGCCACCGTGGAGGCGGCGATGGCCCGCATCATCCCGACCGACGACACCCCCGGCGCCCGCGAGGCCGGGACCGTCGACTTCGTCGACCGCTACCTCTCCGGCATCGACTACATCTACGCCCTTCCTGACGGCAGCGGTTTCGAGCAGCTCGAGGGCCGGCGAGCCGCGGCGTGGCAGCAGCGCGTCGACCTGGCCAGGAGCAAGTACGCCGCCGGCATCGCCGAGCTGGACCGGCTCTGCGTCGAGGAGCACCAGGTGGAGTTCGTCGACCTCGACGCGGCTCGGCAGGACGCGATGCTGCGCCGCATCGAGCGTGCCGGCAGCCCCGAGGCCGAACGCGCCTGGCGCGACACCCCGGCGATCGCGTACGGCGGACCGGTCGAGCCGGCGCTCCAGCAGACCAACGCCGAGGCCGACATGGACTTCTTCAACCTGCTCGTCACCCACACACGCCAGGGTTTCCTGGCTGATCCGATCTACGGCGGCAACAAGGACCAGGTCGGCTGGCACACGATCGGCTTCCCCGGACCCGCCAGCCTCGCCGAGGTCCACACCGGCCGCTACAGCACTCTCGACTACTTCGCCGACAACCGCGTGCACCGCGGACAGGAGGACCACCATGACCACCAAGCCTGAGCGCGTGGATGCGGTCATCATCGGTGCGGGGGCGTCCGGGGCCGCCGCTGCCAAGGTGCTGACCGAGCGAGGGTTGCGCGTCGTGGCGCTGGAGAAGGGTCCCTGGCGCACCAGGGAGAGCTTCGGCGGCGACGAGCTGGCCAACGTCAACCGGTACAACCTGTGGCCGGACCCGATCTTGAACCCGCGCACCTCACGCACCTCGCCGGAGGCCGACGCCGAGGTGGACCCGTTCTGTCCGGTTCCGCAGATGGTCGGCGGCGGCACGGTGCACTGGCAGGGCTGGCTGCCCCGGTTCACTCCGAACGACTTCCGGCTCCGCACCGTGGCCGGCGACCTTCCCGGCACGACGCTGGCGGACTGGCCGATCACCTACGAGGAGCTCGAGCCCTACTACGACGCGGTCGAGTGGGCCTTCGGCGTCTCCGGCCAGGCGGGCGCGAACCACGTCGAGGGTCCGCGCCGCCGAGGCTACCCCTGCCCTCCCATGCCGCAGTCGCGCTACGCCGAGAAGTTCCACCTCGGGTGCGAGAAGCTCGGGTGGAACTCGTTCCCCACGCCGCAGGCGGCGCTCTCCCGGCCCTTCAACGGTCGGCCCGCAACCGTGGTCAGCGCGTTCGCGCAGCAGCACGGCGACCCGACCGGCACCCGCTCCAGCGCCCTGAACGTGTTCATCCCGGACGCGCTCGCCACGGGCCGCTACGAGCTGCGCCCCGAGAGCTACGTCCGCGAGCTGGTGCTCGACGGGCGCGGACGGATCAAGGCCGCGGTCTACGAGGACGCCGCCGGTGTCGTGCTCGAGCAGGAGGCCGACGTCTTCCTGCTGGCCTGCGGTGCGGTCGAGACGGCCCGCCTGATGCTCATGTCGACCTCGGCCCGCTTCCCCCACGGGCTGGCCAACAGCAACGACCTGGTCGGGCGCAACGTGACCTTCCACGAGTACAGCGCCTCGGTGGCCACCTTCGACGACCCGATCAACGCGTGGGCCGGCGGCGGCTACGTCTCGGCGAGCAGCTTCCAGTTCTACGAGCACGACGCTTCGCGCGGCTTCGTCAGCGGCGGTCACATCGCAGCCGCCGGCGTCGGCATCCCGCTGCCGATCAACTGGGGCCTGCCCGGCAAGCCGACCTGGGGTGCGGAGGCCAAGCAGATCGATCGCGACTACTTCAACCACTCGATGGCGGTCGCCATGGTCCTGCACGACATGCCCCAGCACACCAACCGTGTGGACCTCGACGACACGGTCGTCGACGCCTGGGGGTTGCCGGTCGCGCGGATCACCCTGACCCCGCACGAGAACGACCTCGCCCAGGGCCGCTTCCTGGTCGACCGTTGCGGCGAGATCCTCGAGGCGGCCGGAGGCAAGGGTGTGACCAAGGTGTACGCCGAGAAGGTCACCGGCAACTGCTCGCACCAGCACGGCACCGCCCGGATGGGCGATGACCCCGAGACCTCCGTGACCGACCGCAACTGTCGGGCGCACGAGGTGGACAACCTCTTCGTCGTCGACGGCAGCCCGTTCCCGACCGCGACCGGGGCCAACCCGACCCTCACGATCATGGCCAACGCATGGCGAGTCGCCGAGCACATCGCCACCAGCAAGGGATCCGCTGATGAACACCGATGACGTGGTCCACCTCCAGCCGACCTTCCTGGCACGGCCGGGGCAGGAAGCAGCCCTCCGTGAGGCGCTGACCCTGCTGACCCGGCAGAGCCGCGAGGAGGCCGGCTGCCTGGAGTACACCCTGCTCGAGGACTGTGACGACCCGGCACGGCTCTCGATCCACGAGCGGTGGGCGGACACGGCAGCCATCGACGCTCACGACCGAACCTCGCACGTGGCTGCGTTCGTGGCGCGTTTCGAGGTGCTCCTGGCCGAGCCGCTCACCGTGCGCCGACTGCGCCGACTCCTCTGACGCCCGCACCCCGGGCGTGAGGACCCTGGACCCGCAAAGAGCGCTACGCGTCCAGGTGATGCGTCGAACTGTGGAGTCGAGACGGCAGGGCCGGCTCCCGCGGCCGATCTTCCACTCACGTCGGGAGGCCCGGGCTGCGGCGGTGCCTCGTCCCGGGGTCGTGTGCGAAGCAATCCGTCGTCCCGCCACGCCGTCATGCAGGCAGGTGCGTCGGTGCGCACGACATGCTGGCCCACCGCGCGTGGCGCATGGTGGGCCCCCAGGGGATCGAACCCTGAACCCGCGGATTAAAAGTCCGCTGCTCTGCCGGTTGAGCTAGAGGCCCGGCGGCGGAGAGCTCGTAGCGAACCCGCGGGACACCCCCGGCTGTTCCGACCCGACCTCCGACCTCGGGCAAGCCTAGCCTCAGCGTCAGGATGCCGAGCAGGACGTCCTGGCACGCGCACGGCGAGCGCTCACCACATCCACGGGGTCGCGGGGTGCAACGTTGCGACGATCCGGTCGAGGACCAGGTCGCGGTGGGGGACGTCGACGACCTCGTCGGGCCCGAGCCGGATGCCACGGCTCACCAGGAGGTAGAGCATCCGCAGGGTGTGCAGGGTGTGGGAGATATGCGCCGGGACGGCTGCGGGTCCGACCTCGGACAGCTGTTCTGCCAGGGGCTCCAGCCAGGCGACCGCGTCCTCCTCCGACAGGCCTGGGCGGGTGAGCACCTTGCCGATGGCATGGGCCAGCGGGTCGTGCTCCTGGTCCCGCCACACCGACTCCGTAGGCGCCAGCATCCGCGCGGTCGCCAGAGCGAGCAGACGCCGTGCCGCGACGTCGGGTCGACGTCCCAGGTCGCCCATGAGGTCGCCGAGGGGCCGCAGCCGGTCGGGCACGACGTGCTCGTCGACGGACCCGCCCGGCGGGAACGCGAAGTCGTCAGCCCGGATGCTCTCCCAGTCAGTCGTCGACACAGGCTAGCCAGCGACCGCGGAGCGGGAGGCTCTTCCCCGGCTAGAGTCGAGGGGTGCCACCGCGACGACGGGTGGAGGGACGATCAGCAGCGACGAGATGCTCACGGCGGCGCGGACGGCGTACGACGCCCGCCGGTGGGACGACGCCTACGCCGGCTTCGTGCGTGCGCAGCACACGGGAACCGAGCTGGCCGCCGACGACCTGGAGCGGTTCGCCAGCGCCGCCCACCTCACGGGACGGGACGAGGAGTGCGTCGGCCATCTCGCCTCGGCGTTCCGGATCCACGACGACGCCGGCCACCTCGAGCCAGCGGCGGAGGCGGCCTTCTGGGCGGCGTTCACCCTGATGAACCGCGGGGAGCGCGCCCGCGGCGGCGGCTGGCTGGCTCGCGCCGAGCAGACCCTCGCAGGCACCCCGGAGTGCGCCGCGCACGGGTTGGTGATGCTGCCAGGGGCGGTGGAGCGTCTGATGGCCGGCGACGGCGAGGAGTCGCTGCGTCGGTTCCGAGCCGCCCGCGAGATCGGTCGACGGCACCGCCACCCGGAGCTGCTCACGTTGAGCGGTCTGGGCACCGGACAGTCGCTGCTCACCGTGGGACAGGTCGAGAGCGGGCTGCGCACTCTCGACGAGGTGATGCTCGGTGTGGCCGGTGGCGAGACCGCGCCGTTGGTCACGGGGCTGGTCTACTGCGCGGTGATCATGGCCTGTCACGAGACCTACGAGGTCCACCGGGCCGCGGAGTGGACCCGCGTGCTCAGTGGGTGGTGCGAAGGCCAGCCCGGACTGGTCGCCTTCCGTGGCCAGTGCCTGGTGCACCGAGCCCAGGTGATGCGGCTGCGGGGTGCCTGGCCCGAGGCGCTCGAGCAGATCGAGCTCGCGCGGGTGCGGCTGTCCCTCCCGCCTGGACAGCCCGCCGTGGGCCTGGCCCTCTACGAGCGGGCCGAGATGCACCGGCTGCAGGGCGAGCACGCCCTGGCAGAAGAGGCCTACGCCGCCTCCTCGCGCTGCGGGCACGACGTCCAGCCCGGGCTGGCGCTGCTCCGGCTCGACCGCGGTGAGGTCACGGCCGCGCTCGCGGCGGTGCGTCGAGCGGTGGCCGAGCACCCCTCGTGGCGGGGGCGCGCCCACCTGGAGGCGGCCCGCGTCGAGATCGCCTTGGCCGCCGGCGAGGTCGGCGAGGCACGGGAGACCGCGGAGGCGATGGCAGCGACCGCCGGCGCCCACGACACCGCACTGCTCCGGGCGATGGCCGCGCACGCGCACGGCGCAGTCGCCTTGGCCGAGGGCAACCCGCAGCTGGCGCTCGAGGGACTTCGCCGGGCCGCCGCCGAGTGGCGCGCTCTCGACGCTCCCTACGACCTGGCTCGCACCCGGCTGCTGATCGGCCAGGCGTGCCGAGCCCTCGGTGACGAGGACACCGGAAGCCTGGAGGTCGACGCCGCCAGGACCGTCTTCGAACAGCTGGGTGCGGCGGGGGACCTGGCCCAGGCGCTCCGGGCCGGACCCACCACCTCGGCGCAGGCCCCGGACACCGGTGCCAGCGCCGTCGGCGGGGGGTCGTTGACCGCTCGCGAGCTCGAGGTGCTGCGTGCGGTCGCCACCGGGCGTACCAACCGGGCCGTCGCCCGTGAGCTCGTGCTCAGCGAGAAGACCGTCGCGCGCCACCTGAGCAACATCTTCGTCAAGCTCGGGGTCGAGTCCCGGGCCGCCGCGACCGCCTACGCCTTCGAGCACGACCTGCTCTGACCACGCTGCCGCAGGCGCCGGGTGGGCAGAAGTACCCATCGCCGCTCCCGACGGATGGGTGGTTCTCCGGAAGCACGCGACCTCTCTGCTCCCTAGCGTCGACAGCACCTGGACGAAGCGACTCGGAGGTCACCATGAGCACCCTCGGCACCCCAGCAGCGACCGGCGCGGTCCCCGGCACCGAGGCGCGTCAACGATGCGAGACCGTCGTCGTCGGCGGGGGGCAGGCGGGCCTGAGCGTCGGCTACCACCTGCGCGGGACCGGACGGGACTTCGTCATCCTCGACGCCCACCAGCGGACCGGGGACTCCTGGCGGGCGCACTGGGACAGCCTGCGTCTCTACAGCCCCGCGGGGCGTGACGGGCTACCGGGCCTGGAGTTCCCGGCTGGGGCCCATCACTTCCCAGGCAAGGACGAGGTCGCGGACTATCTCGAGAGCTACGCCCGGACGTTCGACCTGCCGGTCCGCCACGGGACCCGGGTCCGCACCGTGCGTCGCGAGCACGGTCGGTACCTCGTCGACTGCGACGACCTCACCCTGGAGGCCGACAACGTCGTGGTCGCCACCGGCACCTTCGGGGGTACGCCGGTCGTGCCCGCGTTCGCCGGCGACCTGGACCCGGCCATCGTGCAGCTGCACTCCTCGCAGTACCGCTGCTCCGACCAGCTCCCGGACGGCCCGGTCCTGGTCGTCGGCGCCTCCCACTCCGGTGGCGACATCGCCTACGAGGTCGCCCGGACCCACCCGACCCTCCTGTGCGGTCGCGACACCGGTCAGATCCCGCCGAGACTGGAGGCGCCTGTCATGCGTCTGCTGTTCCCGCTGTTGTGGTTCGTCTGGGGCCATGTGCTGTCGGTCAGCAACCCCGTGGGCCGGAAGGTGCGTGGGCATGCGCGCCACCACGGGGCGCCGCTGCTGAGGGTCAAGCGGCGCGACCTTGCGCAGGCTGGGGTGGAGCGGGTGCTGGATCGTGCCACCGGCGTCCGGGACGGTCGTCCGGTCCTCGGCGACGACCGGGTCGTGGACGTCGCCGCGGTCATCTGGTGCACCGGGTACCGGCACGACTACTCCTGGATCGACCTTCCGGTCGTGGGGGACGACGGCTGGCCGGTGGAGGACCACGGCGTCGCGCGGGAGCACCCGGGTCTGTACTTCACCGGGCTGTGCTTCCAGTCGTCGTTCCGCTCGATGCTGATCGGGGGCGCTGGTGCGGACGCCGCCCACGTGGTGCAGCACCTGCTGCGGCACCGCCACGCCGGGGCGGTCAGCTGACGCAGGAGCGGGAGCCGGGGTCGCGGGTGGCTCCGCCGATCCCCCTGAACGCGTAGTCGAAGGAGCCGTCCTTGAGGGTGAGCTGGAGGACCCCGTAGTTGGTGTCGTTGCGGTACTTCGACCCCTTCTCGGGGCTGCCGATGTCGTAGTGGGAGCTTCCCCCGGCTCCGGACACGAACTGCATGACCCCGTTCTTGCGGCGCTCCCGGGCGTTGTTCATCGGTGCGAACCGCTCGTAGTCGTGGTCGTGTCCGGACAGGAACATCTCGACGTGGTGGCGGCGGGCGACCTTGAAGAAGCCGGACACGTCGACGTCCTCCTCGTGGTAGCCGGAGGAGAAGCGCGGGTGGTGCGTCGCGAAGAGCGAGCAGGTGACGGGGTGGTCCTTGATGTCCTTGCGCAGCCACCGCAGCTGGGCGTCGCAGTTGATCTTGGTGCAGTTGGAGTTGAGCGCGTACACCCGCCACGCGCCAACCTTGCGCACGTAGTAGCCCGGGCTGCCGGGCTGCTGGTCGACGAAGTAGGTGTAGTACCCGCGGGCCTTGCGGGTGTTGTACTCGTGGTTCCCGGGCACCGGGATGGTGATGTCCTTGAACTTGCCCCAGGTGGCGTCGTACGCCTCGCGGAAGGCGCCGATCCGGCCGACCTCGTACTGCAGGTCGCCGAGCGCGATGACGCGGTACGGGTCGATCCTCGCGGTGAGGTCGGCGGTGTCCGCGTCCCGGCAGCGCCGCTTGGTCCGACGCTCGCCGGGGGCGCAGACGAGGTCACCCACAGCCACGACGGTGACCTCGTCGGCGGCCTTCCCCTCTGGCTGCCCGGTGGGCGCGTGGGGGCCGGACGCAGTGGGAGGAGCGGTCCGCGCCTGGGCGACTGCTCCCCCCGCCGCCATGAGTACGATCGAGGTCAGCACGGCGGTCAGGCGATACGGCATGGATTCCTCCCGGTAGGTGCCCCCATGTTCGCCCAGGTTCATGCACCTACGTCGCGCTTTGGCCGGAATCGTGGCGGCTCAGCCCGGCTCGACGTCGATGCGGGGGGACTTGCCCTGGAGCTGGTCGATGAGCGTCGAGGCGTCCGCCTTCGTGAGCTCCGCTGGGACCTCGGTACGGGTCTCGGCAGCGAGCGTGGCGAGGTAGGACATCTGGGAGGCGGTCGCCGGCTCGTCGCCGGTCACCCAGTCGCTGGGGTCCTTCTCGGCCAGGCTCGGGTCCTGCGGGTCGGGGGTGGGTGGGGTCGCGTTCTGCTCGTCGGTCATGGACCGGTCCTACCCCGGCCACGGGCCCGGAAACGACGCGAACCTCACGCAGCGGGGCCGTGGCTGCGTACGTCGGCGACGGCGGTCATCGCCTGGCGCAGCTCGACGAGCCAGTCCTCCTCGTGCTGGCCGACCAGCCGCACGCACCAGGCCAGCGCGTCGGCGCGCGACCGGGCCACGCCGGCGTCGACCAGTGTGTCGAGGACCAGTCTCTGGGGCTGGCGCAGCCGGGTCATGACCGGCACGGCCAGGTGCGTGAAGAGCTCGCGATGGGGCTGGTCGCCGGGCCCGAGGACCACGCCCCACGACACCTTGCGCTCGTGCCGGTGCTCGGCCTCCTGGGCGATCCTGATCCGCTGGTCGCGGGTGTCCTCGCGGAACGCCCGGGCGCGTCCGGCGCGAGCCTCGGCGACCTCGGCGGGGGAGGCGTCCTCGGCGACGGTGACGTCGGGGAGATGGAGGAGGACGGTGATCTCCTCGCGGTCGACCACGACCTCGGGGGGAGTGGCCTGCCAGTCCTGGGGGAGGCGGCCGGTGAACCAGCCGCGGACCCGGTCCTGCGATTCGGAAGTAATCATGATTACATGATTACTCGCCACGTCGGGGTGCGCAAGGAGGCGGTCCGGCCGTCTCGCGGCGCAGGGGTGGGGCGGGCGGTCAGGCGCGCAGGGCCTCGTCGGCAGGGCGGTAGCGGTGGGCGGCGGCGCCATCCAGCGCGTCGTGCTCGTCGTCTCGTCGCGCTCGTCGTGCCCGTCGAAGGCCACCACGATCCGGCAGCCGGGGTCGCCGACGGCGATCCGCTCCTCCAGCAGCACCGAGACCGGGCCGCCGGAGTTGCGGGCCGCGATGCCACCGAAGACGCTGGAAGTCATCCGGCACAACGACGGAGCCATCTTGACCACGTCGCCGAACGGGCAGCGGGTGTTGGCCAGCACGATCCGCCGTTCGTCGGCCTCCACCACGCGGAAGCCACCGTCGATGGCGTGCTTGAGCCGGACATAGCAGCGACCGATCTGCTCCAGGCTCATCGGTCCGGTGATCTTCTCGGCGAGCCGGTACTCGGCCTCCATCTGGCTGCCGACGTCGGTGCCGACCTGGGCGACCGCGGCCTGCGCCGCGCTCGGGCCGTGCTGGTACTCCAGCGTGCGCGCCAGCTGGACGACCAGGGCGCGCAGGAACGACTCGCGGCCGAAAGCACCCTCGGGACCCGCCTCGGAGAGGTCGGGCAGGGGGTTGACCATGCTGATCGGAGGGTCGAGGTCGGGGCTCGGAGCGCGCTGGACCGGCAGGGTGAGTGTCAGCAACGTCCCCGTGCCGTCGCTGCTGGTGCGCGCGGAGAAGTCCTCGGCCAGCTGGGTGATCAGGAAGAATCCTCGCCCGGACTCGGCGAGCTCGAGTGCATCGAGGTCCAGATCACCGTCGGCAGGCGCCTCGTCGAGAACCGGGACCTTCGGCTGGGACGCCGCTTCCAGGACGCTGGGGTCGAAGCCCGGACCCAGGTCGCGCACGGTGAGCCGCGGCCGGGAGCCGGTCCAGTTCAGCGAGACCCACACCGGGCCGCGGGCGTGGCGCACCGTGTTCCCGGTCGCCTCGGCGAAGATCAGCTCGGCCTCGTCCAGCGTGTCGGTCGCTTGGGCGTGTCGGCTGAGGTACGCCATCACCTCGCGGCGAAGGTCGGCCATCGCGTGAGGCGCCCGAGCGTCGACGTACCAGTCCATCTCTCCACTATCCGTTGTTCGGCTGTGCGCGGCAAAGATTATCGGGGGTCGTCCGCCCCGTGGCGCGCTGACGGCGCGAGCGCCCCGTCATCGTGACACAGGAAAGAGGAGCCGGCCCGAGGGTCGGCTCCTCTTCGTCTGCGACGCACCGGGGCCTCGTCCTAGCCGCGCCGGTCGACGCGGTGCTCCTCCACGTGGGTGCTGTGGTTGCGCTGCCGGCTCATCACCAGGCCGAGCACGATCGACAGCGCGCCGGCCAGCAGCAGGATCCAGCCCAGGGTGGAGTCGTCGACGAAGTCGAGGTCGATGTTCAGCGTCCCGGTGACCAGGACCAGACCGAGAACGAGAAGGACGATGCCGAGGCCGAGGCCCATGTTCTGCTCCGTTCGTCGGGCCGTGGCGTCCGCCACCAGCCGTCGTGGCTCGGCGCCGAGGTCCGGTGCCGTCAGGGACGACGGTTCCCCGCCTGGGGTCGGTTCAACCCGCGACAGGGACGGTCAGGACCAAAGTCTCGTACTAAATGACCCGTTTGACCACAATTGTCTAGCCCGCTGGTCACACTGGTCGGGCAGCCGCCCACGGGGGTCGGCTGCTGACGACACGGAGGTTGTCATGACGTCGCCAGGTCTGGCCACACGAGCGCTCACCGGAAGGAGCGCTCGGCGAACGTACGTCGCTGCGACGTACCGCGGCACCGCGGTGCCGACGGTCCGGGAGCGGCACATGCTCAACCGCATGGGGTGCGGCTTCTCGGTCTCCTCGTTGGCGCAGCTCCGCGACGCCGGCGACGAGCTCGCCTGGTTCGACCAGCAGCTCGAGCCCGACACCGTCCCCGAGCGAGCCAAGGCCCTGGCGGTTCCGGGCTGGTTCCCCCATCTTGCCGACGACCCGGTCACAGTCTGGAACAACGACCAGTCCGACCGGTACCAGTCGTGGGAGTACGCCCGTGACCTGGCGAACTGCTCCATGCTGCGCCGGGTGTACTCCACCCGCAGCGTGCTGGAGACCATGGTCGAGTTCTGGAGCAACCACCTGCACATCGACTCCCGGTCGTTCCCCGCCTTCACCAACCGCTCGGCGTACGACGCGACGGTCCGCCAGCACGCCCTCGGCACCTTCTCCGACCTCCTGGTGGCCACCACCCTCCACCCGGCGATGCTGCTGTTCCTCGACAACTGGAAGTCGATCCGCAACAACCCGAACGAGAACCACGGCCGTGAGCTGCTCGAGCTGCACACCGTAGGACGGGACGGCGGCTACACCGAGGCGATGGTCAAGGACTCGGCGAAGCTGCTGTCGGGGTGGACCGTGAGCCGGGACGACTGGCGGGCCTACTACGACCCGAACCGGCACACGACCGGCTCGGTCACCGTGCTCGGCTTCAGCCGTCCCAACAGCACCGCCGACAACCCGGACCTCGCGGTCGGCTACCTCCGCTACCTCGCCTCCCACCCCGCCACCGCCGACCGCATCGCGCGCAAGCTGTGCGTCCGCTTCGTCGCCGACAACCCCTCGCCCGCGCTCGTGCAGCGGGTCGCGCGCGCCTTCCTGGACTCGGGCACCGACATCCGGGCGACCTTGCGGGCGATCGTGGAGAGCGACGAGTTCTGGGCCTCCGAGGGTGGCAAGGTCCGGACCCCGATCGACGACCTGGTCGCCACCCTGCGCGTCCTGCAGGTCAAGGCCAAGGCGCCGGTGGACAGCAAGTCCTTCGTCAACGAGCTCGCCTGGGCCGTCAACAACATCCTGCCCTTCCAGTGGCCGCGTCCCGACGGTCCGCCGGAGAGCGCCCAGGTCTGGGCCTCCACGACCCGGATGCTGAACTCGTGGCGCATGCACTGGTTGGTCGCCGGCGGGTGGTACCCGGACGGACAGGTGGTCTACCGGCCCGCGACGCACTTCCTGCCCGAGCCCGGGATCCGGCTCGACGCCTTCGTGGACCACCTCAGCCGCACGGTCCTCGGCCGCCCGTCGAGCAACGCGCTGCTCCAGGCCGTGTGCCAGGGCTGCGACGTGGCACCCGGCGACAAGGTCACCCGGACCCACCCCGTCATGAGCTACAAGTTCTACCGAGTGATGGCCGTCCTCCTGGACTCGCCAGCTCACATGACCCGCTAGTACAGTTGTCAGGAAGACGATAATGACGCACGAGACACCCAGCTGTGAGGACTACGAGCGAGCCAGCGGGCTGTCCCGGCGCCGCCTTCTCGGTGGCATGGCCGCGGCAGGCGGAATCGCCGTCACGACCAGCCTCTTCGGCGAGGCGGTGCGGCAGGTGTCGTACGCCGCCTCGACCGGAGGCAACGTGCTCGTGGTGGTCAGCTTCCGCGGCGGCATCGACGGGCTGGGCATGGTGGTCCCGCACGGTGACCCGGCCTATCGGACGGCGCGGGACAAGATCGCCCCTCCGACCTCGCAGCTGGTCGCTCCAGACAGCTACTTCGGCCTGCACCCCATGATGCAGCCGTTGAGCTGGCTCTGGGATGCCGGCGAGATGGCAGCGGTCCACGCCGTGGGCATGCCCGTGCCGAACCGCTCCCACTTCATGGCCATGGAGCTGATCGAGGACGCCGCGCCCGGCTCCGCCCTCCGTCAGGGCTGGGTGAACCGGATGATCGGACTCGACGCGGACAAGGGGGCGGTGGAGGCCGTCCACCTCGGCAGCGCCACCCCGCCCACCCTCGTCGAGGGCCCCCAAGCCACCGTCGCGACGAGCAGCCTCAAGGACATCAGGCTCGCCGGGTCCGACAACGGCTGGAACCAGCGCCGCCGCAAGCAGCTGAAGACCGTCTGGGCCGAGGACTCCGGCGCGCTCGGCTCCGCGGCACGCTCGGCGCTGTCCGCGGTCGAGACGCTGGCGCCGGTCGGCGCGGCGACGTACCGCTCGGAGGTGACGTACCCGACCGGGTACCCCTCCACCGGCCTCTCCGCAGCGCTGAAGGACACCGCCCACCTGATCAAGGCCGACGTGGGCACCGAGGTCGTGTCGGTGGACTTCGGCAGCTGGGACATGCACGACTCGTACGGCACCCTCGACTGGGGGCGGATGCAGACCATGGTCAAGGCGTTCGCCCAGAGCATGGACGCCTTCCTCCGCGACCTCGGCCCGATGCGCTCCCGGGTCACCGTGGTGACGATCAGCGAGTTCGGCAGGCGCGTGGCCGTCAACGGCAACGGCGGCCTCGACCACGGCTGGGGCAACATGATGCTGGTGATGGGCGGCGGCGTCAGGGGCGGGCGCTACTACGGCAGCTGGCCCGGCCTCGCCTCCGGCAAGCTCGTCGAGGGCGACCTGGCCGTGACCACCGACTACCGGCAGGTGCTGGGCGAGATCGTCCACAGGCGGTTCCCCGACAAGGACGTCACCCAGGTGTTCCCTGGCGTCCCCTACTCGCCCCTCGGCGTCCTCAGCGCCACCTGACGCCGAGCCGCGGGTTCCTGTTCCGCGAGCCGCGGGTTGCTGTGGCGCGAGCCGCGGGTTGCTGTGGCGCGAGCCGCGGGTCGCCGTACGACGGTATGCGCGAGCCGCTGTGCCGACGACAACCCGCGGCTCGACGATCGGGGAGGCGCGGCTCGGCGAACGGGGGGGCGCGGCTCGACGGTCGGGAAGGCGCGGCTCGCGCAACGGCAACCCGCGGCTCGGCGGGGGGCGGGGGGCAGGGGGGTCAGGGGGGCGGGGGAGGGGGGTTGGTGTCGTCCGGCGAGGTGATCGTGAAGGTGTCCTCCTTGCGGGCCGAGGTGGTCTGCATCAGCGACTCCAGCAGCGAGACGCCGAGCCACACCACCAGGGCGGCGATGCCGAAGCGGATCAAGGCCGTCTGCATCGACATGGTCCCGTCGAGGAAGGCCGCCTGCAGGGCCGGCAGCGTGAGGATCGCGGCGACCCCGAGGACCCAGCCGGAGAACGGACTCGTCACAGCCGGACCGCCGCGAGTCGACCGGTGACCACGCCGACCGAGCGGACCTGCGCCGTGCCGGAGAGCTCACGGTAGGACAGCACCGGCATCCGGCCCAGGGACGGCTGCACCATCCGGCGTACGGCGGCGCGCAGCTGGGGTGCGCACACCACGACCGGCGCCACGTTGGCGTTCTCGGCCTCGCCCATGAACCGGGCGAGCTCGGTGAGGACGACCTGGCCGGTCTCCATGTCGAAGGCGACCACGCTGCCCTCGTCGGTAGGACGCAGCGCCTCCAGCATCCGCTGCTCGAGCTGGGGCTCGAAGCTGATCACGTGGACACCGCCGTCGCTGACATAGGGCTGGGCGATGGCCGGCCCCAGCGCGCTCCGTGCCACTTCGATCAGGTGCTCGGGGTCCTTGGTCTCGCGGGCCCGGAGGGACAGCGCCTCGAAGATGCGTACGAGGTCGCGGATCGCGACGTGCTCGTCGAGGAGGCCCTGCAGCACCCGCTGGATCTCTCCGAGGCTGAGCTGCGCGGGAGTGAGCTCCTCCACCACGACGGGGTGGGAGCGCTTGACGACCTCGGTGAGCAGCTTGACGTCCTCGCGGCTGAGCAGGCGTCCGGCGTGGTTGCGTACGACGTCGGCGAGGTGGGTGGTGACCACCGACGCGCGGTCCACCACGGTGATGCCGCTGAGCTCGGCCTGGGCCCGCAGCTCGGCCGGGATCCACTTCGCGTCGAGGCCGAAGACCGGCTCCTTGACCGGGGTGCCGGGCAACGTGGAGAGGTACTCCCCGATCGCCAGCACCGTGCCGGGCGGCGCCTCGCCGCGGGCCACCTCGACGCCGAAGAGCTTGATCGCGTAGGTCTTGAGCGGCAGCTCGAGGTTGTCGCGGGTGCGGACCGGCGGCATGATCACGCCGATGTCGGACGCGACCTTCTTGCGCAGGGCCTTCACGCGCTCGAGCAGGTCACCGCCGGCGAAGGTGTCGACCAGGTCGATGAGGTCGGCGGAGAGCTCCAGGCCGATCGGGTCCACCTGCACGTCGTGGACCATCTGCTCGGGGGTGTCGGCCGACGGGACCACCTCGGGGGCGGTCTCGTCGACCGCTGCGGGCGCCTCCTGCGGCGCACGGCTGGACGCCAGCAGGAGGGCGCCTCCGACGATGAGGAAGGGCAGCTTGGGCAGACCGGGGATGAGGCAGATCGCGATCGCCCCGGCCCCGGACACGCGCAGGGGCAGCTTGTTGCGCCCGAGCTGGCGGATGATGTCGGAGCCCATGTCCTCGTCGGCGGTCGACCGGGTCACCACGAGGCCGGTAGCCACCGACAGCAGCAGCGCGGGGATCTGGGAGACCAGGCCGTCACCGATGCTCAGCAGGCTGTAGGTGTGGATCGCGTCGCCGAGGCTCATCCCCTTCTGCGCCACGCCCACGGCGAAGCCGCCGATGAGGTTCACCAGGGTGATCACGATGGCGGCGATCGCATCGCCCTTGACGAACTTCGACCCACCGTCCATCGCCCCGTAGAAGTCTGCCTCCGCGGAGACCTCCTTGCGGCGCCGGCGCGCCTCGTCGTCGTCGATCAGGCCCGCGTTGAGGTCGGCGTCGATGGCCATCTGCTTGCCGGGCATGGCGTCGAGGGTGAACCGGGCGCCGACCTCGGCGACCCGGCCGGCGCCGTTGGTGATGACCACGAACTGGATGATCACCAGGATGCCGAAGACGATGAGGCCGACGATGAGCGACCCGCCGACCACGAAGTGGCCGAAGGTGTCGATCACCTTGCCGGCGTACCCGTCGAGCAGGACCAGCCGGGTGGCGCTGACGTTGAGGGCGAGCCGGAAGAGGGTGAGGACCAGCAGTACGGCGGGGAAGGCCGCGAAGTCCAGGGGGCGGCTCACGAACATCGAGGTGAGCAGGATCAGCAGGGCGATGCTGATGTTGGCCGCGATCAGGAGGTCGAGCATCATCGCCGGCAGCGGGACCACCAGCATCACGATGATCATCACGACGCCGACGGGTACGCCGAGCTGTGTCAGTGTCTTCGACACGTGGCAGGCCTTTCAGGTCAACCGATCGCACCGTCCATGGCACTGCTGGCGTCCGCCGTCCTGGCGTCCAGGCCTCCCATCGGCACGACGGGTCCGGACCTGAGCGGGTCTGGCCTCCGATCGGCTCCGCCGCAACCGCCGCAGCCGCCGCTGACCCAGGAGGTCGGGGCCGCAGCGACCCCGGTCCGCTCAGGCGACGCGACGTCCCCGGGGCCGTACCCGGGGCACCGCCGGCAGGGTCCCGTCGACGCGTGGGCTGCGGTGGGTGCCGCCCCGCGCGCCCTGGGTCTTGCGGCCGATCACGAACGCCAGCACCTGGGCCACCGCGGCGAACAGCTCGACAGGGATCTCCTGCCCGACCTTGCAGGAGCCGTACAGCGCCCGGGCGAGCGGGACGTCGGCGACCAGGGGCACCTCGGACTCCTGGGCGGTCTCGCGGATCCGGCGGGCGATGGAGCCGGCACCCTTGGCGACCACCGTCGGCGCGCCCCGGACCGGGTCGTACTTCAGGGCCACGGCCACGTGTGTCGGGTTGACCAGCACGACGTCGGCCTCGGGGATCGCCGACATCATCCGGTTCCGGGCGGCGGCCATCTGCCGGGAGCGGATCGCGCTCTTGACCAACGGGTCGCCATCGGCCTGCTTGGACTCCTGCTTGACCTCCTGCTTGGTCATCCGGGTCTGCTTGCCGACCTTGTGGCGCTGGAAGGCGTAGTCGGCGGCTGCCATCACCAGCCCGGTGATCGCCACGGTACGCATCAGGCTGCCCACCCGGTCGTGCACGATGGTCAGGGTGACCGAGGCCGGGACCATCCCGCCGATCAGCGGGATCACTGCCCGGATCGCGGTCCAGCAGATCCAGGCGACGACGGCGCTCTTCACCAGGATCTTGACCGCCTCCCACACCGACTGCAGGCCGAAGATCCGCTTGGCCCCGCTGATCGGGTTGAGCTTGCTGAGCTTGGGTCGAACGGCCTTGGTGGCCAGGTAGAACCCCCCCTGGGCGAGGGCGGAAGCGACGCCGATGACCATCACGATGCTGCCCAGGACGACCAGTACGACGAGCGCGTGCATGAGGCCCTGACCCAGCATCTCGAGCATCGCCGAGGGCTCGGGGTCCTGGGCGGTGATCATGGCCTGCTTCATCAGCTCCGACAGCGAGCGCAGCTCGTGGGAAGCCGCGAGGTCGAGGGTCAGCCCGAAGGCCAGCAGGGTCGACCAGGCGCCCAGCTCCTGGGTGCGCGGGACCTGGCCCTCCTTGCGGGACTCCTTGCGCTTGCGGGCTGTCGGGGCCTCGGTCTTCTCGTCTCCGGCCACCGGTCACCCGCCTCCGGTCAGGGCCGAGGCGGCCTCGTTGACCAGCGCGACGAGTCGGGGGGTGGCCTCGGCCAGCACGGGGAAGGACATCCCGATGAGCAGCAGGGTGAGGCCGATCTTGGCCGGGAACATCACGTTCAGCGCGTTCATCTGCGGGGCGACCTTGGTCAGCAGCGCCAGCCCGAGGTCGGCGATGAAGAGCACCGCGATCATCGGCAGGGCGATCTGCACGGCGGTCATGAAGAACATCGCGAACGCCTTGACCAGCAGCTCGGGTGCGCCGGTGAGGTCCGGGGTGCTGCCGAGCGGCAGGAACTCGAAGGTCTTCAGCAGACCCCCGATGACCACCAGGTGCCCCCCGCTGGCGAACAGCAGCATGGTGGCCAGCAGCTGGTGGAACTTCCCGAAGACGGTGTTCATCTGCATCGACAGGGGGTCGAAGGCACTGACCAGCGCGAACCCCCCGAACACGTCGAGGAGGCTGCCCGCCGCGGCGATGGTGCCCAGGATCAGCTGGGTGACGAAGCCCAGCGACAGGCCGATCGCCACCTGGGTCGCCGCCACCACGACCAGCTCCAGCGTTCCGGTCGGCGCCCCCCGCGACACCACGGCCGGGGCGACCGCGAAGGAGAGACCGACCGACAGGATGACCTTGGCGGGAGCGGGCACCGACTTGCCCTGGAAGGGCGGCACGAGGAACAGCCAGGCAGCGATCCGCAGCGAGGCCAACAGGTAGACGAGGACCGGCTCCGCGGCCAGGCTGATCGTCATGGGCGCGCCCCGGTCACGACAGCAGCGACGGGATGCGGTCGAAGAGGTCCACGGTGAAGTCGATGAGCGTGTGCAGCATCCAGTTCCCCGAGACGATGAGCGCCACGCCCACGCCGATCAGCTTGGGCACGAAGGCGAGGGTGAACTCCTGGATCTGGGTCATCGCCTGGAACAGCGAGACCGTGAACCCGATCGCGAGCGAGGTCGCCAGGATGGGCGCGCAGAGCTTGAGTGCCACGAGCATCGTCTGGGTGGCGATGTCGATGATGGCGGAGTCGGTCATGCCCGCACCTACCCGTAGCTCGCGACGAGCGCCTTGATGATCAGCGCCCACCCGTCGACCATCACGAACAGCAGCAGCTTGAAGGGCAGGGAGACCATCACCGGCGGCATCATCATCATGCCGAGCGCCATCAGCGCCCCGCTGACGACGATGTCGATGACCAGGAACGGGATGAAGATGATGAACCCGATGATGAAGGCCTGCTTCAGCTCGGTGAGGATGAACGCCGGGACCAGTGTGGCCAGGGAGACCTTGTCGCGGTTCTTGGGCAGCTCCCGGTCGGCCACGCTGGTGAGCAGGATCAGCTCGTCGTCGTCGGTGTTGTCGAGCATGAAGTCGCGCAGCGGCTCGACGCCGGTCTCGAAGGCGGCGGCGGCGTTCTTCTGACCGCTGAGGTACGGCTGGATGCCCTCCTCGTTGACCTGGCCCAGCACCGGGGCCATCACGAAGAGGCTCAGGAACAGCGCGAGCCCGGCGAGCACCTGGTTCGGCGGGGTCTGCTGCAGCCCGAGCGCGTTGCGGGTCAGGCCGAGCACGACCAGGATCTTGGTGAAGCTGGTGCAGGTGAGCAGGATCGCCGGGGCCACCGAGAGCAGGGTGAGCGCCAGGATGGTGACGACCGGCGTGCTCGGCTTGTCCGTGAGCCCGCTGAGCTGGACGTTCACGCTGTTCGGGTCGGTCGTGGTGCCGACGGGACCGCCCGGCCCGGTGGGGCCGCTGCCGTCCGCGGGGGCCGGTGTCGTCCCCGGCGCCGGGGTGATCGCCGGCGACAGCGACGGCAGGGGCTCGAGCGGGGTGAGGCTCGGCTGCGGGGTGGGCGAGGGGAGGACAGGGGTCGTGGTGGTCCCCACGACGGCCGCGTCGGCGGGACCGCCGGCGAGGCCGCCGAGCACGAGCCAACCGCCGAGCATCGCCACGAGGACGAGCAGCAGTGACGCGGCCCGGTGGCGCCGCGAGGCGGGGGAGTTCACGAGGGATTCCAGTCCTTCCCGGAGGCGGCGGACATCGCCTGCTTCCAGGTGAGCGGAGAGAGCACGGAGCCGGCCAGGGCCCCTTGGGCGACCGCGGGGGTCGTGGCGCGGGGGCCGCGCTCCGGCCGCGGGGTACGACGCCACCGCGGCGCCGGCCTGCCGGCGGCGGGTGCGGTGGTCTCGACCTCGTGCGCCCAGGGAGCGTCGGGGTCGTTGCGGAGCGCGTCCTCGATGAGCCGGTCCAGGTCGAGGTCGAGGTCCTGGTCCAGTACCGGGACGGCAGCCGAACCGGAAGCGGCGTAGGCGGGCGTGTAGACGGGCTCGAAGGTCGGGTCCAGACCCAGGGTCGGGTCGAGGCCCAGGTCGAGACCGAGCGTGGGGTCGTCGGCGTCGAGGTCGTCCGGGTCGAGCTCGGTGAGCAGCTGGACCTGCTGCTCGGTGGTGCCGAGCACGAGGATCCGGGAGCCGACGGTGACGATGGCGACCGAGGAGCTGCGCGAGAGTGACTGCCGGTGCAGCACCCGGACCGCGGCGTCGGAACGGCCCTGGAACCGCTTGGCGGTGAACTTGGCCAGCAGGAGGAGCAGCCCGACGACGACGGACAGGGAGAAGACGAGCCGGATGACGAGCTCGATCATGGTCAGCTCACAGCTGAGGCGTCGATGATCTCGGTGACCCGCAGCCCGAAGTCCTCGTCGACGACGACCACCTCACCGCGGGCGATGAGCCGCCCGTTGACGAGGAGGTCGGCGGGGCTGCCGGCCGCCCGGTCCAGCTCGAGGACGGCGCCGGGGCTGAGCGCGAGCAGCTCGCGCACGCTCATCCTGGTGCGACCGAGCTCGACGGTCACCTCCATCACCACCCCGTGCAGCATCTCCAGCCCCCGAGCCACCGGCACCGCCACCGAGGCGGAGGCGTTGATCGGCTGGAAGCCGGCCTGGGCGTTCGAGGCCGCGGCAGCCGCGGCGGCGGCGGCGGTAGCGGCGGCGGCGGCAGCCTCCAGCGAGGCGTCGCTGAGCAGCAGCGCGGCCGAGCCGCCCGTCCCGTTCAGCGGCACGACGGTGAAGGGGTGGCCGAGGTCGCTGACGACCAGGTCCAGGCCGACGCTGCGGGCTGCGCCGACCCGGGCGCCGAGCGCGACCGCGGCGGCGTCCAGGGCGGGCTGGGCGGCTGCGGCGAGGTCGAGCGAGCCGAGCGGGCTGGACTCCAGGGCCTCGACGAGGTCGCTGCCGACGACGACCGCGATGGCGCCGGGGACCAGCCCCTCGAAGTCGGCGATCGCGGCGCCGGCGAAGGCGCTGGCCGAGTCCAGGTTGCCGGGCTGGGGGGCGCCCGGCGTGAGCGGGGAGACCGCGGGCAGGACGCCGGCGGCGGCCGTGGCGGCCTCCAGCAGCGCTGCGGTGTTGTCGCTGGCGACCTGCGACAGGGGGAAGGCGTCGGGCAGGATCGTCATCGGTTCTCCTTCAGGGGGGTGGCCACGACCTGCGCCGCGAGGCGCTTGCCGTGGACCCCGGCGGTGGCATGGGCGAAGACCACGTCGTCGACGGCGACGTCGAGCGGGGCTGCGGAGGGGTGGCTGAGCCGGACGACGTCGCCGACCTGGAGCTGGCCGATCTCGTCGGGGGAGATCTTGGTGGCGCGCAGCTTGATCCGTACGTCGACGGGGACGTCGTGGAACTGGTGCTGGAGCAGCGTGGCCGAGTGCGCCCGGTGCGCGCGCTCGCGGTCCGAGGCGGGCGTCGGCGCCGCGGCGTGGACCAGGTGCGGCATGAGGCCGGAGAAGGGGAGGACGAACGTCATCCGGTGGTCGCTCTCGCCGACCTTGAGGTCGAACGTCGCGACGACCATCACGTCGGCGGCGCCGGCCGCCTGGGCGAACTGCGGGCTGTACTCCACCCCGGTGACGACGGGCTCCAGGGGGACGATGTCCTCCAGGGAGTAGCGCATCTCGCTGAGCATCCGCTCGACGAACCCGCGGATGACCGCGGACTCGATCTCGGTGAGCGGCCGTTCCGGCTGCGAGGTGCCCCCGGGTCCGCCGAGCATGTGGTCGACGCAGGTCATGGCGGCCGTCAGCGACAGCTCGAGGATGCCGAGACCGGGCATCGGGTCGGCGCGGAACATCGTCATGTACGTCGACGCGCCGAGCGTGTCGACGTACTCGGCGTACGAGCGCTGGTCGATCGAGACCACGGCGACGCCGCACACCGTCCGCAGGGCGGAGGTGAACACGGTGGTCGCTTGGCGGGCGAAGCCGTCCAGGCGCATCTGCAGCACCCGCGAGTGCTCGCGGGAGAGCTGGATCGGGCGGCTGAAGTCG
Organism: uncultured Actinomycetota bacterium; assembly: GCA_963784485.1. Lineage (GTDB taxonomy): Bacteria > Actinomycetota > Actinomycetes > Propionibacteriales > Nocardioidaceae > Marmoricola_A. The sequence goes on along the minus strand of CAWARH010000007.1, from coordinate 90,437 downwards.
TACGCGACCGGCTCGACGTGGACGCGGCGGCGCACGCGAGCGGCCGGAGCGGAGCGGAGCGGGTCGGTCACGACCGGACTATCGGCGCAGGCGCGCCGCTCCTGAGCGAAATCTTTACCTGATCTTGCGCAGCCCCCCGGGGTCGGGCCACCCCCGAACGGGTCCGACACCGGGGGACTGCGGGCGCGGGGCCTACTGGGTGACGAAGTCGGTGAAGTACACGCCCATCACGTCGCCGTGGTACAGGTGCTCCAGCTCCTTCTCCAGGTCGTGCTTGTACTCGGCGCGGCCCTCCTCGCGGGTCAGCTGGTCCATGCTGCGGCCGCTGAACAGCGCGATGGTCGCGTCGAGCGCCTTGCTGCCGTCCGCCTCGTGCGCCAGGGTCGTGAGCTGGAGCGCGATCCCGATCTTGAGGTAGTGGCCGCCGGCCAGGTTCACCTGGATCGGCTCGAGCTGGACGACCTCGCCCGGTTCGGGCTTGGGCTCGGGCTTGGGGCGCAGCACGAACCAGTAGGCGCCGCCGCCGACGACGGCCAGGGCCACGACGATGATCAGGATCTTCTTCAGCCCGCCGCCCTTCTTGGCCTCGGCCTCGCCGTCGGGGGCGGGGGCGGTCGTGGTGGTGGTCATCGGGGTTCCCTCCCTGTGTCGCTGCCGTCCATGGCACCGAGTGCGTGTGCGTCCCCGGTCGCCTCGTGCGAGGTGCCGGAGTGGTCGTCGGTCGTGCTGGTCCCGTGGTCGTCGGCCGCCTTGGTGGTGTGGCTCTTGGCGGCGGCCTCCTTCTTGCGGTCGTAGATGACGCGGTCGAGCAGCTCGCTGTTCTCCGAGTCGAGGTTGGTGAGCACGACGATGTCGACGCGCTTGTTCAGCTCCTGGGAGCCGGGCTTGCTGGGGTCGACCAGCGGCTTGATGTGGCCGAAGCCCACCGCGGCCAGGCGGGAGGCCGAGATGCCGCGCTGCTCGTTGAGGTAGCGCAGGACGGTGATCGCCCGTGCCGAGGACAGGTCCCAGTCGCTGGCGTAGTACTTGGGCGGGCCGGCTGCCTGGTTCGTGTGGCCCTCGATCTGCAGCTTGTCGGGGAGCCGGCTCAGCACGGGGGCGAGGGTGTCCATGATCTGCCGTCCCCGGGGGGTGAGGTCAGCCAGGTTGGAGGCGAACACGACGTGCCTCGAGACCAGGCTCACGGTGAGGCCGCGCCCGTCGATCGTGCTGCGCACGTCGCCGGCCAGGCCCTGGGCTGCCAGCGCGCTGTTGAGCCGGTGCCGGACCTCGAGCAGGCGGTCGGCCTCGGCTGCGGCATCGGCGTACTTGCGTTGGTTGGCCGCGGCGGCGGCCTCGGTGACCGCGTCGGTCTTGATCTGGGCGATCTCCGGGTTGTCGCCGGTGTCCTGGGGGTTGATCGGCTCGGTCGCCGCGGAGCCCGGGTCGTCGAGGATCGACTGGGAGCCGTCGAGGACCGAGTTGCTCTGGCCGAACCCGGCGGCGAGGCCGGCCTTGAGCGCGTTGAACTTCTTCTGCTCGACCGTGCTCATGGCGAACAGCACGATGAACAGCACCATGAGCAGCGTGATCATGTCGGCGTACGTGACCAGCCAGCGCTCGTGGTTCTCGTGCTCCTCCTCGTGAGCGGCGTGCTTGCGTCGGGACATGTCAGGCCGCCTCCGCCTGCTCCTGCTCGTGCGCGGGCAGGAGGGAGTTGAGCTTGGCGGCGATGATCCTCGGGTTGGCGCCGGCCTGGATGGCGAGGATGCCCTCGATCGTGAGCTCCATGCGAGCCACCTCGAGCTCACCGAGCCGCTTGAGCCGGTTGCCGATCGGCAGGAAGAACACGTTGGCCGAGAGCACGCCCCACAGGGTCGCGATGAACGCGGCCGCGATCAGGTGGCCGAGCTCCTCGGGCTGGGCGAGGTTCTCCAGCACGTGCACCAGGCCCATGACCGTGCCGATGATGCCGATGGTGGGCGCGTAGGCGCCGGCGTCGCTGAAGAACTTCGAGCTGTGCTTGGTCGCGGCGCGCTTGGCGGCGACCTCGCCCTCGAGGATGTCGCGCATCTCCTCGGGGTCGGTGCCGTCGACGGCCATGGTGACGCCCTTGACGAGGAACGCGTCGTCGATCTCCTTGAGCGAGTCCTCCAGCGCCAGGAGGCCCTCCTTGCGGGCCTTGTCGGCGAGGCTGACCACGACGGGCACGACGTCCTTCGACGACTCCGCGGAGCCGGTCATCGCCTTCTTCAGCGACCCGACCACACCCTTGGCGTCGGCCATGGTGCCGCCGGCGATGCTGACCAGGCAGGTGCCCACCCACACCAGGAGCATGGAGGGGATGAGGAAGAGGCTGGCGGGGTTGCCGCCCTCCATCACGTTGACGGTGATGATGACGACGGCAGCGCCGCCGACGCCGATCGGGGTGGCGAGGTCCATCAGTGCTCCGCGGGGTCGGTCGAGCTGTGCGGGGGGTTGGCGAGGCCGAAGCGGTCGGGAACGGCGACCAGCCGGCGGGCCGGCGGGTTGGCCGCGACGACCTCGTCGCGGTGGGCCATCCGGGCGCTCTCGGCGATCACGGCACCGCGGTACTCCCGGATCATCGTCACGACCTCGCGCAGGCCCTCGCTGACGACGTACTTGGTGCCGTCGACGAGGGTGATGACGGTGTCGGGCGTGCTGTCGACACGCTCGATGAGGTCGGAGTTCAGGGCGAACATCGAGCCACTGAGCCTGGTGAGGGTGATCACGGGTGCACCATCCTTGTGCGGGGGGTTGTCGGACCATCCGTGGCCTGACAGCAGATCCATCGGCGCCGGAGTCCGGGACTTGAGCAAAAGGGCGTCGGAACCGGGCTATACCAGCACATACTCCCCCCCGGGCAGGCCGACGGCCCGGTCCCCGAGGAGGACCGGGCCGGCAGCCGCGCAGACGGGGCAGGCGGGCTCGTCAGCGCTTGATGTTCACCAGCTCCTCCAGCACCTGGTCGGAGGTGGTGATCACCCGCGAGCTGGCCTGGAAGCCGCGCTGGGCCAGGATCAGGTTGGTGAACTCGGCGGCGAGGTCGACGTTCGACATCTCCACCGCGCCCGCGATCAGCGTGCCGCGCTGGCCCTGGGCGGCGATCCCGACCTGGGCGGCGCCGGAGTTGGTGGACTCCCGGAACGAGGTCTCGCCGACCTTCTCTAGGCCCAGGGGGTTGGTGAAGTCGGCCAGCGCCAGCTGGGCCATCTCCCGCTGCACGCCGTCGTCGAAGACGCCGACGAGCTTGCCGTCGGTGCCGATGCTGTACGACGTCAGCTCGACGCCGGGGGGAGCGGCGGGCACGGCGTTGGCCGGGTCCAGGGTGATGTCGACGAGGCCGCCGGTAACGTCGCCGGAGGCGTCGAGCAGGTAGCCCTGCACCCGGTTCCCGGTGGGGGTGACCAGCGTGCCGGTCTCGTCGAAGTTGAACGCGCCGGCGCGGGTGTAGAGGAACTCGTTGCCCTTGCGGGTCACGAACATCCCGTCGCCCTGGATCATCAGGTCGGTCGGGCGGCCGGTGGTCTGGGCCGAGCCCTGCGTGAAGTTCGTCGAGGTCGCGGCGAGCTGGACGCCGAGGCCGACCTGGATCGGGTTGGTGCCGCCCCGGGTGGCCGCTGCACCGGTGGCACCGGTCAGCATCTGGCTGAGGGTGTCCTGGAAGACCGTCGAGCTGGCCTTGAAGCCGGTGGTGTTGGCGTTGGCGATGTTGTTGCCGGTCACGTCGAGCATGGTCTGGTTGACGCGGAGGCCGCTGATGCCGGCGAAGAGCGAGCGAAGCATGGAGGTTTCCTTCTCTGGTGCGCCCAGGGCGCGGGGACGGTGCGGGGGACGGTGCGGGGACGGTGCGGGGACGGTGCGGGGACGGTGGAGCAGGAGGTGCGAGGTCGTACGGCGTGCGGCGAGCGGTCAGACCGAACCGGTCACGTTGGTCGCCGCGGGCATCACCGAGGCGGCCTTGAGGTCGGTGGTGCCGTCCCCGGAGGCCAGGACGTCGGCGAGGTGGATGTCCTCGCCGTTGACCTGGAGGACCGGGCCGGTGGCCTCGAAGCGCACCGAGTTGATGACCCCGGTCTTCGTGGTGCCGTCCGGGGCGTGGTAGGCCACGTTCTTGCCGACCAGGTTGTTGGCGCCGAAGGTGACCTGGAGCGCCACGAGCTGCGAGGTCTGGTCGGTCAGGTTCTGCAGCTTCTCCAACGAGGTGAACTGTGCCGACTGGGCCAGGAACTGGCTCGAGTCCGCGGGGTTGGACGGGTCCTGGTAGCGCATCTGGGCCACGAGGAGCTGCAGGAACATGTCCTTGTCCGCCGAGGCGGACGCCGCGCTCGTGGTGAAGGCCGACGACCCGAGGACCCCCGGTGTCGTCGACTCGACTGCGGAAACCGACATCGGTCCTCCTCACATCGTCACGTCGACCCCGGCAAGCCGGGATCGCGTGCCCTGGTTGGCCAGCGAGCGCGGGTGCGCTCCCTGGAAGTCGCCGTCCCTGGCGGTGGTGCCCCCGGTCCGCGTCCCTGCGGTCCGGTCGTCGTGGGTGTCGCGTCGTCCCTCCTGGGGCAGCCCGTCCCGGGCGCCGAAGAGGTCGCGGCCGGCCGAGGCGTCGCCCTGGCCGGCGTGGTGCTGGGTGGTGGTCTGCCCGACCACGACCTGGCTCGAGGTGGCTCCGGCTCGTTCGAGCAGCTGGTGCAGCTCCGAGGAGCCGGACTGGAGGGCGCGCTGGGCCTGCTCGTTGCCCGCCATCCGCACGTGCACCTCGCCCTGGCGGACGGTGAGCACGACGCGGACGTCCCCGAGTGCCTCCGGGTTCAGCTTGAGCGTGATCCGGCGGGTGCCGTCGCCGCGGCTGACCAGCCGGGACACGTCGGGGAAGACCTGCTCGTTGACCGCGGCGACCGCGGCGGCGGCGGGGTCGACGCCGCCGGTGCTCGCCGTGACAGGAGCGGCGGCGGCCTGGACCGCGGCGGTCGCTCCGGCAGTGGTCCCGGCCGTGGTCCCGGCCGTGGCCCCGGCAGGGGGCGCGGCCTCGGTCGGCGTCGGTGCCGAACCCTGGTCGCCTCCTCCCGGGTCCCCGCTTCCGGCACCGGTGCCGGTGCCCAGGTCGGTGAGCGGGGTCGCCGCGTCGGTGGTCGGGGCCAGGGAGGCGCCGGTGTCGGTCCCGGTGTCGGTCCCGGTGTCGGTCCCGGGGTCGGTCCCGAGGTCGGCGTTCGAGTCGGCGTCAGCCCCGGAAGTGGCGGCCGTGGCGGCCGTGGCGGAGGCGGCGGCGGCCTGGGACGCCGGGGTCGTCGCCGTCGCCGCTCGCCGAGGGAGCCGTCAGCGCCACGCCCGCCTCGGGCGCCTCGGCTCGCGCCCGTTCAGCCCGGCCGGTGCGGCGTGGGACGCGTCGGTGGTCCCTGTGAGCGGGTGGCTGTCGAGGACCGGCGCGGCGACCGCGACCGGCGGTGCCTTGGCCAGCACGGGCGCGATCGGCACCAGGTGGGCGGCGGCCATGATCTGCGCCGGGGAGAGCGCCGCGTCGGTGCCGGCGAGGCCGTCGCCCGGGTCGACCTCGTCGTCGGGAGCATCGGACCCGACCGGCGTGGGCAGGGCGGGCAGGGCGGAGCCCGGGCCCGGTGAGGAGGGGCCGCCCAGCAGGCCCGCGAACAGCTCTGCTGTGCCGGCGCTGCCGGCGGGTGCGGTGGCAGCCGCCTGGGAGGGCGGGGCGGCGATCGGGGTCACGGTCATGCGGCGGTCCCCAGGTCGGCCATGATGCGGCGGACGTAGTTCTGGGTCTCGGCGTACGGCGGGATGCCGTCGTAGCGGTGCACCGCACCCGGGCCGGCGTTGTACGCGGCCAGGGCGAGGTCGGTCCGGCCGAACTCCTGCAGGAGGCTCTTGAGCAGCCGGGTCGCACCGTCCACGGCCTGGGCCGGGTCGAGGGGGTCGGAGACGCCGAGGCCGCGCGCGGTCGCCGGCATCAGCTGCATGAGCCCCTTCGCACCGGCGTGGCTGACTGCGGAGGGGTTGAAGCCGGACTCCTGGCGGGCGACGGCGGCGAGCAGGTTCGCGTCGACGCCGTACTTCTGGGAGGCGGCGGTGAACAGGTCCGCGTACGGCGTCCCGGCAGCCACCCTGGAGGCGCCGGGCACGGTCGCGCCGACACCGCCCTCGGGAAGGATGCGACGGATGTGGGTAGGGGTCTCGTACACGGGCCCGATCCGCACGTCGAGCCCGGTCCGGGGCGCCTCGATCATCTTGCCGTCGCCGACGTAGATCCCGACGTGGTGCACGGGGGAGCCGAAGGCCAGGATGTCGCCGGGCTGGGCGTTCTTCAGCCCGCCCTCGACGGCGGTGCCCGCAGCGGCCTGCTGGTAGGACACCCGGGGGAGCTCGTAGCCGAGGTTCCGGTAGACGAGCTGGATCATCCCCGAGCAGTCCAGTCCCTTCTTCGGGTCGGTGCCGCCCCAGACGTAGGGGACGCCGAGGTACTTCTTGGCCTCGGCCACCACAGCGTCTCCGCCGGTGTCGCCGGTCATCGCCGAGCTGGTCGTGCCGACCGCCTGGGTGCTCGTCGTGCCGCTGGTGGAGGCCAGGGTGGAGGCGAAGGCGGCGGCGTTGGACGCGCTGGCCGGGGCCGGCGCCAACGCGGAGAGCTGGGCCTGGATCTGGGAGATGCGGGACTGGACCTCGAGGACGCTCATGAGGCCGTCCCCGGGGTGCGGTGCCCGTGCCGGCGGCTGTGCAGGCGACCGATCACGTCGTCGACCTCGCGCTGGTCGGCACGCCGGGCGTCCTCGGCCCGGCGCAGCGCCCGCTCCTCGAGGAGGTGCTCGATGGCCCTGACCCGGCTCTTGTCGGCCTGCCACCGGGAGTGGGCCTCGGTAGCGACGATCCGGCTGGCGTCGAGGCGCTGCTCGGCTTCGCGGACCGCCACGGCCATCGCGGCGAGGAGCTGGCGGGACACGACGAAGTCGTCGAGGCTGGTGGCCTCGCGACCGGAGGCCGTCTCCAGCGCCTGCTGCAGGTCGAGGAGCTCCGCCTCCCGGGTGCGGACGGTGCCCATCGCGTGCAGCAGCCCGACGCGGCTGTCCCGCTCGCGGACCTCGCGGACCCGCGCCACGGCGCGCATCCCCCGGTCCTTGTCGTGGCGGGAGGTCATGCCACCAGCTCCTTGAGGTTGGTCCAGGTCTCGGCGAGGTGCGAGGGGGCGTCGACGTCCTGGCGCAGGAAGTCGTTGATGCGGGGGAGCAGGCGGAGGGCCGCGTCGGCGTCGGGGTCGCTGCCGGCTGCGTACGCGCCGATCTCCACCAGCTCCTTGACGTCGCGGTGGGCGGCGAGCAGGCGTCGCAGCGTGGTCGCCGCGGACCGCTGGTCGGGCGTGGTGACCGCGCTGCTGACCCGGGAGATCGACTCGAGCACGTCGATGCTGGGGAAGTGGCCGGCGGTCGCGAGCCGGCGGGTGAGCACGACGTGACCGTCGAGGATCGACCGGACGGTGTCACCGATCGGGTCCTGCAGGTCGTCGCCCTCGACGAGCACGGTGTACAGGCCGGTGATGCTGCCCCGGTCGGAGTTGCCGGCCCGCTCCAGCAGGCGCGGGAGGAGGGCGAAGACGCTGGGCGGGTAGCCGCGGGTGGCCGGAGGCTCGCCCGCGGACAGCCCGACCTCGCGCTGGGCCATCGCGACCCGGGTGAGGCTGTCCATCATGAGCACCACGTCCTCCCCGTTGTCGCGGAAGTGCTCGGCGATCCGGGTGGCGACGAAGGCGGCGCGGAGCCGCTCCACGGGTGGGGCGTCGGAGGTCGCGACGACCACGACCGACCGGGCGAGTCCCTCCGGTCCCAGGTCGTTCTCGATGAACTCGCGAACCTCGCGGCCGCGCTCGCCGACCAGGGCGATCACCGACATGGTGGCGTCGGTGCCGCGGGCGATCATCGACAGCAGGGTGGACTTGCCCACGCCGCTGCCGGCCATGATCGCCACGCGCTGGCCGCGGCCACAGGGGACGAGGGCGTCGAGGGCACGGACGCCGAGGCCGACCTGCTGGGTGATCCGGGCGCGGCTGAGGGCCGCGGGCGCCTGGTTCTCCACGCTGACGTGCGGGAGACCGGACAGGTCCGGCCCGCCGTCGAGGGGACGACCCAGACCGTCCACGACCCGGCCGAGCAGGGCCTGGCCGACCGGGATGGACAGGGGACCCCCGGTGCTGCGCACGTGCATCCCGGTGCGCAGGCCGGTGGTGACCGACATGGGCAGGCAGACCAGGCCCTGCGGTCCGCTGGCCGCGACCTCGGCAAGCACCGGGGCCAGCCCGTTGTGGGGTCCGTGGTCCTGGGGGAGCACCTCGAGGACGTCGCCGACGGCGGCGTCCACCCCGGTGACCAGCACGTGCAGGCCGAGCAGCTCGGTGACCACGCCGAGGCGACGCGGACGGGCGGCGTCGAGCGCACGGGTGAGCAGGGCTGGGGACAGCGGTGCCGGTCGGGTCGAGAGCGCGGTCACGGGGCGAGCACCTCCCGCACCCGTTCCAGGGCGGAGGAGATCCGGGCGTCCAGGACGCCGTCGTCGGTCTCGACGACCGCGTCGCCGCGGCGCAGTGCGCGGTCGGCGACCACGACGGTGCCGGCCCCGGCGACGGCGCGGAGGGCCGGCTCGGCGGCGTCCTCGGCGCAGAGCCGCACCCGGACCAGGGGGACCCCCGGGGCGAGCGCGAGCGCGCGGCGTACGGCGTCGGCGCCGGGCGTGACCGAGACCGCCAGCTCGTGGGCGACCAGCGTCTCGGTGAGCGTGAGCGCCACCTCGGAGGTGCGCTCCTCGAGCCAGGCGCAGGTCTCGGTGACTGCGACGTCGAGCCGGGCCGCAGCCCGCACGAGCCCGTCGACCGCGGCGCGGTGCTCGGTCTCGCGACGGGCGGTGTCCCGGGCCTGCGCCTCGGCGACGGCGAGAGCAGCCTGACGTGCCTGCTCCTGCGCGGCGCGCCGGCCCTCGGCCCACCCGGTGGCGTAGCCCTGGGAACGGGCGGCCGCGCTGGTCTGGCTGACCAGCCCGGAGAGGGTGTGCTCGGTGACGTCGTCGCCGAGGACCGTGCTGCCGCCCAGCCGGGTCCACGCGCCGCTGCGCAGCTCGCGGGTGGCGAAGGCGAAGCTCGCGATCGCGTCGGCGGCGTCCCCGACGAGGACCGCGGACTGCGTCACGTGCTCAGGCGACGAACTCATCGTCGTTCCCCCGTCGCACCATGATCTGGCCCTGCTCCTCGAGCTGGCGGATCACCCGGATGATGTTCTGCTGGGACTCCTCGACCTGCCGCAGCCGGACGGTGCCGAGCAGCTCTACCTCCTCGATGAGGTTGGTCGCGGCGCGCTCGGACAGGTTCTTGGTGATCTTGTCGCGGACCTCCTCCGGCACGCCCTTGAGGGCCAGGGCGAGCTCGGCGCTGTCGACCTCGCGCAGCACGAGCTGGATGGAACGGTCCTCGAGGTCGACGATGTCCTCGAACATGAACATCTTGCTCTTGATCGCGTCGGCCAGGGACGGGTCGAGCGCCTCCAGGCCCTCGACGATCTGGCGCTCGGTGGCGCGGTCGGACCGGTTGATGATGTTCACCAGCGGGTCGAGACCGCCGACCCGCGACATCTCGGTGGGCTGGAGCATCGAGGACAGGCGTCGCTCGAGGGTGCCCTCCACGGCCCGGATGATGTCGGGGGAGGTCCGGTCCATGACCGCGATCCGGTGCGCCACCTCGGCCTGCTTCTCCGGGGGGAGGCCCGAGAGCAGGAGCGAGGCCTTGTCGGGGGTCATGTGGGCGAGCACGAGCGCGATGGTCTGCGGGTGCTCGTCGGCGATGAAGGAGCGCAGCTGGGCCGGGTCGGCCCGCTGGAGGAACTGGAACGGCATCTTCACCGCGGCGGCGTTGAGCCTGAGCATGATCTCGGCTGCGCGCTCGGCGCCCATGCTCTGCTCGAGGATCTGCTGGGCGAAGGTCAGCCCGCCCTGGGCGATGTGCAGCTGGGCGGTCATCATGTCGCGGAACTCCGCGAGCACCGACTCGGTCTCCGTCCCGCTGATCGAGTCGAGCCGGGCGATCTCGGCGGAGATCTTCTCGACCTCGCCCTCGCTCAGGTGGTTGAGGACCGAGGCCGCGCGCTCGCGGCCCATCTGGATCAGCAGGATGGCGGCCTTGCGGGTGCCGACCCCGGAAACTGCGATGCTCATCAGCGCTCCACCAACCATCCACGCAGCAGGTTCGCGACATCCTCGGGCTGGCGTTCGACCAGCGCGGCGATCTCGTCTCGGATCTCGTTCGTCATGGCGTCCTCCGACGACTCCAGCGCCAGCAGTGCCGGGTTGGGGTTGTCGAGGGCGGCCTGGGCGGACTGCCGCTCCAGGGCGTCGCGGCGCAGCTGGTCGACGACGTAGCTGGTGGCCTCGACGCGTGCCTTGGCCCGGCGGCGGGCGCGGAACCACGCGATGAGCAGCATCAGCGCGATCACCCCGACCAGTCCGCCGTTGCGGATCATCGACATGCGGGCCACGGACGCGTCGGCGGCCGTGGCGGCCTTCAGCTCGGCGGCCGCAGCGGTCTCGGCGGTGCGGTCGAAGGGCACGGTGCTGACGTCGATCGTGTCGCCGCGAGCGTTGTCGATGCCCAGCGCGGAGGCGATGTTCGTCTGCAGCACGGCCGGGTCGCGGCCGTTGAGTGCCTGGGTGTCGAGCACGATGCCGACGTGCAGGGACTCCACGCCGCCAGGAGCGGCCTGACGCTGCTCGACGACGTTGTTGACCGCGTTGTCGGAGGTCCGGCTCTTCTTGTCGTAGGTCTGACCGCTGCCCGTGGTCCCGGTCGTGCCCGGGTCCATCTGGCCGTCGGGACCGACCACACCGCCGGAGACGCCGAGGCCGTTCCCGCCGCGCAGCTTCTCGGTCGTCTCGCTGGCCGACAGCGCCATGTCGGCGTTGCCGAAGTAGCGGGTGGTCTGGGAGACGGTCTCGTCGAAGTTGAGCACCGGCGTGATCTGCACCGTGGAGTTGCCGGGGCCCACGACGCGGTCGAGGGTGGCCTGCACCTGGGCCGACATCCGGTTCTGGAAGTCGGTGACCTGCTGCATCTGCGACTGGGCCGCGCCGGCCGCCGAGGCGCCGGGGGCGGAGAGCACGCGTCCGGTGGAGTCGGCCACGGTGACCTTGTCGGTGGCCAGGCCGTCGACGCTGGAGGAGACCAGGTTGACCACGGCCTGGACCTGCTCGGGGGTGAGCGTGGTGCCGGCGCGGGTCTTGAGCAGCACCGAGGCGGTGGTGGGGTCCTGGGTGTCGGTGAAGACCTGCTTGGGCGGCATGGCCAGGTGCACGACCGCGGCGTCGACGCCGTCGATCGCCTCGATGGTGTTCTGCAGCTCGCCTTCCATCGCCCGCTTGAAGCTGGTCTGCTCCTGGAACTGCGAGGTGGACAGGCTCTGGTTGTCCAGCAGCGAGTAGCCGCTCTCGTTCGAGCTGGGCAGCCCCTCGCCGCTGAGACTGATCCGGGTCGAGTAGACCTGGGCCTGCGGCACCATGATCGTGTTCCCGCCGTTGCTCAGCTGGTAGGGGATCCCCTCGGCGTCGAGCTGCTGGATGATCGCGGAGGCGTCCGAGGACGCCAGGTTGCTGAACAGGGGTGCATAGCTGGGCGCCGCGGCCCACCGGAAGACCATGAAACCGGCCAGGAGCAGCGCCCCGGTCCCGATCACGGCAACGACCTTCTGCCCCGCGGTGAAGCCGGCGAAGGTGCTCTGGACGCGCGTGGTCAGCCGCGTGATGGTGTCCCGCATCAGACCTGCATCCGCATGATCTCGTTGAACGCCTCCACGGCCTTGTTGCGCACGGCCACGGTCAGCTGGGTAGCGACCGAGGTCTCGGTGGCCGCGATCGTGTAGTCGTGGATGGCGGTCAGGTCACCGGTGGCGGCCTGGACCGCGAGTCCGTCGGTCTTGTCCTGCATGCCTTCGAGGCCGTCGATGCCCTGGGCCAGCAGCCTGCCGAAGGCCGGGCCCTGGGGGCCCTGGGCGGCTGCGGGGGAGGTGGTCTCGGCGGGCGGTGCGACGCTGCTCGCGCCGCCGACCGACCAGGGCTGGAGGCTCTCGATCCCGGAGATGCTCATGGTCAGCCCCTGCCGATCTGCAGCGCGCTGCTGTAGGTGTCCTGTGCGTTCTTGGTGACCGAGACCTGGGCCTGGTAGCCGCGCTGGGCCATGACGAGCTGGCTCATCTGCGAGGCCAGGTCGATCTCCGGCGCCCGGACGTACCCGTTGGCGTCGGCCAACGGGTGGTCGGGGGCGTACTCGAGACGTCCCTGGGGGTCGCTGAGCGCGATGCCGGTGACGTCGACGCCACCGTCGGCGCGGGACTGGGCCTCGATCATCTGGGCCTGGAAGGCGCTGCCGCTGGTGGGCCGGACCGTGTTGACGTTGGCGATGTTGTGGGCAAGCGCGTCGAGCCAGGTCTGGTGCATGCCCAGGCTGGTGTTGGCGATGTTCAGTGCGTCGAAGGCGCCCATCAGAAGGCTCCTGCCGCGGTGCGCATGTTGTCGAGCCGGTCGCTGACCGCCCTGGTGAGCACCTGGTACTGGAAGACCGACTGCATCGCGGCCATCGTCTCCTTGCGCAGGTCGACGTTGTTGCCGTTGGCCCCGACCGGGGTCTGGGTCGCCTGCACGGAGGTGGTCACGGGGTCAGAGGTGACGTTCCCGGAGTCGATCGCCCCGCGCAGGGAGCTCTCGAAGTCGACCGACCGCGCCCGGAAGCCGGGGGTGTCGACGTTGGCGATGTTGTCCGCGATGACGTTCTGTCGCACGGAGAGCCCGCCGAGGGCACCGTGGAGGACGTTCGCCACCGCATCGGTCGCGAAGATGGACACAGGATCACTCCGACTTCTGCGCCTGGCGGGAGCCAGACGGCACGAGAAGGTGCCGATCCTTCGGCGGGACGAGCTGTCCTTAGCTCGCAGTCCTCTTCGGCCCTCGATCGTCCAACCTGAGCGACTTTGGGGCCTTTAGTCCGATTTCTTTGTCCGGTACGGCGTGTCGCGCTCGACGTCGCCGGCTCAGGCGTTGAGGTCGAGGTAGACCGGCAGGTCGGGGCTGGCCGTGTCCCGGATCGCCTGCGTGAACCGGCGGTGTCGGCCGGTGAGCGTGACCCGCTGGGTCACCGCGTGCGCGACGGCGAGCTGTCGCTCCAGCACCATCCGGGCGCGGGGCTCGAGGTCCGAGGGCAACGGGCCGCGAACCGGGGGAGGGGCCCAGGGCTCCAGTGCGGGCAGCTCCTCGGCCGAGGCGGAGCGCAGCAGGGTCTCGGCGTGGGCGACGTCGAGCTCGAGACGGTCGAGGGCGGCGACCCAGGCCGTACGGAACTCGGGGGCGGGTTCGGGGCGGCTGGGCGCAGGGTCGCCGGGAGGCGGAGGCATCGGGACCGGCCGGTCAGCCGGCGCTCGGCGCGCTCTGCAGCGCCGCCGTCCGCCAGGCCTCGGCGAGGTCGAGGACCACCGAGAGGCAGCCCTCGGTCAGCTCCGCGTCCTTGGCCACGTTGGCCTTGATGAGCTGGGTGTGCAGCCAGTCGTAGAGCGAGGCCAGGCCGGGGCCGCCGTCCCAGGCGTCGACGCGCAGGGTGCTGCGGAGGTGGATGACGATCTCCTGCGCGTGCACCAGCTGGGCGTGGGCCTCGGGAAGGTTGCCGGCGCGCTGGGCGTCGCGACCGCGCTGGAGGTCCAGGAGGAGCCGGTCGTAGAGCATGACCAGCAGGCGCTGGGGGCTGGCCGTGGCGACGGCGTTCTCCATGTACGGGTTCTTGGCGTTCGGGAACATGGCGACCTTCCGGCTCAGGAGTTGCTCAGCGCGCTGAGCTGACCGCTCAACCACGAGGACTGGCTGTTCAGCCGGTTCAGCGCCGTCTCGAGAGCGGTGAACTGGCGGGTGAGCGTGGCCTGGCGCAGCTCGAGCCGCGTGTCCCAGTCGGCGATCCGGTCCTGGATCTGGGTGATGTTGGTGTTGCGACCGTTGATCGCCTGGGTGATCGTGCCGTCGATCGAGTCGCTGGCGCCCTTGGCGACACCCTGGATCCTGGCGGCGAAGCCGCCGGCGCTGCTGGTGAAGGCCGAAGCGGTGGCGACCGGGTCGGCGGTGAAGGACTTCTCGAACGCGGCCTGGTCGAAGGTGAGCTTGCCGTAGCGGTCGGTCTGGACCCCCAGGCTCGCCAGCGAGGTGCCGTCACCGGGGTTGACCGCGCCGAAGAGCCGGTCGCGCACCGTGCGAGCGGCGCTGTCGCCGGCCAGGGCGCCCTTGGTCTTGGTGGTCGTGTTGTAGGAGGAGAGCCTGTCGATGTCGCTCAGCGCCGAGTTGATCGCGTCCACCAGGGACTTGACCGAGGTGCCGAGGCTCGAGGCGTCCTGCGTGGTGGCGAGGTCGACCACGGTGCCGGCCGTGAGACCGGCCTTCAGGGTGATGTCGAGGCCGTTGACGATCCCGGAGAAGGTGTTGCTCGCCGAGTGCAGCACGTCGGCGCCCACGGTGATCTCGGCGTCCTGGCCGGCGGTCACCGTGGCGCCCCCGAGCAGGGACGAGCCGTCGACGTTGGTCAGGGTGAAGTCGGAGGCCGCGCCGGTCGCCGTGGAGCTGACCCGCAGACGGTAGGTGCCGTCGTCGAGCTTGACGGTGCTGGCCTGCACGCCGGCGCCGGACTTGTTGATCGCGATGACCACGCCGGCCAGGGTGCCGTCGCCGGTGTCGAGGTCGCGCGGGCCGTTGCCGTCGAGCAGGTCGAGGCGGACCGAGGTCGAGCCGGTCGTGACCACGTCGGCCATCGCCGCGGTGTCGGTGAAGCTGAGCGAGTGGGCCTTGGCCAGGGCGCCGACGGTGAAGCTCGTGGCGCCGGTGGTGGCGGTGCTGGTGCCGGTGGCGGAGACGAGCTCGCTGCTGCTGGAGACCGTGACCGGGTTCCACCCGGTCGGCTTGGCGAGCTTCTCGGCGTTGGTGGCGAGTGCGGCGAGCTTGGTGTTGAGGTCCTGGAGGGACTTGACGGTGCTCTGCGCGGTGGTGACCTGGGACTTGAGCCGGCTCTGGGTGATCGCCTCGACCTGCATGAGCTGCGAGATGATCGTCGCGGTGTCGAGGCCGCTGGACAGCCCGCTGATGCTGGCAGTCGCCATCACCCTCTCCTTCCGTTCCGTGCCTGGGTCGTGCCGGTGGTGCGTGCGGTGGTGCGTGCGGTGGTGCATGCGGGGACGTGGTGTCCACCGGCCGACCCGGTCCTCCCAAACCTGGTCCGGCGCGACGGACACCACGGCCGCTCGCGGGGCGTGCTGCACGCGCGGGACATGGGTCCGGGCGAGAGCGCGAGTGCGGGACTCGTTCTCTCGCCCGGACCGTGGTGCGACGTGCTGGTGGTGCGTGCTACCTGGCGGCTAGCCGATCGACGGTGATCAGCGGAGCAGCTGCAGGACGCCCTGGGGCGCCTGGTTCGCCTGGGCCAGCATGGAGGTGCCGGCCTGCGACAGGATGTTCGAGCGGGTGAAGTTCACCATCTCCTGGGCCATGTCGGTGTCGCGGATCCGGCTCTCCGAGGAGGACAGGTTCTCGATCGCGACGTTGACCGCGTTGATGGTGTGCTCGAACCGGTTCTGGATCGCACCGAGCTCGGCGCGCTGCGTCGAGATCGTGGTGATCGCGGCCTGAACCGTGTTGCTGTCGGTGATGACAGCGCTGGAGGTGTCGACGGCGGCGAGGGCGGTCGCCGAGACGTCGATGGTGTCGGTCGAGTCGGAGCCGACCTGGAAGGTCAGCGCGGCGTCGTTGAAGAGCGAGACGCCGTTGAACTTCGCGTTGGTGGTGATCCGGGTGACCTCCGACTGCAGCGCGTCGAACTCCGCCCCCAGGGCGGCCTGCGAGTCGGTGTTCTGCGTGCCGTTGGCGTACTGCACGGAGAGGTCGTTCATGCGCTGGAGCATGGAGTGGACCTCGGTGAGCGCGCCTTCAGCGGTCTGCGCGACGCTGATCCCGTCCTGGGCGTTGCGAGCGCCCATCCGGAGGCCGCCGACCTGCGAACGCAGACCCTCGGAGATCGCGAGGCCGGCAGCGTCGTCGGCCGCACGGTTGATCCGGAAGCCGCTGGACAGCTTCTCGAGGGACTTCGACATCTGGCCCTGCGTGACCGAGAGGTTCCGGTACGAGTTGACAGCGTCGACGTTGGTGTTGATGCGAAGACTCATGATGGGTCCTTCCATGTGGTGTGAGTCGGTGTTCTGGAGCCCATCCGTGGACTCCGTCGGGGATCTGATCGGCGGGCCGATCGAGACCTTGAGGGTTTCGCGTAAACTATTTCAGGCAATTCGGTCATAAGCGTTCATAGACCCCAGTCGCGCGGTCGCCGTACGGCGGGACGCGACGGCGGCGAAGTAGGCGTCACGCCGGCGGGCGGCGCAGCCTTCGGGGCGCTCGTGGGGAGCGACCAGGTCCGGGTCGAGGGCGCTGTTCATGGCGTCCTTGAGGAGCACGAGCGCCTCGGCGCGCATCTGCGACACCCGGGACTCGCTGACCCCGAGCTCGGCGGCGATGTCGGCCATCGGGCGCTCGGCGAAGAAGTAGCCCTCGACGACCACGCGCAGCCGCTCGGGCAGCTCGGCGACGGAGTCGACCAGGTAGCCGATCCGCTCGTTCTGCTCCACCCGCTCCTCCGGGCTGGGGGCCCGGGTCGGCAGGACGTCGTCGATGGGGGTGTCGCCGAAGCCCTGGAGGCTCATCACGCTGGCCCGGGAGACGTCGTCGTTGTTGGCGGCGAGCTCCTCGACGGTGAGGCCGGCCGCAGTGGCGACCTCGGCGTCGCTGGGCGTGCGGCCCAGGGCGGTGGCGAGCCGGCTGCGGGTGTCGTCGAGCTCGCGGGCGCGGCGACGGACCGAGCGGCTGGCCCAGTCCACGCCGCGGAGCTCGTCGATGATCGCGCCCCGGACGCGGGTGGAGGCGTAGCGGGTGAACGGGACGCCGCGGCTGGCGTCGTAGGAGCGGGCGGCCTGCACCAGGGCGGCCAGGCCGGCCGAGGTGAGGTCGTCACGGTTGACGTGGCCCGGCAGGCGGCCCATCGACTCCCGCACGATGTGTCCCACCAAGGACATGTGGCTGGTGACCAGGTCGTCGAGGTCGACGGCGGAGTCGGTGCGGGGGGTCTCGTTCACAAGGAGGACTCTGGTTCACCGACACACCGTCTGAGGGTAAAACAACGGAGATATGCGGTTGGAGAAGGAAGGTTGATACATCCGTCCCGGGACCATAGTCCTTCGGGGCCAGGCCCTCTGCGGCGCGCCGCGCCGAACGGTTGGTCTTGGGCCGTTCCGCAGCCGGGCTCCGGTTCCCGTGCTAGCCGGGGACGGGGCGCAGGTTTGTGGGCGAAACCCTCAACCGGATGGTGCCCGGGCCGATGGGAGGGCTCCAGGCAGTCGAGACCAGAGGAGGACGGCCGTGGAAGACCTGTCGCTCATCCTGTGGCGAGAACGGGAGCTGCTCGAGACGCTGCTCTACAAGCTCGAGGTCGAGAAGATGGTGCTGGCCAGCGGGCAGTCCCGCTGGCTCGCCTCCGCCGCCCGGGAGGTCGAGGGAGTCCTCGGCCTGATCCGGGAGACCGAGCTGCTCCGCGCGATCGCCGCCGATGAGACCGCGGTGTCGATCGGGATGTCGGCCAACCCCAGCCTGCGTGCGATGGCCGACGCCGTCGACGAGCCCTGGCGGTCCATCCTGCTCGACCACCGTGAGGCGTTCCTCGGCTACACCCGCGAGATCACCGAGCTCGCGGCCACCAACCGCGAGCTGCTCAGCTTCGGTCAGCAGGCCGCCCGGGAGGCCTTCCTGGGCCTGTCCGAGCAGCCCGCGAGCTACTCCCACGACGGCACCGCCGTGGTGGACGACCGGCGTCACCGACTCCTCGATCGGAGCATCTGACCATGAGCGGCTCCTTCGCCTCGCTCAACACCGCGCTCTCCGCACTGCGCTACAACCGCGTGGCCATGGACACGGCGAGCCAGAACATCGCCAACGTCGGCACCGAGGGCTACACCCGGCGCAAGGTGGACGCGGTCTCCGCCGGAACCCCCACCAAGGCGGCCATGTGGTCGCGCAGCCAGGGGGCCGACGGGGGCGTCACGATCACCGGGGTCACCCGGCTCAACGACGCGTTCCTCGACGCGCGATTGCGCACCGAGACCGGCAAGCAGTCCTACCTCGACACCCGCCAGACGGTTCTGGACCGGCTCGAGACGGGCATCGGGGAGCCGGGCGACAACGGGTTGTCGGCGGTCATGGCGGAGTTCCGCCGGTCCTGGGCCGACGTCGCCAACAACCCCGGCAGCGACGCGGCCCGCAGCCAGGTGCTGGCGCGCGGCGCCGAGCTGGCCGACGCGGTCAAGATCCAGGCCCGCAACTTCGCGGTCGAGGCCGGCGACCAGCGCGCGAAGCTCAACGCGATGGTCACCGAGGTCAACACCGTCGCCTCCGACCTGGCCTCGACGAACAAGGCGCTGGCGATCGCCACGATCGACGGCTCGGACTCGGGGAACCTGCTCGACCAGCGCGACCAGCTCGCGCTGCGGCTCGCGGCGCTGACCGGGGGCAAGGCGACCGCGAACGGTGTCGGGGGCATGGACTTCGCCGTCAACGGCGTGCCGCTGGTCACCGGGGGGATCCCCGGCCAGCTCTCGGTCGCCAGCGGTGTCACGCCCACCGGGGACGCCGACGGCAGCCCGGTCAGCTTCGAGATCACCCACCCGGTCTCGGGCACCACGAGCGTGCCGTCGGGCCTGAACGGCGAGGTCGGGGCGGTCACCGACCTGCTCAACACCACCATCCCGGCGTACATCGCGGGGCTGAACGCGGTGGCCACGACGCTCGCCGACGGGGTCAACGCCCTGCACCAGTCGGGCTACGACGCCACCGGCGCGGGCGGCGCCCCCTTCTTCGGCTACGACCCGGCGGACCCCTCGGGCTCGCTGGCCCTCGCCCTCACCGACAAGAGCCAGGTGGCTGCCGCGTCGGCGTCCGGCGGGGTGGTGGACGGCGGAACCGCCGACGCCCTCGCCGAGCTGACCACAGCCGAGACCGGCTACCAGACCCTGGTCAACGGGTTCGGGTCGACGGTCGCCTCGGGCCGGCGGCTGGCCGCCAGCCAGTCGATGCTCACCGACCAGGTCAAGGGCTCCCACGACCAGCTGGCAGGGGTCAACCTCGACGAGGAGATGCTGAACCTGGTCTCCTACCAGCGGGCCTACGAGGCCTCCGCGCGGGTCCTCACCACCGTGGACTCCATGCTCGACACGCTGATCAACCGGACGGGGATGCTGCGCTGATGACGATCACCCGGGTCACCCAGAACATGATGATGAAGAGCTCCATGGCGTCGTTGCAGACCGGGCTCAACCGGCTGGCGAAGAACCAGGAGCAGCTCAGCACCGGTCGGGTCCTCAACCGCCCCTCGGACTCCCCGACCGACACCACGTCGGCGATGCGGATGAGGGCCGAGATGGCCGACCAGAGCCAGTACACCCGCAACGCCGAGGACGGCGCCGGCTGGCTCGGACAGATCGACAGCACGCTGACCTCGATGATCGGTCAGGTCACCCGGGCCCGGGACCTCGGCATCCAGGGCGTCAACGGGCTCAGCCAGACCCCCCAGGCCCGGGAGGCCCTGGCCGCCGAGGTCGACCAGCTCCGCCAGAGCCTGATCTCCGGCGCCAACTCGACCTACCTCGGCCGACCGGTCTTCGGTGGCCAGGTCAGCGGGCAGCAGGCCTACGACGCCTCCGGGACCTTCGTCGGGGTGCCCGGCGAGGTCAAGCGCACCATCGGCCTGGGGGTGAAGGTGGCGGTGAACGTGGACGGCCCCACCGTCTTCGGCCCGCCGGGCTCCGACATCTTCGCCGACCTCGCTGACCTCTCCACCGCGCTCCGCGCCGGGAACACCGCCGGCGTGCAGGCCGCGATCGGGAGCCTCAACGACGCCCACAGCCGGATCACCGCCACGCTCTCGGACGTCGGCACGAAGGCCAACCGGGTCGACCGGGCGATCCAGTCCTCCAAGGACGCCGTACTGAACCTCACCTCCTCGTTGTCGGAGATCGAGAACGTCGACCTGGCCCGGGCCACCATGGACCTGAAGATGAACGAGGTCGCCTACCAGGCCGCGCTGTCGGCCACGGCTAGGCTGGTCCAGCCGTCGCTCTCGGACTTCCTGCGATGAGCACGGCCCAGCTGGCCCCCAGGCCGGTCCGGAGCGAGACGAGGAGAGCCGTGTCGGTGGTCGAGGAGATCCCGGTGATCGAGATGGTCGAACCCATGCCCGGCTTCCCCGACGCCCGCCGGTTCGCCCTGGTCCGGCTCGACGACGCCGGTGTCCTGTGCTCGCTGCGCTCCATGGACGACCCGGACCTGCGCTTCCTCGTCGTGCCCCCCCACGTGTTCTTCCCCGACTACGCCCCGGTCATCGACGACGCCACCGCCGCGACGCTGGGCATCGAGAGCGGCGCCGACGTGCTCATGCTCGTCGTGGTCAACCCCGGCGACGCCGCCGCGGGTGCCACCGCGAACCTGCTCGCACCGGTCCTGGTCAACACCACCAGCCGCAGGGCCGGCCAGGTCGTGCTCAACGACGACCTGCCGGTGCGCGCCCCGCTCATCGCCTGAGCCGCCCCGGTCGCCTGAGCCGCCCTCGCGGCCCGGGGATCAGTCCCCGTGGCTGCCGATCTGCTGGGCCAGCGACGCGATCGCGTCCTCGCTCGGCGACGCCGACTCCCGGTTCGTCTCGGCGAGCTCGCGCAGGAGCTCCTCACGGTGGACCGCGACGGACCGGGGGGCGTCGATGCCGATCCGCACGACGTCTCCACGCACCTCGAGGACCGTCACAGTGACGTTGTCACCGATCACGATGCTCTCGCCGACACGGCGGCTCAGGACCAGCATGGGCATCACGCTACAACCATGGAGGGTCCGGCTCTTCCCTCACGGCGCTGAGTTGGTAAACTCGTCGCAGCACCAGATGCACAAAGTTCCAGCAGGTTCCAAAAGACGCCCGCGGAGTGTTGTGAATCCAGCGGCGTTGACTCTCAGGTTGCATAGCTTCTCGGAGGGGCTCAGCGTCACGCAGCTGGTGCAGGACCGCCGCAGCGGCGGTCCAGGCCCCCGAAAGAGGAGTAAGCGAGCATGGCTCAGGGCACCGTCAAGTGGTTCAACGCCGAGAAGGGTTTCGGTTTCATCGCGCAGGAGGACGGCGGAGACGACGTCTTCGTGCACTTCTCCGCCATCCAGATGCAGGGCTACAAGTCCCTGGAGGAGAACCAGCGCGTCGAGTTCGAGGTCACCCAGGGCCCCAAGGGCCCGCAGGCTGAGAACGTCCGCAACGCCTGATCTGCGGAACAGCACCGGAGCCCCGACCGTTCGCGGTCGGGGCTCTAGTCATTTCTGGCCTGTTCGGGTGGGGTTTGTCGACCGCCCGACCGAGCAGACTGGTGGGGACCTCACGAACCACCGCCCCACCTGCCGAAGGGAGCGAGCATGAGTGACCCTCTCGATGTCCCGCTCGAGGACTCCGAGCTGCTCGAGGAGGTGGAGCTCATCTCCACCCTCATGGTGGCCGCCGGTGAGACCGACGGGCAGCTCGACTGCACCCAGATCGACTCGCTGCTCGGGGTGACCGAGCGAGACGACGAGCAGGGCGGCGCGTCGGTGGCCCAGTAGGGCAGACGCCGTTTGCGGCTTCGGGGCACCAAGCGCCTAGCATGTCCCACGGTCCTCTTCCTCATGCCAGGAGTTCGCCGTGCCCTTGCGGTTCCGTCCCGTGGACGCCACGTTCTACGACCTCTTCACCCAGTCCGCCCAGCAGCTCGTCCAGGGCTCCGCCCTGCTCGCCGAGATGCTGGGCGACACCAGCGACCGCCGCGTGATCGCGGAGCGGATGCGCGAGCAGGAACACCTCGCCGACGAGTCCACCCACGGGATCATCCGCCGGGTGAACCAGACCTTCGTCACCCCGTTCGACCGCGAGGACATCTACGACCTCGCCTCCGGGCTGGACGACGTCATGGACTACATGGAGGAGGCCGTCGACCTGGTCCTGCTCTACGAGGTCGGTGAGCTGCCCTCGGAGCTCGCCGAGCAGGTCGAGGTCATCCAGCGCTGTGCCGAGCTGACCGCCGAGACCATGCCGGGCCTGAAGTCGATGAAGAACCTCGACGAGTACTGGATCGAGATCAACCGGCTGGAGAACGCCGGCGACAAGACCTACCGGCGGATCCTGGCCAAGCTGTTCAGCGGCCAGTTCGAGGCCCTCGAGGTGCTGAAGCTCAAGGACATCGTCGACTCCCTGGAGAAGGCGATCGACGCCTTCGAGCGCGTGGCGAACATCATCGAGCAGATCGCCGTCAAGGAGTCCTGAGCGTGGACCTCGCGATCATCATCGCGGTCGTCGCTGTCGCCCTGGCCTTCGACTACACCAACGGGTTCCACGACGCCGCGAACGCCATTGCGACCTCGGTGTCGACCCGGGCACTCACCCCGCGCATCGCCCTGGGCATGGCTGCGGTCATGAACTTCGTCGGCGCCTTCCTCGGGCAGGAGGTCGCCAACACCGTCGGCAAGGTGATCTCCCCGCCGGACAACACCCACGGCCTGGTCATCGTCATGGCCGGTCTGCTCGGCGCGATCGCCTGGAACCTGCTGACCTGGTACTACGGCCTGCCCTCGTCGTCCTCGCACGCCCTCATCGGGGGACTGGTCGGTGCCGCGCTCGCGTCCGGCTCGACGGTCAAGTGGGACGTGATCATCGACAAGGTCGTCATCCCGATGGTGGTCTCCCCGCTGTTCGGGTTCGCGGTGGCGTTCGCGCTGATGCTGGCGATCATGTGGCTGTGGCGCCACGCCCACCCGGGCCGCACCAACCGCGGCTTCCGGATGGCTCAGACCGTGAGCGCAGCGGCGATGGCGTTGGGGCACGGCCTCCAGGACGCGCAGAAGACGATGGGCGTGATCTTCCTGGCGCTGCTGACCGGTGGCTACGTCAACGCCGACGACCCGCTCCCGGTGTGGGTGATCGTCTCCGCGGCGGCAGCGATCTCGGCCGGCACCTACGCCGGCGGCTGGCGGATCATGCGCACGCTCGGCAGGCGGATCATCCACCTCGACCCGGCCCGCGGCTTCGCCGCCGAGTCGGTCGCGGCGTCGGTGCTCTACACGACCGCGTTCGTCTTCGAGGCCCCGGTCTCCACCACCCACATCATCACCTCGTCGGTGATGGGGGTGGGCGCCACCAAGCGGCTGTCCGCGGTCCGGTGGGGCGTCGCCAAGTCCATCGTCGGCGCCTGGGTGCTCACCTTCCCGGCCGCCGGGACCGTGGCCGCGCTGCTCTACCTGGCGTTGCGCTACGTCGCCCAGCTGCCCTAGCCGCCTGGTCCCGCCGGGGCCCGCGGGCCCCGGCGCGGGACTCAGCCGAACCGGCCGGAGACGTAGGCCTCGGTCGACTCGTTGTCGGGGTTCATGAAGATCTTCCTGGTCGGGTTCATCTCGACCAGCCGACCCGGCATGCCCACCCCGGCCAGGTTGAAGAACGCGGTCTCGGAGGAGACGCGGGCAGCCTGCTGCATGTTGTGGGTGACGATCACGATCGTGTAGTCGGACTTCAGCTCCTGGATCAGGTCCTCGATGGCCGAGGTCGAGATCGGGTCGAGCGCCGAGCACGGCTCGTCCATGAGCAGGATCTGCGGCTCCACGGCGATCGCGCGGGCGATGCACAGACGCTGCTGCTGACCACCGGAGAGGCCGGAGCCGGGCTTGCTCAACCGGTCCTTGACCTCCTCCCAGAGGTTCGCGCCGCGCAGCGACCGCTCCACGATCGTGTCGGCCTCGGAGCGGCCGATCCGGCGCCGGTTCAGTCGCATCCCGGCGATCACGTTCTCGTAGATCGACATCGTGGGGAACGGGTTCGGCCGCTGGAAGACCATCCCGACCTGGCGGCGTACGGCGACCGGGTCCACCTCGGGGGCGTACATGTCCTGGCCGTCGATGACGATCTTGCCGTCCACGCGAGCGCCCGGGATCACCTCGTGCATCCGGTTGAGCGAGCGGAGGAAGGTGGACTTGCCGCAGCCCGACGGGCCGATCAGCGCCGTGACCTCACGGGCCGCGATGTTCATCGTGACCCCCTCGACGGCCTTGAAGTCGCCGTAGTAGATGTCGAGGTCCGAGACGTCGATGCTCGTGGCCATGGTGTCCCTCTTCTCGGGAGTGCTGGTCGTGCCGGGCTGCGGCCCGGTCGGCGTGGTGTGCCGGCGGGTTCCTACGGCGGTGTACGTGGTCATCGTGCCTTCCTCGGGGAGAAGCGGGCGCCGATGAACCGGGCGGTGAGGTTCAGCGCCATGACGATAGCGATCAGGACCAGTGCCGCGCCCCAGGCGCGCTCCTGGCCGAACTGCGCGGGCACGCCCGGCTGGGTGTAGGAGTAGTAGGTGAAGACCGGCAGGGTGGTCATCGGGCTGTCCGCGAACGGGTTCCAGCTCACCGAGTCGGTCTTCCCGGCGATGATCAGCAGGGGCGCGGTCTCGCCCGCGACCCGGGCCACGGCCAGGGTGATGCCGGTGATGATGCCGGCGAGGGAGGTGGGGATGACCACCTTGACGATGGTCAGCCACTTGGGCACCCCCAGGGCGTAGGCCGCCTCCCGCAGGTCGTCGGGGACCAGCTTGAGCATCTCCTCGCAGGAGCGGACCACGACCGGGATCATGAGCAGCGACAGCGCCACCGAACCGCCGATGCCCATCCGCACGCCGGGGCCGAAGAAGATCACGAAGAGCGCGTAGGCGAAGAGCCCCGCGACGATCGAGGGGATGCCGGTCATCACGTCGATGAGGAAGGTGAGGATTTTCGCCATCCGGCTGGTGGCGCCGTACTCGACGAGGTAGATCGCGGTGAGCAGACCGACGGGCACGGAGATGACCACTGCTCCGAGGGTGACCACCAGGGTGCCGACGATGGCGTGCCAGATGCCGCCACCGGGGCCGATCACGTTGCGCATCGTGCCGGTGAGGAACTCGCCGGTGAGCATGGGGAGCCCGTTCGACAGGACGGTCCAGATCAGCGAGACCAGCGGCACCATCGCGATGCCGAACGCCGACCAGACCAGGCTGGTCATCAACCGGTCCTTGCTGGCGCGCGCGTTCTCCACGACGCGCGACCAGGCCGTGATCGCGACGGTGTGGATCGCCACCGCGAGGACGACCAGCGCGACCACCCCCCACCCGGCCATCACGCAGATCACGCCGGACAGGGCGGCGCCGGCGACCAGGGTGAGCACGGGGGACCACCGGGGCAGGACCGGGTGGCTCACGACGACGTGGCCCCGGGCGGGGGCGGGGCGCCCGGTGGCGCTTTCGGTGGTGTTCAGGTCGGTCATGGCTCAGGCCTTGATCTGGCCGCGGGCGACGACGGCGCGCGCGGCGAAGTTGACGGCGAAGGTGACCACGAAGAGCACCAGTCCGGTGGCGATGAGGACGTTGACCCGCTCGCCGGAGGACTCCGGGAACTGCAGCGCGATGTTGGCCGCGATCGTCGAGGGGTTCACGGCGCTGATCAGGTTGAAGGTCACCACGCCGGTGGCCGACAGCACCATCGCCACCGCCATGGTCTCGCCGAGGGCGCGGCCCAGGCCGAGCATGATCGCCGACACCAGCCCGGAGCGCGCGTAGGGGAAGACCGTCAGCCGGACCATCTCCCACCGGGTCGCACCGAGGGCGAGGGCGGCCTCCTGGTGCAGGGTCGGGGTCTGGGCGAACACCTCACGGCTGATCGCGGTGATGATCGGCAGGATCATCACGGCCAGGACGATGCCTGCGGTGAGGATGGTGCGCCCGCTGCTCACCGTCGGGCCCTTGAAGAACGGCAGGAAGCCGAGGCGCTCCTCCAGGACCGCGTAGCCACCGGCGAGGCGGGTGGCCAGGAAGTTGATCCCCCACAGCCCGTACACGACGCTGGGGATGGCCGCGAGCAGGTCGACGAGGTAGCCCAGCAGCCTGCTGACCCGCCGGGGCGCGTAGTGGGAGATGACCAGCGCGACGCCGAGGGCGAGCGGCGTGGCCAGCAGCAGCGCGATGACCGCGGCCAGGATCGTGCCGAAGACCAACGGCCACACGTAGTGCAGGAAGTCGCCCTCGCCGCTGTAGATGCCCGGGTCGCCGCTCATGCCGGGCAGCCCCTCGAAGGTGAGGAAGAACGCGACCCCGGCGAGTGCGAGCAGGATGACCAGGCCCGCACCACGGGTGAGCCCGCTGAAGATCCGGTCGCCGCGGCGGCTGACCGGCGTGTCGAACGCCGGTTCCCGCCGCGGGGCGGTCGTAGGGCTGCTCATCGGGCTTCCTCTCGTGGGACTCGGGTCCGACGAGGGGTCGGAACCGGGAACGAACCCGGAGGCGAGCCGTCCCCTTGCGGGTGCGGCGCGCCTCCGGGCTCCTCTGCGGTGGTGGTCGTGGGCTCAGCCGGCGGCGATCGTGGCGAGCAGGCCCTGGGCCTTCTCGGACAGGTCGGAGCTCAGCGGGGCCGACCCGGCGGTCTGGGCGGCGGCCTGCTGGCCGTCGGCGCTGACCGCGTAGCTCAGGAAGCCCTTGACGACGTCGGCGGTGGCCTGGTCGTCGTAGGTCGGGCAGGCCACCAGGTAGGAGACCAGCACGACCGGGTAGACCCCGGAGTCCTCGGTGTTGCGGTCCAGCTCCACGGCCATGCTCGTGTCGGGCTGGCCGTCGAGCGCGGGGGAGATGTCGAGGATCTTGGCGGCGGCCTCGGGGCTGGGGCCCACGAAGTCGGAGCCGACCTGGACGTTGGCGGTGCCGAGCTCGCCGGCCTGGCTGGCGTCGACGTACCCGATCGAGCCGGCGCCGTTGGTCACCGCGGCGACCACGCCGGAGGTGCCCTGCGCGCCCTCGCCGCTCTTGAGCGGCCAGACGCCGGAGTGCTCCGCGGTCCACGCGTCGGGGGCGACGGCGCTGAGGTAGGCGGTGAAGTTGTCGGTCGTGCCGCTCTCGTCCGAGCGGTGCACCGGGTTGATCGTGTCGCCGGGCAGGTCGGCGTCGGGGTTCAGGTCGGCGATCGCCGCGTCGTCCCAGGTGGTGATGTCGCCGGAGAAGATCCGGGCCATCGTCTCGCCGTCGAGGTTGAGGGTGTCGACGCCCGGGACGTTGTAGACGACCGCGATCGGGCTGACGTAGGAGGGGACCTCGATCGGGTCCCCGCCGCAGGTGTCGGCCGCCGAGGTCATCTCGTCGTCGCTGAGGGCGGAGTCGGTGCCCGCGAAGGGGTAGCCGCCGGCGATGAACTGCTCGCGGCCCCCTCCGGAGCCGACCGGCTCGTAGTTGATGGTGACGTCGGGGTTGGCCGTCTGGAACCCGGAACGCCAAGCGGCCATCGCGGCCTCCTGCGCGCTGGAGCCGCCGGCGCTGACAGTGCCGCTGAGGCCGCTGTCCGAGCTGCCGCCGGAGCTGCTGGACGAGTCGTCGCTGCCACAAGCGGCAAGCGTCGAGGCCAGCGCCAGGACCGCGACCGAGGGCGCGATCGTGCGGCGGAAGTTGAAGCGGGTCACGTGAGTTCTCCTGTGTTCTTGTGAATCCGTCTTCGGTGACGCTAGGCAGCCCGGATGAAGCGATCGGCCGAGTCAGGTGAACGGAAGGTGAACGTCACGCTCAGATCGGCTCGGATCGGCTCAGATCGCGGTCGAGAACGACGTGGCGGTGACCACCATCACATCGGCGGGGCTCAGCTCCTGGACGGCCAGGACCTTCCCCTTGCTCAGGTGGACCACCAGCAGCTCACCCGGGTTCAGGCGCACCTCCTCCACGCCGAGCGCGGCGAAGACCAGCGGCAGCACGGGCCGGTGGGTGCAGACCACGACAGGCTCGTCGGCCGCGACCCGGCGGGCCACCTCGGCGGCCACGCCCGTGGCCGTGGCGTCCTGCTCGGAGAGCAGGTCGGTGACCTCCAGCTCGGCGTCGACCGACTCCGCGAACGGCGCGACGGTGCGCCAGCACCGGGTGCTGCTCGAGCTGACCACGTGGTCCACCCCGAACGCCGCCAGGATCGGCACCAACAGCTCGGACTGGGTGACCCCGAGGTCGGTCAGCGGCCGCTCCCGCTCCTCCCCCGACCACTTCTTGCGGGCCAGCGCCTTGCCGTGGCGCAGCACCACCAGCGGCCGGGTCTTCGCAGCCAGGTCGAGCGCCTCCTCCAGGGTCTCCTGGTCGCGCTCGTAGGTCAGCAGGGTCCGGGCCCGAGGGACCGGCACCCACAGGACCTGGTCGATCTCGGCGTTGGGCTCGTAGCGGCTCACGTCGCCGTCCTCGACGTCGAGCAGGTGGCCCACCCAGTAGTGCACCAGCTTGAGCTTCTCCGGCTGCTCCTCCCCGGGGAGGCGGTGCTCGCCCTGGGTCACGACGTACTCCTGGAGGCTGAGCGGGGCGCCGAGCCGGACGCCGAGCCCGGTCTCCTCCAGCACCTCCCGGACCGCGGTCGTCGCCGCGTGCTCCCCGGGGTCGAGCTTGCCCTTGGGGAACGACCAGTCGTCGTACCGGGGCCGGTGCACGAGCAGCACCTCGGGACCCGTGTCGGTCTTGCGGGTCACCACCGCACCTGCCGCGACGATGAGGGTCCTGGCCGTCATGGGGGCCAGTCTCACACCTTTGCCCTGTGTCGGTTTCCCAGGTTCACCTGGGAAACCGACAGCATCCCGGCTCCTGCGGCACATCCCTGCTGGTTCTGGGGCGATCCGGTGCAGATCTGCACCGCCGTACGCCGGTCAGCGGTCGAACCAGGGGGGCGCAGCGAGCGTCCACCCGCGCGCGCGGGTACGCCGCAGCGCCCGGCCGCGGGCCGCAAGCAGCCGAAGCGGACAGCCGAGCCGGTCGGCGTACGGCGTGGCCGGTGTGGCCCGGTGGTCTCGCCGTCGTGCTCCCCGGCCAGGCCGGCGCGCCCGTCGAGGAGGTCCGGGTAGCCCGACATACGTGCCGGACAGGTCGAACACCGGCGGGTTGACCAGGGGAGGAGACGGCCCGGCGTCGATCAGCCACACCAGCCGTCGGGTCTCCCGGGGAGAGGCGCTGCCGCCGGTGGCCCCACCGGAGCGCCTCGCGGACCCGCGGGAAAGCCGGCCGTGCCGCGCCAGGAGGCCCGGCCCGCCAGGTGGCCCTCCACCTGGCCCAGCGGGGTGAGACGGGCGGCGGCCGCCATGTCGAGCACGCCGATGCCGCCGACCTCGCGCACCGGCCTGCCCAGGCACGCGCAGCGGCACCGGGAGCGGGGTCGCTCCATCCGACGCGAGCCCGTCGAAGAAGGCTCCCCCGTGCAGCCGCGACGCAGCCCATCCCGTGACCGCGCCCCCCACCGGGGGCCGGGCGCCGTCCGGCGTACCCCTGCGGTGCAGAACTGCCGCGTGGGTGCCCCTGGGGGAGCAGAGCGGCACCGCAGGAGCGCGATCCCGGCCGTTCAGACCGCCGGGATGGCGGCGGCCTTCCGCTTCGACCTCTTGGTCTGCACCAGCCACTCCTGCAGGTCCAGCAGCGGTTCGCCGGCCTCGCTCACCGAGTGCCGGGTCCAGACTCCCTCGGAGTCGAGCCACCAGGAGGAGGTGGTGTCCGCCAGGGCCATGTCGAGGATCCGGCCCACCTCGGCGACCGCGTCCGCCGTCGGCAGCGCCACCAGCACCTCGACCCGGCGGTCCAGGTTGCGGTGCATGAGGTCGGCCGAGCCGACCCACACCTCCGGCGTCCCCGCATTGGCGAACCAGAACACCCGGCTGTGCTCGAGGAACCGGCCCAGGATGGAACGGACCCGGATGTTCTCCGACAGCCCGGGGACTCCTGGTCGCAGGGCGCAGATCCCGCGGGTCAGCAGCTCGACCGTCACCCCGGCCTGGCCGGCCCGGTACAACGCGTCGATGATCGCCTCGTCGACGATGGAGTTGGCCTTGATCCGGATCAGGCTGTCGTGACCCGCGGCGCGGTGGGCGATCTCGGCCTCGATCCGCTGGACCAGTCCGTCCCGCACCGAGTGGGGCGCCACCATGAGGGTCGCGTACGACGGCTGGCGGGCGTAGCCCGAGAGGTTGTTGAACAGGTGGGCGACGTCCTCGGTGATCTTCTCGTCACGGGTGATCAGGCCCAGGTCCTCGTACATCCGCGCGGTCTTCGGGTTGTAGTTGCCGGTGCCGATGTGCACGTAGCGGCGGATGCCGTCGGGCTCGTCGCGGACCACCAGCGCCAGCTTGCAGTGCGTCTTCAGCCCGACCAGGCCGTAGACCACGTGGCAGCCGGCGTGCTCCAGCTTGCGGGCCCACTTGATGTTGGCGCCCTCGTCGAAGCGGGCCTTGATCTCCACGATCACCAGGACCTGCTTGCCGGCCTCGGCCGCGTCGATCAGCGCCTCGATGATCGGGGAGTCGCCCGAGGTGCGGTACAGCGTCAGCTTGATCGCCAGCACCGCCGGGTCCGCCGCGGCCTGCTCGATGAACCTCTGCACCGAGGTGGAGAACGAGTCGTAGGGGTGGTGCAGGAGCACGTCGCGGTTGCGGGCGGTCTCGAAGATGTCGACCGGGGAGGCCGACTCCACCGGCGCCAGGTGCACGTGGGTGGCCGGGACGAACGCCGGGTACTTCAGCTCGGCCCGGTCGAGGTCGGCGATGTCGTGCAGGCCCCGCAGGTCGAGCGGGCCGGGGACCCGGACCACCTCCGCGGCGTTCATGCCGAGCTCGGTGACCAGGAGGTCCAGCACGTGGGCGTCGATCCTCTCCTCGACCTCCAGGCGCACCGGCGGGCCGAACCGGCGCCGCTGCAGCCCCTTCTCCAGCGCCGCGAGCAGGTTCTCCGCGTCGTCCTCCTCGACCTCGAGGTCCTCGTTGCGGGTCACCCGGAAGGTGTCCACCGCGACCACGTGCATGCCCGGGAACAGCGGCTTGAGGTGCTCGGCGATCACGTCCTCCAGCGGCACGAACCGCTGCTCGTCGACGGCCACGAACCGGTCGAAGATCGGCGGCACCTTGACCCGGGCGAAGTGCTCCTTGCCCGTCTTGGGGTTGCGGACGAGGACGGCCAGGTTCAGCGAGAGACCGGAGATGTAGGGGAACGGGTGGGCGGGGTCGACGGCGAGCGGGGTCAGGACCGGGAAGATCCGGTCGCGGAACAGCTTCTTGAGCTGCTTCTGCTCCTCCCGGTCCAGGTCCGCCCAGCGCAACAGCTCGATGTTCTGCTCGGCGAGCGCCGTCACGATCCGGTCGCGGAAGAGCGTCGCGTGACGCTGCATCAGGTCGGTGGTGGTCTTCCAGATCAGCTCCAGCACCTCGCGTGGCTGCAGCCCGCTGGCGCTC
This sequence comes from uncultured Actinomycetota bacterium, assembly GCA_963784485.1. GTDB lineage: Bacteria > Actinomycetota > Actinomycetes > Propionibacteriales > Nocardioidaceae > Marmoricola_A. Next base: position 59,074 of record CAWARH010000007.1, on the reverse strand, counting down.
GGCACCGCCACGCCGGCGACGATCCGACGCTTGAGCCCGGCCACGCGCACCATGAAGAACTCGTCGAGGTTCGAGGCGAAGATGGCCGCGAACCGCACCCGCTCCAGCAACGGGACCGTCTCGTCCTCGGCCAGCTCCAGGACCCTCTGGTTGAACCGCAGCCACGACAGCTCGCGGTCCAGGAACCGGTCCTCGGGCAGCTCCCCTGCCTCCACGTCGTACACCGGGTCGACGTCGTAGCTGTCGTGGCTCGCGTCCAGCAGGGGCACGGGGATGTCGTGCTCCAGCGCCTCGGTCAGGGAGGCGCCGCGGGTGGGGGTGTGGCTGGCAGCGTGCGTGGTCATGGGGCCCATGCTGACACCGCCCGAGGAACGGGAGGTAGCCGTAGCGCTCGCAGGGCGGTGGCGCAGCGGCTCACTCCCTGGTGGCGTACATGACGTCGGTGTCCTCGTCGGCGTGGGTGAAGCCGTAGGAGCGGTAGAGGCGCACGGCGCCGTCGTTGTCGCCCTCGACGTAGAGGACCACCTCGTGCAGGCCGAGCCCGTACAGGTGCTCGAGGCCGGCGAGCAGCAGCGCCCGCCCCAGTCCGCTGCCCTGGGTGGCGGGGTCGACGCCGATCACGTAGACCTCGCCGTACGCCGAACTGTCGCCGGCCCCGGCGGGATGGACCTTGGTCCAGTGGAAGCCGGCCACCCTGCCTTCGATCTCGCCGACGAGGAGGCCGGACGGGTCGAACCAGGACTCGGCCATCCGTTCCTGGAGCCCGGCCCGGTCGAGCTCACCCTGCTCGGGGTGGTCGGCGAAGGCTGCCGCGTTGACCGCGAGGATCCCGGCGTCGTCCTCGCTGCCTCGGTAGGTGCGGATGGTCGACCCCGACGGGGCGCCGGCCACGGGGAGGGGCTCGCCCGCGGGCCGGCGCATCAGCCACAGCTCGCGGACCGCTTCGAAACCCAGCCCCGGCGCGAGCGCGGCTGCCGCTGGGTGGTTCCCGTGCGACCACGCCGTCATCGGGATGCCGTCGGCGGCGGACAGGGCGGCTTCGGCGAGGGTGCGTCCGAGGCCGCGTCCGCGCTGGGCGGGAGCCACGACGAGCTCGAGCTCGGGCCGTCCGTGGCCGGACAGCCCGTGCAGGAGCGCGAATCCTGCGACGGTGTCCTCCCCGTCCGGGGTGCCGGTGAGGAGGATCGAGGTGTCCAGGCCGTGGTGCTGGAGCTCGAGGCGGGAGGCCTCGTTGAGTGCTTCACGGTGGTCGTGCGCGGCCGCGGTCTCCGCCACCCGGCGTACGTCGTCGGCGCCGCCGTCGCCGCGGGTCCAGTGGAAGCTCTCGTGCTCGAGGCGCGTGACCGTCATCGCGCCACCCTACGAGCCGCGGGTTCTTGTCGCGCGAGCCGCGGGTTCCTGTCGCGCGAGCCGCGGGTTCCTGTCGCGCGAGCCGCGGGTTCCTGTCGCGCGAGCCGCGGGCTTCGGTGACCTGAAGCGTCCGCGCTACTCAGCCGAGTCAAAGCCTCGACACGCGACGGCAACCCGCGGCTCGGCGTACGGCAACCCGCGGCTCGCGCACGGCAACCCGCGGCTCGGCGTACGGCGACCCGCGGCTCGGCGAGTGTGAGAGGGAGAGTGAGGAGGTGAGTGAGGGGGGCGGGTCAGACGGTCGGGGGGGTGGCGAGCTCGCGGTCGGGGGCCTCCTTGGGAGGAAGCACGAAGCGGTAGCCGACGTTGCGCACGGTGCCGATGAGCTGCTCGTGCTCGGGGCCGAGCTTGGCGCGCAGGCGCCGGACGTGGACGTCGACGGTGCGGGTGCCGCCGTAGTAGTCGTAGCCCCACACCTCCTGCAGCAGCTGCTCCCGGGTGAAGACCCGGCCGGGGCGCTGGGCGAGGTACTTGAGCAGCTCGAACTCCTTGAAGGTCAGGTCGAGCGGCCGGCCACCGAGCTTGGCGGTGTAGGTCACGTCGTCCACGGTGACCTCGCCGGAGCGGATGACGTGCGCCTCGGGGTCCTCGTCGGTCTGCTTGGCGATCAGGCGCGTGATGGCGAGCCGGATCCGGGCCTCGACCTCCGAGGGCGGCGCGGAGGTGAGCAGCAGGTCGTCGAAGCCCCAGTCGACCGCGACCACGGACAGGCCGCCCTCGGTGAGGATGAGCAGGACCGGTGAGGTGGTGCCGATGGTGCGCAGCAGCCGGGTCAGGTCGCGGGCCTTGGCGAGGTCCTGACGGCCGTCGACCAGGATCAGGTCGGCCGGTGGGGCGTCGAGGAGCGCGGTGCCCTCGGCGGGGAGGACTCGCACCGTGTGCGGCAGCAGGGCGAGGGCGGGAAGGACCTCAGCGGAGGGCTGCAGCGCGCTGGTCAACATCAGTAGTGCGCTCATCGCACCTCCAGAGCCGGGGAGACCGACGACCTGACCGTCGGACTGGGTGACTCTTCGTTGAGCCTGGGTGGAGAGGGCAGGATATCCAACATGTCGTCCGCATCGCAGTCTCGCGTCTCAGAAGCAGACCCCCGGGGTCGGCCAGAAGGCGTCGTCACCGTCCACCTCTGGGCCGGCGCGAAGGCCGCGGCTGGAGCGGGCGAGGTGGTCCTGGAGGTGCCCGGGCCGGTGAGCGTGGCCTGGGTCACCGAGGCCGTCGTACGTCGTCACGAGGGTCGCGAGCGCCTGCCGCAGGTCCTGTCGGTCTGCTCGGTCCTGGTCGGGGACCGCCCGCTCGGCGCCGACGACCCGTCCGTGGTGACCGTGCAGCCCGGCGGCACCGTGGAGTACCTCCCGCCCTTCGCGGGCGGCTGAGCCCCGGCTCCGAGCGCGTTGCGGCGAGGAGGTCAATCCGGGTCGGGCAGCGCCAGCGCCAGCCCGGCGAGCACCTGTTCCTTGCGCAGTGCCCCCGTGGCGCGGGTGACCTCGCGCCCGTGGGCGTCCAGCACCAGCGTGGTGGGCGTGCGGAGCACGTCGACGCGGCGTACCAGGTCGAGGTGCTGCTCGGCGTCGACCTCGAGGTGCACCACTCCCGGTACGACGGCAGCGACGTCCCCGAGCACCCGCCGGGTCGCGCGGCAGGGCGCGCAGAACGCGGACGAGAACTGGAGCAGGGTGGCGCGCTCGCCGAGGGGCTGGTCCAGGGTGGTGCCGGCCAGGACGCTCACGGGCTGCTCCTCCTTCTCGGGGCCGGGCCCGGATCGGGGCCGAGGTCGACGCCGCGGACCCGGTGGGTGCCGCGGAACCGCCCGTCGGTCGCTGCCCGGAAGAGGCCGAAGGCGGTGGCGAGACCCAACGCGATGACGACGACCCACGCTCCTTGGCTCACCCGGGAATCGTGCCACGCACCGACAAGTCCAGATGGCGGACTCGGCATCCGCATGTTGAGACGCTGGTTTCGTGGTGCCCGACGCCGCCCTACCCTCGGACCATGTCCTCGACCATGCTGACCCGTCGCCGCGCAGTGGACCACTGCCGCGTGCGCTCGTCGCTGTGTCGCATGTCCTGACGGGTCGTCCTCCTGTCGCCGCACTCTGCGCGGTGAGCCCGGACGGCCCGTGCCCCACGGCACCGGCGCGTCGGGCGTCCGGGTGCCTTGCCGCCTCCAGGACCGCAGGAGAACCATGTCCCCCCAGATCGACCCGCGTGGCCAGCGCTTCGCGGCCCGTCTCACCGCCCTCCTCCTCGTCGTCGCGCTCGTCGCCGCCCCCAGCGGGCTGACCGTCGCGCTGGTCGCCTTCCAGGTGGGTGTCTTCGCCGTCGGCGCGTACGTCGGCCCGGCAGCGACGCCGTACGCGTGGCTGTTCCGGACGTTCGTCCGCCCGCGGATCGGCCCGCCGGCCGAGACCGAGGACGCCGCCCCGCCGAGGTTCGCCCAGGCGGTCGGTCTGGTCTTCGCCGGGGTCGCCCTGGTCGGCTACCTCGCGGACCTGACGCTGCTCGGCTCGGTGGCCGCAGGGCTGGCGCTCGGCGCCGCCTTCCTCAACGCCGCCTTCGAGTTCTGCCTCGGCTGCGAGCTGTACCTGCTGATCAAGCGGGCCTCCCGGCCCCGCGACCTGGTGGTGGTCGGCGACTGACCACCGGGCACCACCCACCCAGACACGACATCCGCGTCGGGACGATCCCGGCGCAGCGAAAGGGGCACACATGAGCCGCGACACCACTCTGGTCAGCGCCGCGTGGGTCGAGGAACACCTCGACGACGACGGCATCGTCCTGGTCGAGGTCGACGAGGACACCTCCTCCTACGACGTCGGCCACCTCAAGGGCGCCATCAAGCTCGACTGGACCACGGACCTCCAGGACCAGGTCCGCCGTGACTTCGTGAACAAGCAGCAGTTCGAGGCGCTGCTCTCCGAGCGCGGGGTCAGCAACGACGACACGGTGATCCTGTACGGCGGCAACAACAACTGGTTCGCCGCCTACGCCTACTGGTACTTCAAGCTCTACGGCCACAGCGACGTGAAGCTGCTCGACGGTGGCCGCAAGAAGTGGGAGCTCGACGGACGCGAGCTGACCGACAAGGCCACCGAGCGGGAGACCACGAGCTACACCGCGCAGGAGCAGGACCACTCGATCCGGGCCTTCCGTGACGAGGTCGTGGCGGCCATCGGCACCCAGAACCTCATCGACGTCCGCAGCCCCGACGAGTACGCCGGCCGCCTGCTGGCCCCCGCGCACCTGCCCCAGGAGCAGGCCCAGCGTGCGGGGCACATCCCCACCGCCGGCAACGTGCCGTGGTCGAAGGCCGCCAACGACGACGGCACCTTCCGCTCCGACGAGGAGCTGCGCAAGCTGTACGCCGACGCCGGGCTCGACGAGTCCAAGGACACCATCGCCTACTGCCGGATCGGTGAGCGCTCTTCGCACACGTGGTTCGTCCTGCAGGAGCTGCTGGGCCTGGAGAACGTCAAGAACTACGACGGCTCCTGGACCGAGTACGGCTCCCTGGTGGGCGTGCCGATCGCTCTCGGCGACGAGCCGGGTGACGCCTGATGTGCGGCGCCACGAAGGGCGGGCTCTCCCTGGACGGCGTGAACGTCGCCAAGGAGGCCGTGGTGCAGGGGATCGTGACCAGCGGCGGTGAGCCGGTCAGCCCGGCGTACGTCCGGCTGCTCGACCGGACCGGGGAGTTCACCGCCGAGGTGCCCACCTCGGCGACCGGCCACTTCCGGTTCTTCGCCGGCCCGGGGGAGTGGACGCTCCGCGCTCTCGCTCCGAAGGCGGACCCGGTGGACCACGCGGTCGTGGCTGCGACCGGCGAGGTCGTCGAGGTCGAGATCGCCGTCTGACCCGACCACCCCGATCGCCACAGGTGGCTACCCGAACGTCCCGACTCCACCGCCTTGGGTGAAGTCGGGACGTTCGGGCAAATTCTGACCGCTGGACGTCCATCTGATAGCCGATGATTGGGTACGAGCGCAACCCGTCGCTTACGGTGGTCCCTCATTGCTTTCGGGCGCTCCATCTCACGCACTCATCGGGGATCCTTCATGCTTCGACGCACCCTCTCGACTGCCCTCGTGGCCGGGCTGGTCACGGTCGCCACCCCCGGCGTCAGCCACGCCTCGGTCAGCAGCCTGGCCACCGACTCGTTCCCGGACTTCGACGCGACGGTCCGGACCATCACCCACAAGGGCTCGACGATCTACGTCGGCGGCGACTTCGACCACGTCACCGACGCCCAGGGCACGACCTTCACCCGCCACGGCGCGGCCGCCGTGGACGCCACCTCCGGTGCGGTCCTGCCGTGGAACCCGCGGGTCAGGGGCTCGGTCTACAAGCTCAAGGTGTCCAAGGAGGGCGTCTACATCGGCGGCTCCTTCGGCAAGGTGAAGAAGAAGACGCGCCACAACCTCGCGCTGGTCGCCAAGGGCGGCAAGGCCAGGCTCGTCAAGGCCTTCCGTCCCAGCACGAACGCCCGGGTCAACGCGATCGCCACCTCGAAGCGCCGCGTGTACGTCGGCGGCGACTTCACCCAGGTCAACGGCCGCGACCGCAGCCGGCTGGCCGCCTTCCCCCGCCGCGCGTCGACGCTGACCGGCTGGACCCCGAAGGCCACCAACGGCCAGGTCTTCGACCTGGTCCGCAAGAAGGCCGGGGTGTACGTCGCGGGCGAGTTCCGCATGTTCAACGGCAGCGGCGCCGACCAGCGGCTCGCCCTGGTCACCAAGAAGCGCGGCAGGACCCGGGGTGCGTTCGACCCGAGCGTGACCCAGCTGCTCTTCGACATCGCCGTCCGCGGAGGCACCGTGTACGCCGCGCAGGGCGGGTCGAACGGCGGCGGCGCCTTCGCCGTCAACGCGACCAACGGCAACCGGCTGTGGTCGCGCCGGTTCGACGGTGACGTGCAGGCGGTCACCGCCACCTCCGCTGAGATCTACTTCGGCGGGCACTTCACCCGGGTCTGCACCGGCGACGCGCAGTCCCCGAGCGGCACCTGCCAGAACGGCAACCCGAGCCCCCGCGGACGCGGCGCCAGCCTCGACCCGGCGACCGGCGCCCTGAACGCGTGGAACCCGCGCGCCAACAGCAACCTGGGTGTCGAGGCCCTCGACAAGGTCGGCACCTCGCGGCTGTACATGGGCGGCGCCTTCACCGCCCTCGACGGCGGCTCGACCCCGGCCCGCGGCTTCGCGGTCTTCGAGTAGTCGCACAGCAGCTCACGCAGAGCGGCCGTCACCTCCGGGGGCGGCCGCTCTCGCACGTCCGGAGGCGTTCGCTCAGGGCGTGTCGAGCACCAGGGTCACCGGGCCGTCGTTGACCAGGCAGACCCGCATGTCCGCCCCGAAGACCCCCCGCTGGACCCGGGCGCCCAGGTCCTGCAGGGCGACGCAGAGCGCGTCGTAGAGCGGCTCGGACACCTCACCGGCCGCGGCGGCGTTCCAGGTCGGTCGCCGTCCCTTGCGGGCGTCGCCGTAGACGGTGAACTGGCTCACCACCAGCACGGGGGCGCCGGTGTCGCTGAGCGAGCGCTCCTCGCGCAGGATCCGCAGCCCCCAGACCTTCCGGGCCAGCCAGGTGACCTGCTCGGGGCCGTCGTCGTGCGTCACGCCGACCAGCACGAGCAGGCCAGGCTCGGCGATCCGGCCGACAACCTTCCCGTCGACTGTCACTTGAGCCTCAAGAACTCGCTGAATCACCGCGCGCATCGGGAGGACTTCCTGTTCGGTGCTCGACCGGGACGCCAGCAGTCTGACACGATGTGCGGCGTGAACCCTGCCCTCCCCGGCCCCGACCGACTGCTCGTGACCGTGGCGCCGACCGGCGCCGAGTCGAGCAAGGCCGACGTGCCCGCCCTGCCCACCACCCTCGAGGAGCTCGTCGAGACCGCGCAGCGGTGCGAGGCGGCGGGTGCGGCGATGATCCATGTGCACATCCGCGACGACGAGCACCGTCCCACGATCGATGTCGGGCGGCTCACCGCGACCGTCGAGGCCCTGCGTGAGAGCACCTCCCTGGTCGTGCAGCTGTCCACCGGCGGCTCGGTGCACGACCCGCTGGACCGGCGGCTCCAGGTGCTCGACGCCGCCCCGGACTCGTGCAGCCTCACCATGGGCACCACCAACTTCGGCGACGACGTGTTCCTCAACCCCTGGGGGTTCGTCAAGGATCTCTACCGGCTCTCCCAGGAGCGTGAGGTGGTGCCGGAGTTCGAGCTCTTCGACCTCGGTCACGTGCACGCGCTGCGCCGGCTGCTGGGCGAGCTGGGCCTGCCGTACGGCGGCCGTGTGCACTGCGACCTGGTGATGAACGTGCCCGGGGGGATGCCCGGGACCGCGGACGCCCTGGTCGCAGCGGTCGCCGCGCTGCCCCCGGAGGTGACGTCGTGGTCGGCGACCGGGATCGGCCGGTCGACCCTGGCCGTCGGCCTGGCGGCGCTGTCCAAGGGCGGCCACCTGCGGGTCGGCATGGAGGACGTGCTCACTCTGGCCCGCGGGGTGCCGGTGGAGCACAACGAGCAGCTCGTCGCCCGGGCGGTGGCGCTGGGCCGTCTCGTCCAGCGGGTGCCGATGACCCCGGCCGAGGCCCGGGCACTGCTGAACGTGCGGTCTCTTCAGGAGACCTCAAGTACGTAGGACACACCGGACAACTTGTTGTTCGGCAACCAGATAGCGGGAGTTTCCCTCAAGATCTCCCGCAGAGCGCCGCGAGGTCACATGATGGGTCCATGGTCCTTGCGCTGCTCCTGGTCTGGGTTGCGTCGGCGGTCGCGGTGTCCCTCTTCTGGGGCTGCGTGATCAGCCTCGCCGCCCTCGGCGGTTCCGCCGTCCCTGCGCAGGTCGCTCAGTAGACCAGCGCCTGGACGCCCTCGGCCAGCGCCTCCTCGACGAACGACGCCGCCCCCGCGACCCGGGTCCCGGCCACGAGGTCGTCCTCGGTCAGCCCCCGGCGTACGGCGCACTGGGTGCACACGGTGAGCCGCCCCCCGGCGAGCACCGCGTCCCGAAGGTCGGCCACCGGCGTCGCGTGCGGGAGCTCGAGGCTCTCGGCCCGGCCCGGCACCGCGAACCAGACCGCCTCCCCGGTGAGCCACAGGCTGACCGGCGCGCCGGCAACCAGGGCGGTCGCGGCCACGGTGAACGCCTGGTTGGCGCGCTCGAGCGCCTCCGAGCCGGCGGTGAGCTTGACGACGAGGGATCGCACCATGCGCGGCACCCTAGCCCGCCCGGCCCGCGGATCGGTCTAGAGCGCTGCCGGTGACCTCTGCCTTCCGCTGACCCGCCCCTGACCGGGTGTGAGACTAACGTCCCGATCCGTCGAAACGTCATGTGGAAGGCCAAATGCGAAAAATCAACCGAACCGTGGTCCTGGGAGCGGTCAGCTCCCTCGTGCTCGGCGGCCTCGCTCTCCTGGGCGGCGCCCTCGCGGCCGGCGCGGCTCAGGCCGCGGAGCCGGTGGTGGCAGTGGCCAGTGCGGACGGCTACACCCTGCTGAGCCAGCCGACGGTGAACTCCGGGACCGGCACGCGCTGGTCGATCGACGGACGCGCCTCGGGGCGTCGACGCGGCTACCTCAAGTTCACCGTGCCGCAACCGGCCGCCGGAACCCGGATCGAGGCAGTCACCCTGTCGGTGTACGCCGGCTCGGACGCCTTCTCCACCGGACCGGGGCCGGACATCTACCGCACCGGCAACGGCTGGACCGAGAGCGGCCTGACCTGGAGCAACCAGCCCGCGCTGGGGGCGAAGGTGGCCTCCACCGGCACGGCGTACGCCGGTCCGACCTGGCTGAGCTGGGACGTCTCCTCGGCGCTCACCGACACCGAGCGCGCGGAGGGCGGTGTGGTCTCCCTGGCCGTGGACACCACCGAGCAGCGGTGGCTCGGCTTCAAGTCGCGCGAGTCCGGCACCGGCCCCCAGCTGCGGCTGACCGTCGGCGGGACCGGCACCACCCCGACCACCCCCACCCCGCCGGTCCCGGGCAGCACCTCGACCGAGGCGGCCGTCCGGTACGGCTGGGGCCCGGTGGTCACCGGTGACGAGTTCGGCTACACCGGGGCGCCCGACTCCACCAGGTGGAGCGTCTACAAGTCGGCCGGTCACGCCGGCAACGGTCTCCGGGTCGCCTCGGCCTGGTCGGTCGCCGACGGCGTCGTGACGGTCACCGGCGACTCCCAGGGGAGCACCGGCGGCATGTCGTCCAAGCTGGACCACCGCAAGTACGGCCGGTGGGAGACCCGGATGCGCACGAGCGTCCGGGACTCCGAGTACCACCCGGTGCTGATCCTGCGCCCGGACGTCGCCACCTCCACGTGCCCGGAGATCGACTACGCGGAGTCGACCGGGGACACCTCGGTGGTCAACTTCTTCATGCACTACGGCTGCGGCGGGGTGCAGACCTACGCCAAGCAGAAGATCGACATGACCCAGTGGCACAACTACGCGGTGTCGTGGACGAGCACCGGGATGGTCGGCTACATCGACGGAGTGGAGTGGTTCCGCGACGAGAACCCCGCGCACCAGCCCCAGGGGTCGATGCATGCCACGATCCAGCTCGACTGGTTCCCCGACGGCACGCCGCTGACGAAGTCGTGGATGCAGGTCGACTGGACGCGGGTCTACGCGGCCTCCTGAGCCTTCGGCGTGGACGGTTAGGATCGACGCCATGCCTGCCGTCCTCGTGTCCTTGATGGTCCTTGCCCTGCTGCTCCTGGGCCTGGTCGCCGTCCTCCTGCTCACCAAGGTGATGCGGGCCGAGGCGGACCGGGTCCAGGCAGCACGGGCCACTCGCGCCGCCCGCCCGGGCCGCGCCACGACCGAGCGCGAGCGCTGACCGATGCCGTTCGAGATCCCGGGCAACCTCCACCCGAACCTGCACAAGCTCGCCTGGCTGCTCGGCACCTGGGAGGGCGGCGGCGACGGGGACTACCCGACCATCGAGCCGTTCCAGTTCGGTCAGGAGCTGATCTTCCAGCAGGACGGGCGACCGTTCATGCACTACATGGCCCGGGCGTGGATCGTCGACGGCCAGGGTGAGAAGGTCCGCGACGCCGCGCAGGAGACCGGGTTCCTGCGGTGCCAGGAGGACGGCAGCGTGGAGCTGCTGCTGACCCACAACACCGGGATCAGCGAGCTCTACCACGGTCAGGTCGACGGGGCGAAGCTCCAGCTGACCACCGACGCCGTCCTGCGCACCGAGACCGCGAAGGAGTACGCCGCCGGCAGCCGGCTGTACGGCCTGGTCGAGGGCGACCTGTGGTTCGCCATGGACATGGCTGCGATGGGCCAGGAGCTCCAGCCGCACCTGTGGGGCAAGCTGCTGCGTCGCTGAGACGCTCGCCTCATCGGGTGCTCGGCACGGGGTTCTCGCCCCCCGGAGGCATACGATCGACAGGTGAGAGCCGCCCCCCGCACCGAGCACGGCCACACCCATGCGCGGGTGGCCGAGGACCGGCGTGACTGGCAGGAGGTCCTGCGGGAGAAGGGCTACCGGCTGACCCCGCAGCGCGAGCTGGTGCTGGCCGCGGTCGACCACCTGGGGCACGCCACGCCGGACGAGGTGCTCACCGAGGTCCGCGAGCACTCGGCGGCGGTGAACGTCTCGACGGTGTACCGGACCCTGGAGCTGCTCGAGGAGCTGGGCCTGGTCCGGCACACCCACCTCACCGACCGTGTCCCGACGTACCACTCGCGGGCCACCCCGGAGCACGTCCACCTGGTGTGCCGGGGGTGCGACCGGGTGATCGAGGCGCAGCCCGAGGAGTTCGCCCCGCTCAGCGACGCCCTGCACGAGCGGCACGGGTTCCACACCGACGTGGGCCACCTGACCGTGTTCGGCACCTGCCACGACTGCATGACCCGAGGAGAACCATGACGAGCCCCCTGCTCGACCTGCCCGGCGCGGTCGCCGCGAACGGTGTCGACGCACCCGTGGCCGCCCACTACGGCTCCTTCAACGGCGAGCAACGCACCCTCGAGGACGGCAACGGCTTCGTGGACCTGTCCCACCGCGGCGTGCTCCGGGTCAGCGGGCCCGACCGGCTGACCTTCCTGCACTCGCTCACCACGCAGTACTTCGACGGGCTGGCCCCCGGGGTGCAGACCGAGGCGCTCGTGCTGAGCCCGCAGGGGCACGTCGAGCACCACCTGCGCGGCGTCGACGACGGCGAGGCGTTCCTCGCCCACACCGAGCCCGGCACGGTCGAGGCGCTGGTGACCTTCCTGGACCGGATGCGCTTCATGATGCGGGTGCAGGTGGCCGACGTGACCGCCGACCTCGCGGTGGCCTGGCGGGCCGGCGGTCGGTACGACGTGTTCCCCAGGACCGAGCTGGAGAGGTACGCCGAGGCGGCCGGCCCGGCGTGCGGCCTGTGGGCCTTCGAAGCGCTGCGGATCGCCCGGGGCGAGCCGCGCCTGGGGTTCGACACCGACCACCGGACGATCCCCAACGAGATGGGCTGGATCGGCCCGGCGGTGCACCTGGAGAAGGGCTGCTACCGCGGCCAGGAGACGGTGGCCCGCGTGCACACCCTCGGACGCCCGCCTCGTCGGCTGGTGCTGCTGCATCTCGACGGCACCGAGAACCGGCTCCCCGAGGTGGGCGCCGACCTGACGGTGGACGGGCGTGCGGTCGGCCGGGTCGGCAGCTCTGCGCGGCACCACGAGCTCGGTCCGATCGCCCTGGGTCTGGTCAAGCGCAACGTGCCGCTGGACGCACAGCTCGTCGTCGACGGCATCCCGGCCGCCTCGGAGGTCATCGTGGACCCCGAGATCGGTCTGCACGTGCGTCCGAACCTGCGGTGAGCCCCCCTGGAGCGACCCAGTCGCGGACTCTCGGCCGACGCCTGCTGAGCCCCCTGGGCGACCGCCGTGTCCTGCGGGGCGCCTTCGTCGCCTACCTCGTGGTCCTGCTCTACCTGGTGCTGTCGCCGCAGCCGGACGCGCCGGGGACCGCGATCACCGGGGTGGTCGACCTGCTCCGCTCCGTGGGCTTCCCCCGGGTGACCCCGAGCCAGGTGGAGGTGGGGCTGAACGTCGTGCTCTTCGTTCCGCTCGGCCTGCTGGGGTCCCTGCTGTGGCGCCGCGTCCCCTGGTGGGCGTGGGCCGGGGTCGGGCTGGCCCTGACCGGGGCCATCGAGGGCTTCCAGGGCGCCTTCCTGGCCTCACGGGTCGCGTCGTGGTCCGACGTGGTCGCGAACACGCTCGGTGCCCTCGTCGGCGCGGGGACGGTCGCGTTCGTGCGGCGTGAGGCCTCTGCGACGCGCACCGGCCGGACCGCCCGGCCGCCCCTGCTGTCCCCCCGGGTCCTCGTCGGTCTCGCCGCAGCCCTCCTGGCCGGCCTGGCCCTGGCCGTCTTCACCCCGACCTCCCAGGTCCAGGCCAGCGTGGTCAACGACGTCAGCCGGGTGCTGGCCGACCTCGGTGCCCCTGCCTGGCTCGCCTCGACCGACCTGTGGGAGCGGCTGCTCAACATCGCGCTGTTCGTGCCCGCCGGGATCCTCGGCGCCCTGGTCCGGCCGGGATGGTCGCTGGGCCGCTGGGCGGTGGTCGGCCTCGGTGCCAGCCTCTGCGTCGAGGTCACTCAGGGAACACTGCTCCCCGGTCGCGACGCCTCGGCGTACGACGTGGTGATGAACGGGTTGGGTGCGCTCGTCGGTGCGATGCTCGTGCACACGTTCCTGCGGTTCCGACAAGAAACGAAGCCCCTTCCCTGACCAGGGAAGGGGCTTCGTCGGGTGCTGTAGGTCAGCTGGCGGAGTTGATCATCCCCGCGCCGACGGTGACGCCGGTCGCCTCGTCGATGAGGATGAACGAACCCGTGGTGCGGTTCTTGTTGTACGGGTCACAAAGAAGCGGGACGGTGGTGCGCAGCTGCACCCGACCGATCTCGTTGAGCCCGAGCTCCTTGGTCTCCTGGTCGCGGTGCAGGGTGTTGACGTCCAGGCGGTACTGGATGTCCTTGACCAGGGTGCGCGCCGTGCGGGTCGTGTGCTTGATGGCGAGCTTCTGGCGCGGACGCATCGGCTCGTTGGCCATCCAGCAGATCATCGCGTCGATGTCCTGGCTCGGCTTGGGTGCGTTCGCCGGGCGGCAGATCATGTCGCCGCGCGAGACGTCGACGTCGTCCTCGAGCCGGACGGTCACCGACATGGGCGGGAAGGCCTCGGCGATCTCCTCCTCGTGCAGGTCGATGCCGGCCACCTTGCTGGTCATGCCCGAGGGCAGCACCAGCACGTCGTCGCCGGGCTTGAGCACGCCGCCGGCCACGCGACCGGCGTACCCGCGGTAGTCGTGGTAGGCGTCCGACTTCGGCCGGATGACGTACTGGACCGGGAACCGGACGTCGACCAGGTCGCGGTCGGAGGCCACGTGGACGTTCTCCAGGTGGTGCATGAGCGAGGGGCCTTCGTACCACCCCATGTGCTCGCTGCGGTGCACCACGTTGTCGCCGGCCAGCGCCGAGATCGGGATGACCTGCAGGTCCGGGATGTTCAGCTTGGTCGCGAAGGAGGTGAACTCCTCCTGGATCCGGGTGAACACCTCCTGGTCGAAGTCGACCAGGTCCATCTTGTTGACCGCGAGCACGAGGTGCGGGACCCGCAGCAGCGACAGGATCACCGCGTGCCGCCGGGACTGCTCGGTGAGCCCCTGGCGGGCGTCGACGAGCACCAGGCCGAGGTCGGCAGTGGAGGCGCCGGTGACCATGTTCCGGGTGTACTGCACGTGCCCGGGCGTGTCGGCGATGATGAACTTGCGCGCAGGGGTGGCGAAGTAGCGGTAGGCCACGTCGATGGTGATGCCCTGCTCACGCTCGGAGCGCAGACCGTCGGTCAGCAGCGCGAGGTCGGTGTAGTCGTAGCCCTTCGAGGCACTGGTGGCCTCGACGGCCTCCAGCTGGTCCTCGAAGATGGCCTTGGAGTCCAGCAGCAGCCGACCGATGAGGGTGGACTTGCCGTCGTCGACCGAGCCGGCCGTGGCGAATCGGAGCAGGTCCATCAGAAGTAGCCTTCCTTCTTGCGGTCTTCCATGGCTGCCTCGGAGAAGCGGTCGTCGCCACGGGTGGCGCCGCGCTCGGTGACCCGGGCGACAGCGATCTCGTCGATGATCTCGGGGATGGTGCCGGCAGTGCTCTCCACGCAGCCGGTGAGGGTCAGGTCGCCCACGGTGCGGAACCGCACCGTGCGCTCCTCGGCGACCTCGCCGGCCTTGCAGGGGTTGAACTCGCTCTCGGTCAGCAGCATGCCGTCGCGCTCGAAGACGCGGCGCTGGTGGCTGAAGTAGATCTGCGGGATCTCGATGCCCTCGCGACCGATGTAGTGCCAGATGTCCAGCTCGGTCCAGTTCGACAGCGGGAAGATCCGCATGTGCTCACCGGCGTGGATGCGGCCGTTGTACAGCGACCACAGCTCCGGGCGCTGCATCTTCGGGTCCCACTGGCCGAACTCGTCGCGGTGGGAGTAGACGCGCTCCTTGGCGCGGGCCTTCTCCTCGTCACGCCTGCCGCCACCGAACGCGGCGGTGAAGCCCTCGGTCTCCAGGGCGTTGAGCAGGGTGCCGATCTGCATCCGGTTGCGGGAGGTCTTGCCGTCGTCGACGACCACCCCGTCCTTGATCGCCTGGTCGACGCTGGCGACGATGAGCCGCACCCCGAGGCGGTTGACCCAGTTGTCCCGGGTGGACAGCACCTCGGGGAAGTCGTAGCCGGTGTCGACCTGGAGGACCGGGAAGGGGATCTTGGCCGGGAAGAACGCCTTCTCAGCCAACCGCATCATCACGATCGAGTCCTTGCCGCCGGAGAACATGATCACCGGCTTCTCGAACTCCGACGCGACCTCTCGGAAGATGTGGATGGACTCTGCCTCGAGCTCGTCGAGCTGGCTGAGGCGGTAGTCAGCGTGCGTGGGGGCCGTCATGGATGGGCGAACCTCTCGTCGGAAACCAGAGGACATCGTATCGTCAATCGGACCCCTGCCATGCCGTCGCCCCGAGAGCGCGGCTGTAGGCTCCTGGGTTGCCCACGGGTCCCGCCCTCCTCGACGCCGAAAGGCCACCCTCATGCGGCTCCTCGTCACCGGAGGCGCCGGCTTCATCGGCAGCCACTACGTCCGCAGCGTGCTCACCGCCGGAGCCTGGGGGATGGACGCCCCCGAGAAGGTCACCGTGCTCGACAAGTTCACCTACGCCGGCAACATCGCCAACCTGGCCCCCGTGCAGGGGGACGCGCGGCTGAGCATCGTCGAGGGCGACATCGCGGACGCGCCGCTGGTCGGCCGCCTGCTGGACCGGCACGACGCGGTGGTCCACTTCGCCGCCGAGTCCCACGTCGACCGCTCCCTGGTCGGCCCCGGCGACTTCATGACCACCAACGTGGTCGGCACCCAGGTGCTGCTCGAGGCGGCCCGGAGCCGGCCGGTCTCGCGGTTCGTGCACGTGTCCACCGACGAGGTCTACGGCTCGGTCGCGACCGGTCGCGCCACCGAGGAGCACCCGCTGCTGCCCAGCTCGCCGTACTCCGCCTCGAAGGCGGGCAGCGACCTGGTCGCGCACTCCTACCACCACACCTACGGCGTCCCGGTGATGGTGACGCGCAGCTCCAACAACTACGGGCCCCACCAGTTCCCGGAGAAGGTGGTCCCGCTGTTCGTGACCAACCTGCTGGACGGCCGCCCGGTCCCGTTGTACGGCGAGGGTCTCAACGTGCGCGACTGGCTGCACGTCGACGACCACTGCCGAGGGGTGCACCTGGTCCTGCACGGGGGACGGCCCGGGGAGACCTACAACATCGGCGGTGGGACCGAGCTCACCAACACCGAGCTGACCGGGCTCCTCCTGGAGGCCACCGGACGCGACTGGGACCTGGTCGAGCGGGTGCCGGACCGGCTCGGGCACGACCTGCGCTACTGCGTGGACACCGCCAAGATCGAGGGCGAGCTCGGCTACCGCCCGCAGGTGCCGTTCGCCGAAGGCCTCGCGGAGACCGTGGAGTGGTACGCGCGCCGCCGCGACTGGTGGGAGCCGCTCAGGGAACGGAGCCGGGTCCGGGGCTGAGCGTGGCCAGCAGGGGGAGCAGCCCCTGCTCGCGGGCCTCGCGCAGCGATGGTGCGGCCGCGTCGCGCGGGGACAGTCGGGGGGTGAGCCGGGAGCCGTCCCGGCCCCGCTCCGGCCAGGTGATCGCCAGGTCCGTGTCGAACGGGTCGACGGTGTGCTCCCGGCCCGGTGAGTACGTCGTGGAGCACAGGTAGGTGACCACCGCGTCGTCCGAGGTGGCCATGAACGCATGCCCCAGCCCCTCGCTCAGGAACACCGCCTCGCACGCCACCGCGTCGAGGTCGACGGCCTCCCAGGCGCCGAAGGTCGGCGAGCCGACCCGCAGGTCGACGACCACGTCCAGCACCGACCCGCGGGTGCAGGTGACGTACTTGGCCTGGCCCGGTGGCGGCTGGGCGAAGTGGACGCCGCGCAGCGTGCCTGGCGCCGAGACCGACGTGTTCGCCTGGGCGACCTCCAGCCGGTGACCGGTGGCCGCCTCCAGCACGTCCGGGCGGAACCACTCCAGGAAGCGTCCCCGGTCGTCGGTGTGGATGACCGGGCTGAGCACCCAGGCGCCGTCGACCGACAGTGCTCTGACCTCCACGCCACCTCCTCGGTCCTCGCCGGTGGCTACGCTACTGGCGAAGGGGGCGACGACACGTGCGCTGGTTGGTGACGGGCGCGTCGGGCATGCTCGGCGCCGACGCCGTGCTGCTGCTCCGGGCGAGGGGCCACGAGGCGACCGCGGCCACGCGGGCCGACCTCGACATCTGCGACGAGCCTGCGGTCGCCTGGGCGGTCTCCGGCCACGACGTGGTGCTCAACTGCGCGGGGTGGACGGCGGTCGACGACGCCGAGACCCACGAGGCAGCCGCGTTCGAGGTCAACGCGGTCGGCGCGGGCGTGCTGGCCCGGGCCGCCCGGGAGCACGGTGCGCGGATCGTCCACGTCAGCACCGACTACGTCTTCGACGGCACCGCCACCACGCCGTGCCCGGCCGACGCGCCGGTGCGCCCCGCCACGGCGTACGGGCGGAGCAAGGCGGCGGGGGAGGAGCAGGTCCGCGGCGGGCACCCCGAGGGGCACCTGGTGGTCCGCACCGCCTGGCTGTACGGCGCCCAGGGAGCGTGCTTCCCCCGCACGATCGCCCGGCTCGCCGCCGAGCGGGGGGCGGTGTCGGTGGTCGACGACCAGGTCGGGCAGCCCACCTGGACCCGGGACGTCGCCGACCTCGTCGAGCGGCTCGTCCTGGCGGCCACCGGCCCGGGCACGCACCACGCGACCGCGGCCGGAGCCACGTCGTGGTACGAGTTCGCCCGGGTGGTCTGCCGGTCGGCGGGGCTCGGGGACCACGTGGTCACGCCGACCACCAGTGCCGCGCTGCGGCGTCCGGCGCACCGGCCGGCGTACTCGGTGCTGGACGCCGGCTCGCTGCGCAGGGTGGGGGTGACCCCGATCGGGCCCTGGGAGGAGCGGTGGGCGGTCGCGGCCGCGGAGGTGCTCGCCGGCTGAGCGGCTACGGGTCCAGCAGCCGCAGGAGGTACTGCCCGTAGCGGGACCGGTCCAGGGCGCGAGCCCGGGCCTCCAGCTCGGCGTCGCTGAGGAACCCCTTGCGCCAGGCCACCTCCTCGGGGGCGCCGATGCTCAGGCCCTGGCGCTGCTCCACGGTCCGGACGAAGGAGCCCGCATCGAGCAGGGAGTCGAACGTGCCGGTGTCCAGCCAGGCGGTGCCCCGCTCGAGGACCTCGACCCGCAGCCGCCCCTGGGCGAGGTAGGCGGCGTTGACGTCGGTGATCTCGTACTCCCCGCGGGCGGAGGGGCGCAGGCCGCGGGCGATCTCCACCACGTCGTTGTCGTAGAAGTAGAGCCCGGGGATGGCGAAGTGGCTGCGCGGGGTGGCCGGCTTCTCCTCGAGGGAGACCGGACGGCCCGCGGCGTCGAGCTCGACCACGCCGTAGTCCTGGGGGTTGGCCACCCGGTAGGCGAACACCGCGGCGCCGTCGAGACCCTCGAAGCGCTCCAGCCGCCGGCCGAAGCCGGGGCCGTAGAACAGGTTGTCCCCCAGCACCAGGGCGCAGGCGTCGCTGCCGATGAAGTCGGCGCCGATGGTGAACGCGCGCGCCAGGCCGTCCGGCTCGGGCTGCGCGGCGTAGGAGATGCGGATCCCGAACCGCGACCCGTCCCCCAGCAGTCGGGCGAACTGCGCCTGGTCCGCCGGGGTGGTGATCACCAGGATGTCCCGGATCCCCGCCAGCATCAGCGTGGACAGCGGGTAGTAGACCATCGGCTTGTCGTAGACCGGGACGAGCTGCTTGCTGATGCCCTGGGTGACCGGGTGCAGCCGGGTGCCCGACCCGCCCGCCAGGATGATCCCGCGCATGCGCCGCAGTCTGGCACAGCGCCGTGCCGCAGAGGTCGCTAGCGGGTGGGGGTCTCGTCGCGGGCGCTGTCCCGCTCGATCTGGCTGACCGTGGGGGCGCCGAAGTACGGCAGCCCCTCCGACTTGCGCAGCAGGCTCCAGACCAGCGGGACCAGGACGAGCATGGCCACGCCGACGCCGGCGACGAGCATCGGATGGGTCTCCTCGACGCCCAGCGGTGCCCAGCCGGACTTGTCGAGCAGGGCGACCCCGGACATGGTCAGCACGATCACGATCCCGCGCCGGATCACCGACTGGCGCACCATCGGCGCGATCCGGGCGCCGAGCAGGGTGCCGGGCACCGAGCCCAGGATCAGCGGGATGGTCAGGCCCCAGTCCAGGCCGTGGGCCAGGATGTTGGCGATCGCCGCGGACAGCACGAGGGGGACCGCCTGCACCAGGTCGGTGCCGACCAGCTTCACCGCGGACAGTCCCGGGTAGAGCATGAGCAGGGCGACCATGATGACCGACCCGGAGCCGACCGAGGTGATGCCGACCAGGGCGCCGCCGAGGGCGCCGACCAGCAGGGTCGGGAGCGGTCGGATGACCGGGTCCGCAGAGGCCGTGGTCCGGCCGCGCTGCCGCTGGCGCAGACCGATGTAGATCCGCAGCGCGTACGTCGTCGCGGCGAACAGCAGCGCGATCCCGATCGCCATCTGGAGGATCTTCTCGGTCTCGCCCGGGTCGACGAAGATCTTGACCAGGAACGGGCCGATGAAGGCCATCGGCACCGAGCCGATGATCAGCCACTTGGCGAGCTGGAAGTTGGGGGCGCCGTGCTTGGCGTGCACCACGGCGCCGCCGGACTTGTAGACCGCGGCGGCGGTGAGGTCGGCGGTGACGACGGTGGAGGTGTCGCCGACGCCGAGGAAGATCAGCGCCGGGGTCATCAGCGCGCCGCCGCCCATGCCGGTCAGGCCGACGACCACGCCCACGAAGAACGCGGCCGCCAGGATGGAGGCGAAGCCGTTGGTGAAGAGCTCGATCACAGGTCGTCCTTGGGGGTGGGGAGGAAGCCCGCAGCGTCGAGGGCGAGAAGGATCTCATCGAGGACGTCGTCGATGCTGCGTCCGGTCGTGTCCACCCGGACGTCGGCGTCCGACGGCTCCTCGTACGGCGAGGAGATGCCGGTGAACTCGGGGATCTCGCCGCGGCGTGCCTTGGCGTAGAGCCCCTTGCGGTCGCGGCGCTCGCACTCCTCGACCGGCGTCGCGACGTGGATGAGGAAGAAGGCGCCGCCGGCGGCGTCGACCATGGCGCGGACCTGCTGGCGGGTCTCGTCGAACGGCGCGATCGGCGACACGATGGCCACCCCACCGTGCCGGCTGATCTCGGCCGCCACCCAGCCGATCCGGCGGATGTTGGTCTCCCGGTCGGCCTTGGAGAACGTCAGGCCCGCGGAGAGGTTCCGGCGGACCACGTCGCCGTCCAGGCTGGTCACCGTCCGCTGGCCCCGCTCGAGGACCACGTCGTGCAGCGCGCGCGCCAGGGTCGACTTGCCGCTGCCGGACAGCCCGGTGAAGAAGAGCACGACGCCCTGACGCTCCACCGGCGGGACCTCGAAGTCCACGACCGCTGCGACGGCCTCGGGCAGCTCGCCCTCGCCGGGGACGCCGAGCACCTCACCGGGGGCGTAGGCCTCGCTGACCTGCTCGCCGAGCCGGTGGTCGGCGTCGGGGTGGGCCGGGCCACGGGAGGCCAGCGGGACGGCCACGACCGTGGCCAGGTCCAGCAGCTCCGCCGCGGCGAGGCTGGCCCGGACCAGACCGGTGCCGCTGAGCCGGCGGCCGTCGTACGACGGGGTGCCGTGGCCGGTCAGGGCCAGCAGCAGGACCGGGCGGCCGTTCGCCTGCGCCCGGATGCTGGCCAGGTCGTCCTCGGTCAGCGGTCCCGCGACCGGCACGGTGACCGTCCCCTCGGGCGACTGGGCGCGGACCTCGGCGGGGGAGAGGTAGAGCCGGCGGAACGCGCCGTACTCGTTGTGCTGCAGCGGGGTGACCTGTCCGGCGATGCCGGTGTGCTCGCTGGCGGCGTACGTCGAGGAGACCGCGACGCGCGCCAGCGGCACGCCCTCGGGGTCGACGAGCTCGATCGCACCCGCCGCGGTGGCCTCCTCGGCGACGTCGGCCGGCACCTGGAGCGTGAGCAGGCCGTCGGGTCCTTCGAAGGCGGCGGGCTCGCCGAACACCCCGTGCGAGAGCAGCTCGAGGTCGTCGAGCTCGCGGGGCGAGGGGCAGTACTGGGGCGCGGGTGCGTCGGTCACGGGCTCATTATGTACTAGGTCAGTAGGGAAACCGGTCTTCTGCTCGAGACTTGGCGCTCGCCATACTCTTTGCCTGCCGGTCCGCCGAGCGCGGGAAGGGTGACTGCAGCCGGGCTCTCGGGTGGGGGAAGCATGGATCATGAGGAGCGACCGTGGGGGTCCTGGCACGTGATCGACGTGGCCCCGGGCTACAAGATCAAGCGGATCCACGTGAAGCCGGGGTGTCGGTTGTCGTACCAGACCCATGCGCATCGCAGTGAGCACTGGGTGGTGGTGTTCGGGGTGGCGACGTGCCTGATCGACGGGGAGACGGTGGTGGCGGGTCCGGGTCAGTCGGTGGACGTGCCGTTGGGGGCGGCGCACCGGTTGGCGAACGCGGGGGAGCAGGAGCTGGTCATCGTGGAGGTCCAGCGTGGTGGGTACACCGGCGAGGACGACATCTGCCGCCTCGAGGACGACTACGGTCGGCTCGAGACCGACCACCTCTGAGCCGGCCGCGCCGGCACGCGTCTCGACTCAGCCGCGCCGGTGGTGGACGAACCAGATGCCCCTGGCCGGGACGTCGCCCCGGCCCAGGTCGACGGCGGGCGACGGAGTACCTCCGCCACGTCCGGAAGCTCCTCGAGACCCCAGGAGTGGCGGCTACGCTAGGAGCGTGACCCTCTTCGCCCTGCCGGGGCTGATCGCGAGCCTCCTGAGCCTGGTGATGCTCGGGCTGAAGATCTTCGCCCTCGTCGACGCCGCCACGCACCGTGCCGAGGCCTACCCCGCCGCGGACAAGCAGACCAAGACCGTCTGGCTGATCATCCTGGGGCTCTCGGTGGCCGCGCAGATGCTGATCCGGGCGCCGCTGAGCCTGCTGAACCTGGTCGGGATCGTGGCCGCGATCGTCTACCTCGTCGACGTCCGCCCCGCGCTCCGGTCCCTGACCCACCGGGGGCGCTGAGGCCCGGCGGGGTCGGCCTCGGTCGTACGCCGCCAAACCCGGTTCAGTTTTGACGGTGCTCTGTGCTGAGGTGGGGCCATGACCACGCCAGCAGTCGAGGCTCTCGACCTCGTCAAGCGTTTCGGGGACACCACCGCCGTCGACGGCATCAGCTTCAGCGTTCCGACCGGTTCGGTGCTGGGGGTGCTCGGCCCCAACGGCGCGGGCAAGACGACGACGGTCCGCATGCTCACGACGATGTCCCAGCCGACGAGCGGGACGGGCCGGGTCGCCGGCTACGACATCGTCCAGGAGCCCGCCAAGGTACGCCGCAGCATGGGTCTGACCGGCCAGAGCGCCACCGTCGACGAGCTGCTCACCGGCCGCGAGAACATCCGTCTGATCGGACGGTTCGCCGGGCTGTCCAGCCAGCAGGTGCGGGGGGTGGGCGACGACCTGCTCGAGCGGTTCTCCCTGACCGACGCTGCGGACCGGGTCGCGAAGACCTACTCCGGGGGGATGAGACGGCGGCTCGACCTCGCGGTCAGTCTGGTGGCGACCCCGCCCGTGCTCTTCCTCGACGAGCCGACCACCGGCCTCGACCCCCGCAGCCGCACCGAGCTGTGGGACGTCCTGCGGGGGTTGGTGGCCGACGGCACCACCCTGCTGCTCACCACGCAGTATCTCGAGGAGGCCGACCAGCTTGCCGACGACATCATCGTCATCGACAAGGGTCGGATCATCGCCCAGGGCACGCCCACCCAGCTCAAGGACGAGGCGGGGCGTGCCAGCGTCGTGGTGACGGTGACCCATGCCGATGACCTCAGCCGGGCCGAGGCGGTCGTCAGGCGCGGCACCGACGAGGTCCATGTCGATCCGACTGCCCGTCGGGTCACCGCCCGTGCCCATGGGCTGAGGGACATGCTGGCGATCGGCGAGGCGGTCCAGGCCAGCGGCATCGCCATCGACGACCTGGGGCTGCAGCGCCCGAGCCTCGACGACGTGTTCCTCCACCTGACCGGACACCGGGCAGAGACCGAGCCGCCGGACGGCGAGGCGGACCCCGACGACCACGACCTCCAGGAGGTGGTCCGATGACCACCCAGCAGTCCTCCGCGTCCGCCCGCAGCGGGCAGGGACACCAGCACGGCTTCGCTCGCGAGACCCTGACGCCGCCCACCTTCCTCATGGCGTGCCTGCTCGTCGTACGCCGCAACCTGCTGCACATCCGGCGGATGCCCGAGCTGCTCATGGACGTCACGGTCCAGCCGGTGATGTTCGTGCTGCTCTTCGCGTTCGTCTTCGGCGCCTCGATCGATGTGCCCGGCTCCGGCTACCGCGAGTTCCTGGTGCCCGGGATCATGGCGCAGACGATGGTGTTCTCCTCGTTCATCGTCGCCATGGGGCTGGTGAGCGACCTCGAGAAGGGGTTCGTCGACCGACTCAAGGCCCTGCCGATCCACCGGTCGGCCATCCTCGTGGGACGGAGCCTGTCCAGCCTCATCCACTCCAGCATCGGCATCACCGTGATGGCCGTGACCGGGCTCGCGATCGGCTGGCGGATCGACACCAACGTGGTCGACGCAGTGCTGGGCTTCGCGCTCTACCTGCTCATGGGGTTCGCGATGATCTGGATCGGCATCCTGGTCGGGTCGAACTTCCGCTCGGTCGAGGGCGTCCAGGGCTTCATGTTCACCGTGATGTTCCCGCTGACCTTCCTGGCCAACACCTTCGCCCCCACCCAGAACATGCCGACCTGGCTGCGCCTGCTGGCCGAGTGGAACCCGGTGTCCAGTCTGACCCAGGCCGCCCGGGAGCTGTGGGGGAACGGTCCGCCGGCACCCCCCGAGGCGGCTTTCCCGCTGCACCACCCGGTGCTCTTCACCATCGGTTGGGCCGTGCTCATCACCTCGATCATGGCTCCGCTGTCGGTGCGCGCGTTCCGCCGCCGGTCGAAGGACTGAGCGTGCCCCACGAGACCGAGCAGCGACCGTGGGGGTCCTGGCACGTGATCGACGTGGCCCCGGGCTACAAGATCAAGCGGATCCACGTGAAGCCGGGGTGTCGGTTGTCGTACCAGACCCATGCGCATCGCAGTGAGCACTGGGTGGTGGTGTTCGGGGTGGCGACGTGCCTGATCGACGGGGAGACGGTGGTGGCTGGTCCGGGTCAGTCGGTGGACGTGCCCTTGGGGGCGGCGCACCGGTTGGCGAACGCAGGGGAGCAGGAGCTGGTCATCGTGGAGGTCCAGCGTGGTGGGTACACCGGCGAGGACGACATCTGCCGTCTCGAGGACGACTACCACCGCGCCGACGGTGACCGGCTGATCTGACTCCCGACCGCCGCGGCGAGGCCCTCCGGGCGCCTCGACCCGGGTGGCGACGGTTGCGAGGATGACCCCGAGGGCGCACGGCAAGGAAGGGTTCGCGATGGAGCTCGAGGTCGTCCAGGCTGATCTCACCCGTCTCGACGTGGACGCGGTGGTCAACGCTGCCAGCACCCGGATGCGCGGAGGTGGGGGCGTGGACGGCGCCCTCCACCGGGCCGCCGGACCTGGCCTGCTCGCCGAGTGCGTCGAGCGGTTCCCCCGGGGGCTCGCCACCGGGGCGGCGGGTTGGACCACGGGGCACGACCTTCCGGCCCGGTGGGTGATCCACGTGGTCGGACCGGTGTACCGCGGCGGCGAGAACCGACACCAGCTGGTCTCCTGCTACACCAGCGCCCTGGCTCTCGGCGACCGGCTGCGCGCCTCCGCCGGCCTCGCCGCCTTCACCGTCGGCTTCCCGTTGGTCTCCGCAGGGGTGTACGGCTGGCCCAAGCTGGACGCCGTACGTGCACAGGTCGACACCCTGGCCGCCACCCCGACCACCGTCACCCGGTGCGTGCTCGTCGGCTTCGACGCGCGCACCGCCGACCTCCTGCAGGCGGCTGTGGACGCCCTCGGCTGACTGGGTTCTCCTGCGGTGCGTTCTGGTTCTGGGCCGGCCCACCGGGCGCAAGCTCAGCGCGGAGCCATCCGCAGCGCCCCGTCCATCCGGATCGTCTCGCCGTTGAGGTAGTCGTGGTCGATGATCGCCAACGTGAGCTGGGCGTACTCCTCGGGGCGGGCCAGCCGCTGCGGGAACGGCACACCGGCGGCGAGACCGGCACGGAACTCGTCGGAGACCGTGGCCAGCATAGGGGTCTCCACGATGCCCGGGGCGATGGTGTTGACGCGGATCCCGTGCTGGGCCAGGTCGCGCGCCGCCGGCAGGGTCAGGCCGACGATGCCGCCCTTGGAGGAGGCGTACGCCGCCTGGCCGACCTGGCCGTCGTAGGCCGCGATGGAGGCGGTGTTCACGATCACACCCCGCTGTCCGTCGACGTCCGGCTCCGTGGCCGCGATCCGCTCCGCAGCCAGGGCCAGGACGTTGAACGTCCCGACCAGGTTCACCTGCACGACCGCGGCGTACAGCGCGAGGTCGTGGACCCCCTTGCGGCCGAGGATGCGGGCCGACGGGGCGATCCCGGCGCAGTTGACCACCACCCGGAGCGGGTGCGCGCCCGCCGCGGCCCGGTCCACCGCAGCCTGGACGCTGGTCGGGTCGGTGACGTCGGCCGCCACGAGGGTGACCCCGGCGACCTCGGGCGCCCTCTCGGTCGCAGCGGGCAGGTCCAGAGCGAACACCTGGGCCCCGCGGGCAGCCAGGGCCTCCGCAGTGGCGGCGCCGAGCCCGGAGGCTCCGCCGGTGACGATGGCTGCCGTGTCCTGGACCTGCATGGTTCTCCTTGGGGCCTACGGGAACGAAGCGACCCCTGGCGCGGCGGGGTCGTTCGACGGTGTCCCGCTCAGGGTAGGGCCGCTGCCGTCGATCCTCCCGTCCAGGGTGACCCACCCGGACAACCTATTGGTCTAGACCGGTTTCGACGACCAATGTGCCATCTCCACCGGGACCAAGGTCCCCCAAGCCCCGTGGTTGCGGAGGAGACCGCGCTCGGGGGCCCGGCAGCCAGCGGACGGTCCGTGTGGGTCACTTGACCAAGACAAGTACCTCAGGGCAAGGTTCTGCCGTTGGATTCTCAGCTTGGGAGGGCAGAGCAGCCAACGTGATGTCGCTCGACCGCAGTACCCGCATCCGACCCGTCCCCCCGGGGCCGGAGGCGGACCGTTGTCTCCTGATCCTGGGAGGTCAGGGAGAACGCTGCGAGTGCGCTCGGTGGTTCACGCCGCCGAGCGCACTCGTCTTCGAGGAGGGAACGTCGCATGGCGCGCATGTCGGCCGAGGAGCGCCGCAACCGGCTCATCCACGCTGCGATCGCAGTGATGAGCCGGGACGGAGTCGCCCAGACCACGACCCGGATGATCGTCGCCGAGGCCGACATGCAGATCGGCGTCTTCCACTACTGCTTCCGCTCCAAGGAAGAGCTGGTCTTCGAGGTCCTGCGGACGCTCAACGAGCAGAGCTTCGGCGCGGTCGGCGCCATCCTCGCCCAGAGCAGGTCCACCTCGGACGCGATCCGCTTTGGTCTCGCGGCCTACTGGGACCACGTCCGGTCCCACGCCCAGGAGCGGCTGCTCATCTTCGAGCTCATGCACCAGGCCCTGCGCCACCCCGGGCACGAGAACTCGGCCCAGGACGTCTACGGCAACTACCACCACGGGGTCCGGGAGTTCCTCACCGTGGCCGCCCGCCTGGACGGGGTCGAGTTCGCCTCCGACCTCGACGTGCTCAGCCGCTTCACGATCGCCCACATGCAGGGGGTCACCCTCCAGTGGCTCGTGCACCGCGACGAGGCCATGGCCCTGCGCCTGCTCGATCAGCTCTCGGCGCACCTGCTCGCCGATGCCGGCATCGACGGGCCCCGCGACGTCCCGCAGCCCGCGCCCGTGCCGGCCGCAGACCTCACCTGACCCTGACCGAGGCCCCCCTCAGCCCGCGTCGCGGCTGATCCAGGGCGTCGAGGACAGCACCTGCGCCAGCGGGGCCCGTTCGGCGACGAGCGGACGGCACCGCGCCAGCGCAGCCACCATCCCGATCGTGACCGCCCCGGTCACCTCGCCGTCCCGGTGGTACAGCGCCAGGAAGCGATCCTCGGCGAGGTCGCCGGCCACCACCGCGACCTCGTCGTCGGCCCGCGGCAGCCCGAGCACCTGGATCTTCGCGCCGTGCTGGTCGCTCCAGACGTACGCGACCGTGTCGAGGAGGCGACGCCCCGGGAGCCCCTGCGACTCCTGCGCCAGGTTCGCCCCGACCAGGAAGGCGGTGTCCGCAGCGTGGGTCCAGTGCTCCAGCCGTACGGCGCCCGACGCGCCCGGGAGCGGCATCCGGGCCACGTCACCGACCGCGAAGACGTGCTCGGCCGAGGCCGCTCCGGTCGCGTCGCAGACCACGCCGTCCTCGACCTCCAGCCCGGAGCTCTCCAGCCACCCGGTGCTCGGCTCGGCGCCGACCGCCACCACCACCACATCGGCCGGCAGCCGGGTCCCGTCGGTGAGCACCACGTGACTCACCGGGTCGCCCTCGAGGCCGGCGACGCCGACCCCGAGGTGGAGGTCGACGCCGCGGGACCTGTGCAGCCGCGCCACCGCGGCACCGACCTGCTCCCCGAGCACCCTGCCCAACGGCTGGGACGTCGGCTCCACCAGCGCCACCTCCAGGCCCCGGGAGCGCGCGCTGGAGGCGGTCTCGCACCCCAGCACGCCGCCGCCGACGACCACCAGGCGTCCCGCCCGCAGCCCGTCCCCCGCCTCGCCGAACGCGGCGTGCACGGCGAGGCAGTCCTCGAAGGTGCGGATCAGGTGCACGCCCGGTGCCTGGAGGCCGGGGATCCGGCGGGCGCGTGACCCGGTCGCGACGACCAGGCGGTCGAAGCCGACCCGTTCCCCGGAGCCGAGCACCACCTCGTGGGCAGCCAGGTCGAGCGCCGCGGCCACGACCCCGGTGCGCACCTCGACGTCGAGGTCTGCATAGGTGTCGGGACGGCGCAGGTACACCGGCACCGGCTCCTTGTCCCGGGCCAGCAGCTGCTTGGAGAGCGGCGGACGGTCGTAGGGAAGCAGCGGCTCGTCGCCGAGCAGCGTGACCCGGCCCCGGTGCCCGTGCTTGCGCAGGCTCTCCGCCGTCCGCAGCCCGGCCAGCCCGGCGCCGACGATGACCACGTGCGGCTCGGGTGTGACCAGTTCGTCCATGGCTCCACCCTCTCCCGAGCATTGCGACCGCCGCCCACGGGGCATGCTGCCAGCATGACGACCACCACCCGGATCACCCTTGCCCGCCGCCCGAACGGTGAGCCCGACGACAGCGTCTTCGCCACCACCACCGCCGAGCTCCCCGAGCCCGACGACGGCCAGCTGCTGCTCCGGGTCGTCTACCTCTCCCTCGACCCGTACATGCGGGGCCGGATGAGCGACGCCGAGTCGTACGCCGACCCGGTCGCGATCGGTGACGTGCTGGTCGGCGGCACGGTGTGCGAGGTGATGACCTCCCGGCACCCCGACTTCCACGAGGGCGACTTCGTGCTCTCCTACGCCGGCTGGCAGACCCACGCGGTCAGCGACGGTCGCGGCCTGCGCCGGATCGACCCCACGGACGTGCCGATCTCCACCGCGCTCGGCGTCCTCGGCATGCCCGGCTTCACGGCGTACGCCGGGCTGCTGGAGATCGGTCGGCCGCAGCCGGGCGAGACCGTCGTGGTGGCGGCCGCCACCGGCCCGGTCGGCTCCGCGGTCGGTCAGATCGCCAAGCTCAGGGGCGCCCGCGCGGTGGGGATCGCCGGGGGACCCGACAAGTGCCGGGCGCTGGTCGAGGAGTTCGGCTTCGACGCCGCCGTCGACCACCGCTCCGACACCTTCGCCGAGGACCTGGCCGGGGCCACCTCTGACGGCATCGACGTCTACTTCGAGAACGTCGGCGGCCGGGTGACTCGCGAGGTGCTCAAGCGGGTCAACCTCTACGCCCGGATCCCGGTGTGCGGTCTGGTCGCCGACTACAACGCGACCAGCCGGCCCGAGGGGCCCGACCGCCTGCCCGGCTTCATGGGCCTGGTCCTGCGCAAGAGCCTCACCGTGCGCGGGTTCATCCAGAGCGAGTTCGTCCCCACCCATGGCAAGGACTTCGTCCAGGACATGACCGCCTGGGTGGCTGACGGGTCGGTGCGCTACCGCGAGGACGTGGTGGACGGGCTCGAGAACGCCCCCGAGGCCTTCCGCGGGATGCTGCAGGGGCGCAACTTCGGCAAGCTGCTGGTCCGGGTCGGCACGGACCCGACCCGCCCGTGACCGCCTCGGTCTCCCTCCCCACCGCCCGCTCCGCCGACGGGCCCTCCGACGTCGCCCGGGTCTCGGTGCTGCTCGGGCTGCTCTTCGGTCTGGCGGGCATGGGGTCGGCCGCTGCGGCCCTCGCGCTGGCGCCGCTGGCCGCGGCCTACGGGATCAGCATGGGCGCAGCTGCGTGGACGATCAGCCTGTACGCGCTCATGCTCGGCGTCGGCACGGCCGTCTACGGACGGGTCGCGGACCTGATCGGCCCTCGGGTGCCGATGATCGTCGGGCTCAGCCTGATGACGTTCGGTGCCCTGGTGGCGGCGTTCGCGCCGACCTTCGGGGTGCACCTGGTGGGCCGGCTGTTCCAAGGGGCGGGCGCCGCGGCGGTGCCGACGCTGGGCGCCGCCGTGGTCAGCGCGAGGTACGCCGGGCAGGTGCGGTCCGCGGCGCTGCTGCGGCTGGCCGGCACGGCAGCGGCGGTGACCTGCCTCGGTCCGCTGGCCGGCGGCATCCTGGTGCAGACGGCGAGCTGGCGGGTCGCCATCGCCCTGCCGATCCTCGGCGTCCTGGTGGTCCCGGCCCTCTGGTCGGCCCTGCACGTCGGGGGGACCGGGGCCCGGCTGGACGTGCTGGGCGCGGTGCTCACCGCCCTCGCCGCCGCCGGGGTGGTGCTCGTGCTCCAGTCCCCGTCGACCGGCCTGGCCGTCGCCGTCGCCGGCGGGCTGCTCCTGGTGCTGGGAGTCCCCGCCGCGGCCCTGCGGGTGAGGTACCGCCCGCACGGGTTCCTGCCGCTGTCGGTGGTGAGCAACCCGGTCGTGGTGCGCAGTGCGCTGGCCGCGGCGGCGGTGCCGGCGTCCTGGTTCGCGCTGCTCGTCGCCGTGCCCGCGGTCCTGCTCGGGATCGGCTGGTCGCCGTGGCAGGTAGGACTCGCGCTGGTCCCCTCGGGCCTGGTCGGGCTGTTCATGCCGCGCCTGGTCGGCCCGCTGATGCACCGGCTCACGGCCGCGTCCGCGCTGGCCGCCGCGACCGCGATCGCGGCCGTGGCGCTGCTCGTCGCCGCCGTCGGCGCCGCCCTCGCCCAGCCCGCGGTGCTGGTGCTCGCCGTCGTCATGGTGACCGTGGCCTTCGGGCTCGGCCAGCCGGCGCTGTCCTCAGCGGTCGGCGGGGCCGTCGAGGACGACGTACGCGGGGTCGCCCTGGGGGTGGCCACGCTGATGTTCATGGTCGGCGGGAGCGTCGGCTCCGCGGTGGTCGGTGGGCTCGGCCACACCCTCGGCCTGGCTCCCAGCCTGCTCGTGCTGACCGCGCTGCCGGGGCTCGGCCTGGTGCTGCTCGCCCCGTCGCTGCGCCGGGTCCCCGCCTAGGACTTGCGGGCCCGGCTGGCGGTCTTGGCGCGGGTGTGGGCGTCGAGGACCACCTTGCGGATCCGCACGCTGTGCGGCGTGACCTCGACGCACTCGTCCTCGCGGCAGAACTCCAGGCACTGCTCGAGGCTCAGGCGACGCGGCGGGATCAGCTTCTCGAAGTTGTCCGAGGTGGAGGAGCGCACGTTGGTCTGCTGCTTCTCCTTGGTGATGTTGACGTCCATGTCGTCGGCGCGGGAGTTCTCGCCGATGATCATGCCCTCGTAGACCTCGGTCGTCGGCTCGACGAACATGACCCCCCGCTCCTGCAGGTTGGTCATCGCGTACGCCGTCGCGGCGCCCGCACGGTCGGCCACCATGGAGCCGTTCGAGCGGGACCGGATCTCGCCGGCCCACGGCTCGTAGCCCTCGAACACGTGGTTGGCGATGCCGGTGCCGCGGGTGTCGGTGAGGAACTCGGTCCGGAACCCGATCAGGCCGCGCGCGGGCACCAGGAACTCCATGCGGACCCAGCCCGTGCCGTGGTTGGTCATCTGCTCCATCCGGCCCTTGCGGACCGCGAGCAGCTGGGTGATCGCGCCGAGGTACTCCTCGGGAGCGTCGATGGTCAGGCGCTCGACAGGCTCGTGGACCTTGCCGTTGATCTCGCGGGTGACGACCTGGGGCTTGCCCACGGTCAGCTCGTAGCCCTCGCGCCGCATCTGCTCGACCAGGATCGCCAGGGCGAGCTCGCCACGGCCCTGGACCTCCCACGCGTCGGGCCGCTCGGTCGGGATCACCTTGATCGACACGTTGCCGATCAGCTCACGGTCCAACCGGTCCTTGACCAGCCGGGCGGTGACCTTGGCGCCCTTGACCCGCCCGGCCAGGGGGCTGGTGTTGGTGCCGATGGTCATGGAGATCGCCGGCTCGTCGACGGTGATCAGCGGGAGCGCGACCGGGTTCTCGGGGTCGGCCAGCGTCTCGCCGATCATGATGTCGGGGATGCCGGCGATCGCGCAGATGTCACCCGGTCCGGCCGACTCGGCGGGCATCCGCTCGAGGGCCTTGGTGACCAGGAGCTCGGTGATCTTGACCGAGGAGACCGACCCGTCGCGCTTCATCCAGGCGACCTGCTGGCCCTTGCGCAGCGTGCCCTCCTTGATCCGGACCAGGGCGAGCCGGCCGAGGAACGGGCTGGAGTCCAGGTTGGTCACGTGCGCCTGGAGCGGCGCGCCCTCGGTGTGGACGGGGGCGGGGATGGTCTCGATGATCGTGCGGAACAGCGGCTCGAGGTCGGGGGAGTCCGGCATGCCGCCGTTCTCGGGCAGCGTGATGCTCGCGCGGCCGGCCTTGGCGCTGGCGTAGACGACCGGGAAGTCCAGCGCGTCCTGGGAGTGCGACTCGTCGAGGAGGTCCATGAACAGCTCGTAGGTCTCGTCGACGACCTCGGTGATCCGGGCGTCGCTGCGGTCGACCTTGTTCACGACCAGCACGACCGGCATGTCCGCGTTGAGCGCCTTGCGCAGCACGAAGCGGGTCTGGGGCAGCGGGCCCTCGCTGGCGTCGACCAGCAGCACGATGCCGTCGACCATGGACAGCCCCCGCTCCACCTCGCCACCGAAGTCGGCGTGGCCGGGGGTGTCGATGATGTTGATGACCATCGGCTTGCCGTCGGTCGCCGGGCCGGAGTAGCTCACCGCGGTGTTCTTGGCGAGGATCGTGATCCCCTTCTCGCGCTCCAGCTCCCCGGAGTCCATGGCACGCTCGTCGACGTGGGCGTGGTCGCCGAAGGAACCGGCCTGCCACAGCATCGCGTCGACCAGCGTGGTCTTGCCGTGGTCGACGTGGGCGACGATCGCGACGTTGCGAAGGTCGGATCGGGTGGTCTGCTCAGGCATGCGTCAGTCACTTCGGGTTGGGGGGTGAACTCGGCGAGTCTACCCGCCGCAGACCTGCGCCCCGTCCGACGGCGGGGCGCAGGTCCGTTGCCCAGGTCACACTCCGGCAGGCTCCGGCTGCCTGGTCGGGCTCGCCTCGACGGGCTGGTGCTCGTCGAGCATGGTGGCCTCGTCGAAGGGCAGCCTTCCGGCGAGGACGTCCTGGAGGCGGCTGCGGTCCAGGCTGTCGGTCCAGGAGCCGACCACCACGGTGGCCACCGCGTTGCCGGCGAAGTTGGTCAGGGCGCGGGCCTCGGACATGAACCGGTCGATGCCGACGATGAGGCCGACGCCGTCGACCAGGTCGGGGCGGTGCGAGGCCAGGCCGCCGGCGAGGGTGGCCATCCCGGCGCCGGTGACTCCGGCGGCGCCCTTGGAGGCGATCACCATGAACACCAGCAGGGAGATCTGCTCACCGATCGCCAGCGGGTTGCCCATCGCCTCGGCGATGAACAGCGAGGCCATCGTGAGGTAGATCGCCGTGCCGTCGAGGTTGAAGGAGTAGCCGGTCGGGACGACCACGCCCACCGTGGTCTGCTCGACCCCGGCGTGCTCCATCTTGGCGATCAGCCGCGGCAGGGCCGACTCGGAGGAGGAGGTCGACAGGATCAGCAGGAACTCGCGACCGAGGTACTTCAGCAGGGAGAAGATGTTCACCCCGGTGGTCACCTTGAGGATGAGACCGAGGACGCCGAAGACGAAGATCGCGCAGGTGGCGTAGAACCCGAGCATGATCACCGCGAGGCTCTTGAGCGCGACGAGGCCGGTCTCGCCGACCACGGCGGCCATCGCGGCGAAGGCGCCGACCGGGGCCAGCCACATGATCATCACCAGGACCCGGAACACGACGCGCTGCAGGTGGCCCACGCCACGCAGGACCGGCTGGGCGGCCGGGCCCATGGCCTGGAGCGCGAAGCCGACGAGCAGGGCGACCAGCAGGGTCTGCAGGACCTCGCCCGAGGTGAGCGCCGAGACCAGGGTGGTCGGGATGATCCCGAGCAGGAAGTCGGTGGTGGTGGAGTGCTCCGACACCTGCGCGGCCCCGGCCGCCGCGGTCTCGGAGGTGAGGTTCAGGTTGCTCCCCGGGTGCAGCACGTTGCCCACGACCAGGCCGACGGCCAGGGCGAAGGTCGACATGACCAGGAAGTAGCCCAGGGCCAGGCCGCCGACCTTGCCCACCTTGGCGGCGCTGGCCACCGAGCCGACCCCCAGCACGATCGTGCAGAAGATGATCGGGGAGATCATCATCCGGATCAGGGCCACGAACCCGGACCCGATCGGCTTGAGCTGCTGGGCGAGCTCGGGAGCCGCGAACCCCAGGCCGACACCGAGCACGACGGCGACGATGACCGCGAGGTAGAGGAAGTGGGTGCGATCGCGCCTCGGCGCGGTGGCGGTGGTGCTCATGGGTGCCTCCGGGAGTGGGGTGGTCCGACGGGGCAACGCTGCCGCGGCCTGTGACTGGCGTCACCGTTGTGTTCGTTGAGTTCACGGACGGTTTGCGAGACTGCGCAGGTGAGGGTGCGGCGGGGCGGTGCGGGCGGTGCGGGCAGCACGGTGGCGCGCCAGATCTTCGCGCTGCAGACGCTGACGGTGCTGCTCGTGGTCGCGGTCGCCACCGGGCTGGCCGTGGTCGACGCCCGGGCCGCCCAGCTCGCCGACGCCCGGACCCGCACCGTGGCGATCGCCCGGGCCGTGGCCGACTCGCCGGCGGTGGTCGCCGCTCTGCGCGACGAGGACCCGTCGCGCCGGATCCAGCCGTTCGCCGAGACCGTGCGCAAGGACACCGACACCGACTTCGTGGTCGTGATGGCCCTGGACCGCACGAGGTACTCCCACCCCAACCCCGCCCTCATCGGCAAGCCGTTCATCGGCGACCTCGGCGGCGCCCCCGACGGCCGGGACTTCACCCAGGAGTACACCGGGACCCTGGGGCCCTCGATGCGCGCGGTCGTGCCGGTCCCCGACGACGCCGGGCGGGTGGTGGCGCTGGTCTCGGTCGGGATCACCTTGGAGCGGATCTCCGACGCGGTGTGGGACCGCCTCCTGCGGATCGGACTCGTGGCGCCGCTGCTGCTCGCCCTCGGTGCCGCCGGGGCGTGGTTGATCAGCCGCCGCCTGCGCCGCCAGACCCACGGCATGGGGGCCCGGGAGATCACCCGGATGTATGAGTACTACGACGCGGTGCTGCACGCCGTACGCGAGGGGCTGGTCCTGCTCGACGAGCGTCACCGGGTGCAGCTGGCCAACGACGAGGCGGTCCGGCTGCTGGCGCTGCCCGACGACGTGCGCGGACGCGACCTCGACACGCTCGGGCTGCCGTCGGCCCTGGTGTTCTCCCTGGCGGTCGGGGACGCCGGACCGGACGAGATCCACCTCGTCGGCGACCACGTGCTGCTGGTCAACCAGGCGCCGGCACGGTGGGAGGGGCGCGAGCTCGGCTCGGTCGTCACCGTCCGGGACCACACCGAGCTGCTCGCGGTCTCCGGCGAGCTCGACTCGGTGCGCGGCTTGGCGGAGACCCTGCGCGCGCAGACCCACGAGGCGTCCAACCGGCTGCACACGGTGGTGTCGCTGATCGAGCTCGGTCGCCCCGAGGAGGCGGTGGAGTTCGCCACCGGCGAGCTGCGGACCGCCCAGTCGCTGGCGGACCGGGTGCAGGGGCTCGGGTCCGAGCCGGTCGTCGCCGCGGTGCTGCTCGGCAAGTCGGCGCTGGCCACCGAGCGCGGGGTGACCCTGTCGATCTCCCCGGACAGCGTGACCGAGGGCTCACCCCTGGAGCCGACCGAGCTGGTCACCGTGATCGGGAACCTCCTCGACAACGCCTTCGACGCGGTGAGCAACCAGGACCCCGGCGCCCCGCGCCGGGTCGAGGTGCGGGTGGAGGCCGACGCGCTCTACCTCGCCGTCGACGTGGAGGACTCCGGGCCCGGGCTCGAGGAGGAGGCGACCCGGCACGCCTTCGAACGCGGCTGGTCCACCAAGCGGGGCGAGGAGGGGGTCGGCCGCGGTCTCGGCCTCGCGCTCGTCGCCCAGGTGGTCCGCAGGCACGCAGGTACGGTCACCGCCGAGCCGTCCGGTCTGGGCGGTGCGGCGTTCCGGGTCCGGATCGGGGACGAGCCGTGAGCTCGATCGGGGTCCTGGTGGTCGAGGACGAGGAGATCGCGGCCTCCGCCCACGCCGCCTTCGTGGAGCGGGTGGCGGGGTTCCACCTGGTCGGGGTGGCCAGGTCGAGCGTCGAGGCGCTCCGGCTGCTGCGGCGCGGCGACCCCGTGGACCTCGTCCTGCTCGACATGCACCTGCCCGACGGGCACGGGCTCGACCTCGTCCAGCGGCTGCGCCAGGACGGTCACCTGTGCGACGTCATCGCGGTGACCTCGGCGCGCGACCTCGACGTGGTCAAGCGCGCCGTCGCGGTCGGGGTGGTGCTCTACCTGCTCAAGCCGTTCACGTTCGCGGGCCTGCGCGCCAAGCTGGAGCAGTACGCGGCGTACCGCCAGCAGCTGCGGTCGGTCGACCAGGACGTGGTGCAGGACGAGGTGGACCAGCTCTTCGGCCTGCTGCGGGCACCGGGCGACCTGGCCGGGCTGCCCAAGGGGATGAGCGCCGAGACGCTGCGGCTGGTGACCGACCGGCTCCGGGCCGCGACCTCGGCCGTGTCCGCGACCGAGCTGGCCGAGGCCGCCGGCACGTCCCGGGTGACCGCGCGGCGCTACCTCGAGCACCTGGCCGACTCCGGGCTGGCAGACCGGCAGTCCCGCTACGGGCGCAGCGGCCGTCCGGAGGTGGAGTACCGCTGGCGTCGCTGACGCCGTGCCCCTCGTCCGAGCGGGACCTCAGGCCAGGGCGCGGTCGAGGGCGGCCTCGACGTGCAAGGTGGTGCACGGGAAGATCGGCAGCTCGGAGTCGGCCTGCTTGATGAGCAGCTCGAGCTCGGTGCAGCCGAGGATGACGCCCTCGGCGCCCTGGTCCCACAGCTCGCCGATGAGGTCGACGACGGTGCGCCGGGACGGGTCGAGCACCCGCCCGTGCACCAGCTCGTCGTAGATGATGCGGTTGATCGTGTCGTGGTGGCGCTCGTCCGGCGTCACCACGGTGAGGTCGTGCGAGGCGAGCCGGTCGATGAAGAACGGGCGGCTCATCGCGAAGGCCGTGCCGAGGAAGCCGATGGTGTCCAGTCCCTTGGCGCGGACCGCGGTGGCGACCACGTCGGCGAGGTGCAGCATCGGGATGTCCACGGACCCTTCCACCTGGTCGGCGACCAGGTGGAACGCGGTGGTGCAGAGCAGGAGCAGGTCCGCCCCTGCGGCCTGGACCCCGATCGCGGCCTGGGCCATGAGCGAAGCCACCTCGTCCCACCGCTCCTCGCGCTGCAGCGAGGTGAGCTCGGAGAAGTCCAGGGAGCTGAGGACCAGGCGCGCGGAGGCGAGGTCGCCGACCCGTTGCTCGGTGCCGAGGTTCAGCTGCTTGTAGTAGACGGCCGAGCTCTCCCAGCTCATGCCTCCGACGAGTCCGATGGTCAGCACGAGTCGGAGTCTTCCACGATCCGCGGGTGGAGGCGTCGCCCGCTCGGTTTCCCAAGGTAAGGCTAACCTCATACGATGGCGGGGATGAGCCTCCTCGACCACCACCCGGCCGTGGCCCACGCCGCCTTCTGGGCGTCGCTGGGCGGTCGCGCCGGGTCGACGGCCCTGCTCTCCGACGACGGACCGGTCAGCTACGCCGAGCTCGCGGGCCGGGTCGACGCGCTGGTCTCCCGGCTCGGGGCTACCCGCCGGCTGGTGCTGCTCGAGGCGCGGACCGACCTGGACACCGTGGTCGGCTACCTCGCCTGCCTGGCCGGGAGGCACCCGGTCCTGGTGGTGGACGGCGAGCACGAGGCCGCCGCCGCCGGACTGGTGGCGGCCTACGACCCGGACGTCGTGCTCGGGGCGGCGTACGTCGAGCGGCGGACGGGCACCGCCCACGACCTGCACCCCGAGCTGGCCGTGCTGCTGTCCACGTCAGGCTCGACCGGGTCACCCAAGCTGGTCCGGCTGTCGGCGGACAACGTCGCGGCCAACGCGAAGGGGATCGCCACCGTCCTCGGCATCCGGCCCGACGACGTGGCGGCGACGACCCTGCCGCTGCACTACTGCTACGGCCTGTCGGTGCTCACCAGCCACCTGGCCGCCGGGGCGGCGGTGATGCTGACCCGCAGGTCCGTGGTCGACCCGGTCTTCTGGGACGACGTACGCCGGCACCGGGTGACCACGTTCCCCGGCGTCCCGCACACCTTCGACCTGCTGGACCGGGTCGGGTTCGCCGACCTGGAGCTGCCCTCGCTGCGGTACCTCACCTGTGCCGGCGGCCGGCTCGCCCCGGCGACCGTCCACAGGTACGCCGCGCTCGGCCGTCGGCGCGGCTTCGACCTCCGCGTGATGTACGGCGCCACGGAGGCGACCGCACGGATGGCGGTGCTCCCGGCGCAGGACGCGCTCACCCGCCCCGGCGCGCTCGGAGACCCGGTCCCCGGCGGCTCCTTCACCCTCCGCCCCCCGCGAGCCGCGGGTTCCCGTCCCGCGAGCCGCGGCTCCTCGTCGTCCGACCCGCGCCTTCCCGCGCTCGGGGAGGTGGGCGAGGTGGGCGAGCTGGTGTACGCAGGGGAGAACGTGATGCTCGGGTACGCCACCGCACCCGCCGACCTCGCCCGCGGACGCGAGGTGACCGAGCTGCGCACCGGGGACCTGGCCCGGCGTACCGCCGACGGACTCGAGATCGTGGGCCGGGTCGCCCGTCGCGCCAAGGTCTTCGGGCACCGGGTCGACCTGGACCAGGTCGAGGCCGCGCTCCTGGCGGCCGGGGTGGTCGGCGTGGTGGCCGACGGCGGGGACCGGGTCGTCGTCGCGGTCGACTCCTCGGCCGCCGCCGTGGACCCCGCCCGGGTCCGCCGGGTGGTCGAGGAGCTCGGCGTGCCCGCCGCCGGGCTCTCGGTGGTGACCCCTGCAGGGCTGCCCCGGCTGGCGTCCGGCAAGCCGGACCTGGTCGCGCTCGTCGCCTTGGCCCAGGAGGTCCGACCCAGGTCCGAGGCCCGGAACGGGACGACGCCGGCCACGGAGCGAGGGGCGCTGCAGGTCCTGGCAGAGGTGCTCGGCGACCGTCGTACGGTGACCGACGACGACTCGTTCGTCACCCTCGGCGGCGACTCGCTGTCCTACGTCGAGGTGTCGCTGCGGCTGCAACGCGTGCTCGGGCACCTGCCACCGGACTGGCACCGCCTCACCGTCCGCGAGCTCGACGCCGCCCGGGAGACGCCGCGGCGTG
Source organism: uncultured Actinomycetota bacterium (assembly GCA_963784485.1). Lineage (GTDB taxonomy): Bacteria > Actinomycetota > Actinomycetes > Propionibacteriales > Nocardioidaceae > Marmoricola_A. Next base: position 20,200 of record CAWARH010000007.1, on the reverse strand, counting down.
GGGCGAAGGTCGAGACCAACGTGGTGCTCCGGGCCGCCGCCATCGTGATGATCGTCGGCTCGCACGCCAACCTGTTCACGCTGCTCGGCGGGGCGCACCTGCTCGTCGGTCTCGCCGGCTTCAACTTCGCGCGCTTCCAGCTCACCGACCGGAGCCGCCGCGAGCGGGTCTCCGGGCTGGCCCGCAGCACCGCCCGGATCGCGGTGCCCTCCGTGCTGTGGCTGTCCTTCGCCGCGGCCACCTCGGCCAAGTACGACCTGCTCAACGTCACCCTGCTCAACGGCGTGCTCGGGTCCCGGGGATGGACCGAGTCGTGGCACTACTGGTTCGTCGAGGCGATCGTGTGGACCCTGGTCGCGCTGTGCGCGCTGATCGCGATCCCCTGGGTGGACCGGACGGAGCGACGCTGGCCGTTCTGGACGCCGTACACGCTGGCGGTGGTCGCCCTGCTGACCAGGTACGACGTGGTGCGGCTGTTCGGCGGTGACGTCATCCACCGGGCCCACGTGATCTTCTGGCTCTTCGCGCTGGGCTGGGCCGCGGTCAAGGCGCCCACCCGGTGGCACCGGCTGCTGGTCTCGGCCACCGTGGTGCTGACCGTGCCGGGGTTCTTCGACGGCGACCGGCTGCGGGAGAGCATCGTCGTGGTGGGGATGCTGCTGCTGGTGTGGCTGCCCGCGGTGCGGCTGCCGAGGGTGGTCGCACGGTCGGCCGGGGTGCTGGCCAGCGCGTCGCTGTACATCTACCTGTGCCACTGGCAGATCTACCCGGCGTACGAGTTCGAGCTGCCCTGGCTGGCTACCGGCCTGTCCCTTGCGGCGGGGGTGGCATTCTGGTGGGTGGTGACGAGGGTGTCGCCGTGGCTGGCGCGGGGCACGCTGACCCCGGGTCGCGACATAGGTGGACGACCTGGCTGGTTGTGCCCCCGGAGGTAGCTGAGACGTGAGCACCGCATCGAGTCCGCGCGCCGGGGCGTCGCCTGACCTGAGGCGCGTCGCGATGATCAGCCTGCACACCTCGCCGCTGGACCTGCCCGGCACCGGCGACGCGGGCGGGATGAACGTCTACGTCCTCGAGCTGTCCAAGCGGCTGGCCGAGCGGAACCTCGAGGTCGAGATCTACACCCGGGCCACCTCGGCGACCCTGCCCCCGGTCGTCGAGGCGTTCCCCGGGGTCCGCGTCCACCACGTGATGGCCGGCCCCCTCGAGGGACTGTCCAAGGGCGAGCTGCCCGCCCAGCTGTGCCAGTTCGCCCGCCACCTGCTGCGCGCCGAGGCCGGTCACGAGAACGGCTGGTTCGACCTCATCCACTCCCACTACTGGCTCTCCGGCCAGGTCGGCGCCCTGGTCCGCGACCGTTGGTCGGTGCCCCTGGTGCACACGATGCACACGATGGCCAAGGTGAAGAACGACCTCCTGGCCGACGGCGACACCCCCGAGCCCGCCGCGCGGGTGCTCGGCGAGGAGCAGGTGGTCGAGGCCGCGGACATGCTCGTGGCCAACACCGACCTGGAGGCCAAGCAGCTGGTCAACGCCTACGACGCGGACCCGACCCGGGTGGAGGTCGTGCACCCCGGCGTCGACCTCGAGATGTTCCGGCCCACCAGTCAGCAGGCGGCCCGGGCCCGGCTCGGGATCCCGGCGGACGCGGTCGTGCCGATGTTCGTCGGCCGCCTCCAGCCGCTCAAGGCCCCCGACATCCTGCTCCGTGCGACCGCGCTGCTCCTCGAGCGTGACCCGGGCCTGCGCCCCCGACTGATCGTCCCCGTGGTGGGCGGGCCGTCCGGCTCCGGACTGGAGCACCCGGAGGCCCTGGCCGGGCTCGTCGACTCCCTCGGCATCGCCGACGTGGTGCGGTTCGTGCCGCCGGTCTCCCGGTCGGTGCTGGTCGACTGGTACGCCGCCGCGACGCTGGTCTGCGTGCCGTCGTACAACGAGTCCTTCGGGCTGGTCGCAGTGGAGGCCTCCGCCGTGGGCACCCCGGTCGTCGCCGCGGCGGTGGGCGGCCTCAGCACGGTGGTGCGCGACGAGGTGACCGGCCTGCTCGTCGAGGGACACGACCCGGCCGACTACGCCCGCGCCCTCGAGCGGCTGACGTCGTCCCCGACGTACCGCGACCGGTTGGGACGCGCCGCTGCCGGCCACGCCCTCGACTTCGGGTGGGACCGCACCGCCGACCTGACGGTGGGGGTCTACGAGCGTGCGGCACGGGCGATCTCCGCCGGGCTCGGAGGAGTGCTGCATGGCTGAGCCGACCCCGGCCGAGGCCGCGGCGACGGTCCGGGCGGTCCTCGCCGAGAGCGACCTGGAGTGGGAGGAGCCGCGGGGCGGGTTCTTCAGTGTGGTGCTGCCTGGGGAGCGGAAGCTGCAGACGACCTGCTTGCTGGAGGTGGGCAGGCACTCGCTGTCGGTGCACGCCTTCGTCGCCCGGAACCCGGACGAGAACCACGAGCGCGTCTACCGCTGGATGCTGGAGCGCAACCTCAAGCTTTTCGGGGTGGCCTTCGCCGTGGACCATCTGGGCGACGTCTACCTCGACGGCCGGGTGCCGCTCGCCGCGGTGACCCCGGCCGAGGTGGACCGGCTGCTCGGTGCCGTGCTCACCTACGCCGACGAGTCGTTCAACACCCTGCTGGAGCTCGGGTTCGGCTCCTCGATCCGCAAGGAGTGGGACTGGCGGATCTCCCGCGGGGAGTCCACGCGGAACCTCGAGGCGTTCCGAGGCTGGCTGGAGGCCGACGCCGTGGAGCGTGGGGCCGACCCGGCCCCGCCGCCCGGCGCCCCCCGCGACTGACCCCCCGCCGAGCCGCGCCTTCCCGCGTCGCGAGCCGCGGCTCGCGGGACGGGAACCCGCGGCTCGCGGGCCGGGAACCCGCGGTTCGCGGGACGGGAACCCGCGGCTCAGGACTCGAACTTGTAGCCCAGACCGCGGACGGTGACCAGGTGCACCGGAGCAGCGGGGTCGGACTCGATCTTGGCGCGCAGCCGCTTCACGTGGACGTCGAGGGTCTTGGTGTCCCCGACGTAGTCCGAGCCCCAGACCCGGTCGATCAGCTGGGAGCGGGTGAGCACCCGGCCCGAGTTGCGCAGCAGCAGCTCCAGCAGCTCGAACTCCTTGAGCGGCAGGGACGTGTCGCTGCCCCGCACGGTGACGACATGGCGCTCGACGTCCATGCGGACCGGTCCGGCCTCCAGCGTCGGCGGGGTGAGCTCCACCTCGGCCCCGCGCCGCAGCACCGCGCGGATCCGGGCCATCAGCTCCCGGGGCGCGTACGGCTTGGTCACGTAGTCGTCGGCACCCAGCTCGAGCCCGACCACCTTGTCGACCTCGTCGTCCTTGGCGCTGACCATGATCACGGGGACGTTGGAGGTCTGCCTGATCCGGCGGCACACCTCCGTGCCGGGCAGTCCCGGCAGCATCAGGTCGAGCAGCACGATGTCGGCACCGGCGCGCTCGAACTCCTCCAGCGCGGCCGGACCGGTGCTCGCGATGCCGACGTCGAAGCCCTCCTTGCGCAGCATGTAGGCGAGGGCGTCGCTGTAGCTCTCCTCGTCCTCGACCACCAGTACTCGGGTCACGGGCTCTCCTCGGGGTTGGACGGTACGCGGCGGGGCAGGCGCAGGGTGAAGCTGGACCCCTGCCCCTCGGCCGACCACACCTTCACCTCGCCGCCGTGGGAGGCGGCGACGTGCTTGACGATGGACAGACCCAGTCCGGTGCCCCCGGTCGAGCGGTGCCGGGCCGGGTCGATGCGGTAGAAGCGCTCGAAGATCCGGTCGAGCTCGCTGGCCGGGATGCCGATGCCCTGGTCGCTGACGGTGACGTCGACGGTGTGTCGCTCGGGGATCGCCGAGACGGTGACCCGGCTGTGCTCGGGGGAGTAGGCCACCGCGTTGGAGACGAGGTTGCTCAGCGCCAGGGCGACCTGCTGGGTGTTGCCGAGGATCTGCAGGCCCCGGGCGCCTTCGAAGGCGATGCTCACGTCCTTGGCCTTCGCCTCGATGGCCAAGGCGTCGATGGTCCGCTCGACGACCTCGTCGACCGGCACGGTGGCGGGCCGCTCGAGCGCCTCGTCGTCCTGGAGCCGGGACAGCTCGATGATCTGCTGGACCAGCCGGTTGAGCCGTGACGCCTCGGTCTGCATCCGGGCGGAGAACCTGGCGACGGCCTCCGGGTCGTCTGCCGCCTCCCCGACGGCCTCGGCGAGCAGGGTGAGCGCCCCTACCGGGGTCTTGAGCTCGTGGGAGACGTTGGCGACGAAGTCGCGGCGGATCGTCTCGACCCGCCGCTCCCGGGTCCGGTCCTCGGCGAGGACCAGGGTCAGCCGGCTGCTCAGGGCGGCGACCCGTGCCGCCACGTGGGTCGGAGCGTGCCCCAGCCCCCGACCGACCACGAGGTCGATCTGGCGGGTCTCGCCGTCGCGGCGTACCGACTGCACGAGCCGTCCCAGCTCCTCGACGCGCAGCTGGCCGTCCCGCACCAGCCCCAACCGGTACGCCGGCGCCGACGCCTGCACGACCCGGTCCCGTTCGTCGACGACGACGGCGCTGGAGCGGAGCGCGCTGAGCACCGTGGCCACCCCGGGATGGAGCACGTCGGGACCGTCGGCGGGCACCTCGCGAGCGGTGCCGCGCATCTCGCGGTCGCTGATCCGCCAGGCCAGGGCGGTCACCGCACCGATGACGACGCCGAGCAGGGTGAGCAGCAACCCCTGTGTCGTCGGATCCACCTCTCGATCGTAGGGGTCCGCGGATCCGGGTCCGGTCCACCAGGAGCCGCTGACCTGCTGTTTGGTGAACAGTTCACCCCGCATTAACCTCGGGTTGCCCGGTTGTCCTACCGCGGCACGGAGGGTGAAGAACATGCGCAGCGCCTACCACGACCAGCTGGACCTCATCGTCGACGAGCTGGTGACCATGACCCGACGGGTCGAGCACGCCGTCACTCTGGCCACGGAGGCCCTGCTGAACGCCGACCCGGAGGTGGCCGACGCGGTGATCGCCGACGACGCGGTGATCGACGCGTTGCGAGAGCGGATCGAGGACCAGGTCATCGAGCTGATGGCGCTCCAGCAGCCCGTCGCCGGAGACCTCCGCACGTTGATGGCCGCGGTGCGGATGGTGGCCGACCTCGAGCGGATGGGGGACCTGTCGGTGCACGTGGCGAAGGTGGCGCGGCTGCGCACCCCGCTCCTGGCGGTGCCCGGCGAGATGCGTCCGACGATGGGCCGGATGGCCGAGCTGGCCGCGCAGATGGTGGGCGGCGCAGCGCAGGTGATCGCCGACCGCGACATCGAGGCGGCCCAGGCCCTCGAGCAGGCCGACGAGGAGATGGACGACCTGCGTCGGCGCTCCTTCGCGGTGATGCTCGGCGGGGACTGGCAGCACGGGGTGGAGCCGGCCATCGACATCGCGCTGCTGGGGCGGTACTACGAGCGGATCGCCGACCACGCGGTGTCGGTCGCGCGCCGGGTCGTCTACCTCGTCACCGGAGCCCGGCCCGCCACCGCCGCCCTCTGACTCGCCGCGCCCGAGCGGGTCACAGGGACTTTTTCGGACATGCCACGATGAACGGGTGAATGCGGCCACATGGGCCGGTGCCGGCATCGACTTCGTCAGTGAGTTCGCCACGGCTGCGGAATGGTTCGCAGAGCACGTGGCGCGCGTCGGCATGCGCTCGACCGTCCCCGGATGCCCCGGGTGGACGGTCCTGGACCTGGTCACGCACATGGGCAACGAGCACGCGTGGGCGGCCACCGTCGTGGAGACCGGCCGGATCGCGACCGAGATGCGCGACGCACCCTCCTCCACCCGTCCGCGAAGGGTCGCGGAGTGGTACCTCGGCAAGGCCGAGGACCTCTACTCGGTGCTCCGCGACGCACCCCCCGAGCGGGAGTGCTGGAACTTCGCCTTCGGCGCCGGCCAGGTCGGGTTCTGGTCGCGGCGCCAGACCCACGAGACCGTCATGCACGGCGTCGACCTGTCCCAGTCCGAGGGGCTGGAGGAGCGGGTCCCCGCCGCCCTGGCCGGTGACGGCGTCGACGAGACGCTCGGCGTCTTCCTGCACCGCATGCACCGCCGGGGCCACGCCGCCGACCTCACTGCCCCGGTGTGCCTGCGTGCCACCGACGTGGACCGCTCCTGGGTGGTCGAGCCCTTCCCGCGGAGCGCGATCCCCGCGCAGGCCTCGCCCAGCGAGGGTCGCCGCCGTGCCGGGGGAGACCCGCCGCCGCCCCGCGTCGTCCCGGGGCACCGGGCCGGGGTCGACCTCGTCGAGGCGCCCGCCGCCGTGCTGCTGAAGGTGCTGTGGAAGCGCGCGACGCCGGCCGACCCCGAGCTGCGCGTGCACGGCGACGAGGCCCGCGTGCAGCGGTTCCTGCGCAGCCGCCTGACCGCCTGAACCGACGGCCTGACCTGGCCGTTTCGGCCGATTTCATTCCTGGCACGCGCCGTGTGTATGCTCTCTCCCGGCTTGCCCCTTTAGCTCAGTCGGCAGAGCGTCTCCATGGTAAGGAGAAGGTCTACGGTTCGATTCCGTAAAGGGGCTCTGGGTAGGGACCCCGTCCGCGAGGACGGGGACCCCGTCCCGGTGGCGGGGTAGCTCAGGTGGTTAGAGCACACGGCTCATAATCGTGGTGTCGCGGGTTCGAGTCCCGCCCCCGCTACTCGATCAGACGACCGTCAGGTGCGCCCGGCTTGCCCGGTGCGTCAGACTGGTTCAGCAACGCGCGACCGATAAGAAGAAGAGGCACCCCGTGGCCAGCAAGTCCAGCGACGTCCGCCCGAAGATCACTCTGGCATGCACCGAGTGCAAGGAGCGGAACTACATCACCAAGAAGAACCGGCGCAACGACCCGGACCGCATGGAGATGAAGAAGTTCTGCCCCCGCTGCCGGAACCACACCTCGCACCGCGAGACCCGCTGAGGTCTCCGACCCCCTGCCCCATCTCGAGGAGCGACGCCCGTACGCGGACGTCGCTCCTCGGTTTTGCTAGCGTCCGTGCATGGCAGTCGACGCATCGCTCACCGGCCGGACCTTCCCGGCCACGGATCCCTACCAGGTCACCGAGGAGCGGATCGCGGAGTTCGCCGCCGCCACCGGTGCGACGTACGCCGGTGGTCCCGCCCCGGCGACCTTCCCCATCGTGGTGGCCTTCAAGGCCATGCTCGACCTGATGTACGACGACTCCGTCGGCATCGCGCTGCACCGGGTGGTGCACGGCGAGCAGCGGTTCGCCTACAGCCGGCCGGTCGTCGCCGGTGACGTGCTCACCGCGACCTTGACCGTCGACTCGCTGCGCCAGATCGGCGGCGCGGACATCCTCGGCACCCGCAGCGAGGTCGTCGACGCCGACGGCGCCCACGTCGTGACCTGCCACGCCGTCCTGGTCCACAAGGGAGAAGACGCATGAGCACCCTCGAGGTCGGCATCAGCCTGCCCGTGCAGGAGTACACCGTGACCCGCGCAGACCTCGTCCGCTACACCGGGGCCAGCGGCGACCGGAACCCGATCCACTGGTCCGACCGGGTGGCCACGTCGGTGGGCCTGCCGGGCGTGATCGCCCACGGCATGTACACGATGGCGCTGGCGGCCCGGGCCCTGGACACCTGGGCCGGCGGCCCGGGCAAGGTCGTGGAGCTGGGCTGCAAGTTCACCAGGCCGGTGGTCGTGCCCGACGACGACGAGGGGGTCGTGGTCCGCGTCGGCGGGACCGTCAAGGCGGTCGACGGAGACCGGGTGAACGTCACCCTGGAGGTGACCTGCGGCGAGGACAAGGTCCTCGGGATGCCCAAGGCCGTCCTCGACCTCTCCGACGGAGCCGCCGCCGGTGCCTGACCTGCTTGCCGACCGGACCACCCTCCGGCTCGGCGGCCCGGCCGACGAGCTGGTCCGCGTGACCGACGAGACGAGCCTGGTCCGTGCGGTCGCCGACGCCGACGCGGCGGGCCGACCGGTGCTCCTCCTCGGCGGGGGGAGCAACCTCGTCGTGGCCGACGAGGGGTTCGGCGGGCTGGTCGTCGAGATCGCCACCCGCGGGGTCGCCGCGGACGGCGACACCTGTGGCGGCGCCTACGTCACCGTCGCGGCCGGCGAGTCCTGGGACGGGTTCGTCGACCGCGCCGTGGCGGAGGGCTGGGTGGGGCTCGAGGCGCTCTCCGGCATCCCGGGCAGCATCGGCGCCACCCCGATCCAGAACGTGGGGGCCTACGGCCAGGAGGTCTCCGACACCGTCGCCCGGGTGCGCACCTGGGACCGTCGGGCCCGCGCGGTGCGCACCTTCTTCGCCGCCGACTGCGGCTTCGGCTACCGCACCAGCCGGTTCAAGGAGTCACCGGGGCGACACGTCGTCCTGACGGTCACCTTCCAGCTGCGCCGGGGGACCCTCGGCGCCCCCGTCCGGTACGCCGAGCTGGCCCGCACTCTCGGGGTGGAGCAGGGCGGCCACGCGCCCCTGGCGGCCGTGCGCGAGGCGGTGCTGGGGCTGCGGGCGGGCAAGGGCATGGTCCTCGACGCCGGCGACCCGGACACCTGGTCGGCCGGCTCGTTCTTCACCAACCCGGTCCTGGACGCCGACGCGCTCCCCGAGGGCGCTCCCCGCTGGGAGCAGCCCGACGGCCGGGTGAAGACCAGCGCCGCGTGGCTGATCGAGCACGCCGGCTACGGCAAGGGGTACGGCCTGGTCCGGCCGGACGGGCGGACCGGACGGGTCAGCCTGTCGACCAAGCACACGCTGGCCCTGACCAACCGCGGCGGAGCCAGCACCGCGGAGCTTCTCGCGCTCGCCGCCGAGGTGCGCGACGGGGTGCGCGAGCGGTTCGGGATCGTCCTGGTCAACGAGCCGGTGCTCGTCGGCTGCACCCTCTGACGGCGCTCGCGCGGGCCCGACCGGGCGGGCGGCTCCACGGCTCCATGGCTCAGCGGCTCAGCGGCTCAGCGGCTCAGCGGCTCTGTGGATCCGTGGCCGGGGCGGCCAGCCACCGGTCGACCTGCGCCAGCAGCCCCTGCCGGACGTCGGCGGGGGCGCTGGAGGCGCGCACCGACATCCGGGCCAGCTCGGCCAGCGTCGGGTCGGAGAGGTCGTGCGCGGCGCGCATGGCGGCGTACTGCCCCGCCAGCCGGCTGCCGAACAGCAGCGGGTCGTCGGCTCCGAGCGCGACGGTCGCCCCCGCCTCGAGCAGCACCGGCAGCGGCACCGAGGACAGGTCGGAGTAGACGCCGAGGGAGACGTTGGAGGTCGGACACACCTCGAGGGCGATGCCACGCTCGACGATCTCGGCGAGCAGGGCGGGGTCCTCGACCGCGCGTACGCCGTGACCGAGCCGGTCCGCCCCCAGACGCTCCACGGTGGTCCGCACGCTCCGCGGCCCGAGCAGCTCGCCCCCGTGCGGCACCAGCCGCAGCCCGGCCCGCCGGGCGATGGCGAAGGCCGCCTCGAAGTCGCCGGTCCGACCGCGCCGCTCGTCGTTGGACAGGCCGAAGCCGACCACGCCGCGGTCGGCGTACTGCGCGGCCAGGCGGGCCAGGGTGCGGGCGTCCAGCGGGTGCCGGGTCCGGTTGGCGGCCACGACCAGGGCGATGCCGACCCCGGTCGACCTCGACGCCTCGTTCACCGCGTCGAGGACCAGCTCGGTGAATGCCGTGATCCCTCCGAAGCGTGCGGCGTACCCGCTCGGGTCGACCTGCATCTCCAGCCACCGGCCGCCGTCGGCGGCGTCGTCCTCGGCCGCCTCCCGCACCAGCCGGCGCACGTCGCCCTCGGTGCGCAGCACGGACCGGGCGACGTCGTAGAGCCGCTGGAAGCGGAACCAGCCCTTCTCGTCGGCTGCCGACAGCCGCGGAGGCCAGTCGTCGACGAGGGCGTCGGGCAGGGTCAGGCCGTCCCGCGCCGCGAGCTCGACCAGGGTGCTGTGCCGCATCGAGCCCGTGAAGTGGAGGTGCAGGTGCGCCTTCGGCAGGGTCCGCAGGTCGCGGCGGACCGGAGCGTCCCGGGCGCCCCGCGTGGACCTGCTCAGCTGAACAGCTTCTGGAGCCGGGTCACGCCCTCGACCAGGTCGTCGTCGCCCAGCGCGTAGGAGAGCCGGAGGTAGCCGGGCGACCCGAACGCCTCGCCGGGCACCACGGCGACCTCGGCCTTGTCCAGGATCATCGCGGCGAGCTCTGCGGAGGTCGCGCAGGTGACGCCCCCGACGTCGCGGCCCAGCAGACCCTTGACCGAAGGGTAGACGTAGAAGGCCCCCGCGGGCTCGGGGCAGACCACGCCGTCGATCTCGTTGAGCATCCCCACGATCCGGCGCCGGCGTCGGTCGAAGGCCACCTTCATCTCCTCGACCGCGGTCAGGTCGCCGCTCACCGCGGCGATCGCGGCCCGCTGGGAGACGTTGGCGACGTTCGAGGTGGCGTGCGACTGCAGGTTGGTCGCCGCCTTGACCACGTCGGCAGGGCCGACCAGCCAGCCCACCCGCCACCCGGTCATGGCGTAGGTCTTGGCGACCCCGTTGACGACCACGCAGGTGTCGGCCAGCTCGGGCACCGCGACCGGCATCGAGACCGCCTCGACCCCGTCGTAGGTCAGGTGCTCGTAGATCTCGTCGGTGACCACCCAGATGCCGTGCTCCAGGGCCCACCGGCCGATCGCCTCGACCTGGTCGGCGGGGTAGACCGCCCCGGTCGGGTTGGAGGGCGAGCAGAACAGCAGCACCTTGGTCCGGTCGGTCCGGGCTGCCTCGAGCTGGTCCACGGTGACCAGGTAGCCCTGGGTCTCGTCGGCCAGCACCTCCACCGGGACGCCCCCGGCCAGCCGGATCGCCTCCGGGTAGGTCGTCCAGTACGGCGCGGGCAGGACCACCTCGTCGCCCGGGTCGAGCAGAGTCGCGAACGCCTCGTACACCGCCTGCTTGCCGCCGTTGGTGATGAGCACCTGGGCCGCGGTGACCTCGTACCCGCTGTCCCGGGCGGTCTTGGCCGCCACCGCCTCCTTGAGTGCGAGCAGTCCTCCGGCGGGGGAGTACCGGTGGTTGGCCGGCACCCCGCACGCCGCGACAGCCGCGTCCACGATGTAGCCGGGGGTCGGGAAGTCCGGCTCGCCGGCCCCGAACCCGATCACCGGACGGCCCGCAGCCTTGAGGGCCTTGGCCTTGGCGTCGACGGCGAGGGTCGCGGACTCGGCGATCCCGCCGATGCGCGCGGAGACGCGGGGCTTGCTGCTGGTCGGGGGGGCGCTCTCGGGGCTCATGGCGCCATCGTTCCATCCTGGGGCGAACCAGGTCACCCCGGTTCCCGGTCGGTTCGACTTCCCCGGGGGTCTCCCCGTAGACTTCCGGTTTGGTGGTTCACGCCATGGTTTGGCCTGCCCGCACCTCGCTCTCCGGCGCGCCCGGGGAAGGAGCCGGACAGGTCGAGGCAGGACCGTCGGAGGGCACTAGCTCAACTGGCAGAGCATCGGTCTCCAAAACCGAAGGTTGGGGGTTCAAGTCCCTCGTGCCCTGCACGACCTCGCGCGGTGCCCGCGTGAGGAGGACGATTCCGGCGCCGCCGGAACGGTGAGGAAGTGGTGGACTGTGTCGAGTGGCTCCGTGAAGTCGACGAGCGACCGTCGTACCAGTCCGGCGACCTTCTACCGGCAGGTGGTGGCGGAGCTCCGCAAGGTCGTCTGGCCGACGCGACAGCAGCTGATCACCTACTTCTGGGTGGTCCTGGTGTTCGTGATCGTCGTGATGACGTTCGTGTCGCTGCTCGACCTCGGCTTCGGCAAAGCGGTCTTCGCCGTCTTCGCCTGACCCGGTCCTCCAGCGACAACCCTCCGGGCCACGCCCGGCAACGAGTAGTGAAGGTGAGTAGACAACCGTGTCGCAGCCGTACGACGACCTGACCGATGCCCGCGAGGACGAGTCCACCGACGCGTCCCCCGCGGACGTCGAGGTGACCGACGAGGGTGATGCGACTCCTCCCGCAGCGCTGTACGAGGGCTCCGGCTCCGTCGAGCAGTCCGACATCGCCCCCGAGGCGGAGAAGGCAGCGGGCGAGGAAGGCGTCTCGGAGACCATCGACGAGACCGTCGAGGCGGTCCTCGACTCCCTGAACGAGGCCGACGCCGACGCCGACGCCGACGCTGAGACCGAGACCGAGACCGAGACCGAGGGCGAGACCGAGTCCGAGGACGCCGGACCGGTCGACCCGCTCGAGGAGTTCCGGGAGACCCTGCGGAACAAGTTCGGCGACTGGTTCGTGATCCACACCTACTCCGGGATGGAGAACCGGGTGAAGGCGAACCTCGAGAGCCGGATCACCTCCCTCAACATGGAGGACTACATCCACGAGGTGATCGTCCCGACCGAGGAGGTCGCGGAGATCAAGAACGGCCAGCGCAAGCTGGTCAAGCGCACCGTGCTCCCCGGCTACGTCCTGGTCCGCATGGACCTCACCGACGAGTCCTGGGCCGCCGTACGCCACACGCCGTCGGTGACCGGCTTCGTGGGCCACAGCCAGCAGCCGGTGCCGTTGAGCCTGGACGAGGTCGAGAAGATGCTCGCCCCCGCCGTGGTGGCCGCGGCCGAGGCCGCCGCCCCCGAGGCCGGAGGCGCCGCCCCGACCCCGGCGCGCAAGAAGGTCGAGGTCGCCGACTTCGACGTGTCCGACTCGGTCATGGTCGTCGACGGGCCGTTCGCGACCCTGCACGCCACCATCACCGAGATCAACGCCGAGGCCCAGCGGGTCAAGGCGCTTGTCGAGATCTTCGGCCGGGAGACCCCGGTCGAGCTGAGCTTCAGCCAGATCCAGAAGGTCTGACCTTCCGGGTCAGCCCTCCCTGGGCGGGCCTGCTCACGAACCAGCAGCACACACGTAAGGACCCTAGGAAATGCCTCCGAAGAAGAAGATCGCCGCCCTGGTCAAGGTGCAGCTGAACGCCGGCGCGGCGACCCCCGCGCCGCCGGTCGGCACCGCGCTCGGCCCGCACGGCGTCAACATCATGGAGTTCTGCAAGGCCTACAACGCGGCCACCGAGTCGCAGCGTGGCCAGGTGATCCCGGTCGAGATCACGATCTACGAGGACCGGTCGTTCACCTTCGTCACCAAGACGCCGCCGGCCGCGGAGCTCATCAAGAAGGCCGCCGGGCTCGCCAAGGGCTCGTCGGTCCCGCACAAGGACAAGGTCGGCAAGCTGACCCGTGACCAGGTGCGCGAGATCGCCGAGGGCAAGCTCGTCGACCTCAACGCCAACGACGTCGACGCGGCCATGAAGGTCATCGAGGGCACCGCCCGCTCGATGGGCGTCACGATCGAGGGCTGAGCCCCTCCCCCGGCAGTACTCCACGCCCCACGGCGTACCCACCAGTGGCAGGCCCGCTCTGCGGCCGCGTGACCACGACCTGGTAGACATCCCGCGAAAGGGGAACCAGAACCATGCAGCGCAGCAAGAACTACCGCGCCGCGTCCGAGTCGATCGACTCCGACGAGGTGTACACCCCGCTGTCCGCGATCAAGCTCGCGCAGGCCAGCACCAAGAAGAAGTTCGACGAGACCGTCGACGTGGCCATGCGCCTCGGCGTCGACCCGCGCAAGGCCGACCAGATGGTCCGCGGCACCGTCAACCTCCCGCACGGCACCGGCAAGACCGCCAGGGTCCTGGTCTTCGCCAACGCCGACAAGGCTGAGGCCGCCCGCGAGGCCGGTGCCGACTTCGTCGGTGGCGACGACATGATCGAGAAGGTCGCCGGCGGCTGGCTGGACTTCGACGCCGCCGTCGCGACGCCGGACATGATGGGCAAGGTCGGACGGCTGGGCAAGGTGCTCGGTCCCCGCGGCCTGATGCCGAACCCGAAGACCGGCACGGTCACGATGGACGTCGCCAAGGCCGTCACCGACATCAAGGGCGGCAAGATCGAGTTCCGGGTCGACCGGCACGCGAACCTGCACTTCATCATCGGCAAGGTGTCCTTCCCCGAGGCCCAGCTCGCGGAGAACTACGCCGCCGCGCTCGAGGAGATCCTGCGTCTGAAGCCGTCGAGCTCCAAGGGCCGCTACCTGCGCAAGGTGACGCTGTCCACGACGATGGGCCCGGGCATCCAGGTCGACCCGAACCGGGTCAAGAACGTCGCCTCCGACGACGAGGTCTGACCGACCCCGTCGTACCCGGCACCACGAGAGCCCCCGACCGTCTGCGGTCGGGGGCTCTCGGCGTCCCTGTCCCCGGCAACCCGCGGCTCGCGGGACGGCAACCCGCGGCTCGCGGGACGGGAACCCGCGGCTCGCGGGAGGCGAGGGGAGGGGAGGGGAGGGGAGGGGCGGGGCTACTCGACGAAGACGCGGTCGTCGAGGAGCTTCTCCCGGACGAGCTGTCCCTGCGTCTCGAAGCGGGACTGCTCGAACCGCTTGGCGAACTCCATCTCCACGCCGGTCAGCCCGCTGCGGTTCTTCTCGATGGTGAGCACCGCGTAGTTCCGGAACCGCTCGACGTTGCCGTTGCCGTAGACGAGGTGGTGGCGGGCGACCACGTCGTGCTTGTTGTTGAGCATGAGGACGGTGTCCGCCTCGTAGGCCAGGGCCGAGGAGCCGCGCATGTGGTTGACCCGCATCCGCTTGCCCGCCCCGATCCCCTCCTTGTCGCCGGCCACGACGCACAGGACGGGGATCTCGTGGTCGAGGGTGACGTCCTTGAGCTGCTCGACGACGGCCGTGATCCGGTCGTCCTCGCGGCGCACCCCCGGCATCGGGACCTTCTGGAGGTAGTCGATGCACACGAACGGGGAACGACCGTGCTGCTCGGTCACCCGGGCGATCGCGGCCTTGATGTCCTCCAGCGTCGTGGTCGTGCCGGAGGAGCGGTGGACGGTGAGCCGGTCCGAGTACTCCTTGACCACCTCCAGGGCCTGGGCCCCGCCGGGGTAGCCCGCCAGCCGGTGGGACAGGCTCCGTCCGAGCCCGTCCGCGGACTCGAAGACCGCGCGCACCCGGTTGATCCCCGGGGCCTCGCTGCCGCCGAGCAGGCCGGCCTCGAGGGCGACGAGGCGGATGAGCATCGTGGTCTGGTCGTGCTCGTAGCAGAAGTAGAGGACCGGGCGGCCCTGCCGGGCGATGTTGCGGGCCACCTGGAGCACGAAGGTGGTCTTGCCCATGCCCTGGGGACCCCCGATGAGGACGAGGTCGCCGCTGCGGAAGCCGCCGGTGAGGTTGGCGTCGAGCACGTCGAAGCCGGTCGGCCAGACCCGGGCCGAGGCGTGGGAGCCGCTCCGGACGCGGTAGTCAGCCTGGTCGAGGGTCTCGGTCAGGCTTTGCAGGTGCAGGTCCACGCCTTCAGGGAAGCAGACCCGGCGGGCCCCTGTCCGCCGATCGCGCCATCGGGCCGATTTGGCGCCTGTGCGGCCACCCCCTAGACTTCCGCGGGTAACCAGAGACCGCCGGTTGTCGGCGTGTCCGGACCCGTCCGGCCGCTGATCGAAGGTCCCGCGCAAGCGGGCGGCCTGCGCAGGTGACACCGAGCTACTCCGGCCTCGTGCCGGTCCCACGCCCTGTGCCTCCTGTGCCAGGGCGTTTTCCGTCTCCCGCCGTTCGGCGTGGGGCGCGGCAGTCTCCGGCCCGTACCAACCGGAAGGAGACCCATGGCGCGGCCAGACAAGGCAGCCGCCGTCGCGGAACTCGTGGATTCGTTCCAGGAGTCGACCGGCGCCGTGCTGACCGAGTACCGCGGTCTCACCGTCAAGCAGCTGCAGGACCTGCGGCGAGCTCTCGGCGAGAACGCGGACTACGCCGTGGTGAAGAACACCCTGACCCAGATCGCGGCCAAGGAGGCGGGCGTCGACGGTTTCGACGACCTGCTCACCGGTCCGACCGCCATCGCCTTCATCAGCGGCGACGTGGTCGAGGCGGCCAAGGGTCTTCGTGACTTCGCCAAGGCGAACCCCGCCCTTGTCATCAAGGGCGGGTTCCTGGACGGCAAGACCATGGACGCGAAGGAGATCGCCAAGCTGGCCGATCTCGAGTCGCGCGAGGTCCTGCTGGCCAAGCTCGCGGGCGGCATGCTCGCGACGCTCAGCCAGGCCGTCTACCTGCTCAACGCCCCCCTCGCGCAGACGGCCCGCCTCGCGGCCGCCCTGCAGGAGAAGGCCGAGCAGGACCCCTCGATCCTCGCGGGTGGTGCCGGTGCTCCGGCCGCCGCGGAGGACACCGCGGAGGACACCGCCCCTGCGGCGGACGCAGCGGCGGACGAGGTCACGGAGGAGGCAGCCCCCGAGGCGGCCGCCCCCGAGGCCGAGACCACCGAGGCCTGACACCACCCACCCACCCGGTCCGTGCCTGACGTGCGGACCAGCACTACGGAAGGAACCGCCACCATGGCGAAGCTCAGCACCGACGAGCTGCTCGACGCTTTCAAGGAGATGACCCTCCTGGAGCTCAGCGAGTTCGTGAAGCAGTTCGAGGACACCTTCGGCGTGACCGCCGCCGCCCCCGTCGCGGTGGCTGCTGCCCCGGCCGGCGGTGGCGCCGAGGCCGAGGCCGAGGCCGAGCAGGACGAGTTCGACGTCGTCCTCGAGGCTGCCGGCGAGAAGAAGATCAACGTCATCAAGGAGGTGCGCGCGCTCACCAGCCTGGGCCTCAAGGAGGCCAAGGAGCTCGTCGAGGCCGCCCCCAAGGCCATCCTGGAGAAGGTCACCAAGGAGGCCGCGGCCAAGGCCAAGGACCAGCTCGAGGCTGTCGGCGCCAGCGTCTCCGTCAAGTGACACCTGCCCCGGCCTCGGCCGGGGCGTAGACGCCACGTCCGTCCGGCGGACACCCTGCGGGGTGTCCGCCGGACGCAATTGCGGCCCGGCCCGCCCAGGCTGCCGGGCGCCGGCTCCGCGGAGCCGAGGGCGCGGAGTGGGGGCGCGGAAGGGCGACGACCGCCGCGTACCATGGCAATTGGGGTTAAACCACCCTGCGGGATTGGCGGAGTTGCTTGACTCGGGGCACCACACCATTCATGCTTTCGGTGCAAGAACGAGCCGCTGATGGCTCTCTCGTCGGTCATATGAAGGTCCGGCGATCGAGAGTGACGAAGGCAGGCTCAGCATAGTTGTGCGCCCACTCCTGCGATGCTACGATCGCTCTTTGCGCCTGCCCTCACCCTGTCTCGGCACTTCCGTGCCCGCTGTGAGCGGTCGAGGGCAGCGCCAGCACCGATGAGCCCGAGCCTGTGGAAGGACGCCTCTTGGCCGTCTCGCGCAACGCCAGCAGCACCAACTCCCCCCGCCGCATCTCGTTTGCGAAGATCTCCGAGCCTCTCGAGGTTCCGAAGCTTCTCGCGCTCCAGACCAACAGCTTCGACTGGCTGGTCGGGAACGAGCGGTGGGACGCCCAAGTCCAGAGCCGGGTCGACGCCGGCGAGGACGTGAGCCCCAAGTCCGGGCTGACCGAGATCTTCGAGGAGATCTCGCCGATCGAGGACTTCTCCGGCACCATGTCGCTGTCCTTCGAGAACCCGGTCTTCTACGACCCGAAGAACACCGTGGACGAGTGCAAGGAGAAGGACTTCACCTACTCCGCCCCGCTGTACGTCTCCGCGGAGTTCACGAACAACGAGACCGGCGAGATCAAGGGCCAGACCGTCTTCATGGGCGACTTCCCCCTGATGACCGACAAGGGCACCTTCATCATCAACGGCACCGAGCGTGTCGTGGTCTCCCAGCTCGTCCGGTCCCCGGGTGTCTACTTCGAGCGCACCGCCGACAAGACCTCGGACAAGGACATCTACACCTCCAAGCTGATCCCGTCCCGGGGCGCCTGGTTGGAGTTCGAGATCGACAAGCGCGACATGGTCGGGGTCCGCCTCGACCGCAAGCGCAAGCAGAACGTCACGGTGCTCCTCAAGGCTCTCGGCTGGACCGAGGAGATGATCCGCGAGGAGTTCGGCCAGTACGAGTCGATGATGCTGACCCTGGAGAAGGACCACACGGCCACCCAGGACGACGCGCTGCTCGACATCTACCGCAAGCTGCGCCCCGGCGAGCCCCCCACGCGCGAGGCTGCGCAGACGCTGTTGGACAACTACTACTTCAACGGCAAGCGCTACGACCTGGCCAAGGTCGGTCGCTACAAGATCAACAAGAAGCTGGGCCTGACCCAGGCCTTCGACCAGCAGACGCTGACCATCGACGACATCGTGGCCACCATCCGCTACATCGTGCAGCTGCACGACGACGGCGGCAGCGACCAGGGCTCCTACGACGCCCCGGCCGGGACCGTCGAGGTGCGCGCCGACGACATCGACCACTTCGGCAACCGTCGCCTGCGCACCGTCGGCGAGCTGATCCAGAACCAGCTCCGCACCGGCCTGGCCCGGATGGAGCGGGTCGTCCGCGAGCGGATGACCACCCAGGACGTCGAGGCGATCACGCCGCAGTCGCTGATCAACATCCGCCCGGTCGTGGCGGCGCTGAAGGAGTTCTTCGGCACCTCGCAGCTCTCCCAGTTCATGGACCAGACCAACCCGATCGCCGGTCTGACCCACAAGCGGCGGCTCTCCGCGCTCGGCCCCGGTGGCCTCTCGCGTGACCGCGCCGGCTTCGAGGTCCGCGACGTCCACCCCTCGCACTACGGCCGGATGTGCCCGATCGAGACCCCTGAGGGTCCGAACATCGGTCTGATCGGCTCGCTGTCGACCTTCGGGCGGATCAACCCGTTCGGCTTCGTCGAGACGCCCTACCGCAAGGTGGAGTTCGGCCGGGTCACCGACCAGGTCGACTACCTCACCGCCGACGAGGAGGACCGCTTCGTCATCGCGCAGGCCAACGCCGGCCTGAACGAGGACGGCACCTTCGCCGAGGAGCGCGTGCTCGTGCGTCAGCGCATGGGCGAGGTCGACATCATCCCGGCCAACGACGTGGACTACATGGACGTGTCGCCGCGCCAGATGGTGTCGGTGGCCACGGCCCTGATCCCGTTCCTCGAGCACGACGACGCGAACCGCGCGCTCATGGGCTCGAACATGCAGCGCCAGGCCGTCCCGCTGATCCAGTCGCAGGCGCCGCTCGTCGGCACCGGCATGGAGTTCCGCGCGGCCGTCGACGCCGGTGACGTCGTCGCAGCCGAGCAGGCCGGCGTGGTCTCCGCGGTCTCCGCGGACGCCGTCGAGGTGATGAACGACGACGGCACCCACCGCACCTACCGGATGCAGAAGTTCCGGCGCTCCAACCAGGGCACCTGCATCAACCAGCGCCCGCTGGTGGCCGAGGGGCAGCGCCTCGAGGTCGGCAGCCCGATCGCCGACGGACCCTGCACCGACGAGGGCGAGATGGCGCTGGGGCGCAACCTGCTGGTCGCGTTCATGCCGTGGGAGGGCCACAACTACGAGGACGCGATCATCCTGTCGCAGCGCCTGGTGCAGAAGGACGTCCTCACCTCGATCCACATCGAGGAGCACGAGGTGGACGCCCGCGACACCAAGCTCGGCCCCGAGGAGATCACCCGGGACATCCCGAACGTCTCCGAGGAGATGCTCGCCGACCTCGACGAGCGCGGCATCATCCGGATCGGTGCGGAGGTCACCACCGGTGACATCCTCGTCGGCAAGGTGACGCCGAAGGGCGAGACCGAGCTGACCCCCGAGGAGCGCCTGCTCCGGGCGATCTTCGGCGAGAAGGCCCGCGAGGTGCGCGACACCTCGATGAAGGTCCCGCACGGCGAGTCCGGCACCGTCATCGGCGTCCGGGTCTTCGACCGCGAGGACGGCGACGAGCTGCCCCCGGGCGTCAACCAGCTGGTCCGGGTCTACGTCGCGCAGAAGCGCAAGATCTCGGTGGGCGACAAGCTCGCCGGCCGGCACGGCAACAAGGGCGTCATCTCCAAGATCCTGCCGGTCGAGGACATGCCGTTCCTCGAGGACGGGACCCCGGTCGACGTCGTGCTCAACCCGCTGGGCGTGCCCGGCCGGATGAACATCGGCCAGATCCTGGAGATCCACCTCGGCTGGCTCGCCAAGACCGGCTGGGACGTCGACGAGTACGACGGTGACAACCCCGACGACGACTGGAAGCAGCGGCTCATCTCGATCGCTGCCGACACGGCGCCGGCCGACTCCAACGTGGCCACGCCGGTCTTCGACGGCGCCCGCGAGGACGAGATCACCGGTCTGCTCAGCTCCACGCTGAAGACCCGCGACGGGATCCGTCTGGTCAAGGCCGACGGCAAGGCGAAGATGTTCGACGGTCGCTCCGGCGAGCCGTTCC
>CAWARH010000006.1:0-649051 GCA_963784485.1 uncultured Actinomycetota bacterium | reverse complement strand
TGAGGGCCCGGGTAGGGGTTCGACGTGGAGGTCGATGTCGACAGCGCCGCCCGCGGGGGTGTGGCGCACGGCGTTGTCGAGGATGGGCTCGACGATCTCCGCCAGCTCGGCGCACATGGTCGTCGGCGTGATGGTGGTGGCGGCATGGACGGACAGGGTTACCTCGGCCAGCTCGGCTTGACGTTGCCAGCGACCCCCGGCTGCAGCGAGTACGTCGAGTACGAGTTCGGGTCCGTGATCGTGGGCGCGGCTGCGGGCAAGCATGCGGTCCACGATGGAGGTGAGCTGATCGGCGTCGTCGACGATGCGCTGCAGGGCAGCGGACAGCTCAGCGGGGTCCGTCTCGCGGAGGGCGAGCTCGGCCTCCGCGCGTAGCGTCGCGACGGGTGTCCGGAGGCGGTGGCCCGCGTCGGCGGCGAAGGCGAGCTCGGAGGCGTGGCTCTCGTGCAGGCGGCTCAGCATCCGGTTCAGTGCCTCGACCAGTCGGGCCAGCTCGGCGTCGCGGTGGGGGACCGGTAGCCCGGTGGCGAGGTCTCGGGCCCGACCCCCTCCGCGTCCTCGGCGATCCGGGTGACACTGTGCAGGGCTCGACCGGTGAGGATCCAGGACAAGGCAGTTATCGCGAGCACCACAGCGCCAAGCCCGGCGATGAGGAGCCCCAGGAGCTGATCTGTGGCCGCGTTGAACCCCTCGGCGTCCACGGCCACCACCAGACGCCGGTGCCCGTGGATGATCCGGCTCCCGAGGTCAGGGTGAATGGCACGGCGAGAACGGCGAGGTCGATGTCGGGACGTTGCAGGGCGACCCGGCTCTCCACACCGGTTGAGGACGACGGCACCGCCGACACATCGATCAGGACCGGGGCGGCTGCCAGCGCCGCGGTGCTCGCCAGGATCGTCCCGTCGGGGCGGAGGACTTGGATCAGGTCGGTCTTGGGGCTGCCAGCGTCCTGGCTGATCGTGCCATCGGTAGCGACCTCGTCTCGAGCGAGCTCGAGCCGGCTTTGCAGGGCCGCGTGCACGGCTTGGGTCTCGGCGCGGTTGACCCGCCAGGTCGCCACGACGCCGAACAGGACCGAGAAGGCAAGTCCGACGGCAGCTGCTCCGAGGACCAGCCGGTTGCGCAGCGAGCGGGGGGCGAGGTTCACGACAGGTCGACCATCCGGTAGCCGACGCCTCGGAGGGTCTCGATGAGCTCGGGGCAGCCTGCCCCGGACAGGCGCTTGCGCAGGTAGCGGACGTAGACGTCGACAACATTGGACGTGCCGTCATAGGCGTAGTCCCAGACGTGGTCGAGGATCTCGGTGCGTCGTAGGACGTCGCCGGGGCGCCTCATGAAGTAGTCCAGGAGGGCGAACTCGCGGGGCGAGAGGTCGATGACCTCCTCCTTCCAGCGGGCCTGGGTTCGGCCGGGTCGAGCACCAGGTCGCCGTTGCTCAGCGTGGTCGGTCTTTCGGTCGCGCCGCGGCGCAGAAGGGCGCGTAGTCGGGCGGCGAGCTCGCCGAAGGCGAAGGGCTTGCCGAGATAGTCGTCGGCGCCGCAGTCGAGCCCGGCGATCCGATCGGTCACGCCGGTGCGCGCTGTGAGCATCAGCACGGGGGCCCAGTGGCCCTCGCTGCGATACCAGCGGCACCAGTCGAGCCGGACTCAGGACCTGGCAGCCCGACGTCGCAGACGACTGCGTCGAAGGGTGTGCTTGCGACGGCGTGGCGTGCGTCGACGGCGTCCTTGACCACGTCGACGGCCCAGCCCTCTTGGGCTAGTCCGCGACGCAGCAGCCGGCCATCCGGATGTCGTCCTCGATCACGAGCAGCTTCACCGAATGGCCTCCTGGTCAGAGGCTATTGCCTCGGTCTCCCACCAGCGGTCCGACCGGCTCATAGGTCTCGCAGCTCGTTGGGTCCGGCACGGGCCACCAACCTCCCGAACCCGGACACGACGAGGACCGTGACTCCGGCGACAGACGCGATCAGCAGGGTGAGGTATCCCCACGGGATGGTCGCGGAGGCCGGTGCGGGATCGAAGATGCCGGTCAGGACCTTGATCAGCATGTAGGAGATCGTGGTGCCGATCAGTGCTCCTCCCAGCACGCCGGCGACGACCATCGCCCGCGCCTCGGTGGCCAGGAAGCGCCCGCGTTGACGTGCGGTTGCCCCGAGGGCGGCCAACAGCACCAGGGCCCGCCGGCGTTCGACGATGCCCCCCACCAGAGCAAGCCCCGAGCAGGCCAGGGCGAGGAGCACTCCGAATCCCAGCTCAAGCCGGGAGAGTCCGGACAGGTCGGTGCCGGCCAGTCCGGAGGCGCTGGTGACTTGCGACCCCGCGGAGGAGATGTCTTGGACGCGGGCGCCGGACAGCGAGCCGGAGAGCTGCGAGCGCAAGGCTGCCGCTGTGGCCGCGGGTGTCTTGGTTGTGACCAGGAAGGTTCCGACTGCGTCGGACCCTGTCTGCTGGGTGATGTAGTCGGCGTTGGCCACGATGAAGCTGTCCTTGGGGGCGGTGGGCCATTCGGTCACCTGTCCCACGACGTGGAAGTCGACGGGCTGGTAGTCCTGGTTAGCCCCGGACTGCAACCGGATCCTGATGAGGTCGCCGTTGTGGAGCTGGTAGTCGTGAAGCGTCTCTGCCGAGAGCAGGACGCCGTCGGGGGTGGCCTGCAACGCCGCCAGGGTCTTGGCGATCGTGGAGCCCGGTACGAAAGCGTCTTGGAGTGGGCCGACCTGGGCGAAGGTGCTCGCTTGGACGCCGTAGAGGTCCTGCAGGTCCGGACCGACGTAGCCGAACCGGTGCTGGAGGGGCTCGACCCCGGTCACGCCGGGTGCGTGTGCGATCGTGGCCGACTCCTGGGGTCCGACACTGGTGCCGGGAGGCGCGAGGACGGCCACGTCGCTGCCGACGGTCAGGGCGACGTCGAGACGGGCCTGGGTGTCGTAGGTGGCGGTGAAGATCGCCGTGGACACCGCAAGCCCGAGCGCCACGGCAAGTCCTACTGATCCGCGGGCGATGACCCGACGTCGCTGCCGCAAGGCAGCGGCCTCGAGCTCCGGCGCGGTGCCGGGGCGATCTAGGGACCACTGGCCCGTGCGCCGCCCGGTCACCCATGAGGTGATGCGCCACACCAGGAGGGCCAGGCCGGGCCAGGCCAGGACCGGGCCCGCGAGGGCCGCGTAGTTGACCTGGGTCTGCGGGATGCCCTCGGGTGCGAGCACGACCTGGTAGCCGTTTCGTGCAGTTAGGGCGAACGAGAGGGCGGCGCCAGAGAGCAGCAGGATGTCAAGACCAGCTTTGAGCGGCCACGGGGTGCCGGTGCGCTGACCACGTGAGGCTTCTGCAGCAACACTGGTGCGATCAAGACCCGATGCCAGCCGCAGGACCGAGCCCGCCTGGGTCGCCATCGCCAGTACCAGCCCACCGGCAATCGCCGCGATCGTCCACCCGAGTGCGAGGGAGGTGCCGGCCGGGAGGGCCAAGTTGATGGCAAGAAGCGCGAGCGGCACACCGAGCAGGGTCCCGACGGCGGCGATGGCCACGGACTCGCCGGCAACCATGCGAACCACCTGAGGAATCGAGGCGCCGCGCAGCCGCAGGAGGGCGATTTCCCGGCGACGGCGGTCGGAGCGCAAGCCCACCACGAGCCCGGCCACCACCGCGGCGAGGGCCAGCCCGGGCAGTCCGAGCAGCAGGAACAGCAGGTTGGCGTACCGGGCGTCCTCTCCGGCGAGGGTCAGGGCAGTTCCCAGATTGTCGCCGACCAGCGCACCGCCGGCGACCGCTGCCTGGAAGTGATTGGCGCGTCCTTGAATCGCGATGGCGGCGGTCTGCGGGTCTGAGGGAAGACCACCGTGGGTGAAGCCGACGTGCAACTGGTGCACGACCGTGGTGTTGCCGATCACGGATCGAAAGACAGCCGGGGATACTAGGACGACGTTGTCCGGGGGGGCGCTGGCTCCGGCGCCCGGTGCCAGTCCGACCACCTGGAAGAACGAGTCCTCCGCCGGCATGTCGACGATGCCGTCGATCCGCAACGGGCGACTACCTGAGGCCGTGCGGACCGTGATCTGCCCGCCGGGTTCGGTGGCCAGGTTGGCGGCGGTCTGCTGGAAGAGCATCGAGCCGGACGTCGAGCCGAGGAGGTGGCGCAGTTCGCCCGGGAAGGTCCTGGCGTAGGCGCCCGAGATCGACACGACGTATGCGGCGCCGGTCTTGCGGACGCCCTGTGGTCCGGTGGACTGCAGGGCCGCGACGTGCGCGAAGTCGACGGTCTCGATCGCGCGTACGTCGGGGAGCGCCCGGACGTCCTTGGTCACGGCGGCGAGGTCGCCTTGCGGTGTGACCTGGACCTGCCAGTCGACGGGAACCGAGGCGGCCGCTCGGACTGTCAGCGCGGCGTGGCTCTGGGTCACGAATGCTCCGAGCGAGGCCACGAACGCCACGGTCAACGCGATACTGGCGGCGGCGACGAGCATCTCCAGCGGACGACGTCGTAGGAGGCCGGTCAGCCAGCGGGTGGTTCTCATCAAGACCTCACACCGTGGCGGATGGTGCCGTCGGCGACGGCAAGCAGTTGGTCGAAGAGCTCGGCGAGCTCGGGGTCGTGGGTGGCCAGTACGAGCGCGCCGCCGGTGGCCGCGACTCCATCACGCAGGGCGAGGGCCGCTTCATGGGCGTGGGCGCGGTCGAGGGCGCCGGTGGGTTCGTCGGCGAACACCAACCGGTGGCCTCCGGCGAGTGCTCGTGCGATGGCGATGCGTTGCTGCTGACCTCCAGAGAGCTGCGGTGGGAGGGCGTCGGCAAGGTCCGCGGCCCGGACGTGGCCCAGGGCAACGAGGGCGGCTGCTTCTGCGTGCTGACGGTCGGTTCCCCTCAGTCGCAGGGGGAGGGTGACGTTCTGGAGGGCGGTGAGCTCTGGCATCAGCGACGGTGCTTGAAACACCATGCCGATCTGCCCGCGTCGTTCCGTCCGGTCTGTGGAGAGCCCGGGCCAGGTGACATCACCTTCGGTGGGCGCCAGCAGGCCCGCGAGGACCAGGAGCAGCGTCGTCTTGCCGCTTCCGGAGCGACCCGTCAACGCGATGTGGGAACCGGCGGCGATCTCTAAGTCGACATCGCGCAGAATCTGAGTCGCTCCGTAGCGCACGCCCACGGTGCTGGCCGACACCAATGGAGCCACGTCGGTTGAGGTCATGATGCACGCCCGTCCAGCAGGTGCACGGTCCTGTCGGCGGCCCTGGCGACCCCGGGGGAGTGAGTGACCAGAAGCGTGGCGCCACCAGTCGGTTGCAGCCTGCGAAGAAGCTGCAGCAGTGCCGCCTCTTCACCCGTACTCACCTCGGCCGTCGGCTCGTCGGCCAGCAGTAGCCGGGGGCCGCCGACCAACGCGACGGCCAGGTTGGCTCGTGCGGTCTCGCCGCCGGACAGGGTGGAGGGACGGGCATGGGCGTGCTCGGTGAGCTGCACGTCACTCAGGAGCGAGCGCAGCGCGCTGGTCGATCCGGCGTTGTCACGAAACGAGGCCGCGAGGCGCAGGTTCTCCAACAGATCGAGGTGTTCGACCAGCCCGCTCGTTTGGGTGAGTACGCCGATGAGCTCGCCACGGAGTCGTGCCTGTACCGAAGGGGACTCGTGGCTGAGCTGTCTCCCGGCCACCTGCACCGACCCGCCGTCCGGGTCGTCAAGGCCCGCGAGCATGTTGAGCAACGTGGACTTTCCGGATCCCGAGGGCCCCACGATCGCCACGATCTCGCCAGGAAACAGCGTGAGCGAGACATCGCGTAGCGCCGCCACCTCCTCGCCTCCACGGCGGAAGAACCGGTGCAGCCCGCGTGCCTCCAGGACCGGTGCAACGCGAGCTGGGAGCCGAGGATCGACCTCGTGCAGCAGCGCCGTCATCGGATGGTCAGACTCTGCGACATGGTCCGGTAGGCATCAACGTTGTCGGCGCCGACAGGTCCGTACAGATCCATGCGGACCAAACGGCCTGCGTGGAAGACGAGGTACTCCTCGACCTCGTCACGGAAGACCTTGCCGGTGACCGGGTCAGGGTCGGAGTTGCGCCGAAACACGATGCGCACACCCTGTCCACCCGGGACCGTGACAGCGGTGATGTCTCGCAGCTGGAAGGCCGGTACGGAGCTCTGCAGACGCGGAACGTCTGACGACTTGGCGCTTGAGGTGGTGGGCGCCGTGCTCGCCTTCAGGCTGTCCACGGCCACGCCGTTCAGCTTGTCGGTGAACAGAACCTGGGTGCCTGTGCCTGTCTGGGCCCAACCCTCGGGGTGGGTGAAGGAGTACCCCCCGGCCTTGTTGGAGTAGCTGACGAACGCGAGGTTGTCCGGGATGTCCCCGGGCGGGTTGCTCTCCACCGGGACGGGAGCGTCCGTGTTGGCCGGAGGCGCGGACGAGGCAGGGGTTGACGGGGCCTGGGTGGAACTAGTGGACGACGCACTGGGTGTCGGCGCGGGAGCCGTGATGGAACCGGATGTGCCGCCGCAGGCGGCGACGCCCGTCAGGAGGGCGGCCACACCGAGTGCCTGGAGGAGCCGGCGCATCGACAAAGAGGTTGAGGAGATCGTCATGACCCCACACTGCGATCTCGCCGATGAGACCACGATGAGAGCGCGGGGTTCCCGACTGGTGGCTCCCCGACTACACGCGGGGGAGACGGACAACCATCCGCGCTCCGGGGGCTGCGTCTTCGACGGCTAGCACGCCGCCATGCGCGGCCACGACCTCGTCCACGATGGCCAGCCCAAGGCCGACACCACCGGTAGTGCGCGTGCGCGCCTCCTCGAGTCGGGTGAAACGCTCGAGGACCCGGCTGCGGTCGCTCTCGGGGATTCCAGGGCCGTCGTCGGAGACAACAAGGACGGCGTTCCCGCCCTGGGCCTCCAAGGTGACCACTACGCGGCTTCTCGCGTACCGCGCGGCGTTCTCCAGTAGGTTGCGGACCGCGCGTGAGACCTGTCCGGTGTCGCCGCTGATCTGCACTGCTGTGACACCGGAGCTCACGATGACCGGACCATGGGGGCGGCCCATCAGCGAGACCTCGGTCAGGACGACGTCATCAAGGTCCAGAACCTCCCGGCGCCGCTGGGGTTCTGCATCCAGGCGCGCCAGGGCGAGCAACTCATCGACGAGATGGGTCAGCCGTGCCGACTCGACAGCAACAGCGCTCGGTGAGGAGAGCCCGTTCACGTGGTCGTCGACCTCAGCTTGGGACCGGATCGCGGCGACCGGGCTTCGGAGCTCGTGGGCGGCGTCAGCCACGAACTGGCGTTGTCGACTCAGCGAACGATCAAGGCGATCGAGCAGGTTGTTCAGAGTCGCACCGAGCCGCTCAAGCTCATCGCCGGTCTCGGGCACCGTCAGGCGGCGGTGCAGGTCAGTCAGCGGGATGTCCGCGGCTTGGCGTCGCAACATCTCGACCGGACGCAAGGCGCGGCCGGCCATGACCCAGATCAGCACGGCGAACGCGACGGCCAGCAGCGGAGCTCCCACGGCGAGGGTTGTCGCGAGCTCGGCGGTGCTCCGATTGGCCTCCGCCAGCGGCAGGCCCACATACACCTGGAACGCAGGCACACCCTCCGTGGCGACCGCCGCCACGAGGTACGGAGCACCATCGAGGGCCCCAACAGCAATTGTTCTCGTCTCCACAGCTTGTCCCGAAAGCGGCACTGCGACCGGGAACGCGAGTGGTTCCCCGTCGATCGACGCTGAGGAGGCGATGACCATGCCGGAGGCATCGGTGATCTGCACGAGGGCCGTCCCTGCAGATGTGGGGAGCTGCGGACTCGTGGAGCCTGTGGAGGTCGCTGCGATGTCGGAGGCCTGCCGCCGCACGATCGCGTCCGTGCTCGCACGCAGCGCGGTGTCCACCCGCCACACCAAGACAACAGCTGCGAGGGACACAAGAACGACGATGACCAGGGTGGCGGTCACCGTGAGCCGCGCGCGCAACGACCACTTGCTCGGCCGCAGCCGCGCGCTCATCCTCCAGTCCCGTCCAGCCGATAACCCGCTCCACGGACTGTCCCGATGGCATGCCGTCCGTAAGGGGCGTCGATCTTGCGGCGCAGGTAGCCGATGTAGACCTCGATGATGTTCGAGTCTCCCTCGAAGTTCTCGTCCCAGACGGCATGGAGGATCTCGGTCTTGCTCATCACCTGATCGGGGTGACTCGCCAAGAACTCAAGGACGGAGAACTCCTTGGGCGTCAGCGCGATCTCGTTGACACCGCGGCGGCAGATACGTTGCCCTGGGTCGATCACCAGGTCACCGGCCGTGAGCTGGGTAGGTCGAGCGCGGACGCCCCGACGCTGAAGTGCGCGGACTCGGGCAAGGAGCACCACAAAGCTGAACGGCTTAGAGAGATAGTCGTCGGCCCCCAGATCAAGGGCATCGGCGATGTCGTACTCGCCGTCCTTGGCGGTCAGCATCAGGATCGGGGCCCACACTTCGGCTGCCCTCGTGCGCTTCAGCACCTCATGTCCCGACAGGCCCGGCAGCATGACATCCAGGATGATCACGTCGTAGCGCTGGTTCGTCGCTTTCCACAAGCCGTCGACCCCGTCGGCAGCGGAATCAACGGCCATCCCCTCCCCCCTGAGCCCACGACCGACGGCCTCAACGATGGATGCCTCATCGTCAACGAGCAGCACACGGGTCATCGATCCGCCTG
The DNA here is from genome assembly GCA_963784485.1 of uncultured Actinomycetota bacterium. Taxonomy (GTDB): domain Bacteria; phylum Actinomycetota; class Actinomycetes; order Propionibacteriales; family Nocardioidaceae; genus Marmoricola_A. The sequence goes on along the minus strand of CAWARH010000006.1, from coordinate 640,375 downwards.
ACTCGGGGAGGGAACACTTGAGTCAAGTTACGAGTGCTTCCATGAGAGGAGCATGAGAGCCGGCGCGGATCACGCGTGCGCCTGATGGAAAATCACGAGCGCCACGGTCGACTCGCGGGCGAAGTGTCCTCGCACCAACCCCGTCGTGAAGGGATTCGAATGATGTCCGTCTACGGTCCACATCGGGCCCGTTCCGCTCCGCACTGGATGGGGCGCAGCAAGTCGCTGTCAGCGATTCGGCTGGCGACATGGGCGACCGGACGTTCGATGTCCAGGGGCGGGATGAAGGAGTTCTCCTCGCCATCGCCCTTGGCGATGCCGACAGTCCGGATGTCGCCGGCCCACTCGTACACTGTCTGAAAGAGCTGGGAGTGCAACCCACGCAAATGGGCCAGATCGTAGGTCCGCTTCACCAGCCGCGGCCGAGATCGGGCTCAACAGCCCTGGTCTCGACCAAGTCGTTCTCCGCGACACGCAGATCCGCGGCCGTGGTTGCTCCGATCTTGTTGCGGAGCACCCAGAAGCCCGGTGCGATCAGGTAACCGAATGAGCGGGACTCGTGGTCACCGACCTCCCAAGGTCGGGGATCGCTCACCAGAGGGCGTGGCGGGCCGCACCCGCTGGCCCAGTTGCTCGACGTCGATCTCGCCCCGAGCGTAGGCATCCTGATCGGCACGGGTGGCGTCGCTGCTGCGGGAGCCTTCCAACTCAGAGGAGCGCCGAGCGTCGCTGATGGCGCGCTTGCGCCTCTCGATGCCGGACGTGGTCTCCACGGTCATGGCTCAACCCCCCTGCTGACTCTCAGTCCACCGAGGAAAGGCGACGTTTCGGGCTCGCCGGAGCACCTCGTCGATCACGGAAGTCCGGCGCGATCGAACTCCTGCTGCAGTCGCGGCCGGCGACGATGCGTCTCCCGGAGCTCGGCGATCAACTCCTCGACCTCGACAGCGTGGTCGGACCCTTCTGCGAGCTTGAGCATCTTTGCCAGCCGCCTCGCAGCGAGTCGGTAGTGCTGGGCGCCGGCCTCCACCAGCTCGTTCTCGACGAGGCGCTGGTGGATCGGCAGCACCGCAAGCGGGTCGACCTTCTCGTACGCCTTCACTAGCTCGCTCCAGGTGTGGTCGCTGTCGAGCGCGAGTGATTGGGCCAGGTTCCACGCGAACTCAGGCTCCTTCAGGGTGAGGAGCGCGAACAGCACCGCATCTGTAGGGCTCGCGGCAAGCGTGGTCACGACCTCGTCGCGGAAGTCTGGCCAAGACCTCCCGGCCGTCTTGTAAAGACGTGCCGCGGAGGTCGACGAAGGCCACTTGCGGAACACGACGAGCCGGGCCTCGAGCGCTTCGGCTGGTCGGTGTTCCTCGAGGAGTCGGCACCAGTAGTCGGCAGCCTTGAGCGACTGGTGTCCGCGGTCGAAGTCGGTGGCCTGCTTCGCCCAGTCGATGGCGAGGTCGATCTCGCCGATCTCCTCGAATGCCTCGGCGGTGTCCTCGAACCAGGCGGCGACCTTCCGATCCCTCGCGTGCGTGCGGATGATCGCGTCGATGTCGTGATCGAGGACGGCCAGGCGCTGCGCGTTCCAGTCCAGGGTGAACCACTCGTGCGAGTGACCCGACGTCCAACGATCCTCCGCAGAGGGTTTCGGGCCGAGCCTCGTCTCGACCTCCGCGAGTCGCCTCCGGTAGGCGGCCATGCCAACCTCGCCCAGCGCCGACGCGTACGCCACCGGGTCGAGCTCGAAGTAGTCGGCCTCTTCTTCGAACTGGAACTTCATCATCCAGTCGATCAACTTGCCGACCGGAGTCCTGGCCGCTGCGGCCGCCTGCGGGTGGAGCTCCAACAGTCGACGGCAGGCGTCGCCGATGATCCCGCTGGAGTCGTCAGCGCGGGCGATCACCTTCAGCGACGACGCGAGGGCCTTGTGTGTCACCGCGTAGATCTCGGCCGGGTCGGTGCTCGGGATCGCGGCTTCGAGGATGTCGACGGCCTCGTGCATGTCGCGCCCGTGCGCATTGGCGGCGCTGTAGCGGTGGAGGTCTGACCGCGTACGGATCAGCGGGAGTACGGCGTCGGCCAGTGTGCTCACAGTGCGCCATTCTTCCCTCCCGTCCTTCACGACATCTTCTCTCTCACCTCTTCACCTGCTGCTCCTTCTTCCGCCCCTCCTTCTGCGCCCGTCCCGGCGCCGTCCGGGAGCGCCTGCACACCTACCTCCTGAAGGAGGTGGGCGCGGTGACCGTACCCATCAGCAAGATGAGCGCCGGCAAGGGCTACGAGTACGTCCTGCGTACGGCAGGCGACGGGGACCGGTCGCTGTCGACGCCGCTGACCCGTCACCACACCGAGCGCGGCACCCCGCCTGGGAGGTGGATGGGCTCTGGCATCGCAAGCCCTGATAGCCACGTCCAGATCGGCGACGAGGTGACTCGCCGCCGAGGACAGGCTCCTCCAACGCGCCCACATCGTGAGCGGCCCTGCCGTCGACAAACGGGTGTGGAACCTCGACCGCCACGACGACAGCTCCGCAAGCTTCTCCCTCACCAGCCCGGACGGCGATCAGGGCTTCCCCGGGGTGGTCCACGCCACAGCGTCGTTCGCGGTCGAGCCGGACCGGGTCCGCATCGAGCTCACGGCCACGTGGCCACCGCGGCCACGGTGGTGAACCTCACCAACCACGCCTACTTCAACCTCGCAGGGGAGGGCTCGGGCACCATCGACGACCACGATCTCCAGGTCGGGGCCGACTTCTACACCCCGGTGGACGACACCGGGCTTCCCCTCGGCGGGCACGCCCCGGTGGCAGGCACCCCCTTCGACCTCCGTGCCGCACGACGCCTGGGCGAGATCGTGCGGTCGAACCATCCGCAGATCGCCGCAACCTCGGGCATCGACCACAACTACGTGCTCGATGGAGGCGCGATGCGCCCCACCGCCGTCCTGCGCTCCTCCGCCACGATGATCGAGATGGAGCTGGTCACCGACCAGCCTGGTCTGCAGGTCTACACCGGCAACTCCCTGAACGGCCGTGAGCGCTCGACCACCGGCAGCCTCCTCCGTCAAGGCGGTGGCATCGCGCTGGAACCACAGTTGTTCCCCGACTCACCCAACAGACCCGAGTGGCCCTCGCCGATCCTGCGCCCAGGGCAGTCCTACCTCTCGCGCACGACCTGGAGGTTCAGAGCCCTCGAGAGAGCCTGAGCTCGTCCCACGCCCCTACGAGACCCGAGCCCGGTAGCTGTCCGGGTAATCTCAGAGCGCCATCCGTGAGTTCGCACTGGGCTGCGGGAGTCCCGTTTCGCTCTAGTTCCTGAGGTTGCCGAGTGCCAGTCCTGCTCCTGGTCGGCGCCGGCCACGCCCACCTCTACGTCGTGAAGCATGCGGAGGAGCTGGTTGCGGCGGGCTATCGGGTTCATCTCCTGGCTCCGCGGTTCTTCGACTACAGCGGTGTTGCGGCGGCCAGGGCAGCCGGTGCGCTGCCCCGCGACGTCGGGCGGGTCGATGTGCGGAGGCTCGCCGGTGACACCGGTGTGGAGCTGCACGAGGGCACCTTGGAGTCGCTCGATGTGGAAGCGCGGATCGCGGTGGCGGCGGATGGGACCCGCCTGTCCTACGACGTGCTCTCGGTCAACGTCGGCAGTGCGGTGGCGCCGGTCGGCATGGAGGTCCATCCGACGGTGCTGAGGGTGAAGCCGTTGAGCGGCCTCGCTGACCTGGACGTGCGACTGCGAAGTCTGGGTCGACCGACTGCCACGGTCACGGTCGTGGGCGGCGGTGCCTCGGGCCTGGAGCTGGCGGCCCACCTTGCGATCCGCCCGGACGTCGGACAGGTCCGGTTGGTGGAGTCCGGTCCGGTCATCGGTGCGGAGCTGCCCGAGCGTGCGCGCAAGCGCCTCGGGCGGCTCCTCGCCACACGAGGCGTCGCCGTTCGCACCCACTGCGACGTGCGCGAGATCGGCGAGCGACACCTGGTCTGTGCCGACGGTGCTGAGATGCCCCACGATGTCGCCCTGCTCGCCGCCGGGCTCACCGCGCCCCCGTTGCTCGCCGAGCTCGGAATCGGCGACGGGCACGGGGTGCCGGTGCGAGCGACCCTCCAGCACGTGGACCGGGACGAGATCTACGCGGTCGGCGACTGCGCGCGCTTCCTCCCCGCTCCGCTGCCGCGCATCGGAGTGCACGGAGTTCGGCAGGGACCGGTGCTGCACCGCAGTCTGCTTGCGCGGGTTCGGGGAGGCCCGCTGCCGCTCTACGAGCCCCAGCGCCATGCCCTGGCGATCCTGGATCTCGGCGACGGCGTCGGGCTCGCTTGCCGTGGGCGCTGGTGCTGGTACGGCGCCGTACCGCTGCGACTCAAGCGGTACATCGATCGCCGCTGGCTGGAGACCTACCAGGCGGGTCCCTCCTCGGGGGCAGGCCCGTCGGGTCCCGGGTGAGGGGCTCGGTCCGGTCCTGGTCGGCGGGTGTCGACCTCGACTCCCTTCCAGAACGAGACCCGGCCCTTGATGCGCCGGGCCAGCGGTGAGGGGTGGCGGTAGGTGAACGCCCCGTCCGGGACGACCTGTCCGTCGACGTGGACGTCGTAGTAGCTCGCGACTCCCTTCCAGGGGCAGACGCTGGTGGTGCTGCTGGGTTGCAGCACTCCTCCGGGGACGCTGGACAGGGGGAAGTAGGCGTTGCCCTCCACCGTCACGATGTCGTCCGACGCGGCGACCAGGCTGGTCCCGAGCCGCGCTGAGGCGGCTGTCGTGCGTCGTACCGTGCGCAGCAGTCCCAGGGTCGTGGCGAGGGCCGCACCACCGGCCGAGAGGAGGAGCGCCTCGACCACAGGGGTTCCCGACCCCGTCCACGTAGGTCCCTCCAGACGACCGGCCGCAGCCAGGACCCCCGTCGTCGCCACGGCAGCGCCGAGGCCACCGCTGCCCGCGAGCAGGATGCGTCGTCGAGCCGACGGATCACCGGTTGAGGTGTCCTGACCGGCCACCCAGGGCCAGGCCACTGCCAGGATCAGCGGCGCGAGGTGCCACGTGGTCGTGGGCCGCCACGCGACGAGCACCGTCCACGCGACCGCGACCACGAGTGTCCAGATGAGTCCCGGGCCGGGAAGCTCCCGGGTGCCGTCGCTGACGTCGCGACCAGTCGCTGGTGTCGAACCGGGTCGATAGTCGGGGTCGGCGGCCCTGATCGCGGCGACCACCTGCCGCACGGACGGGTTCACCAGCGCTCGCTCGCCGACGAAGACGGTGGGCACCGTCTCGTCGCCACCGGTGGCGCCCCGCACGCGGGCGGCGGCGTCCGTGGAGGACCAGATGTCGTGCTCGACGCTCGTCACGCCCGCGCGCCTCAGCCCCCGACGCAACGAGCTGCAGAACGGGCAGCCGGGCCGCCACATCACCTCGACCTGGGGTGGGGGCGGGGTGGTCTGGGTCATTGCTCGTCCTCTGTGGCGGTCCGGCGCGGGAAAGGGGGGAGGGGCTCAACGCGCGCGCTTGGCGCCCATGAAGAGGAGGAGACCCAGGAAGAGCCCGAAGACCAGGTGCTCGACGAGGAAGGTGCCGTAGCCGACGAGCTCGGCCATGTCGGTGATCTGGTCCCCGCTGTCGAAGATGGTGGCGGCCAGGGGGAGGCCGGCGAACGAGCTGATCACGAAGACGAGGCCGCCCCAGACGACGGCTGCGGCGACCAGTGCCATGCCGCGGATCCGGATGAGGCTGGCGAGGACGGCGAAGCCGACGCCGTACATCGCGCCCACCATCATGTGGACGAGCGCCCCGAGGAGGGCGGCGCCGGCGAAGAACTCGAAGTTCGAGCCACCCATGGTGGCGCTCTGCATCGAGGACATCATGTCGGCGGGAGAGATGAACACCGACGCGATGTGGTAGAGCGGGGTGAAGAAGCCTGAGCCTTGGTAGGTCGCGGCCGCGATCATGGCGTACGCGGCCATCATCAGCGAGGCGATGACGCCGGCGATCGCGCCCATCGACGCGACGCGCGTCAGCGAGGCGAGAGAGGTGGCGGGGGCACTGGTGGTGGCACTCATGGGTTCCTCCGGTGGAGTCGTGTCGCATGGTCGATACGCCAGGGGAACCCCGCGACCCGTCCTGGAGCATCCCGGGCACCCAAGAGCATGTCGCGCCACGCCGCAGCGCGGCTGGAGCGCCTCAGGCGACCCCTGCCTCTCGGTAGCACCGCGAGGTGAGGCGGGAAGAGTTTCCCGTGTCCAGCGGGTTTCCCAGTCGTGACAACCCCGCGACCACCGGATGATCCAGCCCGGAAAGCCACCTTCCGCCAGTTGGTGGAGCCCGAGATCGAGGTCCTGCTGAGGGTGGCTCTGACCATCACCTCGAGCCAGGCCGACGCCGAGGACCTGGTGCAGGAGACGCTGCTGCGCGCCTACCGGGCGATCGATCGCTTCGATGGCCGGCATCCGCGGGCCTGGCTGCTGACCATCCTGCGCAACACGAACGCCAACATGCACCGCCGTCAGCGGCCGGGCACGATCGGCGACTGGGAGCTGATCCGGACCGCCCGGCCTGCCTTCGGCAGGGCGGAGCTGCCGAGTGCCGAGGACACCTTCGTGCACAAGGAGCTGCACGCGGATCTCGATGCCGCCGTGCGTGCCCTCGACCCCCGCTTTCGAGCCGCGCTCATCCTCGTCGATGTGCACGACCTGAGCTACTCCGAGGCGGCCGCGGTCATGGGGGTCCCCGTCGGGACGGTGATGTCCCGGCTCAGTCGCGCCCGGGACCGGGTCCGCAAGTCGCTTCGCTTCAGCCCCTTCACCCGAGGAGACCTGTCATGACTGGGACTCTGCGTCAGATGCTGACCTGCCACTGGTCCGCGCGCCGCATCCAGCGCTATCTCGACGCCGACCCCGCTGCCCGCCTCACGCCCGGCGAGATCTCGCGTCTGGAGGGACACCTCGCGACGTGCGCCAAGTGCACCCAGGTCGCCGCCGAGCACCGTGCCCTGCACCGGGCGCTGTCGCTGTGGTCAGGCGGGACAGGAGTCGACCCCCGATCCGTGGACCGGGTCCGCGACTTCCTGTCCACGATCAACGACGAGGACACCGCGTGAGCCTCAGCCGGCCCACTGCCACCCTTTCGTCAGTCGGCTCTCCGGGCGAGCCGTGGGACCTCCTGGTCGTCGGGGGTGGGACGGCCGGGATCGTGGGCGCGAAGACCGCAGCACGGCTGGGTGCCCGGGTGCTCCTCGTGGAACGGGCGCGCACCGGTGGTGACTGCCTGTGGACCGGCTGCGTCCCGTCCAAGGCGCTTCTGGCCGCCGCGGCCGTCGCTGCCAGCGCCCGCCGCGGGCATCGGTTCGGCATCGACGTCGGCGAGGTCGCGGTCGACTTCACCCGGGTGATGGATCACGTGCGAGCGTCGATCCAGCACATCGCGCCGGTGGACTCCGTCGAGGCACTCGAGAAGGCGTCGGTCACTGTTCGCACCGCGTCCGCCCGCTTCACCGGGGCGGACTCGGCCGAGATCGACGGCTCACCGGTGAGGTTTCGACAGGCACTCGTCGCCACCGGTGCTTCGCCGGCGGTTCCCCCCATCCCCGGCCTGGAGGACGTCGACTACCTGACCAGCGACACCGTCTGGGGGCTGACCGAGCTTCCCGCCGAGCTGGTGGTCCTGGGCGGGGGGAGCATCGGCTGCGAGCTGGGACAGGCCTTCGCCCGCTTGGGCAGCAGGGTCTCCGTCGTCGAGGGCGCACCCAGGATCCTGCCTCGCGAGGACCCTCTCGCAGCGGCGGAGCTCGCGCACGCCCTGGCCGATGACGGAGTCGACCTGCACACCGGCTCGGGAGTCGCCAAGGTCGAGCCACTCGGACCCGGTTCCGGGGTGCTCCACCTCGAGAACGGCGGTCGCGTGCCCTTCTCGCGCCTGCTGGTCGCCGTGGGGCGTGCCCCTCGCACCCGCGACATCGGGTTGGCGGCCGCGGGGGTCGAGGTCGATGACCGTGGGTTCGTGGTGGTCGACGACCTCCTGCGGACGACCAATCCGCGGATCTGGGCTGCCGGCGACCTCACCGGCCATCCGCAGTTCACCCATACCGCCGCCGTGCACGCGAGCCTGGCCGCGTCGAACGCCGTTCTGGGGGTACGCCGCAAGGTCGACCTGACGGCGGTGCCGCGGGTCACCTTCACCGACCCGGAGGTCGCCGCGGTCGGGGTGGAGACGGACCGGGTCCCGCAAGGCCTGCGCACCATCGACTGGTCGCACTCCCATGTGGACCGGGCGGTCGCGGAGGGAGCGTCCGGAGGGTTCGTGCGGCTCGTTCTCGACAGGCGCGGCCATGTCCTGGGGGCCACGGTGGTCGGGCCGAGGGCAGGGGAGACCCTGGGCGAGCTCACCCTGGCGATCACGCGGGGGCTCACAACTCGCGACCTCGCAGGCGTCACCCATGCCTACCCGACGTACAACGACGGAGCGTGGAACGCCGCTGTCTCCGACGTCCAGGACCAGCTCGAACGGCCTGGCACCCGACGTGCTCTGGGGGCCCTGGCACGCGCACGCACGTGGTGGGTCAGCCGGGACGCCTGACCGTCACGAGAGGTCGCGGAACCCCGCGACGACGCGCTGGGCGGCACTGAGACCCACGACGGCAGCCCACACGAAGGCGATCACCCCTGCCTGGCTGGGGATGATGAGCCACAACGCGTGCACGGCAATGGTCTCGGCTCCCTCCGCGAGTCCTCCGAGGAAGCTGAGCGAGCGCCCGTCCTGGCGACGGCGTCCGGTCCGTTCGGCGATGGAGGAGAACGCAAGGAACGCGGTGCCGTTGACGTAGTAGGCCAGCAGCACCAGCAAGAACGGCAACCAGTCGGCGCCGTACTGCGCTGTGGCACCGATGGCGACCCCGACCACGGTCGCGCCGTAGACCGTGAAGTCGGCCGTGATGTCCAGGAAGCCGCCCGCCTCCGACCCGGACGACTTCCCGGTAGTGCCGGGCGCGTGGGCCTTGCGTCGTCGGGCGAGTGGCCCGTCGAGCCCGTCCATGGCGCGGGAGAACAGCCACAGTCCCAACGCCCACCACCACAGCTGCCCTGCGGCTGCCGCGGCGCTGCCGAGCCCGGTCGCCAGCCCGAGCATGGTGAGCCGGTGCGGCGTCACGAAGGGCCGGTCCAGGAGCTGTGCCACCCCAGACAGGGGTCGGTCGAGAACGCGTCGGACCGGTGCGTCAAACATGGGTCCCGTCCTGAGCGCGGTGACCGGCACCGCGCGCCTCGAGCCGCCGCGCCCACCAGGATCCGCCGACGACCAGAGCGACCAGGGCCGATCCGGCAGCGGCCAGGCCCCACGGGTTGGTTCCGTAGGCTCCCAACGCGGCGTAGGCGAGGCTGCCGGGAACCATGCCGATGGCGCTGCCCAGCACGAAATGACGGAACCGGACTGCAGAGAGCCCGGAGGCGTAGTTGATGGCGATGAAGGGCACCAGCGGGACCAGGCGAACGATGAGGACAGCCGACAGGCCATGGTCAGCCAGGAGGGCGTCGACGCGCGCCACGCGGCCGCGGATGAGCCGGTCGACGGCCTCACGCCCCAGCACCCGCCCGAGACCGAAGGAGAGGACCGCGCCGACCAGGGCCGCGGCCAAGGCGAGCCCGGCACCCGCCCACAGGCCGAACAGTGCTCCGCCCGCGGCAGTCAGGAGCGCCTTGGGGCAGGGGATCAGGGCCAGGCCGACGTAGAGCGCGAAGAACAGGGCCGGCCCCCACATCCGCGCTGCATCGACGCGCAGGCGCAGCGCCTCGACATCGGGGGTCCCGAGCCAGAGGGCGAGGCCGACGGCACCCAGCAGGATCAGGACCAACGCGCCTGCCTTGAGGAGGGCAGCTCGACTCATGCGGCATCCTGACTGGTGGCTGAGATGGACGTTCTTGTATCGGGAAGTCCCTGAGCATCTCGAAGTGTTCCCGATGTGACATGTTCCCTGCCCGGAGGTCCGATGTACCCGCGCCCTGCCCGCCTTCTCCTCCCTGCCGCGCTGCTCGGACTGGCCGTCTCCGCCTGCGCCGCCCCGGACTCACCGGCAGGTGCCTTGACCGAGGACCGCTCCTGGTCGCAGATCACCGACCTGGCCGAGGGGCAGACTGTCGACTTGTGGATGTACGGCGGCGACCAGCAGGGCAACGCCTACGTCGATGACGTTCTCACCCCTGCCGCGGCCCAGCTCGGGGTGACCCTGCGAAGGGTCCCGGTGGCCGACACCAAGGACGCCATGACCCGTCTCCTGGCCGAGCGGCAAGCCGGCACGACGGACGGCGCGGTGGACCTCGTGTGGGTCAACGGCGACAACTTCGCCACCGGCAAGCAGGCCGATGCCTGGCGCTGCGGCTGGTCCTCCCGGCTGCCGAACATGACCTTCGTGGCGGCGGACGACGCCCTGGCCACCCAGGACTTCGGGACCCAGGTCGACGGCTGCGAGGCGCCGTGGCACAAGGCACAGTTCACGTTCGTCTACGACTCGGCGCGGGTAGCCGAGCCGCCGACGTCGATGGCGGGAGTCCTGCAGTGGGCCAAGGACCATCCCGGACGGTTCACCTACCCTGCCCCGCCCGACTTCACCGGCTCGGTCTTTCTCCGCGAGGCGCTGTACAGCACCGCGGGCGGTCACGCGCAGATCCCGGTCCAGTTCGACCCGGACGCCTACGACCAGGTGACCCCGGCGCTCTGGGCTGCCCTGAAGGACGTGGCGCCCTCGTTGTGGCGCGAGGGGAGGACCTATCCCCGCGACTCGGTGGCCCTGGACCGGCTCTACGCCGACGGGGAGGTCGACATGACCATGACGTACGGACCGGCCACGCTCACCAAGCTCGTCGACGAGGGCACCTTCCCGGCGACCACCCGTGTCCTCTCCCTGGACGAGGGGACCATCGGAAACGCCAGCTTCCTCGCCATCCCCTCCTCGGCCGGCGACCCGGAGGGCGCCATGGTGGTGGCCAACCTCGCCCTGTCGCCGGCCCAGCAGGCGATCAAGGCCGACCCGGGCACCTGGGGCCAGTTCACGGTGCTCGACACCGACCTGCTCAGCAAGGCCGATCGGACCCGGTTCGACGATCTCCCGGCCTCGGACGTCGTGCCGTCCTACGACGTCCTCTCACGCCACGCGAACCCCGAGCTCGCCTCGTCCTGGGTTCCGAAGCTCGACGATGGCTGGCGCAGGGCCGTGCTCGGATCCGGATCGTGACCCACCACCCCACGCGCAGCGGCGACCTCCGAGCCGTCGGGCAGCCCGAGGGCGCTCGCCTGGTTGCGCCTGCGGTGTTCCTGATCGTGGCAGTCACCGGGACGGCGCTCGTCGCCGTCGTCGTCACCAGTCTCGGGCTGCTGCCCCTGGTGGGTCAGCCCCGCCTGAGCGCCGATGGATTCACCGCGCTGGCCGGTGACCTGCGCGCTGCGACGCAGGAGTCACTGCTCATCGCCGCCGCCGCGACGGCGCTGGCTGCGACCATCGGTCTCACCATCGCCACCGTCGTCGTCCGTGCGGGCGGTGGCGTGCGGGTCGTCGTCGCCCTGGCTGTCGCGGTGCTGACGGTGCCGCACCTGGTGGGGGCGGCCGCGACCGGGCTGCTGCTCTCCGACGTCGGGCTCGCCCAGCGCTGGTCGGGGATTCCTGCCGCCTCGTGGCCCGAGCTGGTGGGGGGACGCTGGCCGTGGGCCACCGTGCTGGAGCTCGCCTGGAAGGAGTCGGCTTTCGTGGCCCTCGTCGTCACCGCCTCCCTCGGACGGCGCTACGCCGACCTGCGCGAGGTCGCCGCGGTGCTCGGCGCAGCCCCGCGAGGGCAGTGGCGGCGTGTCCTGCTGCCCCTGTCCGCACCCGCTCTCACCTCGTCCTCCCTCATCGTCTTCGTCTACGCGCTCGGCACCTACGAGGTCGCCCGACTGCTCGGTCGCGCCTATCCGGAACCGCTGCCGGTCATGGCCTACCGGCTCTTCACCGACATCGACCTCGCGGCTCGACCACAGGCCGCCGCAACCGCCGTGGTGGCCACCGGGCTGGCCCTCCTGGCGGCCGTCATCACCCTTCCGCTCGTACGACGACTCGGAGCCGACCGGTGAGCCGGCCGACCGCTCCGGGTTCGGGCCGGGCCGCTACGCGTCGCGGTGCGCTCCCGGCGCTGCTTGCCCTCTGGTTGGGCATCCCGTTGACCCCGTTGGTGCTGTGGGCAGGCGCCTCACGCTGGTCGGGAACGGCGCGGCTGCCCCAGAGCCTCGGTCTTCGTGGGTGGCAGGAGGCGCTCGACGCGGGCGTCGTCGCAGCGTTGGTCCGCTCCGGTCTCCTCGGGGTCGCGGTCGCGCTGATCGCGACGCCGCTGGGGGTGAGGGCTGGCCGTGCGTTGGGGTGGCGGCTGCTACGCAGACCCGCCCTGCCGTCGATCGTCCTGCTCGGTCCGGTCGTGCTGGCGCCGTTCGCAGTCGCGATGGGTTTCGACGTCGTCATCCTGCAACTGGGGATCCCGGAGGAGGTTGCCGTGGTTCTCGTCCTGAGCGTGTTCGCGCTGCCCTACACCACCTTCACCATGCGGGCCACCTATCTCGCCCTGGACCCCGACCTGGAGGAGCAGGCCCGAGTCCTCGGCGCAAGCCCGCGCCAGGCCCGACGCCGGGTCACGCTCCCGGCAGCCACCGCCGGACTCGTCACCGCCACCGGACTCGCCTTCCTGGTCGGGTGGAGCGACTACGCGGTCACGCTGCTCCTCGGTGGCGGTCAGATCGTCACCGCGCCCATGCTGATCGGTTCGTCGGCGGCCGGGTCCGGCAACGACGCCCTCACCTCGACCCTGGCCCTCTCGGCCAGCCTGCCACCGCTCGTGGCCCTGGCGGTCTTCACCTACGCGGTCTCACGCCGCAGGACGGCTGCCCCCGCATGACGGCCGCACTGAAGCTCTCCGCGCTCACCCACCGCCATCCCGGAGCCGTGCACGCGACCCTCGCCGAGGTCGACCTCGAGGTCCAGGACGGGCAGATGCTCGCCGTCCTCGGGCCTTCCGGATCCGGCAAGACCACCCTGCTCAGGGCCGCGGCCGGCCTGGAGCAGCCCGAGTCCGGTGACGTGCTGCTCGACGGGACCAGCGTCCTGGGGGTCCCGCCGGAGCGGCGCGACCTCACCGTCATGTTCCAGAAACCGCACCTCTTCCCGCACCTGAGCGTGCTGGACAACGTCGCCTTCGCGGACCGGCTCCGTGGCCGGAGCCGTTCGCGGAGCCGGGCTGCCGCGCAGCGGTACCTCGACCTGGTCCGTCTGGGCGACCTCGCCCGGCGCAGGCCACGGCAGCTCTCCGGCGGCCAGGAGCAACGCGTCGCCCTGGCCCGGGCGCTGGCCGCCAACCGTCGGGTCATGCTCCTCGACGAGCCTTTCAGCGCACTCGACAACGACCTGCGCACGTCGATGCACCAGCTGCTGGGTGAGGTGCGCGGTGCCCTCGACCCCACGATCGTGATGGTGACCCACGACCTCGACGAGGCCGGGCTGGCCGACCGGGTCGCCGTTCTCGTCGGGGGACGCATCGAGCAGGTCGACACCATCGCGAGGCTCTATGCGGCCCCGAAGACCCTTGCAGTCGCCCGGCTCGTGGGCGGCTTCAACGAGCTGCCCGGCAGGGTCGAGTCGGGTGCACACCACTCGGGCCTCGGTTCGTTCGCCCTTCCCGGAGCCGTCCAGGAGGAGGGCCCTGCGATCCTCCTGGTGCGCAAGGAACGACTTGGCCTGGCACGCCTGGACGGGGGGCCGAGCGTCATCGGCAGGGTCGTGCAGGTACGCCAGTCCGGCCCGCACCAGGACGTGGTCGTCGAGCTCGACGGCCCGCCGGGCAGAGCGAGGCTCAGAGTGGACGTCGAGGCGCGGCTGGGGACCAGCCTGCGTCCCGGGGACAGCACCGGGGTGGTGGTTCCCCCAGCCGAGGGGCTGTGGGCGGTGCGTGACCCTGGTGGCGACGCATCGTCGTACCTCGGCGACGCGGGTCGGTCCACGCCCGCCCTTCGGCGGCCATCGGTGAGCGAGTCCGGTCGAACGGTGGGCGGCTGAGCCCGGAGGCGACCGGGTCCCGGTGGCTCCGACCGTGGCTCACACCCCCGGGGTCGTGGGGGACGCGACGGCCTGGTCGAGTGCCCAGGCCGCGTTGACCAGGCCGATGTGGCTGAAGGCCTGGGGAAAGTTGCCGAGCAGCTCGCCGGTGACGGAGTCGACCTCCTCGGCGAGCAGGCCGACGTCGTTGACGTAGCCGGCTGCACGGGTGAACACGGCGGTGGCCTCCTCGGTCCGTCCGGCCAGCGCGAGGGCGTGCGCGAGCCAGAACGTGCACAGCACGAAGGTGCCCTCCTGGCCGTCCAGGCCGTCCACCCCGGAGCGGCTGTGGTAGCGGTGCACCAGGCCGCGGTGGTCGCTGAGCTGGTCGCGAACCGCGTCGATCGTCGACAGCACGCGCGGGTCGTCGGCGGGGAGGAACCCGACGATCGGCAGGAGCAGGGCGGTGGCGTCGAGGTCGGCGTTGTCGAAGGACTGGGTGAACGCACCGAGGTCGGGGCTCCAGCCTCGGGTCTCCACGGCGGTGCGGACCTCTTCGGCGGCCGCTCTCCAGGCCGGGAGATGGCTCTCGGCGCCGAGCAGGTCGGCGAGCCCGATGGCACGGTCGAGGGCGACCCAGCACATGACCTTCGAGTGGACGAAGTGGCGTGGCTCCCCGCGGACCTCCCAGATGCCGTTGTCGGGCTGTTGCCAGCGTGCGGCTGCCGCGTCGGCGAGACCGACCAGGAAGTCGCGGGTCTGGTCGCTCAGGACACCCAGCTGGTGGCGGAGCTGGGCGGCCGCGTCCAGCAGCTCGCCGTAGACGTCGAGCTGGGGTTGGTCCCAGGCGCCGTTGCCGACCCGGACCGGCGCGCTGCTCCGCCACCCGGCGAGGTGGGGCAGGGTGCGTTCGGAGAGGTCGTGCTCGCCGCCGATCCCGAACATGATCTGCAACGGCCGGTGGGTGCCGGTACCGGAGCCGGCGGCTGCGCTGGCCATGAAGTCGAAGAACTCGTAGGCCTCGTCGGGGCAGGCGGCCACCCACAACGCCTGCATGGTCATGCTGGCGTCACGGACCCACGAGTAGCGGTAGTCCCAGTTCCGTTCTCCGCCGACCTGCTCGGGCAGGGAGGTGGTGGCCGCGGCCACGACCGCCCCGGTGGGCTGGTAGCTGAGCGCCTGCAGCACGCGCCCCGAATGGTGCACGAGCTCGCACCACAAGCCCTGATAGCTCTGGTGGAGCTCGGACCAGTCCCGCCAACCGGACACGGTCTCCTCGACAGCAGCAGCGATCTCCGCGCCGGTGCGTGTCGCCGGCTTCGTGGCGCCGAGGGCCGCGTGCTGCAGGGCGAAGCCGACGTGCTCGCCGGTCCCGAGCTCGAAGCGGGCCTGGCAGCCGTGGGGCTCCACCTGGAGGTCGAGGGTGCTCGAGAACGTCAGCCGGGCTGCCCCGCCGGTGGCGACCGCCCCGCCGTCCACCGGGCTCATGGTCGGGGAGATCAGCCCGTACTCGGGGCGGGGGCGGAAGGTCATGGTGGCGACGACCCGGCCGCTGGTGCAGGTCAGGGTCCGGGCCAGGAGGTGGGGAGCGTGCTCGCCGAGCGCGTGGGGGTCCTGGGTGTCGCCGAGGACCAGGGCGTCGCGCAGCTCCAGGGTGCCGGTGGGGGTGTGGAAGGTGGTGAGCAGCACCATGCTGGCGGCGACGTACCGGCGCTCGGTCGTGAAGTCGCCCTCGGGTCGGATCGACCAGTGCCCGGCGTCGTCGTCGAGGATGCGGGCGAAGATCGAGGGACTGTCGAACCGGGGCATGCACAGCCAGTCGATCGAGCCGCCGGACGAGACCAGGGCGGCCGAGTGCCGGTCCGAGAGCAGGGCGTGCTCGCCGATCGGAAGCGAGCTCATGCCGAGCTCCCGGTCGTCGGCTGCTCGGCGGCGGCCCCGGGAAGGGAGTCGTCCGAGGCCAGGGAGGTGCGCACGTCGACCTCGGAGTGCAGGGTGCGGTGCACCGGGCACCGGTCCGCGATCTCGAGAAGTCGCCGGCGCTGCTCGTCGTCGAGGTCGCCGGTCAAGCCGATGGTGCGCTCCACGCGGTCGAGCCGACCGGCTTGGGTCTCGCAGGTCTCGCAGTCCGTGGCATGGATCCGGGAGTGGTGCAGCGAGACGCTCACGCTCTCGAGGGGCCACTGTTTGCGAGCGGCGTACATGCGCAGGGTCATCGAGGTGCAGGCTCCGAGTCCAGCGAGCAGCAGGTCGTAGGGCGAGGGGCCGGTGTCGTGGCCGACCGGAGCCGGTTCGTCGGCACTGAGCAGGTGCCGGCCGGCTGTGATCCGCTGGCCGTAGGGTCCTTGACCGTTCTCGGACACGACGACCTGCCCCTGCTCGCTCCCCGGGGTGAGCGAGGATTCCGACGGGGCGGAGGTCGGGGCGGAGGTGGAGGTCGGTGGGGCGTCCTCGTCGAGATATCGGCTCGCCCAGGCCGCGAGCACCGAGGCGGCAAAGCGGGCGTCGAGGGCTTGGGTGAGCAGGTGGTCGGCACCGTCGAGGGAGACGAACGACTTGGGGTGGCGGGCCGCGTCGAAGATGCTGCGGGCGTTGTCGATGCCCACCGTCTCGTCGGTGGGGGAGTGCATCACCAGGAGCGCGGCGTCCAGCCGGCCGATCCTGTCGGCTTGGGGCTGGTGGGAGATGTCCTCGAGGAACTGCCTGCGGATCTTGAACGTGCGGGCCGCCAGGCAGATCTCGGCCTCCCCGGCCTCTTCGATCTCCTGGCGGCTCCCCGCCAGAAGCTGCACCAGGTGCTCGGTGTCGGCGGGGGCCCCGATGGTGGCGACGGCGCGCACCTCGGGGATGTGCTCGGCGGCGGCGAGGACAGCCGCCCCCCCGAGGGAGTGGCCGATCAGGATCGTGGGGGCCGTGTGGGTGCCGCGCAGGTAGTCGGCGGCGTTGACCAGGTCAGCGACGTTCGAGGTGAAGTTGGTGTTGGCGAAGTCACCGCCGGAGCCGCCGAGACCGGTGAAGTCGAAGCGCAGCACCGCGATGCCGAACCCTGTCAGCGCGTTCGCGATCCTCGAGGCGGCCAGCACGTCCTTGCTGCACGTGAAGCAGTGCGCGAAGAGCGCCAACGCCCTCCTCTGGCCGTCGGGCAGGTCCAGGCGGCCCGCCAGTGGGACCCCGTTCGACCCGGGGAAGGTGACCTTCTCGCTGTGCATCCGTCGCGCCTCCTCTTAGCCGATGGAGGCTCCCGCGGCTGAGTCGGAAACCCGGTGAGGTCTGCGCACCATTCCACAACCTCCCACCGGGGTGCGTCGAGGAGCTCGAGGGCCGGGTCGTCCCGGGTCAGGACCGGCTCAACCCCTCGAACGCGAAGCTGGAGATCGTTCGAGCGAGGACGTCGCTGTCGAGCGGGCCGCCGGGCCGGTACCACTCGACGAGTGAGTTCACCATGCCGAAGAGCAGCCGGCTGATCAGCTCCGGCTGGATGTCGGAGCGGACCGTGCCCTCCGCAGCGGCGTCCTTCACCAGACAGGCGAGCTGCTCGTCGAGAGCGCGTCGCCGTTGGAGAGCGATGGTCTCGACCTCGCTGTTGCCGCGCACCCGGAGCAGCAACGTGACGGCGGGCAGGTGCTCGACCAGGATCTCCACCGAGCGGTGGATGGCGGTCCGCAGTCGCTCCGATGCGGTGGTGCCTTCGCTGGCGACAGCCGACTCGATCGCCCTCGTCAGCTCGTCGAGCGCCTCGTCGAGGGCGGCAGCCAACAGCGACTCCTTGCTCGGCACGTGGTGGTAGATCGCCGACTTGGTCAGCCCCAGGTCCCTGGCCAGGTCGCCGATGCTCGTCGCGTCGTACCCCTGCTCGTTGAACAGCTCGATGGCCCGCCGGAGAACGGTCTGCTGGTCGTAGCCCGGGCGTCCAGGACCACGACGCGCTGGCAGTGGAGACGGCGCTGGGTCTGGCATGCGCCCATGCTCCCACGGGAGGTCTTGACACGCGGGGTCCCCGCGCTCATCCTATGAATGAACGTGCAGTATATGAATACTTACCCTCTCGTTTCCGTGCCGGCGCGCAGCAGTCCGCCAGAACAAGGAGATCGCATGACCACCGCTCTGGACAGGTACGCCGAGATGAAGCCGACGTGGGAGGACCCTGTCGTCATCGAGTCGCACATCAACGGGGTCCGCACGAAGGAGATGAACCCTCACACTCCGACCAGCTACGAAGAGATCGCCGAAGACGCGGTCCGGTGCTGGGAGGCCGGCGCCGGGGCCATCCATGCCCACAACACCAGCTTCGACCTCCTCGGGGAGAACGCCTACAAGGACTACATGCGCACGTGGTCGAGCGTGCTGGAGAGGCACCCGGACATCACGTGGTACCCCACCACGTGCAACAACCTGCGCCTGCTCCCGCACGAGAACGGCCTCGAGCACGTGCCCTTCCTCTACGAGGGTGCCAACGTCCGGATCGGCTGCGTCGACACGGGTCTCACGCTGTTCGCCACCGAGGTCGACGAGGAGGGCTACCTCTCGGGCCCCGAGTTCGGCTTCAACTACCAGCGCGTCGCCAGCCAGGTGCGCATGTTCCGCGAGCGTGACCTGGCCATGGTCTTCGGCGTCTACGAACCTGGCCATCTCCGCCATGCGATGCACTACGTGAACCAGGGCATGACGACGCGGGGTTCGATGTGGGACTTCTACCTGATCGGCGACTACGGCCTGACCGCCACCGAGCCCATCGGCACCAACGGCATGAAGCCCAGCCTGGAGAGCCTGTACTACTACCTCTCGATGATCGAGGAGGCCAAGGTGAAGCACCCCTGGTACATCTCGATCTGGGGGCAGGGGGCGCTCGACGACACGGCGGTCCTCCGCCGGGCGATCGAGCTCGGGGGGCACATCAAGACGGGCCTGGAGCTGTTCTACGACCCGGAGCGAAACCCCACGAACCTCGAGCTCCTGCAGCAGGCGCAGGAGATCGCACGCGACGTCGGTAGGCCGATCGCGACGCAGGCGGAGGCCAGGGCGATGTACAACATCGGGTGATCAGGCGGGACGGCGTCATTGCGCCCGGACCTGACCCGGTTGCGCGTCAGGGGGGTCACCCTTCGTGCAGGTGACCCCCCTGAGGCGCTGGCTCACCTGACGGCGGTGGCGCGTTCCTGCGAGAGCCTGGGAATGGCGTCGTCGTACGGCGCGTCGCTGCGGCCGTAGCTGCGGTGCACCGCCATGTAGACGAGGCCGAGACCCACGACCAGCGCTGCCGACAACCAGACGATCCAGTTGTCGTACCAGGCCACGTCCGGCGTGCGCGGCCACGCCATGTTGACCATCGCGGTGACGCCATAGACGAGGGCGGCGATGTTGACCGGCAGTCCCCACCTGCCCAGCGAGTACTTGCCGGAGGGAACCCATCCGCGAAGGCGCGCGCGCAGGGCCGCCAGGACGACCATCTGGAAGGCCAGGTAGATCCCGAAGGCCGCGAAGCTGATGATCTTGACGAGGGCGTCCTCGCTGATCTTGGAGCCGATCACGATGACGGCCGGCACGACGGCCGCCACGAGCAGCGCGTACGGCGGCACGTGACGGGTGGCCGAGAACTTCTTGAGCAAGGAGCTGCCGATGATCATGTCGTCGCGTCCGTAGGAGTAGGCCAGCCGGCTGGCGGCAGCCTGGAGGCTCATCGCGCAGGACACGAAGGAGATCAGGACGATCATCAGCACGATCCTCGAGCCCACCCCGCCGAAGGCATCGGTCAGCAACGTGCCGACCGGGTCGGTGTCCTGGCCCGAGACCACCGCGCCGATGTCGGTCACCGCGAGGGTGAGGGAGAGGGCGATGAAGGTGGCGGCCGCGCCTCCGATGTAGATGGTGCGGCGCATCGCCTTGGGGATCAGGCGGCCCGGGTCGGGAACCTCCTCGGCGACGTCGCCGCACGCCTCGAAGCCGTAGTACTGGTACACCCCGATCAGGGCGGCTGCGGCGAAGGCCCAGAGGTAGTTCCCGTCCCCGGCGGTGCCGAAGGAGTCGAAGAAGACGCCGAGGCCGTGCTCACGGTGCGTCAGCAGCAACCACGCTCCCACGACGAGGGCGCCGACCAGCTCAGCGCTGAAACCGAAGATCGCCACGATCGCAAGCACCTTCGTGCCCAGCATGTTGATGACCGTGGCGATGGCCAGCACGCCGAGGGCGCAGGCGATCGTGGTGTTCACACTGCTCTGGAACCCGAAGGCCGCGGCCACGTAGGGGCCGGCGCCGTAGCTCACCGAGGCGATCGTGACCAGGAGCGCCACCATGTAGACCCACCCGGTCATCCACGCGTACTTGCGTCCCCACAGTCGCCGGGCCCAGGGGTAGACCCCGCCCGCGACCGGGTACTGGGCGACGACCTCGCTGAAGATCAGCGCCACGAGCAGCTGGCCGATACCGACGATCACGAAGCTCCAGATCATCGGCGGCCCGCCGGACATCAGCGCGATCGCGAACAGGCTGTAGACCCCCACGACCGGTGAGAGGTAGGTGAAGCCGAGCGAGAAGTTCGCCCAAGGGCTCATCTCCCTCTTGAACTCCGACTGGTAACCCAGCGACTTCAGGTGGTGGGCGTCGGCGTCGGGGTGATGCAGGTAGTCATCCTCGACCGACGGAGTTGGGCTTGGCATGGAGGATCTCCTCGAAGCAGAGGAACTCGGTCGCGCCCCGTACGACGCGGTCCCGCTCGTGTGCAGTGACATCGGCGATGCCCTCGCCGGGAAACCTATAGCGTTGTAGGTTTTGTGCGCAAGGGGTCCACGCCCCTTGGATTCTGGCAGGGTAGTGCCCTGCGGCCGGCCCCTGGAAGCAGGCGAGCCGCCCTGGACCGTTCCCGAGAGGAGGGCGCGTGGGCAACGAACGCGCCTCGCTGATCGCACCCCTGGCCTCGGCCGGGCGGGCGGAGGAGATCCTGCTGCGGCTCACCGAGGCCATCCACCTCGGCCTGCTCGCGGACGGGGAGCAGCTGCCGTCCGAGGTGGACTTCGCCCACCAGCTCGGCGTCTCGCCGATGACCCTGCGGGACGCCATCGCAGAGCTGCGCGAACGGGGTCTGGTCGAGACCCGCCGCGGTCGCAGCGGCGGCACGTTCGTCCGTCGGTTCGTCGAGCCGGCCGAGGGGCCGGACCGGCGCAGGATCGCCGAGATGACGGTCTCGGCGCTTCGCGACCTCGCCGACGAGCAGACCGCGATCTCGGGTGCAGCGGCACGGCTCGCCGCGGAACGGAGCAATGCCGCCGGGGTCCGCCGGTTGTTTGCGATGGTGGACCAGATGAGCATGGCCACCACCCGAGGATCCCGTCTCAAGGCGGACAGCCGCTTCCATGTCGAGGTGGCGATGGCCTCGCAGTCCGAGCGCCTGACCAGGGCCGAGGTCCGGCTCCAAGGGGAGACGGCCGGACTGCTGTGGCTGGAGCCGGTTGCCGGCAGCGAGCACGCCGAGATGGGTCGTGAGCACCACGAGATCGCGACCGCCATCGCCGAGGAGGATGGCGAGCGGGCGCGCAGAGCCGCTGAGCGGCACGTCCGCGGCAACCTCCGACGGATCATCACCACCCACCTCTCGGTGGTGGACCGCCCGGGTCAGGAGGCGGACGCGTGAAGGCCGTGCCCACGAACCACGAGCTCGCGCGCGACCACCTCAGGGGGGTCGTGACACACCACCTCGAGCGGCTGCAGCTGGTGGGGAGCCGTGTGGGCGAGGCTCTCGCCGGTGTCCGGGGCGCGGAGGCGACCCTCCACGAGGCCGCGCTGCGGCCGGTCGGGGAGCTGGCCCACGGTTGGCTCGACGGCGCCGACGCCGCCTTCGGCTACGGGTTCGTCGCCGCGCCGGGGGTGGTCGAAGGCCGGGAGCGGTACCTCTACTGGTTCCAGCGCGGGGAGCGAGGGACCAGGCGGCTGAAGCTGAACTTCGACGCCGGTGACGTCAACGTCTACGACTACCTGGACATGGACTGGTACACCAAGGCCGAGGCGGACCGCCGGCCGGTCCTCTACGGCCCCTATGTCGACTACTCCGGCTCCGACCAGTTCGTGATGACCCTGTCGCTGCCGGTCGTCCACGAGGGCCGGTTCGTCGGCGTGGCAGGGGCGGACCTGCTGATGACGCGGATGGAGGTGGAGCTGGTCCCGGTGCTCAACCGCGTCGAGACGGAGACCGTGGTGGTCAATGCCGACCGGCAGGTCGTGATGAGCAACTCGGCACGCTGGATCCCCGGCGACCGGTTGCCGACGCACCCCCTGAGCGGCGGCACCGGGTTCACGACGGTGAGCGAAGTGATCGACGGCACCGGGTGGGTGGTGGCGAGCCGGTCCGGAGCATCCTCTTGACTTCAATCCTCCAAAGTTAGAGGATTTGGCGAAGCCCCCACCCTCCGGAGTCGCCGATGTCCACGCTCGCCCTCATGAACGCCCCGATGCTCGACGTCGCCGACCCTGGTTTCTCCATCACCTCCGACGTGGTGAAGGCTGCGCGCGAGGAGAGCTGGTTCGCCCGCACCACCTACGGCATCGCGGTCCTCCGCTACGACGAGGTGAGCAGGCTGCTCAAGCACCCGAAGCTGCGTCAGGGCAGCGTCTCGTGGCCCCGCCACAACGGCGTGACCGAAGGTCCCTTCGCGGAGTGGTTCGACAGCTGGATCCTCAACAAGGAAGGCGAGGAGCACCACCGGCTGCGCCGCCTGCTCAACCCGGCGTTCTCCCCCAAGCTCATCGGCGGGCTGGTGCCCCGCTTCCAGGCGCTGGCGGCCGAGCTCGTCGACAACTTCGCCGAGCCGGGTCGGTGCGAGTTCGTCAGCGAGTTCGCCGAGCCCTACGCCGCGCGCGTCATCGCGATCATGCTCGGCATCGACGAGGCCGAGTGGCCGGTGATCGCACGCGACTCGGTCACGATCGGGCTGGCCCTCGGTGTCACGTTCAAGCGTGACCTCCCGCGGATCGAAGCCGCTCTCGAACGGCTGTACAGCTACGCCGACGCCCTGATCGAGGACCGGCACACCCGTCCCCAGGATGACTTCGTCACCCGGCTGGTCGAGGCGCACCGGGCCAATGACTCGTTGTCGGACCGAGAGCTTCGTGATGCCCTCGTGCTGCTGATCTTCGGGGGCTTCGACACCACGCGCAACCAGCTCGGCCTCGCCCTGCAGACCTTCATCGAGCACCCCGACCAGTGGAGGCTGCTGGCCGAGAGGCCCGAGCTCGGCGCCAAGGCCGTCGAGGAGGTGATGCGGGTCAACCCGACGGTGCGCTGGGTGAGCCGCGAGGCACTGGTGACCTTCGAGTTCGAGGGGCTCACGATCGAGCAGGGCACCACCGTCCACCTGTACAGCGAGTCCGCGGGAACCGACCCCCGCGCCTTCGGTGAGCCGAGCTTCGACATCACCGCGGAGCGGAAGCCGCACTTCGGCTTCGGTGGCGGCGCCCACCACTGCCTGGGGCACTTCGTGGCCCGCAGCGACATGAGCGAGGCACTGCCCCTGCTTGCCCGGAGGATGCCCCACGTCCGCTTCGGCGGCGAGGCGACCTGGCTCTCGGACTCGGGCAACACCGGCCCGCTGAGCCTGCCGGTCGCCTTCGACCTCAGCGACTGAACCCGATCCTGCCGCGGGCGGCGAAGCCGTCGCAGGCGCCCGCAGCACCCCCGCCACACCATCCGAGGAGCACACGTGCACATCACCGTCGACAGGACCCGCTGCCAGGACCACGGCCAGTGCGCCATCGCGGCCCCCGACGTCTTCCGCATCAACGAGGACGGCAAGCTCGAGCACCAGACCGAGGCGGAGGAGTCGCAGCGCTTCGAGGTCGAGGAGGCCGCCGACGTATGCCCTGTCCAGGCGATCGAGCTCCAGGACTGACATGCCCGCCTCCCGCGTGGTCGTCGTCGGTGCGTCCCTTGCCGGGCTCCGTGCTGCCGAGCAGCTGCGGGCCGCAGGACACGCCGGCCCGGTCACCGTCGTCGGCGAGGAGCCCCACCTGCCGTACAACCGGCCCCCGCTGTCCAAGGAGGTCCTCGCAGATCCGGGCGACTCGGACCTCGCGAGGCTGCACGGCATGGTGGTCCTGCGTCGTCGTCCTTCGGTCGACGACGTCGACTTCGTGCTGCGTCGCCGAGCTGCGCGGGTCGACCTCCGGGGCAGACAGGTCCACCTCGACGACGGAGAGAGCCTCGGCTACGACGGCCTCGTCGTGGCCACGGGGCTTCGACCCCGGCGGCTGTCGCTGCCCGGTCCCGCCCGAGGGCGTTTCGTGCTGCGGACCCTCGACGACGCCGTCGCGCTGCGCCGCGAGCTCGAACCGGGCAAGAGGGTCGTCGTCGTCGGCGGGGGCTTCATCGGCGTCGAGACCGCGTGCACGCTGACCAAGCACGGTTGCGCGGTCACGGTCGTCGAGCCGTTCGGCGCCCCCATGGAGCGCGTCCTGGGTGCCGGGCTCGCGCGCGGCGTGCAGCGCCACCTCGCTGCCCGAGGCATCACCTTCGAGGTCGACGTCGCCGTCACGGGCTTCACGGGCACCGGCGACGCCGGCCCGGAGGGCCGGGTCGGCGGTGTCGTCCTCGGCGACGGCCGCGAGCTCCCGGCCGACGTCGTGGTGGAGTCGGTCGGGTCGGTGTGCAACAGCGAATGGCTCGACGGCAACACCGAGGTCGACCTCACCGACGGGGTGCTGTGTGACAACCACCTCGAGGTCGTGGGCGCACCGGGGGTGGTCGCGGCCGGTGACATCGCGCGGTTCCCCAACCCGCTCCTCGACGACGTCCCCCGTCGGGTCGAGCACTGGTCCACCCCTACCGACACCGCCAAGCGCGCCGCTGCGACGCTGACCGCCCGGCTGCGCGGCGAAACCCTGCCCGCCTCGGTGTTCGCACCGGTCCCGTCCTTCTGGAGCGACCAGCTCGACCTTCGCCTCCAGAGCTTCGGCTCCCCGGGCCTCGGCGACGAGGTGCGCCTGGTCGGAGGCGACCTCGACGACCTGGCCGCGGGGGCCCTGCTCACCTACCACCGCGTCGGCGACCACGTGGGCACGGTGGCAGTCAACCTCAACCCGGCCCGACAGCGTGAGCTCCGCAACGCCTTCAGCCGCCTCGTCCCCCTCGGCTGACCCGCACCACCGACTCTGGCACCTCGCCACGGGCAGTCCACTCGAAAGGTGACCGACGATGAGCACAACCGATCTCGACCTGCACCGGGAGGAGAACTCCCGTGCGGGGGCGCTCGACCTCGTCAAGCAGTCCCTCAAGGAGTCCGGTGTCGAGAACATCTACTACCAGACGGTGACCATCACCGGTCGCGTCGTCGGCAAGGTCGCCCCTGCCTCCCACGTCGACCGGCTGGCCGTGCGCGGCGTGCAGCAGCACCGCACGGCGATCTCCAACCTCCAGGCCGACCGGTCCGGCACCCTGATGGGCGGTGGCGCGGACGCCGCCGAGTACACCGCCGTCCCCGACCTGGACTCGTTCTCCGTGCTGCCGTGGGACACCTCGCTGGGCCGCTTCTTCTGCCGTCTCTACGAACCCGACCACGTGCCCGGTGTCGGAGGCACGGCCCTGGCCACCGACACCCGGGGCGTCTTCAGGCGGATGCACGCGGAGTTCACCGCGCGCACCGGCCTCGAGCTCCGCACCGGCACCGAGCCGGAGATGACGTGGGAAGGCCCCGGCCGCCAGGCGGTCTTCCGGCCGGACTCCTCTCCCGCGTACCACATCGAGCACCTGGAGAAGAACCGCGACATCTTCCAACGGGTGATCCGCTACGCCACGGCGCTCGGTCTCGACATGGTCGAGGGCGACTACGAGGACTCTGGCCAGATCGAGCTGAACTGGATGTTCGACAGGGCAGAGCTCACAGCCGACCGTCTCGTCGTCTACCGCCAGATCTGCAAGCAGGTGGCGCGGGAGCTGGGCATCGAAGCCAGCTTCATGCCCAAGCCGGCCACCGGCATGATGGGCAACGGATGCCACCACAACTGGAGCCTGTGGCGCGGTGAGGCGAACATCCTCGAGACCCCCGGCACGAGGGAGCTGCACCTGAGCGAGGAGGGCAAGCATGCGCTCGGGGGGCTGCTCACCCACTCCGCCGGCGCGATGCTCGCCATGGGTCCGACGGTCAACTCGTACAAGCGCTACTGGGACGCGGGCCAGTTCGCGCCGTCGCAGATCAACTGGGGGCTCGACAACAAGACCTGCACGGTGAGGTTGTCGGCCAACGGCCGGCTGGAGTACAAGCTGCCGGACGCGAGCGTGAACCCCTACCTCACCCACGCGGTGATCCTCGCGGCCATCGATGACGGGCTGAAGAACCAGATCGACCCCGGTGCACCGCAGGTCGGGTCGAGCTACGGCACCGAGGGGCAGCACCAGTTCGACGCGTTGCCCCTCACCTTGGGGGAGGCGATCACCGCCTTCGACAACGACACCTACCTCAAGGAGGCTCTCGGCGCCGAGCTCGCCGACCTCTACCTCGAGTACAAGACCGACGAGTGGGGGCGCTTCTGCGGCGCCGTCACCGACTGGGAGCGGCAGACCTACTGGGCGGACCTGCCGTGAACCCGTCCGCGCAGTCGTTGCGGCTCGCCTGCATCGACGCCGATGCTCCACCCCTGTTCGGGCTCGTGGACGCCGAGGGCCGCCGCGAGGGGTTCGAGCCCGCGACCGCCCGACTGCTGGCCGACGAGCTCGGCAGGCCCCTGGAGTGGGTCGTCATGCCGTGGGGGGAGATGCTGCCTGCGGTGCAGCGCCACGACGTGGACGCGGTGCTCTGTGGACAGGGGATCATCGCCACGAGACAGCAGCAGGTCGACTTCACCCGTCCGTACGGCCTCTTCCACGAGGGCGTCCTCGTGCGTCGTGGCGAGGGCGTGCGGGACGCGGACGGGCTGGTCGGCCGACGCGTCGCCGCCATCGCCGGCTCCGCCAACCTGGCCCTGGCCACTACGTTCGAGGGCGCGGAGGTGGTGCCCTTCAGCGGCGACACCGGCGACGTGTACGCCGACATGCTCGCCGCCCTGCGCCAAGGCGACGTCGATGCCGTGGTCGACGACGACGTGGTCTTCGTCCCGCTCGGCGAGTCCGACCCCGTCTTCGAGCTCGCCTTCTCCGTCCAGACCGGCAACCGGTGGGGGATCGGGGTGGCCAAGGACCGCCCCGAGCTGCTCTCGACCCTCGACGGCGCGCTCGAGCGCATCGTGGCCGACGGCCGGCACCGCCGGGTCTGGGAGCACTGGCTGCCCACCCTCGACTACCCCTTCTGAAGGAGCCTCTCGTGCGACCCCTGATCGCCGTCATCGGACGCCGCTCCGCCCAGGTCGGCGTCCTCCGGTTCAGCGGCACCATCGCCGCCGAGGCGATGTGCGAGGCCGTGTGGGCGGGCGGCGGTGAGCCGCTGGTGCTGCACGGTCCGGCAGCCGATCCGACCGCGGGTCTCGCCGACCGGCTCCGTCGCTTCGACGGCGTGCTGCTGCCGGGTGGAGCCGACCTCGATCCGCGCCGCTACGGACAGGAGCCGCTGCCCCGGACCGAGCGCGCGGTCGAGCACCAGGACGTCCTGGACCTCGCCGTGGCCCGTGCCGTCGTCGTGACGGGGCGCCCGACGCTGGCGATCTGCCGGGGCATGCAGGTGCTGAACGTGGCGCTAGGTGGCACCCTGCACCAGCACCTCGGCCCGACCGGGGTGGACCACCGGCAGTCGATCCACGACGTGGACGTGGCCCCGGGCAGCAGGCTGCGCGAGATCGTGGGGCGTACGACCATCCCTGTGTCGTCCTACCACCACCAGGCCGTCGACCGCCTGGGAGACGGCCTGAGCGTCACCGCCCGGGCCGCCGACGGGTGCATCGAGGCGGCCGAGCACGTCAGCGCGGACGTCCTGGCGGTCCAGTGGCATCCCGAGGACCTGCACTGCACCTCCCCGACCGACCTGGCGCTCTTCGCCGACCTGGTCGAGCGTGCTCTGGCTCGTCGCGGGGTGGCAGCGTGACCGGCTCCTCGCCCGGACCGGCCGTGTCGTCCGGGCCGGCGCCTGTGGTGCTCCGCGGCGAGGTGGAGCCGGAGGGCCCGGGCAGCGGCAGCGGCGGCGGACCGCGGGTCGCGGTGGTCGTGTCCCTGAACTTCCCGGACCTCACCCCGCCGGTGGCGGACCTGGTCCGCAGGTTCACCCGCTGCGCCCTGCAGACGCTGGTCGGTCTCGGGGCGACGTACGAGCTGTTCGACACCTCCGAGCCCCTCCCCGACGCCACCGAGGTCGCGGCCTTCGACCGGCTGCTCGTCCTCGGAGGAGGCGACGTGTCCGCGACCTGCTACGGCGGGGACGACGTCGACGTCCCCCACTCCTACGGCGTGGACCGGCGGGCCGACGACGACGGCATGGCCGCCATCCGGGCGGCCGTCGGTGCCGCAAGACCCGTCCTCGCGATCTGCCGCGGCGCACAGCTGCTCAACGTGGCGTGGGGCGGTTCGATCATCCCGGACATCGCGAACTACGCGCTGCACCGGGGCGGCGTGGGGCAGCCGATGTTCGTCGACGAGAAGGTCACGCTCGTTCCCGGGACCCGCCTCCGGGCGATCTTCGACAGCGACCGGCTGACGGTGCGCTCGGGTCACCACCAGGCAGTGGACCGCGTGGCGGAGGGCTTCACGGTCGCCGCCGTCGCCGAGGACGGGATCGTCGAGGCGATCGAGCACCCCGACCACTGGCTGGTCGGGGTCCAGTGGCACCCCGAGGACGACGACGGCTCGAGGGCCGACCGCGAGGTGCTGTTCCGGGCCTTCCTGGACGGCTGAGCGCACGTCGCCCGGGCCTGTCGCGTGGGCCCGTCGCTTGGATGCCGCGTGGCAGTCGTTGGGTAGTCTGACCGAGATCGCTCGCCCGTGGTCACGGCGTCGAGAAGGGTGGGGCCATGTCCATCCCCACCGTCGCCTCCCTGTGCTCGGCGTTGGGACACCACCTGGTGCCGGCCGAGGGCTTCACCGCACCCGACACGGAGATCACCGCGGTCCACATCAGCGAGCTGGTCGACCCGGTCGCCTACCTGAGTGGCGGGGAGCTGCTCCTCACGACCGGGCTGACGCTGCCGCACAGCGACCTGGGTTGTCGCCGGTACGTCGCCCGGCTGAGGCAGGCAGGACTGAGCGCCCTGGCCCTGGGGCTCGGTCCCGTGCACCAGTCGCCGCCCCCGTCCCTGGTGAGGGCCTGTCGCGAGGCGCGGCTGCCCCTGCTCGTCGTACCCGTCCCCACCCCGTTCCTCCTGGTCTCGCGCACCTACTGGTCGGCCCGCGCGCGCTCGACCGAGCAGCAGCTCACCGACGCGGTCGCGGCGCACCGGGCGCTGGTCGACGCGGCAGTGGCGCCGGACCCGGCTGCGGCCGTCCTGCGGCGGCTCGCGGTGCTTCTCGAGGGTTGGGCGGCCCTGCTCACCGCGCAGGGAAAGGTCGACCAGAGCTACCCCGCCGGGCTGGTGGAGGAGATGGAGGCGCTCCAGGCCGAGGTGAGCCGGCTGGAAATGGCAGGGGTCCACTCGTCTGCCTCGTTCAGCTCCGCCGACCACGTGGTCGTCGTCTTCCCGCTCGCGGTGGAGAACCGGGTGGTCGGCTATCTCGCAGCCGGGTCCCCGCGCCAGCTGGAAGCGGCCCAGCGGCGGGTCGTGCTCACCGCCGCGGCGCTGCTCAGCCTCGACGTGATCCGCAACCAGCGCAGCCAGTCCGCCCGGGAGGCGACGCGACGGTGCGTGGCGCTGCTGGTCGACGCGGGCCTGACGGACGCGAGCCGGCGGCTCGCCGCGGACACCGGCGTGCCTTCCCCGGGCCGGGAGGTCAGCGTGCTCGCGATCAGGGGCCGCGACAGCGCCGACCTCGTCGAGGCGGTGGAGCGGTGGTGCCCAGAGGCGCTGTCGGTGATGGTGGACCGGGCCGCAGCCTGGTGCCTGCTGCCGGACGGCCATCCAGCACTCGACGACCTCGAGGCCGAGCTGGGCAGAGTCGACCCCGTCGCGTCGGCGGTGGTCTCCGAGCTGGTCGCCCTCGACGCCGCCGGCCGAGTCCGGCCCCGCACCCAGCGGGCACTCGCGTCGACCCCTCCGGGGAAGATCGCCCGGCCCCGGCACCCAGGGGGAGGGGTGCCCCGAGCCGTCGACCGGTTCGTGGCCCGGGCGAGCCCGGAGCTGCTGCAGGCACTGGTCGGCTACCTACGGCACCGCGGTCAGTACGAGCAGGCGGCGACCTCCCTCGGCCTGCACCGCAACACGCTGCGCTACCGGGTGGCCCGAGCCCGAGAGCTGCTCCAGCTCGACCTCGACGACCCTGACGTGTCCGCCGAGACATGGCTGGCCCTGCGGACCCGGGGAGTCGCCTGACCGCGGGCGCCGGACCGCGCCGACTCCTCGTCGTACGGACGACAACCGCAGGTGGTTGGTCGGATCCGACGAAGACGGAGGCGGTCCTCCTGCGTACCGTCTGACTTCCCACATCCCACGGAGGAACGATGTCGCAGCCGGAGCAGCGCCGCATTCTCGTCACCGAGATCCCCGGCCCCACCTCGCTGAAGCTCCAGGAGCAGCGCGACGCCGAGGTGGCCGGCGGGCTGGGCACCACGATGCCCGTCTTCATCGAGCGAGCGGGCGGTGGGGTGCTCGTCGACGTCGACGGCAACCACCTCATCGACCTCGCCTCGGGCATCGCCGTGACCAGTGTCGGGGCCTCCGACCCGGCCGTGGTCCGTCGCCTGCGTGAGCAGGCTGAACGCTTCACCCACACCTGCTTCCTGGTGACCGAGTACGAGGGGTACGGGGAGGTCGCTGCTGCGCTCAACCGCCTCACGCCCGGGACCCACGCCAAGAAGACCGCGCTGTTCACGACCGGGGCCGAGGCGGTCGAGAACGCCATCAAGATCGCGCGGACCGCGACGGGCCGACCTGCAGTGGTGGTCCTGGGGCACGCCTACCACGGCCGGACCCTGCTGACGATGTCGATGACGGCCAAGAACGCGCCCTACAAGGAGGGCTTCGGCCCGTTCGCGCCCGAGGTCTACCGTGTGCCGTCGCCGTACCCCTACCGGTGGCCGAGCGGTGCCGAGCACGCTGGTGCCGAGGCCCTCGCGGCCCTGAAGGACGCGGTCGTCACCCAGATCGGCGCTCACAACGTCGCCGCGATCGTGGCCGAGCCGATCCAGGGCGAAGGCGGCTTCATCGTCCCGCCGCCCGGCTACCTCAGGGCGGTCCAGGACTTCGCCACCGAGCACGGGATCGTGTTCGTGGCCGACGAGATCCAGACCGGGCTGGCCAGGACCGGGGCGATGTTCGCCTGCGAGCACGAGGGGGTGGTCCCCGACCTGGTCACCACCGCGAAGGCGCTGGCCGGTGGCCTGCCGCTTGCAGCCGTGACCGGTCGCGCCGAGCTCATGGACGCCGTCGCGCCCGGCGGGCTGGGGGGCACCTTCGCCGGGAACCCCGTCGCCTGCGCGGCCGCCCTCGGGGCACTGGAGACCATCGAGCGGCAGGACCTGGTGCAGCGGGCCCGCGACATCGAGGCGCGGGCGATGCCACGGCTGCATGCGCTGACCGGTCCAGGCTCCACCGTCGGCGAGGTGCGTGGCCGGGGCGCGATGCTCGCGCTCGAGCTCGTCGGTCCGGGCACGAGAGAGCCGGCGCCGGAGGTCGCCCGGGCCGTCGCCGCCCGGTGCCACCGCGACGGCGTCCTGGTCCTTGTCTGCGGCACCTACGGCAACGTGATCCGGCTGCTCCCGCCGCTGGTCATCCCCCTGCCCCTCCTCGACGAGGCGCTGGACGTCCTCGAGGCGGCCGTGCGAGGTGCCCGGTGAGCGCGGTGACGTCGTACGACCCGCGGACCGGCGAGGCAGTCTCGACCGCAGAGGAGACCACCCCGGAGCGGGTCGCCGAGGTCGTGGACCTGGCGGCCGGCGCCGCCGCGGCCGTCGCAGCGGCTGCTCCTGGCGAGCGTCGCGCCTGGCTCCACCGGATCGCCGACGCCCTCGAGGCACGCCAGGACGAGCTCGCGGCCCACGCCGACCGGGAGACCGCCTTGGGCCTCGCGCGGCTGTCCGGAGAAGTCACCCGGGCGGCCGACCAGCTGCGCTTCTACGGCGACGTGGCCGTCGAGGGCTCCTACCTGGGCGTGACCATCGACGAGGCCACCGCCACCCGTGCGCGGATCGTCCGGGTGAACCGGCCCCTGGGACCGGTGGCCGTGTTCGGCGCCAGCAACTTCCCCTTCGCGTTCAGCGTCCTGGGCAACGACACCGGCGCAGCTCTCGCAGCCGGGTGCCCGGTGGTGGTGAAGGCCCACCCGGCACACGTCGGCCTCAGCCACCTGCAGGCCGAGATCGCGCGGGAGGCGCTCGCCGAGGCGGGCGCACCCGTCGGCACGTTCGGCATGGTCAACGGTCACCAGGCGGGCGTCGAGCTCGTCCGCGCGGCTGCGATCTCCGCTGTCGCGTTCACCGGGTCGCAAGCGGCCGGGCTGGCGCTGTGGCGGCTGGCCAACGAGCGCGACGTGGTGATCCCTGTCTACGCGGAGATGGGCACGGTCAACCCGGTCGTGGTGACCCGCGCCGGGGCCCGCGACCTCGGGACGGTGGCGACCGGCCTCGTCGGCTCCTTCACCCTGGGGCACGGCCAGTTCTGCACCAAGCCGGGGCTGCTGCTCGCTCCCGCCGGCGTAGGAGCGGCTGCCGCCGTCGCCGGTGCCTTGCGGGACGCCGCACCGAGCCCGTCGATGCTGACCGAGTCCATCGCGTCGTCGGTCCGCAACGGACTCGCCGCGATGCAGGACGCGGGGTCGGAGGTCGTGGAGATGCTGGACCCGGCGACGTCGGGCTGGCCGGCCCCTGCCGCCGTCCTCCGCGCGGACCTGGCCGCGCTCGGTCCCGGGAGCAGGCTGCTCGAGGAGTGCTTCGGCGCCGTCCTCCTCGTCTGCGAGTACGACGGCGACGAGGAGCTGGACGATGCTCTGGCGAACCTCCAGGGCGCGCTGGCGGCCAGCCTGATCACCGGTGGCGCCGACGACCCCCAGGCCGCCGCCCTTCTCGATCGGTTGAGCCGCAAGGTCGGCCGGGTCGTCGTCGACGGCTGGCCCACCGGTGTCGCCTTCACGTGGGCGCAGCAGCACGGTGGGCCGTGGCCGTCCACGTCGGTGCCGTCCGCGACCTCCGTGGGTGCCCAGGGTCTCGGTCGCTTCGTGCGGCCGGTGGCCTTCCAGTCCGCCCACGACTCCTGGCTGCCGCCGGAGGCGCAGAGCGACAACCCTCTGCAGGTTCCGCGCCGCGTCAACGGCGGCATCGAGCACGCCGAGAGGACGGGCGGCTCCGCGGCCTCCCGGAGGCGCTAGCGCAGCTGCGCGACTGTCGAAGGACACCGATCACCGCGCCCTCGCATCCGTTGCTGGGGGAGCGCCACCACGAGGTCCGCCGCCGGCGGACTGAGGAGCAACTGATGACCACCACCGACAAGCGTCCCCCGTTCGACCCGTTGGACCCGGCCGGGGTCGACTCGTTGCTCACCGGGGAGGAGCGGGACGTGCGGGCCTCGGTGCGTCAGGTGGCGCAGAGCCGGATCCAGCCGCATGTGGCGGGGTGGTTCGAGGCGGGCCGGATCGACGACCTGCCCGGGCTGGCCAAGGAGCTGGGGTCGTTGGGGGTGCTGGGCATGCATCTGGAGGGGTACGGCTGTGCGGGGATGAGCGCGGTCGACTACGGGTTGGCGTGTGTGGAGCTGGAGGCGGTGGACTCGGGGATCCGGTCGCTGGTCTCGGTGCAGGGGTCGCTGGCGATGTATGCGATCTGGCGGTGGGGCTCGGAGGAGCACAAGCAGGAGTGGTTGCCGCGGATGGCTGCGGGGGAGGCGATCGGGTGCTTCGGGTTGACCGAGCCCGATGCGGGCTCGGACCCGGCCTCGATGCGGACCCGGGCCCGGCGCGACGGTGACGACTGGGTCCTGGACGGGCGGAAGATGTGGATCACCAACGGGTCGGTCGCCCAGGTCGCGGTGGTGTGGGCGCAGACCGAGGAGGGGGTCCGCGGGTTCGTGGTGCCGACCGCGACGCCCGGGTTCACCGCCCCCGAGATCAAGCACAAGCTCTCGTTGCGGGCCTCGGTGACCAGTGAGCTGGTCCTGGACGGGGTGCGTCTGCCCGGGTCCGCGGTGCTGCCGCAGGTGCGGGGGCTCAAGGGGCCGTTGTCGTGCTTGAACGAGGCCCGTTACGGCATCGTCTGGGGTGCCCTGGGTGCGGCCCGGTCCTCCTTCGAGTCCGCGTTGTCCTATGCGGGGTCCCGTGAGCAGTTCGGCCGCCCGCTCAGCGGCTTCCAGCTCACCCAGCAGAAGCTGGCCGACATGGCCGTGGAGCTGTCCAAGGGCTTCCTGCTCGCCCTGCACCTGGGCCGGCTCAAGGACCAGGGGACGCTGCGTCCGGAGCAGGTGAGCCTGGGCAAGCTCAACAACGTCCGTGAGGCGCTGGAGATCTGCCGGACCTCGCGGACCATCCTCGGGGCCAACGGGATCTCCCTGGAGTACCCGGTCATCCGGCACATGAACAACCTGGAGTCGGTCCTGACCTACGAAGGCACCGTCGAGATGCACACCCTCGTGCTCGGCCAGGCCCTCACCGGCCACTCCGCCTTCCGCTGAGCGCCTGGGAAGACCGCGCTCGACCGCGAGCCCCCGTGGGTCGGTAGTCGAAGCGGGGAAGGCAGGTGGCCTCCACCCCGGGGTGGAGGCCACCAGGACCGGGCGCATCGAAGTCCACCCTGGCGCCGACGCGGCGCGACTCCTCGGACAGCCAGGGTGGGTGTCACGGCACCCGGCCGACTGCTGCGACAGGAGCACGACATGAACGACGTGACCACCGCGATCCACGCGGCCCTCACGACGACCGCCGCGGTGGTCGGCGCAGTGCAGGCCGACCAGTGGCAGCGTCCCACCCCGTGTGAGGGGTGGGACGTGCACCGGGTCGCCAACCACCTCGTCGGCGGCATCCGCATCTTCGCCGGTGAGGTCAGCGGCACCCCCGAGCGCGCCGCGCACGACTCCGACTGGCTCGGTGCCGACCCCGTCGCGGCGTACGCCCGGGCAGCAGCCGCCGACCGCGCAGCCTGGGCGCGAGCCGACGCGTTGGAGGGAACCATCACCCTCGGGCTGGGAACCTTGCCCGGCCCGCTCGCCGCGATCATCCACCTCACCGAGGTCGTGGTGCACGGTGTCGACATCGCCGTCGCCGTCGACCGGGCGGA
Source organism: uncultured Actinomycetota bacterium (assembly GCA_963784485.1). Classification (GTDB taxonomy): domain Bacteria; phylum Actinomycetota; class Actinomycetes; order Propionibacteriales; family Nocardioidaceae; genus Marmoricola_A. The sequence goes on along the minus strand of CAWARH010000006.1, from coordinate 605,117 downwards.
CCTCGTCGACCAGGACCAGTGCGCGGCCCTGCTCGGGTTGATGGGCCGGATGGGCGGTGTCGACGCCTACCGCGTCCCCGGTGTCTTCGGCCCCGAGGTGAGCACCTGTGCCGACGAGGGCGGGCGTCCTCCGCACGAGCGGCTGCTCGCCTACCTCGGCCGGTCCCTCGGTGCGCTCGCGTCGATGTCGCCGCACTGAGGGGACGCTCGCCCGTCGGAGTCGAGGGTCGTGACCGAGAGCAGGGTGGCACCGAGGTCGCGCACCTTGGCGAGCAGGCCGTGCAGCTCGGCCTGGTCGGTCACGGGACCGCGCAGCGTCGTGGTCCCGTCGTCGTTCTGGGTGAGGGTGAGGCCCCCGAACCAGGTCGACCAGCGGGGGGCCAGGTGCCCCTCGACACGCAGTGCGTACTGCGTTGGTGCGGGGGCCGCCGGTCGGCTCATCGCGACGCGACCAGCGCCGCGCGGGGCCGACCGGTGCGGGTCCGTCGGACGGAGGGGCGGCGGATGATCGCTTCCGCGACGGCGAGGTTGACCACCCATGCGGCTCCCATCAGGAGGTCGTGGCGGACGACCCCCGCTCCGAGGAGCGCTCCGCCTACGCCGACCGTGAACGCCTGGGTGCCGGCGCCCAGAGCAAGGGCGTAGGCACGGGTCATCCAGGCGCGGTGCCGGGCGAGGTCACGCCGGCGGACGGCGGCGAGTCCGAGGACGATGCTGAGGGCCATGCCGGCTCCGAAGACCAGCCGGAACAGGTACAGGAGCGCCCCCGTGCCTTCCTTGACCGGGAGGGCCAGGGTCATCCAGAGAGCCGAGAGGGCGACCGCGAGGCCGAGCGCGACCAGGAGACGGCCCGCTCGCCGGTGCCATGCAGGGTGACGGCGGCGCAGGCCGGCGGAGAACTGCAGTGCCCCGAGGAGGGCGTAGGCGATCGCCGTCGAGACGTGGACCACCACCGGGAGCGGGGAGGCTGCGAAGCGGGCATCCGCGGGGATGAGATCGGGTCCGCCGAGGAGCTCGACGAGGCGGGCGCTGCCGGCCAGCACGGGGATCGCGGCGAGCGCGACCAGCCCGGCCGGCACCCACCGGCCGACCGGGCGGGTCACGAGGCACCGACCGTGGCGGGAACCGGGTCGTGGCCGGGACGGGTCGATCGGGCGGGGGCGTCGCTGCGCGTGCCGAGCCAGAGCGAGCAGCCGAGGCCGATCAGGGCGATGCTGTTCGGGAAGGCCAGCAGCCGGTAGAACGCGTCCGGCATCAGGGTGAGCGCGGCGGTGACGACGCCGCCGACCGCGAGGAGCGCGGCGGCCCAGCGGGCAAGGACCCGTGCCCGGTACAGCGCGACGCCGAAGACGAGCCCGCCTGCCAGGAAGAGTCCGCCCTCGAGTGCGACCACGGTGTGGAGCAGGCCGATGTCGCCGGTGGCGGAGCGGCCGCTGGCGGCGTCGAGCACGTTGTCGACGTACGCCGGGTTGGTCGCAGCGATGGAGGGCAGGACGTACGCCGCCACGAAGGACGTGGCCATGATGACGAGGTAGTTGGCGCCGAAGAGCAGGTACCCGACCAGGCCGAGCCAGCCCATCTGCCGCACCTGGTGCAGGTACATGCCGGTGATGCCGACCAGCGCCAGTGCGGCCATGGCCACCTTGAGGGAGTTGCGGACGGCCATCTCGGTCGTCGTGATCGACACGGCGTCCAGGTGCGGGTGGTTGACCTGGACTCCGATGAAGATCAGTCCGGCGGCCACGGCGGCTGCACCGGAGGCCCGGGTGAGAGCGGTGGGCGTGATGCTCATGGTCGGCTCCTGTCTGGCTGGTTCTCGGCGGACCTCGCCGGGATGACTGGAACCTAGGAGCCGACGGGGTGACCTGGCGTCACCAGATGAGGTGAGAGGCCTGGTGAGATGGCGCGGCTCCCGGGCGCCCAGCGCGCGATCAGCGGGGGCCCGGGCCCGGCAGGAGCCCCAGCCGGTGCGCCTTGCTGACCGCCGCGCGTCGGCTGTTGACGTCGAGCTTGGTGTAGATGTGCTTGGTGTGGGTGCGGACGGTGTTGAGGGACACGACCAGCCGGCGCGCGATGGCGGGCCCGTCGAGATCCGAGCCCAGGAGCCGCAGGACCTCCAGCTCGCGGACGCTCAGGGGGTCGACCAGCCGCGCCACAGGTCCGGGTGCCGGCGTCGTGTCGCCGGCCGCGTCGGTGGTGGCGTCCTCGTGCCCGCTCGCCGCAGCCAGGAGTCCCCGCAAGAAGGCGGAGGGAGGCTCGTTCCCGGCAAGCTCGTGCAGCAGGTCGGCCACGACCGGGGCGGCGTCGACGAAGACCCGCACCCAGCCGTCCGGCTCGGCGAGCTCGACGGCGTGCCGCAGGGCCTGGAGCGATGCGTCGCTTGCGCCGCGTGCGTGCTGGGTGACGGCCCGGAGCACCTCGACCTCGATCACCGTGCCCGTGCGCGCTCCGGCCCGGGCTGCGGCGAGCAGGCGGTCCAGCAGGGCAGCCGCGTCCTCGAGCACCTGCAGGGACCCGGTCGCCGCGTGCTCGGCGAGCAGGACCCGAGCGAGCGAGAGGTGTTCGTACTCGCGCACGTACGACAGGTCGTCGTCCTTCGTGACCCGGTGCCGTCGTGCCCAGTCGAGCGCCTCCCCGATGTCACCGCGGGCGGCGAGCACGCGGGCACGGGTCGCGTGGATCGGCTGCACGTTCGGCGAGTAGTCGCCCACGTAGACGCGCTCCGCGTCGTCGAGGAGCTCCAGCGCGGTCGAGAGGTCGCCCTGAGCGGCCCGGAGCCGCGCCAGGCCGACCCGCCACCGGTACGGGTTCTGCGCGAGCGCCGCTGCTTCGCCGAGCTCGTCGGAACGGCGCAGGAGCTTGGCCACAGCGCTGAGGTCGTTGTGGTACCAAGCGACCCGGCTGAGACCTACGAGCATGTCCGCAGTGCCTCGCATGACCCCGGCACCGGCCGACGCCTGCATCTCGGCGAGCGCGAGCGCGCGACCGAAGGTGCGCTCGGCCTGCCGGAGGTGGCCGAGCCTGAGCTCCATGTCGGCCAACGCGATCGAGCAGCCCAGCACGTCCGCGGTGTGCCCGGCACGAGCGAGGGCGGGGAGGGCGGTGGTGTAGCTGGCGTGCGCCGTGGCGAGGTCGCCGGTGGTCCAGGACGCGAGCCCGGACAGCGCGGCGGCAGCGCCGGTGATGAGGTCGTCCCCGTCGACAGCAGCGTCGATGGCCCGGCGGGCCCGTGCGATGGCGCCACGGGGGTCACCACCGACGAGCGCGAGTGCGGCACGGTACATCTCGACGGCTGCCGGAACCCGGGGGAGCTCGTCGGGGTCCGCGACCACGAGGTCCGCTGCCGGTCTCGCCAACAGGCGCTCGACATGGTCGAGGCGTGGGGCGACGCCGTCGAACACGTTGCTGGCCATCAGCCCGCCGACGAGGGCGATCGCGAGCACGGGCCGGTCGCGTACGGCGTCGGCGGGCAGCTCGTGCGCCCACCGACGGAGGAGGTCCTCGCGCCGTTCACGACCGAGGGCCCGGTAGCTGCGCTCGACGAGGTCCGCGGCGCCTTCGCGGTCTCCGCCGGCCAGCGCGTGGCTGAAGGCGGCCTCGGGCTGTCCCGCCTCGGTGTACCACCGGGCTGCTCGGCGGTGCAGGGCGGGGACGTCATCGGGTCGTTCCACGAGCAGGTGCGCACGCAGGACGTCGGCGAACAGGCGGTGGTAGCGGTACCAGCCGCGGCGGTCGTCGAGCCGCACGAGGAACAGGTTCGCCCGGTCCACGGCCTCGAGCATCGCCGCGCCGGCCCTGTCGCCGGCTCGTCCGGGCAGGGGGCTGACCGCGTCGCAGAGTGACCCGGTGAGCCGGTCGAGGATGGAGGTGTCGAGCAGGAAGCGGCGTACGTCGGGGGGCTGGCGACCGAGCACCTCGTCGGCAAGGTAGTCGAGGACGAAGCGGTCGTCGCCGGCGAACCCGGCGATGAAGTCGGCGCGGTCATCGCGGTCGCCCAACGAGAGCGCCGCCAGCTGGAGAGCGGCGATCCACCCCTCGGTGCGGGTCTCCAGTGCGGCGATGTCAGCAGGCGGCAGGTCGAGGTCGTGGAGGTCGTTGAGGTAGCCGGCCACCTCCCCGCCGGTGAAGCGGAGGTCGGAGGCGCGGATCTCGACGAGCTCGCCGCCGACCCGCAGCCTGGAGAGCGGCAGCGCCGGGTCGGCCCGGGTCCCGATGGCCAGCCGGAGCTGCGGCGGCAGGTGGTCGACGAGGAAGGCCATCCCGGTGGCGACCTCGCCGCCGTCGGCGAGGTGGTAGTCGTCCAGGACGATCGTCACCTCGTCCGGGAGCACGCTGAGCTCGTTGACCAGGCCGGCGAGCACGGTCTCCACGGGCGCCTGGCCGGAGTGCAGCAGGGTGAGCCCGGCGGCAGCGGAACCCGGAACGGCTCGGTCGAGGGCCTGGAGCAGGTAGGTCCAGAACGACGTGGCCTCTCGGTCGCGTTCGTCCAGCGACACCCAGGCAACCCGGTGACCGCGGCGAGGGGTGGACGAGGCGGCGCCGAACCAGGAGGCCAGCAGGGTCGTCTTGCCGAAGCCCGCGGGGGCGGAGATCAGCGTGACCTTGCACCGGGAGCCGCGGCGCAACAGGTCGAGCAGGCGGGGGCGCAGCACCAGCTCGCGGCGTGGCTCGGGCAGCAGGAGCTTGGTCTCCACCAACGGGTCGGCCATCGGCGCTCCCTCCCGGGCGTGGCACCCGACAGCTCGAGACTAGGGCAGCGGCCTGCGCCGAGCACCCGCGCCGGCTCGTCACCCGCGGGCTCGAGCCGGGTCCCGACCGCGGTCCGCCTACCTCGCGGCCCGTCCCTCGTCGAGCGCGGCGACTGCGGCGTGCGGCTCAGGTGCGGTGATGGTGACCGACCGGCCACTGTGCAGGAGCAGGCGCAGGGTGGGGCCGGAACGGACGGTGCAGCAGGTGCGTCGCGGAGTCCACCAGAACCCGAAGGCCACCGAGAGGGGGTGCAGGTCGACCACCTCGGCCCGGTCGATCTGGTCGAGGCGGTAGGTGCACCGTGGCCATCCGAGCGCGCCGAAGCGCACGGTGACGCCGTTCGGCCCGGCGGTGGTGCGGACGCTCGAGCCGGTCAGCGCGTACACGAGCACGCCGACGGCGTACAGCAGCAGCGGCAGGGCCAGCTCCCACCCGTCCTGCTCGGGGTCGCCCCCGAGCAGGAAGAGCGGGACCGCCACCACGGCAAAGGCCACGATCATGGTCCAGTTCGTGGCTCGGCCGGTGTAGATCGAGTACCGGTGGGTGTCGGCGTAGCCGGGCTTGGTCATGTCAGCTCCTCGATCAGGCGAACCAGGTCGGCGCGGCCGAGGCCGTGGGTGCGCGCGACCGTGATCAGGTGGTGGGCCGCCTCGGTGACCGGCGACAGGTCGGGGGCCGTCGCGGTGACCCGAGCCCCGCGACCCCGGCGGAACTCGAGCAGGCCCTCGTCGCGCAGCTGTCGGTACGCCGCAAGGACGGTGTTGCGGTCCACCGACAGGGCCTCCGCGAGCTCGGCCGCCGGGGGGAGCTGCTCGCCGACGGCGAGCATCCCTGACGCCACGCCGAAACGGGCGCTGCTGGCGATCTGGTGCTGCAGCGAGTCGCGGGAGGAGTGATCGATGGACCATCGCATGATGCTAGTATTATTAGCACCATCCTGCCTCGAGTCAAGGATGGCCAGACCGGCCCGTTCCCGACGCGGCTAGGGCCAGGAACCGCTCCGCAACGGCTGGGTGGCCCACGGCGGTGTCGGTGCGGTCATGGCCCGTTGACGCCTCCTCCCGCAAGGTCGAGAGTCGAGACATGGGCATCGCCGTACTCGGCCCGCTCCAGGTCGAGGGCAGCGCCGACGGGCTGGGCCCGCGGGACCGGGTGGTCCTGTCGGCCCTGGTGGTGCGGGCTGGAACACCGGTGACGCAGGACGCCCTGGCGGACGCGCTGTGGGGCGACGCCGTGCCCGCATCGTGGGCCACGGTGATCCAGGGGTGCGTCGTGCGGCTGCGGGAGGTGCTCGGCCCCGCCGCCATCGAGTCCGTCCCGTCCGGGTACCGCTTGACGTTGTCCGACGACGAGCTCGACCTCCGGACCTTCGAACGGCTGGGGGACCAGGCCAGTGAGGCCCTGGCCGCAGGCGACCCGGGGCGCGCGTCCTGCCTCGCGGGCGAGGCCCTGGACCTGTGGCGGGGCCCGCCTTTGACGGACCTGGCCGCGTGGGGACCCGGGAGGGTCGAGGCGGGGCGCCTCGAGGGGCTGCGCATGGACGCCGAGGAGGTCTGGGTCGGGTCCGCGATCGCCGCCGGCCGCTCGCACGCGGTGCTGGAACGCGCACGAGCGTTGGTGGCTGAGTCGCCGTACCGCGAGCGCCGGTGGACGCTGCTCGCCACCGCGCTGTACCGCACGGGTCGGCAGCCTGAGGCCCTGGCAGCGGTGAAGCGCGCGCGGTCCCTTCTCGTCGGCGAGCTGGGCCTGGACCTCGGCCCTGAGCTCGAGCGACTCGAACGGCTGCTCCTGAAGCCGGACCCCCCACTCGGCCAGCCGGAGGTCTTCGGGGTGAGCGCGACCTGCCCCTACCGGGGGCTGCTTCCCTACGGCACCGAGGACGCCGACACGTTCTTCGGGCGCCACGACGACGTGGCGGTGTGCCTGAGGCGTCTGCGCGAGACCCACGTGCTCACGGTGGCTGGCCCCTCCGGAGTCGGGAAGTCCTCCCTGGTCCGTGCCGGCGTGGTGGCGTCGCTCGTCCGGAGTGGTCTCCCGGTGCTGGTCACGACGCCGGGGGCGCACCCGATGGACTCGCTGGTCGCGTTGCAGCCCCGCGGACTGCAGACCCTGGTGGTCGACCAGGCCGAGGAGGCCGTGACGCTCTGCGTGGACGCGGGCGAACGGGCCAGGTACGCCGAGGCGCTGGCGGTGCACGTGGGCGCCGGCGGATCACTGGTACTGGCCGTGCGAGCCGACCACCTCGGCGACTTCGCGCCCTACTCCGAGATCGCCCGGGTCGTGGAGGGTGGCCTCTACCTCCTCGGCCCGCTGGGCGAGGCAGGGCTCCGCAGCGCGGTGGAAGGGCCCGCCCGACGCGCCGGCCTGCGTCTGGAACCGGGTCTCGTCGACCTGCTCGTCGACGAGGTCGACGGGGAGCCCGCGGCGCTGCCGCTGCTGTCCCACGCGTTGCGCGAGACGTGGCAGCGGCGCGAGGGGCCGACGCTGACCGTGGCGGGATACCGGGCGGCCGGGGGGATCCGGCAGGCGGTCACCCAGTCCGCCGAGTCCCTCTACGACGCGATGGACGCGAGTCAACGCGCCCAGCTGCGCGGCATGCTGCTGCGACTCGTCGTGCCGACCGGGGACGGCGTCCCGGCGCGGGCCCGCCTGCCCCGGGACACGGTGGCTCTCGACCCGGAGCGGGCACGACTCCTGGAGAGGCTGGTCGAGGCCCGGCTGGTCAGCGTCGAGGGCGAGACGGTGCAGATCGCGCACGAGGCAGTGGTCCAGGTGTGGCCGCGACTGCGCGGCTGGCTCGACGACGACCTCGACGGGCAGAGGCTCTTCGGTCACCTGACCGGCGCCGCGCATGCCTGGGAGACCATGGGCCGTCCCGATTCCGAGCTCTACCGGGGGATCCGGCTGACGCGCACCCGGGAGTGGCGCGAGCGCGCTCGGCCCGATCTGGACCGCAGCGAGGCCGCGTTCCTCGACGCCTCCCTCGCCGGGTGGCGGGCGGAGCAGCGCGCCGCCAGCACCCGGGCCGCGCGAGACCGCCGGTCCCGGCGCCGACTGGCGGGGGCGCTGGGCGGCGTCGGCGTCTTCCTCGCGCTCGCCCTCCTGACCGGCGTCCTCGCCGTACGCGCTGCCGACCGGGCCGAACAGGACAGGCGGGGCCGCGAGCGGGCTGCCCTGGTCGTCGAGGCGCAGCGGGCCGGAGCGCAGGCAGCGGGGCAGCAGGATCTCGCCGCTGGACTGCTGCTCGCCGTCGAGGCGATGACCGTCAACCCGTCGCCGCGGTCCCGCGACGCGCTGGGAGCTGTCCTGACGCGCGCGGGGCCGCTGTCCCGGGTGCACGCCATCCGCGGGCTGGCGGTCTCGGTCGCGCTCAGCCCCGACGGGAAGACGCTGGCCCTCAGCATGGCGCCGGACGCGGAGGATCCCGGGATCCACCTCTACGACGCGACGACCCTCGAACCCGTCGACTTCGCGGGCACCCCGCCGTCCAGCATCATCCGGTTCTCGCCCGACGGCCGTCAGATCGCCATGGCGGTGAACCAGTGGGTCGAGGACAAGCAGGCACCGCCGAGACTCGACGACCAGCCGATCCAGCTCCTGGACCTCCCGGGCGGTGCCCTGGCCCGGCGGCAGCTGGGCGGCTGGCGCCCGGGCGACTCCGTCGAGTACGCCTTGGACTACAGCGACGACGGCCGGCGCATCTCCGCCGTCGTGCAGCGCTTCGACCTGAAGGCCGAGCAGTTCACCGGACTCGGCACCGCGGCGGTCTGGGATCTCGGGCACCCACGTCGTCCGGTCTTCGGCGTGACGGTGCCGGAGTACGCCCTGGTGGCTCTGGATGCCGACGGCCGTCGTCTCTACGTCGCGATGAAGGGACAGGACTCACTGCGCTCCTACGACGTCGACTCAGGTCGGCTTCTGCACGCTGCCGACGTCCCGCTCCAGCCCGGGCAGGTGCCCACCGGGCTCGACCTCAGCCCCGACGGGTCGACGATCGCCGTGACCACGGGACGCCGGATCCTTCTGTACGACGCGACCACCCTTCGTGCCGGGGGCCCCCGGATGCGCGGTTTCGAGCCGGCGGAAGGCGGTCGGTTCTCCCACGACGGCACGCTCCTGATGGCAGCCTCCGCCGACGAGAGCGTCGAGGTGTGGGACACGAGGTCAGGCGCCCTGGTGCACCACCTGCGGGCCCCCGGTGGGCTGTGGGGCACGAGCACCGCGTGGTCCTCCGACGACCACGCCATCTACGGCACCCTGGGAAGCGTGGGCCTGGCGACGTGGAGCCTCGGCGGCACCCGCCGCCCGCTGTCCCTCAGTGATGACGTCGGCGTCCCGTCGGACGCCGCCACGGACCTGGCACTCCCGGCTCCGGACGGTCGCACCCTCGCTCGCTTCCGGGCAGGGAGGCTGCGGTTCGTGGACCTCGCGACGGGGCGTCGGACCTCGTGGTCCGCCCGGCTCGGCGACCAGGTCAACGCGCGGTGGACCCCCGACTCCCGCTGGATGCTGTCCACCGGCACCGACGCCAGGCTTCGGATCTGGGACACGACGACGGGAAGGCAGATCGCCGTCAGGGGGCTCAGGACTGTGGGGGCGGCGCAGACGTTCAGCTCCGACGGCGAGCGGGTGTACGCCGAGGACGTGCGCGGGACGCTCGCCGTCCTGGAACGGGCGACCCTCCGGCCCGTCGGCGCCACCGCCATAGCAGCCGGTGCGACCGGACTGATGGCGCGAGGCGACTCCGTCGTGGTCCTGCGTGCGGACGGGTCGTTCCTCCGGGTCCGCCCGGAGACCGGCGCTTCCGTGAGCCGGGCGCCCCCCGGCACGCTGAGCGATCCCCGGAGCCTGGCCAACGACCTGTCGCCGGACGGCTCGCTGCTGGCCACGTCCGACCCGGACGGCCGGATGCGGCTCCTCGACCTCGAGACCCTCGAGTGGATCGGTGAGTCCGTCCAGGACGGAGGCGGGATCGTCGGGTTCGCCCCTGACGGAAGGCAGGTCGCGGCGCTCCAGGGTGACCGGGTGCGGCTCTGGGACGGTCACAGCGGCGAGTATCACGCCAGCATCCCCCTTCCCGACCAGGTGATCCGCGCCTTCGGCTGGCTCCCGGACGGCTCGGCCCTCGTCCTCGCCTCGGCGGACGGCCGGACCTGGGTCACGGACGCGCGCACGGATGGGTGGAGGGAACGCGCGTGCACCATCGCCGGTCGCAACCTCACCCCGGCCGAGTGGCAGCACTTCTTCCCCAGCCGCCCCTACGGGACGACCTGTCCCCAGTGGCCCACCGGCTCCTGAGGGCTCCCCAGGTCCCACGCGACGGGCGTAGGGTCAGGGCCGGCGAAGGGGAGGGGACATGGTGAGCACCTTGAGGCTGCGTCGAGGGTTGGTTGCGGGGGCGACCGGGATCGCGCTGGTCCTGGCGCCGACGGCGTCGACCGCGAAACCCGGGGGAGCGCCCCGGTTCACCGCAGGAGCCAGCGGCGCGGGGGACCCCTACTTCCCGTTCGCGGGCAACGGTGGCTACGACGTCAAGCACTACGACCTCGACATCACCTACACCCCACCTCCGCCGGCCCCCGCGCCTCTGCGCGGTCGCTTCGACGGCGTCGCGACGATCCGGCTCCGGGCGACCCAGGACCTCGACCGGTTCAACCTCGACCTCCGGGGGATGCAGGTGCAGCGGGTGAGCGTGGACGGGCGTCGGGTGCGCGCGGTGACGCCACCCAGGGCGGGGGCGAGCGTGCACGGGCGGGGCTTCTGGCAGGTCCAGGACGAGACCCGGCGGAAGTGGGAGCTGGTCATCCAGCCCCGGCCCAGGATCAAGGCCGGACGCACCGTCACCGTGGTCGTCGCGTACGGAGGTGCGACCACCCAGCCCACCGACATCGAGGGCGTGCTCTATGGCTGGGTCACCACCCGGGACGGTGCCATGGTGGTCAACGAGCCCGACGGGGCGATGACCTGGTACCCGGTCAGCGACCACCCCAGCGACAAGGCGTCCTACCGCTTCGAGATCCGCGTCCCCCGGGGGAAGGTGGCAGTCGCCAACGGACTGCCCGCCCGGAAGCCGAGCCGGCACGGGGGCTGGACCACCTGGTACTGGGACGCCCCCGACCCCCAGGCGAGCTACCTGACCACGGCATCGGTGGGGGACTACGAGCTCCGGAGGTCCAGGACCCGTGAGGGCCTGCCGATCATCGACGCCGTCGACGACGACCTGACCGCCGCCCACCGGGCGACCACCGACGCCAGCCTGGCCCTGCAGGGCAAGATGATCAGGTTCCTGGAGGCCTTCGGTCGCTACCCCTTCCGCTCCTTCGGCTCGATCGTCGACGACGACTCCGTGGACTACGCGCTGGAGACCCAGACCCGGCCGGTCTACTCCGAGGTCGCGGACGAGAGCACCGTCGTCCACGAGCTGGCTCACCAGTGGTTCGGCAACGCGGTCAGCCCGCACCGCTGGGCCGACATCTGGCTCAACGAGGGGTGGGCGACCTACGCCGAGTGGACCTGGTCCGAGCACCAGGGGCGCGTCACCGCCCAGGAGCGGTTCGACGACGTGATGGGGCTTCCCGCCGACTCGCCCTTCTGGGACGTGGTGGTTGCCGATCCGGGTCCCCTCGGGCTGTTCTCGGGCGCGGTCTACAGCCGCGGCGCGGCGACGCTCTACGCGCTCCGCCAGAAGATCGGCGCCCACGACTTCCTCGCCGGTGCCCGCGCGTGGGTGTCCCGGTACGACGACGGGAACGCGAGCACGGCGGACTTCGAGGCGGTCTTCGAACGAGCGTCCGGACAGGACCTCGGCGCCTTCTTCGACGTCTGGGTGCGCTCTGCGGAGAAGCCGACCGCGCCTCCTTCCACGGCGGGTGACTGAGCGAGTCAATGCACCGAACGGGTCATGGGCTCGCGGCGCACGGCCCGTAGGTTTCCAGGCGTGAGGATCATCGGAGCAACCACAGCCACCACGTGCACCGCTCTCGTCCTGGCCGCACTCGCGGGACCGGCGACGGCTGCCGACGAGAGGACCCCGGATCGCAACGGGGAGATCGCGGCCTACGCGAGATATGCGCACGGGAAGGCACCCACGCCGGCGCAGTGGCAGCGATGGCGCCTGCGGGTGGACGACAGCTGCGCGACCGGCCTTCCGGGGCTCGCCCAGGACCTGTTCACCTCACCGACGTACGACCGGCGCAACGCCCGACGCACACTCGCGAAGCGGGTCACCCGGCTCTACCTCGCCCTCCAGGACCGCCATCCGAGCAAGCCGCTGGTCCGCAAGGGCAAGCGCTCTGTCCGCCGGAACGGCTGGCCCGCCCTGGTCGCCAAGGTGGCTGCGACAAGGCGCTACAGCGACCGGGTCGACGGGATCTGCGGAGCGGACACGGCGATCGCCTCCCAGCACCGCAACGCCTGGGTCTACACCAACTGGAGCTGGTCGGGGGACGACTTCGGCCAGAACCTGGACCAGGAGCTCCGGGTCACCAAGCGAGCCAGGTCGTCGTACTGGGCGACCAACTGGCGCTGGTCCGGCTCAGCCGACGGCGGCTACCTGGGCCTGCAGACCAACGGAAACCGGCTCGACGGGACGTCCGGCGACACAGCGATCTTCTCCCTGTGGAACGCTCACCGGGCCGAGGGCTCCTCCTGCGACGCGTTCGCCGGCGAAGGAGAGGGACTGAGCTGCCGGGCCGCCCATCCGATCGCCACCGGCCACTGGTACCGGCTGCGGGTGTGGAAGCTGGACACGTACCAGGATGAGGGCGTCACCTACCGGTGGTGGGGCGCGTGGGTGCTCGACGAGACCGCCGGCGTGGAGACGCCGCTGGGCAAGATCTCGGTCCCTGACAGCCTTGCCACGGTCACGGACCAGTCCAACTTCAGCGAGTACTTCGGCAAGCCTCTGCCCCACGTCTACGACGTCCCGAGATCGGTGGTGTGGTGGACCACCCCGGCGGCGGACTACGACGGCTCCGGCGCGTATGCCCACACCAGCACGTTCGCGTCCGGGCAGGTCGGTCCGGGCACCACGGGTGCGGTCTCGGATGCGGAGGTGGATCTCACGACGCCGTTGGGCGACGCGAAGGCGGTGCGGGTCCGCATGGGCGGCTGAGACCGAAAGGGGCGGCCCGGGCTTCGTCTCTTCCCGGCGGCCGGTTCGCACCGTGGATCCTGCCTCGCCTTGGAGGGTTCTGCGACACTCGCGCCATGTCCTCAGTCATGTCGTCGGTGACGTCACCCGTCGTTGCCCTGCTCGGAACCGGCGCCATGGGCGCGGGGATGGCCCGCAACATCTGCGCGGCGGGGATCCCGTTGAGGGTGTGGAACCGTACGCCGGAGCGCGCAGCGCCGCTGGCCGAGCTCGGTGCCCGGCACTGCGAGAGCGTCGCCGAGGCGGTCGACGGCGCCTCCGTCGTCGTGACCATGCTGTGGGACGAGTCCACGGTCGAGCAGGCGCTGCGCGAGGGCGCGGGCAGCTTCGCCCCAGGGGCGGTGCTGCTGCAGACCACCACGGTCGGCGCGGAGGGCGCGGACCGGCTCGCGACGGTGGCCGAGGAGCTCGGCCTGGTCTACCTGGACTCCCCGGTCCAGGGCACCAAGGGGCCCGCGGAGCAGGGCACGCTCGTCGTCCTGGCCTCCGGCCCGACCGCGGCGCGGGCAGCGGTGGACCCGGTCCTGGACGCGGTCGGGTCGCGCACCGTCTGGGTCGGCGACGCCGGCGCGGGCTCCCGGCTCAAGCTGGCCACCAACGCGTTCGTGCTGAGCCTGACCTCGGCGGTCGCACAGTCGCTGGCCCTGGCCGAGGCGCTCGGACTGAAGCCCCAGCAGGTCCTCGACGCCCTGGCCGGAGGACCGCTCGAGTCCGGGTACCTCAAGCACAAGGGGGCGGCCATGGTCGAGGGCCGCTTCGAGTCGGCCTTCGGGGTCGAGGGCGGCATCAAGGACGCGGACCTGATCGTGGCCGCGGGTGCCGAGGCCGGGGTGGACGCGGAGCTGCTCCGGGTGGTGCGGGACCAGCTGGCCCGCGCCGTCGAGGCAGGTCACGGCGGCGAGGACATCGCCACGGTCCTGCACGCCTACCGGCCTGCGTCCGCCGGGTAGTCGCCCCGCACGCCGGGTGGGTGGGTGGTTCAGCGCAGGCTCACCAGCAGGTAGCGCTCGTCGCCGGTCTCGCCTCCCCAGTAGACGGGGTCGCGCAGAAAGGTGATCTCGGCACTGGCCCGTTGCTCGCGCACCAGGGTCGCGCAGGTGGCGGCCGGGAGCCCTGCCCCTGTCGACCATTCTCCCTCGACGAGGACCAGCCGCCCTCCGGGGCGGAGCAGCCTGATCCAGCTCGCCAGCGCCAGCCCCGGGTCAGGCAGTGCCCACAGCACGTGCCGGCAGAGCACCACGTCGCACGACGCAGCGGCGTACTGCGGGGCGGCGGCGTCGCCCTGGGCGAAGGCGACAGGGACTCCCGCTGCAGCCGCCTTCGCCTTGGCAGCGGCCACCATCGCCGCGGCGAAGTCGAGACCGCGCACCTGGAACCCCTCGTGGGCCAACAACACCGACAGCGTCCCGGTCCCGCAGCCGAGGTCGACGACGTCGGCGGGGGCCTCCGGGAGGTGGTCGACCAGCAAAGAGCGCCACGCCTCGCGCGTGCGCTGGTCGCCCAGTCCGTGGTCGGGCTCGTCGTCGAAGGTGGAAGCCTGGCCGTCCCAGTAGGCGCGGTCTGCATCGAGCATGCGTGGATCCTGTCATCCGCGCGGATCACCTGGTCGGGGCCCCCGCGAACTCAGCGGTCGGGGCCGTAGAGCCCGAAGTGCAGCGCGGGGTCGGCCGGGTCCCAGGTGCCCGTGAACTGCGACCGGGCCCCCATCTCGGCGTTGCGCCGGACGAGGTCCTCGCCGAGAACCAGGCGGGCCGGCTCCCAGGCCTCGAGCGCGGGCAGCACGTTGTTGTCGTGGTCGGTGAGAGCGTCGGCCAGGGCCCACGCGTCGGCTGCCGCCTTGGCGGTGCCGGCGGCCGCGTGCGGGCGTGCGGCGAAGGCGGCGTCCCCGAGGAGGGCCACCCTGCCGAACGCCATCCGGGGCACGGCGACGTCCACTACCGCCTGGATGTAGGGGTCCTGGGTGCGCAGCACCAGCTCGGCCGCAGCCGGGGGGAGGACCTGGGGTGCCAGCTCCCTGAGCTCCTCGACGTAGCGGGGCTGCACCTTGCCGGCCGGCACCGACACCGTCATCGGGTTGCCGCGGACGTCGGTCATGAGCTCGTCCAGCTCAGGGCCCTCGGCGACGTTGCGGTACCAGACGTAGTTGAGCAGCCGGTGCCCGCGGTCGAGCTGGCCCTGCCGCCCGGGGATCGGGTACATGCAGATGTGCGACCGCTCCATCACGGCGTACCCGAGCGCGTCGTCGAGCAGCGCGCGGGTCTCGTCCGATGCCCGCGCCTCGGGCACCGTCCCACGCCAGCCGACGTACCCGGAGTAGCGAGGGCGCACCTGGGGAAGCAGCCGTCGGCGGCCCACCGAGGAGATGCCGTCGGCGAAGACCAGCAGGTCGGCGTAGGCGCGACGACCGCTGACGAAGCGGACCTCGGCCCGGTCAGGGTCCTGGTCGACCCCCACGGCGAGCTCGCCGAGGTGGTAGTGCTCCCGGCCGAGCTCGTCGAGGAGGGTGCGGTACAGCGTGGTCCAGGAGCTGAACCGCCACGCGGCGGGCTCCTCGTGGACCACCGCGTTGTCCGGCCCGAGGTAGCGCAGCAACGACGAGCCGATGCTGACGTCGGCGACCGCGAGGTCGGCACGCCGCTCCCGGATCCAGCGGACGGTGTCCGGCTGGAGCACGATGCCGCCACCGCGGCCGTCGAGCAGCTGCGAGGACCGCTCGAACACCTCGACCGCGAAGCCGCGCTCACGCAGCAGCAGCGCGGCAGTCAGACCGCCGAAGGAGCCGCCGACCACGACGGCTCTCGGCCGGTCAGCCATGCGGCGCCTCGCCGCCGGACAGGTCGGGCGCGTGCGGGTGGTTCTCGAGGTTGACCACGATCGCGTCCTGGGTGGTGCGGGCGACGATCATGCGCACCGGCTCGGTCTCGCTGGCGTTCTCCTCCCAGTGAACGACGTGGGGCTTGATGTAGACGAAGTCGCCAGGGTGCGCCTCGCGCACCGAGTCGAGCCGGTCCCCGACCCACCAACGGCCGACTCCGCTGAGCACGTACAGCGCGGTCTCGGACTGCCCGTGGTGGTGGACACCGGTCCGGCCGCCCGGAGGCAGCACCGACAGGCCCATCCAGAGGTCCTGGGAGCCCAGGCGACGGGCAGAGACGGCCTCGAAGCGCTGGAGCCCTGCGGTCTGCGGAGTCTGGTCGGAGAGGTCGCCGGCCCGGACGATGTGCACGTCTTCTTCCATGACCCGATGCTCACCCGGGAACGAGGCGAGAGCCATGTGTGGCCGCACATGGTTCTCTGTCCTTCCTGGGGCGTGACACACTCGCGCGATGAGCGACGACGCGACCCCGATCCTGCGTCGCTGGCTCTCCGCGACGGCGGGCATCGCTGCCGCGGTGAACCGCCCCGTCCCGCTCCCCGCTCTCCTGGACCTGGTCTCGCGCACCGCTGCCGAGCTCATGGACTTCGACTTCTGTGCGGTCCTCCTGCCTGGACCGCAGCAGGACGTGCTGCTCATCGAGGGCTCCTACGGCCTGTCCGAGGACTACCTGAGGCAGGTCAACGAGCACAACCCGGTCACCCTCCTGTGGCCCCGCGGCGGCGACGATCCCGAGTCGCCCTCCGGCCGGGCTTTCCGCTCCGGCGTCGCGGCGCACGTCCGCGACACGTTGGCCGACCGCGCGTTCCTCCCCTGGGGAGGTGTGGCCCGTGAGCAGGGCTACCGCTCGATGATCTCGGTGCCGTTGCTGGTCTCCGGCCGAACCCTGGGCACCTTGAACTGCTATCGCCGGGCCCCGGGCGGGTTCGAGGAGCAGCAGGTGGAGCTGCTCAGCATGCTGGCCGACCAGGCCGGCGTCGCGATCACCTCCGCGCGCCAGCAGCAGCTGGACCGTCAGGGCGCGGAGATCCACGCCCAGCTCACCGAGGTCGCCCTGCGCGGCGGAGGGGTCACCGGAGTCGCCGAGGCGCTGGCGGGGCTGCTCGGCCGGTCGGTCCGCATCGCGGAGGAGCCGGAGGCGGGCGAGGACCCGCCGCCGGCGGCGACCGGGGGCAGCGAGACCGCCGTACGGCTCGGCAGCGAGGTGGTGGCCCGGATCTGGACCGACGCACCGTCGGAGCAGCTGACCGCGCTGGAGCGGCGCGCGCTGGAGCAGGCGGCCACTGTGTGCGCGTTGGAGCTCCTGCGCAGTCGGGCCGCGCTGGAGGCGGAGTGGCGGGTCTCCGGTGAGCTCCTGAGCGACCTGCTCACCGGCGGAGCCACCGCACGGGTGCACGAGCGGGCACGACGGCTCGACCACGACCTGGGCCGGGCGCACGTGGTGGTCGTGGTCGGCTGCAGGCGCGCCACCACCGACGAGCGGAGACGGGTCCTGTCCGTGGCCCGCGGTGTGGCCCTGTCGGCCCACCCGCGCTCGCTGCTCACCACCGTGGGCGACGACCTCGTGCTGCTGTGGCCGGCGGGTGAGGCGGAGGTCCGGCCCCGCGCCGAGGCTCTGCACCGCTCCCTCGTGCGCGCCTGTCCGCAGGTGGCGCCGGTGGTGGCGCTGTCCGCGCCGTGCCACGGGCTCGGCGACTACCCGCCCGCGCTCCGGCGGGCTCGTGGGGCGGTCGCCCTCCAGGCGCTGCACCCACCGGACGCGCGCGGGGGCGTGGTGGCCCTCGACGACCTCGGTGCGGCCGGACTCCTGCTGCAGGTCGACGACGTGGGCGAGCTGGCCCGGTTCGTCGAGGCGCGGCTGCGCCCGCTGCGGGAGCACGACGCGCAGCGCGGTGGTGCGTTGGAGGCGACGGTGCGTGCCTACCTGCGGCACGACCTGAGCACCGCTCGCACGGCGGCCGCGTTGTTCGTCCACCCGAACACCGTGGGGTTGCGGGTCCGTCGAGCCGAGCAGCTGCTCGGCTACTCGCTCACCGAGGTCGGCTCGCTGGCCGAGCTGGTGCTGGCGGTCCGGGCCGACGAGGTGCTGTCGGCCCGACGGTAGGAGTGCGGCCAGAACAGCAGCGGCACCAGCCACAGGGCCGCGGCCCCGGTCAGCGCCGCGGCGGTGCGCCCTCCCTCGATCGCGGCGCCCAGCACGGGCGTGCCGAGCAGGATCAGCCCGTTCGCCTGGCTGTTGAGCAGACCGACCGCAGCGCCCGGGCGGTCCGGTCTCCGGCCCTGCCCCAGCGACAGCAGCGCCGCGAACGGCAGCCCGCTCAGGGCGCCGAGCACGAGCACGGCGACGATGGCGAGGACCGGGGGTCCCGGCAGGGCCAGCATCACGGTGGCCACGGCGCAGGCGACCAGCGAGACCGCGGCCACCCGGCCGCTGAGGTGGGGCCAGCGCAGCGTGAGGGCGCCGCCGAGCGGGCGGCTGAGCACGCTCAAGCCGAGGATGAGGGAGGCGGTCAGGGCGGCGCCGGGCCTGCCGAACCCCCAGGTGCCCACCAGCACGACCGCCACCCAGTTGCTCAGGACCACACCGAGGCCGAGGGTCACGGCATGGATCGCCGCGAGCCGGTGCAGCTCGCGGTCGCGCAGCAGGGACGAGGAGCCCTCCGCACGGGCGCCGAGGGGGCTCGCGTCGGGGCGCGCGCGGGGCTCGGGAACCGGGGTGCGGGCCAGCAGGGCGAGGGCGAGGACCGCGACGCAGCCACTGGTCACCCAGGCCGCCCGCCACCCCAGCAGAGGCTCCGCCAGCGGCACCACGAGGACCGCGAAGCCGGACGCGGCCAGGGCGACACCGCCGAAGACGCCCATCGCGGACGGTCCCGCCCCCGACCGGCGGACCAGCTCGGCCCCGGAGACGAAGCAGACCGCGTAGCCCGCACCGGCCAAGGCGCGGCAGACCAGCGCCAGCCAGGTCACGGGCACCGTGGACGCTGCGACGTGGACGAGCACGACCAGGCTGAGCCCGACGGCGGAGGCGGCCCGGGGGCCGATCCGGTCGACCAGCGCGCCTGCCGGCAGCTGGAGCAGGGCGTACGGCGCGGCCAGGGCGGTCGTCATCAGCCCTACGGTGACCAGGCCCACGTCGTAGGCCGGCGCGAGGCTCGCCGCCCCGGCTCCCGCTGCGGTCATCGCCCAGCCGGCCGACCCGCCGAGCAGGCAGGCAAGCGCCAGTGCCGTCCTGCTGCTCACGCCGTCCAGCATGGGCCACCGGACCGGACCCCGGCACTCACAGGCCCCGTCATGCCGAGGGCGGGTTGCTGTCCGTCTCCAGCAGTGTGCCTGCGGACGACCGCCAGCAGACTGGTCGCGTACCTGTCCCGATGAGGAGGAGAGACCAGTGAGGCTCGGATACTTCGCGATGCCGATGCACCCCGCGTCCCGGGGGTGGGGCGAGACCCTGCGCGAGGACCAGGACGCGGTGATCCTCGCCGACGAGCTGGGCTACCACGACGCGTTCATCGGCGAGCACCTGACCGACCGGCAGGAGAGCATCACCAACAGCATGCTCTTCCTCGCCACCTTGATCCCGCAGACGCGACAGATCCGGCTCGGGACCGGCACCACCAACCTGTCCCACCTCCACCCGGTGCTGGTGGCGGCGCACGCCGCGATGTTCGACCACCTCGCCGGGGGACGGTTCATCCTGGGCGTCAGCCCAGGCGCGCTGCCCAGCGACGCGGAGGTCCTCGGCATCCTGGCGGAGGATCGCAACAAGATGTTCGCGGACGCCATCGACATCATCACCCGGGTCTGGTCCGAGGACGCGCCCTACGACATCGACCTGCCCGGCAACCGGTACAAGGTCAGCACCGCGACCACCGTGAACCTGGAGGCCGGGATCGGGGCGGTGCCCAAGCCGCTGCAGCAGCCGCGGCCCGAGATCGTGGGCACGGTGGTGGCGCCGTTCTCCAAGGGCGTGGTGGCCATGGGAGCCAAGGACTTCCACCCGATGTCGGCCAACTTCCTCCTGCCGCAGTGGGTGGCCACCCACTGGCCCAACTACGTGCAGGGCAAGGAGTCCGTGGGCGCCCTGGCCGACCCGGCCGACTGGCGTGTGGCCCGGACGGTGTTCGTCGCCGACGACGAGGCCACGGCTCAGCGCTACGGCAAGGACGACCCGCAGAGCCCGTACCGGTTCTACTACGACAAGATGCTGGCCAAGATGCGCGCTCTCGGGCGGCTCGAGCTCTTCAAGACCCACCGCGACCAGCCCGACGACGAGATCACCCTCGAGCACGTCCTCGACAAGCTGGTCCTGACCGGCACCGCGCACTCGGTCGCCGAGCAGGTGCTGGCCCTCACCGAGGAGACCGGGCAGTTCGGGGAGCTGGTGTACGCCGGCATGGACTGGGTCGACGCCGACCTCGGGCGACGCTCCATGGAGCTGATGGCCACCGACGTCATGCCCGAGGTCGAGGCCGCGCTCGCGCCGACGACCACGGCACCGCTCCCGGCGCGGGCATGAGCGCCGACCGCGCGGAGCGCCTGCCCCCGCTCGAGGTCGACAGGCTGGACGCCGCGCAGCAGGAGGCCCTGGACCGGATCACCTCCGGGCCGCGAGGCAAGCTGCTCGGCCCGTTCGCGGTGCTGCTGCGCACCCCGGTGCTCATGGACCGTCTCCAGGGGGTCGGCGCCTACCTGCGCTACGAGAAGGCGCTGGACCCTCGGCTCTTCGAGCTCGCCGTGCTGATGGTGGCGCGACGCTGGGACCAGGACTTCGAGTGGGCGCACCACCAGCCCCTGGCCCTGCAGGTCGGCCTGCCCACGGACGTGGCCGAGGCGGTCGGGGAGGACCGCAGGCCCGTCACGGACGACGAGGACGTGCGCGTCGTGTGGGAGGTCGTGGACCAGCTGCACCGGACCGGACTCGTCGACGACGCGACCTACGACCGAGCCCTGGAGCGGCTCGGCGAGGACGGTGTGGTCGAGGTCGTGGTCACGGTCGGGTACTACACCACCCTCGCGCTGATGATGAACGTGGCGGGCACCCGACCCGAGCCCGGGCCGCGGCTGCCGCCACGGGGCGGTGTGGTCGGAGGATGACCGCCGTCCTGGTGGACCCCGAGACCAGCGCCGTCGGTCAGGGGCCGACCGTGCTCCTGCTCCATCCCCTCGGGGTGGACCGGACGGTGTGGGGTCGGTTGGCGCGACGGCTGGCCGGGTTCCGGGTGCTCTCCTACGACCTTCCTGGCCACGGCGCGTCGCCCGCGCCGGCAGGCCCGCTGGTGGTGGGCGACCTGGCCGACCAGGCAGCCAGGGTGCTCGACCAGGAGGCCGGGCCTGCCCACGTGGTCGGGCTCTCGCTGGGCGGCCTGGTGGCCGTCGACCTCGCGGCGCGGCATCCCGGGGTGGTGCGCAGCCTGGTCGTGGTCGACGCGGTCGCTCGCTACCCGGAGGCGATGCGGCGGATGTGGCACGATCGCGCCGCCC
Source organism: uncultured Actinomycetota bacterium (assembly GCA_963784485.1). GTDB lineage: Bacteria > Actinomycetota > Actinomycetes > Propionibacteriales > Nocardioidaceae > Marmoricola_A. The sequence continues at coordinate 583,857 of CAWARH010000006.1, read as the reverse complement.
TGGTGCGTGAGCGGGGCATGGAGCCGGTGGTGGCACCCACGCTCGACCTCTGGTTCACCGCCGAGGCGCGCACGGGCCGCGCCCCCGTGGTGGGCGAGGTGGAGGCGCTGCTGCGGGCCATGGACCCCGAGGGCTACGCCCGCGCCTGTGAGCTGCTCGCCGAGGCCGACACCCGAGAGCTGCTGCCCCGCGTCGCCGCGCCCACCCTCGTGGTGTGCGGCGACGACGACGCGCCGCCCTTCACCGCCGCAGCGCCGGTCCTCGCCGAGGCGACGGGTGAGGGACGGCTGGCGTGGCTGCTCGGCGCCCGCCACGCGGGCGCGCTGGAGCAACCCGAGGCGATCGCCGACCTGCTCCGTGCGTTCTTCGACGGCGTCACGCGCTGAGGGCGGCGCCGGCCGGGTCGTCGCCGTCGAGGAGCCGGATCAGCCGCAGGGCGACCTGCAGCTCGGTGCGCCTGCCCTGCAGCGGCCGCCCGATCAGGTCCTCGGCCTTCTGGAGCCGGTTCCGCACCGTGTGCTCGTGCAGGTGCAGCTGCTCGGCGGTGGCGACGTGGCTGCCGAGCACCAGCGAGACCAGGAGCGTCTCGCGGAGACGGCCGGCCTGGTCGGTGGCCGCGGCGAGCGGCCCGAGCTCCTCGGTGACGAAGGTTCTCGCCTGAGCCGGGTCCTGCATGAGGAGGATCTCCAGGCCGACATCGGCGTGCCGGAGGACCCGCGGTGAGCGAGCCGCGCCCCAGGCGGTGCGGATCTGCTGGACCTGCTGGACCTGGGTCCAGGTCTCACGCAGCCCGTCGAGCCCTGGCCGGGCCGCGCTGACCGACGCCACCACGTCGAGTGCTCCCAGCCTCTCGTACAGGGAGGCGGTGGCTTCCGAGGTCCAACCGGCGGGGCTGGCCAGCCAGATCACGGTGCCGGTCAGGTCGATGGGATGGAGCAGGGACTCGGTCGCCCGCGAGGCCGCGCGCAGCCCCGGGGCCAGCCGCTCGGCGGTGCCCTGGGCGACCGTGGGCAGCAGGACGGCGACATGGGTGTCGGCGAGCGGGTAGCCGAGGGTGACAAGGTCCGAGGGGGAGGGCGTCGGGGCGTCGGGTTGGAGCAGCTGGCGGACCAGGGCGCTGCGCACGTGGGCCCGGGAACGGCTGAGCGCGTCGTCTGCGCGCGCATAGCTCTCTGCGACCAGAGAGGCGACGTGGTCCTGGTAGGCCAGCAGGGCCTGGGTCAGGCTGCGATGGGCGGCGAGCGCCTCGTCGCGAGACACCCCCTCTGTCTCGGCCCGCGTGCACAGCTGGTCGGACCACTCCTGCCACATGGCACGGAAGCCGACCCGGTAGGACCGCTGCAGCGCGGTCTGCGGCACCCGGAGCCGGGCCTGCACCGTCGCGAAGACCAGCGGCTCGTCGAGACGCACCTCGCTCAGGGCGAGCCGACCGGTGAGGACCTGCTGGAGTGCCACGAGGTTCTCGGCAACGCTGGCGCGGAGGCGCTCCACGAACTCGCCGTTGCCGGCCAGGGTGGGGAACGCCGCCTCGAGGTCGCGCTCCACGACCAGGGCCCCCAGGGTGTCCAGGTCCACGTCTGCGGCCGTGGCGCGGGCCCAGTCGGGCAGCGGGGCGAGGGGGACGCCGAAGGCGTCGTCGGCGGTCATGACGGCGAGACCGGCGTCCCTGCGGCGCGCTCTGGTGTGGGCCCGTGCGAGGGCGCGGGGCCGCGGGCGAAGTCGGTGGTCTCCCGACGGACCAGGCTGGTCGCGAAGATCTGCTCCCGCCCCGGGCCGATGTCGCCGTCGTACTCGATCCGCTCCGCAAGCATCCGGGCGGCCGCGCGGGCCATGTCACCCAGCGGCTGACGGACCGTGGTCAGCTGGAACACCTCCCAGGCAGCCATGGGCACGTCGTCGAAGCCCACGATCGACACCTCGGCGGGCACACGCACGCCCAAGGACTTCGCCGCGTCCACGGCACCGAAGCCGATCACGTCGTTGGCGCAGAACAGGGCCGTGGGGGGCGCGGGGAGACGGAGCAGCTCGCGCGCATGCTGGTAGCCGCTCTGGTGGGTGTAGGGCCCTTCCCGCAGCAGTGCCGGGTCGAGTCCGATCCCCGCCTCCGCGAGCCCCTCCTCGAAGCCCTGGAGCCGGTCCCGACTGGTCGAGGTGTTCGAGGGTCCGCGGATCACTCCGATGCGGTCGTGACCCAGGCCGAGCAGGTGCCGTGCCGCCTGCCGGCCGCCCTCGGTGTTGTCGGCCACCACGCTGTCCACGTCGACGCCGTCGACGTAGCGGTTGAGCAGGACGATCGGGAGGTTCCGCTCGCGGGCCGCCTCCGGGAAGCGTGACCCGAGGGTCGCCGTGGTCACCAGCACACCGTCGATGGAGCGGTCCAGGAGGCGGTTCAGCGCCTCCTGCCCGGTCGGGATGTCGGTGCGCTCCGCGAACAGCACGGCCCGGTAGCCCATCAGTCGCAGCTCGTCGTGGATCGGGGTCAGCAGGGAGGGGAAGAACGGGTTGGTGAGGTCGGCGACGACCACCCCGACGGTCGGCGCCGAGCCGCCACCGCTGTCCTCGGAGGAGCCGTACCGGTAGCCCAGTCGTTGGGCGACCTGCTCGATGCGCTGCCGGGTCTCGGGACGGACCCGCGGGTCCTGACGCAGCGCACGGGACACCGTCGACTGCGACACCCCGACCTCGCGTGCCACCGTCCAGCTCGTCACCGCCGCCGGACGAGGCCCGCGGCGCGACGGCGCCCGTCGCGAGCAGGTTCCGGCGAGCTCTCGTCCATGGGTTCCCACCTTAGTCTGACCGGCTTGATGCATAGAGTATGCACGATCTGTCTCGCGAGTGACAAGGCCGCGATTCACGCTCAGATCCACCGTGCCGGAGTCGATGGCAGCGGAGATGTTGCGTTGCCCATTTCGTGACTACCGAATGCTTGACAATGCACGGTATGCCAAGGACAGGCTGTGACCCACGTCACCACGCGCCGGCCGCGCCGCACGGCGGCTCCCGCGCCCAGCGCATCCAGCGCAGCACAGATGCGCCGCGCCGTGGTCGCGGACCCCATCGCACCTTCACGAGAGGCACGACATGACGAGTACACCGAAGGCGTCGCCGACGCTGTGGAAGCTGACCTGCGCGGCCGTCGTGGGCGGTCTCGCCCTGAGCGCCTGCAGCCCGTCGGCCGGCAAGGCCTCCGGCGGCGAGGCGAAGGACGCCAACGGCGCGGTGAACATGGTCATGGCGCCCGACCCCGTGTGGAAGTGGATGGAGGACCAGGGCATCAAGCAGGAGATGGAGGAGGCGGCGGGGATCCAGATCCTCACCTCGTCGTCGTGGGACGAGTTCGGCGTCTACGCCGGCGGTCACGCCGACGTCGTCTCCGCGGCGTCGTACGAGGTCCCGGAGCTGGAGAAGCAGACCGGCGAGAAGGCCACGATCTTCGGCAAGTTCAACTCCGACCGCAGCATCCTCGCCGTCCCCGCCGACAGCACCGCTCAGGACCTGTGCGACCTCGAGGGCAAGAAGATCGTCACGCACAGTGCGGTCTCGATCACGATCATGTGGGCCATCTACGCCCAGGAGTTCTGCGGGCTGGACCTGCGGACCGGCGGCGGGGACTTCGACGTGATCGTCACCGACGTGCAGAACTCCGCCTCGTTGGTCGAGCGCGGTGACGCCGACGCGGCGCTGCTGCTGCCGGACTTCGGCATCCCCCAGCTGTCCAGCGGCAAGCTCAAGCCGCTCTACGACTCGAAGTCGGTCTCGCAGATCTATGGCGAGGAGTTCGGCGACGGCGACACGACCCACCCGCAGAACAACGTCTTCGTGGCCCGCAAGGCGTGGGTGGAGAAGAACCCCGAGGAGGCTGCCTTCCTCATCGAGATCTGGGACCGCGGCGTCCAGGAGTGGGCGAAGAACAAGGAGGCCATCATCGAGGCCTACCCCGAGGACTTCGCCGCCGAGACCCCGGAGGAGAAGCAGTTCATCCTCGACTGGCTCAACGACACCTACGACTGGTTCGTGCCTACGACCTACCTGGACCAGGCCTGGGTCGACGAGGAGACCAAGCTCTTCGAGCTGATGAAGAAGTCGGGCTACATCGACGAGGACGTCGAGAACCCGGACTTCACCATCATCGCCCCCGAGTGACCGCACCGGCGACCAGGAGCTGAAGGAGCATCATGACGAGTCAGGCAGAGGAGCGGGCGGCGGCACCCGGTGCCGCCGCGCGCGACGAGGGAGAGCACGACGCTCGCCGCGCAGCTCGACGCCGGCGTTGGCGTCAGATGGGGCTCCTGGTCGCCGGGTGGGTCGCCATGTGGCTGGTGTGGGAGTACGGCTCGTGGTACTTCGGCGGTCGGATCCTCCCTCGTCCGTACGAGGTCGTCGAGGAGATGGTGGCGATCCTGCGCAGCGGCGCCTTCTTCACCGACTTCACCGCCAGCGTGCTCAAGACCTTCGCGGGCTTCGCGGTGGCAGCCGGTGTCGGGGCCCCGATCGGCTACCTGATGGGCAAGCACCGCTACTGGAGGGCGTTCTTCCACGACGGCGTCACCGTCGCCGGCACGATCCCCGCGATCGTCTACGCCGTGCTGTCGCTGATCATCTTCGGGCTGTCCAACCTCGGCCCGATCCTCGCGGTCGCTCTGGTCTCGGCGCCCTACGTCGCGCTGAACGTGGCCGAGGGCATCCGCGGGGTGGACAAGCAGCTGATCTCGATGAGCGAGGCGTTCGGGCGCAGCCCGAGCCAGATCCGCCGCGAGGTCCTGATCCCCACCATCGTCCCGTTCGTGTTCGCCGCCATCCGGATGTGCTTCGCGGTGGCCTGGAAGGTGGAGGCCCTCACCGAGGTCTTCGGTGGGCGCAACGGCGTCGGCTTCCAGATCCGCACCCAGTACCAGCTCTACTCGATCACCGGGGTGCTGGCCTGGATGTTCCTGTTCATCGCCTTCATGCTCGTCGTCGAGCGGCTGGTGCTGGCCAAGGCCGAGTCGCGGCTTCTCGCGTGGCGGCCCGAGGAAAGGAGCACGGGCCTGTGAGCACCGTGACCGCTCCGAAGCGTCGCTCCACCACCGAGATCGAGGCGAGCAGGTCCGCCTGGCAGCGGCACCTGACCTCCGACGTGGGGGCACGCGTCGCCTCCTACCTCGCGTTCATCGTCCTGTGGCTGGTGGCCACGGCAGTGTTCGACCGGGTGCCCGGCCCCATCGAGGTCGTCGAGCGGCTCGTCCAGGAGTTCGCCCGCGGTGAGGTGTTCGGCAACTTCGGCCTGACCCTGTACCGCTTCGCCGTCGGCGTCGCCCTGGCCACGGTGGTCGGCCTGCTCGTCGGCGTGATGATGGGGCTGTCCCAGATGGCGCGAGCGTTCTGGGAGAGCCCGGTCCTGGTGGCGCTGTCCATCCCCGCCATCATCTGGTCCTTCCTCACCGTGATGTGGTTCGGCTTCGGCAACACCGGCCCGATCGTGACCACGTTCCTCACGGCGGTCCCGTTCGTGATCATCAACGTGGCGCAGGGAGTGCGCGGCGTCTCCCGGGACCTGCGCGACATGTCCTCCACCTACGGAGTGCCTCTCTCGCGCCGGATCAAGGACCTGGTCCTGCCTGCGGTCATGGGGTACGTCGCCGCGGGAGTCCGCTTCGCGATGATCATCGGCTGGAACGGCGTGCTGCTCGCGGAGTGGTACGGCGGGTCGGGTGGCGTGGGCTACCGGTCCCGCTTCTGGTACGACGCCAACCGGTTCGGCGGCTTCGCCGCCTGGGTCGTGCTCTTCGTCGGGTTCATCGTGATCCTGGACCGCTTCGTGCTCGACCGAGCGATCCGGCGCGCCTTCCGGTGGCGCGACAGCTCCTCGTGACCCGCACCGCCCCCCTGCCAGCCACCTCGATCCGAAGGAAGTTCCCGTGGCCGTCCTGACCATCAAAAACCTCTGCAAGACCTTCAACGTGGGGACCCCCCGCGCCAGCCGGATCCTCAACGACATCTCGTTCGAGGTGAAGGGTCAGACGTTCGTCTCGATCGTGGGCCCCTCGGGCTGCGGCAAGAGCACCCTGCTCAACATCATCTCCGGGGTCGAGGAGCACACCTCCGGCGACATCTCGCTGACCTCCGACTCGGGAGGACCGGCCCGCATGGGCTACGTCTTCCAGGACCCGCGGCTGCTGCCCTGGCGCAGCGTGATGAAGAACATGATGTACGTCCAGGACAGCCGCGACGAGGCGACCACGTCCCGGGCCCGCAAGTACCTCGACATGGTCGGCCTGAGCAAGCACGGGGACTTCTTCCCCGGGCAGCTCTCCGGTGGCATGCAGCAGCGCGTGGGCATCGCCCGGGCCTTCGCGGTGGAGCCTGACCTGCTGCTCATGGACGAGCCGTTCAGCCACCTCGACGCGATCACCGCCCGGGGCCTGCGCGCGCAGCTCCAGGACATCTGGGCGCAGTCCAAGAAGACCGTGGTGTTCGTGACCCACGACGTCGTGGAGGCGGTCGAGCTGTCGGACCGGATCATCGTGCTCCAGCCGGGCGGGACGATCTTCGAGGACATCACGATCGACCTGCCCCGTCCGCGTCGTCAGACCGACCCCAAGGTGGCCACGCTCCAGGCAGAGGTGCTGGCCCGGCTGGAGAAGATGAAGGCCGCCACCGCGCAGCCGCAGCCCGAGCCCGTCGCGTAGCCCCCCGCCTACCCCCGCACCTGATCTGAGGACTCGATGAACAAGCAGCTGAAGGCGCCTGCCTTCACGGAGAAGAGCAGGCACGACGATGCCGTGCAGGACGTCGTCCGCTCGGTGATCCAGGACGTACGTGAGCGGGGCGACGCCGCGGTGCGCGAGTACTCGGAGAAGTTCGACGCCTGGTCACCGGAGTCGTTCCTGTTGTCCCGGGACGACGCCGCACAGATCGTCGACCAGCTGCCCGAGCGGGTGGTCGACGACATCCGCGAGGTGCAGGCGAACGTGCGCGAGTTCGCCCAGCTGCAGCTGGAGTCGATGCGCGACTTCGAGGTGGAGACCCAGCCTGGGGTCCACCTGGGCCAGAAGCACCTGCCGATCACCGCGACCGGCGCCTACGTGCCCGGTGGCCGCTATCCCCTCACCGCCTCGGCCCACATGACGGTGGTGACCGCGAAGGTCGCCGGGGTCGAGCGGGTGACTGCGTGCACCCCCCCGATCCGAGGTGAGATCCCCGCCGCCACCGTCGGCGCCCTCTACCTCGCCGGCGCCGACGAGATCTTCCTGCTCGGCGGGGTCCAGGCGGTGGCAGCGATGGCGGTCGGCACGGAGACCATCGGTGCGGTCGACCTGATCGCCGGGCCGGGCAACGCCTACGTGGCCGAGGCGAAGCGACAGCTGTTCGGCGAGGTGGGCATCGACCTCTTCGCCGGTCCGACCGAGATCCTCGTGGTCGCCGACGAGCACGCCGACCCGTTCGTGGTAGCGGTCGACCTGCTCAGCCAGGCCGAGCACGGCCCGGACTCGCCGGCCGTCCTCATCACGACCTCGGAGGAGGTGGCGCGGCAGGCGATCGAGCACGTGGAGCGCATCCTGCCGGGCATGTCGACCAACGACATGGCTGGACCGGCCTGGCGCGACCACGGCGAGGTGCACGTCGTCGACACGATCGAGGCCGCGTACGCGCTGGCCGACACCTTCGCCAGCGAGCACGTGCAGATCCTGGCCCGCGACCCGCGTCGGGCGCTCGAGCAGATGAAGCACTACGGAGCGCTCTTCCTCGGCGAGGGCACCTGCGTGTCCTACGGCGACAAGGTGATCGGGACCAACCACGTCCTGCCCACACGGGGGGCTGCCCGCTACACCGGTGGCCTGTGGGTGGGGAAGTACCTGCGCACCGTCACCTACCAGGAGGTCACCGACCGCGCGGCCAGCGCCCGCCTGGGCGAGCTGTGCGGGCGTACCGCACGTGTCGAGCTGTTCGAAGGTCACGCACGCTCCGGCGACGTCCGCGCCGCCAAGTACGCCGGGGCCCCGTTGCCGTGGGCAGAGGGCGACGTCTTCACCCACCGAGAGGAACTCACCGCATGAGCACCGGTCGCAGCCGCACCGTCGACCTGCACGCCCACGTCATCACCCCCGAGTGCCAGGCCCAGGTGGCTGGGCTCATGGAGCCGGAGATGGACCCGTTCAGCTACTTCGGGGGGGAGGAGACCAACGCCTACCAGGTCGGGCACGTCCGGGACATCATGGACAAGGCCACCGACGTCGACGTCCGCCTGGCCGACATGGACGCCATGGGCATCGACATGCAGGCCATCTCGGTCGCCCCCGCCGGGTACTTCTACTGGACCGATCCCGAGCTCGGGCGCGAGCTCGCGCGGATCCAGAACGAGAACCTCGCCAAGATCGTCGCCGACCACCCGGACCGCTTCGTGGCGCTGGCCACGGTGCCCCTCCAGGACGTGCGCGCCGCCGTCGAGGAGCTGGAGCGCACGGTGCGGGACCACAACTTCCGCGGGGTCGAGATCAACACCAACATGATGGGGCTCGACCTGGACGACGCGCGGTTCCGTCCGTTCTTCGCCAAGGCCGAGGAGCTCGACGTCCTCGTGATGCTGCACCCCAACGGCTTCACCGGGGGGGAGCGGTTCCGCAAGTACTACCTGACCAACGTCATCGGGAACCCGCTGGACACCACCGTCGCCCTGAGCAAGCTCATCCACGGCGGGGTCCTCGAGCAGCACCCCGACCTCAAGCTGGTCGCGGTCCACGGGGGCGGCTACCTGCCGTTCTACTCCTCACGGATGGACCACTCCTACGACCTGCGGCCCGAGGGGCGTCACCACATCAGCCGGCCGCCGAGCAGCTACCTCAAGCAGGTCTACTTCGACTGCCTGGTCTTCGACGCGCCGCACCTGGAGTTCCTGGTCCAGCAGATGGGCGCCGACCACGTGGTGGTGGGCACCGACTACCCGTTCGACATGGGCCACTACGACCCGCTCGACCAGATCGACGGGGTCACCTCGCTGGCCGACGATCAGCGCGAGGCCATCCGGGGCGGCACGGCGGCCCGGCTGCTCAAGCTCACCGACGACTGAGCGGGGCCGCGACGATGCTGGACGTGGCCGTCGTCGGCCTGGGCTGGTGGGGACAGAACGTGACCCGGGCCGTCGCCGGGAGCGACGCGCTCCGGGTGCGCGTGGGCGTCGACCTGGACCCCGACTGCCGGCGGGAGGCCGAGCAGCAGGGGATCAGGACGACCACGTCGTACGACGAGGTCCTGCGGGACCCGCAGATCGGTGCGGTCGTGCTCTGCACGCCGCACCGGCTGCACGTCGACCAGGTGGTCGCCGCCGCGGAGGCGGGCAAGCACGTCTTCTGCGAGAAGCCCTTCAGCGACACCGTCGTCGAGGCGGACCGGGCGCTCAAGGCCGTCGACGCGGCAGGGGTCCGGCTGGGCATCGGTCACGAGCGTCGCTTCGAGCCGGCCGTGCAGGAGCTGCGCGCGCGCGTCCACGAGGGCGACCTCGGCGTGCCGCTGGTGTTCGAGGGCAACTTCAGCCAGGACAAGTTCCTGGCCCTGGCTCCCGACAACTGGCGGCTGTCGGCCGAGCACGCCCCGGTCGGACCGCTCTCGGCGACCGGCATCCACCTGGTCGACCTGGCGATCAGCCTGCTCGGGGACCCGGTCCAGGTCTGGGCCCAGCTGGGCACGCGGGCCACGTCCTTCGGCAACGGGGACACCCTCACCCTCACCCTCACCTTCGCCGACGGCGGCACCGCGGTGGTCAACGCGGTGCTCACCACGCCGTTCATCGGACGGGTCTGCCTGGTGGGCTCACAGGGGTGGATGGAGATCCGCGACCGGTCCCACCCCGAGAGCCCGACCGGCTGGGACGTGACGACGGTCCACCGGGGGCAGGAGCCGGAGCTGCGGTTCTTCCCCCCGCACCCCGCGGTGCGGACCAACCTGGAGACGTTCGCCCGCGCGGCCACCCACGGGAGCGACTATCCCGTCACCCACGCGGAGGTCCGGGCCAACGTGCGCGCGTTCGAGGCGATCACCCGCTCGGTGGCGAGCGGTCGGGTCGAGCAGGTCTGACCCGGGTGCGTCCCTGCTCCGAAGGCAGGGCTCTCGGACGCCGACGAACCGCGGGTCTCCTCTCAGGCGCCGTCGAGCGGTCCCTGCGCGGGGTCGGGCACCAGGCCGGCCTCCCGGACGGCGTCGACGGCGCACTGCTCGTCCATGTCCGAGACGTCTCCGCTGACACCGACCGCGCCGAGCAGGGTGCCGTCCGCGTCGTGCACCAGCACCCCTCCCGCCGCGGCGGCGAACCGACCGTCGGCGGTGGCTGCCAGCGAGCCGAAGAACACCGGCTGCCTCTCGGCCCGGACCGCGAGGTCACGCGAGCTCATGCCCATGCCCACCGCCCCGTACGCCTTGGCGACGGCGATCTGCGGCCGGAGGATCCCCGAGCCGTCGGCCCGCTTGAGCGAGACCAGATGGCCCCCGGCGTCGAGCACCGCCACGGTCAGCGGTGCCGCGCCGCGTCGGGCGCCGTGTCGCAGGGTCGCGGCGGCCAGGAGGTCGGCCAGCTCCAGGCGCATCGTCATCGAGGGCCTGCGTCGAGGACGTCGCGCAGGGCCGCGGCATCGGCGTCGGCGAAGCCGGCCTCGACCGCCCGCTGGTACAGCGGCAGGGTGGCGTCGAGAACCGGGGTCTCCTGACCCACCGACCTCGCCAGCTCCTGGACCAGCTGGACGTCCTTGACGAACATCGACACGCGGGCGGTGGCCGGGAGGTACTCCCGGGAGACCATGAGCGGGCCGCGCTTGTCGAAGATCACCGACCCGCCGGCGCCCTCGCGCACGGTGTCGTAGAGCACCTGGGGGTCCAGCCCGGCGCGCACGCCGAGGGCGAACGCCTCCGCCGTCGAGGCGTTGTGGATGGACACGAGCAGGTTGGCCACCAGCTTCATCACCGTGCCGGTCCCGAAGTCGCCGAGGTGCCGCACGGAGCGGGCGACGTCCTCGAGCACGGGCCGTGCCCGCTCGAAGGCCGCGGCGTCGCCACTGCCGAGGACGACGAGGTCGCGCACCTCCGCCTGGGCGCCGGTGCCGCTGAGAGGGCAGTCGAGCAGCACTGCGCCGGAGCCCTCCGTGGCCTCACGGCACCGGTGCTTGGCCTCCAACGACAGGGTCGAGGTCTCGACGACGACCAGACCCGGGTGCGGGACCTCGCCCAGCTCCCGGCAGACCTGTTCCACCGCTGCCGCGTGAGGCAGCGAGGTGATCAGCACCTCGACCACCGCAGCGACCGCGGCGGCGTCCGGGTGGGCCACACCGCCTGCCGACACCAGGGCGCCGAGCCGGTCGGCGGACACGTCGGTGCCGTGCACCTCGTGCCCGCGGTCGATGAGGTTGCGGGCCATGGCCGTGCCCATGATGCCCAGGCCCACGATGCCGACGACGCTCATGCTTCCTGCCTTCTGTATGCATACGAGTGGGAACCCACGCTAACCCACAGGGGCGCCGTGTCCGCAGCACAGATCACGTCATCCACGGAGGCAGGCGGTGACAGGTGCCGAGCCTTGCATGCATCAGGTATGCACGATATGCAAGGACCTGCTCCTGGGCGACGGTCGTCCCGGGTGGAGGAGGACCGGTGTTCACAGCTGACTCGCTCGAGGTGCTCGTCCTGGTGGAGAACCAGGTGGACATGCTCCTGGCCGACCAGGACCCCGACCAGGGGGCCCTGCACTGCGTCACCCGCGCCGGCCTGGTGCAGCACTTCGACCCCAAGCAGACCCCGCCCCTGGCGGAGAACGGGCTGTCGCTCCTGGTGACCGCCCGCCGCGGCCGCTACGCGACCCGGGTGCTCTTCGACGTCGGGCTGACCGGGACCGCCCTGGCCCACAACCTGGCTGCCTTGGGGGAGGACCCCAGCACGATCGACCACGTGGTGATCAGCCACGGCCACCCCGACCACTACGGCGGCATCCACACGCTTCTCGACCTGGTCGGGCACCCCGTCCCGGTCGCCACCCACCCCGACGCGTTCCTCCCGCGCTACGCGGTCATGGGGGACGGGCGCACCTCGCCGTTCTACAACGCCGCCTTCCACGCCGGGCAGATGGAGGACGAGGGTGGCCGCCTCGTGCTCAACCGCGACGCGATGGATCTGGGGTGGGGGATCACCACGACCGGGGAGATCCCGCGAGACGTCGAGTTCGAGGGCCCGAGGCCGCCGGCCGCACCCGGCGCCCCCGGGCTGTACCAGGTCTCCGCCGACGGCCACTACGGGCTGGACGAGGTCTGGGACGAACAGGGACTGGTGATCGACGTCGCCGGGGAGGGGCTGGTCGTGCTGACCGGGTGCGCCCATGCGGGGGTGGTGAACACGATCCGTCGAGCCATGGCAGTCCATCCCGGTCGCCCGGTGCGTGCGGTCATGGGAGGTTTCCACCTGGGCTTCCCGACCACCCCGCAGGAGAACGTCGCGCACACCGTCGAGGCGCTGCGCGAGCTCGAGGTGGGGCTGGTGATGCCCATGCACTGCAGCGGTCTGCGTGCCCACACCGCGATCTCCACCGACCTGGCGAGCACCTACGTCCAGCCCGCGGTGGGCACCGTGCTCCACTTCGGACGCTGAGCGAGGTGCAGCCGCTGGCGGGGATCCGCGTGGTCGCACTCGAGCAGGCCGTGGCCGGACCGCTGTGCACCCGGCACCTGGCCGAGCTGGGGGCCGAGGTGGTCAAGGTGGAGCGTCCCGGCAGCGGGGACTTCGCCCGCGGCTACGACGACTGGGCAGCGGGGACCTCCACCCACTTCGCCTGGCTGAACCGGGGCAAGCGCAGCGTCGCGCTGGACCTCCGCTCCGACGCCGGGCGGAGCGCGCTGCACGCGCTCCTGGTGCGGGCCGACGTCCTGGTCAGCAACCTGGGTGCCGGCGCGGTGGGCCGCCTGGTCGACCTCGACGCGGTGCGGCGCGCCAACCCGGGGCTGGTCACCTGTGCGGTCTCCGGCTACGGGCCCGAGGGGGAGTACTCCACGCGCAAGGCCTTCGACCTGCTGGTGACCGGCGAGGCGGGGGTGACCCTGGCCACCGGGACCCCCGAGGCGCCGGCCAAGCCGGGAGTGTCGGTCGCGGACCTCGCCGGCGGGACCTACGCCGTGGCGGCGGTCTGCGCCGCGCTCACCGAGCGGGCCCGCACGGGCCGCGGCCTCCACGTGGACATCTCGCTGTTCGAGGTCATGACGGAGTGGATGATGCCGCTGCTGATGGCCGAGGACCTCACCGGCCGGAGAGTGGCACCCGCCGGGCTGCACCACGCCACGATCACTCCCTACGGGCCCTACCGGTGCGCCGACGGACGGCGGGTCAACCTGGCGGTGCAGAACGACGCCCAGTGGGAGCGTCTGTGCGAGCACGTGCTCCAGGACGCGGCGCTGGCCCGGGACCCCCGGTTCCGGACCAACGCCGACCGGCTGGGACACCGTGCGGAGTGCGAGGCGGCGGTGCAGTCGGCGGTGGCCGGTCTCACCCGGGACGCGCTGGTCGCGGCGCTGGAGTCCGCGGACGTGCCGTGGGGCGACCTCAACGACACCCGAGCGGTGCTCGACCACCCGCAGCTGCGGGAGACCGGGCGCTGGCAGCACGCGGTGGTGCCGGGCGGGGGACGGGTGCGGGTGCTGGTCGACCCGTTCCACCGCGGAGGGGCCGAGGGGCAGCCGGACGCCCGGGTGCCCGCACTGGGGGAGCACACCCACGAGGTGCTGGCCGAGCTAGGCCTCCTGGGTGCGGAGCACGAGGTCGCAGGCGATCCGGACGTCGGGGTCGTCGAGTGAGATCCCGGCGACCCGCTCGACGTGCCGGAGGCGGTGCCGCACGGTGGTGACGTGCACCCCCAGGGCGGCCGCGGCCCGCGTGGCCGAGCCGGAGCAGCGCAGGTAGGCACGCAGGGTCGGGACGAGGTCGCCGGAGGTCCGGGTGTCCCGTGCCTGGAGGCGGTCCAGGGCCTCGAGCCTCGCGCCGGGGTCGAGCCGGGAGACGACGCTGCGGACCAGCACCCGCGCCTCCATCTCGTCGAACCGGACGGCGCGGGCGCCGGAGCCGGGCTCCAGGGCGGCCAGTGCGGCGAGCGCCTGGTCGCGCAGCCGGGGCAGAGCAGCCACCCCCGCCCCTGACGGGCTGGCTGCGCCCTGCACCGGGGCGAGCGGCCCCGATCCTGCCAGCCGGACCACCTCCTGGAGCAGGCCGACCGCGGTCTCGCCGCCCCTCCGGCCCACCTCGACCACGGCAACCACGTCGGTCCCGGAGCTGCTCACCGCGGCGACCCGGCGCAGCGACTCGCCGCACAGCGCGACGTGCTCCCTCAACCGGGAGACGAGGTCTCCCTCAGGCGGCGCCGGGGCGCAGCTGCGCAGCGCCAGCACCGCGAGCGACCCGGTCGCGGGGAGGCCGAGACCGCTCGCGGCCGCGGTGGCCGCCGCACCGCCGTCGAGCAGCGCCGCGACCAGCCGGGCACGCCGGTCCTCCTCCGCCGCCACCTGCTCGATGTGGCGGAGCAGCTGGGGGACCGCCGCCTCGACAGCGCGGCGCAGTGCCTGCGGTGCGTCGGGGGGCAGGGGCCGGTCGCCCTCGGCCACCCACACCACCGCCAGCAGCCGGGTGCCGGCGTGCGCGGCGGTGATCAGTCTCCGGCGCGCACGCCAGGGACCGTCGGCGAGGTCCACCACAGCACTCCCCGAGCGCAGCCGGTCGAGGCTCCCGGTCCCGGCCAGGTGGTCCAGCCACGCGTCCGGGATCCGTCGACCCAGGATCGCCTCGGCGCGGCCGCGGTCCATCTCGCCCACGAAGGCCGAGTAGGCCAGCACGCGGAACGAGGCGTCCTCGATGATGACCGGGCCGCCGGCCCCGGCCGCGATCCGGTCCGCGAGGGCGAACAGGTCGTCGGGCGGCGTCCCGTGGCCGAAGGCGGCCTCGAGGGCGCGCAGCGCGGGCCACCACGGCTCCCCGACCTCCAGCCAGGCCAGACCGAGGCCGAGGTCGCCGCAGCGACGCACCACTGCGGCGCGCTCCGCCTCGTCCGCGGGGGAGCGGAGGAGCACCGCCGGACAGCCCGCCTCGGCGTACCGGGCCAGGAGCGCCTCGTCGACCGGTCCGGTGAGCGCGGCCAGGTGGCCGGGGGCGGGGAGCTCGGCCGGGTCCTGGAGGGAGAGCCCGGTGACCACGGGGTCGACGCCCCCGGTGGCGAGGGTGCCGGGCACTCCCGAGACCAGCGTCGCGAGCCGTCGGTCCGCCACCGTGCCTCCACTGTCCCGGTCCTGTCTCTGAAGAGAGCATGACAGAGGGTGAGAATGCTCGTCCAGGAGCAGACTCGAGGCGGGGACCGGGCCTAGGGTCGGGGCGTGGCCGGACCCCCCGGCGCACCCACGCCGACGTGAGGAGTCCCATGAGAATCGTCGACCTGTCCCAGGACATCTACCAGGGGATGATGGTCTACCCCGGCCACCTCAAGACGGTGGTCTTCGACCACGCGTCGCACGAGGACACCGCGCCGCGCTTCGAGGGCGGGTTCTCGTTCCAGACCAAGGGCTTCATGATCAACGACAACGGGCCCACGCACGTGGACTCGTTCTCCCACCTCGACCCCGACCCGAGCGCGGAGACCATCGACCAGATGTCGCTGGACCTGTTCTACGGTCCCGCCGTCTGCCTGGACGTCTCGCACGTCGGGGCGGGCGAGGACATCACCGCCGAGCACCTCGACGCGGCCCAGGAGTCGGCGGGGGTCCAGGTGGAGCGCGGGGACATCCTGCTGCTGCACACCGGCACGCACGGCCGCTACGCCGGCACCCGGCAGTACCTCACCGACTTCCCGGGCCTGGGGGAGACCGGAAGCACCTGGATCTACGAGCACGGCGTCAAGACCTTCGGCGTGGACAGCCCGACTCCTGACAACCCGACGAGCAAGTACTACCCGTGCCACATGATGTGCCGGGCCCACCACATCACCCACTACGAGAACCTCACCAACCTCGACCAGCTGATCGGTCGGCGGTTCACCTTCGCCGGCTTCCCGCTCAAGGTGATCGGCGCCCACGGCGGCCCGACCCGCGCCGTGGCCCTGGTCGAGGAGGACCCGGCGTGAGCCCGTCCCCGGCGGCCCCGCCCTTCCCGGGCGACCGGGTCGCGGGGCGGACCATGCTCGTCTCGGGCGCGGGCACCAACCTCGGACGGGCGATCTCGTTGGGGCTGGTGGCCCGCGGCGCGCGGGTGGTCCTGACCGGGCGGACCCTCGAGACCCTGGAGTCGGTGGCTGCGGAGGCGGAGGGGCTGCCCGGCTCGACCAGGGTGGCCACCGTCGACGTGTCCGACCCGGTCTCGGTGGACGCGCTGGCCGGGCAGCTGGCCGACGAGGAGGTCGAGGTGCTGGTCAACAACGCCGGCGTCCCCGGACCGGTCGCTCCGCTGGTGGAGATCACCCCGGAGGAGTGGGACGCGGTGTTCGCGGTCAACGTCCGCGGCATGTTCCTGATGTGTCGTGCCTTCATCCCCGCGATGGTCGAGCGGGGGTCCGGCGACGTGATCAACCTGGCCTCGGTCAGCGGCAAGCGCCCGCTCACCCGGCGCACGCCGTACACCTCCTCCAAGATGGCGGTGCTGGGCCTGACCACCACCTTGGCCTTCGAGGTGGGACCGCTGGGGGTCTCGGTCAACACGCTCTCGCCGGGACCGGTCGACGGTCCTCGGATGACGCGCAACTTCACCCTCGAGGCCGAGCGCACCGGGACGACGTACGCCGAGGCCGAGGAGGCCTACGTGGGGCGGGCGGCGCTGCACCGGATGCTCACCGAGGACGAGGTCGCCGCAGCGGTCGTGGCGATGCTGCACATGCCCGGGCTGTGCGCCGCCGACATCGACCTGTCCGCAGGCATGGTCGCTCGTTGAGCCGAGCCTCAGGACCGCCGGTCGGCACCCGCGCCGGGCAGGAAGCGCCCCCGCCGCTCGCGCAACGGCCTGCCGTCCTCGGCGACCAGCTCGCCGCGCAGGTACGTCGCGACGACCCGGCCGGTGACCCGTCGACCGTCGTACGGCGTCCAGCCCGCCTTGGACAGCACGTCCTCGTTGCGCAGCACGCGCGTGGCGTCCGGGTCGACCAGCGCCAGGTCGGCGTCCGCGCCGACGGCGATCCGGCCCTTGCCGGGCAGGCCGTACGTCCGGGCCGGCGCCTCGGCGTAGACGCGGGCGACGTCCTCGAAGCTGAGGTGCCCCCGGGCCACCGCGTCCAGGAGGACGCTCATGGTGCTGTCCAGGCCAGGAAGCCCGAAGTGCACCTCCCACATGTCGCCGGCCCGCTTCTGCTCCAGCGTGGACGGCGCGTGGTCGCTGGAGATGTGGGTGAGCGCCCCCGAGCGCAGCAGCTCCCACATGGCCGCCTCGTCGCGGTCGGTACGGGCCCGCGCGGGAGGGGTGAACTTGCGCAGTGCGCCGTGCTCGTGGACCTCGGCCTCGCGGAGCAGGAAGTACTGCGGGCAGCCCTCCGCAGCCAGCAGCGCTCCGCCCGCCCGCTCGCGGCGCACCAGGTCGGCCACCTCCGGGTGGCTGACGTGCGCGACGGTGGCTCTGGCCCCGGCCCGACGGACCAGGAGCGCGGTGACCGCGGCGGCCACGACCTCGGCGTCCCGGTCGCGCCAGTCCAGCAGCAGGCCGTGGTCCTGGCGGCCCTCGGCGCGCAGCAGCTCCTCGGCCGACCGGGTGATCGACTCGTCCTCGCAGTGCACCAGGCTGACCCCGCCGACCGCGGCGGTGGCCCGCAGGTGGGTGCGGAGGGCGGCGGCGTCGTGGCCGAGCACCCCGTGGGTGGTGCACGTGAACACCTTGAAGAAGCTGACCCCGGCCGCCCACAGCGCGGCCACGGCACCGGCCTCGCCGGGCCAGGCATGCGCGGCGAGCCCGAAGTCGACCTCCGAGCGGTCGGCGAGGTACTCCCGCTTCGCGGCGAGCTCCTCGGCCGTGCGTACCGGCCTGCCGTGGCTGTGCTCGACGATCGTGGTGACCCCCGAGGCCGCCGCGGCCGCGGTGCCGGTGGGGAAGTCCTCGCGCTCCGGGCTGCCGGGGTCCATGAGGTGCACATGGGTGTCGACACCGCCGGGCAGGACGACCAGTCCGCCGGCGTCCACGGTGCGGTCCGCGTCCGGCAGTCCCTGTGCCACCGCGACCACGACACCGTCCCGCACCCCCACGTCGAGCCGCCGGCTCCCTGCCGGCGTCACGACCGTGCCTCCCCTGACCACCAGGTCGAGCTCGCTCATCCTCGTTCCCCTTCTTCTGCTTCTTCCCCGGAGGTACTTCCATGACCAGACCACGCGTCGCCGTCGGCTCCACCGGTGGCACGATCGCCATGACCGCCCAGCAGCAGGGCGGCGTGCGGCCCTCGCTCGGCGCCGCCGAGCTCGTCGCGGGCGTCCCGGGCCTGGCTGAGGTCGCCGAGCTCACTGCGACCACGTTGGCGACCGTCCCCTCGGCTCACTTCGGTCCCCACGACGTGGTCGAGTTCGGCCGGTGGGCGGCCGGGGCAGCCCAGGAGGCGGACGGCGCCGTGCTCGTCCAGGGCACCGACACGATCGAGGAGAGCGCCTTCCTCCTGGACCTGCTCTGGGACCGGCCCGAGCCGTTGGTGGTCACCGGCGCGATGCGCCCCGCCACGGCGGCCGGCGCGGACGGACCCGCCAACCTGCTCTCCGCAGCCGTGGTCGCCGGCAGCCCCGGGGCACGCGAGCGCGGGGTGCTGGTGGTGCTCGACGACGACGTCCACGCCGCGGCCCGGGTGCGCAAGCGGGACTCCACCGCGCTGCACGCGTTCGCCTCGGAGCCGTTCGGCGCGGTGGGAAGGGTGGTGGAGCGCCGCGCGTGCTTCGTCGGCCCGGCCAGCCGTCGCGACCCGCTGCCCCCGCCACGGCCGGGAGCCGACCCCCGCGTGGCCCTGCTGGAGACCCACCTCGGTGACCGTGGGGAGCTCCTGCGGCTGGTCGCCTCGGCGGGGTACGACGCGGTCGTGGTCGGCGGCTTCGGCGTCGGTCACCTCTCGGCGGAGATGGCCGACGCGGTCGCGGAGGTGGCGGACCGGGTCCCGGTGGTGCTGGCCTCGCGCACCGGCCGCGGGCCGGTCCTGCGCGCGACCTACGGCTTTCCGGGCTCCGAGCAGGACCTGGTCGCACGAGGGGCGCTGTCCGCCGGCTGGCTCGACCCGCGCAAGGCGCGCACGCTGGTGTGGCTGCTGCTCGCCGGAGGCGCGGAGAGCGTGGAGCTGCGCCAGGCTCTCGAGGAGCGGGGCTCTGCTCCCGGCCCGACGGGCTGAGCTCACAGGTGGCCGCCGGTGAGGTCGAGGATCTGCCGGACCCGGTCCTTGGCGAGCTCGGTGTAGCGCAGCACCCCGTCGCTGGCGGCATCCGGGTCGCGTGCCTGGAGTCCCTCGGTGATCCGCCGCTGCGCGTCGACGAAGTCCTGCGAGGTCACCGGGGTCGAGCCGAAGCTGCGGGTCATCACGGTCTTGATGCTCAGGCTGCCGAAGGCAGCAGTCAGGGACGGGTTCCCGGCCAGGGAGACGAGGTACTCGTGGAAGGCGTAGTTGGCGTCCAGGTAGCGGTCGAAGTCGAGGAACCGCTCACCCACGAGGAGGGCCGCCATGGTCTCGAAGCGGCGGCGCAGCTCGCCGAGCTCGTCGTCGGTGACCCGGTGCGCGACCAGGGCGATGACGCCCAGCTCGATGGCGCACCGTGCGTCGAAGGTCGCGTCCGAGGTGGCCAGGTCGAACGGCGTGATCACGTAGCCGCGCAGCGGGTCGCGCTGGACGAGGCCGTCTGCCGCCAGCCGGGTCAGGGCGTAGAACGCCGAGGACGGTGCGACCTCGAGCTCGTGGGCGAGGTCGTCGGGGTTCAGCACCTCGTCCGCGGCGTACTGCCGCTCCAGCACCTGGGACCGGGCCTGCTGGTAGACCGCGTCGTCTCGGGCGAACTCGAAGCGCCCGAAGCCCCCCCGGAAGTAGGTCAGCGGCTCGCCCTGCCCCGCCGAGGCCGAGATCACACGGCCGAGGAAGATGCTGTGCGTCCCACCGGTGATCTCCTCGACCACCTCGCACTCGAGGTGCGCCAGCGCCCCGGTGAGCAGGGGAAGACCGCGCTGTCCGGGGGTCACGTCGACGCCGCGGAACTTGTCCTCGCTGGGGACGGCGAACTGCTGGGCCAGGTGGGGGTGGTCCTGGCCGAGGACGTTGACCGCGTAGCACCCCGCCTCCGACACCGCCTGCGCGGTGGGCGCCGACCGGTGCAGGCAGGCCAGCATCATCGGCGGGTCCAGGGACAGTGAGGTGACCGAGCTCGCCGTCATGCCGTGGGGTCCGCTGTCGGTCCGGGTGGTCACGACGGTGACCCCGCTGGCGAGGTGGCTCACCACATGGCGGAAGTGCTGCCGGTCCGGCGCTGCGCTCACGTCGTTCACCTCGCCCACGTTGCTGACACTGCTCATGACCCCAGTGAACCCGGCGAACCCGGCCCGCGTGGATGGCAGGCGGCGTCATGGTGCCGGGGTCGGCCTCACGGGTCCGGTCAGCCTTCGAGCAGGTAGCCCAGGACCACGTCGTGGGAGGAGACCAGGTGCACGCGGGTCAGCTCGGCGGCGAGGTCGGCGTCCTGGTCCCGCACCGCCTGCAGGATCTGCCGGTGCTCCTCCTGGAGGTGGGCGACCTGGCCGACCACGTCGAGGTGGAAGTACACGTACCGGTCGGTCAGCCGGCGCAGGTGGTCCACCATCGCGACGGTGCGGGGCCGACCCGCGAGCGAGTACACCACCGCGTGGAAGGCGGCGTTGCTCTCGATCCATCGAGCCGGCGAGGTGTCGGCATCCTCCATGACCGCCATGAGCGTGCTCATCCGGGCGATCCCCGCACGCCCGACGTGGGCCACGCCGAGCCGGGTGGCGGTCGGCTCGATCGCCTCCCGCAGGTCGTAGAGCTCCTGCAGGTCCTCGATCGACAACGGGGTCACCACCGCGACGTTGCCCTGGAGGTCGACGAGACCGTCGCCCTCCAGGGCTTGAAGCGCGTCGCGGACCGGGATCCTGCTCACGCCGTACTCCGCGGCGATCGCGGACTGGGACAGCGCGGTGCCCGGAGCCAGCCGGCCGCTGACGAGGCGTTCGCGCAGGTCGTGGGCGACGCGGCCCGCTGCGGTGTCGCGGTTCATGTGCCCAGTCTCCCGCCTCGGGGGCTCAGCCCTCGCCGCGGCGCATCGCACCGACCACGAGCCGGTCGATGCTCACCTCGAGCGCCTCGTCGCCGCCGACGCCGGCGAACACCCGCAGCATGTCGCGGATGTCGGCGTGCACCCGGGGGCTGCGCGAGCGCAGGGCCTTGACCCGGGCGTCGACGTCGGCCCGGAGCTCCTCGACGGTCGGCACGACCGCGTTGAGCAGCCCGAGCTCCACGCCACGACGCGCGGAGAGCGGCTCGCCGGTGGCGGTGAGCCAGAACGCCTCGCGCTCGCCGACGACCCGGGGAAGCCAGGCCAGGACCAGCGCCGGTGCCAGCCCGATGCCCACCTCGGGGAAGGACAGCTCGGCCGTCTCCACCGCCACCGAGACGTTGCAGGCTGCGACGAGGCCGACGCCGAAGCCGGCCGCGTCTCCCTGCACCTCGCACACCGTGACCAGACGGGTGCGTCGCAACGCGCGCATGACGTCGACCAGGACCTGCGACTCGGCGCGGAGCTCGGCCGCGGTGGCCCCCTCGCGCTCCCGTCCCAGGCAGAAGGCGTCGCCGTGCGCCCGCAGCCGCAGCACGTGGGCGTCCTCCGGCGGGCTCTCGAGCAGCTCGACGAGCTGTCGGCACAGGCCGATCGTGAACAGGTTGCCCGGTGGCCTCGACAGCTCGACCAGGACCTCCCCGTCGACGGGCTCGTGGATCGTCATCTCGCTCATCAGTTCAACCTCCCGGTTGCTTTGCCGCCGTACCAGTCGACGTCGTCGGGCGCCGTACGGATCGTGACGGCGCGCACGTGGGTGAACTCGTGGAAGGACTCCCAGCCACCCTCGCGGCCCACGCCGCTCTCCTTCATCCCGCCCCAGGGCGAGGAGGGGTCGAGGCGGTGGTGGTCGTTGACCCACACCATGCCGGCCTCGAGGCGCTGGGCGACCCGGTGCGCCCGGGCGGAGTCGCGGGTCCAGATCGCGGACCCGAGGGCGAAGGGGGAGTCGTTGGCGATCGCGACGCCTTCGTCCTCGTCGTCGAAGGGGATGACCACGACGACGGGGCCGAAGATCTCCTCGCGAGCAACAGCCATGTCGTTGGTGACGTCGGCCAGCACGGTCGGCTCGAGGAAGAACCCGCCCTCGAGCCCCTCCACCGTCGCGGCCCGTCCGCCGGCAGCCAGCCGAGCACCGGCGTCCAGCCCTTGCTGCACGTGGTGGAGGATCCGGGTCCGCGCGCGCTCGGAGATCACCGGCCCGAGCTGGGTCGCAGCCTCGGCGGGGTCGCCGATCCGGATCGACCTGGCGATCTCGGACAACGCCTCGACGAACTCCTCGTAGATGTCGCGGTGGACGATCAGCCGACTGCCCGCGATGCAGGTCTGTCCCGCCCCGACGAAGCCGGCGAAGGCGGCGCCACGGGCGGCCACGTCGACCGGGGTGTCGGGGAAGACGAGCACCGGGGACTTCCCGCCGAGCTCGAGGGTGGACCGGGCGAACCGCCGGGCGGTGGCCACCGCGATCGAGCGGCCCGGCTCGGTGCCGCCGGTGAAGGTCACCTTGCGGACCAGGGCGTGCTGGGTCAGGGCCGCGCCCGTGGTGGGGCCGAGCCCGTTGACGACGTTCAGCACGCCGGCCGGGATGCCGGCCTCGGCGGCGATGTCAGCGAGCAGCATCGCGGTGAGCGGGGTCTGCTCGGACGGCTTCAGGACGACCGAGTTCCCGGTGGCCAGGGCGGGGGCGAGCGCCTTGGAGGCGATCATCATCGGGTGGTTGAACGAGGCGAGGATCGCGACGACGCCGAGCGGCAGCCGGGTGGTGTAGGAGTGGTAGTCGCCCCGCATCGGGACCACGGCGTCACGGTCGGCGAGCAGCAGTGCCGCGTTGTAGCGGTACCACTCCGACAGCCGCGTGATCTGGGCCTTGGTCTCGGTGATCGGTCGGCCGTTGTTCGTGGTCTCCAGCCGGTACAGGTCCTCCATCCGGCGGTCGATGCCGTCCGCGAACCGGTGCAGGGCCTGCGCCCGGTCGTGGATGGGCATCCGGCTCCACACGCCGGAGCGGAAGGTCTCGTCGGCCACCCGCACGGCGAGGTCGACGTCACTCTCGTCGGCGTTCTCGGCCAGCGCGATCACCTCGCCGGTCGCCGGGTTGCGCACGGGCAGCGGCTCGGCGCTCCCGGGGCGGACCTCGCCACCGATGCGCAGCCCCAGGGGCAGCGGGCCGGTCGAGAGCATCACCGTCGGGTCGGTCGTCGACGTCGTCATCAGGCACCTCCGTATACAGGAAAGCCTGAATGTATACGGCTGGTCCGACCAACGTCAACGCCTGGTCGGTCTGCTCAGCCTCGACGCAGGAGGCGCTGCGCCCGTAGCAGCACCGGGCGGTCCACCATGGCTCCGTCGACCACCCCGACGCCGTCGCGGACCCGGTCGAGGACCTCCCTGGCCCAGGCGAGCTCGCTCTCGCTGGGCCTGAAGCCCTCGTGGGCGGCCGCGACCTGGGAGGGGTGGACACAGAGCTTGCCGGAGAACCCCAGGCGGGCTGCGCGGGCGGCGTCCTTCCGGGTCCTCTCCGGGTCGCGGACGTCGACGGTCACGCCGTCGATCGGCCCAGGCAGGCCGGCGGCACGTGAGGCGACCACGAGCTGGGTCCGCACGCCCAGGAGCTCGACCTCGTCGGGGTCGGTGACGTCCATCCCGCAGTCGGCGGCGAAGTCGAGGTTGCCGAAGGCGAGCAGGTCCACGCTCGGGTGGTTCGCGAGCTCCTCGGCGCGGAGCAACCCCCGGGCCGTCTCGACCAGCGCCAGCACCCGCACCTGCGGACCCACCACGTCGGCCACCCGGTCGAGGTCGACGGCCCGCTCGGCCTTGGGCAGCACCAGCCCCGCCAGGCCGGCGGCGTTGGCGCACAGCCGCAGGTCGGCTGCGAGGTCAGCGCTGCCCACCGGGTTCACGCGCACCCAGACCCCGGGCGGGGGCGAGGTGCCGAGCCAGGCCGCGAGCGCGGACCTCGCGGTCGCCTTGGCGGCGTGGGGCACCGAGTCCTCCAGGTCGACGATGACCGCGTCGGCGCCGGAGTGCACGGCCCGCTCGAAGCGGTCGGGACGGCTTGCGGGGACGAACAGCATGCTCCTGGGGGCGGGGCCGTCGGTCGTGCTGGCGGGCCCCGCTGCCGCAGGGGTGTGCCCGCTCACGGGCGCCCCGTGCTCGGCGCCGGCCGACGCTCGAGGTCGGCGTCGGTCCGGTTCAGGACCGCGAGCAGGCTCGCCAGGACTGCGCTGACGGTCCCGGTGATGAGCAGGGCGCCGACGAAGAACGCCACCACCGCGCCGGCGTCGGTGGCCCGGAAGGAGTCGACGGCGTCGAGGAAGAGCAGCAGCGCCAGCCCGACCACGAACGCGCCGACCGAGACCACCCCGAGGAAGCGGACCGTGGTCGCCCCGGTGACGGTCGTGCCCTCGACGGCGACCGGCTCGAGGACGACGACCAGGGCCGCGGCCACGCACGCCCAGACCCCCACCAGGAGCACCGCCGCCATCGAGTCGCCCGCCCGGTGCCAGCCGGCGGTCATGGTCGCCACCCCGGTCAACGTCACGTACCCGGCCCCGACCGCCGTCGCCACCGAGCGCCAGCGGCGCGGCAGCACCAGGACGAGTGCCACCACCGCGGAGCATGCCGCTGTGGTGTGGCCGCCCGGCAGGCTGTTCAGGGTCGCGGGCGCGACCTCGTCGACGCCGAGGTCCGGTCGGGAGATCAGGAAGTCCTTGAGGACCCGGGCCGACAGGTTGGCGCCCACGACGACCCCGATCGCGGCGAGCCCGCGTGCCCGGTCCAGGCGGAGCAGCGCGATCGAGGCGACCACCGCGATGGCCCCGGCGAGGGACGCCACCGAGACCACGTTGAGCGTGGCGTCCACGGTCTCCGACACCGACGAGCCGGTGGACAGCGCACCGCGCAGGGAGGCGTCGGAGAGCACGCGTCCGCGCACCGTGCGGACCGACAGCCAGTAGACCAAGGCGAAGGCGCCGGCGTACACCGCGGCGACCAGGCCCAACCAGCCCAACGAACGTCTCATGCCCCCACCCCGGTCGTTAGCGTCTGTAGAGCCCGTGCGCTGCCGCAGGGCCGCGACCCGGTCGCGGTCGCGGTCGTGCCACCTCGTCGAGGGTCGGGGCTCCGCACTCTATGCCGATCCGGCGCCGCGCGGCAGGCTCTGCAGGCCGCGTCGGCTGCCTCGCTCTCGCCGGGCGCGCGCCGGACACAGGAGGGACCGGGATGATCCTTGACGCCGCGAGCGGGCCGGGTCTTTGCTGAGGTGACGCAGGATCCGAAGGGGGACTCGGGATGGCACGGGACGTCGGACGTCAGCACAGGTTCCTGACCACGGGTGTGGGGGCCGTCCTGGCCGTCGGCCTCGTGACCGTCCCGGCCGTGGCGGCCGACCGGCAGGCGGGGGAGGACCTCTCGCCCCGGCACGGCGCCGCCCCCGGTGCGCCGGGGGTCGGGGACCCCTACTTCCCCCTCGACGGCAACGGCGGGTACGACGTCGCCCACTACGACCTCGACCTGCGCTACGACCCGGCCGTCGGCCTGTTGCACGGTCGTGCCCGGATCGTGGCCCGGGCCACGGCGCGGCTCAGTGCCTTCGATCTCGACCTGGTGGGGCTCACCGTGCGCGCCGTCACCGTCGACGGGCGGCCGGCGTCCTGGACCCGGGACGGCCAGGAGCTCACCGTCGTGCCCCGCCGGCACCTGGACCGTCAGCACCGGTTCACGGTCCAGGTGACCTACGACGGGGTGCCCGAGCTGCTCGACGAGCCGGCGCTCGGCGCCAGCGGCTTCTTCGCCACCGACGACGGCTTCGACATCGCCGGGCAGCCGCACGGGGCCGCCACCTGGTTCCCGGTCAACGACCACCCGGTGGACAAGGCGTCGTACAGCTTCGACGTCACGGTGCCGAAGGGGACCCAGGCGGTGGCCAACGGCGACCTGGTCGGCAAGCGCACCCGGGGGCCGTGGACGACCTGGTCGTGGGAGGCGCCCGACCCGATGGCCAGCTACCTGGCCACCGTCGACGTGGGCCGGTTCTCCCTGACGTCGTACCGCCGCGGCGGCATCCGGTTCCTCGACGCCATCGACCCGGACCTGTTCGCACCGGTCGCGGCACCGAGCACCGGCTCGAAGTTCGTCCTGTCCCAGGCCGCGGACAACTCCTACAAGCGTCTCGCCCGGACGATCACGGTCCCCGCCGGTGGCGCGAGCGTGGGATTCACCGTGACCCGCCACACCGAGCAGGACTGGGACTTCGTCTTCGTCGAGGCCCACACCGTCGGTCAGGACGACTGGACGACGCTGCGCGACCTGAACGGGCACACCAGCCAGGACACGGGAAACTCGTGCCTGGTCTGGCCGGACCTCCACCCGTTCATCAGCAGCCACTACCAGGTGGTCGACCAGGACACCGGGAGCTGCTCGCCCGCGGGCGCCACCGGCGCCTGGTGGGCGGCCACCGGCAAGAGCGACGCACCGGAGCAGTGGAGGGTGGACCTGACCCCGTTCGCGGACCGCGACGTCGAGCTCTCGATCAGCTACGCCAGCGACGACGCCGTGCAGTCCGACGGTGTCTACGTCGACGACATCGACGTCTCCACGGGTCAGGGCTCGACCTCCTTCGAGGACGGGCTCGACGGGTGGAGCGTGCCCGGCCCACCGGAGGGCAGCCCCGGCAACGACAACGACTGGGTCGTGGGCACCGCGGCAAACGTGGGACCCGGCCCCGGCGCGGTGGCGGCTGGCTCCTTCGCCCGCGAGCCCGAGATCCTGCGCTTCCTGTCCCACAGCTTCGGTCGCTACCCCTGGCGGAGCGCGGGCGGCATCGTGGACGACATCCAGGGCCTCGGCTTCGCGCTGGAGACCCAGACCCGGCCGGTCTACTCCCCGGACTTCTTCACCGACCCGCAGTCGGGCGACGGCGTGGTCGTCCACGAGCTCGCCCACCAGTGGTACGGCGACAGCCTCGCCGTGCGCCGCTGGCGCAACATCTGGCTCAACGAGGGCTTCGCGTCGTACGCCGAGTGGCTGTGGTCCGAGCACGAGGGGCTGGGCACCGCGCAGGACCTCTTCGACGCCTTCGCCAGCGTCCCTGCCGACTACCCCGGTTGGCAGCTGCGGATCGGGGACCCGGGGCCCGGTCACCTCTTCGACTACCCGGTCTACTTCCGCGGCGCCATGACGCTGCACACGCTCCGACTCCAGGTCGGCGACGACACCTTCTTCCGGATCCTGCGGACCTGGGCGCGGAACCGGTCAGGCCAGAACGTGGCGACGTGGCAGTTCATCGCGCTGGCCGAGCGGCTCTCGGGCCAGGACCTGCACCCGCTGTTCCGGACCTGGCTCTTCACCCCGGGCAAGCCGGAGGGCCTGACGCCGGTGCGGCGCCGGGAGACTGCTCCGCCGGCCGTCCAGGCGATGCGGGACATCGCCAAGCACGACGCGACACGGCGCCGGTGACCGTCGTCGGTTCGGCTCGTGCGTCGGACCGGCGCCCTCGGTGCGCCCGCCCGGCCCGCTGGGGGGTCAGCCCCCTTCGGTGAGCTGCTTCAGGGCGGCGGTCAGGCGGGCCTTCGCGTCGGTCGCGACACCCTGCAGCGCCTCGCTGCTGCCCGCCAGACCCATCATGGCGTCGGGGTCGAAGGCCTCGACCACGGTGGTGTCGCCGGCGCTGCGCACGACGACGTTGCAGGGCAGGACCGCGGCGATCGACGGCTCGGCCTGCATCGCCTCGTGGGCCAGCTGGGGGCGGCAGGCGCCGAGGATGACCTGGGGCTCCACGTCGACGTCGAGCTTGGCCTTGAGCGTGGCCTTGAGGTCGATCTCGGTGAGGATGCCGAAGCCCTGGTCGCCCAGCGCGGTGCGCACGGCCTCGAGGGTGTCGGCGTACGGCTTCTGCACGGTGACGCTGAGGGTGTAGTCGGACATCAGGCGGACTTCCTTTCCTGCGCGGTGGCCGCGTCTGCTCGGGCCTGGTCGACGTCCAGGCTACGGACCGCGGCAATCACCTGATCCAGGGCACTGGCAGGGAGGGCGCCGGGCTGGGAGAAGACCAGGGACCCGTCCTTGAACGCCATGAGGGTCGGGATCGAGCTGATCCGCGCAGCCGCGGCCAGGCCGCGCTCGGCCTCGGTGTCGACCTTGCCGAACACGATGTCGGGGTTCGCCGCGGCGGCCTTCTCGTAGACCGGTGCGAACATCCGGCACGGGCCGCACCAGGACGCCCAGAAGTCGACGAGGACGATCTGGCTCTCCGTCACGGTCTGCTCGAAGGTGGCCTCGGTGAGGTTGACGGTGCTCATGGTTGCTCCTTCACGTCGGGACAGGGGCCCGTTTCGGTTGGTACCCCCCAGGGTGTTATCGTCTTCAGCGCGCATACCCCCTGAGGTATTCCTGCGCCTTCGTATCCTTCCCCCCATTTTCTGCAAGGAACCTTCATGTCCTTCACGGCCGTACGCCCTCCTACCCACAAGAAGGGACAGCCCGCGGACGATCCCGTTCTCTCCGCCGGACCCCTGGGCCGCCTCGGCGTCTGGGTCAGCGACCGCGCCACCCTGGTGACCGTCGTCTGGCTGCTGCTCGTCGCCGGGCTCGGCGCCTTCGCCCCCCAGGTCGAGCACAGCCTCTCCGGAGCCGGATGGCAGTCCGACGGCTCGGAGTCCGTCGCGGCCCGCGAGCTCGCCTTCGAGCACTTCGGCGGCAATGCCAGCTCCGCGATCCAGGTGGTCGTGCGGTCCTCCGAGGGTCCGGTCACCCAGGGCGCCGGTGCCGCCGTGATCGCCGAGATCACCGAGAGGCTCGAGGCCGACCCGCGCATCGCCGACGTCGTCCAGCCGATGAAGGGTGCGACCCTGAGCCCCGACGGCTCGACGGCGATCGTGCTTGCCGGCGCCGGGGCGGACACGAACGACATGGTGCGCGCCGCGACCGATCTCAAGGTTCCGTTGCAGGGGCTCTCCACCGATTCCGTCCAGGTCAACCCGACCGGCGCCTCCCTGCTGTGGTCTGACTTCAACGAGGCCAACCTCGAGGCCATGCTCAAGTCGGAGATGGTCTCGTGGCCGGTCACCCTGGCCATCCTCGTGCTGGCGTTCGGCGCCCTGGTCGCCGCCGGCCTGCCGCTGATCCTCACCCTGGCCGGGCTGGTCGCCTCGGCGGGGTCGCTGGTGCTGATCAACGAGCTCGTGCCGGTCTCGATCTGGGCGATGAACTTCGCGATGATGTTCGCCCTCGCGCTCGGCATCGACTACGCGCTGTTCCTCGTCGTGCGCTACCGCGCCGCCCGCGCCGGGCACGGTGAGGCCAAGCGGCAGGCCATCGCCGAGACCATGGACACCGCAGGCAAGGCCGTTCTCCTCTCCGGGCTCACGGTGCTGGTGTCCCTGACCGCCGTCATGCTCGTCCCCTCGCCGTCGTTCCGGTCGATGGCCGGCGGCATCATGCTCTCGGTCGTCTTCGTGCTGGCGGCCACCTTGACGCTGCTGCCGGTGGTGCTGGCCAAGCTGGACATGAGGATCAACAAGCTCGCCCTGCCCTGGGTGCACTCCGGTGAGCACCGCTCCCCGCGGTTCGCTGCCTGGGGTGAGCGGCTCTGGAAGCGGCCGCTGGTCTGGGGTCTCGGCTCCGTGGTGGTGCTCCTCGCCCTCGCCGCCCCCGTTCTCGGCCTGAAGACCGCCATGCCCTCCATCAAGGTGCTTCCCGAGGACGCCTCGGCGCGGGTCGGCTACGACCTCGTGCAGGAGGAGTTCGGGCAGGGCGCCCCCGGCACGTTGCAGATCGTCCTGGACGGCGCCGAGGCCGATGCCGCGACCGCCGTGCTCTCCGCCGACAACGGCATCGCTCAGGTGCTGCCGGCGATGCCCGCCGCCGACGACAGCGGGTACGTCATGATCCAGGCCGTGCCGACGGTCGACCCCTCCGACCCGGCGCTCGGCTCCACCGTCGACCGGCTGCGGGCCGACCTGCCGACCTCCGCTCAGGTCGGTGGCGCGCCGGTGGAGAACCTCGACCTCAAGGCGCAGCTCGACGACTCGACCCCGCTGGTGATCGGCGTGGTGCTCGTCCTCGGGTTCCTGCTGCTGCTGGTGGCACTGCAGGCGCCGCTCATCTCCCTGCTCGGCACCCTGGCCAGCCTGCTGTCCACCGCGGCAGCCTTCGGGGTGGCCCGGCTCGTCTTCCAGGACGGCCTCGGCGCAGACCTGTTCGGCTTCGAGAGCCAGGGCTTCCTCGACGCCTGGGCGCCGGTGTTCTTCTTCGCGATGATCTTCGCCATCGCGATGGACTACACGGTCTTCCTGCTCGCCTCCGCCAAGGAGCACTACGAGCGCTCCGGGGACCCGCACGAGGCGATGGTCGGGTCCCTGGCCCACTCGGGACGGGTGATCTTCGCTGCCGGTGCGGTGATGGTCGCGGTGTTCTTCACCTTCGCGCTCTCCGGACCGCTGCCGCCCAAGGAGATGGGCATCGTCCTGGGGGTCGCCGTGCTCCTCGACGCCTTCCTGGTCCGTCTTGTCCTGCTGCCGGTGCTGCTGCGGCTGACCGGTGACGCTGCCTGGTACACCCCGGGCTGGCTGAAGCGCGTGCTGCCGAACATCACGTTCTCGCACGGGTGACGCCCCCCGACCCCGGTAGGCGAGCGATCGTGTGCCGAGCGGTGACCTGCCAGGTGTGTGGGAAGACCACCTGGGCCGGCTGCGGCCAGCACGTCGCCCAGGTCCTCGCCGGGGTGCCCAGGGCTGAGCGCTGCCCCGGGCACCCGCGAGACGGACTGGGCGGGGGATGGCTCAGCCGGCTGCGGGGTCGCTGACCGTCCGCGCCTCCCGGTCACCCACAGCAGGCGACGCGGCCTGCGGCCGGCCGACGCAGGGCCGTGCGTGCGGCGCTGACCGCCCGCGCGGCGGCCCTGCGGTAGGTGCTCGGCTGGCAGCACCGGGCGATGCTGGCCAGACGCCGTCGTCGCGCCAGGTCGACGTGGTCACGCACCAGCTCGTCGGCGAGCGTGGCGGCGGGGTCGAGGGGGTTCATGGTGTCTCCTTCGGGATCGTGGTGGCCGCGGTGAGGGTCAGCAGCAGCCGCCAGCGGTGTCGTCGGCACCGAGCGAGACGTCGCTGGTGCCTTCGAGCTCGGGGTGGGCGTCGGCGAGGACGACGTAGTTCTCCCAGCGCTGGCCGTCGGGGCCGGTGACCCAGTGCTTGTCCTGGCGGGCGTAGCAGCAGACCACCTCGTCCTGGGTCTCCACGGTGAGGCCCGAGGCCTCGAGGCGGTCGGCCTCCGCCCGGACCTCCTCGGTGGAGAAGCGCTCCACCCCGACGTGGTTCAGCGTGCCGGTGGCGTCGCGGTTCTCGAACAGCACGAGCTTGACCGGCGGGTCCTCGACGGCGAAGTTGGCGTAGCCGGGGCGGCGCTTGGCCGGCGGGGTGTCGAACAGGGTCGAGTAGAAGTCGACCGCCTCGTCGATGTCGTGCACGTTGAGGGCGAGCTGGATGCGGGACACGAGAGCCTCCTGGGAGTCGAAGAACCTATCGACGAACGTCGATTGATCGACTGTCGCCGATCAATCGACAAATGTCAATGGTTGAGGGACACTGGCGCAGTAGCCCACGACGAGGAGGACCCATGGATGGCGCGCCGTGCTGCACGCCCCTGACCACGACCCTGGTGCCCGAGCCGGACGCCGAGGTGCTCGCGGCCCGGTTCTCGGCCCTCGGCGACCCGGTACGGCTGCGACTGGTGTCCCTGCTGGCCAACTCCGACGGCGCGGCGATGTGCGTGTGCGACCTGACCGGGCCGGTGGCCCGGTCCCAGGGCACGGTGAGCCACCACCTCAAGGTGCTCACGCAGGCCGGCCTGGTCAGCGGCCAGAAGCGCGGCCGCAACACCTGGTACGCCGTCGTGCCGGCGGCCATCGAGGCGCTGCGAGCGGCTCTGGTCACCCACTGACCCGATGCCGTGGAGCTCGGTGACGCAGGCGCGGCGTCGACGCGCGGTCAGCTCACGGTGGGATCACGAGGTCTGCTCGCGCACGGGTGCGCGTCACGACAGCGGCGTTCGGCTCGTCGACGTCCCGCACCCAGGCCCGGGCCTGCTCGACGGTCTCGCCTGCAGACTGCTGCCTGCGCCGTACGAGTCGCCGTTGCCGCTCGTCGGCAGCGACCTCGAGGTACCAGACCTCGTCCAGACAGGGCCTGACCCCCTCCCACCCACCGCTGTCCAGGAGCAGGTAGTTGCCCTCGGTGAGCACCAGCCGGACCGAGGGGGCGACAGGGACGCTCCCGGCGACGGCGGTCTCGAGGGTGCGGTCGAACCGCGGACCGTAGACCGTCCGGTCAAGTTCGCTGCGGAGCCGGCGCAGCAGCGCGACGTAGCCTGCGACGTCGAAGGTGTCCGGGGCGCCCTTGCGGTCGCGCTGGCCGAGCCGGACGAGCTCCTCGTTCGCGAGGTGGAACCCGTCCATGCCCACGACCGCAGCCGTCTCGCCGAGCGAGCCGAGCAGTGCCTCGCACCAGGTGGACTTGCCCGCTCCCGGGGCGCCGGCGAGGCCGACCAGCACGCGTGGCGCTGTCTGCATGAGGTGCTGCGCCCGGGCGACGAGGCGGGTCAGCACCTCGCTGGACGCCGGTGGCGGCGGGTGGTCCATGACGCCTCCTCCGAGCCGGGCGGTGGCTGTGCGAGGTCATCGTTGCAGGCAGGTGAAGAGGTCGCCTCCATTGTGGAAGTCAGTCCCAGAATGGCCTAGCATGCACGGGCGGCTCTGCGGGGGAGCGGGCACTCCACACACCGGCGATCCTCGAGGAGCTCCACATGGCATGGCACCTGTTCCGACTCGGGCGCTGGTCCTTCCGTCACCGCCGCGTCGTCGCCTCCTTGTGGCTGCTCCTGCTCGTCCTCGCGGGCGCGGGGTCGGCGACGCTGGCCGGCACGACCGACGACGACTTCCAGCTCTCCGGCGTGGAGTCGACCGAGGCCTTCGCCCTGATCGAGGAGCGGACCCCTCGGGCGACCACCGACGGAGCCACGGCGCAGGTGGTCTTCACGGCGCCCGAGGGGCAGAGGCTCAGCAGCGGCGCGAACCAGCGGGCCGTGGCTGACACCCTCGAGGCGCTGACCACCGACCACGTCGCCTCCGTCGTGTCGCCGTTCGCGGCCGGGACGGTCTCGCAGGACGGGACGGTCGGGTACGCCGTGGTCTCCTACACCGAGCCGGCGGTCGACCTGACCGAGGCGGACAAGGGCGCCCTGGATCAGGCCAGGGCCCTGGCGGAGGTCGCCGGCCTCCGGGTGGCGATCGGCGGCGACGTGGAGACCGAGACCCCCGGAGCCGCCACCTCGGCCGAGGCGATCGGCGTCGGCGTGGCCTTCTTCGTCCTGCTCCTCACCTTCGGCTCCCTGGTGGCGGCAGGGATGCCGCTGCTGACCGCCGTCCTCGGGGTCGGGATCGGGTTCGCGGGCATCGCGACGCTGAGCGGCTTCGTCGGCCTGTCCTCGGTCACCCCTGCGCTGGGCAGCATGCTCGGCTTGGCGGTCGGCATCGACTACGCGCTGTTCATCATGTCCCGCTACCAGCACGAGGTCCGCGAGGGCCGCTCGAGGGAGGAGGCGGCCGGGGTCGCGGTAGGCACCGCCGGCTCGGCCGTCATCTTCGCCGGGCTGACCGTGATCATCGCGCTGGTCGGTCTCTCGGTGACCGGCATCGGCTTCCTGACCCAGATGGGTCTGGCCGGCGCCGCGACCGTGGCACTGGCGGTGCTGATCGCGCTGACGCTGCTGCCCGCGCTGCTCGGGTTCGCCGGCAAGCGGGTGCTGTCCGGCAAGGTGAGGTTCCTCAAGTCCCGCGACACCGAAGGGACGGACGAGCGCACCAACGGTCGGCGCTGGGTCGACGCCGTCACCCGGTTCCGGGTCCCCGTGCTGGTCGTCGGGATCGCCGTCGCGGTCATCGCCTCGATCCCGGTCACCAAGATGGAGCTTGCGCTGCCTGACAACGGCACCGCGCCCGCCGGCTCCGACGTCCGGGTCGCCTACGACCTGATCTCGGAGAACTTCGGGGCCGGCGCCAACGGCCCGCTGGTCGTCGTGGTCGACACCAAGGACGCGCAGGACCCGGTCCGGGCCGTCAGCACGGCGGTGGCCAGGATCGAAGCCATCGACGACGACGTCGCCGCCGTGGTGCCCCCCTCGGGGGGCGACGCGGCGTCCCGAGCGGCCCTGCGGCAGCAGCTGGAGGCGGTCCAGCTCGCCACGATCACCGTTGTTCCCCAGAGCGGGCCCTCCGACGCCGCCACCAAGAACCTGGTCGACACCATCCGGGCGGCGATGTCGGCCCTGCCCGCCGAGACCGGTGCTCAGGCGCTCGTCACCGGGCAGACCGCGGTAGGCGTCGACCTCTCCCAGTCGCTGGCCGACGTGTTCCCGCTCTACCTGCTGATCGTGGTCGGCCTGGCGATCTTCCTGCTCGTCGCGGTCTTCCGCTCGGTCCTCGTGCCGATCAAGGCTGCGGTCGGGTTCGTGATCTCGTTGGGCATCTCCCTCGGCGCCACGGTCGCGGTCTTCCAGTGGGGCTGGCTCAACAACCTGCTGGGCCTCGACGTCACCTCGCCGGTGATGTTCATCCTGCCTCTGCTGCTGACCGGAATCCTGTTCGGACTGGCGATGGACTACGAGGTCTTCCTGGTCACCCGGATGCGCGAGGCCTACGTCCACGGCACCCCGGCCCGGCAGGCGGTCGTCATCGGCTTCCAGCACAGCGCCCGCGTGGTCACCGCCGCCGCGGTCATCATGATGGGGGTCTTCGCCGGCTTCGCCCTCGGCGACGACGTGATCATCAAGACCATCGGCTTCGCCCTCACCGTCGGGGTGCTGGCCGACGCGTTCCTGGTCCGGATGATGCTCGTCCCCGCGCTCATGGCCATCGTCGGCGAGCGGATCTGGTGGATGCCGCGATGGCTCGGCCGTCTGGTCCCCGACCTCGACATCGAGGGTGCGACCCTGCTGCGCAGGCTGGGCTCCGAGGCGGACGCTCGGAGCGACCTCGCCGGCGACCCCACCGGCGACCCCACCGGCGACCCCACCGGCGACCCCACCGGCGACCCTGCCGCCGCGGTCACCGGCGGTCCTGGACGCCCCTGACCAGGACCAGGACGGTCAGGCCGACCATGCGCAGGCTCGCCCAGCGCCGCGCTGCCGCAGCCGACCACGCCTTCTCCGCCCTCGACCGCTACGTCACGGCTTCGTGCTGCAGGAGACCGCGTTGCCGTTCGACGCCACCGGCGGCGACCTCGACGCGCTGGCGGAGGGCATCCTCGACCAGACGGGTGACGCGTTCCCCCACCTGACCGAGCTGATCGTGCAGCAGGCGTTGCAGCCCGGCTACGCCTACGCCGAGGAGTTCGAGATCGGGCTCGACCTGGTGCTCGACGGCCTGCACCGCCGACGCAGCCACCGGTAGCCCACCGGTAGCCCACGGGTAGCCCCCCGGTAGCGGCGAGCGGCGGGTCGCCGCCGTCTCAGTGTTGCAGGGCCGCCCAGGTCAGCGAGGCGAAGGCGGCCGCGGAGGTCAGCGTCCGGACCAGGTTCCAGCGCACCCAGCGGCCCTCGAACGCGTCGCGGACAACGTCCGGGTCGTGGCGCTCCGCTTCCTGCGCGGCCGCCTCGAGCGCGTTGTTCAGGGGGATGTTGCCCACGGCGGTCACGACGACGGTGCCGATCGCCAGCACGGCCCCCGCGGCAGCCCACGGTCGGCCACCGTCGGTGCCGGTCACGACAGCCGCCACCGCGAGCAGCGGAGCCCCGAGGAAGGAGGCGAGGAACACAGGGTTCACGATGGCGAGGTTGACCTGCCGCATGGTCTCCACGAAGGCCCGGTCCGTGGTCCGCGCGAGCCCAGGCATGATCCCGGTCGCCCAGGTGAAGAAGGTGCCGGCCTGGAGACCGGCCAGCACGATGGCAGCCAGCAGGACAGGCTGGTGGAGGGCCTCGGTGAGCTCGGTCACGGCCCGGTCAGGACTCCTCGTGCGGACCTGGCCGTGCCCGGCGGTCCGGGTCCGCCTCGAGGGCGGTGAGACGTTCCTGGATCTGCGCCAGGCGGTGAAGGATCTCGAGGTCGATGTCCCGTTCTGCGCCCTCGAACTCGCTGGACTCCTCCTGGACGAACAACGAGGCGAGTGCGGCGCTGATCAGGGCGAGCAGGACGAACCCGATCAGCATCAGGGCCACCGAGAGCAGCGCGCCGGCCGTGGTGGTGGGGGCGTGACCGATGAAGCCCACCGTGGTCATCAGCGAGAGCGCCCACCACAGCCCGCGGGGGAAGGAGCCGACGGTTCCGGTCTCCAGTGACGCCATCGCCCCGCCGGCGGCCACCACCAGCACGAGGCTGAGGACCACAGCCGGGATCACCCAGGAGCGACGAACCCTCACCGCTGACCACCGTCCTCTCGGCACCCGTCCACATCCCGCGTCGGAGTCGGAACCACGCTAGCGCTCGACGGGGGCGGTGGAGGTCGCGGTCGTGGTGGCCCGGCGGACCGCCTCCGTGCCGAGGCCCTGGTCCACGCGGCGCTGCGGCGAGCGAGGCAGGTCGCTGAGGGCCCACCGACTGCGTGAGCCAGTGAACCCCCAGGTCCGCCCGGCACCGCCAGAGCGGCCACCGGAGCCCCGGCCCGGTGCAGCAGCACCCGGCCGAGGTCCCCACTATGGCACGGCGTGAAGGATCGTGGAGGTCCGCCGAGGACAGGCTTCGGACCTGCCCGCCCTGGGGGTTGGCGATGCGGGATCCGAACGCTGACCGAACGCCTCGCTGCCTAGCGTCACCGACGTACGGGTCGGGGTGGCCGGCCCACGAGGGTGGAGGCTGAGATCATGTCCTGGAGCGTCTCTGGAAGCTACTTCGAGTCGTGCAACTGTGAGAGCGCGTGCCCGTGCCTGTTCCTCAGTGCGCCGACGAGCGGGGAGTGCACGGCGATCCTGGCCTGGCACGTCGATGACGGCAGCCACGAGGGACTGGAGCTCTCCGGGCTCAACGTGGCCCTGGCCGTCCACTCGCCCGGACACATGGTCGAGACACCGTGGCGGGTCGCGCTCTACCTCGACGACCGCGGGTCGGCGGAGCAGCAGGCGGCGCTCGGCTCGATCTTCTCCGGTGCCTCCGGAGGGCACCCGGCCGTCCTCGCCGGCCACATCGGTGCCGTGCTCGGCGTCGCCAGTGCTCCCATCGACTTCGAGGGGGAGGGGGACACGCGGGCGGTGCGCATCGGTGAGGTGGCCGACGTCCGGGTCACTGCGATCGCCGGTCAGGGGGACGCCCACGTGACGATCTCGAACCACCCGCTCGCCGTCGCGCCGGGGCAGGAGCTGGTCGTGTCGAGGAGCGACCATGGGCGGTTCGCCGACCACGGGTACGCGTGGGAGCTGTCGGGCACCAACGGCCTCTTCTCGCCGTTCGCCTACCAGGGCTGAGCGGGTCGTGAGCACGCAGCTTGCTCGTCCGCGAGCATCCGCCAGGCGGAGCGTGACCGTCGCGATGCTGGGGGTCACCGGCCTGTCGTGGGCCTACCTGGTGTTCCTGAGCCTGCGGATGGGGGAGATGGGGTCCCCGTTCGCGATGCCGACGACCTCGGCGTGGACCGGTCAGGACGTCGTGCTCGTGTGGACCATGTGGTCGGTGATGATGGCCGCGATGATGCTCCCGTCGGCGATCCCCATGGTCAGTGCCTACGCGACGTCCCTGGGACCCGGCCCGAGGGGTCCGCACGGCTCCACCTCCTGGTTCGTCGTCGGCTACCTCGCGACGTGGAGCGGGTTCGCCCTGGTGGCCACAGGCGTGCAGTGGGTGCTGCACGACGTGGCACTTCTCAGTCCGATGGGTGTCTCCACCAGCCGCGGGCTCGGCGGGTCGCTCCTCCTGGTCGCGGGCGCCTACCAGCTCACGGGGGCCAAGGAAGCCTGCCTGCGGCAGTGCCGTTCGCCGCTGGGCTTTCTCCTGAGCCACTGGCGCGACGGCAGCCGCGGTGCGGTGCTGCTCGGGCTGCGGCACGGCGCCCTGTGTGTGGGCTGCTGCTGGGCGCTCATGGCCGTGCTGTTCGTGCTCGGCGTGATGAACCTCTGGTGGGTCGCCGTCGTGGCTGCGGTGGTGCTCGTGGAGAAGCTCGTGCCCCGCCGTGCCGCCCGTCGTGCCACCAGCCGCGGGGTGGGCGTCGCCCTGGTCGTGTGGGGCAGCGCGCTCCTCGTCGGTCTCGGCTCCTGACCGTCGGAGCGACTCCGGCCGGTCAGTCCCGGCCCACGGGTCCTCGCTCGGCCACGACCCGCGTGCGATCGGGGGCGAAGCCGTGCTGGAGACCCCACAAGACCGCCTGGGAGCGACGGGTGACGCCGATCTTGCGGTACGCGGTCCGGATGTAGGTCTTGATCGAGTTGACGCTCAGGTAGACCCGGTCGGCGATCTCCCGGTTGCTCAGGCCCTGGGTGATCAGCGCAAGGACCTCGGACTCGCGAGCCGTGAGGCCGAGGCGCTGTCCAGGCCAGGACCCGGTCTCCGCGGATCCGTGCGTCCCTGCCGGCGGGAGCACCAGCTCGCCGCGGGACACGGCCTCCAGCGCGTCCACCATGGCGGCCGCGGACATGCCCTTCCACAGGTAGCCGGAGGCACCCGCGACGACCGCCCCGTCGACCAGCTCGCGTTGCACGTTCCAGGAGTAGACCACCACCTTGGCAGGGCCACCCCGGGTCACGTCCGCGACGTCGAGGTGCGTGCCCTGCTCCTGGCCGAACGTGTCGTACAGGACGATGTCGACCTCGCTGACCGTGGGCACCCGGGAGTCGAGCTCGACGACGTCGACGCGGGCGCGGAAGGGCTCGAGCATCGCTGCCACGCCGGCCACCACGATCTGGTAGTCGTCCAGGATCGCCACCCGGACCGCACCGTCCCGCGTGTCCAGCGGGTCACCACCCGCCGGCGGTGAGCTCATCGTCGGCCGCCCCGGAGCGCGGCGAGCCGGTCGTGCGCGACCGCGGCGCGGGCGGCGTTCATGCCTGGCGCACCGTGCACCCCGCCGCCCGGGTGCGCGGACGCAGAGCCGAGGTAGAGGCCGCGGATCCCCGTCTCCGCTCTTCCGCTCGCCGGGACGGGACGGAACACCAGCTGCTGGTGCAGCTGTGAGGTGCCGCCGTTGATGGCGCCGCCCAGCAGGTTCGCGTCCCGGGCCTCCAGCTCGCGCGGTCCCAGGATGCGCCGGGCGAGGACCCGGGAGCCGAACCCGGGGGCCCGCTCCTCGATCCGGGCCTGCATCCGGTCGGCGAAGCGTTCGCAGTCGTCGCGGTCCCACACGCCGCGGATGCCGTCCCCGCCCGCGTCACGGGTGCTGTGCTGCGGCACATGGGTGTAGGCCCAGAAGGACTCGGTCCCGCGCGGCGACCGGGTGGGGTCGGACGTCGTCATCTGCCCGGCAAGCAGGAACGGCTTGGCAGGCACGGCATTCGCGGCCACCTGTCCCAGGGCCTCGGTCATCTGGTCCACCGAGTCCGCGAGGTGCACCGTCCCGGGCGCGTACGCCGGCGGGGACGCCCAGGGCACCGGACCGTCGAGGGCGAAGTCGACCTTGACCGTCGACGGGTCCAGCTGGAAGCGCCGCATGCCCCGGACGGTGCGCGCCGGAACGTCGGCGGGGTCGAGGAGCTCGCCGTAGAGGGTGGGCGCGACGACGTCGGCGATCACCGCCCGGCCCGCGGTGTACGTCGCACCGTCGACGGTCCGCACCCCGGTGGCTCGGCCCCGGTCGACGTGGACACCGTCGACGCGGCTGCTGCACCGGATCTCGCCGCCCAGGGAGAGCAGGCGACTGGCCAGCGCCGAGCTGAGTCGGCCGGCCCCGCCCTCGGGGACCGGGAACCCGACGGTCTGACCCAGCATCGTCATCAGCAGCCCCATCAGGCCGGAGCCCGGCGCGTCGAGGGGGATGTCGGCGTGGCCGGCGTTCCCGGCCAGCAGGAGTCGTGCGTCGGCTCCGGCGAAGCGCGCACGGCCGAGCTCGGTGGCCGGGGTGAGCAGGGTCTTGACGAAGCCGAGGCCGCCCGCGCGCCGGAGCCGCAGCAGGCCGCCGAGCCCGGCGCGGACCGGGGGGAACGGCGTGAGCAGGCCGAGGACGAGGTCGTCCCCGATCGCGTCCCACTCACGGCACAGCTCGAGCCAGGCCCCGCCGTCCCCGCTCGACTCCTCGAGCAGACCGGCGGTGACCTCGCGGTCACGGTGCAACAGCGCCCACGTGCCGTCGGGCAGCGGGTGGCCCAGCACGGCCGGGGCGTGGCGCCAGGTCAGCCCGTGCTGCTCGAGACCGAACGACGCGATCGCGGGGGAGGCGCCGGCAAGCGGGTAGAACGAGCTGAACGTGTCGTGCACGAAGCCCGGGTGCACGTCCTCGGCCGAGCGGACGGCGCCGCCGACCTCGTCCTCGGCCTCGAGGACGAGCACGGACCAGCCCCGGTCCGCCAGGTGGTTGGCGGCCACGAGGCCGTTGGGTCCAGCTCCGACGACCACGGCGTCGTGGCCCGCCCGGGGGCTCATCGGACGGGCCCGAGGGGGGCCGCCGCGTCCGGGCAGGCGGGTCCGTCAGGCGGGCAGGTCGTGCTCATGGCTGGGGGATACCCATCGGGGCCCCGCGCACACCTGGGCGTCACGCGTGCCGCAGCCGCCGCGACCCCCGGCGCGCAGAAGTCGCGGCTCCGGCTTTCACCCCTTCGGGTGGGTACGTGCGGCGGTGGACTGGAGAAACACCCAGGGTGAGCCCAGCGTCCCGTCCTCCAGGTGCACGACCCGGTCCGGAGGTCGTCGTCGCCTCCGTGCCGTCGTCGCACGTCTACGTCCAGCACATCGCAGCCGAGCACGACGACGGGGTACGCCGGCTGCCGGACCCGGACCCGGCGAGTCCGGACCGCTCCGCCGAGCAGGTCTGGTGGCCCCCGGTGATGCTGCAGCCGCAGTGGGTGCTCGAGAACGAGTTCGACGTCTTCCACGTCCAGTTCGGGTTCGACGCCTGGGATCCGGAGGACCTGCGCCGGCTCGTCGAGGCGCTGCGCGAGCGGGGTCGTCCGCTCGTCCACACCGTGCACGACCTGCGCAACCCCCATCACCGGGACCGGCGTCTGCACGACGCCCAGCTCGACGTCCTGGTGCCGTCCGCGGATGCGGTCCTGACCCTCACCGAGGGGGCGGCCGCCGAGATCAAGCGGCGCTGGGGAGCTGCGGCGACCGTCGTCCCCCATCCGCACGTCGTGCCCTTCTCGCGGATGGGACGCAGGCGCTCGCGCCGACCCGACGACCCGTGGCGGATCGGCCTGCACCTGAAGAGCCTCCGGGCCAGCCTGCACCCGCAGGCGCTTCTTCCCCAGCTGGTGCGCACGGTCCGGGAGCTGCCGCACGCGGTGCTCCAGGTCAACGGCCACCGCGACGTGCTGGACCGCGACGGCGCCCACCGGGACGACGACCTGGCGGACTGGC
This sequence comes from uncultured Actinomycetota bacterium, assembly GCA_963784485.1. Lineage (GTDB taxonomy): Bacteria > Actinomycetota > Actinomycetes > Propionibacteriales > Nocardioidaceae > Marmoricola_A. The sequence goes on along the minus strand of CAWARH010000006.1, from coordinate 542,127 downwards.
TGGACGCGGCGGCGGCGGCTGGGGACCTCGAGCTCCGGGTCCACGACTTCCTGCCCGACGACCAGCTGTGGGACTACCTGGAGTCCTTGGACGTGTCGGTCCTGCCGTACCGGTTCGGCACGCACTCCGGGTGGCTCGAGGCGTGCCGCGACCTGGGCACCGCCGTGGTCGCGCCCAGCTGCGGGTACTACGCCGACCAGGGCCCGGTCCACACCTACCTGCACGAGGAGGACGAGTTCGACGGGCGTTCCCTGCACGACGCCCTCGTCGCGGCGTACGACGCGGGGCCGGTACCTGCGCTCAGCGTCGCGGAGCGTCGCGCCCAGCGAGCCGAGGTGGCCGAGGTCCACCGGGCCGTCTACCGCTCCGTCCTCGGAGCCGACCACGGCGGGACCCTCTGATGCGCCCCCTACGGATCTGCTTCGTCGCCGCCAGCCGGTTCCCGGTGAGGGAGCCGTTCGCCGGTGGTCTGGAGGCGCACACCTTCACGCTCGCCCGGGAGCTCATCCGTCGAGGGCACGACGTCAGCCTCTTCGCCGGGCCGGGCTCGGACCCCAGCCTCGGCGCGCGGGCGCTGGAGGTCACGCCGTTCGAGAGCAGCCCGCAGGCCCGCGCCGACGTGGCCTCCCCGCCGGAGCTGTGGATGCAGGAGCACCACGCCTACCTGACTTTGATGCTGGACCTGGCGCGCGGCGGCGGCACGGACTTCGACCTCGTCCACAACAACAGCCTGCACCACCTCCCGGTCGCGATGGCGGCTGCGCTGCCCGTCCCCATGGTCACCACGCTGCACACGCCTCCCGTCGCGTGGCTCGAGTCCGCGGTGCGCTTCGCTCCCTCCACCAGCCGCTTCGTGGCCGTCAGCGACCACCTCGGACGTGCGTGGCGGCACGCGGTGGACACCACCACGGTGCTCAACGGCGTCGACACCCGGCGGTGGTCGCTGGGCAGGGGCGGTGGCGCCGCGATCTGGTCCGGACGGATCGTGCCGGAGAAGGCACCCCACCACGCCATCGACGCGGCCAGGGCCGCGGGGCTGCCCATCGACCTGGCGGGACCCGTCTTCGACCACGACTACTTCGAGAACGCCGTCCGGCCGCGGCTGGGTCCGGATGCGAGGCTCCTGGGCCACCTCGCCCAGGACGAGCTCGCCGCCGTCGTCGGCGCGGCCAGGGTCGCGGTGGTGACCCCCGACTGGGACGAGCCCTACGGGCTGGTGGCGGCCGAGGCGATGGCCTGCGGCACCCCCGTCGCGGCCGTGCGGCGCGGCGCGATGGGCGAGCTCGTCGACGACCAGTCGGGCCGACTCGCGGACCCGGACGACGTCGCGGGCCTGGCCGCGGCGATCGTGGCGGCCTCGGAGCTGCCCCGGCAGGAGGTCCGGCGCAGCGCCTGCACGCGGTTCGCGCTCGGTCGGATGACAGACGGGTACGAAGCGGTCTACCGGGCGATGGTCGCTACCGAGGCGGCGGCGTGATCGGCTGGTACATCCACCACCAGGGCGCCGGCCACCTGCACCGTGCCCGGGCCGTCCAGGCCGAGCTGGGCGTCCCGGTCACCGGCTTGTCGACCCTGCCGCGTCCTGACGACTGGCCCGGGAGCTGGGTCACCCTGGAGCCCGACGACCGCGACGGCGCGGACGACGTGCGGGCCGGCGGGCGGCTGCACTGGGCGCCGCTGCACAGTGCCGGGCTCCGCGACCGGATGGCCGCTGTCTCGGCGTGGATCGCTCGCGAGCGGCCTGCGGCCCTGGTCTCCGACGTCTCGGTCGAGGTGGCCCTGCTGGCGCGTCTGCACGGTGTCCCGGTCGTCACCGTCGTGCTCCCGGGTCTGCGCTCGGACCCTGCTCACCTGCTGGGCTTCGAGATCTCCGACCGTCTGGTCGGCTGCTGGCCCGTGACAGCCCCAGGCATGGTGCCGGACCTGCCGGAGCCCTTGCTGGCGCGGCTCGAGCCGGTCGGTGGGCTCTCGCGCTTCCCGGTCAGGCCGGACCGGGCCCGCCGCCCCGGACCGCCGAGGGCGGCGCTGCTCCTGGGCACCGGAGGCAGCGGCGTGACCGCGGCCATGGTCGCCTCGGCACGGGCGGAGACCCCGGACTGGGAGTGGACGGTGATGGCCCGGGACCTGGAGGGCTGGCGGCACGACCCCTACGCCGCGCTGTGCGAGGCAGACGTGGTCGTCACCCACGCCGGCCAGAACGCGTTGGCCGAGGTGGCCGCGGCACGACGTCCCGCCGTCGTCCTGCCCGAGGTCCGGCCCCACGACGAGCAGCTGGCCACGGCGCGGGTGCTGGCCGACGGCGACTGGCCGGTCGTGGTCCGGCCGGGGTGGCCGGCCGGAGCGTGGTCCTCGGTGCTCGCCGAGGCCGCCGGTCTCGACGCCCACACCTGGACCTCCTGGTGCGACGGCGCGGCGGCGCGGCGGTTTGCACGGATCCTCGACGAGGTGGCCGGGGCGGGCGACGTGGCGGTGGCATGAACCTCGCTGTCGTCACGATCGTCCACGGCCGGCACGAGCACCTGCGCCTCCAGCAGCGGTCCCTGCTGGCCGGTCAACGGCGCCCCACGACGTACGTCGTGGTCGCCATGGACGACCCCGCCGTCGACGCTGTGACCGATCCCCGGCTGCACGCCGAGGTGGTCGAGCTTCCCCGGGACCCCGTGGGCCTGCCCCTGGCGCGGGCGCGCAACCGCGGCGTCGAGCGAGCCTGGCAGCGCGGCGCCGAGGGGGTGGTGCTGCTCGACGTCGACTGCCTGGCCGGACCCGAGCTGGTGCAGGGCTACGCGGACGCGCTGACCGCGGACCCCGACGTGGTGTGGTCCGGTCCGGTCACCTACCTGCCACCCGCCGGTCCCGGGGGCTACGACCTGGCGGGGCTGGCAAACCTGGACCGGCCCCACCCGGCGCGTCCCGCCCCAGCGCCGGGAGAGCTTCGCCGCGACGCCGATCCCCACCTCTTCTGGTCGCTCTCGTGCGCGGTCCACCGCTCCACCTGGCAGCGGATCGGCGGCTTCTGCGAGGAGTACGTCGGGTACGGGGGCGAGGACACCGACTTCGCCCGGTCGGCTGTGGCATCCGGGGTGCGGCTGGGCTGGGCAGGTACGCCGAGGGCGTACCACCAGCACCACGCCACCTCCGACCCGCCGTTCGAGCACCTGGACGACATCCTGCGCAACGGCGCGCTCTTCCACGCGCGCTGGGGCTGGTGGCCGATGTCCGGCTGGTTGGAGGCTTTCGCCCGCCACGGCCTGGTCGAGCGCGTCGGAACCGGCTGGCGGCGCCGAGAGCCCCGGTCACCCGGAGCGGGCGCCGGCCGGCGCTAGGTTGGCGGGGTGACGGAGGCCTCCCGGACCGCGGCGGTGGTCGTGCGGTCGGGCGACCGGCTGGTCGACGCCTTCGTCGCGCTGCTGGCCACGTGGACGCTGGTCTACCACCTGTGCCTGGTCCTGCGGCTGCCGGTGCCCTGGGCCGTGGGGCTGGAGCTGGGTGCCCTGGCGCTGGTCGGGCTGGCGTCCACGGCCGGCACTCGCGGTGCGCGGAGCCGACCGGGACGACGCCCTCCGGTCGGAAACACGCCCGGAAGCACGCCCGGAAGCAGGGTTCCGGCGGTGGCGGCGCTGGTGCTGTCCGCGCCAGCGACCGTCCTCATGGCGGTCGACCGGTGGTGGCCGGCAATGGCCGTGGCCTGGGTCCTGTCCGGGCTCGCCGCCGCGACCTGGGCCTGGCGTTCGGCGGGGAGCCTCGACGGACGTCGGCCCAGGACCGCTCCGGTGGACACCGGTGCGGCGCTGCTCGCCGGCGCCTGGGCGGTGGGACTGGCCGGGCTCGCGACGGTGCTGCGGCGACCGAACCCGGACGACCTGTACTACGTCAACCTCGCGCAGTGGGTCGTGGACCACGGCACGTTCCCGGTACGCGACACGATCTTCTCCGACCTTCGCCTGCCGATGTCGAGCTGGCCGCCGGTCGCCTCCTACGACGCCCTGACCGGGACTGTTGCGCGGCTGGCGGGCGTCCCGGCAGGGTCGGTCGTCTACGTCGTGGTGCCCCCCGTGACCACGGCGCTGGCCGTGCTCTCCCTGTGGGCGCTGGTCCGCGCCTGGCGGGTCCCGCGGCCGGGCCTCGTGCTCTCGGTCGCCCTGGTCTTCCTGCTGCTCGACGGCGGTGGGGGGTACGCCGCCCCGGGGCTGCTCTTCCTGACCCGGCTCTGGCAGGGAAAGGTCATCCTGCTGTGCGTCCTGGTGCCCGTGCTGCTGGTGCGTGCGTCGCGCTTCGCGCAGGCCCCCTCGCGTCGGGGCGCCGTCGGGCTGGCCGCAGGCGGGGTCGCCGCCGTCGGGCTGAGCACCACGGCGATGTTCCTGGTGCCGCTGCTCGCGCTGGGCGCAGCCGCCCCGCTGCTGCGGCACCCTCGCCGGGCGGGGGCGGCGTTCGCGTCGATGGCGGCCTACCCGCTGCTCGCCGGTGCCGTGACGACGGCGCTCGGCGGGCGCTCGGCGGACGACTTCGGTCAGCGGCGCACCTACCGCTTCGACCCCGCCTGGTTCGGTCACGAGATCTTCCGCAGCGGCACCCTGGCCGTGGTCGCGGTGTCCGCGGTGCTCCTGGGCGCGCTGCTGCTCCCGCAGCGCAGGGACCGGGTCACGGTGGCGGTCCTCACCGTCCTGGTGGGGGTCACGTTCCTGCCGGGGGTGACCAGGGTCGCCTACGACCTGGTGGGACTGGGGCCCACCCTGTGGCGGGTGTCCTGGCTGGTCCCGGTGGCCGCCCTGGTCGGGGTCCTCGCCACGCTCCCCGTTCCGCTGCGCCGCCGCGCCGGACCCTGGCTGCTGCCCGCCGTGGTGTGCGCCGCGCTCGCCGTGGCGGGGACCCCGCTGTGGTCGGGGTCCAGCGGAGCCACCTGGAAGTCGCCGGGGGACTGGCAGCGCAGCGAACGGTCGCTGGCCGTGGCGGCCCTCGCGGTCGAGGCTCTCCCCGGCGGGGGCGTGGTCCTGGCGCCCGAGGACGTGGCGATCACCCTGAGCGTGCTCACCACGCGGGTCAAGACCGTGGCGCCCCGCGACTACTTCATGGAGTACCTCCAGGACGACCCGTCGTTCCACTACGCCGACCGGCTGCTGCTGCTGCGGTTCGCCGACCCGGGGGGCCCCCCAGGAGCAGGGGGCGTCCGCCGAGCCCTCGACGTGGTCGGGGTCGACGAGGTCTGTCTCCCCGCCGACGACCCCGGGCTGACCGTCGTCCGTGACGCCGGATTCACCCGCTCGGCGCAGACCGCTGGCCTCACGTGTCTGGCACGATGAGGCAAGCCGGCCCCCGGCAGGTCGCCGAGCGGACCAACGAGCCTGGTTGGAGGAAAGCATGCGCATTCTTGTTCTCGGAGGGGACGGGTACCTCGGGTGGCCCACCGCGATGTACCTGTCGTCGCAGGGCCACGAGGTCGGTGTCCTGGACAACGCGGTGCGTCGCCAGTACGACCACGAGCTCGGCTCCCACAGCCTGGTGCCGATCGAGTCGCTCACCCACCGGATCCGTGCCTGGAAGGAGGTCACCGGCCGGACCATCCGCAACTACCCCGGTGACCTGATGGATGCCGAGCGCACCTACGAGGTGGTCCGCGACTTCGCGCCGGACTCGATCGTGCACTTCGCCGAGCAGCGGGCCGCGCCGTACTCCATGATCGACCGCAAGCACGCGGTGTACACCCAGACCAACAACGTGGTCGGCACGCTCAACCTGATGTTCGCGATCGGTGAGATCGACCGCGACATCCACCTGGTCAAGCTCGGCACGATGGGGGAGTACGGCACCCCCAACATCGACATCGAGGAGGGCTGGCTGGAGGTCACCCACCGGGGCCGTACCGACCGGATGCTGTACCCCAAGCGGCCGGGGTCGTTCTACCACCTGTCCAAGGTCCACGACAGCCACAACCTGGAGTTCGGCTGCCGCATCTGGGGGCTGCGGGTCACCGACCTCAACCAGGGCATCGTCTACGGCCAGGAGACCGAGCAGTCGGCGCTCGACCCGCGGCTGGCGACCCGCTTCGACTACGACGCCGTCTTCGGCACGGTGCTCAACCGGTTCGCCATCCAGGCGGTCCTGGGGCGTCCGCTCACCGTGTACGGCGGCGGCACCCAGCGGCGTGCCGTCCTCGACATCCGCGACACCGTGGAGTGCGTCCGGCTGGCGTGCGAGAACCCGGCCGACGCAGGGGAGTTCCGCGTGTTCAACCAGGCGACCCAGAGCTTCTCGCTGCAGGAGCTGGCCAAGACCGTCCAGGAGACCTTCCCCGGGGCGGTGGAGGTGGAGTACCTCGCCAACCCGCGGGTCGAGATCGAGAACCACCACTACGCGTTCACCCACTCGGCCCTGGAGAACCTCGGCCTCACCCCCCACCTGCTCTCCGACACGCTGCTCACCTCCATGTTCGGGATCATCGAGCGGCACCGCGACCGGGTCGACGTGGACTGCCTGAACCCCACCGTGGACTGGCGCCGGAGCACCAACTCCGTGTCCCCGCGAGCGTGAGCCGGGTCCTGGTCACGGGCGGCGCCGGCTTCATCGGTCGGCACGTCGTCCGTGCGCTGCTCGACGCCGGCCATGACGTCGTCGCCGCGGACCTCGAGCCGTGCCCGGTGCCCGGGGCCACCGCCGTCGTCGGTGACCTGCTCGACGGGGCGGTCGCCTCCCGGTGCGTCGGTGCCGGGCTGGACGCCGTGGTCCACCTCGCGGCCGCGACGTCGGTGCTGGGCTCGGTGGAACGCCCCGCCGCGGTGCACCGCACCAACGTCGAGCTCACCGCCGGGCTCCTGGAGCTCGCCCGGCTCCGCGAGGTTCCCGCCTTCGTGTTCATCAGCACCAACGCGGTGGTCGGCGACGTCGGGACCGACACCATCGTCGAGTCCCTCCCGTTGGCTCCGCTGACGCCGTACGGCGGCACCAAGGCGGCCTGCGAGATGCTCCTGTCGGGGTACGCCGGCTCCTTCGGCCTGCGGGCACCGGTCCTGCGGCTCACCAACGTCTACGGCCCCGGGATGCAGGCCAAGGACAGCCTCGTCCCGCGGCTGCTGCGTGCTGCGGCCGACGGTTCGGAGATCGAGGTGTACGGCGACGGGGAGCAGCGGCGCGACCTGGTGCACGTCGGCGACGTGGCCCAGGCGGTGGCGATGGCCGTGCACCGGTGGCCGACGGGACCGGTGATCGTCGGCGGTGCCCGGTCCTACCGCGTCAACGAGCTGCTCGCCGCGGCCCGGGAGGCCACCGGTCGTGATCTCCGCAGCCGGCACGTCGCACCCAAGCCCGGCGAGATGCCGGCGGTGGTGGTCGACATCGCGCGGGCCCGCTCCCTGGGCTTCCGGCCCTCCACGTCGCTGGCCGACGGGCTGCGGCAGGCCTGGGCCGACTTCGCCCCGAGCTCGACGGCGACGACCTGACATCAGTGATGAGCCAGCCGCTCGTGAGCTCCCCGGTGCGCGCCCCCGCGTGGGGACGCACGCTGGTGCTTGCGGGGCTGCCGACCGGCCTCGGCGTGGCCGTGGTGGTCCTGGGGCTGCTGCTGTTCCCGACCCTGCGCGCTTCGCAGGGGTGGGGTCTGCAGGTCCTGCTCGGGGGGCTCGGTGGTCTGGGGGCGGCCGTCCTGCTGCTCCGGTGGGCGGTGTGGGGTGCGCTCGCAGCGGTGGTCGCGGGGTGTCTCCCGCTCGCCGTGGCGGCCTCCACGGCAGGCACCGCGTCGCCCGGCCCGACCGGTGCCCTGGTCGTGCTCCTGGCGGCCGGGGCGCTCCTGGTCGGAGGATGGCGCTCGCCGGCGGGCCGTCCTCGACGCCTCACCTCGGCCGCGGCGCTCGTCGTGGCGCTGCTGGTCGCCCTCGCTGCCGGGGAGTCCCCGTCGGCGCGTGGGCTGCCGGTGGTCCTGGTGCTCGCGGCCCTGGCCTGCCTGGTCCCGGTCGGGCTCGCCCTGGTCGGACGCGGACGTGCCGGAGGCAGCCCGCTGGTCCGGCTCGCGGCGGGGGTCGCGGCGACCAGCCTGGCCCCCCTCCCGCTGCTGCTGCTCGCCCCGCGCTGGGGGGCGGCGCTCGCGCCGCTGCTGCCCGCGCTCGCGCCCGCCGCCGGTGCGCTGGGCCTGACCGCCCTGCTGCGCGGCCGGCGGGGGGAGGGCGCCCGCCGTGCCCAGCTCGACGACGTCGACCGGGCGGCCCTGGCGGACTTCGACCAGCGGTACGGCGTGCCTCGGCTGGGCCCGTTGGTGCTGGTGGTCGCGGCGTACAACGAGGCGGAGGGACTGCCCGCGGTCCTCGACGAGCTGCCCTCCACGCTGGCCGGGATGCCGGTCAGCGTCGTCGTCGTCGACGACGGCAGCAGTGACGGGACCGCCGAGGTCGTGCGCGCCCACCCCCGCGCCTACCTGGTGGCCGCGCCGGAGAACCGGGGCCAGGGCGCAGCGCTGCGGCTCGGCTACCGGGTGGCCCGGCAGCACGGCGCGCGGCTGGTGGTCACCACCGACGCCGACGGCCAGTACGACCCGGCCGACCTCCCCGCGCTGCTGCGCCCGCTGCTGGACGGGTCGGCGGACTTCGTCACCGGCTCCCGGACCCGGGGCCGCCAGGAGTCCCGCGACCGGTTCCGCAGGGTCGGGGTGCACGTGTTCGCCTGGGCGGTGCGGCTGCTCACCGGCGCCTGGGTCACCGACACCTCGTACGGCATGCGGGCGATGCGCACCGAGGTCACCGCGACGGTGACCCTGAACCAGCCGCAGTACCAGTCCTCGGAGCTGCTGATCGGGGCGGACTCGCACGGCTTCCGGATCAGCGAGGTGCCCGGCACGATGCGGAACCGGTCCGCGGGGACCACGAAGAAGGGCCGCAACCTGGTCTACGGCGCCCGCTACGCACGGGTCGTGCTGGGCACCTGGTGGCGCGAGGGGGCCCCCAGCCCGGTCGGGGACCGGGCCCCGGCCCTCCGGGTCCCCCCACCCGAGACCGAGGCCCGGTGGGCCGCCTGGCGGCGTGACCACCGGCCGTTCGGGGTCGCCCTCGTGCTGGGCGCGCTGGTCCGCCTGGTCGTGCAGGTGGGCTTCCCCCCGGCGCTGGTCTACAGCGACGGGCCGACGTACCTGTCGTTCCTGGCCGACCCGGTGACCAGCACCGAGCGACCGGTCGGCTACCCCGTCCTGGTCCTGTGGCCGCTGCTGCACCTCGCCGACGACCTGGCGCTGGTCGCGGTGGCCCAGCACCTGCTGGGACTGGTCACCGCCGTCGTGCTGTACGCGCTGCTGCGCCGCCGGGGCGTGGGGGGGTGGCTGGCGACCCTCGCGACCCTGCCGCTCCTGTTCGACACCCTCACCCTGGTCCTGGAGCACTCCGTGCTCAGCGACACCCTCTTCGTCGCGATGCTGGTCGGTGCGTTCGCCGTGCTGGCCTGGCGACCCGTGCCCTCGCCCGGTGCGGCGTGGGCTGCGGGGCTCCTCCTGGGCGGGTGCACGACCGTGCGCCTGGTCGGCGAGCCGCTGGTCGCCGTGGCGGTGCTGTTCTGCCTGCTCGTCGGGGCCGGCTGGGGTCGTCGGCTGGTGACCGCCGGTGCGCTGGTGCTGGGGTGCGCGCTGCCGATCGGCGCGTACGTCGCGTGGTACCACGCCGACCACGACCGCTACGCGCTCGCCGAGTTCGGAGCCAGGTCGCTGTACCTGCGCAGCACCTCCTTCGTGGACTGCGCGACGGTGGAGGTCCCCGACTACGCGCGGGTGCTGTGCCCCCAGGAGCCGCTGGGTCACCGGCGCGACCCGACCTACTACCTCTTCCACGACCCGCGGACCCTCCCGAGCCTCCAGCCCCCGTCCGGAGTCAGCCGCGACGAGGTGATGAGCGACTTCGCGCGCGCCGCGATCGTCGACCGTCCCGTCGCCTACGTCGGGGTCGTGGTGCGGGACACGCTGCTGAACTTCGACGTGGCGCGGGTCGACCGGTTCGGTTTCGAGACCGCGCACAAGTGGGGCTTCGAGGACTACCTCGACAAGCGGCCGACCGCGTGGACCGGCCCGGCGTACGCCGCGCACGGGGGACGGCAGCTCGACCCCCAGGCCCCGTGGGCGCAGGCGCTCGCGGTCTACTCGCGGGTGGTCTACCTCCCCGGCCCGGCCCTGCTCGCCTGCCTGGTGGTGGGGGTGCTGGCCAGTGCGGGGAGGGCGGGGGCGCGCGGCGCGGGGCTGCGACCGCTCTGCGTGCTGCTGACCGTCTCCGGGCTGGGCCTGCTCGTGGCGCCGGCCGTGACGGCCGAGTTCGTGTGGCGCTACCAGCTGCCCGCGCTGGCGCTGCTGCCCGCGGCCGCGGCCGTGGGGCTCACCGCCCTGCGGGGGATCAGTCCCGGTCCGGCACCCGGGCCACCGCGAGCACCGACTGACCGAAGGGCGGTCGAGCCCACCGCTCCAGGAGCCTCGTGACGGGGACGACCAGGCGGTCGTAGACCGACACCAGACCCGGACGGGGCACTCCGACTCCGCCGCGGCGGACGATCAGCCACCAGGCCACCCCGCCCAGCAGGTTCACCGGGCGTACGTCGTCCACGTCGAGCCCTGCCGAGACCAGGGCAGCGCCGAGGGTCCCGGGGGTGTAGCGGCGCACGTGGCCGACCCGCCGGTCGAAGTCGCCGTACAGCTGCATGTAGCCGGGCACCCAGAGCACGAGGCGGCCGCCGGGCTCGACCAGGTCGGCCAGGGAGCGCAGCGCAGCCACGTCGTCCTCGAGGTGCTCCAGGACGTTGATCGCCACCACCGTCGAGACGCGGTCGCCGAGGTCGGGCGGTGGGCCGGCGAGGTCGAGCTGCCGTGCCTCCACCTCGGCATGGCCCGCGAACCGCACGGCCATGCTGGCGACCGCGGCCGGGTCGACGTCGGTGACCACGAGCCGGTCGAGCCGGCGCGGGTCGCAGAACTGCTGGGCGAACTCGCCCAGCCCGGCACCCACCTCCAGCACCGACGGACCGCAGTGCCGCGAGACCAGCTCGAACTGGTAGGCGCGGTAGCGCCGCTGGTGCGCTCCGGAGGAGTCCTCCAGGCCGCGACCGGTGGCCGAGCTGAAGGCGCCCACCCCCTCGCCGCCGTCCTGGTGGTCGGACGGGTGGTCGGACGGGTGCTCAGTCATGGGGGCTCCTCTGCGCAGGCCCGGTCGTCGGGCGCCGGAACAGTCGGTCCAGCAGGGCGAACCGGAGGACGAAGACCACGCCGTACACCCCGAGGAAGGTGCCTCCGACAACGGCCCAGCGCTGCCGGTCGGACAGGTCCAGGGACCCGACCAGGTGGTCGGCCGCGCCCGTGGCCACGACGGCGAGCAGCAACGTGACCACGATGATCGCGACGTACGGCACCAGCTCGCGGCGCAGCGACACCGGCCCCGTGCGGCGCCAGGCCCACCTGCGGTTCAGCCAGTAGTTCGGGATCGCCCCGGCGAGCCAGCCGAGCAGGCTGCTCAGCGTCGTCCCGGCGCCGGCGGGGCCGTAGAGGAGCACGAAGACGACCTCGCTGCACACGGTCGCCACCACCGAGCCGGCGAGGTAGCGCGCCATCGTGCCGCGCAACGCGCCCTGGTCGCGTGCCCCCGCTGCGGCGTCGGTGGCTCCGGCGTGGGGTGGCTGCACCCCTGGAGCGTAGGCGGCGGACCCGGCGCGGGCCACCTGGCGGAGGCCGACGGCCGCACGGGAGCCCCGGTGCTCAGCAGGCGGGCAGCGCCTCCGCGTGCTCGACGGCGAAGGGCGGGCGACCGGAGCCGCGGACCGCGAAGCGGCCCCACAGGTCCCGGTCGTGGAGCAGGCAGACGGCCTCACCGTGCGGGGTGACCAGGACGGCGTCGTGGCGGTTGTCGGCGAGGTCGCGCAGGTCCCCGGAGACCCGGCCGTGCCAGCGGTACCTCCCGTCCACCGGCTGGAAGTATCCCCGCAGCACCGCCGTGACCGTGGCGGAGGTCGTGGCGGTCACCAGCAGGGCGGGGCCGGAGTACCCGTCGTCATCAGGTCGTCATGGTCGTCATGGTGCACGTGGTCGGTGCTCACAGGAAGCCCGCCGATCGCCAGATCCGCTCGGACGTGCCCCCGACCAGGCCGATCTCCTGGTAGTGCTTGACGATCCGCCCCGCGGCCCAGGAGAACATCTCCTTGTTGCGCGGGTTGGACCGCGCGACCTTCACCGCGACCCGAGGGTCGAGCCCGGCCCTGCGGTACATCTCGGGGTTGAAGAACTCGCGGGCGAAGGTCTGCACCGACAGGGCCAGCATGGTCCGCAGGCTGCCGCGCAGCACCGGGTTCAGCGCGTGGACGAACGTGTCGAGCTCGGCACGGGCGAAGGAGATGTGGCGCGCCTCCTCGACCACGTGGATGCGGCACATCGACCGGACCACCGGCTGCACGGACTCGTCGGCGGCCATCTCGCGCTGCACCCGGTCGAAGATCTCCTCGGTGAGCAGCACCAGCGCCCACAACGCCTGCACCGGGAAGGTGGTCTTGAGCAGCCGTCCGCTCTCCTTGATCCGCCACGGCGTCGAGTACGTCGAGGAGCCGATGGCCGTGACCACGTTGGCGAACATGATCATGTGGCGGACCTCGTCGGCCACCTCGGTCAGCGCGAACTGCACCTCCGGGCTGGCCACGTCCCGGTCGTAGACGTAGCGCGCGACGAGCTGGAGCAGCATGTGCTCGGTCCACACGCCGATCGCGATGGAGGCGGCGAGCTCCTCGCGGCTCAGCGCCAGCCTCGTCTCCTGCGGCAGGGAGTCCCACAGGTCGGTGCCGTACAGCGAGCAGCGGTGCTCGGGCACGAACCAGCGGCCCGGTTCGAGCGGGGCCGACCAGTCGATGTCGATCTCCGGGTCGTAGGACTGCTTGGCCGAGGACAGCAGCAGCTGCCGGGCCCGGGTGGTCTGGCGTGCGGTGGCGTCGAGGACAGCCGGTGTCATGTCGAGCTCCCTTCCTAGGTGGCCGTGGTCTGCGGGCGGTCGCCCTGCAGGGGGCCATGCAAGGGAAGGGGCGCGGCCTGGCGTGCTGATACACCCAGCCGAAGCCTCGGCATCCACCAGTTCAGGGCGCCCAGGAGCCGCATCGACGCGGGCACCAGCATCAGCCGTACGACGGTCGCGTCCAGCGCGATGGCGACCGCCATCCCGAAGCCGAGCTGCTTGATCGGCAGGATCCCGGCGAAGGCGAACGCCCCGAAGACCACCACCATGAGCAGGGCCGCACCGGAGATCAGCGGCGCGGTCCGGGCCATGCCGACAGCGACGCTGGCCGTGTTGTCGCCGGTGAGGAGGTAGTGCTCTCGCACCCGGCTCAGCAGGAACACCTCGTAGTCGGTGGAGAGGCTGAACAGCAGCGTGAGCAGCAGCACCGGCACGAAGTTCTGGATGTCGCTGGACCCTTCGACCCCCAGCAGCCCCGAGCCGTACCCGTGCTGGAAGACCAGCGTCAGCACACCGAAGGTCGCTGCGACCGAGACCAGGTTCATCGCGATCGCCTTCAGGGGCAGGAGAACCGAGCGGAAGGTGATGAGGAGGAGGACATAGATGACCACCAGCATCACCCCGATCACCAGCGGGAGCCGGTCCTGGATGACCCCGTTGCTCTCGACTCCCTCCGCGGTCTCCCCGCCCACGACCGCCGTGACGCCGCCGAGGTCGAAGGAGGCGGCCGTCTGCTTGACCTCGGTCAGCAGCCGCTTGGTCGAGGCGTCGGAGGCCCGGCCCTCGGGGACGACCGAGAGGACCAGCCGGTCCGCCTGGGCGTCGGCGTAGTGACCGACCGCGGCTGCCACGCCGGACGGGAGCTGTCCGCGGACCGCCGGGTCCAGTGCCGCCAGCGGGGAGTCCGGTGAGACGGCCGCGAGCAGCGGCAGGGCGGAGTCGACCCGAGCGACGGACTCGAGCCCGGTCAGGTCGGCGACGAGCGCCGACACGGCGCGGGAGTCCGCGGGCGTGGTGAGCGGCTCGTCGGAGGTCAGCAGCACCTGCACCGGTGCGGTGGACCCGGCGCCGAACTGCTGCTGCATCCGGTCGAAGCCCTGGCGGACCGGTGAGGACGTGGGCACGATCTGTGCGTCCGGGGTGAAGGTGGTCAGTCCCAGCGCGGGCACGGCCAGCGCGAGCAACGCGGTCGTCCCCACCGTGAGGAACACGACGGGGCGGCGCATCACGAGTCGGGTCACCCGTTGCCAGCCCTCCTCCTTCTCGGCGCGGTGGAGGCCGGCCTCGGCCGACCGGGAGGGCAGACCGAGGTGGCCGCGGTTGATGCGCGGGCCGAGCAGACGCAGCAGGACGGGCAGCACCAGCAGGGCACTGAGCACGGCGAAGGCGACCACGACGATCGCGCCGAGCGCGATCGAGGAGATGACCCCGAGCGGGACCAGGAACAGGGTCGCCATCGCGGCGATGATCGTGACCCCGGAGAAGATGACGGTCTCCCCGGAGGTGCGCAGGGTCACCGCCAGGGCGTCGTCGACCGTGCGGCCGCGGGCGAGCTCCTCCTTGAAGCGGGCGACCACGAACAGCGAGTAGTCGACCCCCACGCCGAGGCCGAGCATCGTGGCGGTGTTCTGCACGAAGACCGACAGCTCGATGTGCGAGGCGAGCAGGGCCAGCACTGCGAACGCCGCGAGGATCGCGGTGACGCCGACGGCCAGGGAGGTCAGGGCGGCGACGGTGCCCCGGAAGATCAGCACCAGCACCAGCAGGATCAGCGGCAGCGTCAACAGCTCGGCGCGGGCGAGGCCCTTCTCGCTGAGGTGGTTGACCTCGCCCCAGAACGGCGCGGTGCCGACCAGGGACACGTCGAGGCCCTGCGGCTCGTAGGTCCGGGTCAGCTCGGCCTGGACGTCGGGCAGCGACTGGCGTGCCATGCCGTCCTCGATCCCCAGCCCCAGGGTCTCGACGGCCGTGCGCCGGTCGCCTCCGAGGTACTGCTTGCGCAACGTGCCGTCGGAGGTCGTGTACCCGACCTGGCTGCGCACGTCGAGCCCGTCGTTGCCGGCCACCTCCGCGACGACCCGGGAGACGCGCCGGTCGAAGCCCGGCTGGCTGGCGTCGTACCACCGGTCGTGGACGACGACGGTGACGTTGCTCTGCCCGCGACCCACGAACCCCTCGTGCAGGGCGGTGGACACCTGTTCGCTGTCGGAGCCGGGCACGGTCCAGCCGCCGCCGCTGAGCATCCCCGCCAGCGGGGCGCTGACCACCCCGGCGGTGCCGAGCAGCAGCACCCAGGCGGTGGCGAGGAACCAGCGTCGACGTCCGATGAAGGCGACGAACCGCTCAACCATGGAGCTTCTCCTTGCGACGGCGCAGGATGGCCAGGTCACGCAGGGCGAGCCCGGCGACCACGGGCTTGCGGATCCGGTCGACGGTCTTGCCCAGCGCGGTGCCGACCTCTCGGTCGACATTGACCACCGTATGCCTTCTGACCGGTTTGTCCTGCATGAGGTTGAGGACGATCCGGGCCGACACGGCCCCGAAGAGCA
The DNA here is from genome assembly GCA_963784485.1 of uncultured Actinomycetota bacterium. Lineage (GTDB taxonomy): Bacteria > Actinomycetota > Actinomycetes > Propionibacteriales > Nocardioidaceae > Marmoricola_A. The sequence goes on along the minus strand of CAWARH010000006.1, from coordinate 526,646 downwards.
GGGAGGCGTGGACCAGCTGCGGCATCCCCTCGTCCTCGGCGGCGGGCCGACCGGCCAGGGCCGAGCGCCGCTGGCCCGCGACCTGGCGACGGGCCTGCTCGAGCATCTCGACAGGCACGAACCGCATGGGGATGGACCGTCGCATCAGGTCCCAGGTGGAGGTCTCGGCGACGTCGTGGCGGGAGATCCGGCCGTCGAAGGGCCGGTCGCCGGGCTGGTAGCCGTAGAAGCGGACGTACTGGGTGCCGGCCATGTCCCAGCCGGTCACCACCGGGACGCCGAGGGCTGCGGCGGCCTCGTGCAGGAGGTACTTCGCCTGCCAGCCGGACCGCTCGGTGACGTCGACCCCGTCCACGACGACGGTGGCCCGACCCACGAGGGAGGCGACGTTCTCCGCGGTGATCCCGGTGTCGAACACCTCGGCACGAGCCCCCGGGTTGATCCCACGCACCCGGCTCGCACAGACCTCGGCCTTGTTCCGGCCGATCTCGTCGATGAAGGCGTTCTGCCGGTTGAGGTTGTTCAGCTCATAGGTCCCGGGCTCGGCCAGGAGGAAGTGCTCGGCGCCGAGCCGGGCCAACGGCTCGACGGAGGCGCCACCGGTCGAGCCGCAGCCGGCCACCAGGATCGTGGCTGCGCGCAGCCGCTGCTGGGTGGAGGGGGGGACGAACCCCCCGTTGCGGAGGGTGAGCTGGTCGTAGAACGTCGTCCGGTCCGGGGTGTGGGCGGTCGGGGCGGCCAGGTCGGTGGTCACGGTGCGGACTCCTGGGTCGAGGCGGGCAGCGGGGCGGAGCAGTCGGGTCGGCAGCCGCGCCGGCCGAGGGCGTCGAGGAAGATCCGGCGGATGTCGGCGCCGGTGTCGGCGTGGTACGACGCGCCGTCGGACGCGCGGCTGATCGCGTCCAGGGCCTCACGGTCGCTCTGCGGACCGAACGCCACGGTGATCACCGGGACCGGCCGGGCCGAGTCGGCGACCTGGCGGAGCCGGTCGAGCACGGCAGGCAGGTCGACCGCGCTCCGGGTGTCGCGGCCGTCGGAGAGGACGATGACGGCGTTGACCTTGCCCGGCTGCCAGGCGCGCTGCTGGGCGCGCACCGCGGCGAGGGTGGCCGCGTAGAGCGGGGTCCCTCCGCGCTTGCCTGCGCGCACCCCTGCCAGGGCTTCGGCCAGGCTGCTGCGGACCGGTCCGAGGGTGGTCACCGGGGCGACCTCGTCGTAGGGGCCGCTGGCGCCGGGGAAGACCCACAGGCCCACCTCGGTCGAGTCCGGGTAGAGCGCAAGACCCTGCGCGGCCGCGCCCCGGGCGATGCGCGCTCGGGTGGGTCCTGTTCCTGCGGGACCGGCGACCGGCCACGCCATGGAGCCCGACACGTCGAGGACGGTGAGCAGGCGGGCGTCCTCGCTGACGCCGGCGAGGGTGCGCTCGGCCAGGGCCACCGATCCCTCGCCCAGCGGCTCGGGAGGAACGACGCGGGTGCCGTCGACCCCGTGTCCCCGCAGGCGCGGGTTGGCTGCCCCGTCGGGACCGCGGAAGCCTGCCGTGGCGAGCAGGGCCTGCGCCGTGCTCCCGCGCAGCAGGCCGAAGAGCTGGTCGGCGAGCTGCGCCCGGCCGGCCCGCTCGGTCAGCACGGCGTAGGGGTAGTCGTAGGTGACCGAGCCGGGGTAGACCGCGACCAACGGGCGCGCTCCGGCAGCCGGGGCGGTGCGGGTGTTCGCGTGCCACACCGCCTGCTCGGGGAGGGGGGTGATCAGCGGCGGGTCGTCGGGAGTCTGCGACTGCACGGTGGCCACGGTGGTCTCGCCCGGGGTGGCCCGGACCGACCGGAGGGTCGCGGCGAGCGCTGCACGGGCAGAGGGCAGGCCGGTGGTGGCGGCGGAGAGCGCCAGGACCGCGCCGACGCGGGCGGGGGAGAGACGCTCGGCGGACAGCTCGACGGTGAGCCTGTCGGCGTTGGCGCCGGCGAGCACGTCGCCGATGGTGGGGGCGCCGGAGGCGGCGAGCCGCCCGGCCGCCCCGCGGGTGAGCGCGAGGACGAGCGGACTCGCGGCCACGGACGGCGCCTGGGTGACCGAGGCCAGGGCGTCGACGTCGGCTCGCTGCAGCCACAGCGACGAGTCGGGCACCCAGACGTCGGGGGGCCGGATGTCACCGCGGGCGAGTCCGGTGATCACCTCGACCGAGGAGGCGGCGGTGACCTCGACCTGTGCACAGCCGTCCCCGGCCTGCACGAGCCGGGCTGCCACGTCCCGCAGGACCGGGGCGATGTCGGGGGAGGCGGTCACAGCGAGGCGGGCCGGACCCTCGCACCGGTCGTCGCCCTGGGCGGTGGCGAGCCGGAGGCCGCCTGCTGCCACCACGGTGGTCGCGAGGAGGCCGACCACCAGTGCGGCCCTGCGAGGGCGGCCGGTGCGGACGTGCCGGGCCGAGGACACCCGCCTCACCCGGCCACGCGGGTCAGGACGCTGTGCGAGCTGCGGCGCAGGTCGGTCGTGGCGACGAAGAGGTCGCTGGAGTCGAGGGTCGCGGCCAGCGCGGCCAGTCGCTCGGCGACCACCTCGTCGGGCGGCAGGTGGGCCACGAACGGCTTGACCGCGTCGCTGACGTGGTAGCGGTGGTGCATGAGGTCCCGCTCGGTCAGGGTGGGAACGGTGCCCTCCACGAGCTGCACGTCGAGCCCCGCGAGCATGAGGTGACGGAGCGCGACCTTCTCCTCCAGGTCGCCGACCAGCGTGCGCACACTGGGCTGTACCTCGGCGAGCACGCGGCCCATGCCGTAGAGCAGCTCCATGGTCACCCGCAGCCGCTGGGTCCGGTCGACCAAGGTCCGGGAGTGCACGAAGCGCTTGACCTCCCGCACCTGGTCGCTGCGGACCCCGGGCAGTCCGGACACGTGCTCGAAGAGGTTGATCCGGTGTGCTGACTCCACGGGGAACGGCGCCCGGGCGGGGTCGAGCAGCTCGAGGGGCGACTCGTCCCCGGTGGCGGTGAGGCACAGGTAGCCCTGGATGGTGCCGACGGCGTTCAGGCAGATCACGTGGACGTCGTCGGGGGAGGCGCCGTGGGCCGGCTCGGCGAACATGGCCGAGGAGTAGATCGTCTCCTCGCAGATCCAGCCCAGCTGGACGTACTGCGAGAGCCGGAACCCTTGCAGCCCCAGCAGGTAGCGGTGGGGCAGGTCCCTGGTCCTGATGGCCAGGGTCGCCTGCCCGTCGCCACGCTGCTCGAGGTGGAGCAGGTGGTGGGGGGCGACCTGGCCGAGGAGGCCACGGAAGCTGAGGTTGCGGTGGAGCGAGACCACGTCCGCCGCGTAGCGGACGGCGGCCTCCCCCGACGACGAGTGGCACATGACGGTTCCTCCGTTGGATGAGTGCTGGGCTGGGTGCGCTGGGAACCCTTGCGGGTCAGAAGTCGTCGTCCTCGACGTACAACGACTCGGTGATGCTCAGGGCGAGGACCTCGGGGGTGCCCTCGTAGATCCGGGCACCGAGAGCGTCCCGGAGCCGCTTCTCCATGCCGTGGTCGCGCAGGTAGCCGCGCGCTCCCATGAGCCCCATCGCCTCGGTGGCGACCTCGATGGCGATCCGGTCGGCGAAGAGCTTGGCGATCGCCGGCTCGTACGCCGGGGAGGGGATCTCGTTGTCGGCGAGGAAGGCGGCCTTGAGGTAGAGCATCCGGGCGGCCTCGACCTTGGCAGCCATCTCGGCGAGCTTGCGGGCGGTGAACTGGTGCTCGTGCAAGGGTCGACCGCCCTGGATCCGCTCACCGGCCCAGGCGACGGCCTGGTCGAGGGCGCCCCGGGCGACCCCGGTGGAGATCGCGGCCACGGCGGCTCGCGCCATGTTCATCTGCTGGATGTTGACGAAGACGCCGTCGCCCTCGCCGCCGGAGACGTTCTCAGCGGGCACGCGCACCTCGTCGAAGTGCAGCTCGGTGCCCAGGCAGGTGCGGTAGCCCATCTTGTCGGCGATCGCGCCGCGGGTGATGCCCGGTGAGTCCAGCGGCACCACGAAGCAGGTGAGGCCGAGGGCGCCTCGGTGACCCTCGATGTTGGCGAACACCGTGCCGTAGTGGGCAACCTTGCCGTTGGTGATGAACTTCTTGTCACCGTTGAGGATGTAGTGGTCACCCTCGCGCCGCGCCCGCATCACGTTGCGGGCGTGCTCGGCGTTCTCCGGGATGAGCAGGTCACAGCCGGCCTGGTCCTCGGTGATCGCGTTGCAGGCCAGAAGCGGCTCGTCGCCGGAGAAGAGCGGCAGGAACCGGGCCTGGAGCCGCGGGTCCCCGGAGAGCAGGACGGGCGCCTGGCCGAGCATGGTGGCGCCGAAGATCAGCGCGAAGCCCGCGTCGACGGCGGCGAGCTCCTCCAGCACCACCGCGACGCCGAGCTCGCCGTAGCCGAGGCCGCCGAACTGCGGAGGGATCACCAGCCGGGTCAGGCCCAGGTCGTGGCCCTCGCGGACCAGGTCCCAGTCGAAGTCCTCGGCGGCGGCGGCGTCCATCCGCTGCACCTCGGGTGCGAGACGGGTCTGCGCCCACACCCGGACCTGGTCGCGCAGCGCCGTGATGTCGGGGGGCAGGGTGGTCAGGGTGGGGCCGTCGAGATCGGCCTCGAACTGCTGACGGTCGAAGGTCTGGGTCATCGGTCCGGCCCTCACGCGCTCGCGCCGACGCCGGCTTCGGCGGCGATCGTCGGGTACTGGTCGAAGGCGGGCTGGAGCAGCGGCACGAACTCGATGACCTTGGAGACCTTGCCCTTGACCCGGATCTTGCGCGTCGCCAGGGCCACCGGCATCAGCAGGCGGCCGGACCACAGGGCGTCGGCCACGTCGCTCGACATCTTGATGGTCAGCGCCGGAGCGTACGGCGCCTCGTCGATGAAGACACCAGTGCCGTCGACGAAGAGCGTGAAGGCGAGGTCGTCGTGCAGGAAGAGGACCGAGAGCCTCTGGGACTGCACCGTCCCGGCGAAGGTCTCGTCCTCGAGGAGGATCTCGAACAGGCGGCGGAAGACCAGGACAGCCTGGTCCTTGCTGGTGAACGCGCTCATGCGGCACAGCTCCTGGGGGTCGTGGATCGGGGTGTCGCACAGGAGGAGCCCCCGGCGCGGGGCCGTGATACCGCCCGAACGGACTACCCGGGCTGGGCGTGAGCGGGTTGCCGAACCGCGTGAACGTCGAGACAGTGAAGGAATGACGTCGATGACAACAGCCGACCCTCGCCACGTGACCGCCGACGCGGTGCAGGTCTACGACCACCTCGCCTTCCTGTGCCGCACCATGCTCGCCGGTGAGCACACCGGGGGAGCGTTCTCCCTCGTGGAGGAGCGAGGGCGGTTGGGCTGCATGACGCCGCGCCACGTGCACGAACGCGAGAGCGAGACCTTCGTGGTCCTCGACGGCGCCCTCGAGGGGTGGTGCGAGGGGGACCTGTCGCTCGTCGAGGCGGGCAGCCTCATCCACCTGCCTCCGGGCCGCGAGCACGCCTACCGGGTCGCGTCGGAGACCGCTCACTTCTACACCCTGATCACCCCGGCCGGGTTCGAGTCCTTCTTCGCTGCCACCGGGACCCCGGTCGGTGAGCCGTTCGAGGGCGAGCTGCCGGTGCCGGGTCCGGTGCCCCCGGAGGCCGTGGCGATGCTGCAGCAGGCGCTCACGCCGCTCGGCTGCACGATCACGGGGCCACCCCCGTTCGGTCCGGACGCCAGCGAGTAGCCGGGCCGCCGCTCACGCGCAGGTCAGCGCGCAGGCCAGGGCAGTCGGGGCAGTCGGGGCCAGGGCAGCCAGGGCCGCCAGGGCCGCCAGGGCGGTCAGCGCGCCGCCGTCGGCGGCACTCCCAGGGCAAGCACCGCGACGTCGTCGTGCGGCCCCCCGTCGAGGAACTCCCGGACGTCGTCGACGACGGCGGCGACCACCCCCTCGACCGGCCACGGGGGACAGCCGCCGAGAACGGTCGCGAGCCGCTCCTCGCCGTACATGGTCTCGCCGTGCCTGGCCTCGGCGACCCCGTCGGTGCTGAGCACCAGCGACTCACCCGGTCCGAGGGGCAGGGTGGTGTCGGTGAACTCCGCCTCGGTCAGGACTCCGACCAGGGTGCCGGGGACGCCGACGGCGAGGGGGGTGCGGCCCTGACGCAGCAGGAGGGGGAGGGGGTGGCCGCCGGAGGACACCTCCACAGCCCAGGCCTTCCCGTCACGGCGCAGCCGGACGACGAGCAGGGTGCAGTGCCGGTCGACGTCGTGGTCGTGGAGCATCACCTCGTTGACCGCGTGCAGCATCGCCGACGCGCTCTCCTGGCGGACGGCTGCTGCGCGCACGGTGAACCGGACCAGAGCCGTGACGATCGCGGCCTCGGCGCCCTTGCCGCACACGTCGCCCAGCACCGCCACCCAGCTGCTCTCGTCGACCTCGAACAGGTCGTAGAAGTCGCCCCCGACCTCGAGGTCCCCTCCGCCGGGGTGGTACGCCGCAGCGGCGTCCAACCCGGGCACCTCGGGGAGCCGAGGAGGCATCAGGGTGCGCTGCAGGGTGCGGACCAGGGTGCGGGCCCGGCCCTCGGCAGCCTCGGCCTGGCGCTTGGCCACGAGCAGCTGCCGCTCGTACTCGCGCCGTTCGGCCGCCTCGAACAGCGCGACGTGGATCGCCACCGGCTCTCCGTCGGCGTCGCGCTGCAGCCTGGCGTTGACCAGGACCGGGATCCGGGACCCGTCGGCACGGACCACGTCGAGGGCCAGCTCGCGCACCATGGACTGAAGCCTCAGCATCGGCGCGTAGTGCGTCTCGTGGTAGATCCGGCCACCGCCGGTGAGCAGGTCGACGAAGGAGCGCCGGCCCACCAGCGCGTCGTGGGAGTAGCCGGTCCAGGTCAAGAAGGTCTGGTTGGCCTTGGTGATCCGGCCGTCGGGAGCCGTGGACAGGTAGCCGCAGGGCGCGTGCTCGTAGAGCTCGGTGACGTCGTCGTAGCCGAGCGCTTCGTAGAACTCGCGCTTCGCCAGCTCCTGGGACTCCACGGACTAGGGCACCAGGTCGGCGAGGAAGGCCTCGATGGCGTCGCCGGTCGCGTCCGGGGCGCTCAGGTGGGGGCAGTGCCCGATCGCGTCGAGCAGGACCAGGGTGGCCTCGGGCAGGGCGTCGGCGACGTAGCCACCGACCGAAGGAGCGGCGATGACGTCCTCACGGCACTGCAGGACCAACGTGGGCGCGGTCACCGCAGGGAGGTCGCCCCGGTTGTCGGAGGTGAAGGTCACGCGCGCGAAGTGGGCGGCGATCGCGGGGTCGGTCCGGCAGAAGCTCGCGGTGAGCTCGTGGCCCAGCTCCGGACGGTCCGGGTTGCCCATGATCGCCGGCGCCATCGCGGCCGACCAGCCCAGGTAGTTGCTGTCCAGGGAGTCCAGGAGCTCCTCGACGTCCTGGGCGGTGAAGCCGCCCACGTAGCCCGCGTCGTCGACGTAGCGCGGCGAGGGGCCGATCATGACCAGTCGCGAGAACCGCTCGGGTGCCGCCGTCGCGGCGAGCGCGCCGATCATCGCCGACACCGAGTGCCCGACCAGGACGACGTCGCGCAGGTCGAGCGCCTCGCAGATCTCCACCACGTCCCGGGCGTAGCCCTGCAGGCTGGCGTAGCGGTCGGTCGTGAAGGCGTCCAGGTCGGAGGCGCCCGACCCGACGTGGTCGAACAGGACGATCCGGAACCGGTCCGCGAAGCGCGGCCACAGCAGGCGCCACATGTTCTGGTCGCACCCGAACCCGTGGGCGAAGAGCAGTGTCGGGCCGTCCGGGTCTCCGGCGACCGTCACGTTGTTGCGGCGCAGGATGTCCATTGGCCGTACCCTACGCCAGCGCGGACCCTGCTTCGCGCCACGCAGGCAGCCCCACGGCCCACGCTCCGCGACCCTGGACGGACCCGCCGGCGAGGACCACGATGGGCTGTGAGCGGGTCCAGCCCGCCGGAGGGATGGTGTGTCCATGGGACTCCTCACACAGGTCCAGGTGCGGCAACCGGCCAAGGACGACCTGGTCGGCGGCTCGTTCCAGGTCGCCGGGGTCGGAGCGGGCTTCGAGGGGACCATCGGTCTGCGCCTGCTCAACCCGCGCGGCCGCGTGCTGGCCCAGGGGTCGGCGCAGTCCGCGGGCGGAGGGTACGGCATGGGGGAGTTCGCCACCACGCTGGTGCTCGACCGGGCGCCCCGCGGCGGGACGCGCTGCACGCTCCAGGTCTACGGCGACAACCCGGGGCTGCCCGACCAGGGCCCGGCGCCGGGGTTCGACCTGCGTCAGGTGCCGCTGATCGTGTTCCCCGACCTCGCCGGGTGGCTGCTCTACCGGGTCGAGCCGGGCGACACGCTGACGGGCATCACCCGCTCACTGTCGGGCTTCGGCCGGTTCACCGTGGCCCAGCTCGTGGCTGCCAACCCTCGGATCACCGACCCGGACCACATCGAGGTCGGCTGGCGGCTCCGGGTCCCCCTGAGGGGCTAGCCGCTCCCTGCCCGGCCCCCACGTTCCTGTTCTCTCATGAGAATGGGAACGCTTTCATTTTTCGGGCCTGCTTCCTCGCCTGCTCTTGACCGTGTTGTGTGACCCGTGTCATGGTCTGTGCGTCAGAGGAATGGAAGCGCTCTCACTCGGTACAGCGCCTCTCTTCCGCGGGTCCGCGCGGGACCCGAACCGAGTCAGAGGGCAGGGAGCCACGACGTGAACCACTTCAGGAAGAACAAGATCCAGCTCGTGACAGCGGTGGTCACGGCCGGCGGCCTCGCCGCGCTGGCGGCGTGCGGCGGCTCGGGGTCGGCCGACGAGGGGAGCGACGGCCAGGTGACGCTGTCGATCGCGACGTTCAACGAGTTCGGCTACGAGGACCTCCTCACCGAGTACGAGCAGCTGAACCCCGGCATCAAGATCGAGCAGAAGAAGGCCGGCACGGCCAACGAGCACCAGGACAACCTCTACACCAAGATGGCGGCCGGCTCGGGGCTCTCCGACATCGAGGCGGTCGAGGTCGACTGGCTCGCCGCACTCATGGAGGAGTCCGACGCCTTCAACGACCTGTCCGACCCCGCTCTCGACGGCCGCTGGCTGGACTGGAAGTCCGAGGCCGCCACCACGGCCGACGGCAAGCTCATCGGCTACGGCACCGACATCGGCCCGGAGGGCATCTGCTACCGCTCCGACCTGTTCGAGAAGGCCGGGCTGCCCACCGACCGCGACAAGGTCGCCGAGCTGTTCGGCACCTGGGACGACTACTTCGCCGTCGGCGCGGACTTCACCGCGAAGCTGCCCGACACCGCGTGGTACGACGCCTCCGGCGCGACCGCCCAGGCCATGATCAACCAGATCGAGTTCTCCTACGAGGACGCCGACGACAACGTCATCGCCGGGGACAACCCCGAGGTGAAGCAGGTCTTCGACGACGTCACGGCGATGTCGGACCAGGGCCTGTCCACCAAGCTGACCCAGTGGAGCGAGGACTGGGCCTCCGCCTTCCAGAACGACGGGTTCGCCACGATGGCGTGCCCGGGCTGGATGCTCGGTGTGATCGAGGGCAACGCCGCCGGCGTCGAAGGCTGGGACATCGCCAACGTCTTCCCCGGCGGCGGCGGCAACTGGGGTGGCTCGTACCTGACGGTGCCGGCACAGTCCGAGCACCCCGAGGAGGCCATGAAGCTCGCCCAGTGGCTGACCGCGCCGGAGCAGCAGATCAAGGCCTTCGAGGCCAAGGGCACCTTCCCCAGCCAGGTCGAGGCACTGAGCGACCCGGTCCTGCTGGACTCGACCAACGCGTTCTTCAACGACGCGCCCACCGGTGAGATCCTCGCCGAGCGTGCCGAGGCCGTCGACTTCATCCCGCACAAGGGCCCCCGGTACGCCGACATCAACATCGCCTTCCAGCAGGCCGTCCAGCGCGTGGACGAGGGCAAGGAGAGCGCCTCGGAGGCGTGGAGCTCGTTCCTCAGCGACGTCGACCGCCTGGGCTGAGCAGACCATGACCACGCCATCCGGCAACGTCCTGCGGGAGCTGGACGGGAGCCCCGCAGGCGCGGGGCTCCCCCCGGTCCCCACACCGCCCTCCCCCCGGAGTCCTCGCCGGGTGGCCTTCCGCCAGGGTCTCTCCCGGTGGGACTACCAGCTCTCGCCCTACCTCTACATCTCGCCGTTCTTCGTGCTGTTCACGGTCGTCGGGCTGTTCCCGCTGCTCTACACCGCCTACGTCTCCGTGCACGCCTGGAGCCTGCTCGGCGGACAGGACGAGTTCATCGGCCTGGACAACTTCCGGCAGGTCTTCGCCGACCGGTTCTTCTGGAACTCGCTGCGCAACACCTTCAGCATCTTCCTGCTGTCCTCGGTGCCCCAGATCGTGATCGCGCTGTCGTTCGCGGCCCTGCTGGACGGCAAGCTGCGCGGCAAGACGTTCTGGCGGATGAGCATCCTGGTGCCCTACGTCGTCGCGCCCGTCGCGGTGTCGCTGATCTTCGGCAACCTCTTCGGAGACCGGTTCGGACTCATCAACCAGGGTCTGGAGGCCATCGGCCTCGACGCCGTCCGCTGGCACGTCGACACCCTGCCCAGCCACCTGGCCATCGCCACGATGGTGAACTGGCGCTGGACCGGCTACAACGCGCTGATCTTCCTGGCCGCGATGCAGGCGATCCCGAAGGACCTCTACGAGGCCGCCGGCATCGACGGCGCCAGCAGGCTGCGCCAGTTCGTCTCCATCACCATCCCGATGCTGCGGCCCACCGTGATCTTCGTGGTGATCACCTCGACCATCGGCGGACTGCAGATCTTCGCCGAGCCGCGGTTGTTCGACAACGCGGGGCTCGGCGGCTCCGACCGCCAGTTCCAGACGATCACGATGTACCTGTGGGAGCTCGGGTGGCGGGTCCGCGACCTGGGCATGGCCGCCGCGGTGGCCTGGATCCTCTTCCTGCTCATCGTTCTGGTCGCCCTGCTCAACCTGCTCCTCACCCGACGGATCGCCACCTCTGGAGGCAAGCGATGACACGACGCAACGGCTTCCTCGTCTACGGCCTCCTCGGGGCGATCGCCCTCGGGTCGATCTTCCCGCTGTACTGGTCCTTCCTGGTCGGCTCCTACCAGGCGGACGTGATGACCAAGTCGCTGCCGCCGCTGATCCCGGGCGGACACTTCTTCGAGAACGCCAGCAGGGTCTTCGACTCGGTGCCGTTCTGGAAGGCGATGGTCAACAGCTTCGTGGTCTCCTCCGTGGTGACCGCGTCGGTGGTCTTCTTCTCCACGTTGGCCGGCTTCGCCTTCGCCAAGCTGACCTTCCGGGGCCGGGACCCACTCATGGTCTTCGTCGTCGCGACCCTGGCGGTGCCCACGCAGCTCGGCGTGATCCCGCTGTTCATCGTGATGGCCAAGCTCGGCTGGACCGGCACGCTCTGGGCGGTCATCGTGCCTGGCCTGGTCACCGCGTTCGGGGTCTTCTTCATGCGCCAGTACCTTCTCGACGCGCTGCCCTTCGAGCTGGTCGAGGCCGCCCGGGTCGACGGGTGCTCGATGATCCGGACCTTCTGGCACGTCGCGGTTCCCGCGGCGCGACCTGCCGCCGCGATCCTGGGCATGTTCACGTTCATGGCCACGTGGACAGACTTCTTCTGGCCGCTGATCGTGCTGCCGGCCAGCAACCCGACCGTCCAGATCGCCCTGCAACAGCTGCAGAGCGGCTACTACGTCGACTACAGCCTGGTGCTCAGTGGAGCGGTCCTCTCCACCGTGCCGCTGCTCGTCCTCTTCGTACTCGCCGGTCGCCACCTGGTGTCCGGAATCATGGCAGGAGCCGTCAAGGGATGACCCACAACACGACCCCGTCCAGGCCTTCGGGCGAGGCCGTCCCCCAGGGACGCGTCACCTTCCCCCAGGACTTCCTGTGGGGGAGCGCCACCGCGGCCTTCCAGATCGAGGGGGCGACCGAGGAGGACGGCCGGACCGACAGCATCTGGGACGAGTTCTGCCGCATCCCCGGTGCCGTGATCGATGGCGACGACGGTGAGGTCGCCGACGACCACTACCACCGCTACCGCGAGGACGTCGCCCTGATGCGCCGGCTGAACCTCCAGTCGTACCGCTTCTCGGTGGCCTGGCCGCGGGTCCGACCGGACGGCGGCTCGGTGAACCCCGCCGGTCTGGCCTTCTACGACCGGCTCGTCGACGAGCTGCTCGCTGCCGAGATCCTCCCCTGGGTGACGCTCTACCACTGGGACCTCCCGCAGGCCCTGGAGCTGCGCGGTGGCTGGACCAACCGGGAGACCGTGGACCGCTTCGTCGACTACGCCCTCACCGTCCACGAGGCCCTCAGCGACCGGGTCTCCACGTGGACCACGCTCAACGAGCCGTGGTGCTCGGCGTTCCTGGGCTACACCGGGGGACAGCACGCGCCGGGACGCCAGGAGGAGGGGGCCGGACTGGTCGCCGCCCACCACCTCCTCCTGGGCCACGGACGGGTCGTGCAGGAGCTGCGGCACCGGCAGCCCGAGGCTCGCCTCGGCCTGACCCTCAACCTCACCCACGCGGAGCCCGCCGACCCCGCAGACACCGCAGACGTGGACGCCGCCCGGCGCATCGACGGCCTGCACAACCGGACGTTCCTCGATCCGCTGTTTCGCGGCAGCTACCCCGAGGACGTGCTCGCCGACACCGCCCACCTGGGGTGGCAGGACGCGATCCACCCCGGCGACCTCGAGGTGATCTCCACGCCGATGGACGTCCTGGGCGTGAACTACTACCACGGCAACGAGGTCTCCGGGCACCCGACGGAGCACCCCGTCGGTCAGGGGCAGGAGCAGCCTGACCGGAGGACCTGCTCGCCGTTCGTCGCGGCCGGGCACGTCACCTTCCCCAGCCGGGGGCTGCCCACCACGGACATGGGGTGGGAGGTCCAGCCGTGGGGCCTGCACGACCTGCTGGTCTCGATCGACGGGGCCTACGAGCTGCCTCGGCTCTACATCACCGAGAACGGCGCGGCCTACGACGACGTGCGCGACCCGGACGGACAGGTCAGGGACGCCGACCGTGTGGAGTACCTCGACGCGCACCTGCGTCAGCTGCGTCGGGCGATGGACGCGGGCGTCGACGTCGGCGGCTACTTCGTGTGGTCGCTGCTGGACAACTTCGAGTGGGCCTACGGCTACAGTAAGCGCTTCGGCATCGTGTACGTCGACTACGAGACGATGGAGCGGGTCCCCAAGGCCAGTGCCCGCTGGTACGCCGCGGTCGCGGCGGGGGGTGGGCTCCCGGTGACAGCGCAGGGATGATGAGCAAGCAGCACACCGGCCTCGGCGCGGCCTCGCCCACGCTCGACGAGGTGGCGCGCGTCGCCGGTGTCTCCCGTGCCACCGCCTCACGCGCCATCAACGGCGGCTCGAAGGTCAGCGCACGGGCCCAGGCCGCGGTGGACGAGGCGGTCCGCACGCTCGGCTACTCGCCGAACCTCGCGGCTCGCACCCTGGTGACCCGACGCACGAACTCGGTCGCCGTGGTGGTCCCCGAGCCCGACGAGCGGGTCTTCTCCGACCCCTTCTTCGCCGGCACCCTCCGCGGGGTGGGCCGGGTCCTGGCCGACCACGACCTGCAGATGGTGCTGCTGCTGGCCCGACGGGGTCCGGAGGGAGACCGGACCCTGCGCTACCTCAGTGCCCGGCACGTGGACGGCGCCCTGATCACCTCCCACCACCGCGACGACCGGCTCGCCGGGCGGATGGCCGACCTCGGCCTCCCCTGCGTCTTCGGCGGACGCCCGTGGTCCGACCAGGACCGCGTCACCTACGTCGACGTGGACAACCTGGCGGGGGGCCGGATGGCTGCCGAGGCGCTCCTGCAGCGCGGGTGCCGCACGGTCGCGACGGTGGCCGGCTCCCTGGACATGACCGCGGCGGTGGACCGGCTGGAGGGTTGGCAGGCGGCGGTGCGTGAGGCGGGACTGCGCGAGGACCGGGTGGGTCTGGGGGACTTCACCCCCGCCGGCGGGGAGCGAGCCGTGCGCGAGCTGATGGCCGCCCATCCTGATATCGACGGGCTGTTCGTGGCCAGCGACCTGATGGCCGTGGTCGCGCTCCGCGTCCTGGCGGAGCTGGGCCGGACCGTCCCCGACGACGTGGCCGTGGTCGGCTTCGACGACTTCGGCGACGCCGCCACGAGCTCGCCGCCGCTGACGACCGTGCGCAACCCGGCCGTCGAGATGGCCGAGCACGCCACCCGGATGCTGCTGCAGCAGATCGCCGGGCCCCGCACGGCGACCCCGCTGCGGATGGTCTTCCCGGCCCGGCTGGTCCGCCGCGAGAGCTGCTGACCCACGACGGCGCGTCGCCGAGGCAACCTTGCGGGTGTCATGGTCGTGTACCAGGACATGTGCGACCCATCGAGCAGCCCTGCCGAGGTCCTGGGCGATCCTCCGACCGTGGAGGCGGACGACTTCGGAGCCTATGTCCGGGCCAGCGAGCGCAGGCACAAGCGCCTGGCGTTCCTGCTCACCGGCGACCTGCACGCGGCCGAGGACCTGCTCCAGGCGGCGTACGCGAAGATGTACCCGCACTGGGGCAAGGCACGCACCTACGACGTCCCGGACGCCTACCTGCGCCGAGTCATGGTGTCGCTGCGGACCTCGTGGTGGCGACGCTCGCGCAACCGGGAATGGCCGACCGCACTGACCGCGGACCCTCCTCCGGGGGCGCACGCCGGACCGCACGGGGCAGACCCCGCTGCGTCGGTGGTGGAGAGCCAGGTGCTCCTGCACGCGCTGCGTGCGCTTCCTGACCGCCAGCGCACGGCGGTCGTGCTCCGCCACTGGTGCGACCTGTCCGAGGCCGAGACCGCCTCCGCCATGGGTTGTTCCCTCGGCACCGTCAAGAGCAGCACCAGCAAGGGGCTGGCCCACCTGCGCACGGCGCTGGGCCAGGTCGAAGGAGCGGCATCATGAGCACCGACAAGCGTGACCCGATCTTCGAGTCGCTGGACCGCCTGGCCGACCTGGCCGACCTCCCCGGGTCCACCGACCGGTTGCCCGACATCGCCCGCCGGGTGCGCGTGGCCCGTCGCCGTCGGCAGGTCGGCCTCGTCGCCGCTACCGCGCTGCTCGCCGCCGGGGGAGTGGGCCTGTGGCAGAACCTGCCGGTCGGGCACGGTGAGCCGCCGGTCGTCCCGGCCGGGCCCGCACCTGCCCAACGGGTGACGCTCGACGTCACCCCGGCGGACCCCCACCTGCTCCGGATCAGCTTCAGGGTCACCGGGACGTCGACTGCCTACGCCGACGGCGCGACCGGGGACCCGACGAGCATCGCCGGGCCCCGGTCCACCACGGTCAGCGTGGACGGACGCGTCGTCGACAGGTCCGACGCCGGCGACCTGGACTGCCGTCCGGGCGGTGCCCTGACC
Organism: uncultured Actinomycetota bacterium; assembly: GCA_963784485.1. Classification (GTDB taxonomy): domain Bacteria; phylum Actinomycetota; class Actinomycetes; order Propionibacteriales; family Nocardioidaceae; genus Marmoricola_A. Next base: position 511,259 of record CAWARH010000006.1, on the reverse strand, counting down.
GACTACTCCCAGGACTACCCCGCTGCGGGTGTCCTCACGGTCCCGGTGTCGTCCGGGGAGCGGCACACGGTGGTCGTCGACGCGCCGTACTGCTCCGAGGGCGACCTGGTGCAGAGCAGCGCCACGGTGGTCGTGGCCGCGCGGGGAGTCGCCTACACGAGCTTCGACAAGCTGCGGGCGGACCTCGACGGCGACGGCGAGCCGGAGACCGTCGAGGTGCTCGTCCCCGACGACGTCACCGTCGAGACCCAGCGGCTGCGGGTCCGCTGGGGCACCGGGGAGTCCACGGTGGCCTCCCTGCCCAACACCATGGAGACGAGCCTGCTCGACCCGCGGGACCTCGACGGGGACGGCGACCTCGAGGTGCTCCTCCAAGGCGGCGGCGGCGAGCTGTCGGTCGTCACGGTCTTCCAGGCCGACCCTGGTGCTGTCGAGCAGGTGCGGACGGCGGCCGCCGGGGGCGGCAAGGCCGACCTGCGCTCCTACGCGACCCCCGGCACCTGGCAGACCTACGTCGGACCGGACGGGATCTCCTCCTACCGGCTGGTCGACCCGAACCCGGCACAGTTTCCCGCACCGGTCGAGATCCGCACGTGGACGCTGGTCGGCAGCACGCTGACCCGGTCGGCCACGTCCGCGTCCGGATGTGTCACCTTCCAGCCCCGGACGTCGCTCGGCCCCTGCTGAACGGGCTGGGGCGCCCCACCTACGGTGGAGGGCATGGATGCCGACATCAACTTCTACTTCGACCCGGTCTGCCCCTTCGCCTGGATGACGAGCAAGTGGGTGCGCCAGGTCCAGGCCCAGCGCGACTTCACCGTCGACTGGCGGTTCATCTCGCTCCGGCTGGTCAACGGAGACGTCGACTACGACGCGCACTTCCCTCCGGAGTACGAGGCCGGGCACACCGCGGGGCTCCGACTCCTCCGGGTGGCCGCCCGGACCAGGGCGGAGCACGGCCGCGAGGCGGTGGGACGGCTGTACGCCGCGCTGGGGGAGCGGATCTTCGAGACCGCGCCGGACGCGCAGGGCGACCTCGCCGGGGCCGGGGCGCTCGACCGGCGCGGGACCCGGGAGTTCGTCGAGCCGGTCCTCGCCCGGGCGGGGCTGCCGGTGGACCTGGCCGCTGCCCTGGACCAGGAGTCGTGGGACCTCGAGATCGGAGGGGAGACCGACGCGGCGCTGGCACTGACCGGGAAGGACGTCGGCACGCCCATCATCCACTTCGAGCCGCCCACCGGTGTCGCGTTCTTCGGGCCGGTGATCAGTCGGCTTCCCGACGAGCACGCGGCTGCTGAGCTCTGGGACCACGTCGTGGGGCTGGCCCGGTTCCCGGGCTTCGCCGAGCTGAAGCGCAGCCTGCGTGAACAGCCCCAGCTGGCGGCCTTCGGGGTCGACGCAGACGCGGTCGGCGTGCAGGAGGACTGGCACGGCGGCAGCCGGCGGTTGAAGAAGTGAGCACCGAGGAGTCGCTGGCCCGCACCTACCAGGAGTCCGTGCCCGTCGACGCCTCGCCCGAGGCGGTCTACGACCTGGTCTCCGACATCACCCGCACCGGCGAGTGGAGTCCGGTGTGCACCGCGTGCTGGTGGGACGACGAGGCCCGGGCCGGGCAGGTGGGCGCCTGGTTCACCGGGCGCAACCAGGTCCCGGAGCGGACGTGGGAGACGCGTTCGGAGGTGGTCGCCGCCGAGCGCGGGCGTGAGTTCGCCTGGATCGTCGGCGGCAGCTTCGTCCGCTGGGGGTTCCGCCTGGCCCCGGCCGGGTCGGGGACGCTGCTCACCGAGTCCTGGGAGTTCCTGCCCGAGGGGCTGGCCATGTTCGCCGACAAGTACGGCGACCGGGCGCCGGAGGAGATCGCCGAGCGCACCCGGCAGGCCCTCGACGGGATCCCCAGGACGCTGGAGGCGGTCAAGCGGATCGCCGAGTCCTCGGCGGGCTGAGCCTGGCGCTCCGCCGGGGGCTCACAGGCTCAGCACAGGTGCCGGCGAGGCCACGCACGGATCGCGGGGTCATCGTGGCGTGAGTGCTCCTCCAGCGGAGCACACCCCACATGAGGAGAGATCCATGGCGATGACGAAGACCAAGCAGGCTGTCGGTGCGGGAGCCCTGGTGCTGCTCGGTGCAGGAGCGGGCGGCGCGGCGATGGTAGCCAGCTCGGCCTCCGCCGAGACCTCCAGCGAGGACTCGGGCCGCACGCACGGCCACGGGCCGCGGGGCGAGGGCCGCTGCGAGGAGACCCCGCTGAACGGTGCGAAGCTCACCAAGGTGACCGACGCGGTGGAGGCGGAGTACCCCGGCGCCACGATCGAGCGCGCCGAGACCGACTCCGAGGGCAGCTACGAGGCGCACCTCACCACCGCCGACGGGGAGCGGCTGAGGGTGCTGCTGGACGAGGACTTCGCGATCACCGGCACCGAGACCGGCGCGGGACCCGGCCGTCACGGCCACGGGCCGCGGGGCGAGGGCCGCTCCGAGGAGACCCCGCTGAGCGGTGCGAAGCTCACCAAGGTGACCGACGCGGTGGAGGCGGAGTACCCCGGCGCCACGATCGAGCGCGCCGAGACCGACTCCGAGGGCACCTACGAGGCGCACCTCACCACCGCCGACGGGCAGCGGCTGAGGGTGCTGCTGGACGAGGACTTCGCGATCACCGGCACCGAGACCGGTCGCGGAGGTGGGCACCACCACGGCCCGGACGCCACCGAGCCCGACGCAGGCGCCTGAGCGCCGACGGGCTCGCGGGGGGCCGTAAACGCCGTGACCCGCCGGTCCCCGGGGGGCTAGCCTGCCCCCAAGCCCATGGGGATGTCAGGTGCCGTCTTGGCCGCAACGATGAAGGTGTATCTGCTCGGCGGGGTGGAAGTCGCAGGGGCAGATCCCGGACAGGTCACCGCTTCCTCGCGCGCGCTGTCGCTCCTGGGCTACCTGGTCAGCCGCCCGGAGGTCCCGCAGCCCCGGTCGCACCTGGCCGGGGTGCTGTGGCCGGACTCCGAGGGCGCCCAGGCCCGGACCAACCTGCGCCGCGAGCTGCACCACCTCCGCGCCCTGCTCGACCACACCCCGTGCCTGGAGGTCGACCAGCGCGCGCTCACCTGGCACCGCGGGCCGGGCTGCCGCGTCGACGTGCAGGACTTCTCCTCGGCGGTGCGGGACACCGAGTCGGCCCTCGCGGCACAGGCACACGACAGGGTGCAGCAGCACGCGGGGAGGGCCCTCGCGGCGTACCGCGGACCGTTCCTCCCGGGCTGCTACGACGACTGGGCGCTGGAGGTGCGCGAGGAGCTGCAACGCGCCTGCGTCGACCTCTGCGACCGGGTGGCGACCTACTGGCTGGAGCACGGCGACCCCGCGGCGGCGGTCGCCTTCGTCCGCCGTCGGGTCCTCCTCGAGCCGTTCGAGGAGCAGGGCTACCGCCTGCTGATGCGGGCCCAGAGCGGGTCCGGCGACCGTGCGGGAGCGATGCGCACCTACCACCAGTGCGCGGAACGGCTGGAGCGCGAGCTCGGCATCGGCCCGTCGGCGGAGACCCGCGCCGAGCTCGACGTCGCGCTGGGCGGCAGCCAGCGTGCTCGGCAGCCCACGCCCCCGGCGCCGGAGGTGGCGCCCTGGTCGGTGTCGCCGGGGATGGTGGGTCGCGACGACGAGCGGGCGCGGCTGCGCTCGGTCTGGGACGCCGCCCAGGACGGCAGCCGCTTCCTGGTGGTCACGGGCGAGGCGGGGGTGGGGAAGACCAGGCTGGTCTCGGACCTGGCTGCGGGCGTGGAGCGGCAGGGTGCGGTGGTGGCCGGCACCCGCTGCTTCCCGGCGACCGGGTCGGTGCCGCTCGCTCCGGTGGCCGACTGGTTGCGCACGGCCGCGCTGCGCAGCGCGACCCGGCGCCTCGACCCGGTGTGGCGCAGCGAGGTGGCGCGGCTGATCCCCGACGGCGAGGCAGCCGCTGCCGACCCCGAGGCCGGCCTGAGGGCCAAGGTGGACGCCTGGCAGCGGGTGCGGTTCTTCGAGGGGCTGGCCAGGGCGTTCCTGGCCGTCGACGCACCGCTGCTGCTGACCCTGGACGACCTGCAGTGGTGTGACCGGGCGACCCTGTCGTGGCTGTCGTTCCTGCTGTCCTTCGCCCCCGCGGCGCCGCTGCTGGTCCTGGCCACCGGTCGTGTCGCCGAGCTGTCCGCCGGCGACGTCGGCGACGCCGTGGCGTCGCTGCGCGGCGCCGGCCAGGTCGAGCTCCTCCGGCTGGCCGACCTCGACGCCGCGGCAGCTGCGAGGCTCGCCTCCGCAGTGCTGGGGAGGCCGATCGGCCACGACGAGCTGGACATGGTGATGTCGGCCACCGGAGGCAACCCGTTCTACCTGGCGGAGGCGCTGCGGGAGCTGGTCGCCACCCCGGGGCCGCTCTCTCCCGCGGGTCTGCGCGGGGTGCTGCGGACCCGGTTGTCCGCGCTCTCGGGTCCCGTCCTGGAGGTGGCCGAGCTGGCGTCGGCGGTCGGGCGGGACTTCACCCTCGACGTCCTCATCGAGGCCTCCGACCTCGACGCGGAGACCGTGGTCCGGCGCGTGGACGACCTCTGGAGGCAGCGGATCCTGACCGAGAGCGGTCGCGGCTACGACTTCAGCCACGACCTGCTGCGGGAGGCGACCTACGACCTCGTCAGCCCGCCGCGTCGCTGGCTCCTCCACCGTCGGCTGGCCCAGTCGCTCGAGCTCGTGCACGCCGACCGCCCCGACGACGTGGCGGCCCAGCTGGCCGAGCAGCACGACCGGAGTGGGCGGCCCGAACGGGCCCTGCCCTACTACGAGCGCGCCGCTCGCCAGGCGAGTGTGCTGTTCGCCCATGCCGACAGCGTGCGCTGGTGGCAGCGCTGCCTGGACATCATCGGCGCGCGCCCACCGAGCAGGCAGCGCGACCGGGACGAGCTGGCGGTGCTGCAGGAGCTGGTCCCGCCGCTCGGCACCTGGCGGGGCTACGCCTCGGAGCAGCTGGTCACCTGCGAACGCCGTACGGCGGAGCTGGGCGAGCGTCTCGGGCTGGTGGAGGTGCGCTGCACGGCTGCGATCGCGCTGTTCGCCTCCACGTTCGTGCAGGGCCGCACCGCGGAGTCCCACGCGTGGGGCCGCCAGGCGCTCGAGCTGTCCGCGCAGTGTCCCGGGCTCGCAGCCCAGGCCCACATGGCGTGTGCGGGTTCGGGGCTCGGGCTGGGGGACGTCGCTCTGGCGGACCAGCACTTCCGGCTGGCCTGCGACCTCGCCCGGGGGACCGACTCGCTGCCGATCGGGACGAGGACCGAGGTGCACGCCCGCGCCTGGTGGGCGCACGCGCGCTGGCTGTCCGGCGACGAGGCCGGTGCGGTGGCGGACGCGGCGGGGTCGATCGCGACAGCCCGGCTGATCGACCACCCGTACTCGCTGGCCGTGGCCCTGGGGTACGCCGCGGTGACCCACCAGCTGGCCGGCGACCGGGCCGCGCTGGCCGACGACCTGGCGGAGCTGACCCAGCTCTGCGAGCGCTACGACTTCGCCTACTACCGGGAGTGGGCCGTGGTGCTGCGCGGCTGGGTGGAGGGTGGGCCGGGCGGTCGGGCGCTCGCGAGCGCGGGGGTGGAGCGCCTGCGCCGCGAGGGATCGCTGGCCCGGATGCCGTACTGGCTGTGGCTGGTCGCCGACCTGCACCGGCGCGAGGGTGACCTGCGGTCCGCGGCCGCGGTGCTCGACGCCGCCGGAGCAGCCGCGACCGAGCAGGAGGACCGCTGGTGGCTGGCGGAGATCCTGCGCACCCGCGCCGCGCTGGACCCGCCTGCGCGGGCGCACGCGCGGCTGCTCGACGCTGCCGACCTGGCCACCGCGCAGGGGAGCGCGACGTTGGGGGAGCGCTGTCGAAGAGACCTCGTGGCGTTCGCCGACGCCGAGCCCGCTCCGAACGGTTGACGAACGGTGGGCCGCCTAGCGTCCTGCACGACCACACCGAATCGGCCCGCGCCGACCAGGTCCCCCCGACAGCGAAGGCCCGACCATGACGAACACCAGCGACACCGCCACCCTGACCCGCGACCACGGCGGCGCGCCGTACGACGAGCTCGCCGCGGTCACCCGCGGCCCGGTCGTCCTGCCCGGCGACGCGGGCTACGACGACGCGCGGGCGGTCTACAACGCGATGATCGACCGGCACCCCGCAGCCGTGCTGCGGTGCCGCGACGTGGCCGACGTCGTGGCGGGCGTCCGGTTCGCGGCGCAGCACGGTGTCACCGTGGCCGTCCGCGGGGGCGGGCACAACGCGGCCGGCCTGGGGGTCTGGGACCACGCGCTGGTGCTCGACCTGGGGGAGATGCGGAGCACCACGGTCGACCCCGTCGAGGCCACGGTCCGCGTCGACGGCGGCTGCGTCTGGCAGGACGTCGACCACGCCACGGTCGCGTTCGGCATGGCCACCCCGTCCGGCTTCCTCGGCAGCACCGGCGTGGGCGGACTGTCCCTGGGCGGCGGGATCGGCTACCTCACCCGCCGGTTCGGGCTCACCGTCGACAACCTGCTCTCCGCGGACGTCGTGCTCGCCGACGGGTCGCTGGTGCGGGCCGACCACGAGAACCACCCCGACCTGTTCTGGGCCCTGCGCGGCGGGGGCGGCAACTTCGGCGTGGTCACCTCGTTCACCTTCCGCTGTCACCCGATCGGCGACCACGGCACGGTCCTCGCCGGTCCGGTCTTCTACGACCTCGCCGACCTGCGCGAGGTGATGCAGTGGTACCGCGAGCTGCTGCCGAGCCTGCCCGAAGAGCTCAACGGGTGGATCGGGCTGATGACGGTCCCCCCGGTGGCACCGTTCCCCGAGGCCCTGTGGGGCCGCAAGGTGTGCGGCATCGTGTGGTGCTACACCGGCCCGCTGGCCAAGGCCGAGGAGGTCACCGCCCCGGTCCGGGAGTTCGGCTCCCCCCTGATGGTGGGCATGCACGAGATGCCCTTCAACATGCTCCAGCAGGCCTTCGACGCGCTGTACCCGGCAGGACTGCAGTGGTACTGGCGGTCGGACTTCGTCACCGAGATCAGCGACACCGCGATCGGGGTGCACGAGAAGTACGGCGCGCTGCTGCCCACCGGGCACTCCACCATGCACCTGTACCCGGTCGGCGGCGCGGCCTCCCGGGTCGCCCCCCACGCCACCGCGTTCCCGCACCGCGAGGGCGGCTGGGCCGGGGTGATCGTCGGGGTGGACCCTGACCCGGCCAACGCGGAGCGGATCTCGGCATGGACCAAGGCCTACTACGACGAGCTGCACCCCACCGCCGCGGGCGGGACCTACGTGAACTTCCTGATGCAGGAGGGCTCGGACCGGGTCCGCGACTCCTACGGGCAGAACTTCCCGCGGCTCCAGGCGGTCAAGCGCCGCTACGACCCGACCAACCTGTTCCACGTCAACCAGAACATCCCCCCGGGCGACTGACCGTACGACGGGGGCGGGGCCCGACCGGGTCCCACCCCTCGTCCCCGGTCACAGCGCGCGGGGGCGGCCACCTAGGCTCGACGGGTGCGCGCCCTCCTTCTCGAGAACATCCACCCGGCCGCGACCTCCGTGCTGGAGGCGGCCGGGTACCAGGTCGACCACCATGCGGGCTCCATGAGCCCCGACGAGCTCCACGCCGCCCTGCCGGGGGTCTCCCTGCTCGGGATCCGGTCCAACACGACGCTGACCGCGCAGGTGCTGGCGGCTGCCGAGGACCTGCTCGCGGTGGGCTGCTTCTGCATCGGCACCAACCAGGTCGACCTCGGGGCGGCGAGCGCGCGAGGGCTGGCGGTGTTCAACGCGCCGTACAGCAACTCGCGCAGCGTCGTGGAGCTGGTCATCGGGGAGATCCTGGCGCTGGCCCGCCGACTGCCCGAGAAGACCCAGCGCATGCACGAGGGGGTGTGGGACAAGTCGGCGCGCGGCAGCCACGAGGTGCGGGGGACGACGCTCGGCATCGTCGGCTACGGCAACATCGGCACCCAGCTGTCCAACGTGGCCGAGGCGCTGGGGATGCGGGTGGTCTTCTTCGACGTCGCCGACCGACCCGCCCACGGCAACGCTCGGCGGCTCTCCAGCCTGGCCGAGGTCCTTGCGGTCTCCGACGTGGTCAGCCTGCACGTGGACGGCCGACCGGGCAACGCGGGCTTCTTCGGCGCCGAGGAGTTCGGCCGGATGAAGCGCGGCTCGGTCTTCATCAACGCCTCGCGCGGCATGGTCGTCGACGACGTCGCCCTGCGCGACCACATCGTCTCCGGCCACCTGGCCGGCGCAGCCCTCGACGTCTTCCCGATCGAGCCCAAGGCACAGGGGGACACCTTCGAGTCGGTCCTGCGTGGGCTGGACAACGTCATCCTCACCCCGCACGTCGGCGCCTCCACCCAGGAGGCCCAGGAGGAGATCGGCCACTTCGTCGCCGGGAAGCTCACGTCCTTCGTCCGCGACGGCAGCACCGGACTGTCGGTCAACCTTCCCCAGGTGCAGGTCCCCCGACCGCCGCGCGCCTTCCGGCTGGGGTTCCTGCACCGCAACGTCCCCGGCATCCTGGTCGGGGTCAACCAGATCCTCGCCGCCCACGAGGTCGACGTGCTGGGACAGTACCGCGAGGCTCGCGAGGAGCACGGGTACGTCGTCACCGATGTCGTCGACCCGATCCCCGAGCCCGCACTGGAGCAGATCCGCGCCAACCCCGACGCACTGTGGCTGCGCACCTGGCAGGGCTGACCGCTTCGCGGACGTGGCACGTGGGCGTGACACGAGCAGGCCAGACTGGCCCGATGACCACCTCCGAGACCGACGCGCTCACCACCGAGCAGATGATCGCCGCCGACCGCCGGTCCCCGGACGTGGCGCAGTTCGCCGGGGGAGTGGCCTCCGACTCCCAGCACGCCGCCCTGCGCGCCTCGGTCCGCCAGCTCGGCGGGCTGCTGGGTGAGGCGCTCACCCGGCACGAGGGACCCGAGCTGCTCGCCCTCGTCGAGCGGGTCCGGAGCCTGGCCCGCGACGAGGACGACGGTCCGTTGCACGCTCTGCTCAGCGAGGTCGACGACGCGACCGCGGTGCTGCTGGCGCGGGCGTTCACGGCGTACTTCCAGCTCGTCAACGTCACCGAGCAGCTGCACCGTTGGCAGGAGCTGACCAGGGGCGCCGAGGGTCCTCTGGCGGCCGCCGCGGGACGGATCGGCGAGGCGCTCGCCGAGGGCAGCATCGACCGGGCGCTGGTGATCTCGGTCCTGGAGCGGCTGGAGTACCGCCCGGTCTTCACCGCCCACCCCACCGAGGCGACGCGTCGCTCCGTGCTCGAGCTGCTGCGCAAGATCGCCGACCTGGTGCACGCCGCCGAGGACCCGCGGCGGGTCGCGGCGGACGGACCGCGCGTCGCCCGGCGCCTGGCCGAGCTGGTCGACCTGTTGTGGCAGACCGACGAGCTGCGGGTGTCCCGCCCCGAGCCGAAGGACGAGGCCCGCACTGCCATCTACTACCTCCAGAGCCTGGCCACGTCGGTCGTCCCGGACCTGATGGGCGAGCTCGACCGGGTCCTGGCCGAGATCGGGGTCACGCTGCCCGCAACGGCGCGACCGCTCCGGTTCGGCACCTGGGCCGGCGGCGACCGGGACGGCAACCCCCACGTCACCCCGGCGGTCACCCTGGAGGTGCTGGGCATGCAGCACGACTTCGGCCTGCGGGTGCTGGTCGCCGAGGTCGAGCAGCTGCTCACCGAGATGTCCCCCTCGACCCGGGTGGTCAGGGTCACCGACGAGCTCCGGGCCAGTCTCGAGCGGGACGCCGAGGAGCTGCCGGTCACCTTCGCGGCGGTGCGTCGGCTGAACGCCGAGGAGCCCTACCGGCTCAAGCTCAGCTACGTGCGGGTCCGGCTGGCCCGTACCCGGGACCGGCTCGCCGCGGAGCGTGCCCACGAGCCCGGCCGGGACTACCTCGGCTTCGACGAGCTGATGGCCGACCTCGCCCTGGTGCGGGACAGCATGCTCGCCGGCGGCGACGAGCTGACCGGCAACGGCGCGATCCTGCGGCTGATGCGGACCGCCACGGCGGTGGGCATGGGCCTGGCGACCCTGGACGTGCGCGAGCACAGCGCGAAGCACCACACCGCGCTGGCCGACCTGTACGCCCGTCTGGGCGAGCTGCCCGTGCCGTACGCCGAGCTGACCCGTCCGGAGCGGATCACCCTGCTGTCCGCGGAGCTGGAGGGGCGGCGCCCGCTGGTCGGTGCCGGACGCAGCGGACCTGGGTCCGGCAGCGGCCGCGTCGCTCGAGCTGCTCGGGTCGGTCCGCCGGGCGCTGGACACCTTCGGTCCCGAGGTCGTGGAGACCTACATCGTCTCGATGACCCACGACGTCGACGACCTCCTCGCCGTCGTCGTCCTGGCGCGCGAGGCCGGGCTCGTCGACACCGGGAGCGAGTCCGAGCCGGCCCGCGCCGCCCTCGGGTTCGCCCCGCTCTTCGAGACCGTCGCCGAGCTGGAGGCGGCCGGACCTCTGCTGGAGGCGTTGCTCGCCGTCCCGGCGTACCGCAGGGTGGTGGCGGCGCGCGGCGACGTGCAGGAGATCATGCTCGGCTACTCCGACTCCTCCAAGGACGCCGGCATCGCGGCCTCGCAGTGGCAGATCCACCGTGCCCAGCGGGCGCTGCGCGACGTGGCACGCAGGCACGGTGTGGTGCTGAGGCTGTTCCACGGTCGGGGCGGCTCGGTGGGACGCGGAGGCGGGCCCACCAGCCAGGCCATCCTGTCCCAGCCGTACGGCAGCCTCGACGGACCGATCAAGATCACCGAGCAGGGGGAGGTGATCTCCGACAAGTACACGCTGCCCCAGCTCGGCCGGTGGAACCTCGAGGGCGCGCTGGCCGCGGTCCTGGAGGCGTCGGTCCTGCACCGCACGTCCCTGCTGCCCACCGACGTGCTGGACGGCTGGAACACCACCATGGACCTGGTCGCCGGCCAGGGGCAGAACGCCTACCGTTCCCTGGTCGGTCACCCGGACCTGGTCCGGTTCTTCGTCAGCGCCACCCCGGTCGACGAGCTGGGCAAGATGAACATCGGCTCGAGGCCTGCCAAGCGGCCCGGCGGCGACGGCGGCCTGGACGACCTGCGCGCGATCCCGTGGGTCTTCGGCTGGACCCAGTCCCGGATCATCCTGCCCGGCTGGTACGGCGTGGGCAGCGGCCTGGCCGCGGCCCGGGAGGCCGGCCGGGAGCGGACCCTGCGCGAGATGTACGGCAGCTGGAGCTTCTTCCGCACCTTCCTGTCCAACGTGCAGATGACTCTGGCCAAGACCGATCTCGAGATCGCCTCGCGCTACGTGCGCACCCTGGTCGCCCCCGAGCACCAGGACCTGTTCGAGCGGGTCCGCGAGGAGCACCGGCGCACCGTGGAGGAGGTGCTCCGGGTGACCGGTCAGACGGCCCTGCTCGAGTCCGCGCCGGTGCTGCGGCGCACCCTCGAGCTCCGGGACTCCTACCTGGCACCGCTCCACGCCCTCCAGGTCGAGCTGCTCTCCCGGTCGCGGGCCCTCGACGCGGACCAGGAGCCGGCTCCGGACCTGCAGCGGGCCCTGCTGCTCACCGTCAACGGGATCGCGGCCGGACTGCGCAACACCGGCTGAGCGGCCGGTCCGGGATGGACCTGGCCGCGCCGGAGTGCTCAGGTGTGCCGGCGGACGGTCGATGGGTCCTCGGACAGGACGGACGAGAGGTCCGCGGGGCGACGGAACTGGTGGTAGGACGCATGGCTCTTGAGCCGCGGCCCGACGACGGGCTGCCGACGGCATCCCCGGGTCGCGCGCCGCTGGTCCTGCGCCCCATGCTCTGGGTCGGCGACCGGCTGCGCAGCACCGCGCGCCTCGTCGTGCTCGCCGCCGTCCTGCTGGTGATCGCGATCGTCCCGGGGTCGACGTACGCCGACGCCGTGCGGCCGGCCCACGCGCTGCCCAGCTTCCTGGGAGCGGGGTGCGTGCTGTGGTTCTGCGCGGCGGCCCGGTGGCGCGCCCGCCGTGACGTGGCCCTGACCAGGGCAGCGGTCCAGGCGATCGCCGCGGGTGACTTCGACCCCCGTCCCCTCCCCGAGGGGAGGGAGGAGCTGGCTGACCTGGGAAGGTCCGTGGAGGCTGCCCGGCGAATCCTGGTCGAGCAGCGCCGCGAGCTGGTCGACTCCTACGCCTCCCGCGAGGAGCAGCTGCAGATCGCCTACGAGCAGCAGCGCAGCGCCGAGCGGCAGGTCCGCCTGCGCGCCCAGGTCATCATCGACCAGACGGCGGCGAGCGTCGTGGGGGACCTCCGCGAGCTGATCGGGCACGTGGAGACCGTCCGCCGGGGCGCCTCGGCGATCGAGCAGGGGGTGAGCACCGCCGACTCCGTGACCCGCGCCGTGATGGGCCAGGCGAGGGAGGCCGACCTGGGGGCGGAGGCGCTCGGGCACAGCCTGCGCAGCGTGTCGGGGATGACCCACCTGATCCAGGATGTCGCCGCGCAGACCAAGCTGCTGGCGCTCAACGCCGCCATCGAGGCCGCCCGTGCGGGCGCCGCGGGCCGCGGCTTCAACGTCGTGGCCGGGGAGGTGAAGAGCCTGGCCGAGACCACGGCCTCCTCCACCAGCGAGATCACCGAGACGATCAGCACCCTGGAGCAGGACGCCGGCCAGGTCGGGCAGGCGATCACCGGGGTGGGCCGCACGATCGCCGAGCTCGACGAGGCCACGTCGCTGCTGCGTGGCGTCGCCGTCGACCAGTTCGCGGTCGTCGACCGGCTCGACGCGGCCCTGGTGTCGACGATCGAGCGGATCGGCACCATGTCGACGCTCACCGAGCGGCTCGAGCGCCGCTCCACCGAGCGGCGACCGGTCACCGGCTCGGTGTCCTTCGAGGTGGACGGGGTCACGCACGTCGCGGACCTGGCCGACCTGAGCGAGACCGGGCTGCGGTGCAGCCCACCCCGCCCCCTCCCGCTGCCGATCGGCAGGGAGGTGACCGTCGGCCTCACCGTCGGGGCCGAGCGGACCCGCGTGCCCGCGGCCGTGGTGCGCAACCGCGCCGACCAGGTGCCCACCGACGTCGGGCTCGCCTTCGTGGAGATGGACCCGCAGGTGGCGCAGGTGCTGCAACGGATGCTGGCTGCGATCTGAGGACCGGGCGGCTCAGCCCTGACGGTTCTTGAGCGACTCGTGGTTGCGGATGACGTGCACGATGATCAGGGTCAGGAACTCCTCGGCGAAGGCCGGGTCGAGTCCCGAGCTCTCCGCCAGACCCCGGAGCCGGGCGATCTGGGCGGTCTCGCGGTCGGGGTCGGCCGGCGGCATGCCGTGCTCGGCCTTGAGACGGCCCACCGACTGGGTGAACTTGAACCGCTCCGCGAGCAGGTGCACCAGGGCGGCGTCCATGTTGTCGATGCTGTCGCGCAGCTCGCGGAGGCGGGACAGGGGTGCGTCGTCGGTCATGGGTCTATCTCACCAGCCCCGCAGTGCCCGGCGTGCACGTGTCTGGGGGGATTCCCCGATCCCGCGCGGGAGGACAGGATGGGGGCAACGTCTGGAGGAGGCCCCGTGAGCGACGTCGAGGAGCCCGCGCAGCGGGGACGAGTCACCCTGCCGGACAGGTGCCTGGGCACGATGTACTTCGGCACCACGGTGCCGGAGCCGGACGCGTCCGCGGTCCTGGACCGCTACCTCGAGCGAGGTGGCCGGTGGCTCGACACCGCCAACAACTACGCCGCCTGGGTCGACGGAGGCACCGGGGACGAGAGCGAGGAGCTCCTCGGTCGGTGGATGGCCGACCGCGGCTGCCGCGACGACGTGCTGGTCGCGACCAAGGTCGGAGCCCGCTCGTCGGTCCGGGGAGGCCGGGACGGGGAGGCCGACGGGCTGTCCCTGCGAGCGATCCGCCGTCAGGTCGAGGGAAGCCTGCGTCGGCTCGACGTCGAGCGGATCGACCTGCTGTACGCCGGCATCGACGACCGGGGCACGCCGCTGCTGGAGACCCTGGCGTCCTTCGACGCCCTGGTGCGGGCCGGTCTGGTGGGGGCGGTGGCGTGCAGCGGCATCGGTGCCGAGCGGCTGCGGGAGGCGCTGACGATCAGCCGCACCGAGGGGTTCGTGGGCTACCAGGCCGTCCAGGTCCCGGCGACGTACCTCACCCGCGCCGAGGGGGCCGACCTCGGCGGTGCGGGGGAGCTGACCGACCAGCTCCGCCAGGTCGCCGACGAGCACCGGTTGCGTGTGGTCGGCTGCTCCGCCCTGCTCTCCGGGGCCTACGGCGGCCGGCGGGCGGTGCCGGAGGAGTATCGCCACCACGGGACGGACCATCAGCTCGCTGCGGTCGGGGAGGTCGCCGGGCGGGTGGGGCTGAGCGGTCACCAGGTGGTGCTGGCCTGGCTCGCCGCCCGCGGGGTCCTGCCGGCGCTGGGGGTCTCCCGGGTCGCCCAGCTCGACGAGGCGCTGGACGTCGAGCCGGGTGTGCTCGACGACGCCGCCCTCGCCCTGCTGGACGCCGCGCGCGGGTGAGTCAGCCGCCCTGCGCGACGCCCGCGGCGTACAGCGCGGAGACCTTCTTGGCCGACAGGGCGGACGGGAAGGTCGCGACCTCGTCGATGCTGCCGTCGAAGAACTCGCTGCTGGGCCACTTCAGGTCGTAGAAGTTGGTCCCGAACACCGACTGCAGGTCGCTCAGGTCTGCGTAGCCCACCCGGGCGTAGCCCTGGCTCAGCGGAGCCACCTCGGCGGGCAGCTCGTAGGTGAGCGCCCCGTCGACGTACAGGCGCTGGGCGCCCTTCGCGCTGGCGTAGGTGGCGACCACGAAGTGCCAGCGGCCGTCGTTGTAGACCGGGCCCTGGTTGCGGGCGGTGTTCAGCGCGGGGAAGGGCAGCGGCGACGGGGGACCGGCGGTGGTGAAGACCAGGTTGCCGTTGTTGTCCATGGTGATGCCCTGGTCGGAGTCGGTGTTCCTCCCGGTCCGCCGGTTCGCCACCGCGAAGAGCGATCCCCCGTCGATGGTGGTGGTCCTGAACCACAGCGACTGCGAGTACGACGAGGTGTGCGGCACTGCCTCCTCGGACGACAGGTAGCCGGTCGAGCCGTCCAGCCGGACCGCGGTGCCGCCGCCGAAGGCACCCGCCACCCGGCTGACCCCGCCGGTGGCCCGGCCGGGGCGGCCCTGGCCGGAGCTGTCGCCGAGGGTGGTGCCGGAACCGTCCAGGTCCCAGTGCAGGCTGCCCCCGTAGGTGCCCACCAGGCTGGCGTAGGGTGCCGGGTCCGTGGAGCCCACGGTCACCCTGCCGGCCCGTGAGCCCGGGGAGGTGTGCACGCCGTCGCTGGCGGTGACGCGGTACCGCACGTCGCCGACGGGGCGTTCCTCGTCGTAGCGCATCGTCGGGGTGGTCCACGGCCAGGACTCCACCGTCTGGGTGGACACCGGGGTGCCCTTGGTGGTCGCGCCCCGGTAGAGCCGGTAGGTCAGGCGACCGGTGTCGGCGTCGTAGGTCGCCGGCCAGGTCACCGTGACGTGCCCGGCGCCGGTGGCCAGCACCGTCGGTGCCTGCGGTCGGACGGGAGTGGCCCCCGCTCCCGGCCCGAACCGCGCCAGCCCCTGCTGGCGGACCCCGTCGACGGTGGTGAAGTCGCCGCCCACGAAGAGCTGCGTGCCGTCGGCGCGGATCACGTGCGGCCCGATGGGCTGGTTCCCGGTGCCGTTGGTGTCCGGGCTCCAGTGCACCATCTGCCCGGTGTCGAGCCGCTGCCCGACGAGGTGCCACCGCTCGAAGGTCTCCCGGCTGACCCCACCGACGAACCCGCCGCGGGCGTCGCCGGGGTTGAAGGCGCAGTCGTGCTGGTGCGAGGCCTTGTACAGCACCCCCTTGAGGATGGTGATGCCCTGGGAGGCGCCGAGGCAGTTGTTGATCCAGTTGAGCCGTCCGTCGCTGACCCGGGCGGAGTAGGTGCCCTCGTAGCAGCCGGGCGGGTCGCCCTCGGCGGTGACGTAGGCAGTGGCCCCCTGGACAGCGATGTCGGTCACGCGGCCCTCGCAGACCAGCCCGATCGACTGGGTGTCGTTGACCGCCCAGGTGCGCAGCGCCCCGGTGCCGGGCGCGACCGAGGCCATGCCACCGGTGCGCGTGCCGCCCACGGTGGTGAAGCTGCCGCCGACGAGCAGACGGGTGCCGTCCGGGGAGACCGCGAGCGCCTGCCCGGCGGCGTCGAGGTCGGCGCGGAACCCGGTGTCGACGGTGCCGTCGTCCGGGCTGAGGGCGGCGAGCCGGGCCCTCGCCGTCCCCTGGACCGTGGTGAACCCGCCAGTGACGTAGACGGCGTCGGCGGTCGCCTCGATGGCCGTGACCTGGCGGTTCGCGTCAGCCCGCCAGCCGGTGTCGAGGGTCCCGCTGGGGAGGTCGAGCGCAGCGACCCGCTTCCTCGTGACCCCGCCGACCGTGGTGAAGTACCCGCCGACGTACAGGGTCCGCCCGTCGGGGCTCACCGCCAGGTCGACGACGCGGCCGTCCAGGTTCGGGTTGAACGAGGCGACCAGCGCACCCGTGGTGGCGTCGAAGGCGGCCAGGTAGTTGCGCCGGGTCTGGTCCGTGCCGGGAGCGGCCCCGGGCGGACGGACCCGGGTGAAGCGCCCGCCGAC
The DNA here is from genome assembly GCA_963784485.1 of uncultured Actinomycetota bacterium. Lineage (GTDB taxonomy): Bacteria > Actinomycetota > Actinomycetes > Propionibacteriales > Nocardioidaceae > Marmoricola_A. Next base: position 494,638 of record CAWARH010000006.1, on the reverse strand, counting down.
GTAGGCCACCCCGCCGGACACCGCGATCGCGTCCACGGCGTCGTTGGTCTGCCACAGCGGCGACAGCGTGCCGGACACCGACTGCTCGAGCCCGGTGTCGGGCAGGGGCGTCGTCGACGCCTCGGCGCCGGGAGGCCCTGACGCCACCGTGGTCAGCAGTGCGGCGCCCGCAGCGACCGTGCAGACGAAGGCGCGGCGCAGCCGCATGGATGTCATGTGAGTCGCCCCCCCTGGATGCGCCGCAGCGCGCGCTGTGCCCCCGCACAGACCAGGTCACTGTAGTGACCCAGGAGGGGCGCGCAGAAGGGCTGCCGGGGCCATCCCGCCATGGCCCATACGGCGGTCCACGGGTGCGGCCGAGCGGGCCGAACGGCTTGCGACGTCCCCGACGCGGGTCGTCAGAGACGGCGCAGCGCGGTGGTCATCAGCACGGCCTCGCCCACCTCGTCGGTGGCCTCCAGGTCCAGCACCGCCTCGATCACCCAGTCCCGGTCACCGGCCGGGTCGTCGAGGGTCTGACGGACCCGCCAGACCAGCGCGTCCTTCTCGATGTGCAGCAGGTCGGGGCCGCGGGCGTCGGGACCGATGCCGATCGCGGCGTGCTCGGCGTAGTAGGCCTCGAGCGCCTCGTCCCACGCGGTCCGGGTCATCGTGACCTCCTGCGGAGGGTCGGTGCGGTCGGCCGCGGAGCGTTCGACCCGCATCAGCCCGTCGAGGTCGTCGTGGGCGGCCAGCTCCACGCGACGGAACATCTGGTTGCGGACCATCACCCGCAGGACCCGGTCCTGCTGGGACAGCCGTCGCGGCGACGGCGGCGCGTCGTGCCGCTCCAGCACGTGGTCGGGGTCGGCCAGGGCCTCCCACTCGTCGAGCAGGGAGGAGTCGGTCTGCCGCACCGTCTCTCCGAGCCAGTCGACCAGGTCCTCCAGCTCGGGGGTCCGGTGCGACTCCGGGACGGTGTGGCGGAACGTCCGGTAGGCGTCGGTCAGGTAGCGCAGCACCAGCCCTTCGGAGCGGGCCAGCTGGTAGCGACCGACGAAGTCGGTGAACGTCATCCCCTGCGAGTACATCTCCCGCACCACCGACTTCGGGGACAGCGCATCCTCGGGCAGCCACGGGTGGCTCTGCCGGTAGATCTCGTACGTCGCGCCGAGCAGCTCGGCGAGCGGCTGCGGCCAGGTGACCTGCTCCAGGAGCGTCATCCGCTCCTCGTACTCGATCCCCTCGGCCTTCATCTCGGCCACCGCCTCGCCCCGGGCCGCGTGCTGCTGGGCGAAGAGGATCTGTCGCGGCGCCTCGAGCACCGACTCCACCACCGAGACGATGTCGAGGGTGTGCTCCGGGGACTCCGGGTCCAGGACGTCGAGCATGGCCAGGGCGAAGTGCGCCAACGGCTGGTTGAGCGCGAAGTCGCTGGGCAGGTCCACGGTGAGCACATAGGTGCGGCCGAACTCGTCGGGTTCGTCCAGCCGGGTCAGCACCCCCGAGCGCACCAGCGACCGGGCCAGCCGCAACGCGCGGCGCGCCAGGCGCGGCTGGTTGCGCGGGTCCTCGTGGTTGTCGGTGAGCAGCCGCCGCAGCACCGGGAACGCCGCGGTCTCCCGTGCCACCACGTTGATGAGCATCGCGTTGTCGACCTTCATCCGCGAGACCAGGGCCTCCGGCGTGCCGTTGACCAGCTTGTCGAAGGTCTGCTCGGTCCACACCACCGCGCCGTCGGCGGGCTTGGTGCGCTGCACCTTCTTCAGCTTCTTCGGGTCATCGCCGGCCTTGGCGATCCGGCGCTCGTTCTCGATGACGTGCTCGGGGGCCTGGACCACGACGTACCCGACCGTGTCGAAGCCGGCCCGACCGGCCCGACCGGCGATCTGGAGGAACTCGCGGGTCCGCAGGATGCGCTGCCTGCTCCCGTCGAACTTCGCCAGGCCGGTGAACAGCACCGTGCGGATCGGCACGTTGATGCCGACCCCGAGGGTGTCGGTGCCGCAGATGACCTTGAGCAGGCCCTGCTGGGCCAGCTGCTCCACGACCCGCCGGTAGCGCGGCAGCATCCCCGCGTGGTGCACGCCGATGCCGTTGCGGAGCAGCCGGGACAGGGTGCGGCCGAACCCGGTCGCGAACCGGAAGCCGCCGATCTGCTCGGCGATCCGGTCCTTCTCCTCCCGCGTCACCGCCCGGGTCGAGAGCAGCGAGGTGGCGTGCTCGACCGCAGCCGCCTGGGTGAAGTGCACGACGTACGCCGGGACCTGGCGGGTCGCGACCAGCTCCTCGACGGTCTCGGTGAGCGGGGTGACCGCCCAGGTGAAGCTCAACGGAACCGGCCGCTCGGCGTCGTCGACGACCACGGTCTCCCGGTTGTTGCGGCGGGTGAGGTCCTCGACGAACCGGTCGACCGGGCCCAGGGTGGCCGACATGAGCAGGAACTGCGCCTGGGGCAGCTCGAGCAGGGGGACCTGCCAGGCCCAGCCGCGGTCCGGCTCGGAGTAGTAGTGGAACTCGTCCATCACCACCAGGCCGACGTCGGCCGAGGATCCCTCGCGCAGCGCCAGGTTCGCCAGCACCTCCGCGGTGCAGCAGATGATCGGGGCGTCGGCGTTGACCGAGGCGTCGCCGGTGAGCATGCCCACGTTGTCGGCACCGAAGACCTCGCACAGGGCGAAGAACTTCTCGCTGACCAGGGCCTTGATCGGGGCGGTGTAGAAGCTCACCCGGTCGGTGGCCAGGGCGGCGAAGTGGGCGCCGGTGGCCACCAGCGACTTCCCGGAGCCGGTCGGGGTGGCCAGGATGACGTTGTTCCCGCTGAGCACCTCGATGAGCGCCTCGTCCTGGTGCGGGTACAACGCGAGCCCGCCCTCCTCGACCCACGTCGTCAGCGCGTCGTAGAGGCGGTCCGCATCCACCTGCCCGGCCGGGGGCACACGGTCGGCGAGCCCGGTCATGGTCGCCCCTCCCGCTGCTCCTGGTGCCTGGGCGACCAGCCTAGGCGACGGCGGAGGAGCGATCGCGACCGCGCTCGTCGCCGCCGTGGACGAGGGAGCCGGCAGCGGACATGACGACGCCGCCCGGTCAAAGATCGGGCGGCGTCGTGGAGGTGCTGCGGGTCAGACCACGCTCACGCGGGTGGCCTGCGGGCCCTTGGGGCCCTGGGCGAGGGTGAACTCGACCTTCTGGTTCTCCTCGAGAGTCTTGAAGCCGTTCGTCTCGATCTCGGAGAAGTGCACGAAGACGTCACCTCCGCCGTCCTGGGCGATGAAACCGAAACCCTTGTCGGCGTTGAACCACTTGACGGTTCCCTGTGCCATGTTGGTGCTCCTTTCAAGAGCGCGTCCCGGCAGCGCACCGTGCGCCGACGGGAAGTTCTGGGGGTACGCCGCGCACCGCGGAAGCGGTCGGGCGTGCTCGGTCGGAGCCTGGGCAGGCTGTGCCGGGACGGCGGGCCGTCATCAGGTGCTCCGAAGGGGTGGAAGGCGTCCTGCCCGGCGCGGATGACGCTCCGCAGCGCTCGGTCGGTGACGCGAAAGCCGACCCAAGGCAGAACGAACGAGGTCGACACGCTCACTGTACGCGCATGCGGAGCCAGAACACCAACCGGTGCGCGCCCCACCTGCGCCGTCCGCCCACGCCGGACGGCGGCACGGCGTACCCTGGGCAGGCGAACCGAGTGCGCCCGTCCGGGCCACGGGCCGCAGGAGAGGCGGCGTCCATGCGTTCCGGTCCGCCCGCCCCCGAACCGGGTCAACGGGGCCTGTCCGATCTCTACGAGGAGGTCAACCGGGCCCGCCGGGTGGTGACCGAGCAGCGGGGAGTGCACGGACTGCAGCCGTGGGCGGCCGTGGCCGCCCAGGGGGAGCTCCTTGCCGCCCTGGAGTCCTACGCCGCGGCGCTGGAGTCGGTGCACCGTCCGCTGCCCTACCGGCTGCGCGACGAGCTCCGGCTGTACCGGGCGCTGACCACGCCGACCCTGCGAAGCCCGCGCCGGGCCGGTCCGCCCCCGCGCCGGCTCGGCGGCTAGACCGCGCCCACGGCCAGGCAGGTCGTCCCCGACGGGCGAGCCCGGGTCAGCCCCGGGGGCCTTCGTCCCCGGCCACCAGGACCGGCTCGTCGGCCGACTCCACGGCGAGCGCGAACTCGTCGCCGTGCAGGCTCACGCCCTGGACGACGGCGTTCTCGACGGCCTGGGCGGCGTAGCGCCGGCGGACCATCAGCGGGTCCGCGCGCAGGTCGCGCACCAGCGCCCAGGCGACGCCGACCATGACCAGGGCGAACGGCAGTGCCGCGACGATGGTGATGTTCTGCAGTCCGGTGAGCGCGTCGTCGCCTCCGGCGACGAGCATGACCGCGCCGACAGCGCCGGTCGCCACGCCCCAGAAGACGACGTTGGCCCGGCTGGGCTCGAGGGTGCCGCGCTGGGAGAGGGTGCCCATGACGATGGAGGCCGCGTCGGCGCCGGAGACGAAGAAGATCGCCACCAGGAGCATCACCACGACGCTGGTCACGCCGGACAGCGGCATCGTGTCGAGCAGCCCGAACAGCTGGCTCTCGGTGGACGCGGCGCCGGCGAGGTCGACCCCGCCCTGCTGGGCGCTGATCGCGGCTCCGCCGAAGATCGCGAACCACACCAGGCTGACCAGGCTGGGCACGAGGAGCACACCGGTGACGAACTGGCGGATGGTGCGACCGCGGGAGATCCGGGCGATGAACATGCCGACGAACGGCGTCCAGGAGAGCCACCAGGCCCAGTAGAAGACCGTCCAGCCGGACAGCCACTCGGCCATCCCGTCGCCGCCGGCGGCGTCGGTGCGTGCCGACATCATCGCCAGGTCGGAGAAGTAGCTGCCGACCGCGGTCGGCAGGAGGTCGAGGATGAACACCGTCGGGCCGACGACGAAGACGAAGACGGCCAGGGCCAGCGCGAGCACCATGTTGATGTTGGACAGCCACTGGATGCCCTTGGCCACGCCGGAGACGGCCGAGGCGATGAAGCCGATGGTGAGGACGGCGATGATCGCGACCAGTGCGCCGTTGCCGACCTCGCCGAGCCCGGTGACGATCTCCAGTCCGCTGCCGATCTGGAGGGCGCCGAGCCCGAGCGAGGCGGCGGACCCGAAGAGGGTGGCGAAGATGGCCAGGATGTCGATCACGCGGCCCACGCCGCCGGCGGCGCGCTTGTCCCCGATCAGGGGCGCGAACGCCGAGCTGATCAGCTGCGAACGGCCCTTGCGGAACACCCCGTAGGCGACCGCGATGCCGACGACGGCGTAGATCGCCCAGGGGTGCAGGGTCCAGTGGAACAGCGTGGTCGCCATGGCGGTCTGCACCGCGCCCGCGCCGCCGACCTCGCCGGTGCCGGGCGGGGGCGTCACGAAGTGCGCGAGCGGCTCACTGACGCCGTAGAACATCAAGCCGATGCCCATGCCGGCGCTGAACATCATCGCGACCCAGGAGACGGTGCCGAACTCCGGCTCCTCGTCGTCGCGGCCGAGCGGGATCGCCCCGAAGCGTCCTGCGGCCAGCCACAGGACGAAGACCACGAAGCCGGAGGCCAGCGTCACGAAGAGCCAGCCCATGTTCGCCACGGTCCAGCCCAGGGCCCCGCCCGAGGTGGCGCCGAGCCCGTCGGTGTCCAGGAACCCCCAGCCGACGAAGCCGAGGGCGAGAGCCGCTGTGGTCCCGAACACGACACGGTCCAGGGTCCCGCCGGCGCGTGAGTCCCGGGCGACGGGCGGCTGCTCGAGGGCCGGGTGGGTCGCAGGGTCCTCCGGCGACCCGGCCGCCAGCGGCGGGGGAGAGCTCTCCGAGGGGGTCAGGGGGTCGATCAGGCTCGTCACAGGCGGTACGGCGCGGTGGTGAGCGCCTCTCCTCTCGGTCGGGAACGGGCAGACCGCGGGACCATCGCCGCTCCTTGGCTCTGCCAAACGAGAGCCGCAGCACACCCCAACGGCCTCCCCGTCGGTGGGGCGGGACGAGGAAAATATCGATCAGTCGGCGAAGTGACTCGCCCGTAACCCGTCCGACCTGACAGATTCAGTGCGAACACGTGTCGCGACCCGACGCATCCGCCACCGTTCGGAGGTCCATCTGTGTTTGCCCGCATCGCCATCGTGAACCGCGGAGAAGCCGCCATGCGGCTGATCCACGCCGTGCGTGACCTGAACGCGGAGGGTGGCCACCAGATCCGGACGATAGCCCTGCATACCGACGTGGAGCGCACGGCGATGTTCGTCCGTGAGGCCGACGAGGCCTACCTGCTCGGCGCCGCGGCGGCCCGCCCCTACATCGACCTCGCCGCGCTCGAGCGCGCCATCGTCGACACCCGCGCCGACGCGGTCTGGGTGGGCTGGGGCTTCGTGGCGGAGGACCCCGCGTTCGCAGACCTGTGCGCGCGGCTCGGCGTGACCTTCATCGGCCCCAGCGCCGAGGCGATGCGCAGGCTCGGGGACAAGATCGGGTCGAAGCTGATCGCGGAGGAGGTCGGTGTCCCGGTCGCCCCCTGGAGCCGCGGCGGGGTGGACACCCTGGCCGACGCGCTCGCCGCGGCGGACTCGATCGGCTACCCGCTGATGCTCAAGGCGACCGCGGGCGGCGGCGGTCGCGGCATCCGGATGGTCGCCTCGGCGGACGACCTCGAGGACGCCTACCAGCGCACGCGCGACGAGGCCGAGCGTGCCTTCGGCAGCGGTGTGGTCTTCCTGGAGCGGCTGGTCACCGGTGCCAGGCACGTCGAGGTCCAGCTGATCTCCGACGGTCAGGACACGGCCTGGGCGGTCGGCGTGCGCGACTGCTCGGTCCAGCGCCGCAACCAGAAGGTGATCGAGGAGTCCGCCTCGCCGCTCCTCTCCTCCGACCAGACCGCCGAGCTGAAGGCGTCCGCCGAACGGCTCGCGCTCGCCGTGGGGTACGCCGGAGCGGGCACCGTGGAGTTCCTCTACCACCCCGGTGAGCGCACCTTCGCGTTCCTGGAGGTCAACACCCGGCTCCAGGTGGAGCACCCGATCACCGAGCTGACCACCGACCTCGACCTGGTCAAGCTGCAGATCCATGTCGCCGCCGGGGGGCGGCTCGAGGGTGAGCGGCCCGCGGAGGTCGGCCATGCGGTGGAGGCCCGGCTCAACGCCGAGGACCCCGACCGCGACTTCGCCCCCTCCCCGGGGCGGATCGCGCGGCTCGACCTGCCTGCCGGACCCGGCATCCGGGTCGACACCGGCGTGGGCGAGGGGGACACCATCCCGGCCGACTTCGACTCGATGATCGCCAAGATCATCGCCTACGGCAGCACCCGGACCGAGGCGCTGGCACGCCTGCGCCGGGCGATGCGCGAGACCACGGTCGTCATCGAGGGCGGCTGCACCAACAAGAGCTTCATCCTCGACCTGCTCGACCAGCCCGAGGTCGTCGACGGCGACAACAGCGGGGCCGGCTGGGCCGACACCGGCTGGATCGACCGGGTCCGGTCGCAGGGACGCCTGGTCTCCCACGAGCACTCCGGCATCGCCCTGGTGGTCGCCGCCATCGAGGCCTACGAGGAGGAGGAGCGGCTCGAGGTCGCCCGCCTCCTCGAGACCGCCCACGGCGGCCGTCCGCAGGTCCAGCACAAGGTCGGCGGGACGATCGACCTCAAGCTGCGGGGCACGGCGTACAAGGTCGCGGTGGTGCAGGTGGGACCGCGCCGCTACCGGGTCGCCGTCAGCGCCGGGGGCGCCGCGGAGCAGGTCGTGGACGCCGAGCTGGTGCGCCTCGACGGGTTCCGCAGCCAGGTCTTCGTCGGCGACCGACGACACCGTCTGGTCACCGCCTCCCACGGCCCGGTCCACCTCGTCGAGGTCGACGGTGTGACGCACCGGGTGAGCCGCGACGAGGGCGGGGTGCTGCGCTCGCCGGCCCCGGCCCTGGTGGTCGCGACCCCGGCCCAGGTCGGAGACACCGTGGAGGCGGGGGCGCCGGTCCTGGTGCTGGAGAGCATGAAGATGGAGACCGTGCTGAGCGCGCCGTTCGCCTCGACGGTGCGCGAGCTCATGGTGATCACCGGCAGCCAGGTGGAGACCGGTGCGGCGCTGGTGCGCCTCGACCCGGTGGCCGACGAGGGTGCCGAGGAGGCGGCCGCCGAGCCGGAGTCCGGCCCGGGCCTGGACCTGCCGGTCAGCGAGGCCCTGCCGTCGGCCGCGGAGCGGGCGGCCCGCGGGCTCGCCGACCTGCGCGCACTGGTGATGGGCTTCGACGTCGACCCCCGGGAGGGGAAGGACCCGTTGGCGGGCTACCTCACCGCGCGCGAGGAGCTGCGGGGCGAGGGCCACGACGTGCTGGGCCCCGAGATGGACCTGCTCCAGCTGTTCGCGGACTTCGCCGAGCTCAGCCGCAATCGCCCGCTCAGCGAGGAGATGCACACCGAGCTGCGCGTGCACAGCTCGCGCGAGCACTTCCACACCTACCTGCGCAGCCTCGACGTGGAGCGCGGCGGGCTGCCCGAGCAGTTCCGCACCCGCCTGTCGACCGTGCTGGCGCGGTACGGCGTGGACAGCCTGGACCGCACGCCCGAGCTGGAGGAGGCGGTCTTCCGGATCTTCCTCGCCCAGCAGCGCAAGGCGCCCGAGGTCGACCTCGCCACCACGGTGCTCCAGCGCTGGTTGGGGGAGCCGCCGCCCGAGGGTTCGTTGGCCGGGGCCGCGCGCGAGCTCCTGGAGCGCCTGGTGCGGGCCACGCAGCTGCGCTTCCCGGTGGTCGGCGACCTGGCGCGCAGCGTGAGGTTCCGCTGGTTCGACCAGCCGCTGGTCGACGACGAGCGCTCCGCGGTCCTGGCCGGGGTCGCGGACGAGGTGGCGGCGCTGGCGGCCTCCCCCGACGCCCCCGACCGGGTCGACCGGATCGAGGCGCTGGCGGCGATGCCGGAGCAGATCGTGCGGTTTCTGGCCGACCGGCTCGCCCAGGGCGTGCCCGAGCACGAGCCGATGCTGGAGGTGCTGGTCCGCCGGCACTACCGCGAGCACGACCTGCGCGACCTGCGGTCGGTGCAGCTGCAGGCACGTCCGTTCGCGCTCGCCGCCTACACCCTCGACGACCGGCGGACCAGCCTGATCTCCACCGAGGGGACCTACGCCGAGCTGGCGGACCCGGCGAGCAGCCTCGCCGCGGCCGTGACCGACGCGATCGCCGAGCGCGCGGCCGACCACCAGGCCGTGGTCGACCTGTACCTCAGCTGGCCCGACGCCCCGGACTCCGCCGAGGAGACCAGCCTGCAGCTGAGCAGCCTCGTCGCCGCGCTCCCGTGGGCGCAGGAGGTGCGCCGGGTGGCGGTCGCGGTGTGCCCCGACGGCGGTCGGCCGGTGGGCTACTTCACCTTCCGCCCCGTCGACGGCGTGGACGGCCCCGGGGTGGTCGAGGACGACCTGGTGCGGGGCGTCCACCCGATGGTCGGTCGTCGGCTCAACTTGTGGCGTCTGCGCGACTTCGACCTGACCCGGCTCGAGGCACCCGAGGACGTGCTGCTCTACGAGTGCGTGGCGAAGGAGAACCGGGCCGACAAGCGCCTGGTCGCCCTGGCCCAGGTGCGCCAGCTGGCCGTCGTCCGCGACGACGAGGGTCGGGTGATCGGCCTGCCGCACGCCGAGCGCGCGGTGGAGAACTGTCTCGAGGCGATCCGCCGGGCCCGCACCGCGCGTGGTGCCGCCGGCAGCAAGCTGGACATGAACCACGTGTGGGTGCAGGTGTGGCCGCTGGTGGAGGCCGACCTGGAGCAGCTGACCGCGCTCCAGCAGAAGATCACACCCCTGACCGACGGTGCCGGGATCGAGGAGGTGCTGGCCCAGGGCCGGGTTGCCGGTCCCGACGGTGAGCCCGCCCCGGTCTGCATCCGCTTCCACGCCCGTCCGGGCGCCGGCGTGTCAGCCTCCGTGGAGGCCCCGCCGACCGAGCGGCTCAAGCCGCTCGACGAGTACGCCGGCAAGGTCCTGCGTGCGCGTCGTCGCGGGCTGGTCTACCCCTACGAGCTGGCGCCGCTGCTGGCCGGCCCCGAGGGCAGCCTGGTGGAGTACGACCTCGACGACACCGGCGCCCTGGTCCCGGTGGACCGCGACCCGGGCCTGAACAAGGCGGGCATCCTGGCCGCCCTGGTCACCACGCCGACCAACCTCCACCCCGAGGGGGTGACCCGGGTGGTGCTGTGCGGCGACCCGACCAAGGCGCTCGGCGCCGTCTCCGAGCCGGAGTGCGCCCGGATCATCGCTGCCCTGGACCTGGCCGAGGAGAAGGGAGTGCCGCTCGAGTGGTTCGCCCTGTCGGCCGGTGCCCGGATCTCGATGGACTCCGGCACCGAGAACATGGACTGGGTGGCCGCAGCGCTCAAGCGGATCGTCGACTTCACCCAGGCCGGCGGCGAGATCAACATCGTCGTGGCCGGCATCAACGTCGGTGCGCAGCCGTACTGGAACGCCGAGGCCACCATGCTCATGCACACCAAGGGCATCCTCGTGATGACCCCCGACAGTGCCATGGTGCTGACCGGCAAGCAGTCCCTGGACTTCTCCGGTGGCGTGTCGGCCGAGGACAACTTCGGCATCGGCGGCTTCGACCGGGTGATGGGTCCCAACGGTCAGGCCCAGTACTGGGCGCCCGACCTGGCTGGGGCGTTCGGGGTGCTCATGGCCCACTACGACCACAGCTACGTGGTGCCCGGCGAGCGTGGACCCCGGCGGGCTCCGACCACCGACCCGGTCGACCGGGACATCTCGACGTACCCGCACCAGTCGCCCGACAGCGACTTCACCACGGTGGGGGACATCTTCGACCCGGCCACGAACAAGGACCGCAAGAAGCCCTTCGACATCCGCACCGTGATGCGCGCGGTGGCCGACCAGGACCACGCGACCCTGGAGCGCTGGGCGGGCATGGCCGACGCCGACACGGCGGTCGTCTTCGACGCCCACCTGGGCGGCTACCCGGTGTGCCTGCTGGGCATCGAGTCGCGGCCGGTGCCGCGTCGGGGGTTCCCTCCCACCGACGGTCCCGACGTCTACACCGGCGGCACGCTGTTCCCTCGTTCGTCGAAGAAGGCGGCCAGGGCGATCAACGCGGCCAGCGGGAACCGCCCGCTGGTGGTGCTGGCCAACCTGTCCGGCTTCGACGGCTCGCCGGACTCGATGCGCAACCTCCAGCTGGAGTACGGCGCCGAGATCGGCCGGGCGATCGTGAACTTCGACGGCCCGATCGTGTTCGTGGTGATCTCGCGGTACCACGGCGGCGCGTTCGTGGTCTTCTCCAAGCGGCTCAACCCGAGCATGACGGTGCTCGCCGTCGAGGGCTCCTTCGCCAGCGTCCTGGGAGGCGCCCCGGCGGCCGCCGTGGTCTTCGCCGGCGAGGTCGACAAGCGCACCGCCCGCGACCCGCGGGTGACCGAGGTCGAGGCGCGGCTGGCCGAGGCGACCGGGAGCGAGCGGAGCCGGCTCGTGGTCGAGCTGGCCGACCTGCGTGCCGGTGTGCGGTCGGAGAAGATCAGCGAGGTCGCCGCGGAGTTCGACGGGGTGCACAACATCCACCGGGCGGTCGACGTGGGCTCGGTCGACGCGGTGATCACCGGCGCGCAGATGCGGCCGCGGATCATCGGCACGCTGCAGGCCGGGCTCCAGGCCCGGCTGCAGTCGTCGCAGTCCTGACCTCCCACGGCTGAGGTGGGGCCCGCTGGCCCCACCTCAGGACCGGCCGGCCGCAGGGGTCGGGTCAGCGGCGGGCCTGGTCGACGTACGCCACGACCCGGTTGAACAGCGCCGTGGCGTGGCGCAGGTCGCCGGCGACGGGGGAGACCGGGGCGTCGAGTGCCCGGACCACGTCGTCGACGTCGTGCCCGAGGGCGCCGACCACCTGGGCGCAGCAGCGGGCGGCGTCGCGGACCACCCCCTCCTCCAGCGACCAGACCGACTCGAAGAGCCGGTCGCCCTCGGCGCGCAGCCCTTGTCCGGGGAGCTCCCACGCGGCGAGCACGGCGGGGAAGTCGGGTGCCACGCAGACCAGGGACCACTCCCGGCTCATGGCGGTCGTGGACGGCAGGGCGACCTCCAGCGGCTCGGGGGCGGGCGCGTCGACCGACTCGGCGAAGTCGGCCAGCACCCACGCCCGGCGGGCGGTGCGCGCCAGGTCGCGCCATCGACGCTCCGCCTGTCGGTAGTAGCGCTCCTGCTGGAAGGCGCCGAAGAGCCACGGGCTCTGGGCGCGGGCACAGCACTCGTCCTCCAGCGCCCAGGTGAGCGCCAGCAGCGTCGACTTGCGCAGCCGGTGAGGCACCAGGCCCGGATGCCGCTGCCGCAGCTCGGCGAAGACCGACGGGGCCGGCACCGAGGGCCCGGCGAGCACCTCGGCCACGGCTGCCTCGAGCCGCACCCCCGCCTCCCGGCGACGTTGCACCTGGAGGACCTGGTCGACGGTCCGCGCCGGGTAGCGACGGTGCCCGCTGGGCAGCCGGTCGGCGACCGGGAACCCGTGCCGGGTCTCCCACATCCGCAGGGTGGCGGCGCTCATGCCGGTCCGCAGGCCCAGCTCGCCGATGGTGAGGCCGGGCGGAGCCGGCAGCCGCGAGGAATTCGCGTCGGGGTCTTGCGCTTCCGGGGGGTTAGTGGTCACCCTAGGAGGGTAAACCTCAACAAGCCGTTGAGGAATACGTTGAAGAAACTTCTTCTACCTGGAGGACACCATGACCACCACCCGAACCCCTTTCGCCACCGTGCCCGAGCAGGAGGCGAACGGCGCCGACCAGAAGCCGGAGATCCTCGACTGGACCGACCTCGGCCGCGAGATGTGGTCGTTCCTGACCGGACGGCACGCCGCGATCAACTACAGCTTCGTCGACATGGTCGTGGAGGTGCCGCGCGACACCGGTGCGCAGGCCCCCCGTGCGACCTGGAAGCTCAACGGCACGCTCCGGGTCACCACCGCCGACGACACCACCGCCGGGTCCGGCTCGCTCGACCCGGCCAGCTGACATGTCCGAGACCCTCGTCGTCGACGCCGACCTCTCCTTCTCCGTCACCGTGGACGGCGCCGAGATGAGCGGAACGCTGCGCGGCACCGGCTCCGACCTGGAGCTGACCGTCAGCGACCCCAGCCTGCTGGGCGGGTCGGGCACCAGCCCGGCCCGTCTGCTCGCGGACGAGCTGGCCCGTCAGGGCGTGCGGCTCCGGGTGACCACGAACCGGCCGCTGGTCAGTCTCGGACTCGTGCGCTCCTCGATGCTGCAACGCCGGGTCACCGGCTCCCGGCACATCCGGGTCGCCTCGGTGCCCGCGGCGCTACGGCTGGTCAAGCTCCGCCGCACCTCGCCCGAGGGCACGCCTCTGGTGCCACCGGCCACGCCGGTGCCCCTGCTGCCGACCTTCCTGCGCCGCCCCCGCAAGCCGACCACGACCCACGACCCGGACCGCGGCGGCTACCCCAGACTGGTGATGGCCCCCGCCCCCCATCCCCTCCCGGGCCATCACCAGCACGACTTCCCCCTGGGCACGCTGAGCACGATCGGCAGCGGTCCCGACTGCGACATCCGGCTCGACGGGCTGGAACCGCTGCTGGCCGAGGTGCGGCGCACCTTCGACGACGAGCTCGTCCTGGTGCCCCTGCTGCCTGGTCAGGACATCCGGGTCAACGGGGCCCCGATCACCCGGGAGGCCCTGCTGCGCACCGGCACGCGGGTCCAGCTCGGGCCCTGGACGCTGTCCTACACCCGTGAGGAGTACGCCGACCACGGACGCCCCTACGGCGGTCGGGTCGGTGGCGAGCTGGGGCGGCAGCGTCCGCAGCCGAGCCAGGACGTCCTTGCCCTGCGCCCCACCACCCCGGACCGGCGATGACGCCGGCCGGGGACGCGGTCCTTGTGGCGGGGGCCTCCGGCTTCGTCGGGCGTCGGCTGTGCCAGGCCCTCTCGCAGGGCGGGCACCAGGTCCGGGCGATGACCCGGGACCCGGACGGGTACGCAGGCGCCGGGACACCGGTGCACGGGGACGTGCACGACCCGGCCACCCTCGACGCGGCCTTCGAGGGCTGCACCAGGGCGTACTACCTCGTGCACTCGCTGGGGTCCCCGGACTTCGAGGCCCTCGACGCGAAGGCGGCACGCGCCTTCGGTGCGGCCGCTGCGGCCGCGGGTGTGGAGCAGGTCGTCTACCTCGGCGGCCTGGGCGACGACGAGGACGACCTGTCGGCCCACCTGCGCAGTCGGCGGGAGGTCGAGACGCTGCTCGGCGTCGCCGGGGTGCCCGTGACCACGCTGCGCGCCGGCATCATCGTCGGCCACGGCGGGATCTCCTGGGAGATCACCCGTCAGCTGGTGGAGCACCTGCCCGCCATGGTGACCCCGCGCTGGGTGCGCACCCGGACCCAGCCGATCGCCGTGGACGACGTGGTGCGCTACCTCGTGGGCGTCCTGGGGGAGCCGCGGGCCTCCGGCCGCACCTTCGAGATCGGGGGCCCGGACGTCCTGGAGTACCGCTCGATGCTCCAGCGGGTCGCCGCGATCGAGGGACGGCGGCTGGCCATCCTCCCGGTGCCCCTGCTCACGCCTCGGCTGTCCTCGCGGTGGCTGTCCGTGGTCACCGACGTGGACGTGGCCACCGGCCGGTCCCTGGTCGACTCCATGACCAACGAGGTGATCGTGGCCGACGACACGATCCGTGAGGTCGTGCCGTTCGACCTGACGACCTACGACGACGCGGTGCGCATCGCCCTGGCCGAGCGTCGCCGCGGGGCCGAGGGCGGCTTGAGCCCGGTCGCCTGAGCGACCTCCCGACCCGCACCCACGGGACAAGCCCCGCACAGTTGAGCCGTGCGGGGCTTGTCTGTCCGGGAGGGGTCAGGCGCTGACCCGTTCGAGGATCCTCGCCACCTCGTCGGTGGTGGTGGCCGCCTGGAGCTCGGCGACCTGCTCCTTGTCCAGGAAGACCCCGGCGATCCGCTGCAGGAGCGCCAGGTGGTCGTCGCCGGCGCCGGCGATGCCCACGACGAACTGGACCTGCTTGCCCTTCCACTCCAGTCCCTCGGGGTAGCGCACGAACGAGATGCCGGTGTGCCGGATCGACGACTTGGCCTCGTTGGTGCCGTGCGGGATCGCGAGCAGGTTGCCCATGTAGGTCGACACCGAGGTCTCGCGCTCGTGCATGGAGTCCACGTAGGAGGGCTCCACCGCTCCCGAGGTCACCAGCAGCTCACCGGCCTCGGTGATCGCCTCGTCCCGGGTCCGCGCGGTCCCGTTGAGCACGATCGCGCTCTGGGGGAGGACGCTGTCCGAGGAGTGCTCCTCGGAGGCGGCGTCGGGGGTCTGGCCGCCGGTCCCGGCGTTCGGTCCGTTGCGCTCCCCGACCAGCTCCACGATCTCCTCGTAGCGAGGGCTGCCCATGAAGTTGTCCACCGACACGTGGATCGCCGAGGAGGTCCGCGGACGGGCCCGGTCCGTGAGGTCCTGATGGGTCACGACCAGGTCGTACTCGTCCTGCAGGTTCGCGATGGCCTTGTTGACCACGGTGACGTCGGAGTGACCGGCCGCCTGGATCTTCTTGCGCAGCACCGAGGCGCCCATCGCCGAGGAGCCCATGCCGGCGTCGCAGGCGAAGACGATCGCGTGGATCGGCCCGCCGGAGCTGCCGGCCGAGCCCCCCACGAGGGCGCTCGAGGCGACCGACTTCTTGCCCTTCATGCTCTCCATGCTCGCGGTCGCGGCGCCCAGGTCGCCACCGTCGTCCGAGCGGTCGGTCTTGAGCAGGAACGCGGCGACCAGGAACGAGACCGTGGCCGCGCCGAAGACCGCGAGGGTCACGCCCAGGAAGTCGCCGCCGGGGGTCTGGGCGTAGACGGCCAGGATGGAGCCGGGAGCGGCCGGGGCGCGCAGACCGGTGTCGAAGAGCACGTTGATGAAGACGCCGGTCATGCCGCCGAGCAGCGTGGCCGCGATCAGCTTGGGCTTCATGAGGACGTAGGGGAAGTAGATCTCGTGGATGCCACCGAAGAAGTGGATGATCATCGCGCCGGGGGCCGACGCCTTGGCGACGCCCTGGCCGAAGAAGGTGTAGGCCAGCAGCAGCCCGAGACCGGGACCGGGGTTTGCCTCCAGCAGGAAGAGCACCGACTTGCCCTTGTCGGCCGCCTCCGCGATGCCGAGCGGGGTCAGCACCCCGTGGTTGATCGCGTTGTTGAGGAACAGCACCTTCGCGGGCTCGATGAGGACCGAGGTGAGCGGCAGGAGCGAGTTGTCCACCAGGAACTGCACCCCGGAACCGAGCCACTCGGTCACCTTCAGCACGACCGGTGCCAGGAGGAACATGCCGCCGATCGCCATGACGGCGGCGGTGATCCCGGCCGAGAAGTTGTTCACGAGCATCTCGAAACCGGGCCGGATCTTCTCGTGCCACAGGCCGTCGACCCGCTTCATGACCTCCGCAGCCAACGGGCCCATGATCATCGCGCCCAGGAACATCGGGGCGGCGTTGTCGTCGCCGATGAAGACCGGGTCGCTGGTGGCCATGATGACCCCCATGACCGCCACGGCCCCGACGACGCCGCCGCGGATGTCGTAGACGATCTTGCCGCCGGTGTAGGCGATGAGGATCGGCAGGAGGTAGATGATCGAGGGGCCGACGATCGTGGCGATCTTCTCGTTGGGCGTCCAGCCCACGGGGATGAAGAACGCGGTGATCAGTCCCCAGGCGATGATCGCGCCGATGTTCGGCATGATCATGTTGGACAGGAACGTGCCGAAGCGCTGGACGTGCACGCGCACGCCCGGGCTCGGCGCCGCAGTGGAGGTGGAGGTGGAGGTTGCCATCACATCTTCCTTGTGGACGGTCCGGATGAGGCGGGAGAAGGCGTGAGAGCGACCACGTCGCGTGTGAGCCCCGTCACGACAATCTGTGATTACCTTTGTATCGCTCCACAAACGCTTGCGTCAAGGGTTCAAAGCAACAAAGATGAAGCCAGAACAACAAAAAGCCACATGCGCTGACGTACAGCCGAGGGCACCCTGGGGGGCGCAAGGAAAGGTCGGATTCCCGGCCCGGCGACCACGGCCGTGCAGCACGTGGCTCACCCGTGGCTGCGCGGATCCGTCCGGGAACGGTTGTCCGGCTGCCACACCGGGGGGCGGCGTGGGACTCCGAACGGATCGCTGACCGGTTGCTCGGCACCTCGCCACAGCGGCAATCAGCGGTAGAGTCGTCGCGGTCAGGGGGAGATCGGCCTCGGGAGATCAGCCTACGACCAATGGTTTTGGTGAATGTCCCTGGGGGCTCACAGCACCTGATACGGAGGAACCATGACGTCAAAGTACGACCGGTACCGCGCGGCCGATCTCGACGTGCCGGAGGAGAGCTGGGCCTGGAACATCTACGGCGCGGGCGAAGAGAGCATGGGCAAGGATGATCAACCCGAGCTGGTGCCCATCCCCAAGCCCCATGCCGACCAGATGCTGGTTCGCATCGACAGCGTGGGGCTCTGCTTCTCCGATGTGAAGATCCTCCGCGCGGGCGGCAGCCACCCGAAGCTCTACAACCGCGACCTGTCCAAGGAGCCCACCCGGCTGGGGCACGAGGTCAGCCTCACGGTCATCGAGGTCGGAGAGAACCTCAAGGACCGGTATCACGCCGGCCAGCGGCTGGCCGTGCAGCCCGATATCTATCAAGAGGGCAAGAGCACGGCCTACGGCTACACCATTCCCGGCGGACTCATCCAGTACCACGTGATGGGCTCGGAGATGCTCGACACCGATGATGGTGCCTGCCTGCTGCCCCTCCCTGACTCGATGGGGTATGCCGAGGCCTCCACGCTGGAGCCGTGGGGTTGCGTGATGGCGGCCTACACCCAACGTCGTCGCCTGGAACCCAAGCCCGGCGGGACCATGTGGATCACTGGCCGGCCCGGAGACGAGCAGGAGTACCTCTTCTCTTCTGGTCTGGACGCCCCGGCCACCATCGTGATGACCGACGTGCCCGCCTCGGTGCAGAAGCTGGTGGAGCAGACCTCGGCCCAGAAGATCGTGCGCGATGGCGTCGGCACCGATGACTACCAAGCTCTTGCGGACGAGCTGACTGACGGCGCCGGGTTCGACGACATCGTCATGCTCGATCCCCGCTCCGCGGCAACGGTGGGTGCCGTGGCCAAGCACATTGCCCGACGGGGCACCCTCAACCTGGTGGGCAAGACCGCCTTGGACGGGCTGGTGGACACCGACGTGGGCCGCCTGCACTACGACTACACCGCCTATCTCGGCGGTCAGGGACCTGATATCGCAGCCTCCTACGGGGAGGCGCGCAACCGCTGTGATCTGCGTTCGAAGGGCACCACCGTCTTCGTGGGCGCAGGCGGCCCCATGGGGTTGATGCATGTCCAGAGGGCCATCCAGCAGCCCGACGGCCCCAGCAAGATCGTCGCCACGGAAATGAGCGACGAACGCCTGAAGAGCCTCGAGGATCGTCTGGCCCACCTGGCGGAGAGCAACGACTGCGAGTTGTTCACCTTCAACTCCCAGACCGCGGACCAATCCCTTCGCGATTTCGTCATGGGCATCACCGGCGACCAGGGGGCCGACGACGTGGTGGTCAGCGTCCCCATCGCCGCGGTGATGGCCGAGGCCGACACACTGATGAATCCCGAGGGGATGCTGGTCTTCTTCGCCGGTGTTCCCAACGGCACCCTGGCGCCGTTGAACCTGAGCGCGGTCTACCTGAACAACGCCCAGTACACAGGGACCTCAGGTCTGACCATCCACGACCAGCAGCAGGTGGTCGACCTGGCCAACCAGGGTGATCTCTCCCCGGGATCCATCGTGGGCGCCGTCGGCGGCATGCGGGCGGCCAAGGATGGCCTCCAGGCCCTGGTCGACGGCAGCTACTCCGGGAAGGTCCTGATCTTCCCCCAGATCCACGACCTCCCCCTGATGGGGCTCCCTCAGCTGAAGGAGAAGCTGCCGCATGTCGCCGAGAAGCTGGGCCCCGGCGATACGTGGAACGACGAGGCGGAGAAGGCGCTCTTCGAGAGCCAGTTGAGCATCTAGGAGCTGTGCGGTCGGTGCCACGGCTGTCTCACCGCCGGGTGCGGCGGCTCGACTTTCAGCGCCCCTGCCGATGGGATGGGCCCCGATGAGCACCCCGCAGACCACCCCGCCCCTCGCCGCCGACCTCGGACCGGGCTTCGCCGCCCTGCCGGGCCACCGACGCGACCTGTTCCTCGCCCGCCTCGAACGGTGGTGGCCCGACCTCGTCGCCGGCCTCGCCGAGACCTACCCCGACCCTGGGCGGGTCGCCCTGCGGGCGGTCCGCCTGGCCGCCACGGCGTACGGACAGCGTCACGACGAGCTGCATGCCCTGGACCTGCGCCGCTCGCTCGCCCCCGACTGGTTCCAGCGCCCCGATGCCCTGGGGTACGCCGCCTACGCCGACCGGTTCGGAGGGACCCTGGCGGGCGTGGGGGAGCACATCGACTACCTCCGCGACCTGGGCGTGACCTACCTCCACCTGATGCCGCTGCTCCAACCACGACCCCGCCCCAACGACGGCGGCTACGCGGTCGCCGACTACCGGTCGGTGCGTGAGGACCTGGGGTCGGTCGAGGACCTGCGCCGGCTCGCCACGGACCTCCGGCACGCGGGCATCAGCCTGTGCCTGGACCTGGTGCTCAACCACGTCGCCGCCGAGCACGAGTGGGCGGTGCGCGCCCGCGCCGGCGACCCGACCTACCGCGCCTACTTCCACACCTATCCCGACCGCCTGGTGCCCGACGAGTACGAGCGGACGCTGCCCGAGGTCTTCCCTGACTTCGCGCCGGGCAACTTCACCTGGGACGACGAGCTCCAGGGGTGGGTGTGGACGACGTTCAACAGCTACCAGTGGGACGTCGACTGGTCGAACCCCGACGTGTTCTGCGAGTACGCCGACATCGTCTTCTTCCTGGCCAACCTCGGCATCGAGGTGCTCCGGCTCGACGCCATCGCCTTCCTGTGGAAGCGGATGGGCACCAGCTGCCAGAACCAGCCCGAGGTGCATGCCTTGACCCAGGCGCTGCGCGCGTTGGTGCGGATCGCCTGCCCCGCCACGATCTTCAAGGCCGAAGCGATCGTGGGGCCCCGGGAGCTGCCCGCCTACCTCGGCACCGGACGGCACCACGGCAAGGTCAGCGACCTTGCCTACCACAACGGGCTCATGGTCCAGATCTGGTCGATGCTGGCCAGCAAGGACGTCCGGCTGGCCAGCCATGCCCTGACCCAGCTGCCGCCGACCCCGTCGACGACCGCGTGGATCACCTACGCCCGCTGCCACGACGACATCGGCTGGGCCATCGACGACGGCGACGCCGCCGCGGTCGGGCTCAACGGGTTCTGGCACCGGTCGTTCCTCTCCGACTTCTACACCGGCAGCTTCGCGGGCTCCTGGGCCCGGGGGCTGGAGTTCCAGAGCAACGAGGAGAACGGCGACCGGAGGATCTCCGGCACTCTGGCCAGCCTCGCGGGACTGGCCTGCGGCGATCCCCGGGCCCTGGACCGGGTCCTCCTGGTCCATGCGCTGATGCTGGGCTTCGGCGGGCTGCCCGTGATCTGGATGGGCGACGAGGTCGGGTTGCTCAACGACGACCGGTGGGCCGAGGAGCCCGGTCACGCCGAGGACAACCGGTGGGCGCACCGGCCGCGGATGCCGTGGCTCGACGACGGCACCCCGGTGGACCACGACGCGCTGCTGCCCCGGATCAAGGAGCTGGTCGAGGCTCGCCGAGGCACCCCGCACCTGCACGCCTCGGTTCCCGCGCAGGTGCTCCCCCCGGAGGACCCCGGTGTGCTCCTCGTGCTCCGCAGCCATCCGCTCGGCACCATGCTGGGGCTGTACAACGTGACCGACGAGGAACGGTGGGTGCGCACCGGCCTCGGGCGCGGGGTCGGCCTCCCCGACCGGGTCGTCGACCGGCTGACGGGCGAGGTCCTGGAGCTCGGCGGCGCCGGGACCCTCCGGCTGCCGCCGTACGCCGCGCGCTGGCTGACCCCACTCGACTGACCCGCCGCACTGACCCGCCGGACTGACCCGCCGCACTGACCCGCCGGACTGACCCGCCGGACCGCCCCGCCGGACGGCGTCACCACCCGACCGGGCGGCCACCTCGGCGAGCCACGCGCGTAGGCGGCTCAGTCGGCCCGGTAGCCCAGCCAGAGCCTGCCGTCAGGAGAGGTCACCCGCAGCACGTCCCCAGCGACGGCGTACCGCGCGCCGGGGAGCAGCACGGCGAGGGTGTGGCGCTCCAGGGCGTCCAACGGCGGCGGGCAGGAGCGGTGGGTGGGGGTGAGCGGGCCCAGGCCGAGCAGACCGTCCTCGGGGGCTGCGGTGGCCGTGCCGTGACCGCACCCGGTGCGCACGCTGAGCACCCCGTCCACGAGGCGCAGCCCGGGTGCCCTCGCCTCCGGGGGGACCGAGGCGACCGTGGCGTCCGGCCCGACGCCGTCCCCGAGCGAGTCGAGCCGCCAGGACGTGTCGGCCAGGGGTCGGCGGCTCTCGTCCAGCTCCTCGAACGTCAGGGTGTCCTCCGGTGAGGACAGGGTCAGCGTCCCCGCGTCCTCGGTGACCCGTGGCCGTCCCTGCAGGAGTGCCGCGAGCCGTTCGTCCTGGCGCATCAGCGGAGCCGGGCAGCCCATCTCGGTCTGGGTCAGCGGGCCGGTGACCAGGCGGCCCGCCTCGACCCGGGCGGCTCCCGAGAGAAGGTTGCAGCCCGCAGTGACGGTCAGTCCCCGGTCGGTGAAGGTCACCACCACGTGGGTCCGCTTGAGCAAGGTCGGTTCGGCGACGGTCGAGACGAACCTGCGGCCGGCCAGGGACGCGGGCAGGGTCAGCGGGAGGCCACTGTCGTCCGCTCCGCCGGTGCCGCCGGTGCCGCCGGTGCCGCCGGGGCCCGGCCCACCACCGGCTCCGCAGGCGGCCAGCAGCAGCACCGCCACCACCGACCCCGCTGTCGCCCGGCCGACCAGCCTGTCACGCACCGCGCCTCCGCCCCTGGTCCCGCCGAGGATCGGACGCGCGGGCCGCCGGGCTGGTTCCGCTCAGGCGCGCACGACGCGCAGCGTGGAGGCGCCGGTCAGCGTCGCCCTCGCCGTCCCGTCCGCGGCCACCTCGACCTCGAGGACGTCGTGGCCGACCCGCAGACCGCGCACGTGGAGCGGAAGCGCCGCGCTGGCGTGGGCCGGCGGCGCCACCGTCACCGTTCCGGCAGGGACGTCGGGACGGACCCCCGCCAGGGTGGTCGCCAGCACGACGCCGGCGGCTGCGGACCACGCCTGCGGGCGGCACGCGCGGGGGTAGGGGACCGGCGGGCCCACGGAGGCGGCCTGACCGCCGTGCAGCTCGGGCATCTGGAAGCCGAAGTGCGGTGCCGCGGCCAGCAGACCGTCGACCAGGGCCCCGAGCGCCGCGGGGGAGGCTCCGGACCGGACCAGCCCCCAGATCGCGATCGCGGTGTCGTGGGTCCAGACCGACCCGCAGTGGTAGCTCAGGGGGTCGAACCCCTCGGCGTCCTCGGCGAGCGTCCGAAGTCCGTAGCCCGAGCTCAGGTCGACCAGTCGCTCGGCCGCAGCCTTCTCCTCCTCCGCGGAGAGCAGTCCGGTGCCCAGGAGGTGACCGATGTTCGAGGTGACGGTGTCGACGGGGGTGCCGTCGCGGTCCAGCGCGATCGCGGGGTAGCGCCCCGAGTCGTCGCCGACCCAGAAGTGCGCGCGGAACCGCTCGGCGAGCCCCCGGGCGAACCCGCGGCACTCCTCGCCGCCAGGCCGGTCGAAGGCGTCCAGCAGCCGGGCGCCGGCCAGCGCCGCCTCGAACGCGTACGCCTGGACCTCGGCCAGCGCGACCGGCCCCTCGGCGAGCCGGCCGTCGGCGAACTGCACCGCCGACGGCGAGTCCTTCCACCCCTGGTTGGCCAGGCCGTGGCCGGAGACGTCACGGTAGGCCAGGAAGCCACGGACGTCCCGGGCCGCCGCCCGGCGGTCGCGGGCGAGCGCTGCCTCGAGGTGGGGGAGCAGCTGCTCGACCGAGTCCGGGTCCATGCCCCACAGCCACGCGTCGTGGAGCAGCAGCACCCACAACGAGGTCGCGTCCTCGGTTCCGTAGTAGACGGCCGGCAGCAGCATCCCGCTGCCGTCGGCCCCGCCCTGGAGGTGGGTGGTGGCCTCACGGCGTACCTCGTGGAGGATCTTCCCCGGCTCCTGCGCGGAGTCCACGTCCTCGACCCGGCCCTGGCGCCGGGCCAGCGCCCGGAGCGTGCCGGCTGCGACGTCGGTGCCGAGGGCCAGGGACATCCGTGCGGCCCACAGGCTGTCGCGACCGAACAGGGTGAGGTACCACGGCGCACCGGCGGCGAAGAACTCGTCGTCGGGTGCGACCGCGTCCCCGAGCCGCAGGACGTCGAGGTCCTCCAGCGAACGCTCGACCAGGCGGGCAAGCGGACCGGTCCCCACCACCTCCAGTCCCGACCACGGCGGGAGGGGCCGGGGTGCGGCGACCACCTGCTCCCGGCGGTCCTCGACCCGCACCCGGACCGTGACCGTGGCCGACCGGAGGGGCTGCAGCACGAGGTGGGCCCCGAGCACGCCGACGTCCCGCGCGGCCAGCGCGTCCGGTTCGACGCCGTCACCGCTGAGCGTGACCCGGACGGTGGCGTCCCCGGCGAACACCACGGCGCCGTCCTCGGTGGACGCGCTGACGCCCCGCCCCGTGCGCCCGGCCCTGACCTCGGCGATGTCGGCGTCGTCGGCGGCCAGCTCCAGCTCCAGCCGGACCCGCACCTCGACCGGTGCCTGCGAGGTGAGCTCGAGGGTCTCCTCCAGGCCGTCGACCAGCACGCGCCGGGTCCGCTGCACGGCGAGGTCCGGGACGCCGAGGCGGAGCACCGCCACGTCGGAGGCGGTCAGCTCGTGGTCGGCGTACGCCGGGTCGTGGCCGTCGATGCGCAGGTGCAGCGTCGAGAGCACCCGCCGGTCGTCGACGTAGGAACCGGCCACACCGCCCGGCCTGATCTGTCCGTCCTTCTCGCTCAGGACGAAGGCCGGGGCGCGCACCAGCGAGAGGAGCTCGTCGAGCTCGGTTGCCACCATGTCGAGTGACCCTAGTCTGGTGGCATGTCGGCTTCGCGTGACCCCGCTGTCCTGGAACGCCTCGCCCACCCCTCGGAGACCGAGGTGGCCACGCTCGACGCGTGGTGGCGGGCCAACAACTACCTCACCGTCGGCCAGATCTACCTCCAGTCCAACCCTCTGCTCCGCGAGCCACTCACCCCTGCGCACATCAAGCCGAGGCTGCTCGGTCACTGGGGCACCAGCCCCGGCCTGTCCTTCGTCTACGCCCATGCCTCGCGTCTGATCCGTGAGACCGGGCAGCGGATCCTCTACCTCGCCGGGCCCGGCCACGGTGGGCCGGCCCTCGTCGCTGCCGGCTACCTGGAAGGCGCCTACACCGAGGTCTTCCCGGAGGTGACCTGCGACTCGGACGGGATGCGCCGGCTCTTCCGCCAGTTCTCCGCCCCCGGCGGCATCCCCAGCCACGTCTCGGTGACCACCCCGGGCTCGGTCCACGAGGGCGGCGAGCTCGGCTACGTCCTCGTGCACGCCTTCGGAGCGGTGTGGGACAACCCCGACCTGGTCGCCCTGGCCGTGGTCGGCGACGGGGAGGCCGAGACCGGCCCGCTGGAGGGCTCCTGGAAGGGCATCTCCTTCCTGAACCCGTGCCGCGACGGGGCCGTGCTCCCGGTGCTGCACCTCAACGGCGCCAAGATCGCGGGCCCGACCGTGCTGGGGCGCAAGGACCCTGCCGAGGTGCGCAGCCTCTTCGAGGGTCACGGGTACGACGTCCTCGAGGTCGGTGGGTCCGACCTGCCGGGCATGCACCACCGGTTCGCGGAGACGCTCACCACGGCGTACGCACGGATCCGCGAGATCCAGGAGTCGGCACGGGAGGGGGAGTGGGACGGGGTCCGCCCCCGTTGGCCGATGATCGTCCTGCGCACCCCGAAGGGCTGGACCGGGCCGGACGTCGTCGACGGCATCCAGGTCCAGGGCACCTGGCGGGCCCACCAGGTCCCGCTGTCGGGGGTCCGGGAGAACCCCGAGCACCTTGCGCTCCTGGAGACCTGGCTGCGGTCCTACCGGCCGGAGGAGCTCTTCGACGACGCGGGCGCGCCGCGCGGCCCGGTGCTCGAGGCCAACCCGACCGGCGACGCCCGGATGAGCGCGACTCCGCACAGCAACGGAGGGCTGCTCACCAGGGACCTGGACCTCCCCGACTTCCGCGACTACGCCGTCGACGTGCCCGCTCCGGCCACGGTCCGGGCGGAGTCGACCCGGCGGCTGGGCGAGATGATGCGGGACGTCTACACCGCGAACCCGGACCGGTTCCGGCTGTTCTGCCCGGACGAGACCAACAGCAACCGGCTCGGGGCGGTCTTCGAGGTCTCGGACCGGGCGTTCGCGGAGCGGGTCACCGACGAGGACGTGGCGCTCTCCCGCGACGGCCGGGTGATGGAGGTCCTGTCCGAGCACAACTGCCACGGTTGGCTGGAGGGCTACACCCTGACCGGGCGGCACGGCTGGTTCGCGACGTACGAGGCGTTCGCGATGGTGAGCGCCTCGCAGACCATCCAGCACAGCAAGTGGCTGGAGGAGGCCGAGCACCTCGCCTGGCGTGCCCGCGTGCCCAGCCTCAACGTGCTGCTGACCTCCACGGCCTGGCGCAACGACCACAACGGGTTCAGCCACCAGGGCCCGGGCCTGATCCAGAACGTGCTCACCACCCGGGCCTCGGTGGGCCGGGTGTACCTCCCGCCGGACGCCAACACGCTGCTGAGCGTGGCAGACCACTGCATGAGGTCACGCTCCTACGTCAACCTGGTGGTCATCGACAAGCAGCCGCAGCTGCAGTGGCTGACCATGGACGAGGCGATCGAGCACACCGCCCGCGGGGCGGGCGTGTGGACCTGGGCGGGGACCGACGAAGGCGTCGCCGACCCCGACATCGTGCTTGCCTGCGCCGGTGACGTGGTGACCATGGAGACTGTCGCCGCAGCCCAGATCCTCCGCGAGCGGCTGCCGCACTTCCGTACCCGGGTGGTCAACGTGGTCGACCTGATGACGCTGCCCCGCCCCCAGGACCATCCGCACGGCATGGACGAGCTTGCCTTCACCGAGCTCTTCACCGACCACGTCGACGTGGTGTTCGCCTTCCACGGCTATCCCGGTGCCGTGCACCAGCTGGTCCACGGGCGGCCGGACGCCGACCGGTTCCGGGTGCGCGGCTTCATCGAGGAGGGCACCACGACCACGCCCTTCGACATGGTGGTCAAGAACCGGGTCTCCCGGTTCCACCTCGTCATGGATGCCCTCAACAACGCACGTCGCACGCCCCCGGGCGCCACCGCTCTCCGTACCTGGTGCGAGCAGCAGCTCGACCGACACCGCGCCTACATCGTGGAGCACCTCGAGGACCTGCCCGAGATGCAGGACTGGGTCCTGGAGGCACCGGACGCGGCGCCCCGCTCCTCGGGCTGACCGGGCCGGGGACGCTCAGGACAGGTGCGTGGGCTGCGGAGAGGTCTTGTGGGTCCAGTCCGCGCCGACGTCCTTCTGGCCGCCGGTGGTCGGGTGGAAGGGCGCCTGGCCCACGGGGACGAGCATGACCACGACGGACTTGTAGACCGGCGTGTTGCTCTCCAGGGCCGTGGAGTCCAGGGGGATGAGCGGGTTGGTCTCCGGGTAGTACGCCGCCGCGCACCCGCGCGGAGTGTCGTACTCGACCAGGGTGAAGGCCGACGCGCGTCGCTCGGTCTCGTCGCCGTCCCAGTGGGTGACGATGTCGACCTTGTCGCCGGGCACGAAGCCGAGGGCCGCGATGTCCTCGCGGTGGACCAGGACGACGCGCCGTCCCCCCTCGATCCCTCGGTAGCGGTCGCTCAGCCCGTAGATGGTGGTGTTGAACTGGTCGTGGCTGCGCATCGTCTGCAGCACCAGGTGGCGCGGGGGCACCTGCACGACCTCGACCGGTGACACGACCATCTCACCGCGCCCTGAGGGCGTCTCGAAGGACAGGGAGTCGCGCGGCGGGTGCGGCAGGACGAATCCGCCCCGGGCGTGCGAGCGCTCGTGGTAGTCCTCGCAGCCGGGCACGACCCGGGAGATGTGGGAGCGGATCACCCGGTAGTCCTCGCGCATCGCGGCCCAGTCGATGCCGTGACGGTCGCCGAGCGTGGCGCGAGCGAGGTCGGTGACGATCGCCACCTCCGAGCGCAGGTGCGGGCTGGCCGGGGTCAGCGGTCCCCGCGAGGCGTGCACCGAGCAGACCGAGTCCTCCACGGTGATCGTCTGCGGGCCGGAGGCCTGGACGTCGACCTCGGTGCGGCCCAGGGTCGGGAGGATCAGGGCGCTCTTCCCGGTCACCAGGTGGGAGCGGTTCAGCTTGGTGGACACGTGCACGGTGAGCCGCGTCCCTCGCATGGCCTTGATCGTCACGTCGGTGTCCGGGCTGGCCTGGACGAAGTTCCCGCCCATCCCCATGAACACCTTGACCCGACCGTCGCGCATGGCGCGGATCGAGTCCACCACGTCGTGCCCGTGCTCACGCGGCGGGTCGAAGCCGAACTCCTGCTGCAACGCGTCCAGGAAGTGGTCGGGCGTGCGCTCCCAGATGCCCATCGTGCGGTCGCCCTGCACGTTGGAGTGGCCGCGCACGGGGAAGAGGCCGGCGCCCGGCTTGCCCAGGTTCCCCTGGGCGAGGGCCAGGTTGACGATCTCCTTGATCGTGGCCACACCGTTGCGGTGCTGGGTGATGCCCATCGCCCAGCAGTAGACCGTGCGCTGGGAGTCGCGCAGCATCTCGGCCAGCTGGGTGATCTGGGCGCGGCTCAGACCGGTCGTCACCGTGACCAGGTCCCAGTCCAGCGCACGTACGTGCTCGCGCCAGGCCTCGAACCCGTGCGCGTGCGCAGCGATGAAGTCGTGGTCCAGGGCGTCCCACTCGACGAGCAGCGAGCCGAGCGCCTGGAGGAGGGCGAGGTCGCCGTTGATCCGGATCGGCAGGTGCAGGTCCTCGAGCGCGGTGCCGATCCCGACCAGCCCCTTGGGCTTCTGGGGGTTCTTGAACCGGGTCGTGCCCGCCTCGTGCAGCGGGTTGACGGTGACGATCCGGGCGCCGTTCTGCTTGGCGATCTCGAGCGCCGAGAGCATCCGCGGGTGGTTGGTGCCGGGGTTCTGGCCCATGATCACGATGAGCTCGGCGTCGTAGACGTCCTGCATGGTGACGCTGGCCTTGCCGATCCCGATCGACTCCTGGAGCGCCACGCTGGTCGACTCGTGGCACATGTTGGAGCAGTCGGGCAGGTTGTTGGTGCCGAAGGCACGGGTGAAGAGCTGGTAGACGAACGCGGCCTCGTTGGACGTGCGGCCGGAGGTGTAGAAGGTGGCCTCGTCGGGGGAGTCGAGGGCGTTCAGCTCCTCGGCCATGAGCGCGAAGGCGTCGTCCCAGGCGATCGGCTCGTAGTGCGTGCCGCCGGGCCGCTTCACCATCGGGTGGGTGATCCGCCCCTGTTGGCCCAGCCACAGCTCGCTGTGCGCGTCGAGCTCCTCGATGCTGTGCCGGGCGAAGAACTCCGGTGTCGCGCGGTCCTTGGTGGCCTCCTCGGCGATCGCCTTGGCCCCGTTCTCGCAGAACTCCGCCGTGTGCCGGTGCTTCGGGTCCGGGTCGGGCCACGCGCAGCTCGTGCAGTCGAACCCGTCGGCCTGGTTGAGCTTGAGCAGCGTCTGCGCGGTCCGGCTGGGACCCATCCGCTCCAGGGCCCGCTTCATCGACACCGCGACGGCGGTGGTGCCGGCCGCCGAGTGCTCCTGCCGGTGGACCGTGAGGTCGGCCTCGTCGTAGTCCTGGACCTGCCGCTTCGTCATCTGAGCTCCCTGAGATTGATGCTCTCCCGTTCCACTCCCCGGGAGGCCTGAAACCTCTCACGCCCGGGCAAGGCCGTCTCCCGCGGCCCCGGTCAGCGCCCGCCACGCCTGTTTCCGGTGCCCGGAGCCGTGGCACGCTGGCCCGATGAGAGCTGCGCCGGAAGCCCCGGCAGTGGACGCGGTGGTGATCGGCTCGGGACCGAACGGCCTGGTAGGCGCCAACCTGCTGGCCGACGCGGGCTGGTCGGTGCTGGTGCTGGAGGCGCAGCCGACCCTCGGCGGGGCCGTGCGCAGCGACACCGGGGTCCACCCCGGCTTCGTCCACGACACGTTCAGCGCCTTCTACCCCTTGGCCGCGGCGTCACCGGTGATCCGGAGCCTGCGGCTGGAGGAACACGGCCTGACCTGGCGGCACGCTCCTGCCGTGCTGGGCCACCCGTTCCCCGACGGCTCCTGGGCGCTCCTGCACCGCGACCGTCAGGTCACCGCCGGACTCCTGGAGACAGGCTCGCCCGGCGACGGGAGCGCCTGGCTGGACCTCTGCGCGGAGTGGGACCGCATCGGCGACCACCTCGTCTCGGCCCTGCTGTCGCCCTTCCCACCGGTCCGTGCCGGCCTCGGCACCCTGGCTGCCCTGCGCGGCGTGGGCGGGCTGGGGTTCGTGCGCACCCTGCTCACCCCTGTCACCGACCTGGGACGCCAGCGCTTCGCGGGCGAGGCGGCGCGGGTCCTGCTGGCGGGGAACGCCGGCCACGCCGACATCCCGCTCGAGGCGGCCGGCTCCTCGGTGATCGCCCTGCTGCTCGCGATGCTCGGCCAGACGGTGGGGTTCCCGGTGCCGGAGGGGGGCGCGGGGCGGCTGACTGCGGCGATGGCCGCGCGGTTGGAGTCGCGGGGAGGCGAGGTCCGCTGCGACCACGAGGTCACCAGCGTCGAGGTGGACCGGGGACGGGTCGTCGCCGTGCATGCGGCCGGCCAGCGGATCCGGGTCGGCCGGGCGGTGCTCGCCGACGTCCTCGCCTCCCACCTGTACGGCGGCCTGCTGGCACCCGACGACGTCCCCTGGCGCATCGCCCGCGGACTCGGGTCGTTCCAGCTCGACCCGGGCACGATCAAGGTCGACTGGGCGGTCGACGGCACGATCCCCTGGGCCTCGCCGCCGGCGCACGCCCCGGGCACCTTCCACGTCGCCGACTCGGTCACCCAGCTGAGCGAGTCCCTCGCCCAGGTGGCCGCGGGGGTGGTCCCTGCCGCACCGTTCCTGCTCGCGGGCCAGATGACCACCAGCGACCTCAGCCGCTCGCCGGCCGGCACCGAGTCCGTGTGGGCCTACACCCACGTCCCGCAGCACTCGTCGTACGACGCGGGGGAGGGCGGGGTGCGCGGAGTGTGGGACGACGACGACTGCGAGCGGTTCGCGGACAGGATGCAGGACCGGATCACCGCGCTCGCCCCGGGGTTCGAGTCGCGGATCCTGGCGCGCCGTGTCCTCGGCCCGCACCAGCTGCAGGCCCGCAACGCGAACCTCGTCAACGGCGCGCTGGGCGGCGGCACCGCCAACCTGCACCAGCAGCTGGTCTTCCGTCCTGTGCCGGGGCAGCTCGGTCGCGCGGAGACCGGGGTCGGCGGTCTCTACCTGGCGTCGTCCTCGGCGCACCCGGGCGGTGGCGTGCACGGCGCGCCGGGTGCCAACGCAGCCAGGGCTGCGCTCGCCCACGCACGGGTGCGACGGTTCGTCCCGGGAGGCTAGTCCCGGAAGCCTGCCCGGCGACCCTCCACGACGAACGCGAGCCGACGCAACGTCTCGCGGTTGCGCCAGGCGAGCAACGGGGTGCGGAGGACGGCCGGGACGAACCGGCCGGGCCCGAGCGTGGCGTCCTCCTC
Source organism: uncultured Actinomycetota bacterium (assembly GCA_963784485.1). Lineage (GTDB taxonomy): Bacteria > Actinomycetota > Actinomycetes > Propionibacteriales > Nocardioidaceae > Marmoricola_A. The sequence continues at coordinate 463,851 of CAWARH010000006.1, read as the reverse complement.
GATCACGACCCGGGTCCTGCTCCCCGCAGCGTGCAGCTCGATGAGCACCTCGGCCTCGCCCATCGGCCACCCCTTGGCCCGGAGGCGCAGGGACCGGTGCGGGTCGACGGCGAGCACCTCGGTGTCGTCGTCGATCACCAGGGGCCAGGTGCCCGCCGAGTGGTGCAGCCGTGAGCCGACCTCCGGCCAGTGGCCGTCGACGGATCGCATCCGGGTCGCGCCGACCACCCACAGGGGGTACAGCCAGCCGTCGGCGAGGACGTCCCACACCTGGTCCGGCGTGGCGTCCATGGTCTGCTCGTTGTGGCTCATGTCCGGGGATCTACCCACCGCTGTCGTGCCGAACCGCATCGAGCGCCTAGGGTGCGGTCAGCCGACGACGAGGAGCACGACCGTGACGCGAGAGCACGCCCGGGGCGGAGTCCTGGCCCTGGTCCAGGCGGGCGGCGCGGGCGCCCGGATGGACGTCCTGACGCGGGAGCGCGCCAAGCCCGCCCTGCCGTACGCCGGGGTCCACCGGCTGATCGACTTCACCCTCTCCAGCCTCATGCACGCGGGGCTGCACCAGGTGTGGGTGAGCGTGGAGTACCAGGTCGCCTCGATCGACGAGTACCTCGCCGGGGGCCGCCCGTGGGACCTCGACAGCAGCCGCGGCGGGTTCCGCCGGATGGTGCCCCAGACGGGCAGCGGCCCGGCGACCGAGGACCGCTTCGCCCACGGCAACGGCGACCTGCTGCTGCGGATCGCCCGTGACCTGGAGGCCTCGGGCGCCTCGACCCTCGTGGTGTCCAGCGCCGACCACGTCTTCGCCGCCGACCTGGCCCCGGTGGTCGAGGCACACCACCGGGCAGGACGGGTCGCCACCGTGCTGACCTCGGAGGTGACCAAGCGAGAGGCCACTGCCAACGTGGTCATCGAGACCGGGTCCGACGGGCTGGTGACGGGGCTGGAGGAGAAGCCGTCGCGGCCGTCGACGGGCACGGTGGCCACCGAGATCTTCGTCTACGAGGTGGAGCCCTTGCTCCAGGTCCTCGGCGACCTGAGGGCTGAGCTCTCCCGGGACGCCGGCGAGGACCGGGCGGGCGAGGGCGACAGCGGTATCGGCGACTTCGCCGAGCACCTGCTGCCCCGGCTGATCGAGATGCAGCAGGTGCGGGCGGTGCCCCTGGCGGGCTACTGGCGCGACCTCGGCCGGCCCGCGGCGTACCTCCAGGGTCACCGTGACCTCCTGGCCGGCAAGGTCGACGTGTTCGACCACCCCGGTCGCCCGGTGGTCTCCCACTGGCCGGACCGGACGTCCGCGCGGATCCGCTCCGGTGCGGTGGTCGCCGACAGCCTGGTGTCGCCCGGCTGCGACGTTGCCGGCGAGGTGGTGCGCAGCGTCCTCGGTCCAGGAGTGGTCGTGGAGAAGGGCGCCCGGGTCGAGGACAGCGTGCTCTTCGACGACGTCCGGGTGAGCCGCGGTGCTCAGGTCACCACGAGCATCGTGGACCGTCGTAGCGTGGTCGGGCGGAACGCGGCGGTGGGCTCGCTGCCGTCGGCCCGGGTCGCCCGCGACGAGCACCTGGTGCTGGTCGGCATGGAGAGCACCGTCGGCGCCAGGTCCCAGGTCGGCGCCGGAGCCCGGCTCGAGCCGGGCTCCACCGCCTGAGACTCCTGAGAGGCCCGAGACGCCGTCGGTCCATGACGACGACGGGCACCGGCGTCGAGATCCCTGGTGGTGGCGAGGCGGGTCGTCGGGTGACGTCGCGTGGTCATGCTCGGGGGTCGGTCGCGGTGACCTTGGCCAGGCCGCGGGGGCTGTCCGGGTCCAGGCCGAGGGCCAGCGCCAGCCCCTCGACGACCTGCTGCGCGGGGACGATCGCGGCCAGGGGCGCGACCCTCTCGGTCAGCCGCGGTCCGGCGACGTGCAGGTCGCAGGACCGGGCGAACACGTCGTCCCCGCCGATGCCCACGGTGCGCGCCCCGCGGGCGGCGAGGTCGCCGGCGAGCTCGACCATCGGGGCCAGCAGCGGACCGTCCTGGGCGGCTACGAGGACCGCGGTCATCCCCTCGCGGACCACCGAGATCGGCCCGTGCCGCAGGTCGGCGTAGGAGTAGCCGCGGACCGGGCGCAGGCAGGTCTCCTCCAGCTTCAGCGCGGTCTCCAGCGCGGTGCCCATCATCAGGCCGCGGCCCGACACCACGGTGTACTCGGAGCCACGAAGCGCAGTGACCGCGCCAGCCACGCCCTCGCGCCCGGCCAGCAGGCGCGCCACCTCGGCAGGCACCCGGTCGAGCTCGGCGTCGAGCTCGGCAGGTCGGGGGGCGAGAGCCGTGCCGAGCACCGCCATGGCGACCAGCTGGGCGAGGTAGGTCTTCGTCGCGGGGACGGCGAGCTCGGGACCGGCCTCGGTGACCAGGGCGAGGTCGGCGTCGGCCACCAGGGGCGAGTCGGCGACGTTGGCGACGGCCACGGTCCGGGCGCCGCACGCGCGGGCCCAAGCCTGGGTCTGGACGATCTCCTCGGTGGCCCCGGACTGGGACACGCTCACCACCAGGGCGTCGGACAGGTCGAGCGGACTGCGGTAGTGGGTCGCGACGCTGGGCGAGACCAGCGCTCCGCTGACCCCCGCATGGGTCTCGAGGAGGTAGCGGCCGAAGACCGCGGCGTTGTCGCTCGAGCCGCGGGCGGCGAAGAGGACGCGGCGCCGGCCCTCGAAGAGCGCGGCGATCCGGGGTCGCAGCGGCAGCAGGGCCGCGAGGGTGCGCTCGGCGGTCTCGGGCTGCTCGGCCATCTCGCGGGCCATGAGAGTGGGCATCGGTGCTCCTTGGGGTGTGGCGACCGGGCTGGGCCGGGTCGGGCCGGGTCGGGCCGGGTCGGGCCGGGTCGGGCCGGGTCGGGCCGGGTCGGGCCGGGTGACGGTCGGCCCGGGGTCCTGCTCTTGGCAACCCCGGTTTCAGGGGAACGCTTTCCTGGTTCGTACCAGACCCTCCTTTGCGGCGCATCACCGACGGCCCCGGCCCCGACGCCGCGATCCCTTCCGCGCGCGCGGTTTCCCAGGTTCACCTGCGAAACCGGCGCTTCCCCCTGGATAGATCCAGGGGGAACCGCCGGTTTCGCCGGGTCAGCCCCGGTCCTGGTCGCGACGATCGCGCCGCTCGCCCTGGCTCCGCCGCAGCCGTCGCCCCCGTCGCCCTGCGTCCGTCCGCTCGACCCCGCGGCGGGAGATCCGCCTGATCCGCGCCAGCGGGCCCACCCCCGACAACGGCGCCACCGCGACCGGCTCACCGTCGGAGTCGCGGGTGCGCATCGCCCGCTGGGGGAGCCGGAGCCGTCCGAGGGGGTGGAGCTCGGTCGCGGGGGGAGACTCCCACCGGCGCCAGACCGCGACCAACCGCAGCGCCACGATCACCATCCCTGAGACCAGGGCGAGCGGCACCGCTCCGACGGACCTACCGACCCCGCCCAGCGCTGCGACGTACAGGGTGCACCCGGCGACCGAGGTCATCGCCACGGCCGCGCCCGGGCGCAGGACCTCGGGTTGCTCGTTGACCAGGATGTCGCGCAGCAGGCCACCGCCCAGCCCGGTCAGCACGCCCAGGAGCACGCAGGAGACCCCCGGCAGCCCCGCGTTGATGCCCTTCGCGGCGCCGACGATCGAGTAGACGCCGAGGAACACCGCGTCGACGACCAGCACGAGTCGGGAGATCCGGGCCGCGATCCGGTCGACGTTGTGCGCGAAGACGACCACCACCAGCCCGACCGCCAGTGCCGTGGGCAGCAGGAGGGGGGAGCGGAAGGCCACCGGCGGGCCGGCGGAGAGGACCACGTCGCGGATGATGCCCCCGCCGAGTCCGGTGACGATGGCCAGCAGCAGCGTGCCGTTGATGTCGAACCGGTAGCGCACCGCGACCAGCCCGCCGGAGAGCGCACCCACGGCAGCAGCCACCACATCGACCCAGGTGGGGATACCGGTGACCACCGCGTCCGCTGCCGCCAGGCTGACCATGCCCGCATCCTGCCCACCCCGGGGTGCGGCGTATGCATCCGGGCGTCGGCCAGGTCGCCGTACGCCCCCGTGGGTCGCAAGGGGAGGAGCACAAGCCGTCTGCGGCACAAGAAAGGTCTAAGGTCATGCCATTGACAACCTGTTGTGACCGGGGACACACTCAGCGCCACCCGCCGGGCCTGGGGCACGCACCAGCACGCACGGCACCGGTCGACCCGACCGGCTCAACCGACAGGAGGTGCGATGAGCACCACGGACGACCTCGACGAGGACTCCAGGCGACTGGCAGAGCTCGGCTACACCCAGGAGCTCCATCGGGGGATGAGCGGCTTCTCCAACTTCGCCGTCTCCTTCTCCATCATCTCGATCCTCTCGGGCTGCATCACGACGTACTACCTCGCCATGGACGCGGGCGGTCCGGTGGTCATGTCGATCGGCTGGCCGCTGGTCGGGGTGTTCGTGCTCGGCGTCGCCCTGGCGATGGCCGAGATCTGCTCGGCGTACCCCACCGCCGGTGGCCTCTACTACTGGGCCGGCCAGCTGGCCCGCACCAACAAGCGGGTCTGGGCGTGGTACGTCGGCTGGTTCAACTTCCTGGGCGAGGTCGCGGTGACCGCGGCCATCGACTACGGCGCGGCGATCACCTGGATGGCGCTGCTGAACCTGGTCTTCGGCCTTGACGTCACGCTGGTCTCCACCTTCGTCGCCTTCGTCGTGATCATCTCGCTGCACGGTCTGCTCAACACCTTCGGCGTGAGCCTGGTCAAGGTGCTGAGCAACCTGTCCGCCTGGTGGCACCTGGCCGGCGTGGCGATCATCGTGCTCGTGCTGGTGATCGTGCCCGACAAGCACCAGAGCCTGGCGTTCACGTTCACCGAGTTCCGCAACGAGACCGGGTGGAGCAGCCCCATCTACGTCTTCCTCATCGGGCTGCTCATGGCGCAGTACACCTTCACCGGGTACGACGCGTCCGCGCACGTCGCGGAGGAGACCAAGAACGCCTCCATCGAGGCGCCCAAGGGGATCATCCGCAGCGTGTGGGTCTCGCTGCTGGCCGGCTGGATCCTGCTCATCGCGGTCACTGCCGCCATCCAGGACTACGCCGGTGCGCGCGCCTCGGACACCGGTCTGCCCCCGGCGCAGATCTTCATCGACGCCGCCGGCCGGGACACGGGCATCTTCCTGCTCTTCATCTGCGCGGTGGCTCAGTTCTTCTGCGGGATGGCGTCGGTGACTGCGAACTCGCGGATGTCCTACGCCTTCTCGCGTGACAACGCCCTGCCGGGGTCGCGCCTGTGGGCCAAGGTCAACCCGGCGACCGGAACTCCGACGAACTCGATCTGGTTGTGCATCGGATGCTCGATCGTGCTGACCTTGCCGGCGATCGCGAACCTCACCGCGTTCTTCGCCGTCACCTCCGTGGCCGTGATCGGCCTCTACATCGCCTATGTCACCCCGGTGTTCCTCCGGCGCCGCAACGCCGACTTCCAGAACGGACCCTGGCACCTCGGTCGCTGGAGCGCGTTCGTCGGTTGGGTGTCGGTGGCCTGGGTGGTCTTCATCGTCGTGCTGTTCATGCTGCCGGCGTACTCGCCCGGGACGTTCGGTGACGCCACCTTCAACTACGCCCCGATCGCGGTCGCGGTCGTCCTGGTCTTCGCCACCGTCACGTGGTTCATCGGGGGCAGGACCCACTTCATGCACGGCCCCAAGGACGAGCACACCACCAAGGAGCTGGACGAGATCTTCGCCGACAGCGGTGCAGCGAAGGCCCGCGAGGAGATCCTGGCCAAGGACGAGTGAGCCGGGGTGCAGCAGCTGGGCGACGTGTTCCTGAGGCCGGTGCGTGGGCACCACGCCTTCGAGGGCTGCGTCGAGCAGCTGGCCACCGCGATCCGGCTCGGGGTCTACCCGCACGGAGGGGCGCTGCCGCCCGAGCGAGACCTCGCAGAGCGGATGGGGGTGTCCCGTGCCACCCTCCGCGAGGCGATCGCGGCACTGCGGTCCGCCGGCATGGTGCAGACCACCCGGGGGCGCAACGGTGGGACGGTGGTCTCGTTCCAGCCGGAGGTCCCCGGGCCGGCCGAGTCCCCCCAGCTCCGCGGGCGGCGCGAGCAGCTGCGGGACTGCCTGGTGTTCCGCCGGGTCGTCGAGCCGGGTGCCTGCTGGACCGCGGCGTCCCGCGACCTGACCGCGGCCCAACGGCTCACGCTGAGCACGGCACTCGAGGGGGTCGACCGGGCGACCGAGCCCGTGGACCATCGCCAGGCGGACTCTCGGCTGCACCTCGCGATCGCCAGCGTCACCGACTCGCCGATGACCGTCGCCTCGGTGACCGAGGTGCAGTCCGCCCTGCACGACATGCTGCAGGCCATTCCTGTGCTCAGGGTGAACATCGACCACTCGAACGCCCAGCACCGCTCCATCGTTGCCGCGATCCTGGCCGGCGACCCGGCCCGGGCACGGCGCACCATGGAGCGCCACTGCGACGACACCGCCGCGCTCCTGCGCGGTTTGTTGGGCTAGCCATCGCCACCTCGGAAGGACACCCATGACCCGGAACGACAGGCACCTGAGCGTCGAGACCCTGAAGGAGCTGGTCCATCGCGGCGACATCGACACCGTCGTCGTCGCCTTCACCGACATGCAGGGCCGCCTGCAGGGCAAACGGCTGCACGGGGAGTACTTCGTGCGCCACGTCCTCGGTCACAACACCGAGGGCTGCAACTACCTGCTGGGCGTCGACGTCGACATGAACACGGTGCCGGGCTACGCCATCACCTCCTGGGAGCGGGGGTACGGCGACATGGAGTTCGTCCTCGACACCGAGACGATCCGGCTGCTGCCGCACCTGCCCGGAACGGCCATGGTGCAGTGCGACCTGACGTGGCCGGACCACTCGCCGGTGGTCCAGTCCCCGCGGACGGTCCTCGCCCGCCAGGTGGAACGGGCGGCCGACCTCGGCTACGTGGCACTGGCCGGGACCGAGCTCGAGTTCATCGTCTTCGACGACACCTACGAGGCGGCGCACGACCTCGGCTACCGGGGCCTCACCCCGGCCAACCAGTACAACGTCGACTACTCGATCCTGGGCACCACGCGGATCGAGCCGCTGCTGCGGGACATCCGCAACACCATGTACGCCGCCGGCCTGGAGGTCGAGGGGGCCAAGGGGGAGTGCAACCTGGGGCAGCACGAGATCGGCTTCCTCTTCGACGAGGTCGTCACCACCGCCGACAACCACGCCGTCTACAAGACGGTTGCCAAGGAGATCGCCGCGGCCCACGGTCGGTCGCTGACGTTCATGGCCAAGTTCAACGAGCGTGAGGGCAACTCCTGCCACATCCACCTGTCCCTGCGCGGCAAGGACGGGTCGGTGGTCTTCTGGGACGAGGAGGGCGGCACCCGCACCCCGCTCTACGACAGCTTCGTGGCGGGCGTGCTGGCCACGATGCCGGACTTCACCCTTCTCTACGCGCCCAACGTCAACTCCTACAAGCGCTTCGCCGACGGGTCGTTCGCACCCACCGCCATCGCGTGGGGGGAGGACAACCGGACCTGCGCCGTGCGCCTGGTCGGCCAGGGCCCGGCTGCGCGGATGGAGAACCGCGTCCCCGGGGGCGACGTCAACCCCTACCTCGCCCTGGCCGCGATGCTCGCCGGTGGGCTGCACGGCGTCGAGCGGGGGCTCACCCTCGAGGCGCCGCTGGAGGGCAACGCCTACACCTCGGACGCCCCCCGCGTGCCGGCGACGCTGCGTGAGGCCCGCGAGGCCTTCCGGGCCTCCGACGTGGCGAGGCAGGCTCTGGGCGAGGACGTCGTGGCGCACTACACGAACATGGCCGACGTGGAGCTGAAGGCGTTCGACGCCGCGGTCACCGACTGGGAGCTGCGCCGGGGCTTCGAGAGGCTCTGACAGTCTCGGAGCGTCGCTGCAGGTCGCCACAGGTCGCCACAGGTCGCCACAGGTCGCCACAGCGCGTGGCACGTCATCGCACAGCATCGAAGGGCAGGCTCTGCCCGCGGACGAACAGGAAGTGACCATGTCCAGCTACACCGTGATCGATCCCTCCAGCGGCGCGCCGGTGACCGAGGTGAGCCTGGCGTCGGTCGAGGAGACCGACGCGCTCATCGAGCGCGCCCACGAGGCGTTCCCGGCGTGGCGCGACGTGGCGCCGGGGGAGCGGGCACGTCTCCTCCGGGCGTTCGCCGCGGTCGTGGACGACCACCTCGAGGAGCTCGCGGGCCTCGAGGTCCGCAACGCAGGGCACACCCAGGCGAACGCCCGGTGGGAGGCGGGCAACGTCCGCGACGTGCTCAACTACTACTCCGCTGCGCCGGAGCGCCTCTTCGGACGCCAGATCCCGGTGGCCGGCGGCATCGACATCACCTTCCACGAGCCCCTGGGAGTGGTCGGGGTCATCGTGCCCTGGAACTTCCCGATGCCGATCGCGGGCTGGGGCTTCGCGCCGGCGCTGGCATCGGGGAACTGCGTCGTGCTGAAGCCCGCCGAGCTCACGCCGCTCACCGCCGTGCGGCTGGGCGAGCTGGCCCTGGAGGCGGGGCTCCCCGAGGGGGTGCTCACGGTGATCCCTGGTCAGGGGTCGGTGGTCGGGGAGAGGTTCGTGACCCACCCGCTGGTGCGGAAGGTCTGCTTCACGGGGTCGACGGAGGTGGGCAAGCGGATCATGGCCGGGTGCGCGGACCAGGTGAAGCGGGTGACCCTGGAGCTCGGGGGGAAGTCGGCGAACATCGTGTTCGCCGACGCCGATGTCGCGCGGGCTGCGGCTGCGGCGCCGTACGCGGTCTTCGACAACGCGGGCCAGGACTGCTGCGCGCGGTCCCGGATCCTGGTCCAGCGTCCGGCGTACGAGGAGTTCCTCGGGCGCCTGGAGACCGCAGTCAAGGCGATGAAGGTCGTCGACCCCTCGGACCCGCAGAGCGAGATGGGCCCCCTGATCTCGGCCCGTCAGAAGGAGCACGTCAGCAGGTACCTCGACCGGGTCGAGCTGGCGTTCACCGGGTCGATGCCCGACTCGGACGGCTTCTGGCTCCCGCCGACGGTGGTGCTCGTCGACGACCCGGCGATGCCGATCTGGCAGGAGGAGGTCTTCGGTCCGGTGGTGGCGGTGATGCCGTTCGACACCGAGGAGGATGCCGTCCGGCTCGCCAACGACACCGACTACGGCCTGTCCGGGTCGATCTACACCGCCGACGTCGGGCGGGCGCTCAGGGTCTCCCGGTCCGTCGCCGCCGGGAACCTCAGCGTCAACTCGCACGCCTCGGTGCGTTACTGGACCCCGTTCGGCGGCTTCAAGCAGTCCGGGCTCGGACGGGAGCTCGGCCCGGACGCCCCGATGGCGTTCACCGAGGAGAAGAACGTCTTCATCGCCCACTGACCGCCGACGACGGCGGTCGTTCCTACCCTCGTACCTGACCTTCGACTGAAAGTGAGCAGCACCATGCCAGGACGTCTCGACGGCAAGGTCGCCGTCGTCACCGGAGGATGCTCCGGCATCGGCCTCGCGACCGTACGGCGCTTCCTCGAGGAGGGCGCCCAGGTCGTGATCGGCGACCTCGACGACACCCGGGGCGCCGAGCTCGCCCAGGTGCCGGGGGTCACCTACGTGCACGTCGACGTCACCGACAAGGACCAGGTGGACGCGCTGTTCGCCACGGCGCACGACACCTACGGCTCGGTCGACGTGGCGTTCAACAACGCCGGGATCTCGCCGCCCGAGGACGACTCGATCCTCGACACCGACCTGGAGGCCTGGCGGCGGGTGCAGGAGGTGAACCTGACCAGCGTCTACCTGTGCTGCAAGGCAGCGCTGCCCTACATGATCGAGCAGGGGCGCGGCTCGATCATCAACACCGCCTCGTTCGTGGCGGTGATGGGTGCGGCGACCTCGCAGATCTCGTACTCGGCCTCCAAGGGCGGGGTGCTGTCGATGAGCAGGGAGCTCGGCGTGCAGTTCGCCCGGCAGGGGGTCCGCGTCAACGCGCTCTGCCCCGGGCCGGTGAACACCCCGCTGCTCCAGGAGCTCTTCGCCAAGGACGAGGAGCGCGCCGCACGTCGACTGGTGCACGTGCCGATGGGCAGGTTCGGCGAGCCGGAGGAGATGGCCAACGCCGTGCTGTTCCTGGCCTCCGACGAGTCGTCGTTCATCACCGCCTCCACCTTCCTGGTCGACGGGGGCATCTCGGGTGCCTACGTCACCCCGCTCTGAGAGGAGCTCCCGTGCGTCCACTGATCGGCCTCTCGACCTACCGTGAGCAGGCCCGTTGGGGAGTGTGGGACACCTCCGCGGATCTGCTGCCCACCGTCTACGCCCGCTCGGTCGAGGCGGTCGGCGGCATCCCGGTGCTCCTTCCCCCCACGACGCCGTACGCCGAGGCTGCCGCGGCGGCGCTCGGTCGGCTCGACGGCCTGGTCGTCAGCGGCGGTGCCGACGTCGCCCCGGGCCGGTACGGCGCGGAGCCGCACCCCTCGGTCCGCGGCACCCGCGAGGACCGCGACGCGTGGGAGACGGCGCTGCTCGAGGCCGCCGCGGAGCGCGGGACCCCCACGCTGGGGATCTGCCGGGGCATGCAGGTGCTCGCCGTCCAGGCCGGGGGCTCGCTCGCCCAGCACCTGCCCGACCTCGTCGGCCACACCGGGCACAACCCCGCCCCGGGGACGTTCGGCGAGGTCGAGGTCGCCGTGCAGCAGGGCTCCCGGTTGCACGGCCTCCTCGGCGACCGGCTGCGCGTGCACTGCCACCACCACCAGGCGGTCGTCGAGCACCCCGGTCTCCAGGCCGTCGCCTGGGCCCCCGACGGGACCGTCGAGGCGGTCGAGTCGACGGGCGACCGGTTCTGCGTGGGGGTGCAGTGGCACCCCGAGATGGCCGTGGACGCAGGCCTCTTCGCCGCCCTGGTGCGGGCCGCGACCGACACCGGGTGAGCCCTGGGGGACCCCCGGTTTGCACCGGCAGGGGGGCTGTGGCACAGTTCCTTCTCGCGGCGCTCCTGGGCCGCAACGCAGAGCGGATCCGCGAGGACCCCGGCGGGGCAAAGCCAGGGAGCGACGATTTGACGAGCCGGGCGAGACCCGGTAAGTTTGACCAGGTTGCCCCGGGCCGGTGCTTGATTGGTGTCGGTGGGGTGTGCGCTTGATCCTTGAGAACTCAACAGTGTGCCAAAAGTCGACGAATTAATTTGTATCGCCCTGTCGGCAGGTGGTGGGGGCTGGTTTCGGCTGGTTCCTGTTGTTTGTCGATGGTTTTCTTTGGTAGATCTGATCCTGCTTTGGTGGGGTTGGTTTTGCCGGGATGCTTCGTTTGAATGTTTTTTCAACGGAGAGTTTGATCCTGGCTCAGGACGAACGCTGGCGGCGTGCTTAACACATGCAAGTCGAGCGGTAAGGCCCTTCGGGGTACACGAGCGGCGAACGGGTGAGTAACACGTGAGCAATCTGCCCATCACTTCGGGATAACTCCGGGAAACCGGTGCTAATACCGAATACGACCACTTCAGGCATCTGACGGTGGTGGAAAGTTCCGGCGGTGATGGATGAGCTCGCGGCCTATCAGCTTGTTGGTGGGGTAATGGCCCACCAAGGCTTCGACGGGTAGCCGGCCTGAGAGGGTGACCGGCCACACTGGGACTGAGACACGGCCCAGACTCCTACGGGAGGCAGCAGTGGGGAATATTGGACAATGGGCGAAAGCCTGATCCAGCAACGCCGCGTGAGGGATGACGGCCTTCGGGTTGTAAACCTCTTTCATCCATGACGAAGCGCAAGTGACGGTAGTGGAAGAAGAAGCACCGGCCAACTACGTGCCAGCAGCCGCGGTAATACGTAGGGTGCGAGCGTTGTCCGGAATTATTGGGCGTAAAGGGCTCGTAGGCGGTTTGTCGCGTCGGGAGTGAAAACTCAGGGCTTAACCCTGAGCCTGCTTCCGATACGGGCAGACTAGAGGTATGCAGGGGAGAACGGAATTCCTGGTGTAGCGGTGAAATGCGCAGATATCAGGAGGAACACCGGTGGCGAAGGCGGTTCTCTGGGCATTACCTGACGCTGAGGAGCGAAAGTGTGGGGAGCGAACAGGATTAGATACCCTGGTAGTCCACACCGTAAACGTTGGGCGCTAGGTGTGGGGCTCATTCCACGAGTTCCGTGCCGCAGCTAACGCATTAAGCGCCCCGCCTGGGGAGTACGGCCGCAAGGCTAAAACTCAAAGGAATTGACGGGGGCCCGCACAAGCGGCGGAGCATGCGGATTAATTCGATGCAACGCGAAGAACCTTACCTGGGTTTGACATATGCCGGAAACACCTAGAGATAGGTGCCCTTTTAGTCGGTATACAGGTGGTGCATGGCTGTCGTCAGCTCGTGTCGTGAGATGTTGGGTTAAGTCCCGCAACGAGCGCAACCCTCGTCTTATGTTGCCAGCACGTCCTTCGGGATGGTGGGGACTCATAAGAGACTGCCGGGGTCAACTCGGAGGAAGGTGGGGATGACGTCAAGTCATCATGCCCCTTATGTCCAGGGCTTCACGCATGCTACAATGGCCGGTACAAAGGGCTGCGATACCGCAAGGTGGAGCGAATCCCAAAAAGCCGGTCTCAGTTCGGATTGGGGTCTGCAACTCGACCCCATGAAGTCGGAGTCGCTAGTAATCGCAGATCAGCAACGCTGCGGTGAATACGTTCCCGGGCCTTGTACACACCGCCCGTCACGTCACGAAAGTCGGCAACACCCGAAGCCGGTGGCCCAACCCTTGTGGAGGGAGCCGTCGAAGGTGGGGCTGGCGATTGGGACGAAGTCGTAACAAGGTAGCCGTACCGGAAGGTGCGGCTGGATCACCTCCTTTCTAAGGAGCTTTCATGAAGGGCCCCTCGGGGTCTTTGTGGCTGTCGGTTTCGCGGACGCGTGTTCCGTGGCCGGCTTCGCTCATTAGTGGAACGTCGATTATTTGGCCTAGCGTGTGTGGTCTCTTGTCAGTACGGCCGGTTTGTCCGGTGTGGAACCTCGAGGGATGTCATGGGTTGGGTCAGGCGCACTGTTGGGTCCTGAGGGATCGAGTCTTCGACTTGTTTCTTCTTCGGGCCATCGGACCCCGCGTACCCTGCGGTCGGACAGATTTGTCCAGGCGTTGGGCGTGGATTCGGTTGGTGGGACCGCCCGTATCTTGAGAACTACACAGTGGACGCGAGCATCTTTAGTAGTAATGACAAGCTACTAAGGGCACATGGTGGATGCCTTGGCACCAAGAGCCGATGAAGGACGTAGGAGCCTGCGATAAGCCCCGGGAAGTTGGCAACCGAGCTGTGATCCGGGGATGTCCGAATGGGGAAACCCAGCTGGAGTCATGTCCAGTTACGCCCATCTGAACACATAGGGTGGTGCGAGGGAACGTGGGGAAGTGAAACATCTCAGTACCCACAGGAAGAGAAAACAACAGTGATTCCGAGAGTAGTGGCGAGCGAAATCGGAAGAGGCCAAACCATATACGTGTGATAGCCGGCAGGCGTTGCGTATGTGGGGTTGTGGGGCCGTTGGGCTGGGTCTGCCGACCTGGCACAGAGTAAGAAACCGTCGTTGAAGTGGAAGTGGACTGGAAAGTCCTGGCGTAGAGGGTGATACCCCCGTACACGTAAGACGACGGCTCTGCGACGTCACCCCAAGTAACACGGAACCCCTGAAATTCCGTGTGAATCTGGCGGGACCACCCGTTAAGCCTAAATACTCCTTGGTGACCGATAGCGGACAAGTACCGTGAGGGAAAGGTGAAAAGTACCCCTGGCGGGGAGTGAAATAGTACCTGAAACCATGTGCCTACAATCCGTCGGAGCGAGTTCTTCGGAACTTGTGACGGCGTGCCTTTTGAAGAATGAGCCTGCGAGTTTGCGTTGTGTGGCGAGGTTAACCCGTGTGGGGCAGCCGTAGCGAAAGCGAGTCCTAAGAGGGCGTTTGAGTCGCACGACCAAGACCCGAAGCGGAGTGATCTATCCATGGGCAGGTTGAAGCGCGGGTAAGACCGCGTGGAGGACCGAACCCACCAGGGTTGAAAACCTGGGGGATGACCTGTGGATAGGGGTGAAAGGCCAATCAAACTCCGTGATAGCTGGTTCTCCCCGAAATGCATTTAGGTGCAGCGTTGCGTGTTTCTTGCCGGAGGTAGAGCACTGGATAGCCAATGGGCCCTACAAGGTTACTGACGTTAGCCAAACTCCGAATGCCGGTAAGCCATAGCGCAGCAGTGAGACTGCGGGGGATAAGCTCCGTAGTCGAGAGGGAAACAGCCCAGACCATCAGCTAAGGTCCCTAAGCGATAACTAAGTGGAAAAGGATGTGGAGTCGCACAGACAACCAGGAGGTTGGCTTAGAAGCAGCCACCCTTGAAAGAGTGCGTAATAGCTCACTGGTCAAGTGATTCCGCGCCGACAATGTAGCGGGGCTCAAGTTATCCACCGAAGCTATGGAATTTGCGCATTAATCTCGGCCCGGCTCTGTCGGGTCCAGGAGCGTGGATTGGTAGGGGAGCGTCGTATGGCGAGTGAAGCGGCGGAGTGATCCAGTCGTGGACGCCATACGAGTGAGAATGCAGGCATGAGTAGCGAATGAGGAGTGAGAAACTCCTCCGCCGAATGATCAAGGGTTCCAGGGTCAAGCTAATCTGCCCTGGGTAAGTCGGGACCTAAGGCGAGGCCGACAGGCGTAGTCGATGGACAACGGGTTGATATTCCCGTACCGGCAAAGTAGCGCCCATGACGAACCTGGTGATGCTAAGTGCCCGAGGTTGTCCTTCTCCTTCGGGAGGGGGGCCGCTGAGCGCACGACCCGATCTGGTAGTAGTCAAGCGATGGGGTGACACAGGAAGGTAGCCCAGCCGTGGCGATGGTAGTCCACGGGTAAGTGCGTAGGGCGAGACGTAGGTAAATCCGCGTCTCATGTGCCTGAGACACGATACGGACCCTCTTTGAGGGGAGTGGGTGATCCTATGCTGTCGAGAAAAACCTCTAGCGAGCTATGCGCCGCCCGTACCCCAAACCGACTCAGGTGATCAGGTAGAGAATACCAAGGCGATCGAGTGAACCATGGTTAAGGAACTCGGCAAAATGCCCCCGTAACTTCGGGAGAAGGGGGGCCGGATCCGTGAGCAGACTTGCTCTGCAAAGCGGTGATGGCCGCAGAGACCAGGCCCAAGCGACTGTTTACTAAAAACACAGGTCCGTGCTAAGTCGCAAGACGATGTATACGGACTGACTCCTGCCCGGTGCTGGAAGGTTAAGGGGACCTGTTAGCTGCCTTCGGGTAGCGAAGCGGAGAACTTAAGCCCCAGTAAACGGCGGTGGTAACTATAACCATCCTAAGGTAGCGAAATTCCTTGTCGGGTAAGTTCCGACCTGCACGAATGGAGTAACGACTTGGGCGCTGTCTCAACCGTGGACTCGGCGAAATTGCACTACGAGTAAAGATGCTCGTTACGCGCGGCAGGACGGAAAGACCCCGGGACCTTTACTACAACTTGGTATTGGTGTTTGGTTCGGCTTGTGTAGGATAGGTGGGAGGCTGTGAAGCATGGACGCCAGTTCGTGTGGAGCCAACGTTGAAATACCACTCTGGTCGTACTAGATATCTAACCTAGGTCCGTGATCCGGATCAGGGACAGTGCCTGGTGGGTAGTTTAACTGGGGCGGTTGCCTCCTAAAGTGTAACGGAGGCGCTCAAAGGTTCCCTCAGCCTGGTTGGCAATCAGGTTTCGAGTGTAAGTGCACAAGGGAGCTTGACTGTGAGAGTGACAACTCGAGCAGGGACGAAAGTCGGAACTAGTGATCCGGCGCTGGCATGTGGAAGCGGCGTCGCTCAACGGATAAAAGGTACCCCGGGGATAACAGGCTGATCTTCCCCAAGAGTCCATATCGACGGGATGGTTTGGCACCTCGATGTCGGCTCGTCGCATCCTGGGGCTGGAGTAGGTCCCAAGGGTTGGGCTGTTCGCCCATTAAAGCGGCACGCGAGCTGGGTTTAGAACGTCGTGAGACAGTTCGGTCCCTATCCGCCGCGCGCGTAGGAAACTTGAGAAAGGCTGTCCCTAGTACGAGAGGACCGGGATGGACGAACCTCTGGTGTGCCAGTTGTTCTGCCAAGAGCACGGCTGGTTAGCTACGTTCGGAAGTGATAACCGCTGAAAGCATCTAAGCGGGAAGCACGTTTCAAGATGAGGTTTCCCATCGGGTCAACCGAGTAAGGCCCCCAGTAGACGACTGGGTTGATAGGCCGGAGGTCGAAGGTAGTAATACACGGAGCCGACCGGTACTAATAGGCCGAGGGCTTGTCTTACTCACTAAATTTGTGCGCGTCCACTGTGTGGTTCCTGGGTTACGGTCGGGGTTTTTCCCGGTCTACAACTCAACAGCGTTTCGGCGGCCATAGCGAGAGGGAAACACCCGGTCCCATTCCGAACCCGGAAGTTAAGCCTCTCAGCGCCGATGGTACTGCAAGTGAGAACTTGTGGGAGAGTAGGACGTCGCCGGACATATTCTTCGTAGGGGCCACCTGTTCACAGGTGGCCCCTACGTCTTTTCACCTGTGTTCTCACGCCCGGGCCGCGTCGGTGGGTGTGGGCCCGGAGCCGACACGGCGCAGGGTCAGAACCAGGACCGCCAGCGCAGCGAGCTGGACGGCGACGGTGACCACGACCAGTGCCGGGATCGACACGTCGTACAGGGCGCCGGCGAGCACACCACCGGCGGCGGCCGCAGTGCCGACGACGGCTCCGAAGACGCCGTAGGCCGTGGCGCGTCGCCCCGGCCCGACGAGGTCGGCGACCATGGCACGCAGGGTCGACTCCTGGATGCCCAGCGCGATCCCCCACGCCAGGGCCCCGGCCACGGCGAGCCAGGCGGTCCGGGAGAAGGCGAGCCCCGGCACGAGAGCCGCCGTCAACGGCAGGGAGAGCAGGACCCGGGGCCCGAACCGGTCGTATCCCCAACCGGTGAGGAGCGCGGAGAACGCGTCGACCACCATGGCACCGGCGTAGACGAGCGGAACGACGGCAGCGGTCATCACGTGGGCGGTGACCAGGTGGAAGCCGAGCACCCCGAAGGTGGAGAACCCGGCCATGGTCAGCGCGGTGAAGCCGGCATAGGCCCAGAAGGCGCCGGGCAGCGGCGCCCGGGCCGGTCCGGCAGGCTCCCGTCTCGCGGTCTGCGCAGCAGCCTCGTAGCGTGCCGGATCAGGCTCCCGCCGGCGCAGGGCGAGCAGCAGGACCAGCAGGGCCACGCCGGGGACGGCGAGGACGAGCAGCGCCGGGGTGTAGTTCTGCCCGGTGACGGCGAGGACAGCCGCGACGAGCAACGGGCCGAGCAGGGCCCCGAGCTGGTCGAGCGCCTCGTGGACGGCGAAACCGCGACCGCGGCCGGTGGTGGACGTCGCGAACGAGAGCAGGGTGTCCTTGGCCGGAGCACGCACCGCCTTTCCTACACGTTCGAGGATGACCAGCCCTGCGGCCACCCACAGCGCGGAGGCCAGGCCCAGGGTAGGGACGCTGACCACGGTCAACACGTAGCCGGCGATCGTCCACTCCCAGAACCGTCCGCTGCGGTTCGCGGCGGGACCCGACACCAGCCGCAGGAGCAGGGCCGAGGTCTCGCCGATGCCGGTCACGACCCCGACGACCAGGGCGCTGGCCCCGAGGTGCGCGAGCAGCGGTCCGGTGATGGAGCGGGCGCCCTCGTACAGCACGTCACCCAGCAGCGCGATCACGCCGAACCAGACCACGAAGCGCCAGGGGCTGAGCAGGGGACGCGGGCTCACCTCGCCATTGTGCGGTGCCGCACTGTGCCCGGTCCGAAGTGTGGCCGGGCCGGTCCAGCCCGGTCGAGCGGTCCTAGACTCCCTGCCATGTCGACCGGTGCCCGCTTCTCCGCTCCCCGTCTCTCCGCCCGGGACCTTGCCCTGGTGGCGGTCTTCGTCGGCATCGTCGCGGCGCTCGGGCTGGTGCCGGCCTTCTACCCGTTCGGCGCTTCGGTACCGATCACCGCCCAGTCGATGGGGGCGATGCTGGCGGGAGGGATCCTGGGGGCTCGTCGCGGTGCGCTCTCGATGGTCGTCTTCGTCGCCCTGGTCGCAGTCGGACTGCCGCTGCTGTCGGGTGGGCGCGGTGGCCTGGGCGTCTTCGCGACACCGTCGGTGGGCTTCCTGATCGGCTTCCCCGTCGCGGCGTACGTCGTCGGCGTGCTGAGCGGGTCCGGCAGGTCGGCGTACACGCTGTCCCGGGGAGTGGTCGCCAACGTGCTGGGGGGCATCGTGGCTCTCTACGTGCTCGGCATCCTCGGCATCTCCATGGTCGGCAGGGTGAGCATCGACACCGCGTTCACCTCGGTGTGGGTCTTCGTGCCCGGTGACGCGCTGAAGGCGGTGGTGGCTGCGGTCGTGGCGCGCGGGGTGCACGCCGGGTACCCGGGTCTCCTGCAGGAGCGACGCGGTGAACGACGTCCCAGCTCGGTCGGCTGACGGCGACGGCGCGCCGGTCGACGTCGGGGCCGCCGACGACCCGGTCGCCGCGGTCCTCGCCGCGCATGCCGCCGGGCAGCCGCTGCTGCTGCGTACGTCCGGCTCGACCGGTCCCTCTCGGGCGGTGGTCCGGACGACGAGGTCGTGGTTCGACTCCTTCGACGCCCTGACCCGGCTCACCCGGCTCAGCGCCGGCTCGCGGGTGTGGGTTCCCGGGCCGCTGACGGCGACGATGAACCTGTTCGCGGCCGTCCTCGCCGCCCATGTCGGCGCCGCCGTCCTGGCGACCCCGCGCGGAGCCACCCACGCGCACCTCACTCCGTCCGCTCTCGACGCCGCGCTGCGCGACCGTATCCCCTTGGCGGGGGTGCACCTGACCGTGGCCGGCGACCGGCTGCGGGTGTCGAGTCACCGGGCGGCCGTGGCTGCCGGTGCGGAGGTCAGTCACTACCTGGGCTCCTCAGAGCAGTCCTTCGTGGCCTGGGGCAGCCATGAGGCCGATCTCACCCCCTTCCCCGGCGTCGAGCTGGACCTGCGGGAGGGACTCCTCTGGGTGCGGTCGCCGTACCTCTGCAGCGGGTACGCCGGGCCGCCGGGCGCCCTGCGCACCGACCCGAGCGGATTCAGCACGGTGGGCGACCGGGCCCGGTGGCGCGATGGGTTCCTGGTGGTGGTCGGCCGCGGCACCGAGGCAGTGACCACAGGCGGAGCGACCGTGCTCGTCGCTGACGTCGAGGAGCCGCTGCGGGTGCGTCTGGCCGGGGAGCTCGTCGTCGTGGGACTGCCGCACACGGCACTGGGCGAGGTCGTCACCGCCGTGCTCACCGACGCCGCCGACCTCGCGACCGCGCGGGAGACCGCTCGTCGGTCGCTGCAGGGCGTGCACCGACCGCGGCTGTGGTTCCACCTGCCTGTGCTGCCGCTGACCGGAGCAGGCAAGATCGACCGTGCAGCGATCGTGCGGCGGCTGCTGGAGCAGCGACCGCTGACCCGCTGAGCACGTCTGCCCGTCCCCTCCCAGCCCCGAGGTGCACCGCATGTCCGCAGCCCCCGTCGTCGTCGCGGCGCTGCGGACCCCGATCGGCACCGCAGGTCGGTCGCTGGCCGCGCTGTCCGCGAGCGACCTGGCCGCCCCCGTGCTCGCGGCGCTGAGCGGGGCGGTCGCCGATCTCGGTCGGGTGGACGAGGTGGTCCTCGGCAACTGCATGGGGCCCGGCGGCAACCTGGCTCGGGTCGCGAGCCTCCAGGCCGGACTCGGTCTGGAGATTCCGGCGCTCACCGTCGACCGCCAGTGCGCCAGCGGCCTGGCGGCGCTCGTGCTGGCCGTCCAGCGTCTGGCCGAGGAGCCGGGACTGGTGGTCGCCGGGGGCGTGGAGTCCGCGTCGACCGCGCCGTGGCGGTTCTGGCCACCCCAGGCGGGTGAACAGCCGGTCCGCTACGAGCGTGCGCCGTTCGCCCCCGACGACGTCGGGGACCCCGAGATGGGGGTGGCCAACGACCTGTTGGCAGCGGAGGCGGGGGTGTGTCGACAGGCGCAGGACGCGTACGCCGCCCGCTCCCACGCGCGCGCCAGCGCGGCGCAACGCGAGGGCCGCTACCGGGCCGAGATCGTGGCAGTCGGTGGGAGGTCGAGCGACGAGCGCCCCCGGGCGGGCCTGACCGCGGCGAGGCTCTCCCGACTTCCTGCGGTGTACCGGACCCAAGGCACCGTCACCGTGGGCAACGCCTGCGGGATCAACGACGGAGCGGCTGCCCTCGCCCTGGTGGACGCCGAGGCGCACCGGCGCTCGGGGAGACCAGGACTGCGGGTGCTCGCCACCGCGACCACTGCCGGTGACCCCAACCGGCCCGGACGGGCGCTCGTCCCGGCAGCCCGGAAGGCCCTGGCCCGGGCCGGGGTGGGACTGGACGAGCTCGCCGTCGTCGAGCTCAACGAGGCCTTCGCGGGCCAGGTGCTCGCCTGCTGCTCCGAGCTGCGCCTGGACCCGGAGCGGGTCTGCCCCGAGGGCGGGGCGCTGGCCCTGGGGCACCCGTGGGGTGCCTCGGGGGCAGTGCTGGTGGTGCGGCTGTTCTCCCAGCTGGTGCTCGGCGGTGCGGGACGCTACGGGCTCGCCGCGATCGCCGCCGGTGGCGGCCAGGGCGTCGCCGTCGTGGTCGAGGCGGTCGGGGTCCCGGGGGAGCACCAGTGAGCGCCTCCACCGGCGCGCCCGTGCTCGAGGTCGTCGACGTCACGCACGTGTACGGGACCGGTACCACGGCGCGCACCGTGCTCCGCTCGGTCTCGGTGCGACTGGAGGAGCGGCGCGTGGGGGTGGTGGGCGCGAACGGCTCGGGGAAGTCGACCTTCGTCCGCCTGCTCAACGGGCTGGTGCTGCCCACCGAGGGACGGGTCACGGTGAACGGCCTGGACACGCGCAAG
Source organism: uncultured Actinomycetota bacterium (assembly GCA_963784485.1). Taxonomy (GTDB): domain Bacteria; phylum Actinomycetota; class Actinomycetes; order Propionibacteriales; family Nocardioidaceae; genus Marmoricola_A. The sequence continues at coordinate 442,935 of CAWARH010000006.1, read as the reverse complement.
GACGCCAAGGCGGTCCGCCGGAAGGTCGGCTTCTGCTTCACCAACCCGGACGCGCAGATCGTCATGCCCACCGTGCGGGAGGATGTCGCCTTCGGCCTGCGGCGCCGAGGTCTCACACGCCAGGAGGTGGACCGGCGGGTCGAGGGCGCCCTGCGCCGCTACGACCTGGCGGACCACGCCGATCATCCCGCCCACCTCTTGTCAGGAGGACAGAAACAGCTGCTCGCACTGGCGTCGGTGCTGGTGACCGAGCCGTCGGTGCTCGTGCTCGACGAGCCGACCACCCTGCTGGACCTGCGCAACGCCCAGCGAGTGAGCCGGCTGGTGGCCGACCTCGACGTCCAGGTCGTGCTCGTCACCCACCACCTCGACCTGCTCTCCGGGTTCGACCGGGTGCTCGTCTTCGACGAGGGAGGACTGGTCTTCGACGGACTCCCGGACCACGCCGTCCGGCACTACCGGCGGCTGATGGCATGAGCACTCTGGGGGTCTACGTGCCCGGCCGCTCGGTGGTCCACCGGGCACCGGCTGGGGTCAAGCTCGCGGCGTTGGTGGTCGCCGGAGCAGGCTCGGTCCTGGTGGACCAGGTCTGGCAGGTGGGGCTCGCTGCCCTCCTCACCCTGGTCGGCTACCGGGCCGCCGGGGTGCCGTTGCGCCTGGTCGCCGCCCAGGTGCGGCCGCTGCTCCTGCTGCTGCTGGTGGTCGGGGCCTTCCACGTGGTGGCCAGCGGATGGGAGCGGGCCACCGTCGTGGTCGGCGTGATCGCCGTCCTCGTCCTGCTGGCAGCCCTGGTCACGCTCACGACCCGCACCACGGCGCTCATCGATACCCTCGTCCGGCTGCTCGGTCCGCTCCGGCGGGTGGGGGCGGATCCCGACCGGATCGGGCTCCTGCTCGCGCTGAGCATCCGGTCGGTGCCGGTCGTGGTGGCGCTGGCCGAGGAGGTGCGCGACGCGCAGCGGGCGCGCGGCCTGACCGCCAGCCCCCGGGCGTACGCCGTCCCGCTGATCATCCGGTCGCTGCGGCACGCCGACGCGCTGGGCGAGGCGCTGGTGGCCCGCGGCGCAGACGACTGACGAGCCCCGTCGGGGCTCAGTCGCGGGCGAAGAGCTCCACGAAGCGGCGCACGAGAGCCGGGGGATGGACCACGGCGCTGCGCCGTGCCGCGTCCTTGAGCTCGTGCGCGGTCTCGGGCAGGAAGTAGCCTGCGTCCTTGTAGGTCTCGATCCGGGTCACGATGCCGGGCACGTCGAGCTCGGGGTGGAACTGCGTGGCGTAGACGCGCTTGCCGATCCGGAACGCCTGCACCGGGCAGGCCGCCGATCCCGCCAGGCACACCGCGTGCTCGGGCAGCCTGGTCACCGCCTCCTTGTGGCCCACGAACGCCTCGAACCGGTCCGGCAGCACGCCGAGCAGGACGTCGTCGCGCCCCTCGGGGGTGAGCGTCACCTGGGTCGGGCCGACCGGCTCGGGGTAGGTGCCGTCCACGACCCCTCCCTGATGGACACCCAGGGTCCCCACGCCGTAGCAGGCGCCCAGGAAGGGGAAGTCGCGCTCCACCACCTCGTCCAGCAGCGCCCCCAGCTCCTTCTCCACGCGCAGCTGCACCGGTGACTTCTCCGACTCGGGCACCGACGTGGTGAACGGGCTGCCGCCCAGGATCAGGCCCGACCAGTCGTCCAGGGTCACCGAGCCGAGCGGCTCGGCCTCCAGGCGGCCGCCGCACCAGGTCGGCCGGGTCGAGAGCGCCGAAGCGCAGGAAGGCGGCGTACTCCTCGTCGGCGGCGCTGTCCTCGGCGCGGGTGGCGAGCAGCAGGAACGGTCTCACCGGGCGAGCGTAGGTCACCGGGGTCAGCGCTCCACGGAGACGTCCGCACCCCGGTCGCCCTAGGCTGGGACCAGGTGAACCGACCACGCACCAGGGGGCTGCACGATGGCGGGTTCGAGAAGAGTCGATCTGGACCAGGCGACGACCGCGGCCTGGCGCCAGTACCGGGCCGCGCTGGCGGACGCGATCGCCTCCATGGCCGGCGAGTCGCTGCTGGTGGAGGCCGAATGGGCCGAGGACGACCCGACAGGAGGCAGCCCGTACGTCCAGTTCCTCTCCGACGAGGTCACCGAGGAGGTGTACGCCGAGGTCTCGGCGAACCGCTTCCTCGCCTCCCGTTTCCGGCTCGACAAGGTCGCCAAGCGCCGCCTGGCGGACCTGGGCTGGCATCGTCCGCAGCGCGACGAGGGCCACCCCAACTGGTGGCTGCACAGCGACCGGGTGCACGCCGACGAGCTGGCAGCCCGCACGGTCCAGGCGCTGCGCGACGTCTTCGGGGTGCTGCACCCGGCGTTCCTGCGCGGCCTGGACGTCGTCGGCGGTCACGACGTCGTCGTCGACGCGGACGAACCGCTGGCGGTCACCCCCCGCGACCTCGAGCACCTGCGGGCACTCGTCGACGAGGCGTTGACCCCCGTCCTGGGGCACGCGCCCTCCAAGGACGAGGACGGGGACATCCCGATCATCGTCGGCGAGTCCGTGGTGTTCGTGCAGGTCCTGGGCCAGGAGCCGGTGGTGCGGATCTTCGTGGACCTGGCCGTGGACGTCGACGAGCCGGCGAGGGCGGAGTTCGAGGTGGGGGTGCTCAACCGCGACCACACGTTCGCGAAGTTCTCCTACACCGGGAACGAGATCGAGGCGACCCTGCACGTGCCGGCCCAGCCGTTCGTCCCCGAGCACCTGCGTCGGGCCGTCCACCTCGTGTGCGGCTTGACCGAGCAGGTCGTCGCGGACCTCGCGGTCCGGGTCGGTGGCCGGCAGTTCCTGAGCGAGCCCGGAGCGTCGCCGACCGGCCGGCTGCCGGGCGGACGCCCGGCGGTCGCGCGGCCGGCCCCGCCCGCGACGCTGCTCGCCCTGATCAGCCTGCTCGACGAGGTCGTCGAGCCCCCCGGCCGGATCGCCCCCCGGGAGGTGGTGGCGGCCTGTGACGACGACCCCGAGATCCTGCTCGACGCGCTGCGCTGGGCTCGGGAAGCAGAGGCGGACCGCAGGGTCGCCCTCGACCGCGCCCGGTGGGTGGCGGGTGTCCAGCGGGTGTCGGAGTGCGAGGTCGCCCTCGAGCACGCGCGCCGCCGCCGACGCCTGCTGTCCCGGGCGCTGCGGTGGGCGACCCGTCCACCGCGCCCCGACGGTCTGCCTGACCTGACCTGACCGGACCTGGCCCGCGGACCGAGCCGAGCGGTCATGGGCCGATCCGGCCTCGGGTCGTGTCGGAGAATGGTCGACGTGCCCGAAGGTGACAGCGTCTACCTGCTCGCGCGGCGTCTCGACCGGGCGCTGGACTCGCAGGTCCTGGCGCGCTCCGACCTGCGGGTCCCGGCGCACGCGACCGCGGACCTGGCCGGTCGCACCGTGCTGGGGAGCTCGACCCACGGCAAGCACCTGCTCACCCGTCTCTCCGGCGGGCTGACCCTCCACACCCACCTGCGCATGGACGGGTCCTGGACGGTCACCGCGGCCGGCAAGCGGCTGCCGGGGCGGATGATGCCCGACGTCCGCGTCGTCCTGGAGACGGTCGCGGGGCAGACCGCTTACGGGCTGCTCCTGCCCGTGGTCGACCTGCTGCGGTCCGAGGACGAGGCCACCGTGGTCGGGCACCTCGGGCCGGACCCGCTCCGCGACGACTGGGACGCCGAGGAGGCGGCGCGCCGGCTCGCCCGGGACCCTCAGCGCCCGCTGGCCGCCGCCCTGCTCGACCAGCGGCTGGTGGCGGGATGGGGGAACCTGTGGGCCAACGAGCTGTGCTTCCTGCGCGGGCACAGTCCCTGGACCCCGGTAGGCGAGGTCGACGTCCCTGCGCTGGTCCGGCTCGGTGCGAGGGCGCTGCGGCACTCCGCGCTGGTGCCTGGCGCCTACCAGGTCACCACGGGCAACCAGCGCCGCGGCGAGCAGCACTACGTGGCGGGCCGCGCCGGGCGGCCCTGCCTGCGGTGTCGCACCCCGGTCCGCGTGGTCGAGGCCGTGCCGAACGACCCCGAGCGACGGCGCACCTGGTGGTGCCCGACCTGCCAGCCCGGTCCGGGTCCCGACCGCTGAGGCGGGGGACTGGCATCCTTCGAGGGGCGATTCGGGGGGCAACTCGGAGGGCAAGGGGAGGTGGGATGGCGGCACCGGAGCGGGCGGCGGCCGTGCGTGCGCTCGAGCTGCTGGCAGACGGGTTGCTGGCTGAGAGGGTGCTGGCGGGGGAGTCCCCGGCCGAGTCCTCCGACGTGGCGCTGGTCGAGGCGGTGGCCGAGGAGCTGACCTGCGTGCTCTACCGGGTGCTGCTGGTCGAGGTGGCCCGAGCCCGCGGGGCCACGGTCGGGTGGACAGAGGCGCTGGCCGGGTTGGAGCTGACGCTGCTCTCGGTGCCCGAGGTGCCCGAGCCGCTGCTGTCCGCCGCGGGTGCCCTCCTCGGCGCGCAGGCCGACTGGGACCATCGCGCACTGGGTGCCCTCCACCAGGACCTCGTGGCCCTCGGGGCGACCTGGGACGGCGCCACGGTGCGCTGGGCCTCGGCGGGGACCGGGCGGCGCAGGGCCGGGGCTTGGTTCACGCCCGCCGACCTCGTGGACCACCTCCTGGACGAGTCGCTCGGTCCCCTGGTCGCCGAGGCGGCCGAGACCGGCCGGGACCTGCTGGACCTGACCGTGTGCGACCCGGCCTGTGGTGCCGGAGCGTTCCTCGTCGCGGCGGCACACCGGATCGCCGAGCAGGCACGCGCGCCGCTGGCCGAGGTCCTCGCCCGCTGCGTGCACGGGGCGGACCTCGACCGCCGGGCGGTGGAGCTGACCCGGGTCGGGCTGTGGCTGGAGCTGGTGGAGGCGGGCACCACGGTGAGCCTGCCCGCGCTGCGGCTGACGGTGGGGGACGCGCTGCTCGGTGCCACCCCTGCCCTGGCCGCGGGCGGAGTCCCGCCGACCGCCTTCCGGGGCGGGGCCGGGAGCGAGCGGCGCGGTGAACGGCTCAGGGCGGGCGCGGCCCGCCGGGCCAACCACGTCCAGGAGCGGAGCACCGGGGCCGCCGACCCGGCAGAGGTCGCGGACGGGTGGTGTGCGGCCTTCGTCTGGCCGCTCGACCAGGCGGCGCTCCCACCGCTCACCACCCACACCCTCGACGAGCTGGCTCGTGGCACGGCCTCGGACCCGGTCCGACGCACCGTGGCGGGACTGGCCGACCGGCACCGGTTCCTGCACTGGCCGTGGTCGTTCCCCGAGGTCTTCGCCCGCGGCGGCTTCGACCTGGTGGTCGGCAACCCGCCCTTCCTGAACCAGCTCGGGCGGCTGAGCGCGGTGCCGGCTCGGCTCACCGCACTGCAGGACGCACACGACCCGGGCGTGCTGCGCCCGTACACAGACGTGAGCGCGGCCTTCCTGCACCGGGCGGTCGACTGGGTGCGCGACGGCGGCCGGGTGGCCCTGGTGCAGCCACAGTCGGTGCTCGCGGCCCGTGACGCGGGAGGGGTGCGGGCGCGGGTCGCCGACCGTTGCGCCCTGGAGGCGCTCTGGGCCACCGACCGTCCGGTCTTCGACGCGAGCGTGCTCACCTGCGCGCTGGTGCTGCGTCGCGGCGCCGTCCAGGGTCACGTGCGACGCACGCACGGACCCGGGTTCCGCCGCCTCCCGACGCACGAGGTGCTCCCGGGCGGTCTGGACGAGGAGTGGGCGTTCCTGCTCGCCGCCGGACTGGGCGTCCCCGAGGTGCACCTGGGCACGGCGCACGGGACCGTCGGGGACCAGGCCGCCTGCACCGCCGACTTCCGCGACCAGTACTACGGCCTGGCGCCGTACGTCACGGAGGCCGCCTCGCTGCCCCAGGGGACTCCCCTGGTCACGACCGGGCTGGTGGAGCCCGCCGGATGTCGCTGGGGGAGCCGGGCGACCCGTTTCCTCAAGCAGCAGTGGGCCGCGCCGGTGGTCGACGTGGCCGCGCTCGCCGCGGACCCGGGGCTGGCGAGATGGGCCGCGACCCGGCTGGTGCCGAAGATCCTGGTCGGCACCCAGGGCAGGGTGGTCGAGGCGGTCGCCGACCCCGGCGGGCGGTGGCTGCCCTCGGTGCCGACGATCACCGTCGTCCCGGACCCCGGGCGGCTCTGGCACGTGCTGGCCGTGCTGCTGTCACCACCGGTCACGGCGTACGCGGCCGCGAGGTACGCCGGCACCGCGCTCACCATGCGCGCGGTCAAGCTGAGCGCCGCGCAGGTTGCCCGGCTCCCGCTGCCTCCGGCCGGCCCGGAGTGGGACCAGGCGGCCCTCCTCGTGCAGGAGGCGCAGGCCGACCCGGCACGGCGGCACGAGCGGCTCCTGGAGGCCGGTGCCCACATGGTGCGGGCGTACGGCGTCGACGCCGAGGTGCAGTCCTGGTGGGTCGGGCGGCTCAGCCAGGGCGGCCGATCGGCGCGACCTGCGCCGCGGTGACCGCGACCAGGTCGGTCGGGCTGAGCTCGAAGTCCAGGCCACGTCGACCACCGGACACGAGCACGGTCTCCCAGGTCAGGGCGGAGGCGTCGACCACGGTCCGGTGGCGTCGGCGCTGGCCGATCGGCGAGATCCCCCCGACGACGTACCCCGAGGCGCGCTCCGCCGTGGCGGGCTCCGCCATCACGGCCCGCTTGCCCCCGAGCGCCGCGGCGAGCGCCTTGAGGTCGAGCTGGCCGGCGACCGGGACCACCGCCACGACCAGGATGCCGTCGACCTCGGCGAACAGCGTCTTGAGCAACCGCTCCGGCTCGACACCGAGGGCGGCGGCCGCCTCCAGGCCGTACGCGGTGGTGGAGGAGTCGTGCGCGTAGGTGCGCACCGTGTACGGGATCGAGGCCCGGGCCAGCGCCGCCGCCGCCGCGGTGCCGCCCGTCGGTGCGGCGCGGCTCAGGGCGACCTCCTCACCGAGACGGTGCCCGCCTGCGGGCGGTCGAGGTGTCGACCGATGACCATCCGCTGGATCTGGTTGGTGCCCTCGAAGATCTGCATGACCTTGGCCTCGCGCATGTATCGCTCCACCGGGAAGTCCCGGGTGTAGCCGTAGCCGCCGAGCACCTGCACGGCGTCGGTGGTGACCTTCATGGCGTTGTCGGTGGCCACGAGCTTGGCCACCGACGCCTCCTTGGCGAACGGCAGCCCCTGGTCGCGCAGCCGCGCGGCGTGCAGGACGGTGGCTCGCGCGGACTCCACGGCCGCTGCCATGTCGGCCAGCACGAAGGCGAGCCCCTGGTGGTCGATGATCCTGCGGCCGAAGGTCTCCCGGGTGCGGGCGTAGGCCACGGCGTGCTCGAGCGCCCCCTGGGCGAGACCCACGGCGACCGCCGCGATGCCGAGCCGGCCGGAGTCCAGCCCCGACAGGGCGATGCGCAGGCCGTCGCCCTCCTCCCCGAGCCGGCGCTCGGCCGGCACCCGGACCTTGTCCAGGCGCAGGATCGTGGTGCTCGAGCCGGTCAGACCCATCTTGCGCTCCGGCGGGTCGGTGGACAGCCCCGCGACGTCTGCGGGCAGGAGGAAGCAGGAGATGCCGTCCTTGGCGTCGCTGGTGCGCGCCATGACCTTGTAGAAGTCGGCGTGGCCGCCGTGGGTGATCCACGCCTTGGTGCCGGTCAGGACGTAGTCGTCGCCGTCCCGGACCGCCCTGGTGGTCATCGCCGCCGGGTCCGACCCGGCGTGCGGCTCGGACAGGGCGTAGGCGCCGAGCAGGTCGCCGCCGAGCAGGTCGGGCAGCCACCGTTGCCTCTGCTCCTCGGTGCCACGGGTGAACAGGCCGAAGCACGACAGGGCGTGCACGCTGACGCCGACGCCGACCGAGGCCCATACCGCGGCGATCTCCTCGAGCACCTGCAGGTAGACCTCGTAGGGCTGGCCACCCCCGCCGTACTCCTCGGGGTAGGGAAGCGACAGCAGCCCGGCCCTGCCGAGCAGCCGGAACACCTCACGGGGGAAGACCTCGCTCGCCTCGGCCTCGGCCACGCGCGGGGCGAGCTCCTTCCCGACGATCTCCCGGGTGAGCAGGATCAGGTCGGCGGCCTCCTCGGTGGGCATCAGACGGTTCGCTGGCAAGGGTCTCCTTCGGGTCCGCCGACGCGCGTCGGCACTGGGAGGTGAGGATGCGGCCATCCTGCCACCGGCTCGTCGGTGGGTCCGCCTACGGTGGCTCCATGACCTCCACGAGCGCCGACCTGCTCGGCGTCCACCGCGCCGGCACCGCTGCCCGGGTGATCGCCGCCATGGCGGGACCGCACGCCCGGCTGCGCGAGGACCAGGCGACCGCCGTCGCCGCGCTCTGCGAGCCGGGGGCCCGGGTGCTGGTCGTCCAGGCCACCGGGTGGGGCAAGTCGGCGGTCTACTGGGCGGCCACCGCGATCCGCCGCGAGGAGAGGGCGGGGCCGACACTCGTGGTGTCCCCGCTGCTGTCGCTCATGCGCGACCAGGTGGCCGCCGCTGCCCGGGCCGGACTCCGCGCGGCGACCCTGAACTCCTCCAACATCGACGCCTGGTCGGGGGTGGAGGAGGCCTTGCGCTCGGGGGAGCTGGACGTGCTGCTGGTCTCGCCCGAGCGGTTGGCCAACCCCGGCTTCGGCCGGCGGGTGCTGGACAGCCTCACCGGTCGGCTGGGCCTGGTCGTCATCGACGAGGCGCACGCGGTCTCCGACTGGGGTCACGACTTCCGACCCGACTACCGCCGGGTCTCCGACGTGCTGCGCCGCCTGAACCCGGCCACCCCGGTCCTGGCTACCACCGCGACCGCGAACGAGCGGGTCACCGAGGACGTCGCCCGCCAGCTCGGCGACGCCACCCTGGTGCTGCGCGGCCAGCTGGCCCGGGCCAGCCTCGAGCTCTCCGTCGTGGACCGGCTGACCCCTCTCGAGCGGTACGCCTGGGTCGTCGACCACCTGCCCCGGCTGCCCGGGTCCGGGATCGTCTACACCCTCACCGTCGCCGACGCCCACCGGCTGGCGGCGGCGGTCAGGGCGGTGCACGGTCCCGAGCCGGCGGTCGCGGCGTACACCGGGCAGCTGGAGGCGGCGGAGCGGGAGCGGCTGGAGGACGACCTGCGGGCCAACCGGCTCAAGGCGCTGGTGGCGACGTCCGCGCTCGGGATGGGCTACGACAAGCCCGACCTCGGCTTCGTGGTGCACGTCGGGGCGCCGCCGTCGCCGGTCTCCTACTACCAGCAGGTCGGTCGTGCGGGGCGGGCCATCGAGCACGCCCACGCGGTGCTGCTGCCCTCGGACGCGGACGCCGGCGTCTGGGACTACTTCGCCACCGCCACGATCCCGGTGCCCGACCAGGTGCGCCGCGTGCTCGCCACCCTCTCGACCGAGGAGCCGGTCTCGGTGGCCGCGGTGGAGGCCCAGTCCGGCGTACGCCGGGGACGCGTGGAGCTGATGCTCAAGCAGCTTGCCGTCGACGAGGTGGTGGAGCGGGTGGAGAGCGGCTGGCGAGCCACCGGGGCACCGTGGGTGCACGACGAGGAGCACTACGCCGGGGTGGTCGCCGTACGTCGGCGCGAGGCCGACATCATGCGCGCCTACACGCGGGGGGAGCGCTGCCTCATGGAGCTGCTCCAGGCCGCGCTCGACGACCCTCACGCGGAGCCCTGCGGCAGGTGCTCGGTCTGTCGAGGCGCGCTGCCGGCTGCCCTGGCGGGCCGCCCCGACGACGCCACCGTCGCGGCGGTCACGGGTGTCCTGCGGGGCGAGGTGCACGCGCTGGAGCCGCGGAAGATGTGGCCCGGGGGCTCCTTCGGGGCGCGAGGCAGGATCGCCCCCGGGGAGCTGCCGGCCGAGGGCAGGACGTTGGTCTTCGCCGACGCCCCGGAGTGGCGGGAGACCGTCGCCGAGCTGTTCACCCGGGACGCGGCGGCTCCGCAGGAGGTGCTGGACGCGTGCGTCCGGCTGCTCTCCGGCTGGCGGACGAGCTGGCCGGCCCGCCCCGAGGTGGTGGTGGACCTGCCGGCGGCGGGGTTCCCCACGATGACCGCGTCGGTGGCCGATCACCTCGCCCACGTGGGCCGGCTCGACCGGGCCGCGGTCGGGGTGTCGCGTCCGGCGCGCGACCCGCGGGAGCTGAGCTCGGCCGACGAGGCGTCCTGGTGGCGCGAGGCGATCGATGTGGCCCCCGCGGCGCCCGTGGTGGACGGCCGGGTGGTGCTGCTGGTGGTCGACGCGACGTCGTCGCTGTGGCCGGTCACCATGGCCGCGGCCCTGCTCCGCCGGGCCGGTGCCGCGGCGGTCCTGCCGATGCTGGTGCACCGCCGGCCGTAGCCCGGCTCAGGGGTGGTCCAGTGGCACCGACCAGATGAAGGCCGTCCCCGTCGGCTCCTGGGGCCACAGGTCGAGATGGCCGCCGAGCATGACGGCGCGTCGGCGCGCGTTGCGCAGCCCACTCTCCCTGCGCTCCTCGGGGAGGCCCTTGCCGTTGTCGGTCACGCGCAGCCGCAGATGGGTGTCGGTGACCCGTACCTCGACCGAGGCGTTGCCGGCCTGGGCGTGCCGGGCCACGTTGGACAACGACTCACGAAGCACAGCGGCGAACTGCTGCTGGACCCGGGCGTCCACCGAGGTGTCCACCGGACCGTCCAGCTGCACCGAGGGAGCGAAGCCGAGGATCGGGACGTACTCGCGGACCAGGTCCCGGATCTCCGAGCGCAGCGAGTGCTGAGGTCGGGTCTGCAGCTCGAAGATCGTGCCGCGGATGTCCCGGATCGTCTGGTCGAGGTCGCGCACGCTCTGGTCGATGCGCTCCTTGAGCTCGGGGGTGGCCGCAGCCTTGATCGACTGCATGTGCAGCCCGGCGGCGAAGAGCCGCTGGATCACGACATCGTGCAGGTCCCGGGCGATCCGGTCGCGGTCGGAGATCACCGCCATCGCCTCGCGGTCCTCCAGCGCCTGGGTGCGGTCGAGCGCGAGCGCGGCCTGGTCGGCGAAGGAGAGGAGCAGCTCGCGCTCCTCGAACTCGTCGGAGTGGTTGCGGCGGTGCCGGACCACGACCAGCACGCCGGGGATGGTCAGGTGTGCGCGCAGCGGCGCGAAGACCACCACCAGGTCGTCGGACAACGTCATGGAGCTGACCTCGCCGGTGTCGACGACGGTGCGGACGGCTCGGTCGAAGGTGGTCTGCTCGGCGGCGTCCAGGGCGGGGACCTGTCCTGAGCTGGCCGCCGAGAACGGTGTCCCGTCCTCGGGGACCTGGACCACGGAGGAGGACTCCGCGCCGGAGGCGGTGCGCACGGCCGCGGCTATCCGCTCCAGGGCCTCGGTCAGGGTGATCGGCGGCATGAGCAGGTCGGTGAGCTCGCCGAACATCTCCAGCCAGCGGCGGCGGCGCTCGCTGAGCCCGTAGGCGCGGGCGTTCTCGATCACGAAGCCGGCCACGGTGCTGAGGGCCTGCACGAGCAGCTCGTCCCGCTTGGTGAAGGGCGTGGAGTCGCGCCGGCCGCTCAGGATGAGGGAGCCGAACGGTGTGCCCCGGACCCGCACGGGGACCTCGAGGGCCAGGGTCGGCCGGTCCGGGACGGCTGCGGGCATGGCGGCCGCGACGTCCGGGCCCCCTTCGTCGCCGGGGGAGGCCTCGTGTTCGATCCTCTCGATCACCTGCCCGTCGTAGCCCAGGACACCGAGGACTCCTCGGGGAGCCGCGGTGAGCGCGCACGCGGTCGAGACGATGCGGTGCAGGACGCTCTGGGTGTCGAGGTCGGAGGAGATCGCGGTGAACGCGTCGAAGAGCGCCTGGGTGGCCTCGGTCAGGTCGTCCCCGGGCCAGTCGATCTCGACCTCCTCCCGCCCCGGGAGGTCCGGGCCGATCTCTGCGTCCATCGGCTCATCGTGCCAGTCAGAGGGCCGAGAGGGTGCGATGTACCGGAGACTCGTTCTCGCGAGTCCAGTCGGTGCCGAGGGAGCGACCGGTCAGCGAGTCCCACCGCAGGCGCAGGTAGACGTTGCGGTTGCCTCCGGCCCAGGGGCGGGGGGTGGAGGCTGCCCGGATCCGGGCGATCTCCTCGGGCTCCACCTCGGCCCAGCCCCGACCACGCGCCACGACGCTCCAGCCGACGTGGCGCTCGTAGTCGATGTGGTCGACCTCGAAGGCGAGCATCGCGTTGCGCCCGTAGGTGCCCAGGAGGCTGTAGGACGAGGTGCGGATCACCACGGTGTCCTCGACGACCGTGTAGTTGACCGGCACGATGTGCGGACCCTCCGGGGTGGACACGGCGACGCGTCCCAGGACACCGGCACGGAGGAGGCGTTCACACTCCTGCGGCTCGAGGTCTCGGGACTGCGTCATCGGTGCGGCTCCTGTCGGTTCGAGGGGGGATACAGCCCCACTATTCGGCAGGGTCCCGCCCAAACCGAGGGGGCTATGGTCCCCCATCCTCTGACAAACGAGCCATCGGGGACTGATGGGACGAGGTGGACATGACCAAAGGCCCGCCCCCCGGGACGAGGGACGGGCCTGGTGGAGGGTGCTCAGACGGTGCGGATCGCCGAGATGTCGAACTCGAGGGTGACCTTCTCGCTCACCAGCACGCCGCCCGTCTCGAGGGCGGCGTTCCAGGTCAGGCCCCAGTCCTTGCGGTTGACGACCACCGAGCCCTCCAGCCCGATCCGCTCGTTGCCGAAGGGGTCGACGGCCGAGCCCGCGAAGCTGAAGTCGATGCTCACCGGCCGGGTGACGTCCTTGATGGTGAGGTCGCCGCCGACCCGGATCGTCTCCTCGTCCACGGGCACCGCCGCCGTGGAGACGAAGGTGATCTCGGGGTAGGCCTCGATGTCGAAGAAGTCGCTGCTGCGCAGGTGAGCGTCCCGCTGAGGGTTGCGCGTGTCCACGCTCGCGGTGCGGATCCGGACCCTCACCGTCGAGCGGGAGAGGTCGCGGTCGTCGATCTGGGCGGTGGCGTCGAAGTCGTTGAAGCTTCCCCGCACCTTGGTGACCATCGCGTGCCGGGCGACGAAACCGAGTCGGGAGTGGGTGGCATCGACGGTGTAGGTGCCACCGACGACCGAGGGGGCGAGGAGCGGGGACATGAGGACCTCCGGGAGACAGGGTGTGTGAGTTGATGCTTCAACAAGTATCCACCCTGAAAGTTGAAGTGTCAAGCATCGTGCACGCGCCCAGGTCCCCTGGCTCGGGGTGTGACGTAAGTCCCGGCAAATAGGGAAACAGGGCATGGTGCGTCACCGCAGTAAGCGCCCATGATGGAAGGGCCGGCAGGAACCGACCTCCCACGTTTCCGCGCCGGTGCTCGAAGCCGATGTCTCCGCGAGACAGCGCGCGACCTCCCAGCGTGCGCCAGGGGCTAGAGAGCGGGCCGGCCCCTCGGGCCGGCCCGTTTCGCGTTCCCGGGCCCGTGCCCCGCCCCGCGTCGGTCCTGCCTTCCGGGTCGTCCCCGGGGGCACCGACGCCGCGGCCCGACCCTCCGCCTGGCGCGGACGACACTGCCGAGGTTTGCCGACCTGCTTCGACACAAGCGACATCCGGCTACAGTGATCGGACATCAGGCAACATCTCGCACCATCGAACAAAAGGGTTGGCATGAGCGCGGTTCGTGTGTTCCTTCTCGACGACCACGAGGTCGTGCGTCGTGGTCTGAGGGACCTGTTCGACTCCGAGGAGGGCTTCGAGGTCGTCGGCGAGTCCGGATCGGCCAAGGACGCCGAAGCCCGGATCCCCGCGCTGCGTCCCGACGTCGCCGTCCTCGACGGCCGGCTGCCGGACGGCAGCGGTGTGGACGTGTGCCGCGCGATCCGGTCGATCGACCCCTCGATCCGCGCCATCATCCTCACCTCCTACGACGACGACGAGGCGCTCTTCGCCGCGATCATGGCGGGGGCAGCCGGTTACGTGCTCAAGCAGATCGTCGGCAACGACCTGCTCGACGTGGTGCGCAAGGTCGCCGACGGCCAGTCGCTGCTCGACCCTGCGGTCACCCAGCGCGTGCTCGACCGGCTGCGTGACGGCGGCGCCTCCGAGCCCGCCGAGCTCCGCTCCCTGACCCCGCAGGAGCGACGCATCCTCGAGCTGGTCGCCGAGGGCCTCACGAACCGCCAGATCGGTGAGCAGCTGTTCCTCGCCGAGAAGACCGTGAAGAACTACGTGACCAGCATCCTCACCAAGCTCGGCCTCGAACGGCGCACGCAGGCTGCGGTGCTGGCCTCCAAGCTGTTGAACTGAGCCGATCGGACCCTGCTCGTTCGCGGTCCGGCCTGCCGAGGCGAGGCAGTGCGGGGCTAGAAGATCCACCAGGCGCCGAGCAGCGCCGGGAGCAGGCCGACCAGCATCAGCGGGTGGACCACGGAACGGCGGTGGATCAGCAGACCGGAGGCCATCGCGATGAGGCCGAAGGCCGCGCTGATCACCAGCAGCCCGATCTGCGAGGAGCGCTCGTCCACCGACCTCGCAGCCAGCACCAGGCCGCCGGCGAGGTGCAGGATGGTCGTCACCGCCAGCACGGAGAGCACCCAACGCTGCACCACCCCCACCGCCATCGGGGTCCGGGTCGACGCCGAGCGCGCCTGTCCGGGGGTCATCAGGTGCTTGCGGCCCCTCGGCACAGCCGGGAGCAAGGGATCCTCGGGGTCGCTCATGTCGAGGCGATCTTCTCGATCAGGGCGGTGGTCGAGATGGCCGGGGTGCGGGTGAGGTACTCCACCCGGCAGATGTCGTTGAACTCGTCGAACCGGCCCGCCCAGTCGTCGCCCATGACCAGCACCCGTGCGTCGTACTTCATGATGTAGTCGCGCTTGAGCTCCAGGCTCTCCTCGACGAACACCTCGTCGACCACCTTCAGGGCCGCCACGATCTCGAGCCGTTCGGCCTGGGAGAAGACCGGCAGGCGGTTCTTCTTCTTCAGGTTGAGCGCGTCGGCGGAGACTCCCACGACGAGACGGTCACCGAACGCGGCGGCGCGCTCGATGACCCTCAGGTGCCCCACGTGGAAGACGTCGAACGTGCCGAAGGTGATCACGGTGGAGGCGTCCTGCGTCATGGAGCCATCCTCCCACGCACGGCGCCCACAGGCAGGTTAGGCTCACCTTAGTCACCCCAGTCCCATCGCTCGTCTCGACGGAGGTCGCATGCGCACGCCCCACGCCGTACTCACCTCGATGCTCGGCCTCGCGCTCTGCGCCGGCACCGCAGGCTGCGGCATCTTCGGCGGCGGCTCCGGCGAGGAGCCGGGTGACCTGCAGGTCTACACCGCGCGTCACTACGACCTCGAGGACGCGTTCGCGGAGTACGAGAAGCAGACCGGCGTCAGCGTCGACTTCCTCTTCGGTGAGGACGCCGAGCTCCTGCAGCGACTGGAGGCGGAGGGAGCGGACTCGCCGGCCGACCTGTACATGACCGTCGACGCCGGCAACCTGTGGGCCGCCCAGCAGGCGGGGGTGCTCACACCGCTGAAGAGCCCCACCCTGGACCGGGCCGTGCCCGCGAAGTACCGCGACCCCGACGACGAGTGGTTCGGCCTTGCCCTGCGGGCCCGCACGGTGGTCTACAACCCCGACCGGGTCGACCCCGCGGACTTCGACCCCGTCAACACCTACGCCGGGCTCGACGACCCTCGGTGGAAGGGGCGGCTGTGCATGCGCGACTCCACCGAGGCCTACACCCAGTCGCTGGTGGCCGCGCTCATGGAGACCTACGGGAAGCCGGCCGCCAAGCGGATCGTCCAGGGGTGGCTCGACAACGACGTGGAGGTGATGAGCAACGACATCCTCCTGCTGGAGGCGGTGGACGCCGGGACCTGTGACGTCGCCCTGGTCAACCACTACTACCTGGCCCGGGAGCTGGAGGCGGACCCCGGGCTGGACGTCGCGCTGTACTGGGCCAGCCAGGACGGCGCGGGCACCCAGATGAACCTGTCGGGAGGCGGCGTGGTGAGCACCTCCGACAACAAGGCCGAGGCGCAGAAGCTCCTGGAGTGGCTGGCCACCGACGGCCAGAAGGCCTTCATCGGCGGCAACCACGAGTACCCGGTCAACCCCGACGTCGCCCCCGACGACGTGGTCGCCGGATTCGGCACGTTCACGGCCATGCCGATCGACGCGGCAGCCTACGGCCGGCTCAACCCGGAGGCGCTGGACCTGCTCGACGAGGTCGGCTACGAGTGAGCTCGGCGGTCACCAAGGCGCCCCGGGCCCGGGTACTCGCCCGCACCCGGGCGACCCTGTCCGCAGGTCGGTGGGGGTGGGGGGCGCTGGTGGTGCTGGTCGCCGCGCTGATCGCGGCACCCATCCTGGCCGTGCTCGTCGACGGACTCTCCGGCGGCACTGCGACGGCCCTGCCCCGCAACCTCGGCCGGATGGTGGTCACCACGCTCCTGCTCATGTCCGGGGTGGGCGCCGGCACGCTGCTCGTCGGCGGCGGGCTCGCCTGGCTCGTCACCGTCGCCCGGTTCCCGTTCCGCGACCTCTTCGTGTGGATGCTCGTCCTCCCGCTGGCGATGCCGGCCTACATCCTCGGGTTCGTGTTCCTCTCCACCTTCGACCGGGCCGGTCCGGTCCAGCAGGGGCTGCGCAGCGCCTTCGGTGAGGGCCTGTGGTTGCCGGAGGTACGCACGCTGCCGGGTGCGGTGGTCGTGCTGACCCTGACGCTGTTCCCCTACGTCTACCTGATGGCCCGGGCGGCGTTCCTGGAGCAGTCCCCCTCGACCTACGACGCGGCGCGGACGCTGGGTGCCTCCCGCAGCAGGGCGCTGCGCCGGGTCGTTCTTCCGCTGGCCCGGCCCGCACTGGCGGCCGGGTTGGCGCTGGTGATGATGGAGGTGCTCACCGACTTCGCCACCGTGCAGTACTTCGGGGTCCAGACCGTGTCGGTCGGCGTCTACAAGCAGTGGAAGGGCTCCTACGACTTCGACTCCGCCACCCGCCTGTCGGTGCTCGTGCTGCTGTTCGCGGTCGCTGTGCTGGCGGGGGAGCGCCTGCTCCGGGGGCGGGCCCGCTACGGCCAGCGGGGCGGCCGCGGCCGAGGGCTGGAGCCGGTCCGGTTGCGCGGATGGCGAGCAGCCGCGGCGGTGCTGACCTGCCTGCTCGCGCTCGGCGTCGGCTTCGTCCTCCCGGTCGTCCGGTTGGTCGGCTGGGCGGTCGGCGAGGCGCGTCGCGACCCCGAAGGCTTCCTCGACCCCCGGTTCGGCGAGTACCTCGCCAACAGCCTCACCGTGGCCCTCACGGTCGCGGTGGTGTGCGTGACCCTCGCGATCCTGGTGGGCCACGCCTTGCGCATGGCACGGGGACCGGTGCCCCTGGCCGCCGCCCAGGTCACCACCTTCGGGTACGCCGTCCCGGGCGCGGTGGTCGGGATCGGGGTGCTGCTGGCGTTCTCCGACCTGGACCGCCTCGTCACGTGGTGGGGCGTGGAGGGCGGCACCGGCCTGCTGGTCACCGGGTCGGTGGCCGGCATCCTGTACGCGTCGGTGATCCGCTTCCTGGCTCCGGCGTACCAGGCCGTCGACGCGAGCCTGACGGGCGTGCCGCGGTCGATGACGCTCTCTGCCCTCAGCCTCGGCGCCGGGCCGCTTCGGATCCTGACCCGGGTGCACCTGCCGCTGGCCCGGTCGGGGGTGTTCGTCGCCTTCGTGCTGGTGCTTGTCGACGCGGTCAAGGAGCTGCCCCTGGTCCTTCTCCTGCGCCCCTTCGGCTTCAGTACCGTGTCGGTGTGGGTCTACGAGCTGGCCAAGGAGAACTACTGGGAGAAGGCCGCCCTGCCGGCACTGGTGATCGTGGCCGCGGCCATGGTGCCGGTGTTCCTCCTGTTCCGGCAGGCCCGGCTGGTCGATCCGCACCGGAGCGTCGATCCCCGATGAGCGAGTCGCCGATCCTCGTCCTGGACGGGGTCTCCAAGAGCTACGGCAGCGTGCCCGCGGCGTCCGACCTCGACCTGGTCGCCTCCGCCGGTGAGCTGCTCACCGTGATCGGACCGTCCGGCTGCGGGAAGTCGACCCTGCTGCGGCTGGTGGCCGGGCTGGAGCGACCCGGTGCGGGCACGATCCGCATCGACGGCGAGCAGGTGTCGGGTGGGGGAGCGTGGCTGCCGCCGGAGCGTCGGCGCGTCGGGCTGGTGTTCCAGGACCACGCGCTCTTCCCGCACCTCACCGTCGGCCGCAACGTCGCCTTCGGGCTCGACGGACTGCCCCGCAAGGAGCGGCGCGCGCGGGTCGCGGAGGTGCTCGACCTCACCCGGCTCGCGCCGCTGGCCGGGCGCTACCCCCACGAGCTCTCCGGCGGGGAGCAGCAGCGGGTCGCCCTCGCCCGGGCACTGGCACCGCGGCCCGCGGTGGTCCTCCTCGACGAGCCGTTCAGCAGCCTCGACGAGACCCTGCGTGGCCAGCTGCGGGCCGACACGGTGGCGGTGATCCGGGCCACGGGCACGACGGCGCTGCTGGTCACCCACGACCAGACCGAGGCGCTCTCGGTGGGCGACCGTGTCGTGGTGATGCACGAGGGGCGGATCGAGCAGTCCGACACCCCGGTGCAGGTCTTCGAGCGACCCCGCACCCGGTTCGTGGCCTCGTTCATGGGGGACGCGGCGTTCCTGCCCGCCCACGTCCACGACGCCCTGCTGACCTGCGAGATCGGGGTCGTCTCGACCGTCCCGGGCTGGGGCCACGTCGACGTCGACGTCGACGTGGTGCTCCGCCCGCACGAGGTCGCGCTCACCCCGGACCCGGACGCCGCCGCCCGCGTCGAGGCGGTGGAGTACCACGGCGCCTTCGTGCTGCACACGGTCCGGCTCGGGTCGGGTCGGCAGGTCGCCTCGTGGCAGCCGCACTCGGTACGGCACCCGGTCGGGACCCGGGTCTCGGTCGCGGTGGTCCCGGGCATCACGCCCACGCTGCTCGTGGGCGAGTCCGCGGTCGTCGCGCCGCCACGATAGGTTCACCGCGATGTCCGCCACCATGATGATGGGCTCCGACCCGGAGCTCGACGACGAACGACGCTCCGCCCTGCGCCGGATGCGCTCGGTGGCCGTGGGCCTGCTGCTCCTGGCTGCCACGGTCTTCGTGCTCACCCTCGACCAGGACGGGTTCCTCGGCTTCGTCAACGCCGGGGCGGAGGCCTCCATGGTCGGCGCCATCGCGGACTGGTTCGCGGTGGTCGCGATCTTCAAGCACCCCTTGGGGGTACCGATCCCGCACACCGCGCTGATCCCCCGACGCAAGGAGATGCTGGCCCGCAGCCTGGAGGAGTTCGTCGGGGAGAACTTCCTGTCCGAGGGGGTCGTGCGGCCCCGGGTGCTCGATGCGGAGCCGGCGCGCAAGGCAGGGGACTGGCTGGTCCAGGAGCGGCACGCACGCCGCGTCGTGGTGGAGGTCGCCGACCTGCTGCGCACCGGGCTGGAGCGGGTACGCGACCAGGACGTCTCCGACTTCGTGACCGAGGTGCTCGTCCCGCGCTTCCTCGAGGAGCCGATCAGCCCCCTGGCGGGAAGCCTGCTGCACGAGGTCGTCGAGGACGGCGCCCACCACCCGCTCGTGGACGTCCTGCTCGACGAGGGCCACCGCTGGCTCAGCGGCAACGAGGGGACCTTCTACGACGTCGTGGCCGAGCGTGCGCCGTGGTGGGCGCCCGAGGCGCTCAACGAGCGGGTCATCCACCGCCTGCACGCCGAGCTGCTGGTGTGGCTGGAGGACATCCGCAGGGACCCGCACCACCGCTCCCGGGTGGCCCTCGACACCCTCCTCGAGGAGCTCGCCCAGGGCCTCCTCCACGAGCCCGACACGATCGAGCGGATGGAGCGGTTCAAGGAGCGCGTGCTGAGCCACCCGCAGGTCTCGGCCACGTTCGTCTCCCTGTGGAACGCGCTGCGACGGGCCCTGGTCGCCGGGCTCAGCGACACCGACAGCCAGCTGGTCGAGCGCGCGGTGCAGGAGCTGACGGCGTACGGACGGCGGCTCCAGGGCGACGAGCAGCTGCGGGCCCGGCTCGACGAGCGTGCCGCCGGGCTTGCCGTCTTCCTCATCGACCGCTACGGGCGGGAGCTGACCGCGGTCATCACCAGCACCATCGAGGAGTGGGACGGCGACCTGACGTCCAGGAAGATCGAGCTGCACGTGGGCAAGGACCTCCAGTTCATCCGGATCAACGGCACCATCGTCGGCGGCCTCGTCGGGCTGGTCATCCACACCTTCGCGGTGCTCGCGTGAGCCCCGGCCGTCGTCGCCTGGCAGGGCACGGCCCGCGACGCGAGCGGACCGCCGCAGCGCCGTCGCCGCCGCGCGTCGTGGAGATCCGGGAGGACGGGATCCGGCTCGGGCAGTTCCTCAAGCTCGCGGACCTCGTCGATGCGGGGTCGGACGCCAAGCCGTTGCTCGCCCAGGGCCTGGTCACCGTGAACGGCGAGGTCGAGCGGCGGCGAGGAAGACAGCTGGTCCGCGGCGACCTGGTCACGCTGGCCGGCGGACCGCACACCCTCGACGGACAGCAGAGGAGCGCCCAGGTCGGCTGAACCGACCCGGGCGCTCCTGTTCCGCGCCGCTCAGCGGGGCTGCCTCAGCGGACGTCGAGAAGGTCGACCACGAAGATCAGGGTCTCGCCCGGCTTGATCACGCCACCGGCGCCGCGGTCGCCGTAACCCAGGTGCGGCGGGATCACCAGCTGGCGCCGGCCACCGACCTTCATGCCCTGCACGCCGGTGTCCCAGCCGCTGATCACCTGACCGACCCCGAGCCGGAAGGTCAGGGGCTCGCCACGGTTGTACGACGCGTCGAACTCCTCCCCGGTGGAGTGGGCGACGCCGACGTAGTGCACGCTCACCGTCGAGCCGGCCGCTGCCTCGGCGCCCTCGCCCTCGGTCACGTCGGTGACCGTCAGGTCGGCGGGCGCCGGGCCGTCGATGAAGTCGATCTCGGGCTTGTCCATGCGGGTCCTTCCCCAGAGGTGCGTCTGTCGGGTCGAGGCTACCCGCCGCCCCCGGGACGGACCCGGGAGGGAGGACCCCGCGCTCCTGGTGGGGCTCAGGTCTGGTGGACGTAGCTGTCGAGCTGGTCGCGCTCGAACTGCAGGGCGCTGATCTTGTGCTTGACCACGTCACCGATGCTGACGATCCCGACCAGCCGGTCGTTCTCGACCACCGGCACGTGCCGGATCCGGCGCTCGGTCATGACCGTCATCATGTCGTCGAGCTGGTCGCCGGGGGAGCAGGTGTGCACCGAGCCGGTCATGATGGAGGCGACGGTGGCGTCGAGGACCGCGGGGTCGCGGTGGAGCTGGCGGACGACGTCACGCTCGGAGACGATGCCGTCGACGGTCTCGCCGTCCTCGCTGACCACCAGCGCCCCCACGTTGTGCTCGGCGAGCAGGGCGACGAGCTCGCGGTTCGTGGCGCTCGGGCGGACGGTGACGACGGTGTGCTGCGGTTTGGCTGCCATGACGTCGTGGATGCGCATGTGACCTCCTTGACGGTCGACCGGCCGGGACCGGCGGTGCTCGGAAGGCTAGTGCAGGCGCGGGGGGTGCGGCTAGGGAGCGGGCGCCCGGGCGCGCCGGGCGGCACCGGGACGGGACCGGGTCGTGACCTGACCGTGATCAGGGACCGAGCGGCGGCAGCGGCGTCTCCGGTCGCGCCTGGTCGGGGGCCGCCGGACGACGTCGGGCGCTGAGGTCGAAGACCGTGCCCACCCGGCCCTCGCCCTCGCCCGGCTCCAGCACGTCGGCGGGGAGGTCGTCCCCGGGGGCGCCCGGGTGGGGAGGCTCCCGGTGCTCCGGCCCGACGGAGCCCAGGAAGCCGAGAACGGTGTCGTGCAGCAGGCCGTTGCTGGCCAGCGCGTTGCCCCCGGTCGGCCCGTCCCGGCCGTCCAGGGAGGTGAAGCGCCCGCCGGCCTCGCGCACGATGACGTCGAGCGCGGCCATGTCGTGGAGCTCCAGCTCCGGCTCGGCGGCGATGTCGACCGCCCCCTCGGCGACCAGCATGTAGCTCCAGAAGTCGCCGTACGCGCGCGTGCGCCAGCACCGTCGGCCCAGGGTCAGGAAGTCGTCGAGCCGCCCCCGCTCGTCCCACCCGGACAGCGAGGAGTAGGACAGCGAGGCGTCCTCGAGGCGGGTGACGTCACTGACCCGGCAGGGCGCCGACTTGAACAGGGAGCGTCCGGCGAACGCGCCGCCGTCCTTCATCGCCCACCACCGGCGGTTCAGCTGCGGTGCCGAGACGACCCCGACGACGACCTCGTCCTCCACCATGAGCGAGATCAGGGTCGCCCACACGGGCACCCCGCGGACGTAGTTCTTGGTCCCGTCGATCGGGTCGACCACCCAGCGCCGCTGGCTGAACCCGCTGGAGCCCTCCTCCTCGCCGAGCACGGCATCGCGGGGCCGGGCCCGGGACAGCGTGCGCCGGATGCCCTCCTCGACGGCCCGGTCGGCGTCGGTGACCGGGGTGAGGTCCGGCTTGGTGTCCACCCGCAGGTCCATCGCCTGGTAGCGGTCCATGCTCAACGAGTCGGCGTCGTCGGCCAGGACATGGGCCAGACGCAGGTCGTCGGTGAAGTTCGTGGGCATGGGGGCCAGGCTATGTGCCCGAGGCCCCCCGGCCGGCACCGACATGGGTCAGTACGACGTCTCCCGGCTGCCGACCAGTCTCCGGTAGGACTCCACGCGGGCGGCCTCGACGCCGTTCCCGGCCACCGCGACGTCCAGGGCGCACTCGGGCTCGGTAGCGGCATGGGTGCAGCCGCGCGGGCAGTCGACACTCAGCTCGGCCAGGTCGGGGAAGGCGCCGATGAGCCGGGCCGGCTCGACGTGCGCCAGCCCGAACGACCTGATCCCGGGAGTGTCGACGATCCAGCCGCTGCCGTCGACGAGCCGGAGCATGAGGGCGGAGACCGAGGTGTGCCGGCCACGGCCGGTGACGTCGTTGACCACCCCGACCGCCCGGTCGGTGCCGGGGACCAGGGCGTTGACCAGGGTCGACTTGCCGACGCCGCTGTGGCCCAGCAGGACGCTGGTGCGCTCCCGCAGCCGGGCCAGCACCGGCTCGACGTCGGCGCCGCGCCGGGTCACGACGTAGGGGACCTCCAGGGGGCGGTAGATCTCCAGCAGCGGCTCAGGGTCGGCCAGGTCGGCCTTGGTCAGGCACAGCAGCGGGGCGATCCCCGCGTCGTACGCCGCGGCGAGGGCCCGGTCGACCAGGCCGGTTCGTGGTTCGGGGTCGGCCAGCGCCACGACGATGACCAGCTGGTCGGCGTTGGCCACGATCACCCGCTCGACGGAGTCGTCGTCGTCGGCGGTGCGCCGCAGCACCGTCTGCCGCGGCGAGACCTCCACGATCCGCGCGAGCGCCCCGGCGTCGCCGGACACGTCCCCGACGAGTCGGACCCGGTCGCCGACCACCACCCCCTTGCGACCCAGCGGCCGGGACTTCATGGCGGTGACGACGGTGTCCTCGGCCGCGGCCAGGCGGCAGGTGTACCGCCCGCGGTCGACGGTGACCACCACGCCGGCCACCGCGTCGTCGTAGCGCGGCCGGTCCTTGGTGCGCGGGCGGGTGCGGCGGCGCGGCCGGTCGAACGACTCGTGCTCGAGGTCCTGGTAGTCGCGCCGACCGGCCACCGGGTCAGCCTCCGACCAGGGTGGACCAGGCCCCGGCGAAGCCGGGGAAGGTCTTGGCCGTGGTGTCCACGTCCTCGACGAGCACCCCAGGGACCCGCAGCCCCAGGACCACTCCGGCGTGGGCCATCCGGTGGTCGGCGTAGGTGTGGAAGACCCCGCCGTGCAGCGGTCTCGGCCGGATCTCCAGGCCGTCGGGACGCTCGGTGACGTCACCACCGAGCCCGTTCAGCTCCCGGGCCAGCGCGGTGAGCCGGTCCGTCTCGTGGCCCCGGATGTGCGCGACCCCCCGGATCACCGAGGGGGTCCGGGCGAGCGCCGCCAGCGCCGCGACGGCGGGCGTCAGCTCGCCGACGTCGTGCAGGTCGAGGTCCACACCCCGCAGGTCGCCGTCGGCGCCGACGGTCAGGCCGTCGGCGCCGAGGGAGACCGAGGCGCCCATCTGGACGAGGATGTCGCGCAGGGCGTCCCCGGCCTGCGTGGTTCGGCTGGGCCAGCCCGCGACCGTGACCCGCCCCCCGGTCACGGCGCCGGCGGCAAGGAAGGGGGCGGCGTTCGACAGGTCGGGCTCGATGGTGACGTCCACCGCCCGGACCGGCCCCGCGTGCACCCGCCAGCGGTCGGTCTCGTCGTCGTCGACCCGGACCCCGTGCTCGCGCAGGGCCGCCACGGTCATGTCGATGTGGGGCAGGGACGGCACCGGCGGTCCCTCGTGCCGCACGTCCGCGCCCGCGTCGTAGCGGGCACCGACGAGCAGCAGGGCGGAGATGAACTGGCTGGAGGCGGAGGCGTCGATGACCACGGTGCCGCCGGGCACCCGTCGTCGACCGTGCACCGCGAACGGCAGCGTGCCGCGTGCCTCGTCGTCGACGGCGATCCCGAGCTCCCTCAGGCCGCGCAGGACCGCTCCCATCGGTCGGGTACGGGCATGGGGGTCGCCGTCGAAGCGGACGGTGCCGTCGGCCAGCGCGGCGACCGGGGGGACGAACCGCATGACCGTGCCCGCCAGGCCGCAGTCGACCTCGACGTCCCCCTGGAGCGCGCCGGGACGCACGTGCCAGTCGGCGCCCGTGGTGTCGATCTCGACCCCCAGCGAGGCCAGGGCCGCCGCCATCAGCTCGGTGTCGCGGGAGCGCAGCGCCCGGCGGACGGTCGAGGGACCCTCGGACAGCGCCGCGAGGATCAGGGCCCGGTTGGTCAGGGACTTCGACCCGGGCAGCACGACGCTGCGGACGACGGGCTCGGTCGGGGTCGGGGCCGGCCAGGGATCGGTGGCGTAGCGGGGTGAGGTCATCGGCGCGAGCCTAGCGACCCTCGGGGGACGGCGCGCCGGGCCTCAGGCGCGCGTGCCGTGGTGGCGCGTCCGTGGCCGGTGCTCGCGGTGGCGGGTCCCGGCTGCCGAGGTCCGCGCCGACTGCTGCCGTGCTGCCGCGGTGCTGGTCGACGCCCCCGCCGCACGGACCAGGGTCAGGGAGGCCGCGTCGTTGCCCGGCACAGGGTCGACGACGTCGGCCATCGAGACCTTGACGGTGACCGTGACCTGCTGTCCCGGGCCGATCCGTCTCAGGTCGGCGTCGAGGACGCCGCTGAAGGCGCCGGCGCCGGAGCAGCCCAGGGCGGTGCGGCCACCGTCGAGGTAGCGACAGCCCGCAGGGATCCCCTCGAGGTCGACGCGGCCGTCGGAGAACGACACGTCCAGGCGGAAGGCGCTCGTGCCGTCGGTGGGCAGGTTCGAGACCACGGCGCGGAAGCGGCCGATGCCAGCGCCGTCGTCGACCGAGCCCAGGTCGACCGAGAGGTCCCGGGAGGCCGGGGGCGCAGGCGTGGACGGCTCGTCGGCGGGGGTGGGCTGGTCGGTGGGGGCAGGCTCCTCGGCAGGGGGCGGCGCGTCGTCCGGGGTCGGGTCGTCGGTCGGGGTGGGGTCCTCGGTGGGTCCGTCCGTCGACCGGGTCGGCTGGAAGTCGAGCTCGCGCTCGT
This sequence comes from uncultured Actinomycetota bacterium, assembly GCA_963784485.1. Taxonomy (GTDB): domain Bacteria; phylum Actinomycetota; class Actinomycetes; order Propionibacteriales; family Nocardioidaceae; genus Marmoricola_A. Next base: position 417,412 of record CAWARH010000006.1, on the reverse strand, counting down.
TGTCGCTCGGGTTGGACTCGGCGTACCCGTTGAGGCCGACGCTGACCTTGAGCCGGTCGGTCTCCAGGTCGTCGGGGAAGTCGAGCGGAACCGCGGCTCGAGTCGCGCGGCGTCCGAGCGCCGACAGGCCCGTCCCGCCGATCCCGCCGCTGACCACGCACTCGGCGTGGTCGGGCCGCTCCGCCAGCACGGTGCACAGGCCGTCGCCGACCTTGAAGTGCGTGCGCCCCGAGGTCGAGGTCAGGTCCATGCTGATCGCGACCGGGTCGTCGGGGAGTCCGTCGACGTCGACGACCACGGCGTTGTCGGAGACCACCGCCGCGGTCAGGTTGACGTCGGTCGTCGGGGTCTCGGTCGGGGTCGGTCGGTCGGGGTCTCGGTCGGGGTCGGGGTCTCGGTGGGGATCTCGGTGGGGATCTCGGTTGGGGTCTCGGTCGGGAGGTCGGTGAGCTCGCCCAGCGGGTCCTCGACCAGGGCTGTGTCGGAGGGCGTGATCGCCGCGGCTGCCAGGAACGGGTTGGTGCCCTGCCGCCGCTGCGCGCGCGTCTCGGGGGAGAGCGGGGTCGGCAGAGCGGGCGCGACGTCGGCGGGGTCCAGGCCCTGGCTGGTGACGCTCTGGACCTGGTCGGAGGCGATCTCGCGGCGCTCGTGGTGCGGCTGGACGCCGACCACCCCGACCGTGACCGCGGTGGCGGCGGCCACACCGGCGGCTGCGGTGCCGGCGGCCACCGGGGCGAGGTTGGCGATGACGAAGTCGCGGGCCCGGCCGGCCAGCAGGGTGACCCCGCCGAGGGCCAGCCCGCCGCCGCCCGTGGCGAGGTAGCCGGTGGCCAGCGCGCCCAGGAGCATCGGGCCGATGATCCCGGCGAGGTTGGAGTTGACCTCGGTGAGCTCGAGGTACATCGCGGTGCAGGAGCGGCACTCCTCCAGGTGCGTGTCGACCTTGGCGTTGTCGCGCTTGGCCAGCCCCTTGCGGACGTACCCGCCGAGGTGCTCGTTGACCCAACGGCAGTCGGTGGCCGTGGTCTCGGAGAGGTGCGCGGACAAGAACGCCTGACGCAGCCCCTCCCGGGCCCGGTAGGCCAGGGCGGAGACGGAGTTCGCGCTCATCCCGAGCAACGGGGCGATCTCGGCCGGCTTCTGGCGCTCGACCTCGAGGTGCCACAGCACCAGCTGCCAGCGCTCGGGCAGGGACGCGAAGGCCTTGGCGGCGGCGCCACTCTCGAACTGCGCCACCGCGGTGTCCTGGAACGGCACCCCGGGGTCGAACTCGCTCATGTCGTCGGAGGTGGTCACCCGGGACTGGGCGCGGATCCGGTCCACGTGCAGGCGGCGTACGGCGGTGAGCAGGTAGGCACGGAACGCGACGTCGGGGCCTCCGCCGGCCTGGAGGATGCCCATCACCTTCGCGAAGGCGTCGGAGACCAGGTCGTCGGCGTCGGGTCCGCGGACCAGCTGACGGGCCAGGCGCCGGGCGGCGACGACATGGCGAGAGAACAGCTCCCCGAAGGCTTCGGAGTCGCCGCCGCGGACGCGCGAGATCAGCTCCGCGTCGCTGGGAGCATCGAGGTTGCTGAGGAGTTCAGTCATGGTCAAGAAACGCCAACGTCCGTTTTGGTGACGATTGTTCGCTATCTGTCGATATGGAAGGGTACCGTGCCGCACCGCGGCAGCGGCCCTCGCACTCGACAGATCTCACAGGAGCCAGCGTTTCCATGATCCTGAGCCCTTGTCCCCGGAACCGGCAAGAAAAGTCATGAAACCCGCGTCACGATCCGGATCGGTCCCCGTCTCCTTCTCGAACGAGCACGACGGGAGGTCGCTACCTGGGAGGGCGACCACCGACACCGCACTGCAGGGGAGGAGGACGTGATGCGTGGGAGCCTGACGTCCTTCGCCCGGCGTCGCTCGGTCCAGCCCGTGCCGCTCAGCGAGCTCTCCGACCGCGAACGGCGGCTCTTGCCGGCCGGCTTCGACGCGGTCGGCGAGGCCCTGAGGTGCGGCACGACTCCCGTGGCTGCGTGTGCAGTCGTGGGTCGCGCGCTCGCTCGCGACGGTGCCTCCCTGGGAGAGGCACTGTCCGGGCTGAGCGCGACGTACGCCGCGCTGGGAGACGCGGCGCCCGACTTCGAGGCGACCGAGGCGTTGTGCGTGGCCTGGAGCGAGGCCACGCTCGACTTCCTCCACGACGTCTCGTGCGAGGACCCGCTCACCGGTCTGGCGAGCCTGCCGCACGTGCGCACCCGGCTCACCGAGCTCTACCGCGAGGCCGAGCTCGGCGGGCCGGCGGTCGACCTCAGCCACGCGCTCGTGGTCGTCGAGGTCCCGCCGGCGCGTGCCCTCCGCTCCGTGCCGCTCCACCCGGGTCGGGAGGACCCGGGCTCGCCCTTCGAGCGGGCGCTGCGGCTGGCGTCGGTCGCCGAGGCGCTCCGCGTGGTGTTCGCCGGGGAGGAGACGCTGGCCCGGGTCGGCACGCACCGGATCGTGGTGCTGGCGCGCCGCACCCCCGAGCTGGGGGAGACGCTCAGTGTGCTGCGGGACATGTTCGCCGACCTCGACCTGCCGACGGAGTGCCGGCTGTGGATCGAGGGGCTGCCCGCCCAGGACGACCTCGGCGGGCGCCTGCTCTCCGAGCTCGCCCGCTGACCCGGAGCCCCTCGGTTTCGTAGGGTGGGGCCATGTGTGGCCGCTACGCCTCCAGCCGACGGCCGGAGGACCTTGCCGAGGAGTTCGAGATCGACACCGCCCGCCTGGGCGAGACGGTCGCCGATCCGCTGCCGGCCGACTTCAACGTGGCCCCCACCAAGGAGGTCTACGCCGTGGTGGACCGGCCGCCGACCGCGGAGCGGGCGCCGGCACGGCAGCTCCGCGTGCTGCGCTGGGGCCTGGTCCCGTTCTGGGCCAAGGACCCCTCGGTGGGCAACCGGATGATCAACGCCAGGGTCGAGACCGTCACCGACAAGCCCGCCTTCCGCCAGGCGTTCGCGAAGCGGCGCTGCCTGCTGCCCGCGGACGGCTACTACGAGTGGTATCCCACCGAGCAGCGCACCAAGGCCGGCAAGCCGATGAAGCAGCCCTTCTTCATCCGGCCCCAGGACGGCTCGGTCATGGCGATGGCGGGGCTGTACGAGATCTGGCGCGACCCGACCCGTGACGAGGACGACCCGCAGCGCTTCCGCTGGACCTGCACCATCATCACCACCTCTGCCGAGGACGCCGTCGGCAGGATCCACGACCGGATGCCGATGCTCGTCGAGCGCGCGCGGTACGCCGACTGGCTGGACCCCGCGGCGGGCGACGCCCGGGACCTGCGCGACCTGCTCGTGCCGGCGGCGCCCGGACGCCTGGAGGCGTTCCCGGTCTCGACCCAGGTCAACAGCGTCCGCAACAACGGGCCCGAGCTCTGCGAGCCGCTGCCGCTGGAGGAGGTCCCGGCGGAGGTCCGGGACCTCGACCAGCACGCCGGTGACCGGTCATGAGCACCGTGCGGGTCGTGGCGACCCCGCACGGCGACGCGCGGCTCCACACCGACCGGTCGCGCCGGCCGATCGCGACCCTGCTGCTCGGCCACGGCGCGGGCGGGGGACCGGAGGCACCAGACCTCGTGGCCCTGGCGCAGGAGCTGCCCCGGGAGGGGCTGACGGTGATCCGGCTGGAGCAGCCCTGGCGGGTCGCCGGCCGGCGCGTCGCGCCGGCCCCCCAGACCCTCGACGCGTGCCTGGTCGCCGTCGCCGACCGGCTGCGACCTCGGACGCCGCTGGTGCTGGGCGGGCGCAGCGCCGGGGCGAGGAGCGCGTGCCGGACGGCCCGCCACCTCGGAGCCTCCGGCGTCCTGGCGCTGTCCTTCCCGCTGCACCCGCCGGGACGCCCGGAGTCCTCCCGGGTCGGCGAGCTGCTCGGCGTGACCGTGCCGACCCTGGTGATCCAGGGTGAGCAGGACCCGATGGGCCGACCCGAGGAGTTCCCAGACGAGGTCCAGCTGGTCGTGGTGCCCGGCGCCGACCACGGGTTGCACGTCCCCCGGCGCAGCGAGCTCACCGCCGGCGACGTGAGTGGCCTGGTGGTCGAGGCGACGCTGGAGTTCGTGGTGCGGGAGGTGGTGGGGAATCGAAGCCCGGGTGCGGGCGTTGCACCCTGACGAGGGCACCGGAACCGACCAGCGCGTGCCCAGGAAGGGGTACCGGATGCCAGGGACCAGCTGCCTCGTTCCGGAGACGGCCGCGCCGTCGACGATGCCCCGCCGGGTGCTGCCGGTAGGCTGGCGGACGATGTCAGACGACCCGCACGACTCCGCCGCGAACGCCGCCGAGCAGCTTCTCTCCACCGAGACGACGGAGGAGCGCACTGCCCGGTTCGAGCGTGACGCCCTCCCGTTCCTCGACCAGCTCTACTCCGCGGCGATGCGGATGACGCGCAACCCCTCCGACGCGGAGGACCTGGTCCAGGAGACGTTCGCCAAGGCGTACGGCTCCTTCCACCAGTTCAAGCCCGGCACGAACCTCAAGGCCTGGCTCTACCGCATCCTTACGAACACCTTCATCAACACCTACCGGAAGAAGCAGCGCGAACCGCTGCCGTCGATGACCGAGGACGTCGAGGACTGGCAGCTCGCGCGAGCCGAGTCCCACTCCTCGGTCGGGTTGAAGTCGGCCGAGATGGAGGCGCTCGAGCACCTCCCCGACAGTGACGTCAAGGACGCCCTGTCCCAGCTCCCCGAGGACTTCCGGCTCGCGGTCTACCTCGCCGACGTGGAGGGTTTCCCGTACAAGGAGATCGCCGAGATCATGGACACCCCGATCGGCACCGTGATGTCGCGCCTGCACCGCGGGCGTCGTCAGCTCCGCACGATGCTCGCCGACTACGCCCGGGACCGCGGCATGAAGGTGCAGGCGGGGGTGGACGCGTCATGAGCTGCGGAGAGCCGCACGACTACGACTGCCTCGAGGCCCTCGAGCGGATGGTGTTCTTCATCGACCGCGAGCTCGAGGACGCCGACGCCTCCCAGATCCGCAAGCACCTCGACGAGTGCGCGCCCTGCCTGGTCAAGTACGACCTGGAGCGCACGGTGAAGGCGCTGGTCGCCCGCTCGTGCTCGGAGCACGCTCCCGACGAGCTCCGCTCCCGGGTCCTCATGCGGATCCGTGAGGTGCGCGTCCAGATCACCGAGTAGCAGGTCCGGCAACGCCCCCTGCACACAGAACGACCCCGGGCCGTCAGGCTCGGGGTCGTCGTGCGTCCGGCAAGAAAGCCTGGTCAGGCGTTGGGGCGCTTGCCGTGGTTCGCGCCCTTCTTCTTGCGGGCGCGGCGCTTGCGGCCGGTCTTGCCCATCGTGTGCTCCTTCAGCTGACGGAAATCGCGTGCCAGTCTCTCAGGTCTGCGGCGCGGTGCGAAATCGCCCCCTCCCCGCACTCGGGAGACCGCCGAGCCGGGGACTGCGGCCCGGGGCGGCTGCGGCATGCTGGGCGTCGTGACCGCCTCCCCGACGACCGCGACCCTGACCTTCACCGTGACCGACGACGACACCGCGGCGGCGCTCGGGTCCGGCGACCTGGCCGTCCTGGCCACGCCCCGGCTGCTTGCCTGGGCCGAGGCCACCACCTGCGCCGCCCTGGCCGGCGACCTCGACGACGCCGAGACCTCGGTCGGCAGCCGGGTCACGCTGGAGCACCGCGTGGCGAGCCCGGTCGGCGAGACCGTACGGGTCCTCGCCACCGTGACCCACCGAGACGGCCGACTGGTCCGGTTCGAGGTGGTCGCGCTCGACTCCGCCGAGCAGGTGGTCGGCCACGGTGAGGTCACCCGGGTGGTCGTCGACCGGGAGCGGTTCCTGTCCCGGCTGGCACGCTGAGGCGTCCGCGCCGGCTCAGATCCCGAAGGTGTTGCGAGGGTACGTCGCGGCCACGTCGGTGATGACGTTGACCAGGTAGGGCACCCCCGAGGCGAAGGCCCGGTCCAGGGCGGGTCCGATCCCGGCCGGGTCGGTGACCATCTCGCCCGCCCCGCCGAGCGCGGTGACGACCTGGTCGTACCGGGTACGGGGCGCCAGGTCGGTGATGACGTCGTAGCCGTAGACCAGCTGCATCGGCATCTTCTCCAGCGCCCACGCCGAGTTGTTGCCCATCACCATGACGACCGGGAGCCGGTGCCGCACCAGCGTGTCGACATCCATGAGCGACATGCCCGCCGCCCCGTCGCCGAGCAGCAGCACCACCTGGGCCGAGGGGCGGGCGATCCGGGCGCCGATCGCGGCGCCGAGCCCGGCGCCCAGGCAGCCGAAGGGGCCGGGGTCCAGCCACCCGCCGGGGCGGGCCGGCTCGACGAGCTTGCCGGCGAAGGACACGAAGTCGCCGCCGTCGCCGATCACGACCGCGTCGTCGGCGAGCCGGGGGAGCAGCTCGCCGTAGATCCGCGCGGGGTGGATCGGGTCCGCCTCGGCGGAGAGCAGGCTGCGGTCCTTCTCCGCGGCCGCGGCCACCGCAGCCTGGAGCTCCCCGACCCAGCCGGTCAGGTCCTCCCGCCGACGCTGCGCCACGAAGGCCTCCAGCACCCCGCTGAGGATGAGGCTGAGGTCACCGGAGGCGGAGCCGGCCAGCAAGGCGTGGTTCGAGAGCTGGCCCGGCGAGTCGGCCACGTGGACCACCCGCGCAGGGGTGGCCCCCTCCTTCCCGCCGAACACGCCGTACCCGAGTCGGAAGTCGAGCGGGGTGCCGACGACCACGACGAGGTCGGCGGTGCCGAAGGCGAGCCCGCGGGCCTTGGTCACCAGCAGGGGATGGCCGCCCGGGACGATCCCCCGACCCATCCCGTTGGTGACCGCGGGGATGCCCGCGGTCTCCACCAGCTGCAGCGCGGCCTCCTCGGCCCCGTCGGCCCACACGTCGCCGCCCAGGACGAGCAGCGGCCGGGCCGCCTCCGCCAGCAGCCGGGCCACCTCGACCACGGCGTCGGGGTCCGGCACGACCGGTGCTGGGGCGACGTACGCCGGGCGGCTCAGGGTCCGGGTGGCGAAGAACGCGTCGAGCGGGACGTCGAGGAAGGCCGGACCCCGGTGCGGGCTCCGGGCCACGGTGAACGCCCGGTCGACCTCGACCGGCACGTCACCGGCGTCGTGGACGGTACGGGCGGACCGGGTGACCGGGGCGACCAGGGGCACGTGGTCGAGCTCCTGGAGGCTGCCCGAGCCCCACCGGTTCGCCGGCGCCCGTCCTCCCACCACGACCAGCGGGGAGCCGCTGAACGACGCCTGCGTGATCGCGCTGATGCCGTTGGTGACGCCGGGCCCGGCGGTGAGCACGGCGAGCCCGGGCACCCTGGTCAGCTTGCCGATCGCCTCGGCCGCGAAGACCGCGGTCTGCTCGTGCCGGACGTCGAGGAGCCGCATCGGCGGGTCGGCGGTCACCGCGCCGTCGTACATCGGGAAGACGTGGGCCCCGGACAGGGTGAACATCGTGGTGACGCCGTGCCCGGCGGCCACGGCCACCGCGTGCGCCCCGCTGTGCGCCTCCACCTCCGTCGTCCCCGGCGCGGTCCCCGGTCCGGTCCCTGGTCTCGTCGGACTCGGGGGCGGGGGAGGCCGCGGAGGCGCCGGGTGCGGAGGAGGTGGTGTCGGTCATGGTCCCGAACCTACCGAGCGGTAGCAGGGTCACGAAAGGGACGCCGTGGCACCGGTCCTAGGCTGAGGACGTGCCGTCGTTGACCGAGCTGGCCCGTTCCCACACCGACCTCTCCCCGGACGACGTGGGCTGGCTCCACCTGCTCGTGGCCGACTGGCAGATCATCGCCGACCTCTCCTTCGCGGACCTGGTCCTCTGGCTGCCCGACCGGGAGGGCACCGGCTTCTGGGCCGGGGCCCAGATGCGCCCGACCACGGGCCCCACGGCCTACGTCGACGACCTGGTCGGCGTGTTCCTGCCGCACGGCCGGCGGCCCCTGCTGGACCTCGCCCTGCACCAGCAGCGGGTGGTGCGCGAGGGGGACCCCGAGTGGCGCGACGAGGTCCCGGTCCGGGTCGAGGCGATCCCGGTGCGCCGTGAGGGACGGATCCTCGCGATCATCGGGCGGAACACCAACCTCCTGGGCGTCCGGACGCCGTCGCGGCTCGAGCTGGCCTATCTCCAGACCGCGACCGACCTCACCCAGATGATCAGCACCGGGCACTTCCCGCACCCGGGCCCCCGCTCCGACCACACCGACTCGCCCCGGGTCGGGGACGGTTTCGTGCGCGTCGACGCCACGGGCACGGTCACCTATGCCAGCCCGAACGCGCTGTCGGTGTACCGCCGGCTGGGGCTCACCTCCGACCTGGCCGGCCTGGACCTGGCCATGGTCACCCGCCAGCTGGTGCCGGCGACACGCCGACCCGACGAGGAGACCCTCAGCGCGGTCCTGGGCGGCCGGGCGGCCCGGGACGCGGAGATCGGGAACGGGAGCACCGTCGTGATCGTCCGCTCGGTGCCGCTGCGCACGCTGGAGGCGCACACCGGCGCCCTGGTGCTCCTGCGGGACGTGACCGACCTGCGCAGCCGCGACCGCGAGCTGGTGACCAAGGACGCCACGATCCGCGAGATCCACCACCGGGTGAAGAACAACCTGCAGACCGTGGCGGCGCTGCTGCGGCTCCAGGCCCGCAGGATGGCCGTTCCCGAGGCCAAGGCGGCCCTCGAGGAGGCGGTACGCAGGGTCGGCTCGATCGCCCTCGTGCACGAGACGCTCAGCCAGTCGCTGGACGAGACGGTCTCCTTCGACGAGATCGCCGACCGTCTGCGGGTGATGGTGACCGACGTCGGCTCGGCGGAGGTGACGCCGACCTCGTCGCGGACCGGCCGCTTCGGCACCCTCCCCGGGGAGGTGGCCACCCCGCTGGCGATGGTGCTCACCGAGCTGCTCCAGAACGCCAGCGAGCACGCCTTCGGCGACCGCCCCGAGCATCCCGGGCACGTCGAGGTCGCAGCGACCCGGGAGGAGGGACGGCTGCGGGTGCGGGTGAGCGACGACGGATGCGGCCTGCCCGCAGGCTTCGACCCGGTCACGTCGGGCAGCCTGGGGCTGTCGATCGTGCGCACGCTGGTGGAGACCGAGCTCGGCGGTTCGCTGCGCTTCGGACCGGGACGGGAGACGGGAACCTGCGTCGAGGTGACCGTCCCGGTGGTCTAGCCGCTAGGCGCTGGTGCGCACCCGGGCGCGGGCGTTGCGCCGCTTGAGAGCCCGGCGCTCGTCCTCGCTGAGACCGCCCCACACGCCATGGTCCTGGCCGACCTCGAGCGCCCACGCAAGACACTGCTCGCGCACCTCGCACCGACGGCACACCTGCTTGGCCTCCTCGATCTGGAGGATGGCCGGACCGGTGTTCCCGATCGGGAAGAACAGTTCCGGGTCCTCTTCGAGGCACGCGGAACGGTGGCGCCAATCCATGGCGTGGTGCTCCTTCTCTGGTCCTGTGAGCCGAGCGTGGTCGGCGGGCCACGAACATCTTCGTCCGAGCGGGTCCGCGCGAAACATGTGCCGGCCCCGCACCGCGCACGCCGATCCCCCGGTGCGCTGGTGTGGTCACCTCGGCTGATGGGCATCCGCCCAGGGCAGTCTGAGCCCCAGGCACCGGGTGACGTCCCCGATGCTGTCAACATTGTTTCGATCGATCAAGACCCCCGGGTGGTCGGTTTCATCACACAGGACCGGTCGCGGGCCCGTCGCCTCTCCGGGAAGCGTGGCCGGGGCCCGTACGATCGGCCTTCGTGACCCCGCCTCGCGGCTCCTCCGAGCCCTCCCCGCGCCGTGCCCTCCCGCTCCCGCTGGTCGTGGCGGTGGCCGTGGTGGGCCTGGAGTCACTGGTGCTGATCGTCGAGGGGCTGTCGCTGCTGCCGGCCCTGGGCGGCGAGCGGCTCACCATGGTCGCGACGTCCGTGCTGTTCTTCGTCATCTACGGCGGCGGGCTCGGCTACTGCGCCTGGGCGCTGCGCCGACTGCGCTCGTGGTCCCGGGCGCCGGTGGTGCTCGCCCAGCTCATCCAGATCCTGGTCGGCGCCGGCTTCTGGGGAGGCGCGACCACGCCCATCGCCGTGGCCCTGGTCGGGCTCGGCGTGCTCGTGCTGGTCGGGGTCTTCCACCCGGCCAGCCTGGCCGCCCTGGAGCGGGCCTGAGCCCCTCCCGGGACTCCCGAGGCTTCCGGCTACGCCGGTCCACGCCTACGCCGCCGGCGTGCCGCTCTGCTGCTCCAGCGCCTTGCGGAGGTCGGAGAGCGTGCGGCTGAGCAGGCGGGAGACGTGCATCTGGGAGATGCCGAGCTCCTCGGCGATCTGTGACTGGGTCATGTTGCGGAAGAAGCGGAGGAGCAGGATGCGCTTCGCGCGGGCGTCGAGCTTGTCCAGCAGGGGCTTGACCGTCTCCCGGTCCACGACCGCGTCGAGGGCGTCGTCGTAGTCCCCGAGCTGCTCGATCACCGCACCGACCTCGCCGCTGGGGTCGGGGGCGTCCAGGGACAGCGGGCTGTAGGCGTTCGCCGACTCCAGCCCCTCGAGGATCTCCTCCTCGCTCATCCCGATCCGGCCGGCGAGCTCGGCGACGGTGGGGGAGCGGCCGAGCTCCTGGCCCAGGTCGGAGACGGCCTGGTTGATCACCGACTGGATCTCCTGGAGCCGGCGCGGGACGCGGATCGTCCAGCCACGGTCCCGGAAGTGCCGCTTGATCTCCCCGACGATGGTGGGGGTGGCGTAGGTCGAGAAGGCCACGCCGCGCTCCAGGTCGAACCGGTCGACGGCCTTGATCAGCCCGATCGTGGCGACCTGCACCAGGTCCTCGTGCGGTTCCCCCCGGTTGCCGAAGCGGCGGGCGAGGTACTCAGCCAGCGGCAGGTGCAGCTCGACCAGGTCGCTGCGCAGCCCGGCTGCCCGGTCCTCGTCGTGCGCCGCCAGGGCGGCCTGGATGCCGGCGAAGAGGTCGGCGGTGCGGGCGTGCAGGTCGCTGGCGCGGGAGTCGTCGATGACCACGACGGGCGGCTCGGCGGCGCTCACCTCGCCCCCGGTCACCTCGTGGTCGGGCCCCGGGGCGCCGTCCGGGGCGTCGTCGGGCCCACGTCCCGGCCCGGTGAGGTCGTCCCTGGTCACGGCTGCTGGCCCGCCGTCCGGGAGAGCGTCACGACCAGCCGGTTCCCCTCGACCGAGGAGTCCGCGGTCGTGGTCAGGGCGGTCAGCACGCGCCAGGCGAACCCCTGGGTCGCCGGCGGGTGGGGGTCGTCGCAGTCGGCGCCCACGGACACCGTCATCGTCTCGTCGTCCAACCAGAACCGGCAGTCGAGCACCGAGGGCTGCCGCGCCTGCGGAAGCAGGATCGCGCAAGCCTCGTCGACGGCGATCCGGAGGTCCTCGATGTCGTCGAGGGTGAAGTCGATGCGTGCAGCCAGGCCGGCGGTCGCCGTCCGGAGGACGGCCAGGTAGGCGCTGTCCGCGGGCAGCCGCAGCTCGGCGTGCGGCGCGGTGGGGGTGTGGTTCACGAGGCGGGCTCCTGCGCGCGTGGTGTGGACGGGCGTCGGGGGCACGCCGGTCGCCCGGCGTGCCCCCGCGTCGACGTGGGTCAGGCCTGCTTGGTCTCGGCGAAGATCGTAGCGATCTCGTCGATCTTGGCCAGGAGGCTGTCGACCGCGTCCGCGTCCATCGAGCCCTTGGTGCCGGAGGCGCCGGCCAGCTTCGTGGCCTCGTTGAACAGCGTGTGCAGCTGGGGGTACTTCTCGAAGTGCGGCGGCTTGAAGTAGTCGGTCCACAGCACCCACAGGTGGTGCTTGACGAGCTCGGAGCGCTGCTCCTTGATCAGGACCGCGCGAGTGCGGAAGTCGGGGTCGTCGTTGTCGGCGAGCTTGCCGATGATGCCCTTGATCGACTCGGCCTCGATGCGGGCCTGGGCCGGGTCGTAGACGCCACACGGCAGGTCGCAGTGGGCGTGGACTTCGAGCGTGGGTGCGAAGTAGCGCGCGAACATCCAGGGGTCCTTTCTCGGTGCGGGCGGGTGACGCTGCGACACTACTCCGGTGGTGGAGGTGCGGGTGGGGTGGGCAGTGGTTCGGGGGCGCTCCATGGAGCCCACGCTGCAGGACGGCGACCGGCTGCTCCTCCTGCACGGCTCTCGCCCGCGGGTGGGACGGCCCGCGGTGGTCCGGCTCCCCGACGGCACGGTCGCGGTGAAGCGGGTCGTGCGCCGCGAGGACGCGGGCTGGTGGGTCGAGCGGGACAACCCTGCCGAGGGTGTCGACTCCTGGGCGGTCGGGGCGATCCCGGACCGCGACGTGGTGGCCAGGGTGCTGCTCCGCGCCTGGCCGTTGGTACGACGGCGCCGCTGACACCTCCGGGCCCGGACGTCCCACGCTGTGCCAGACTGACGCGTCGGGTCACCCCCGCCGGCACGCGCCGCCCAGGTCCCACCGAGACCCGGGCCCGGCGACGGCCCGCTGCCCCTCCTCGACGACGAAAGCGCACCGATGCCTGCCACCACCTCCGGTCCGAACGACCCGGCCGCGGAGCGCGCCGCCTCCCCGGTGTTCGCGCTCCACCGCGGCGGCAAGATGGAGATCGCCTCGACGGTGGCCCTCGACGACGGCGAGGACCTGTCCTTGGCCTACACGCCCGGAGTGGCACAGGTCTGCCAGGCGATCGCGGCCGAGCCGGACCTGGTCCAGGACTACACCTGGGTCTCCAACACCGTGGCGGTCGTGACCGACGGCACCGCGGTCCTCGGGCTCGGTGACATCGGTCCGGCCGCCGCGATGCCGGTCATGGAGGGCAAGGCGGTGCTGTTCAAGCAGTTCGGCGGCGTCGACGCCATCCCGATCTGCCTCGACACCACCGACACCGACGAGATCGTGGAGACCGTGGTGCGGCTCGCCCCGAGCTTCGGGGGCATCAACCTCGAGGACATCTCGGCGCCCCGGTGCTTCGAGATCGAGGCGAGGCTCAAGGACCTGCTGGGGATCCCGGTGTTCCACGACGACCAGCACGGCACCGCCGTCGTGGCGCTGGCCGCCCTCCAGGGAGCCCTGACGATCACCGACCGCACCCACGAGCGCACCCGGGTCGTGATCTCGGGAGCCGGCGCGGCGGGCGTCGCGGTCGCGCGGATCCTGCTCGCCGCGGGCATCAGGGACCTCGCGGTGGTGGACCGACGAGGTGTGCTGCACTCGTCGCGGCACGACCTGACCCCGGTCAAGCGCGACCTGGCCGTGGACACCGCCGACCTCACCGGCCGCTCCGGCTCGCTGGCCGACGTCCTGCGCGGGGCGGACGTGTACATCGGGGTCTCCGGAGGCACCGTGCCGGAGGAGACCGTCGCCACGATGGCCGACGACGCGATCGTCTTCGGGCTCGCGAACCCCACCCCCGAGGTGCACCCCGACGTCGCCCACCGGCACGCGCGGGTGGTGGCGACGGGGCGCTCGGACTACCCGAACCAGATCAACAACGTGCTCGCCTTCCCAGGCATCTTCCGGGGCGCCTTCGACGTGCGGGCCACCAGCATCACCGAGGGCATGAAGCTGGCCGCGGCCACCGCCCTGTCCGGGCTGGTGGAGCAGGACCTCCGCGTGGACTACATCGTGCCGTCGCCCTTCGACCCCCGGGTGGGCCCCGCGGTCGCGTCCGCCGTGGCCGACGCCGCGCGGCGCGACGGGGTGGCCCGGCGCTGAAGCCACTGGGCCGCCGCCGCCGGCCGCCCGGCGCCGCGTACGACGGCGCCACACGGGTAGGGTCCGGGCATGTTCGCCGTCTTCGCTGACTCCTTCTCCTCCGACGACCCGCTGTCCGCCCTCGTGCTGGGCGAGCGTCCCGCCCCCGAGCCGGCGGACGGGTGGACCACGGTGCAGGTCAAGGCCGCCTCCCTCAACCACCATGACCTCTGGTCGTTGCGCGGTGTCGGGCTGCGCAAGGAGGCCCTGCCGATGATCCTCGGCTGCGACGCGGCCGGTCTCGACGAGGACGGCAACGAGGTCGTGGTGCACGCGGTGGTGTCCGACCCGTCGTGGAAGGGGGACGAGACACTCGACCCGCGCAGGTCGCTGCTCAGCGAGCGGCACCAGGGCACCCTGGCCGACCTGGTCACCGTTCCCCGCGGCAACGTGGTCCCCAAGCCGGCCTCGCTCAGCTTCGAGGAGGCCGCGTGCCTGCCGACCGCGTGGCTCACGGCGTACCGGATGCTGTTCACCCAGGGTGGGCTCAAGGCGGGCGACTCGGTGCTCGTCCAGGGGGCTGGCGGCGGGGTGGCCACCGCGTTGATCACCCTGGCCCGGGCAGGTGGGCTCAAGGTCTGGGCCACCAGCCGCGACGAGACCAAGCGCGCCCGGGCCCTCGACCTCGGCGCCCACGAGGTGTTCGAGAGCAACGCCAGGCTGCCGGAGAAGGTCGATGCGGTGATGGAGACGGTGGGGCGGGCCACCTGGTCGCACTCCGTGCGGGCGCTGCGCCCGGGCGGCACCATCGTGGTGAGCGGCGCGACCAGCGGACCCCAGCTCGACGACGCCGAGCTGACCCGGATCTTCTTCCTCCAGCTGCGGGTGATCGGCTCCACGATGGGCACCCGCGGCGAGCTGGCCTCCCTGGTCCAGCTGCTCGACGCCACCGGCGCCCGGCCGGTCATCGACCGGGTGCTGCCGATGGAGCAGGCCCGCGAGGGCTTCGCGGCCATGGCGACGGGCGACCTCTTCGGCAAGGTCGTCTTCACCCGGTGACCGAGGTCGCCGCGGCGCGGGCGCGGCTCACGGCGGAGCGGGCCGCGGTGCTCGCCCAGCTGGGTCGGCTACGAGCCGACTTCGGGGGCATCGTCGCTGCGTCCCGGGACTCCAACGCCGACGACGAGCACGACCCGGAAGGCGCCACCATCGCCTTCGAGCGCTCCCAGGTCGGGGCGGTCCTCCGACAGGCCGAGAGCCACCTGGTCGAGGTGGACGCCGCCCTTGCCCGGATCGAGGCAGGCTCCTACGGCACGTGCGAGCGCTGTGGCCGGGCCATTCCCGCGGGTCGCCTCGACGCCCGACCGGTCGCCCGGAGCTGCGTGGACTGTCCGCCACCGACCCGCTGACCGCCGAGCGGCGCGACGGCCTCAGTCGTCGTCGTCGTCGAGCCGTGCGAGCCAGGTGGCCAGCCGCTCGACGGGCACCTCGAACTCGGGGTTGAGGTCGACGAACTCCTGGAGCCGGTCGGCCAGCCAGGCGAAGCCGACCTCCTCCTCGCCGCGCCGCTTGAGGAGCTCCTCGATGCCCCGGTCGGTGAAGTACACCTCGTCGTCCCGTCCCTGGTCAGGCCAGCGCGCGCTGGAGCAGGTCCTGCTGCTCGGCCTTGTGGCGGCTGGCCTGGCCGACCGCCGGCGAGGAGGACTCCGGCCGCGAGACCCGCACCAGGGGCACCGACAGTGCCGGAGCCAGGTTCAGCTTCATGTGCGGCCACGGGCCCATGTTCGCCGGCTCGTCCTGCACCCAGCGGACCTCCTTGAGGTTCGGGTACTTGGCGAGCTCGGCCCGCAGCTCGTCCACCGGACGGGGGTACAGCTGCTCCATCCGCAGGATCGCCGTACGGGGGTCGTCGCCCTGGAGCTTCTTGCGCTCCACGACGAGGTCCCAGGTGATCCTGCCCGAGCAGAGCAGCGCCACCTCGACCTTGCCCGGGTCGGCCACGTCGTCGCCGATCACCGGCCGGAAGCTGGTGCCGTCGGTGAAGTCCTCGGGACGGGAGGCCGCCTCCTTGCGCTTGAGCATGGACTTCGGGGTGAACACGATCAGGGGCCGGTGCTCCTCGCCGAGCGAGTGCCGGCGCAGGAGGTGGAAGTAGCTGGCGGGCGTGGAGGGTTGGGCCACCACGAACGCCTCGTCGGCGGCCATCGTCAGGAACCGTTCGATGCGGGCCGAGGAGTGGTCCGGACCCTGCCCCTCGTACCCGTGCGGCAGGAGCAGGACGACCCCGGACTGCTGGCCCCACTTGGCCTCGCCGGAGCTGATGTACTCGTCGATCACGGTCTGGGCGCCGTTGACGAAGTCGCCGAACTGCGCCTCCCAGAGCACCAGCGCCTCCGGCCGCGCCACCGAGTAGCCGTACTCGAAGCCGAGGGCGGCGTACTCCGAGAGCAGCGAGTCGTAGACGTAGAACCGGGCCTGGTCCTCGGTGAGGTTGGCCAGCGGGGTCCACTCGTCGGCGTTCTCCCGGTCGATGATCGTGGCGAACCGCTGCACGAAGGTGCCGCGACGTGAGTCCTGGCCGGCCAGCCGGACCGGGCGGCCCTCCATGAGGAGGGACGCGAGGGCGAGGATCTCGCCGGTGCCCCAGTCGATCGGCCCCTCGGTGATCGCCGCCGCGCGACGCTGCAGCTGCGGCAGCACCTTGGGGTGCACGGTGAAGCCCTCGGGGGCGTTGACGTGGGCGTCCGCGACCCGCTTGAGGACCTCCCGCGAGATCGCGGTGGTCCGCTCGGGCGACGGCTTGTCGGGGTACTCCGGCACGGTCAGCCACTCGTCGGGCTGGGTGTCGGCCTCACGGACCTCGGAGAAGACCCGCTCCAGCTGTTGCTGGTAGTCCTTGAGGACCTGCTCGGCCTCCTCGATGGTGATGTCGCCTCGACCGATGAGGGACTCGGTGTAGAGCTTGCGCACCGAGCGCTTCTGCTCGATCAGGTCGTACATCAGCGGCTGGGTGTACGACGGGTCGTCACCCTCGTTGTGACCGCGCCGGCGGTAGCAGACCAGGTCGATGACGACGTCCTTGTTGAACGCCTGGCGGTACTCGAAGGCCAGCCGCGCGACCCGGATGCAGGCCTCGGGGTCGTCGCCGTTGACGTGGAGGATGGGCGCCTGGACCATCCGGGCCACGTCGGTGCAGTACAGCGAGGACCGCGACGACGACGGCGAGGTGGTGAACCCGACCTGGTTGTTGACCACCAGGTGGATCGTGCCGCCCGTGCGGTAGCCGCGCAGCTGGGAGAGGTTCAACGTCTCCGCGACCACACCCTGACCCGCGAAGGCCGCGTCGCCGTGGATGAGCAGCGGCAGGACGGGGAACTCCGCGCCACGGTTGAGCACGTCCTGCTTGGCGCGGGCGATGCCCTCCAGGACCGGGTCGACGGTCTCCAGGTGGGAGGGGTTGGCCGCGACCGACACGGCGATCTTCGAGCCGGAGCCCGCCGCGAACACGCCGTCCGCGCCGAGGTGGTACTTCACGTCGCCGGAGCCCTGGACCGTCCGCGGGTCGATGTTGCCCTCGAACTCGCGGAAGATCTGGTTGTAGGACTTGCCGATGATGTTGGCGAGCACGTTGAGCCGGCCGCGGTGGGCCATGCCGATGCAGACCTCGTTCAGCTTCGCCTCGGCGGCGGCCTCGCAGATCTCGTCGATGAGCGGGATCGTGGTCTCCCCGCCCTCGAGGGAGAACCGCTTCTGGCCGACGAACTTGGTCTGCAGGAAGGTCTCGAACGCCTCCGCCTGGTTGAGCTTGAGCAGGATGCGCAGCTGCTCCTGGCGCGGCGGCTTCACGTGCGGCTGCTCGACGCGCTCCTGGATCCAGCGACGCTGCTCAGGGTCCTGGATGTGCATGTACTCGATGCCCAGCGTGCGGCAGTAGGAGTCGCGCAGGATCCCGAGGATGCCGCGCAGCTTCATGAAGCGCCGGTCGCCGCCGAAGGAGCCGGTGGCGAACTCGCGGTCGAGGTCCCACAGGGTCAGCCCGTGCGACTCGATCTCGAGGTCGGGGTGGCTGCGCTGCTGGTACTCCAGCGGGTCGGTGTCGGCCATCATGTGGCCGCGCACCCGGTAGGCGTGGATCAGCTCGAGGATCCGGGCCTGCTTGCTGATGTCCTCGTCGTGGGTGGTCGAGATGTCGTTGGACCAGCGGATCGGCTCGTAGGGGATCCGCAGCGCCCGGAAGATCTCGTCGTAGAAGCCCTCCTCGCCCAGGAGCAGCCGGTGGATGCGCCGCAGGAAGTCCCCGGACTGCGCCCCCTGGATGACCCGGTGGTCGTAGGTCGAGGTCAGCGTCATGATCTTGCTGACCGCGTTGCGGGTCAGGGTCTCCTCCGACGCGCCCTGGAACTCCGGCGGGTACTCCATCGAGCCCACGCCGAGGATGCAGCCCTGGCCCTTCATCAGCCGGGGCACGGAGTGGTTGGTGCCGATCGTGCCCGGGTTGGTCAGGCTGATCGTGGTGCCCTGGAAGTCGCTGACCTCCAGCCGGTTGTTGCGGGCCTTGCGGACCAGCTCCTCGTAGGCGGTCCAGAAGGCGGCGAAGTCCATCTTCTCGGCGGCCTTGATCGAGGGGACCAGCAGCTGGCGGGTGCCGTCGGGCTTGGCCATGTCGATGGCCAGGCCGAGGTTGATGTGGGCGGGCTGGATGAGCGTCGGCTTGCCGTCGATGACGTCGAAGCCGTTGTTCATCTCCGGCATCTCCCGCAGCGCCTTCACCAGGGCGAAGCCGATGAGATGGGTGAAGGAGACCTTGCCGCCGCGCGCACGCGCCAGGTGGTTGTTGATCACGATGCGGTTGTCCCACAGCAGCTTGACCGGCACCGACCGCACGCTGGTGGCGGTGGGGACGGTCAGGCTGAGGTCCATGTTCTGCGCCGTGCGCATGGGCGCGCCGCGCAGCACGGTGAGGGTCGGGTCGTCGCTGGCCGCGGCCGGAGCCGGGGGAGCCTTCTCCTTCGGCACCGGCGACGGGGTGGGCTTCGGCGGGGGGACGTCCCCGCGCGGGGGCGTCGGCTTGGGGGAGGCCTGCTTGGTGCCGCTCTTCTTGGTCGGGGTCTTGCCGGTGACGGCGGGCGTCTGGCCGGAGGACCGGCTCGCGGCCTTCGCTGCGGGCGTGTCCGCGGGCTGGCCCACGGCCGGGGCCGCGGGCGTCTTCCGGGTCTCGGCGCCGTTCTGCTCTCCGCGGGAACGGAAGAATTCCCACCACGCCTCGTCCACGCTGTGCGGGTCGGCCTGGTAGCGCTCGAACATCTCGTCGACGAGCCACTCGTTCGCGCCGAAGTCCGACTCCGGGTGGGGTGCCGTGCTGGGCTGCTGGTCCTGTACAGACTCGGCCACTCTTCCGATCGCCTCTTTCGCTGCGTCGTTGTCGGAGAAAATCTTGGTCAAATCTAGTCCTACCCCGTCCGCAGGCGCAGACCCAGCCCAGAAGCGGCGCGGTGCTATGCGTCACGCTGCCGTACGGCGAGGATGAGCCCATGACCCGAGGACGCGCTCCCCAGGCCCTGGCGGGAGCGGTCCTCGCGCTCGGCTCGTCCGGACTGGTCGGCTGCACCGCCCGGTCCGACCCGGCACCCGCCCCGGTGCCCGCACCGACCCGCGCGGAGGTGCCGGACCCCGGCGGCCTCGACGTACGCACGCGGGTCACCCGGGTGGCCGGCGCGCTGTCGGACACCCGACGCCGCCAGCTCAGCCGGTCGGCGCGGACGCTGGTCACCGACTACGTGGAGGCGGCCTACGTCGACGGGAACGACGACGGGAACGCCGTTCTGCCCGGGTTCACCCTCGCCGCGCGGAGGCTGGCCCGTCGCGACCTCGACGTGCTCAGCGCGGCGGGGTTCCCCGGGGCCGACTCGGTGCGAGCCCGCAGTGCGCGCCCCGCGCAGGTGTACGTCGCCGCAGTGGCCGCGAACGGCCGGGCGGTCGGGGCCACGGCTCGGGTCAGCATCCACCTCGCGGTGACCCGGGACGGTGCCACCGCACCCGCTCGCCTGCGGGGAAGGCTCCTCCTCACCCCGACCGACCGGGGGTGGCGGATCTTCGGCTACGACCTGGCCCTGTCCGGGGCAGGGGCGGGGTCCACGAAGAAGGGTGCAGCCTCGTGACCTGGGCCCGTCCTGCCCGTTGGCGCCGCCTGGCGAGCCTGACCGCACTGCTGGCGGTCACCGCGCTGGTGGTGCCGGAGGCGTCCCTGCGTGCGTCCCCGAGCATGCTGGTGAAGGTGAGCACTGCCGGTGGGGTCGCCCACGGCGACGACGTGGTCTGGGTCCTTGCGCTGGGCTCCGACGCCCGCCCGGGGGAGCGGCCGCTGCGCAGCCGCGCCGACGCCATCCAGCTGGTAGGACTCAACCTGCGCACCGGGGCGGGGTCGGTGATCGGCATCCCGCGTGACTCGTGGGTCGCGATCCCGGGAGTGGGGTCCGACCGGATCAACGCCGCGTTGTTCCACGGGGGACCCCAGCTGATGGCCGACGTGGTGGGTGAGCTGGTGGGGGTGCATCCCGACTACGTGTTCACCACCACGTTCGCGGGGTTCCGCGCCCTCGTGCAGAGCATCGGGGGGATCACCGTGCACTCCCGGCTCGCCTTCACCGACGACACCATGGTGGGCTCGGTCCGCGTGGGGCGCAACCGGCTCAACGGGTTCGAGGCGCTCTTCTTCGGCCGCGCCAGACACCTGCTGCCCCGTGGCGACTTCGACCGCTCGGCCAACCAGCAAGAGCTCCTGCGAGCGATCCTCCGCGAGGTGCGGGCCCGGCGGGACCAGCCGGGGTTCGTCGAGCGGGGGGTGTTCTCGGCCGTCCGGAACCTCTACACCGACCTGTCCCCGGTCGAGCTCTACCGACTGGCGCAGTCGGCCGCCACGCTCGACCCGGCCCGCTTCGAGGGCTGCGTGCTCGAGGGCACGCTCGGCACGGTGAACGGCGCCAGCATCGTGTTCCCCGACGTCGCCATGGCCCGACGGCTGGGCGACGAGGCTCGCGACGACGCGACGTTCGACGCCGGCTGCTGAGCTCGCTGGCAGGAGTGCCCCCGGTAGGATTCGAACCTACGCTCCCGCCTCCGGAGGGCGGTGCTCTATCCCCTGAGCTACGGGGGCTCAGCGTGCGCGGGACAGCGTACATGACCCCGCGGCGGACTCGGCCGTGCCCCGGTGCCCGCCCTGGCTAGGCTGGTCGGATGACCCCCCAAGAGCTCTCCGAGGCCGTGCTGCGCGCACTCGCGGGTCTCGTGGACCGTGGTGAGGTCGTCCTGGCCGGCGGCCTCCCCGCGACCGTGGACGTGGCGGTGCCTCGCCCCCACGCCCACGGGGACTACGCGACCAACGTGGCTCTCCGGGTGGCCGGTCCGACGGGGCTCCGTCCGCGAGAGCTCGCGTCGGCGCTGGCCCGTGAGCTGCGGCCGACCGCGGGGCTGGCCGCGGTGGAGGTGGCTGGCCCGGGGTTCCTGAACCTGACCCTGGCGCCGGGCGCCCGGGCAGCGCTGGCGCTGCAGATCGCGGTGGCCGGGCCGGCGTACGGCCGGGTGGGCACCGACGGCAAGGCCGCTGGCGACGCCGCTGGCGACGCCGCTGGCGACGCCGCTGACGCCGCCGACGCCGCCGGTCACGAGAGCCGGACCGGGAGCGGCCGGGTCCCTGACGACGACCCCGGTGCGCTGCGGGCCGCCGTGCACGCCGAGGCCGTGGCCGCCCTGGTGGCGGCTGCCGGCCTCCCCGCTCCTCCCGCCCCCGCACGGGTCGGGCCGTGCCTGCTGCCGGGCCCGGCAGCAGGCACGGCCTCGGCCGACGACGGCGCGCTGCGCCTCGCGCTGCTCCGCCAGCCGTGGGGGACCGCAGTCCGCATCGACGCGGCCGACCTGCACCGGGCGTCGGTGGCCAACCCGTCCTACCTGGTGCGGCTCGCGCACGCGCGCGCCGCCTCCGCCCTGCGCCAGGCAGCCGACCTCGGTCTGGGGCCGGCGGAAGCCGACGAGCTGCGGCCGGAGCTGGTGGCCGATCCGGCCGCCGGGCAGCTGCTCCGTGCGCTTGGCGAGCTGCCCCGGGTGGTGACCGCGGCGGCCACGGCAGGCGAGCCGCACCGGCTGGTGGCGTACCTGGAGCAGGTGGCGGACTCCTTCCTCGACCTGCTCGAGACCACCAGGGTGCTCCCGCAGGGCGACGAGGAGCCGACCGACCTGCACCGGTCGCGGCTGCTGCTGGTCGACGCGGCTCGCGTGGTGCTTTCCAACGGCCTGGGACTGCTCGGCGTCCCGGCCCCGACAAGGATGTGAGACCCCGATGAGAGCCCACGAGGCCGGCGCTCTGCACGCCGACATCAACGTCCGCGGACCGGCGTGGCTGCAGCGGCCCGAGGACCTCGACGCGCTGGTGCCGCAGCTGTGGTCGCGCACCGCCCGCAAGTCCGACGACGGCGTGCTGCAGGTCGGCGGGGTGGACCTCACCGAGCTCGCCGCGCAGCACGGCACCCCGGCGTACGTCCTGGACGAGGAGGACTTCCGGTCCCGCGCCCGGTCGTTCCGCTCGGCGTTCGCCGCCTACGACGTGTACTACGCCGCCAAGGCGTTCCTGTGCACCGCCGTCGCACGCTGGGCCAGTGAGGAGGGGCTGTCGCTCGACGTGTGCTCCGGCGGGGAGCTGGCGGTGGCGCTCCGGGCGGGCGTCGACCCGGCGAAGATCGGCTTCCACGGCAACAACAAGTCGGTCGCCGAGCTGCGCCGGGTCCTGGAGGTCGGCGTCGGTCGGGTCGTCGTCGACTCCTTCCACGAGCTCGACCGGCTCTCGAGCCTGGCCGCGGAGCTCGGCGTCGTCGCCCCGGTCATGGTGCGGGTGACCGCCGGCGTGGAGGCGCACACCCACGAGTACATCGCCACGGCCCACGAGGACCAGAAGTTCGGGTTCTCGATCAACGCCGGGGACGCGTTCGCGGCGGTGGCCCGGATCTGTGCCGACCCCGGCCTCTCCCTGCTCGGGCTGCACAGCCACATCGGCTCCCAGATCTTCGACACCGCCGGCTTCGAGGTCGCTGCGCGGCGGGTGCTGGCTCTCCACGCCCGGGTCCGTGACGAGCTGGCCGTGGTGATGCCGGAGCTCGACCTCGGCGGCGGCTTCGGCATCGCCTACACCACCCAGGACGACCCGGCGGACCCCGCCCGGCTGGCCGCAGAGCTCACCGAGATCGTGGAGCACGAGTGCCGGGCCCGAGGACTCCAGGTGCCGCGGCTGTCGATCGAGCCGGGTCGGGCGATCGTCGGCCCCGCGATGTGCACGCTGTACGAGGTGGGCACGGTCAAGGAGGTCCAGCTGGACGGCGGGGCCGTACGGTCCTACGTCTCGGTCGACGGCGGGATGAGCGACAACATCCGCACGGCGCTGTACGACGCCGACTACTCCGCGACGCTGGCCTCGCGCCGGTCGAGTGCCGACCCGGTGCTCTCCCGGGTGGTGGGCAAGCACTGCGAGGCCGGGGACATCGTGGTCAAGGACGAGTTCCTGCCGGGCGACCTGCGCCCGGGCGACCTGGTCGCGGTGCCGGGCACGGGCGCGTACTGCTGGTCGATGGCCTCGAACTACAACCACGCCTTGCGCCCGCCCGTGGTCGCGGTGCGTGCGGGCAGCACGCGGGTGGTGGTGCGGCGGGAGACCGAGGAGGACCTGCTGTCCACCGACGTGGGACCGTGAGGCACGTTCCGGACGCGCCGGAGGACCGGTCCGGGACTCCGGTCTGCGGGAGGAGCGGGGTATGCGGGAGGATGGGGTGACGGCACGGTCAGCGGAAGGACGGCGAGGGTGAGGACGAACCCAGAGCGCGTGGTCAAGGTCGCGCTGCTCGGCTGCGGGTCGGTGGGCAGCCAGGTGGTGCGGCTGCTGCGCGAGCAGTCGAGCGACCTCGCCGCCCGGATCGGTGCGCCGGTGGAGCTGGTCGGCGTCGCCGTACGCCGACCCGACGTCCGGCGCGAGGTGGAGGTGCCGGCAGAGCTGATCACCACCGACGCGGAGGCCCTCGTGCGCTCCGGGGTCGACGTGGTGGTCGAGGTGATCGGCGGGATCGAGCCCGCGCGGAGCCTCATCCTGGCCGCACTGGAGCACGGCGCCAGCGTGGTGACCGCGAACAAGGCCCTCCTCGCCGAGGACGGGGCGACCCTCTTCGCCGCCGCCGAGAAGGCCGGCAGGGACCTGTACTTCGAGGCTGCCGTGGCCGGTGCGATCCCGATCCTCCGCCCGCTGCGCGAGTCGCTGGCCGGTGACCGGGTGACCCGGGTGCTCGGCATCGTCAACGGCACCACCAACTTCATCCTCGACCGCATGGACACCTCCGGAGCGGGGTTCACCGAGGCTCTGGAGGAGGCGCAGGCGCTGGGCTACGCCGAAGCGGACCCCACCGCCGACATCGAGGGGTTCGACGCCGCCTCCAAGGCCGCCATCCTCGCCAGCCTCGCCTTCCACACCCGCGTGGTCGCCTCCGACGTCTACCGCGAGGGGATCTCGGACGTCAGCGCAGCCGACGTGGCCTCGGCGCGCGAGATGGGCCGTGTGGTCAAGCTGCTGGCCATCTGCGAGGTCAGCGCGGGGCCGGACGGGCCGTCGGTCTCCGCCCGCGTGCACCCCGCCATGATCCCGCGCTCGCACCCGCTGGCCAGCGTGCGCGAGGCCTTCAACGCGGTCTTCGTGGAGAGCGAGGCCGCCGGCCAGCTGATGTTCTACGGCCCGGGGGCAGGCGGCTCGCCCACCGCGTCCGCGGTGCTCGGGGACCTGGTGACCGTGGCGCGCAACCGGCTGCAGGAGGTCCGCGGGGTGGGGGAGTCGACCTACGCCGACCTGGCCGTCCTGCCCATGGGACAGACCACGACCCGGTACCACGTGGCGATCGACGTCGACGACCGGGCGGGAGTGCTCGCCGCGGTCGCGCTGGCCTTCGCCGACCAGGGAGTCTCCATCCAGACCGTCCGCCAGGAGGGTCGC
The DNA here is from genome assembly GCA_963784485.1 of uncultured Actinomycetota bacterium. Classification (GTDB taxonomy): domain Bacteria; phylum Actinomycetota; class Actinomycetes; order Propionibacteriales; family Nocardioidaceae; genus Marmoricola_A. Next base: position 392,756 of record CAWARH010000006.1, on the reverse strand, counting down.
GGGGACGACGCCCAGCTGGTGGTCGTGTCGCACCGCGCCTCGGACGAGGCGCTCTCGGCGACCGTGGCGGCACTGCGCACCATGCCGGAGGTCCGTGACGTCTCGTCGGTGATGCGCGTCGAGGGAGGGGACCAGGAGTGAACGTGCGAACCCGTACCGGCCAGGTCGCGACCGCAGCCCGGACCCGGCAGTGGCGCGGGGTGATCCCCGAGTACCGGGACTGGCTGCCCCTGCCCGACGGCACCCCGACCTTCACCCTGCGCGAGGGCGGCACCCCGCTGGTCGACAGCCCCTGGCTGTCGGAGCTGACCGGCGCCGAGGTGTGGATCAAGGTCGAGGGCAGCAACCCCACCGGGTCCTTCAAGGACCGCGGCATGACCGTCGCCCTGTCGGTCGCGGTCGGCGAGGGCGCCGAGGCGGTCGTGTGCGCCTCGACCGGCAACACCAGCGCGTCCATGGCGGCCTACGCGGCGCGGGCCAAGGTCAAGCCGCTGGTCCTGGTGCCGCAGGGCAAGATCGCCGCCGGCAAGCTGGCCCAGGCGATCATCCACGGTGCCCAGGTGATCATGGTGCGCGGCAACTTCGACGACTGCCTCCGGATGTCGCGCGAGCTGGCCGACCAGTACCCCGTGGCCCTGGTGAACTCGGTGAACCCGTTCCGCCTGGAGGGGCAGAAGACCGCCTCCTTCGAGATCGTGGACTTCCTCGGCGACGCCCCGGACGTGCACGTGCTTCCGGTCGGCAACGCCGGCAACATCTCGGCGTACTGGAAGGGGTACGTCGAGTACGCCGACGCCGGCGTCAGCACCCACCGACCGCGGATGCTGGGGTGGCAGGCCGAGGGTGCGGCGCCGCTGGTGCTCGGGGAGCCGGTTCTCGCGCCGGAGACGGTCGCCTCGGCGATCCGGATCGGCAACCCCGCCTCGTGGCACCTGGCTGTCGAGGCAGCAGAGATCTCCGGCGGCCGTTTCGGATCGGTGTCCGACGAGCAGATCCTCATGGCCCAGCGGCAGCTTGCCGTGGCCGAGGGGATCTTCGTGGAACCGGGCTCCGCGGCGAGCGTCGCGGGACTCCTCAAGGACGTCGAGCAGGGCACCGACTTCCGTGGGCTCACCATGGTGGTCACCGTCACCGGGCACGGCCTCAAGGACATCGACACGGCCCTGTCGACCTTCACCGACCTGGTGGACACCGTGGTCGAGGCCGACGTCGACGCCGCGGCCCGGGCCGCCGGGCTCGCCTGAGCATGGCGGGCCTGCGTGCAGGACCGGTGAGCGTCCGCGTCCCCGCCAGCAGCGCGAACCTCGGTCCGGGCTTCGACGCGCTCGGTCTCGCCCTTGGGCTCTACGACGTGGTGACCGCCGAGGTGACCGCCGAGGTGACCAGCGAGGTGCCCGGCGAGGCGACCGCCTCCGGCGGGCCCGGCCTCGAGATCCTGGTCGAGGGGGAGGGGGCAGGTGAGGTCCCGCTGGACGAGAACCACCTCGTCTACCGCTGCTTGGTGCGCGGGCTGGAGGAGCTGGGGGTCGACGTCCCCCCGCTTCGGCTGCACTGTGTCAATGCGATCCCGCACGGCCGGGGACTCGGCTCCTCCTCGGCCGCCATCGTCGGCGGTCTCGCCCTGGCGCGTGCGCTCGTCGTGGACGGGGTCGAGCGGTGGGACGACGAGGCGATGTTCGAGGTTGCTGCCGAGCTGGAGGGGCACCCCGACAACGTGGCCCCGGCAGCCCTGGGCGGTCTGACCGTGGCGTACGGGACCGGAGCCGGTTTCCGTGCCGCTCGCCTCGACGTCGCCCCCGACCTGGCTTTCGTCGTGTTCGTCCCTCCCGACCCTCTGGCCACGACGGTGGCCCGGGGACTTCTGCCCGACGTGGTCCCGCACGCGGACGCGGCCCGGAACGCGGGACGCGCCGCGCTCCTCGTAGCCGCGCTCACCGGTCACCCCGAGCACCTGTTCGCCGCCACCGAGGACGCTCTCCACCAGGGCTACCGGGCACCGGCGATGCCCGGTTCGGCTGCGCTCATCTCGGCGCTCCGCGCGAACGGGGTCGCGGCGGTCGTGTCCGGGGCGGGCCCGACCGTCCTGGCCGTGGTGCCACCCGGAGCAGGCGCGCGCCCTCGCCGACCGCGTGCCGGACGGGTGGAGGGTGCTCACCCTGCCGGTCGACCGTACGGGCGTGTGCGAGGCCTGAGGGTGCGTGTCGCCGGAGCGTGACGTGGTGCACATCGAGCCGGGGTGGAGTGGTATCCTGGCGTGGCGCTTGAGACGCGGCTGATGCAGTCTTTGACGTTGGCACCCCAGCCGTAGCCAAGCGCTTCACACCCCTGAGACTCGTTTCCTGGACCGTGCCTGTGCACATGTCCCTGAGTCAGGGTCCTCGGGGAGCCACCTTGATGAAGGCCGCCGGCTTCACGCCGTACCCGGCCTGGACGTGGGAAGGACCTCACGTGACGGAAACCGCTGACACCACCGCCGCCGCACCTGCCGGAGGTGGTCGCTCCTCGGGCGGGCTGAGCGGCAAGCTGCTCCCTGAGCTCAAGCAGATCGCGGGAGGCTTGGGGATCAAGGGCGTCAGCAGCATGAAGAAGGCGCAGCTCGTCGACGCGATCCGCAACGCCCAGGGGAGCTCGGCGCCCGCCTCGCCTGCTGCGCGATCGGGTGCCCCGGTCGTCGCCGGCCCGGCGCCCGACACCGCGTCCCGCACGGCCGACGCACCTCCCCGGTCGACCGAGGCGGCAACCGCGTCGTCGGCCGCGTCGTCGACCGCGTCGTCGCCCGAGCCCGACTCCCGGCGTGACCAGGGCGACCAGGGCTCCGGCCGGCCCAAGCGTCGGCGCAGGGAAGGCCCTCGCGAGCAGGGTGGGGCCGAGGGCGCCGACCAGGACAGGGGTCAGCCCCAGGACAAGGGCCAGCCCCAGGACAAGGGTCAGCCCCTGGACCGTGAGCAGCCGGACACCGCCGAGGACGAGTCGACGCGCAGGACGGGCGAGACCCGGGGCGACGACCGTCGTGGCGGGCAGGACTCCTCCCGTGACTCCTCGCGCGAGCAGCCCGAGCCGGGTCGGGACCGGGGGAGTCGCGACCAGGGGGGCCGGGACCAGAACCGGGACCAGAACCGGGACCAGAACCGGGACCAGAACCGCGACCAGAACCGCGACCAGAACCAGAACCAGAACCGGTCGCAGGGCTTCCGCGACGACGACGACCAGGGCGGCGGCAACCGGCGGCGCCGGCGTCGGGGTCGCGAGCGTCAGGGAAGCGGCCAGGGCGGCCAGAGCCAGGGCGGGGGCAGCCAGGGCGGCCAGGGCGGCCAGGGCGGCTACCGCGATCGGCGCCAGCCCGACCTCGACCTCGAGGTCACCGAGGACGACGTCCTGGTTCCGGTCGCGGGCATCGTCGACATCCACGAGAACTACGCGTTCGTGCGGACCAGCGGCTACCTGCCCGGCCCCGACGACGTCTACGTCTCCCTCTCCATGGTCCGTCGGTACGGGCTCCGCAAGGGTGACGCGGTGATCGGAGCGGTCAAGCAGGCCCATGACGGCGACCACGGCGGCAAGCAGAAGTTCAACCCGCTGGTGCGCCTGGAGTCGATCAACGGGGGAGACGTCGAGGCGGCCAAGGAGCGCGTGGAGTTCAGCAAGCTGACCCCCCTGTACTCCTCCGAGCGGCTTCGGCTCGAGACCGACTCCGGCAACCTCATCGGCCGGGTGATCGACATCGCTGCGCCGATCGGCAAGGGTCAGCGCGGGCTGATCGTCTCCCCGCCCAAGGCGGGCAAGACGATGATCCTGCAGTCGATCGCGAACTCGATCACCAGCAACAACCCCGAGTGCCACCTCATGATCGTCCTGGTCGACGAGCGGCCCGAGGAGGTCACCGACTTCCAGCGCACGGTCAAGGGTGAGGTGATCGCCTCCACCTTCGACCGCCCTGCCGTCGACCACACCACGGTCGCCGAGCTGGCCATCGAGCGGGCCAAGCGGCTCGTCGAGCTGGGGCACGACGTGGTCGTGCTGCTCGACGGCATCACCCGCTTGGGACGTGCCTACAACCTCGCCGCGCCGGCGAGCGGACGCATCCTCTCCGGCGGCGTGGACTCCAGTGCGCTGTACCCCCCGAAGCGGTTCTTCGGAGCGGCCAGGAACATCGAGAACGGCGGGTCCCTCACGATCCTCGCGACGGCGCTCGTCGAGACCGGCTCGAAGATGGACGAGGTGATCTTCGAGGAGTTCAAGGGCACCGGCAACATGGAGCTGCGGCTGCGTCGCGAGTTCGCCGACAAGCGGATCTTCCCTGCCATCGACGCGGTGCAGTCGGGGACCCGCCGTGAGGAGCTCCTGATGAGCCGCGAGGAGCTCGCGATCGTGTGGAAGCTGCGACGCGTGCTCTCCGGCCTCGACGGTCAGCAGGCTCTCGAGCTGCTGCTGGAGCGGCTGCGGAAGTCCAAGAGCAACATCGAGTTCCTCATGCAGGTGCAGAAGACGACCCCGGCCTCCGGCGGCGACGACTGACCCGACGGGCTCGACAGCCTGCCCTATGCTCGCTGTGCGTGTCCGGCATGCCCGACACGCACAGCGTCGGCAGGGGAGTGCCGGGTCGGCAAGGCGAAGGGTGCGGACATGGCCAGGATCGTCGTCGCCGACGACGACGCCGACATCCGCCTGCTCGTGGCCCTGCGACTCGAGCACGCCGGCCACGAGGTCACCGGGGTGGGGAACGGCGTCAGCGCCGTGGAGACCTGTCGGTCGGTCCGTCCCGACCTGGCCGTCCTCGACGTGATGATGCCCGGCCTGAGCGGGCTGGAGGTGTGCCGTCAGATCCGCGAGGACCCGGGCATCGCGGCGACCCCGGTGATCCTGCTCACGGCGCGCGCCCAGACCGCGGACGTCGACGCGGGCCTGGGGGCCGGCGCCGACGACTACCTCACCAAGCCGTTCAGCCCCCGGGAGCTGGCGGCCCGGGTCGACGCCCTGCTCGGTCGCGGGCCGCGGTGACGCCGACCCCATGAACGGCCACGCCACTGCGGACGTCCCGGTACGGTCGCCCTCCCTGCGGCGCCGGTTCCGGGTGGCGCTGTGGGTGATGGTCGGCATCCTCGCGCTGGTGACCGTGTCCAGCGTGGTGTCGGTGCTGGTCGCCACGGCCAAGGTCGACGACCTTCAGGACCGGGTCGCCCCGCTCCAGCTGGCGAACCGCGACGTCCTGGAGGACATGGGCGACATCGAGAGCGGCATCCGGTCCGGACGGACCAGGGCCGCGCGGGCCGTGGCACCGCGCTACACCTTCGGTGCGAGCCACCTCCCCGCCTCCCGCCAGCGACTGGACAGCCTGGCGGCCCAGGAGGAGGACCTGGCAGCTGCGGTGGCAGCCCAGGACCGGAGCATCCGTGCCTTCATGGAGGGCTACGTCGTCCCGATGACCACCGACGACCCGGCTGTCCCACCGCCCCCGGACGCGGTGGGGCAGGAGCTCTTCTCCGACTTCCGCCGCGCGAACGCCGAGGTGGCCGCCCAGATCGAAGCAGTGACCGAGGCCGTCTCGGACCGGTCCCGCCGGGTAGTGGTCGTCGCGCTGGTGCTCGTGATCGCCGCACCGGTCGTCGCGGCGCTGGTCCTCGCCCTGCTCGCCCGTCGTCTGACCCGCGCGACCCTGCAGCCGCTGGAGGATCTCAGTGCCGTGCTCGCGCGCTTGCGGGACGGTGACGTCGAGGCGCGGGCCGAGGTCGCCGGTCCGCGGGAGATCCGGCAGATCGCCGCGGAGCTCAACCTGCTCACCGAAGGCAACGCCCGCGCGCGCGAGGTGGAGGACGCCGTCCTGAACCAGCTGCAGAACCTCGACCGGATGCGCACGGACCTGGTCTCGACGGTGTCCCACGAGCTGCGGACGCCGCTGACCAGCATCCAGGGCTACCTCGAGCTCCTCCAGGACCAGCTGGAGGGCGGGCTCAGCCCTTCCCAGCTGTCCATGCTCGACGTGATCCGGCGCAACGTGGATCGCCTCACCGAGCTGATCACCAACCTCCTCGCGCTCTCGCGTGCGGAGGAGACCGAGCTCGTCCTCGGCGACGTCGACCTGCGCAGCCTGGTCGGCGAGGTGGCTGCGGACCTGCGCCTGACCGCGGCCGGCAAGGACGTCACCGTTCGCACCCTGCCCTCGCAGGCCACGGTCGTGGTCTGGGGTGACCGGAGCCAGCTGACCCGCGCGGTGCAGAACCTGGCCACGAACGCGGTGAAGTTCAGCCGCCCCGGCGGGACCGTGGAGCTGCGGGTCACCGCGGAGGGCGACGACGCGGTGCTGCGGGTGGTCGACGAGGGGATCGGGATTCCCGAGGCGGACCTCGCCGGGCTGGGCCAGCGCTTCTACCGCGGGTCGAACGCGATGAGGGCGGAGATCGCGGGCACCGGCCTGGGCCTGCGCATCGTGCAGACCATCCTCGACCGCCACGCCGGCACCCTCGCCCTCTCCTCGGTCGAGGGTGAGGGCACCACCGTCACCGTCCGGATGCCCCTGCGCGGCAGCGGGACGCGCCGGTCCGCGCGGGACTAATTCGCCTCACCGAGGTGTTGTTTGGCAGACTGGATCCTTGGCTCCGGTTCCCGTTCCCGTTCCGAGGGGACGACCCGGCGGCCGACACGAGAGGACATCATGCAGAAGGACATCCACCCGACCTACGTCGACACCCAGGTGACCTGCACCTGCGGCAACACGTTCACCACCCGCAGCACCGAGAAGAGCGGCTCGATCCACTCCGACGTGTGCTCGGCCTGCCACCCGTTCTACACGGGCAAGCAGAAGATCCTGGACACCGGGGGCCGCGTGGCCCGCTTCCAGGCGCGCTACGCGAAGGCGACCAAGAAGTAGCCGGACCCTGGGACGCCGGTCCACCCGCGCGGGTGGGCCGGCGTCCTGCATGTCCCGGTCCATGTCCCGGTCGTCGTACGGCGGCCGGTCCCCTCCGGTGAGCACCGGGGACGGCGTGAGGAGCACGATGTTCGAGGCGGTCGAGGGCCTGAGGGTCGAGCACGGCGACCTGGAGCGGCAGATGGCCGACCCGGCCGTGCACACCGACCAGGCGCTGGCCAAGCGGCTGGGCCAGCGGTACGCCGAGCTGTCCAGCATCCTCCGCACCTACGACGAGTGGCGCCGTCTCGGCGGCGACATCGAGGCCGCTCGCGAGCTCGCGCCGGAGGACCCGTCGTTCGCCGAGGAGGCGGTCGAGCTCGACCACCGCCGCGACGCGGTGGCCGAGCGGCTGCGCCAGCTCCTGGTGCCTCGGGAGGCCTCGGACGGCAAGGACGCCCTGCTGGAGATCAAGTCCGGGGAGGGCGGGGAGGAGTCGGCGCTGTTCGCCGGCGACCTGCTCCGCATGTACACCCGCTTCGCCGAGCAGCGCGGCTGGCGGACCGAGCAGCTCGACGCGACGCCGTCCGACCTGGGCGGCTACAAGTCCGTGACCGTGGCGGTGAAGGCCAAGGGCACCCCCGAGCCGGGCGAGGCGCCCTTCGCGATGCTCAAGTTCGAAGGCGGAGTCCACCGCGTCCAGCGGGTGCCGGTGACCGAGTCGCAGGGGCGGGTGCACACCTCGGCCGCCGGCGTGCTGGTGATGCCGGAGGCCGAGCCGGTCGACGTCACCTTGGACGAGAAGGACCTGCGGATCGACGTCTACCGCTCCTCGGGGCCGGGCGGCCAGAGCGTCAACACCACCGACTCGGCGGTCCGGATCACGCACCTGCCCACCGGTCTGGTGGTCAGCTGCCAGAACGAGAAGTCACAGCTGCAGAACAAGGAGCAGGCGCTGCGGATCCTCCGGTCCCGGCTGCTCGCCCAGGCCGAGGAGGCCGCTGCTTCGGAGGCCTCCGACGCGCGGCGCTCCCAGGTCCGCACCGTGGACCGGTCGGAGCGGATCCGTACCTACAACTTCCCGGAGAACCGGATCTCCGACCACCGGACCGGCTACAAGGCCTACAACCTCGACCACGTGCTCGCCGGGGACCTCGGACCGGTCGTGAGCTCCTGTGTCCAGGCCGACCTGGACGCGCGGCTCGACGCGCTCGAGACGTGAGGACCACCAGCGCACCGGAGCTGCTGCGCGCGGCGGCGGCCCGGCTCAGGCTCGCCGGGGTGGCCTCGCCCGAGCACGACGCGGCGGAGCTGCTGGCCCACGTGCTGGGCGTCCCCCGCGGCTCGGTGCGGTTCGCCGACGCCCCCGGGGCAGCGGACGCGGCCCGGTTCGAGGCGCTGCTGGCCCGGCGCGCGGCACGGGAGCCTCTCCAGCACCTCACCGGCCTCGCCGGCTTCCGCTACCTCGAGCTGAGCGTCGGCCCCGGCGTCTTCGTGCCCCGTCCCGAGACCGAGCTGCTCGCCGGGTGGGGGGTGGACCGGTGCCGGGAGGTGCTCTCCGCCGGGCGGGAGCCCGTGGTCGTCGACCTGTGCACCGGCTCGGGGGCGATGGCCCTGGCGCTGGCGACCGAGGTGCCCACCGCCCGGGTGCATGCCGTCGAGCTCGACGAGCAGGCGGTCGCCTGGGCCGGGCGCAACCTGGCCGGCTCCGGGGTGGACCTGCGGCACGGGGACATGGCCGAGGCCTTCCCCGAGCTCGACGGCGCCGTCGACGTGGTGGTCAGCAACCCGCCGTACATCCCGCTGGAGGCGTGGGAGTCGGTGGCCCCCGAGGTGCGGGACCACGACCCGGCACTGGCCCTGTGGAGCGGCGAGGACGGACTCGACGCGCTCCGGGTCGTCGCACAGGTCGCGGCCCGGCTCCTGCGACCGGGTGGCGTGGTCGGGGCCGAGCACGCGGACGCCCAAGCCGACTCGGCGCCGGGCCTGTTCGCCGGCACCGGCCGCTGGTCCGACGTGCGCGACCACACGGACCTGGCAGGTCGTCCACGCTTCCTGACGGCCAGGCTGGCACGATGACCGCCATGAGCACGCGCTACGACATGTCCGACGAGGACGCCGCCGAGACCGGCCTCGCCGAGGCGGGACGGATGGTGCAGCGGGGGCGTCTCGTGATGTTCCCGACCGACACCGTGTACGGCGTGGGAGCCGACGCGTTCAGCCCGGACGCGGTGCAGCGCCTGCTCGACGCCAAGGGACGCGGGCGGGAGATGCCGCCCCCGGTGCTGGTCTCGGCCAAGACCACGCTGGAGGCCCTGGCCATCGGCATCCCGGCCTTCGCCCGGGCGATGGTCGAGACCCTGTGGCCGGGGCCGCTGACCTTGGTGCTGCGGCAGCAGCCGAGCCTCCAGTGGGACATCGGCGAGACCCGCGGGACCGTGGCGGTGCGGATGCCCGACCACGAGGTCGCCCTGGCCCTGCTGTCACGGACCGGCCCGTTGGCCGTCAGCAGCGCCAACCGCTCCGGACTGCCCGCGGCGACGAACGCCGACGACGCCGAGGAGATGCTCGGCGCCTCGGTGCGCGTCCTGCTCGACGGGGGACCCACACCGGGACCGGTCCCGTCGACGATCGTGGACTGCACCGGCGCCGTGGGACGCGTGCTGCGCCTGGGCGCGCTGTCGTTGGAGCGGATCAACGAGGTGGTGGGCCCGCACGGCGCCGAGATCGTGGACGAGGGCTGACGCTCCCGTGCGCGAGTACCTCACCGTCTTCGTGGTCGCGGTCACGGTCACCTACCTGTTGGCCGTGCTGGCCCGCGAGACGGCGCTGCGGCTCGGCGCGGTCGCCCAGGTCCGCGACCGGGACGTGCACGCGGTGCCGGTGCCCTACTTCGGCGGACTCGCGATGTACGGCGGCCTGGTCGCTGCCTACCTGGTGGCGCGGAACCTCCCGTTCCTGTCCGGGGCGGGGGAGCAGGCCTTCCACGACGCCGGTGCGGTGCTGGTGGCCGGGGGCATGGTGTGCGCGCTCGGCGTGCTGGACGACCTGCTCGAGCTCGACGCACTGACCAAGCTCGGCGGACAGATCCTCTCGGCGGGCTTCCTGGTCGTCAACGGGGTGCAGTTCTACTACATCTGGCTCCCCGGCAACGAGCTGCTCACCCTGATCCGACCGCAGGCCGCCCTGGCCACGATCTTCCTCGTCGTCGCCACCGTGAACGCGGTCAACTTCGTCGACGGGCTGGACGGCCTGGCGGCCGGGGTGATCGGTCTGGGCGCGGTCGGCTTCTTCCTCTTCTCCTACCGGTTGGCCGCGGTCAACGGCGAGTCGCTGGCGATCACCGCGGCGATGCTGTGCGCAGCGCTGGCCGGGGTCTGCGCCGGGTTCATCTCCCACAACTTCCACCCGGCCGAGATGTTCATGGGCGACAGCGGGTCGATGCTGATCGGGCTGGTGCTGGCCGGGTCCGCGCTGACCCTCACCGGCTCGTTCCCGGCCGTCGACTTCGCAGCGTCCGGCACCCCCGACCAGGCGAGCCTCCTGCCGGTGCTGCTGCCGATCCTGCTGCCGATCTCGATCCTCGTGGTGCCCTTCGCCGACCTGGTCCTGGCGGTGGTGCGACGGACCATGCGCGGGCAGTCCCCGTTCGCGCCCGACAAGCAGCACCTGCACCACCGGCTGCTGGAGTACGGGCACTCGCACCGCCGGGCGGTGCTCGTGATGTGGTTCTGGGCCGCGCTGATCGCTCTGGGCGGGGTGGCGGTCAGCCTGTACCAGAGCCGGCTGGTGCTGTTCGGGCTGGCCGCCTGGTTCGCGATCACCGTCCTGCTCACCTTCGTGGTGCCCCGCGTGGAACGGCCGGGGTGGACCCACGGCGAGGACTACCAGCCGACCCCGCCGCGATGACGGTCCCCGGCCCGGACCAGACCCCTCATCGGCACGATTTCGGCGACGAACCCACTTTGTGCTAATTTTCACAAGCGGGCGGCTCGACCGCCCCTAGTCCCGCCCCCGATGGAACGGCCGCCGACGATGACGACCGAACGAGACCGGCAACCAGCCCCCGACGGGGGCTTGGCGGCGGTCTCCGAGCGTCCTTCGGCCCGGGTGCCCGGCCTCCGGGCGGCGGTCCTGGTCACCGTCGTCCTGGCGTGCCTCGTGGCCGGTGTCGCCGCCGTGGTCGCTGGTCGCCCGCAAGTGGTCGGCGCGCTCCTCGGCGCGGCCCTGGTAGGGGGCTTCTTCCTCTTCGGCACCCTCAGCACGAGCGTAGCCGCAGCGTACGCCCCGGGGCTGTCGCTCCTCGTCGCCCTGACCACCTACGTCCTCCAGGTCGTCGTCCTCGGTCTGCTGCTCGTCGGCCTGGACGGGTCCGCGACGGCACCTCGGTCCCTCGACGTCGCGTGGCTGGCGGGAACGGTGATCGCCGGGACCCTCGCATGGTCCGCGGTGCTGGTGGTCACGGCGCTGCGCACGCCCGTCGCACCCTGGTCGCCGCGCTCCCAGCCGGAGGTGCGCTGATGAGCGCGACCTTCGATCACTGCTATTGTCCGGGACGCAATGAGTCAGCAGAGTCCACCCCCTGCTTCCGAGGACCGTCCGAAGGGCGATCCGTGGCACGCGTTCGGCTACATCGTGTCCGGTGTCGGGGTGTACGGCCTCCTCGGCTGGCTTGCGGACCGGTGGCTCGGAACCACGTTCCTGGTCGCGATCGGCATCCTCGTCGGCGCGGGTCTGGGGATCTTCATGACGTGGTCCCGCTTCAACAAGACGCAGCCGATGAGCACGAGCAGCAGCCCACAGACGTACGAGCAGGACTGACAGAGGAGACCTGGTGACCTTCGCAGCCAGTGCGGCCCTTCCGGTGATGGCGGGGGGCGAGAGCTTCCACGCTCCGGGCCCCAGCATCTTCGACCTGCCGCCGGTCTTCTCCGTCGGCGGGCTGGAGGTGACCAAGCCGATGCTGCAGCTGGTGCTGGCCGGCGTCGTGGTGTTCGGCTTCTTCTACCTCGCCGCAGCCAGGCGCTCCATGGTCCCCGGCCGGTTGCAGTACGCGGGGGAGTCGGCCTACGGCTTCGTGCGCAACAGCCTGGCCCGCGACCTGATCGGCAGCCACGACTTCCTGCGCTTCACGCCGTACCTCTTCACCCTCTTCTTCTTCATCCTGCTGAACAACTTCTTCGGCAGCATCCCGCTGATCGAGTTCCCGACGTTCTCCCGGGCCGGCATGGCCTACGCCCTGGCCGGGGTGAGCTGGCTGATCTACAACTACGTCGGCATCCGCAAGCACGGCTTCGTCGGCTACCTCAAGCTGCAGACGGTTCCCTCCGGGGTCAGCAAGGCGATCCTGCCGCTGCTGATCCCGCTGGAGTTCTTCTCCAACATCCTGGTCCGGCCGGTCACGCTGGCCCTGCGTCTGTTCGCCAACATGTTCGCCGGGCACATCCTGCTCGTGCTGTTCTCCACCGGCGGCCTCTACCTGCTCCAGAACGAGGGTCTGATCGGTGCGGTGGCCGGACCGCTCGCCTGGATCCTCGCGATCGCCGTCGCCTTCCTGGAGATGCTGGTGCAGTTCCTCCAGGCCTACGTGTTCGTCCTGCTCAACGCCATGTACATCTCCGGTGCCCTCGCGGACGAGCACTGAGAACCCCCCTCATCCCCAGAGAAACAACCGAAAGGAACGAGCCGTGAACGGCAACCTCAACATGATTGGCTACGGCCTGGCTGCTATCGGCCCCGGTGTCGGTATCGGTCTGATCTTCGCCGCCTACATCAACGGCGTGGCCCGGCAGCCGGAAGCACAGAGCCGCCTGCAGTCGATCGCCATCCTGGGCTTCGCGCTCGCCGAGGCGCTGGCGATCATCGGTATCGCCCTCGCGTTCGTGCTCTGATCTTCCACCCGACCAGCACTGACGAAGGACACCGACGATGAACCTGATCCTCCTGGCTGGGGATGCGGCTCAGACCACGGCGGAGGAGCACGGTCCGCTCTTCCCCGAGCCTGTCGAGGTAGTGCTCGCGCTGGTGGTCTTCGGCCTGCTCTTCCTCGCCATCAAGAAGTACGTCGTCCCGAACTTCGAGAAGACGTTCGAGGAGCGCACCACCGCCATCGAGGGTGGGCTCAAGGCGGCCGAGACCAAGCAGGCCGAGGCCGACGCCAAGCTCGCCGAGCTGGAGAAGCAGCTCAGCGAGGCGCGGCACGAGGCAGCGCGGATCCGCGAGGAGGCGCGCGAGCAGGGTGCCGCGATCGTCGCGGAGATGCGCGAGCAGGCCCAGGTCGAGTCGACTCGGATCGTCGACCACGGCAAGGCGCAGATCGAGGCCGAGCGCCAGCAGGCGGTCGCGTCGTTGCGTGCCGAGGTCGGTGCTCTGGCCACGGGGCTCGCGGGTCGCATCGTCGGTGAGTCGCTGGACGACGAGGCTCGTCAGAGCCGGGTCGTGGAGCGCTTCCTCACCGAGCTGGAGACCTCGCCCAACGGGAGCGGAGCCCACTGATGCGTGGTGCGTCCGCTGACGCGGCAGAGCTGCTGGCCGGCCGTCTGGGCGAGGCCGTGGACGGCGGTGCGGACGGGTACCGCCTGGCCGACGACCTGTTCGGGGTGGCCGAGGTCCTGGCCACCCAGCCCAGCCTCCGCCGTGTGCTCACCGACGTCTCCCTCCGGCCCGAGGCCAAGGGCGACCTGGTGCGCCAGATCTTCGGCTCCGCGCTCGACCCGGCGGCGCTCGACCTGGTCGCTGCGGCGGCCGGCCGGCGCTGGGCGGCCACCCGGGACTTCGGCGACACCCTCGAGCACCTCGGCGTCGTCGCCGTGGTCCGCGCAGCGGACCGCAACGGCGAGGGCGACGCGTTGGAGGACGAGCTGTTCATGTTCGGGCGCCTGGTCGCCGAGAACCCCCAGCTGCGGGACGCCCTCTCCGACCCGGCCCGTTCCTCGCAGGACAAGCGCGAGCTCCTCGGCCAGCTTCTCGAGGGCAAGGTCAGCACCGGTGCGATGCGCCTTGCAGCGCAGGCGACCAGTGGGTCCCACCGCACCGTCGCCGTGGCCGTGGAGGAGTACCAGCGCACTGCGGCGAAGCAGCGCCGGCGACTGGTTGCCCTGGTCCGGGTCGCCTCGTCCCTCGGCGAGACCGAGGAGCAGCGGCTCGCCGCAGCGCTCGCGGCGCAGTACGACCGCCCGGTGCACCTCAACGTCGTGGTCGACCGCGAGGTGCTGGGTGGAGTCCGGGTCGAGATCGGCGACGATGTCATCGACGGCACCATCGCCACCAGGCTCGACGAGGCCGGACGCCGGCTCGCCGGCTAGCACCCGTCGATCCACCCTGTGAGACCGCGCCTGACCGGCGCACCGACCGACAAGTCAGATTCCCAGTCAGACGAAGAGAGCAGGAACAGAAGATGACGGAGCTTTCGATCCGTCCGGACGAGATCCGGGACGCGCTGCAGCGCTTCGTGGCCGACTACCAGCCCGAGACCGCCAGCCGTGAAGAGGTCGGCATCGTTGCCGAGGCCGGCGACGGCATCGCGCGTGTGTCCGGCCTGCCGTCGGCGATGGCCAACGAGCTGCTGGAGTTCGAGGACGGCACTCTCGGCCTCGCGCTCAACCTCGACACCCGCGAGATCGGCGTCGTCATCCTTGGTGACTTCGACAAGATCGAGGAGGGTCAGAAGGTGCGCCGCACCGGCGAGATCCTCTCGGTCCCGGTCGGCGACAACTACCTCGGCCGCGTGGTCGACCCGCTCGGCAACCCGATCGACGGTCTCGGCGAGATCGAGAGCGAGGGCCGCCGCGCCCTGGAGATCCAGGCCCCCGGCGTCATGGTCCGCAAGTCGGTCCACGAACCGCTCGCCACCGGCATCAAGGCGATCGACGCGCTGACCCCGATCGGTCGTGGTCAGCGTCAGCTGATCATCGGCGACCGGCAGACCGGCAAGACGACGATCGCGATCGACACCGTCATCAACCAGAAGCAGTACTGGGACTCCGGTGACCCGACCAAGCAGGTGCGGTGCGTCTACGTCGCCATCGGCCAGAAGGGCTCCACCATCGCCGCGGTGCGCGGTGCCCTGGAGAAGGCCGGCGCCCTGGAGTACACCACCATCGTCGCGGCCCCGGCCTCGGACAGTGCGGGCTTCAAGTACCTCGCCCCCTACACCGGCTCGGCCATCGGCCAGCACTGGATGTACGCCGGCAAGCACGTCCTGATCATCTTCGACGACCTCACCAAGCAGGCCGAGGCCTACCGCTCGGTGTCGCTGCTGCTGCGCCGCCCGCCAGGTCGTGAGGCCTACCCCGGCGACGTCTTCTACACCCACAGCCGGCTGCTGGAGCGCTGCGCGAAGCTCTCCGACGACATGGGGGCAGGCTCGATGACCGGTCTCCCGATCATCGAGACCAAGGCCAACGACGTGTCGGCCTACATCCCGACCAACGTCATCTCGATCACCGACGGGCAGATCTTCCTCCAGTCCGACCTGTTCAACGCCAACCAGCGGCCCGCGATCGACGTCGGCATCTCGGTGTCGCGGGTCGGCGGCGCGGCGATGACCAAGGCCATGAAGGCGGTCACCGGCTCGCTCAAGGTCGACCTGGCGCAGTTCCGCGCCATGGAGGCGTTCGCGATGTTCGCCTCCGACCTCGACGCGGCCTCGCGCCAGCAGCTCGACCGTGGTCAGAAGCTGATGGCGCTGCTGCGTCAGCCGGCCTACTCGCCGTACCCGGTGGAGGAGATGACGGTGTCGCTGTGGGCAGGGACGAGCGGCAAGCTCGACCGCGTGCCCACCGACGACGTGCTCCGCTTCGAGCGGGAGTTCCTCGACTACCTGCACCGCTCGCACGCCGGCATCCTCGAGGCGATCCGGGAGAGCAACCAGTTCACCGACGACACTGCCTCGGCTCTCTCCGACGCGTTCGACTCCTTCACCGACCAGTTCGAGACCTCCGACGGTGGCTCGATCAAGGCCGGTCGCGAGGAGCACGAGGCGCTGGCGGACGAGGACGTGGAGCAGGAGCAGATCGTCCGGCAGAAGCGGGGCTGACGATGGCCGTATCGCTGCGTGAGTACCGAGCCCGGATCAAGTCGGTCGAGTCGACCAAGAAGATCACCCGGGCCATGGAGCTCATTGCTGCGTCCCGCATCATCAAGGCGCAGCAACGGGCCCAGGCGGCCGCGCCGTACGCCCGCGAGCTGACCCGCGCGGTGTCGGCGGTCGCGACGTACTCCAACGTCGACCACCCGCTGACCACCGAGCACCCCGCGCCGAAGCGGGCTGCGGTCCTCATCGTCACCAGCGACCGCGGGCTCGCCGGTGCCTACTCCTCCAGCGCGATCAAGGAGGCCGAGCGGCTCATCGAGAAGCTCAAGGGCGAGGGCAAGGAGATCGACGTCTACATCTCCGGCCGCAAGGGCGTGGCGTACTTCAACTTCCGCCGCCGTCCCGTGGTGCAGGCGTGGGCCGGGCACTCCGACCAGCCGACGTACGACGTGGCGCGGGAGATCGGCGAGGCACTGATCGCCGCCTTCACCTCGAACGGGGAGGAGACCCCCTCGGAGGAGTACGCCGAGGACGTGCACGAGGTGCACGTGGTGTACACGCGGTTCCGGTCGATGCTGGTCCAGGAGCCGACCGCGGTCCGGCATGCTGCCGCTGGAGATCGTCGAGGGTGAGTCCAAGCCGGCCCGCGCCGACGTGCTCCCGCTCTACGAGTTCGAGCCCAGCGCCGCCGAGGTCCTCGACGGGCTGCTCCCGAAGTACGTCCAGTCGCGGATCTACTTCGCGCTGCTGCAGGCTGCGGCCTCCGAGCTCGCCGCCCGTCAGCGGGCGATGAAGTCGGCGACCGACAACGCCACCGAGCTCATCAAGAAGTACACACGGATCGCCAACCAGGCCCGCCAGGCCGGCATTACCCAGGAAATCAGCGAGATCGTCGGTGGCGTCAACGCCCTTGCCGACGCACAAGCCGGGAGTGAGTGAGAGAGATGACTGCCACCATCAACGAAAGCACCGAGTCCGCGACGGGCAGCGTCGGGCGGGTCGCCCGCGTGATCGGGCCGGTGGTCGACGTCGAGTTCCCCAGTGACTCGATGCCCGACATCTACAACGCCCTCAAGGTGGACATCACCCTCGAAGAGGAGACGCACACGATCACGCTCGAGGTCGCGCTGCACATCGGCGACGGCATGGTGCGTGCGATCTCGATGAAGCCCACCGACGGCCTGGTCCGCGGCTCGCAGGTCACCGACACCGGCGGCCCGATCAGCGTCCCGGTCGGTGACGCGACCCTGGGTCACGTCTTCAACGCCACCGGCGACTGCCTGGACCTCAAGGAGGGCGAGACCCTCGAGGTCACCGAGCGCTGGGGCATCCACCGCAAGGCGCCCGCGTTCGACCAGCTCGAGTCGAAGACCCAGATGTTCCAGACCGGCATCAAGGTCATCGACCTGCTCACCCCCTACGTCCAGGGCGGCAAGATCGGCCTGTTCGGTGGTGCCGGCGTGGGCAAGACGGTGCTGATCCAGGAGATGATCGCCCGTGTGGCCAAGGACCACGGTGGCGTGTCGGTGTTCGCCGGCGTCGGCGAGCGCACCCGTGAGGGCAACGACCTGATCGTGGAGATGGAGGAGGCCGGCGTCATCGGGCAGACCGCCCTCGTCTTCGGCCAGATGGACGAGCCGCCGGGCACCCGGTTGCGCGTGGCGCTGTCCGCGCTGACGATGGCGGAGTACTTCCGCGACGTGCAGGGCCAGGACGTGCTGCTGTTCATCGACAACATCTTCCGGTTCACCCAGGCCGGCTCCGAGGTCTCCACCCTGCTCGGCCGGATGCCGTCCGCGGTGGGCTACCAGCCCAACCTGGCCGACGAGATGGGCACGCTCCAGGAGCGGATCACCTCGACGCGCGGTCACTCGATCACCTCGATGCAGGCGATCTACGTGCCCGCCGACGACTACACCGACCCGGCTCCGGCGACCACGTTCGCCCACCTCGACGCGACGACCGAGCTCTCCCGCGAGATCGCGTCGCTGGGCATCTACCCGGCCGTCGACCCGCTGACCTCGACCTCGCGGATCCTGGACCCGCAGTACATCGGCGAGGAGCACTACAAGGCGGCGATCCGGGTCAAGCAGATCCTGCAGCGCAACAAGGAGCTGCAGGACATCATCGCGATCCTCGGTGTCGACGAGCTGTCGGAGGAGGACAAGATCATCGTCCACCGCGCACGACGCATCCAGCGGTTCCTGTCGCAGAACACCTACGTGGCCAAGCAGTTCACCGGCATCGAGGGGTCGACGGTCACCGTGGAGGACACCATCGAGGCGTTCAACAAGATCTCCGACGGGGAGTACGACCACGTCGCCGAGCAGGCCTTCTTCATGTGTGGTGGCCTTGACGACGTCGAGCGCAAGTGGGCCGACATCCAGAAGAACCTCTGATGGCTGAGAAGTCCATGCAGGTCGAGCTCGTCGCCGCGGACCGACTCGTGTGGTCGGGCGAGGCCACCATGGTCATCGCCCGCACCACCGAGGGTGATGTCGGCGTGCTGCCGGACCACGCCCCCATGTTGTCGCTCATGGTCGACGGCATCGTCGACGTGACGACCGTGGACGGGGAGACCTGGATCGCCGCGGTGGACGCGGGGTTCCTCTCGGTGGCGGCCAACCGGATCTCGGTCCTGGCCGAGCACGCGGAGATGTCGCACGACATCGACCTGGAGAAGGCCCGGGCGGACCTCGAGCGCGCTCGCACCGCCGGGGAGCTGGTCAGCGAGCCCGCCGAGGAGGCGGCCCGCGCCTGGGCCGAGGCCCGGATCCGGGCAGCGGAGCACGTCTCCTGACCGGGTAAGGTTCTCCGGGGGTCCGGCGCTCGAGGGGAGCAAGTGCATGCCGCTGTGGCAGTGGGTCGCCGACAGCATCGGTGGCGTCCTGCTCCTCGTGCTGCTCTACGGAGTCTGTCTGGTGCTCCGCCGTCGCTGGATCGCTCGCGACGGGGGCACCTTCGAGCTCAGCCACCGCGTCCGGTCCGACAGGGCCGGACGCGGCTGGGTTCTCGGTGTGGGCCGCTACTCCGGCGACCTGCTGGAGTTCTTCCGGATCTTCTCCGTCGCTCCGCGGCCGCGGGTGGTGCTGCGCCGGTGCGAGCTGGTCTACGAGGGCAAGCGCGACCCCTACGGAGCCGAGTCCCACTCCCTGTACGCCGGCCACGTCATCATCACCTGCCGTGACGAGCACGGCGAGTTCGAGATGGCGATGGCCCCAGGGGCCCTCACCGGCTTCCTCGCCTGGCTGGAGGCGGCGCCGCCGGGACGGGGCCGTGGGAGGTCTAGCGGTCCCCGCCCGGCTTCCAGAGCACGTCGCCGCGGTCGCGGTTGGCGTGCCTGGCCAGGATGAAGAGCAGGTCGCTGAGCCGGTTGAGGTACTTCACCGCCTCCTCGTTCATGGTGTCCTCGTGCTGGGAGTACGCCGCCCAGGCAGACCGCTCGGCTCGACGGGCCACGGTGCGGCAGACGTGCAGCGCCGCAGCGGCGGGGGTGCCGCCGGGAAGGATGAACGAGCGCAGGGGCTGCAGCCCCTCGTTGTAGCGGTCGCAGGCGTCCTCGAGCCGGGTCACGTAGTCGGCCTCCACCCGTAGCGGCGGCCACTCGGGGTCCGGCACGACGGGGGTGCAGAAGTCGGCGCCGACGTCGAACAGCTCGTTCTGGATGGTGACGAGCAGGTCGGTGACGTCGTCGTCGAGCTCGCCGACGCTCAACGCCCAGCCGAGCTGGCTGTTGAGCTCGTCGACATCGGCGTACGCGTGCAGCCGAGGGTCGTTCTTCGTCGTCTCCTGGTTGTCGCCGAGCCGGGTGGTGCCGTGGTCACCCGTGCGGGTGTAGATGCGGGTGAGGTGGACCATGCGCCCAGCCTAGGGGGCGCTCGGGCGCCGCGAGCGGGGATCCCCCCGACTCCCCGGTGCGGACCGGTATCGTCCGGAGGGTGCAGGCGACACCGAGCGACCGGCAGCGCGGACTTCCGGCACCACAGGCGCCCCGGCGACATGTCGTGGCCGGGGCTGGCTGGTGCGGCCGGCCGGGACGGCTCGACGCCTGATGGAGGCCTTCCGGGTCACCTCGCACGGCGAGGACCGTCAACCACTGCACGGCAGCGTCCGGGTGGGGGGAGCCAAGAACAGCGCCCTCAAGCTGATGGCGGCGAGTCTGCTCGCGCCCGGTCGTACCACCATCACCAACCTCCCCGACATCCTCGACGTGGACGTGATGGGCAGGCTGCTGGTGGAGCTGGGCTGCGCGGTGGAGATCGACCACGCCGAGGAGCGGGCCGTCATCGACGTTCCCGACGAGCTCGGCCACCACGCGCCGTACCACCTGGTGCGGCGGCTGCGGGCCAGCATCAGCGTCCTGGGCCCGCTGGTCGCGCGCTGCGGCGAGGCCCGGGTGTCGCTCCCCGGGGGGGACAACATCGGGTCGCGGGGGCTGGACATGCACCTGCGCGGGCTCAAGGACCTCGGGGCCGAGGTGGAGATCGAGCACGGGTACGTCGTCGCCCGGGTCCCCGACCGGTTGCGGGGGGCGACGCTGTGGCTGGACTTCCCCAGCGTCGGGGCCACCGAGAACCTGCTCATGGCCGCGACGCGCGCCCAGGGCACGACCGTCATCGACAACGTGGCCCGCGAGCCGGAGATCGTGGACCTGTGCCAGATGCTGGTGGGGATGGGGGCCTCGGTCGAGGGGATCGGCTCCAGCACGCTGGTGGTGCACGGGGTCGAGCGACTCCACCCGGTGGAGCACGCCACCGTCTCCGACCGGATCGTCACCGGCACCTGGGCCTTCGCGGTCGGGATCGCCGGCGGCCGGCTGAGCGTCCGCGGCGGGCGGCCCCAGCACCTGGAGATCGTCCTGGACAAGCTGGCGGCAGCCGGGGCGGACATCGCGGTCGACGACGACGGGTTCACCGTGGCGGTCGAGCGGCGCCTGGACGCCTTCGACGTGGTGACGTTGCCCTACCCCGGGTTCCCCACGGACCTGCAGCCCTTCGCGATGGCCCTGGCCGCGGTGAGCGAGGGGACCGCGATGATCACCGAGAACGTCTTCGAGGCGCGGTTCATGTTCGCCCAGGAGCTCGCCCGGCTGGGGGCGGACGTGCGGACCGACGGCCACCACGCCGTGGTCCGGGGCAAGCCGATGCTCTCCGGCGCCGAGGTCCTGGCGCACGACATCCGCGCCGGCGCGGCGCTGGTCCTGGCCGGCCTGGCCTCCACCGGGACCACCACGGTGACCGACTCCTTCCACATCGACCGGGGCTACCCCGGCTTCGTCGAGCGGCTCTCCAGCCTGGGCGTGGACATCGAGCGGGTCACCCTGCCCGACCTGGCTCTGTGAGTCCCTGCGGGTTCCCTCCTGCCCGATGAGCAGGGCCCGAAGCAAGCCCGATCAAGGGTGGACTGAACCAGTTGTCCGAGTTTCGACACTCCCGCGGTGTAGGGCAACCCTTCCCTCACCCGCTGCGTCATAGTGGGTGACGGGTAAAGCGCCCGCACGTCGGACAGGTCCGGCGGTGGCAGGCTCGGGGGAGCAGGAAGCAGGACGGGGACGTGGAGGTCATCGCCCACGGATGCAGCCATCGAGCTTGCAGGACAGCTGGACGGCCGGTTGCTCGGCCGAGCTCAGGGTGGCGCTGTACGCGCACATCGGACGTCACGCGGACGAGAACGTCGTCGTCGACCTGACCAGGTCGAGTCGATCGACGTCACGGTGTTCAAGCTGCTGACCGCGGCCGCGGTGCGGCTCGAACGCGGCGGCTGCAAGGTGGTGCTACGGGGGTGCAGCCCCGTCGCTGCGCCGGGTCTTCGCGTTCAGTGGCTGGCGCCGGCACTTCCTCCTCGAGCGCCCGCAGCCGGTCCGCTGAAGCGCGACCCGACGGCCCCCGGCGGGCCCGGGGACTAATCCGCTACCGCCCGGGGTAGGGGAGGATCGGCTCGTGCCCCTGTCATCCGGTGACGGGGTGTCACCCACGAACCTGGAGGCCCCCATGTACCTGCGCAACGTCCCGCTGCGGCTCGCCACCGGCGCGTTCATCCTGCACTCGGGCTACGAGAAGTGGGGCGGCAGCCGGGAGCAGGCCGAGGGCGTGCACGGCATGGCGTCGGGGGCGTTTCCCGCGCTCAAGGCGTCGACCCGCCGCTCCTGCTCCGCGGCCTCTCCGCAGCGGAGATGGCCCTGGGCACGGCGCTGCTGGCGCCGAACGTGTCCTCGGTGCGCGCGGGCACGGCGCTGACCGCGTTCTCCGGCGGACTGCTCGCGCTGTACTACCGGACCCCGGCGCTGCGGAAGCCGAACAGCATCTGGCCGACCCAGGACGGGCTGGGCGTGAGCAAGGACGTGTGGATGTTCAGCATCGGGCTCAGCCTCGTCCTCGGCGGCGCACGGGAGAAGGCGGGCGACGTGATGGGCTCGGTGAAGGGCACCCTCAGCGACGCGGCTGACCCCTCGGTGCGGTGCCCGGCCGGGCAGGTGTCGGACTGCTCACAGTGGGACAGTTCACAGAGCGTTACCTCGGGCCGGCCTCCCGTCCTACGCTCAGCCCATGACGGAGACCGCCGCGACCCCCGACGACCAGGCAGGCCGGGCCCGCCCGCCCGTGCGGGACAAGCCGTGGGTGATGCGGACCTACGCCGGGCACAGCTCAGCAACCGGGTCCAACGCGCTGTACCGGCGCAACCTGGCCAAGGGGCAGACCGGGCTGTCGGTGGCCTTCGACCTGCCCACGCAGACCGGCTACGACCCCGACTCGGTGCTCGCCCGGGGTGAGGTGGGCAAGGTGGGCGTTCCCATCGCCCATCTGGGGGAGATGCGGCGGCTCTTCGCCGACATCCCGCTGACCACCATGAACACCTCCATGACGATCAACGCCACCGCGATGTGGTTGCTCGCGTTGTACCAGGTGGTCGCGGAGGAGCAGAACCCCGGGCTCGACCCCGAGCGTCGTGCACGGACCCCTGGCGGGCACCACCCAGAACGACATCATCAAGGAGTACCTCTCCCGTGGGACCTACGTGTTCCCACCCGAGCAGTCGCTCCGCCTGACCACCGACACGATCGCCTACACGGTGGCCCACATCCCGAAGTGGAACCCGATCAACATCTGCAGCTATCACCTGCAGGAAGCCGGTGCCACGCCGGTCCAGGAGCTCGCCTACGCGCTGTGCACCGCGATCGCGGTCCTCGATGCGGTGCGCGACTCCGGCCAGGTCGCGCCGGAGGACTTCGCCAGGGTCGTCGGCAGGATCTCCTTCTTCGTCAACGCCGGCGTCCGCTTCGTCGAGGAGACCTGCAAGATGCGGGCGTTCGTCCAGCTCTGGGAGAGGATCACGCGCGAGCGGTACGCCGTCGAGGACGAGAAGATGCGCCGGTTCCGGTACGGCGTCCAGGTGAACTCCCTCGGACTCACCGAGGCGCAGCCCGAGAACAACGTGCAGCGGATCGTGCTGGAGATGCTGGGCGTGACGCTCTCGAAGGGCGCGCGCGCCCGGGCGGTGCAGCTGCCGGCCTGGAACGAGGCGCTGGGCCTGCCGCGCCCCTGGGACCAGCAGTGGTCGCTGCGGCTGCAGCAGGTGCTCGCCCTCGAGTCCGACCTGCTGGAGTACGACGACATCTTCGACGGCTCCCACGTCATCGCGGCCAAGGTCGCCGAGCTGGTCGCCGGGGCGCAGGAGGAGATCGACCGCGTGCAGGCGATGGGCGGAGCGGTGGCCGCGGTCGAGTCCGGCTACATGAAGCGGGCCCTGGTCTCCAGCCATGCGGCACGGCGGGCCCGGATCGAGCAGGGCACGGAGGTGGTGGTGGGCGTCAACCGCTACGAGACGACCGAGGAGTCGCCCCTGACCGCCGACCTGGAGGGCGCCATCCAGGTAGCAGACCCGCTGGCCGAGCAGGCCGCCGTCGAGGAGCTCCTCCGGTGGCGCGCCGGCCGCGACCAGGCCGCGGTCGACTCGGCGCTCGAGCGCCTGGCCCGAGACGCTGCCGACGGGGCGAACCTCATGGAGGCCACGCTGGTGGCCGCCCGGGCGGGGGCGACCACGGGGGAGTGGGCCGGCACGCTGCGTGAGGTCTTCGGCGAGTATCGCGCCCCGACCGGGGTGTCCGGGGCGGTCGGCGTGGCCGAGGCAGGGGAGGAGCTGGCCCGGGTCCGCGAGGCGGTCCGTCGGACCGGGGAGGAGCTGGGTGGGCGGCTGCGGCTGCTGGTCGGCAAGCCCGGCCTCGACGGTCACTCCAACGGTGCGGAGCAGGTCGCGGTGCGCGCCCGCGACGCCGGCTTCGAGGTGGTCTACCAGGGCATCCGGCTGACCCCCGCGCAGATCGTCGCAGCCGCGGTCGCCGAGGACGTGCACTGCGTGGGCCTGTCGATCCTGTCCGGATCGCACATGGAGCTGGTGCCGGCTGTGTTGGAGGGGTTGCGGGTCGAAGGCATGGCCGACGTGCCGGTGGTCGTGGGCGGCATCATCCCGACCTCGGACGCCGCACGGCTCGTCGAGCTGGGTGTGGCTGCGGTCTTCACTCCCAAGGACTTCGGGCTGACCGAGATCATGGCCGGCATCGTCGCGACGATCCGCGCCGCGAACGGTCTCGTCGTCTGAGCGCAGCAACCGCCCGGTGACTGGCAGACTCCTGCCATGTCCCGAGTGATCGTGGTGGGGGCCGGCGTGGTCGGCCTGTCGTGTGCGGTGCGGCTCCTGGAGCAGGGGCACACGGTCGGCGTGCTCGCCCGGGACCTGCCGCTGGAGACCACCTCTGCGGTGGCCGGCGCGCTCTGGTACCCCTACCGCGCCTATCCCTTCGAGCGCGTCACCGCCTGGGCGTCCACGACGTACGCAGAGCTGGCGCGGCTGGCTGCCGGCGACCCGGGCGGCGAGCGTACCGGGGTGGTGATGCGCGCCGGCACCGAGCTGCTGCACACGACCCAGCGCTCGCCGTGGTGGGCCTCGGCGGTGCCCTCGGTGAAGCCGGTCACCGAGGTGCCGCCGGGGTACGCGGCCGGCTGGGAGCTGGAGGTGCCGGTCGCGGAGATGCCGGTGTACCTGGCCTGGCTGCGCGGACGGGTGGCCGCGCTCGGTGGCACGGTCACCCGGATGGCTCTGCCGGCGCTCCCCGACCACGCGGAGGTCGTGGTGAACGCGAGTGGTCTCGGGAGCCGGCTGCTCGGCGGCGACAGCAGCGTGGTCCCCGCCCGCGGTCAGGTCGTGCTGGTCTCGCAGGTGGGGTTGGACCGGTGGTGTCTCGACGAGGCGGGCCTGACGTACGTGATCCCGCGGCGCCACGACATCGTCTGCGGCGGCACCGACGAGGAGGGCTCGTGGAGCCACACTCCCGACCAGGCGAGCGCCCACGCGATCCTCGAACGGGCTCGGAAGCTGGTGCCCGAGCTGGCGCGGGCGCGGGTGCTCGGCCACCGGGTGGGGCTGCGTCCGGCTCGGCCGAGGGTGCGGCTGGAGGCCGTCGACCTGCCGGGCGGCAGCCGGGTGGTGCACTGCTACGGCCACGGGGGAGCCGGGGTGACCCTCTCCTGGGGGTGCGCAGACGACGTCGCCTCGCTCGTGAGGCAAGCCTCACCTCCTGGGTAGGCTGCCACGGTGGCGTCCAACTCCCAGCTGCCGAAGAAGAAGTGCTGCGCGGCCAAGCCGAAGTGCTCGCGCTGCCCGCTCCGCATGCTCAAGGAGGGCACCCTGCCCTCCGGCTACACGGTCAAGAAGCGCAAGCTGGTCAAGGTGAAGGGCGAGGGCTCCAGGCAGAGGAGCGCAGCCTGACGGCCTTACGGTTCCTGGACGGCTCGACGTCCGGGTCCCGAGCCGCGGATCCGTGCGCGTCCGGCCGCGGTCCGGCCTCAGAACAGGCGCGTGGCCGGGTCGTCCATGCCGCGCAGCGCGTCGTAGTCGACCACCGCACAGGCGATCCCCCGGTCGAGGGCCAGGACCCGGGCTTGGGGCCGGATCTCCTGGGCCGCGAAGATGCCCCGCACCGGCCGCAGCGTCGGGTCGCGGTTGAGCAGCTCGAGGTACCTGGTGAGCTGTTCGACCCCGTCGATGTCACCGCGGCGCTTGATCTCGACGGCCACGGAGGCGCCGAGCGCGTCGCGGCACATCAGGTCGACCGGCCCGATCGCCGTGGGGTACTCCCGGCGGACCAGGGAGAGCCCGGCTGCCAGGGTCGCGGGGTGCTCGGCGAGGAGCTCCTGGAGGTGCTTCTCCACCCCGTCCTTCCGCAGGCCGGGGTCGACCCCGAGGTCGTGCACGCTGTCGCTGAGGATCTCCTCCAGCACGATCCGCAGCGTGTCGTCGCTCTTGGGGCTGCTCACGGTCCACTCCACGCGCCCGTCCTCGGCCAGGCCCTCCCGGAGCAGGGCAGGGGGCGACATCCAGTTCAGCGGCTTGTACGAACCACCGTCGGAGTGCACCAGCACCGACCCGTCGTTCTTCACCATGATCAACCGGGTGGCCATGGGCAGGTGTGCGGTCAGCCGACCGGCGTAGTCGATCTGACAGCGGGCCACGACGAGTCTCACGGGCGAGCAATCTACCGTGGTCCGTCAACCCCCTGCGCCGAAGCCACCGATGGGTGTTTGTCACACCGCGCGGGCACCGGGCGCGTGGCAGGATGCCAGCCATGCCTCGTGAATTCTCCAGCATCGGCGTGATCGGACTCGGCACGATGGGCGCCGGCATCGCCGAGATCTTCGCCCGCAACGGCTACCCCGTGGTGGGCGTCGAGCTGAACGAGGCGACCCTCGAGCGGGGCCGCCAGTACGTCGAGCACTCCACCGCACGGGCGGTGGCACGGGGGAAGCTCAGCGAGCAGGACCGGCAGGCGCTCATCGAGCGGATCACGTTCAGCACCGAGGTGGCCGCGGTCAAGGACTGCGGCCTGGTCGTCGAGGCCGTGGTCGAGCAGCTGCCGATCAAGCAGAGCGTGATCCGCAAGATCGACGACGTCGTGGGGACCGAGGCGATCATCGCGACGAACACCTCCTCGTTGTCGGTCACGGAGATCTCCACGGCCACCGCCCACCCCGGGCGGGTCGTCGGCATCCACTTCTTCAACCCCGCCCCGGTGCAGAAGCTCGTCGAGGTGGTCCGCACCGTGGTGACCGAGCCCGACGTGCTCGACGACGTGGCTCGCGTGGTCGAGTCCCTGCAGAAGACCCCCGTGGTCTGCGGCGACAAGGCCGGCTTCATCGCCAACACCCTGCTCTTCGGCTACCTCAACCATGCCGTGTCGATGTACGAGGCCAGGTACGCCACCCGGGAGGACATCGACGCCGCGATGCGTCTCGGCTGCGGCTACCCGATGGGCCCCCTGGCGCTGCTCGACCTGATCGGCCTGGACACCGCGTACGAGATCCTGGACACGATGTACAAGCAGGGCAGGGACCGGCTCCACGCGCCGAGCCCCATCCTCAAGCAGATGGTGATCGCCGGACAGCTCGGCCGGAAGACCGGCAAGGGCTTCTACACCTACGAGGCTGCCGACAGTCCCGTCGTCGTGGCCGACCACCTGACCCCGTCGGTCGACGACCTCCCGCGGCTGCGGCACGACATCCGGACGGTCGGAGTGGTCGGCACCGGGACCATGGCCTCCGGCATCGTCCAGGTCTTCGCCACGGCCGGCTACGCCGTGCGGTACGTCGGACGCAGCGACAGCAAGGTCGAGGCCGTCCGCAGCACCATCGAGCGCTCCCTCGACAAGGCGATCCAGCGCGGCAAGCTCGCCGAGGAGGACAAGGACGGGGTGCTCGGCAGGTTCAGCGGCAGCACCCGGCTCGACGACCTGGCAAGCGTCGACCTCGTGGTGGAGGCCGTGACCGAGGACGTGAAGGTCAAGACCGCCCTGTTCGAGAACCTCGACGAGATCTGCAAGCCCGGCGCCATCCTGGCCACGACCACCTCGAGCCTGCCGATCATCGCGCTCGCCGCGGTGACCTCACGCCCGCAGGACGTCGTGGGCATGCACTTCTTCAACCCCGCGCCGGTGATGCGGCTGGTCGAGGTGGTCTCGACGGTGGCCACCGGTGACGAGGTCGTCGAGACCACACGGGCGCTGTGCGCGGCGGTCGGCAAGGTCGCCGTCTCCTGCGGGGACCGGGCCGGGTTCATCGTGAACGCCCTGCTCTTCCCCTACCTCAACGACGCGATCAAGATGCTCCAGGCGCACTACGCCACCGCCGACGACATCGACACGGCGATGAAGTACGGCTGCGCCCTGCCGATGGGCCCGTTCGAGCTGCTGGACGTCGTCGGCAACGACGTCTCGCTGGCGATCCAGCGCGAGCTGTACCTGGAGTTCCGCGAGCCGGGCTTCGCGCCAGCACCGCTTCTGGAGCACCTGGTCACCGCGGGCTACCTGGGCCGCAAGACCAAGCGCGGCTTCCGGGACTACACGCTGCGCTGACCGCCTGAAAATTTCCTGAGGATGGGGGAATGACCTGCGTCACAGCAGGGCATAGGTGGGGTTGCGAAAGTCTCCGGACGACGGCTACCCCCACAGCACTCGGCAGATCGGGTGGCCCTCCGGAGCAGGAGGTCTATCGATGTCCGTAGAGACCGGACGCATCACCACAGACATCCCGGCACGGATCGACCGACTGCCCTGGGCGCGCTGGCACTGGATGATCGTCGTCGGACTGGGCACGGTCTGGATCCTGGACGGGATCGAGGTGACCATCGTCGGGTCGATGTCGGAGGCTCTCAAACCGGAGGGCACGGGGCTCGGGCTGAGCAGCTCCGACATCGGCCTCGCGGGCGCGGTGTACGTCGCCGGTGCCTGTATCGGAGCCCTGTTCTTCGGCCAGCTCACCGACCGCCTGGGCCGCAAGAAGCTGTTCCTGATCACGCTGGCGGTCTACATCCTGGCCACCGTGCTCACGGCCTTCGCCCTCACCCCCTTGTGGTACTTCGCCGCCCGGTTCCTCACCGGTGCGGGCATCGGCGGTGAGTACGCCGCGATCAACTCCGCGATCGACGAGCTGATCCCGGCCCAGCACCGCGGCCGCGTCGACGTCGCCATCAACGGCTCGTTCTGGGTGGGCGCCGCGGTCGGCTCCCTGCTCACGATCCCGCTGCTGGACCCGCAGGTCGTCGACCCGGCCTGGGGCTGGCGCCTCGCGTTCGGGCTCGGCTCGGTGCTGGCGGTGGGCATCCTGCTGGTGCGCCGGCACGTGCCGGAGAGCCCCCGGTGGCTGTTCATCCACGGCCAGGAGGACGAGG
Organism: uncultured Actinomycetota bacterium; assembly: GCA_963784485.1. GTDB lineage: Bacteria > Actinomycetota > Actinomycetes > Propionibacteriales > Nocardioidaceae > Marmoricola_A. Next base: position 363,663 of record CAWARH010000006.1, on the reverse strand, counting down.
CGGAGCGGATCGTGCGCGACATCGAGCGGACGATCTCGGAGGAGAGCGGCAAGACGCTGCACGACGTGGACGAGACGATCACGATCCGCCAGCGCAAGTCGATCTCCATCCCGCTCATCGCCCGGACCGTGTTCACGATGTACCCCAAGCGGACGGTGCTGTGCTTCTCGCTCTTCGTCGGGCAGGCGTTCTTGTACAACGCCTTCTTCTTCACCTACGGCGACACCTTGACGACCTTCCTCGACGTCAAGCAGACCGGGTGGTACCTCGCCATCTTCGCGGCCAGCAACTTCGCCGGCGCCCTGCTCCTGAGCCGGCTCTTCGACTCCGTCGGGCGGGTCAAGATGATCGCCGGGACCTACATCCTCTCCGGCGTGCTGCTGGGCGGGACGGGCTTCTTCCTCGGCGGGGTCTCCGCGGTCACCCTCACGTTGATGGGCGCGATCATCTTCTTCTTCGCCTCCGCGGGGGCGAGCGCGGCGTACCTGACGGCGAGCGAGATCTTCCCGATGGAGACCCGGGCGCTGTGCATCGCCTTCTTCTACGCGATCGGCACGGCGGTCGGCGGGATCAGCGGCCCCTTGCTGTTCGGCAACCTGATCGACAATGCTTCCAGCAGTGGCGACATCACCGGGATCGCCATCGGGTACTACATCGGTGCGACGTTGATGATCCTCGGCGGCATCGTCGAGATCTTCCTCGGTGTCAAGGCGGAGGGGCAGTCGTTGGAGTCGATCGCCCAGCCTCTGACCGCCGAGGACGAGGGGGCCGAGGGCGGCGGCGACCGACGTACCCCGCAGCCTGCGTGAGAGGAGCGACGACCATGCCCATGCCCCCGCCGAAGGCCTCCACCGAAGGTCCCAACGACCGACAGGTCACGCACGAGATGGGTCAGATCGTCCGCGCGCTCCGTGCAGTCGGCCCGTTGCCCCCCGAGCGGCTCGCGGAGGTCGTGGGGGCCGCGTTCTGGGACCACGGGCGCTTCGACCGGGCGCTCGCGTTCACCGTCGCCGACGGACTGGTCTACCGCACCCCGGAGGGCGACCTCGCGGTGAGCTGACCGGGTGTGGTGTCGGGCGTAGGGGCGGGTCGATCTCGGGGGTGCGCCGGTTTCCCAGGTTCACCTGGGAAACCGACACCTGGCCCGCCCCTACGGTAGGTCTCTGCGCCCCCGGGACCGCAAGGCGACGAGATGGCACCGCACGAGGAGAACGCGACCCTCCGCGGGGCGGGTGCCCCGATGCGGGCAGCCGACCGAACCGGGTCACAATGGGGCCATGGCGAAGATCCGTGGCAACTCCATCCTGCCCGCCCGTCGCGAGCCGATCACGCTGGAGACCGCGGACGGTCTGACCCTCGTGGGCGAGCTGGCGCTGCCCCCGGAGCGTGACCCGGTGGCCACGATGGTGTGCCTGCACCCGCTGCCCACCCATGGCGGGATGATGGACAGCCAGGTCTTCCGCAAGGCGTCCTACCGGTTGCCCGCCTTGGCGGACATCGCCGTGCTTCGCTTCAACACCCGCGGCACCAGCAGCCTGCGGGGGACCAGCGAGGGGGAGTTCGACAACGCCGTCGGCGAGCGGTACGACGTGGCAGCCGCGATCGAGTACGCCGAGTTCGAGGACCTGCCGCAGATCTGGCTGGTGGGCTGGTCCTTCGGCACCGACCTGACCCTGATGTACGGACACGACCCGGGCGTCGTCGGGGCCATCCTGCTCAGCCCGCCCCTGCGGTTCAGCGAGCCGCGGCACCTCGAGGAGTGGGCAGCCTCCGGCAAGCCGCTGACCGTGGTGGTGCCCGAGCACGACGACTACCTGCGCCCACCCGAGGCCAGGGACAGGTTCGCGACGGTGCCCCAGGTGGACCTGGTCGCCGTGGATGGCGGCAAGCACCTGTGGGTCGGCGACACCGAGCGGGTCCTGGACGAGGTCGTCGCCCGGCTCAACCCGGCGGTGCCGCTCCCGCTGCCGGTCACCTGGGACGGCCCCATGGAGGTCGCCGACACCTCGGCCTACGCCGACCGGACGACCGCGGTCTTCCGGGACCAGCCGCAGTAGCCCGACCGGCTCAACGCCGTTCCTGCCGCGGGATCCACAGCTCCTTGACCAGCAGCAGGACGGCCGCCGCAGTCGGGATGGCCAGCAAGGCGCCGACCACCCCGAGCAGCGCGGCGCCGATGAGGGCGGCGATCACGGTGACCGAGCCGGGCACGTTGACCGACCGTTGCATGACCCTGGGGTAGATCACGTAGTTCTCGAACTGTTGGTAGACCACGTAGAACACCACACAGGCGATGCCGATCTGCAGGTCGGTCGCCAGCCCGATGGCCACCACCACGCTGGCTCCCAACGTCGCCCCGATCATCGGGATCACGTCGAGGAGGGCGACGACCGCCGCGAGCGCGACGGCGTAGTCCGAGAGGCCGACCACCATCAGGAAGACCAGCGAGGAGATGCCCGCGCACATCGCGACGATGAAGGCGCCGGAGACGTAGCTGCCGACGTTGCCGAAGATCTGCTCGCCGAGGTCGCGGACCCGGTCCCGCCTGCTGCGCGGGGCGAGGGAGTACAACGTCTCCTTGGTGTGGTGCATCGAGGCGAGGAAGTACAGCGTGAGCACCGTGACCACGAAGGCGTTGGCCAGGAAGCCGAGCACCGCCATCCCGAGCCCGATCACGCCACCGGCCAGCCCCGAGGCCCAGTTGCCGCTGGTCACGAAGTCCTGGACGTTGGTCAGGATGTCGAACCGTTGGTCGAGGTCGCGGATGAACTGGTTCTTCTGGAGCCTGGAGAACCAGTCCGGGGCGTTGTCGACGATCGCGGTGACCTGGTCGGAGATCACCGGAACCAGGGCCACGAAGAACAGGGCGAGGGCTGCGACCACGGCCAGGATCACCGAGAGGACCGCCCAGGCCCGGCCGAACCCGTGCCGCACGAGCCACTCCACGGCCGGGTTGAGCCCGGCTGCGATGAACAGCGCCACCACGACCAGGATGAGCACTCCGCCCACCGAGAGCAGCAGGGAGCCGAGCCAGAACGCGGTCAGGGCTCCGACGGCGTACAGGAAGCCCAGGGTCACCGGGGTGTGGTGCACCGGGGCGGGCGCCTCCGCGGGGACGTGGGGTGCGGACGCGTCCGGGGAGCCTGGCTCGTCTGCGGGTGCGGCGGACACAGCCGACGACCCCGCCGCCGGGTCGTCACCCTCGGAAGGGGAGTCCGGCTGCGGGGCCGACGAGGGGTCGTCCTGGGTCACTCGCCGTGGTCCACGCGCTGGTCCGAGGACTCCCCGAACCCGGCCACCACGTCACGCAACGCCCCGAGCTGCCCGACGATCGCGTCGCGGCGCTTGGCGAGCCGGTCGACCTCGGCGGTGAGGTCGGCGAGCTCACGCTCGGCCTCGGCCTGGCCGGAGGCGACGAAGCTCTCCGCCTGGGTCTGCGCCGAGGAGACGATCTGCTCGGCCTCGCGGCGGGCGCGGGAGAGCACGCGCTCGGCCTCCTCCGCCGCCTGCTGGCGGTGCGAGGTGGACATGGCGATGGCCTCGCGGGCGCGCGCCTCGGCGGCCTCGGCCCGGTTCTCGGCCTCCTCGACCAGCCCGGCGGTCTCGGCGACGGCGTTGGTGTGGTGGTCGGCGGCCTCACGGGTCAGCCGCTCCTTCTCGACCGCCAGCGACCGGTGCATCTCCTGGACCTCGCGCTCGGCGGTGGCCAGCATCTGCTCGGCCTCGCGCCGGGCGGAGGTGCGCATGGCGTTGGTCTCCTGCTCGGTGGCCAGCCGACGCTGCGAGGCCTCGCGCTCGGCGGAGGCGAGCAGGTCCTGGGACTCCGCGTTCGCCAGGGCCCGGGTGCGCTCGACCTCGCCCATCGCCGTGGTGCGGGCCTCGTCGAGCTCCTTGAGCTGGACCATCCGCATGTCCTCGGCGTCGCGGGAGGCGTGCAGCTTCAGCGCGCTGGCCTCGGCGGTGGCCGCGCGGACGATCTCGTCGGCGCGGGTGCGCGCGGAGGCGACCACCTCGTCGGCCTGCTCCTCGGCCAGGCGGAGCAGCTCGCTGGCCCGACCACCCAGACCGGCGTACGTCGGGGCGTCGGACTCGTGGGCGCGCTCCTCGAGCGAGGCCAGTCGCTCCTCGAGCTCGGCGTTGCGGGCGCGAGCCACCTCCAGGCCGGAGGCCAGCGAGGCGCGCTCCCGGTTGAGGCTGGCGATCTTGTGGTCGACCGCTGCGGGCTCGTAGCCGCGCCGGGTCACGGGGAACTTCGCGGGCGCCGGGGGCTGCGAGCCGGCCGGGCGTGCCGCAGCCCGCTGGCTGGCCGGCAGGGCCATGGTCGGGTCGGCCTCTGCGCCGGCCTGGTTGCCGGCCTGGTTGCCGGCCTGGTTCCGGGCCTGGGAGGCGGTGTCGAAGATGGACAGTCCGGGGCGCTCGGTCATCGGCGGTTCCCTCAATCGCTTGTGCTGGTCAGGCGGGTGGCTGGTGTGCCTCTAGTGTCACCCAGCCGACGCCCCAAGCGGTGGACACGTCGCCGTGTGTCCACCGCGAGAATCGGTTAAAATCGTCCCACGAGTCCCATCCGTCACAGGGGGGCGTGGGAACGCCCGTCGCCCGTGGGTCACTGCCCCCGGAAGGCGTTGATCCGGTCCAGGTGACGTGCCCGCAGCTCGGGGTCGCGGACCCCGAGCCCCTCCTCGGGGGCGAGGCAGAGCACGCCGACCTTGCCCTGGTGGAGGTTGTGGTGGACGTCCAGAGCGGCCTGACCCACCTCCTCGAGGGGGTAGGTCCGGGACAGGGTCGGGTGGATCATCGCCTTGGCGATCAGCCGGTTCGCCTCCCACGACTCCCGGTAGTTGGCGAAGTGCGAGCCCACGATCCGCTTGAGGTTCATCCACAGGTAGCGGTTGTCGTACTGGTGGAGGTACCCGGTCGTCGAGGCGCAGGTGACGATCGTGCCGCCCTTGCGGGCGGCGAAGACGGAGGCGCCGAAGGTCTCGCGTCCGGGGTGCTCGAAGACGATGTCGACGTCCTCGCCGCCGGTCAGCTCGCGGATCCTTGCCCCGAAGCGCCGCCACTCACGGGGGTCCTGGGTGTGCTCGTCCTTCCAGAACCGGTAGTCCTCCTCGGCGCGGTTGATGATCAGCTCGGCGCCCATCCGCCGGCAGATGTCGGCCTTCTCGGTGTTGGAGACCACGCAGACCGGGACCGCCCCTCCGTTGAGGGCGTACTGCGTGGCGAACCCGCCGAGCCCCCCGCTCGCGCCCCACACGAGCACGTTGTCGCCCTGCTTCATCCCGGCACCGTTGCGGCTGACCAGCTGGCGGTACGCCGTGGAGTTGACCAGGCCGGGGGAGGCCGCCTCCTCCCAGGTCAGGTGGGCAGCCTTGGGCATCAGCTGGTTCGACTTCACCAGCGCGATCTGGGCCAGCCCCCCGAAGTTGGTCTCGAACCCCCAGATCCGCTGCTCGGGGTCCATCATCGTGTCGTTGTGCCCGTCGGGGCCCTCGAGCTCGACCGAGAGGCAGTGGGCGACCACCTCGTCCCCGGGCCGCCAGGAGTGCACACCCACGCCGGTGGCCAGGACGACGCCGGCCAGGTCGGAGCCGACCACGTGGTAGGGCAGGTCGTGGCGCGCGCTCAACGGCGACATCCGCCCGTAGCGCTCGAGGAAGCCGAACGTGGAGACCGGCTCGAAGATCGAGGTCCACACGGTGTTGTAGTTGATCGCCGAGGCCATCACCGCGACGTAGGCCTCACCGGGGCCGAGCTCGGGCAGCGGGACCTCCTCGACGTGGAGGGACTTGCGCGGGTCCTTCTCCCGGCTGGGCAGGCCGGCGAACATGTCGGCCTCGTCCTTGTGCACCGTCACTGCGCGGTAGCTCTCGGGAAGCTCGAGGGCTCCGAAGTCGGCGGCGCTCGTGTCGCCGGCCATGATCGCGTCGAGGATCTGCTTCACAGGGACTCCTGGGTCGAGGCGGGATCGCCCGAATCTACCGATGGGTAACCATCTGCGGCTAGGGCTGGGCCGCGGTGTGACTCATGTCCCACTCGCCGCGCCGGGATCGGCAGGCTGGACGAGCTCGACCAGGACCCCGCCGGTGTCCTTGGGGTGGAGGAAGTTGATCCGGCTGTCCGCGGTGCCGCGGCGCGGCGCGTCGTACAGCGTGCGGATGCCGCGGGACCGCAGCACCGTGGCCACCTCCTCGACGTCGGTCACCCGGAACGCCAGCTGCTGCATCCCCGGCCCGGACTTCTGGAGGAACCTGGCGATCGTCGAGCTCTCGTCGAGGGGGGCGAGCAGCTGGATGCACGAACCGGAGTCGCCGACCCCGACCATCGCCTCCCGGACGCCCTGCTCGGGGTTGGTCTCCTCGTGGAGCACGCGCATGCCGTAGGCGTTGCGGTAGAAGGCGATCGCGACGTCGAGGTCGGGCACCGCGATCCCGACGTGGTCGATGGCGACGAACAGGTGCGCCGGGATCGTCTCGGCCAGGCTGTCAGGGCTCGTGCCCGTCGGTTCGGCAGTCATCGGGCCATCGTCGTACGACGGTGCTGCCAGCGGCGAGGGACTGTGACTTGTTCCTCATCGCGAGGCCGCCGCGGGCCCTCCCGCTGGGGCGGGGGCGTGGGTATCGTCCCAGACATCTGCACGCCCTGCGGGCAGACCCACAGCAGCCGAGAGCAGCAGGAGGCGTCATGTCCGGATCCGTCATCGTCGCGGGGGTGCGCACCCCCATCGGTCGTCTTCTCGGTGGACTCAAGAGCCAGTCCGCCGCCGACCTCGGAGGGGTCGCGATCGAGGGCGCGCTGGCCAAGGCCGGGGTCTCCGGCGACCAGGTCGACTACGTGATCATGGGCCACGTGATCCAGGCGGGGGCCGGCCAGATCACCGCCCGCCAGGCGGCGGTCAAGGGCGGCATCCCCATGCGGGTCCCGTCGCTGACCATCAACAAGGTCTGCCTGTCGGGGATCAACGCCATCGCCCTGGCCGACCAGCTGATCCGGGCGGGGGAGCACGAGATCGTCGTCGCCGGCGGCATGGAGTCGATGACGAACGCACCGCACCTGCTGCCCAAGTCCCGCGAGGGCTTCAAGTACGGCGACACCGCCCTGGTCGACTCGATGGCCTACGACGCCCTGTACGACCAGTTCACCGACCAGGCGATGGGACTGCTGACCGAGGACTGCAACGCCGCGGCCGCCGGTCTGACCCGCGAGGAGCAGGACGCGTTCGCGGCCCGCAGCCACCAGCGCGCCGCGGAGGCGTGGAAGAACGGCGTCTTCGACGACGAGGTCGTCCCCGTCACGGTCAAGGGCCGCGGCGGCGACACGCAGGTGACCGCCGACGAGGGGATCCGGGCCGACACCACCGTCGAGTCGCTGGGCAGGCTTCGCCCGGCGTTCAGCAGGAGCGGCACGATCACCGCAGGCTCGGCCTCGCAGATCTCCGACGGCGCCTGCGCGGTGGTGGTCATGAGCAAGGCCAAGGCCACCGAGCTCGGCCTGGACTGGCTGTGCGAGATCGGCGCCTCCGGTCAGGTGGCCGGCCCGGACTCGACGCTGCAGCTCCAGCCGTCGGCCGCGATCCAGCAGGCGGTCCAGAAGGAGGGCATCGCGGTCTCCGAGATCGACCTCTTCGAGATCAACGAGGCCTTCGCCGCGGTCGGCATCGCCTCCTCGCGCGAGCTGGGTGTCTCCGAGGACAAGGTCAACGTCAACGGCGGCGCGATCGCGATCGGCCACCCGGTGGGAATGTCCGGTGCCCGGATCGTCCTGCACCTCGCCCTGGAGCTGAAGCGACGCGGCGGCGGGGTCGGCGCGGCCGCCCTGTGCGGCGGTGGCGGGCAGGGCGACGCCCTCATCGTCCGCGTCCCGTCCGCCTGACCCGGTCGCCGAGCCCGTGGTCCCGACGAGGGCGTCCGTGGACGTCGACGCCCTCGTCGCCCAGGCCCGGGCCGGCCAGGCCAGGGCGGTCGGGCGACTGATCTCCCTGGTGGAGGAGGAGTCCCCTGCGCTGCGCTCGGTGATGGCCTCGCTCACCCCGCTGGCCGGCCGGGCCCACGTCGTCGGCATCACCGGAGCGCCGGGGGTCGGCAAGTCCACCTCGACCAACGCGCTGGTCCGCGTCCTGCGAGCGCGTGACCGCCGGGTCGGCGTCCTGGCCGTCGACCCCTCGTCGCCGTTCTCCGGCGGCGCGCTGCTCGGCGACCGGGTCCGGATGGCCGACCATGACACCGACCGGGGTGTCTTCGTCCGGTCGATGGCCGCGCGGGGGCACCTGGGCGGCCTGACCTGGGCGGCGCCGCAGGCGATCCGGGTCCTGGACGCCGTCGGCTTCGACGTGGTGCTCGTCGAGACGGTCGGGGTCGGTCAGAGCGAGATCGAGGTCGCCGGCGCTGCGGACACCACGGTCGTCCTGGTCGCGCCCGGGACGGGTGACGGGATCCAGGCGGCCAAGGCCGGCATCCTCGAGATCGGCGACGTGTACGTCGTCAACAAGGCCGACCGTGACGGCGCGGCCGGCACCCGCCAGCAGCTGCGCAGCATGGTCGACCGGACCCCGCGTCCCGAGGGCGCCTGGCTGCCCCCGGTGCTGGCCACCTCGGCGCAGACCGGTCTGGGTGTCGAGGAGGTCGCCGATGCCCTCGACGCGCACCTCGGCTGGGCCCGGGAGAGCGGCGCGCTGCGCCACCGTCGGGAGGCCCGGGCGCGGTCCGAGGTCGAGGCGATCGCGGTCACTGCGCTCCGCCGTCGCTGGTCCGGGGTCTCCGACCGGGCGGGCCTCGATGCCCTCGGCGCCAAGGTCGCGGCGGGGGAGCTCGACCCGTACGCCGCCGCCGACGCGCTGGTGGGCCGCTGACCCCGCGCCTGTCGGTTTCGCAGGTGAACCTGGGATGTGGGCGCCTGCCCACGCACATGTCCGTGGCGAAGCGCCAGTTTCACCGGTGAACCTGGGAAACCGACCGGGCGGGACCACCGCGCGGGCCCCGGACGAAGGGGCCAACCACGCCGTTCCCGGTCGGTCGACCGAATCGAGTAGGTGCACATGGTTCTCCCAGGGCATTCGAAGGCGCATACTTGGCTGTGATGAAGCCGAGAACTGAAGCCCAGCGCCGTCACCTGGCAAGCAGCCCCTTCCAGCCGCAGCCGGCGCAGGTGATCGAGGAGTTCGCCCTGGGTGATCGCGTCATCCACGACAAGTACGGCCTCGGCCGGGTCGTCGGGGTGGAGGAGGCCGCGGTGACCGCGGACTTCGGCGCGGACACGGTGCGGCTGACCAGCCCGTACCCCAAGCTCACCAAGCTGTAGGTCCATCCCCCGGCCGATGGTCCCGTAGCACGGCTGTAACACGGCACACCCCTGGGGAAAACGTTCCCCGGTCAGGGTGAAGAGGTGACCGAGCCGTCTCCGGTGCTCACCGGCTGCCGCATCCTGGTGACCGCGCGCCGTCGCGCGCACGACATGGGTGCGGCGCTGACCCATCGTGGGGCCGAGGTCACCCAGGTGGCGACCCTGGGCGTCGTGCCGCACGTGGACGACCCGGCCCTGGTGTCACGGACCCGGGAGCTGCTCGCCCGTGGTGCCGACGTCCTCGTGGTCACCACGGGAACCGGGCTGCGGGGCTGGTTGGCGGCCGCGGACGCGGCAGGGCTCGGCCCCCGGCTGGTCGAGACGCTGGCCGGCCTGCGGATCGTGGCGCGCGGACCCAAGGCCTCCGCGGCGCTGCGCGAGGCGGGACTGCGCGGGGACTGGGTGGCGGAGTCGGAGACCTGCGCGGAGCTGACCGACTTCCTCCTCGCCGAGGGGGTCGCCGGAAAGCGCATCGTCCTCCAGCACCACGGCGCCCATGACCCGGTCATGGAGAAGGCCCTCCTGGGTGCCGGCGCCGAGACCGTCAACCTCGAGATCTACCGCTGGGGCTGTCCCGAGGACCCCGCCGCCGTCGCCCGAGCCGCCCAGGACCTCAGCGCCGGGCGGTACGACGCGGCGGTCTTCACCTCCGCCCCCGGCGCGGTGGCCTGGCTGTCCTCGCTTGCCGGGTCCGGTGCCACCGACGAGGTGCGGTCGCGGGTGTCGCGGGGCGAGCTGCTCCTCGCTGCGGTGGGTCCGGTCACCGCCGAGCCGCTGGCGTACGCCGGCATGGTGGCGAGCGTGCCCGCGCGGGCCCGCCTGGGAGCCCTGGTGCGCCTGGTGATCACCGAGCTGGGCGACGACCGGCACGCGCTGCGCACCCTGCAGGGCAGGCTGAGGGTCCGGGCCGGCTCGGTCACCCTCGACCACCGACCGGTCCAGCTCTCCCCGAGCGGGCTGGCGGTCATGCGCCGGCTGGCGATGACCCCAGGTCACGTCGTGACCCGCGACGAGCTGCTGCAGGTGCTGCCGGGGGAATCCCGGGACCCGCACACCGCCGAGGTGGCCGTCGCCCGGCTCAGGGAGTCCCTGCGGGGGGCGACCGGGGACTCACGCCTGGTCCGGACCGTCGTCAAGCGCGGCTACGTGCTGGCGGCCGGGTAGCCGCCACCGGGCAGCCCGGCACCGTCCCCACCCGCCGCACGGCGAGCGCGCCTCCTGCACGGGTGAGGCAGAGTTTGGTACACATCTTCCAGGGTGTGCGCACCGCACCCCCGCGATCCGGACCTTCCCCTCCCTGGACGGAGCTTGAATCCATGAAGCTGCTGGTGATCGGCGCGCTGGTGCTCTTCGTCGGCTTCTGGATGGTGGAGGCACCCACCTCGCTGGCGAACTTCTCCCAGGACGGGGCCACCTGGATCTGGGAGATGACCACCACCGTCTTCGACTCCGTGATCAGCTTCCTGAGCGCGCTCTTCGACTGATCGGGTCTCGTGCTCAGCTGGCTGCGGCAGACGGTGCCCGCCCCCGAGATCCGGGGGCACCTCCTGCGCGAGGAGGGCGAGGTGATCGTCGACGAGGTCGCTCACCACTGGGTGGCCCACATCCGCGGGGCGCTGTACGACGTCCTGGGCCTGGAGCTCCTGGTCGTCGCCCTGCTGGTCGACCTGGCTCTGGGCTGGGTGTTCCTCCTCGGTGGGCTCGTGTCGCTGGTCTGGGGCGGCTACCTCGGGCTCGCGGTGCACATGGACCGCTTCGTGGTCACCAACATGCGGGTGTTCCGGGTCAAGGGGGTCTTCTCCCAGTCCCTGGCCACGATGCCCCTGAGCCGCATCCTCGACATCACGGTGAACAAGCCTTTCGTGGGCCGGGTCTTCGGCTACGGCCACTTCGTCTTCGAGTCCGCTGCCCAGGCCCAGGGACTGCGGGAGATCCACACCGTGGGGCGCGTGGACGAGCGGGACCTCACCATCCAACGAGTGGTGCAGCGGGCCGGTCTGCGTGGGCCCCGGGTGAACTGACCCGACCCGGTGAGGGAGGATGGGCCCATGAACTTGCCGTTCTCCCGACCTGGTGCGATCGACCTGTCCGCCTTCAAGACGCCCGTGCCCGCCCCCGGCGGGGCCGGCCCAGGCTCCGCAGCCGCGGGCTCCGCCTCGGCGTACGCCGTGGAGGTCGACGAGCAGAACTTCCAGGGCCTCCTCGAGGCCTCCATGACCGCACCGGTGGTGCTGGTCGTCTACTCCCCGAGCCGCATGCCCGCGAGCGCCCAGCTCGCCGACGACCTGGCCACGGTGGCCGGCGAGCTGGAGGGCCGCATCGCGGTCGGCCGGGTCAACGTCGACCAGCAGCCCGGCATCGCGCAGGCCATGCAGGTCCAGTCCCTGCCGATGGTCGCGATGGTCCTGCAGGGTCGGCTGGCGCCCCTGCTGCAGGACGCGCCCCCGCTGGAGGAGCTGCGCACCCTGATGAGCCAGGTCGTCCAGCAGATGGCGACCCAGGGGATGACCGGACGTCACGAGCCCTTCGGCGACCCGGCGGTGGAGGCCGAGGAGGCGGTGCCGGAGCAGGCCGACCCGCGCTACGCCGCCGCGGACGACGCACTGGTGGCTGGGGACCTCGAGACCGCGGTCGCGGAGTACCAGAAGCTCGTGGACGCCAACCCCGCCGACGCGGAGGCGGCCCTCGGGCTGTCCCGGGCCAAGCTGATGCAGCGGACCGACGGCGCCGACCTGGTCGCCGCGCGGGCCGCGGCGGCAGAGCACCCCGACGACGTGGACGCCCAGCTGCTGGTGGCCGACCTCGACCTTCTCGGAGGTCACGTCGAGGACGCCTTCGCGCGGCTGGTCGAGCTGGTCCGTCGCAGTGCCGGGGCGGACCGGGACCGCGCTCGGCTCCACCTCGTGGAGCTCTTCGCCGTGGTGGGCAACGACGACCCGCGGGTGCTCAAGGGCCGACAGGCGCTCGCCTCCGCGCTGTTCTGAGACGCGACTCGGGCGACCACGGCCTGGTCGCCTGCCTCAGGAGCGTCCGGACTCCGTGTACGCCGCGGACGAGGAGTCGGCAGCGGCGATCGCCGCGACCACCCGACGTGCGGTGAAGTCGGTGCAGAGCTCGTGCACCTCCTCCAGGGAGAGGAACCGTGCGGAGCGGATCTCCCGGGCCTGGGGGACGATCCGGTCGACCAGGGCGGCGTCGTGGACGCCGCCGTCGAAGACCAGGCAGACCGCGTCGTCCCAACCGCTCCACGGCGGGAGCCAGTCGGTCAGCACGAGCGGTCCGGCGGTGAGGTCCAGCGCCAGCTCCTCCGCGACCTCGCGGGCCGCAGCCAGGCGCGGCGACTCGTTGACCTCGACCACCCCGCCGGGCAGGTCCCAGTCGGACTTGTAGGTCAGGTTGCACAGCAGCACCCGACCCGCGTCGTCGCGCACCAGGAGCTGGGAGATCGCGCGCTTGCGGGGCAGGAACGAGTTCAGGAGCGCCCGGAACCCGTGCGCGGCCGAGACGGGCGCGTCGTCGTGGAGGCGCGCGAAGACCACCCGGTCGCGGCGTACGCCGGAGTCCTCCACGGCCCCACGCATGACGCCCTCACGCCGGAGGCCCGCCCACGTCGCGATCCGGGTGGCGACCGGGTCGTCGGGATCCACGAGGGCCTCGACCCGGGCCTGCTTGAGGTACTCCAGCGCCACGGTCACCTCGTCCCGCACCGCGCTCGAGGCGGCCTCGAAGCCCTCCTCCTGGAGCTCGGAGCTCCAGGAGACCCGGGCGACGCCGTTGCCGACCGGCTCCAGGCGGACGCCGCCCACGTTGATCCGCGCCTCGAGCAGGGGGGCCAGGTCCGGTTGGTCGGGTCCGTCCGAGTGCTCGCCGTTCACGTCCAGACCCTAGCCGCCGACTCCCAGCCGGTGGCCCGGGGCTCTCCCCGGGGCCACCGACCCGCCGTGCTCAGCCCTCGTGCCGCAGCCAGACCGCGCCCAGCGGGGGGACGGCCATCTTCGCCGAGTGCGCGAAGCCGTGGGCAGGCTGCTCGACGGCCGTCACCGCGCCGAGGTTCCCCACGCCGGAGCCGGCGTAGAGCTCGGCATCGGTGTTGACGACCTCCTCCCAGCGACCCCCGGCCGGCAAGCCGACCGTGTAGTCGTGGTGGGGCATGGCCGAGAAGTTCACGATGCAGGCGACCATCGAGCCCTTCAGGTCGTTGCGCACGAAGGACAGCACGTTGCCACTGGCGTCGTTGGCGTCGATCCACTCGAAGCCGGCGGGGTCGTCGTCCTTGGCCCACAGGGCGGGCGTCGAGCGGTAGAGCCGGTTGAGGTCCTTCACCAGCCGGTGGATCCCGAGGTGCCAGGGGGAGTCGAACAGCCACCAGTCGAGCTCCCGGCTCTCGGCCCACTCGGCGTCCTGGCCGAACTCGCAGCCCATGAACAGCAGCTGCTTGCCCGGGTGCGCCCACATGAAGGCGAAGTAGGCGCGCAGGTTCGCCAGCTGCTGCCAACGGTCCCCGGGCATCTTGCGCAGCAGGGAGCCCTTGCCGTGCACGACCTCGTCGTGGCTGATCGGCAGCATGAAGCGCTCCGAGTAGGCGTAGACCATCGAGAAGGTCATCTCCCCGTGGTGGTAGCTGCGGTGCACGGGGTCGTGGGCGAGGTAGTCGAGCGTGTCGTGCATCCAGCCCATGTTCCACTTCAGGTCGAAGCCCAGGCCACCCAGGTGCGTGGCCCGGGTCACGCCCGGCCACGAGGTGGACTCCTCGGCGATCGTCACCACGCCGGGGACCCGCCGCTGGCAGGTGGCGTTCAGCTCCTGGAGGAACTGGACGGCCTCGAGGTTCTCGCGCCCGCCGTGGATGTTGGGGGACCACTGGCCGTCCTGGCGACCGTAGTCGAGGTACAGCATGCTGGCGACGGCGTCGACCCGGATGCCGTCGACGTGGAACTCCTCCATCCAGTACAGCGCACTGGCCACGAGGAAGTTGCGCACCTCCTTGCGCCCGAAGTTGAACACGAGCGTGCCCCACTCCGGGTGCTCCCCGCGGAGCGGATTGGGGTCCTCGTAGAGCGGGGTGCCGTCGAACTGGGCCAGCGCGAAGACATCCTTGGGGAAGTGCGCGGGCACCCAGTCGAGCAGGACGCCGATGTCGGCAGCGTGGAAGGCGTCGATGAGGAAGCGCAGGTCGTCGGGGTCGCCGAACCGCGCGGTCGGGGCGAAGTACGAGGTGACCTGGTAGCCCCACGAACCGCCGAACGGGTGCTCCATGACCGGGAGCAGCTCCACGTGGGTGTACCCGAGGTCCGCGACGTAGGGGACCAGCTCGCTGGCCAGGTCACGGTAGGAACGGCCACGGCGCCACGAGCCGAGATGCACCTCGTAGACCGACATCGGCTTGCTGCTGACGTGGTCGCCCTCGGCGCGCTGGGCGATCCACTCCGCGTCCTGCCACTCGTAGGACGACTCGTAGACCACGCTGCTGGTCGCCGGCGGCTCCTCGGTGCGCGCCGCCAACGGGTCCGCCTTGTCGCGCCAGTGGCCGTCCGCGCCGAGGATGTCGTACTTGTACTTCGTGCCCGAGCCGATGGCAGGGACGAAGAGCTCCCACACCCCGGAGCTGCCCATCTGGCGCATCGGGTGCTCGCGACCGTCCCAGCTGTTGAAGTCGCCCTTGACCCGCACCGCCTGGGCGTGCGGTGCCCAGACCGCGAAGGAGACCCCGGTGACGGTGCCGAAGGCGCCGTCGTAGCGCTGCACGTGGGAACCCAGCACCTTCCACAGGTCCTCGTGACGCCCCTCGTTGATGAGGTGCAGGTCCATCTCGCCCAGCGTCGGCAGGTAGCGGTAGGCGTCATCCACGAGGTGGGCCACGCCGTCGGCGTAGGTGACCTCGAGCCGGTAGTCCGGCACCTGGGGGAGGTCGATCATGCCGACCCAGATCCCGTGGCTCTCGTGGGCCAGGTCGTAGCGCTGGTCGCCGACGACCGCGACGACGGTGCGGGCGAGAGGCTTGAGGGTGCGGACCGTGACCGCGCCGGCGTGCGGGTGCGCCCCCAGGATGGAGTGCGGGTCGCCGTAGCGCCCGTCGGCGAGCTGGGCCAGGTGGTCGGTGCTCATCGGCCGCACCTCGGCCTTCAGGCCCTCGGAGGGCACGGTCGAGGACGAGGCGGGGGCGACCCCCGCAGCCGAGGTGGCCGGGCTGGTCGCGACGGTCTCGCCCTCCGCGGCCGGAGCCTGGGAACCGCTGGGGTCGGGGGTCGCAGCCGGACGGGCCGGGGTCTTGCGGGGCTTGCCGGTGGGCTTTGCCATGGAGCGCCTCCTGGTGAGTCGCGGTAGGGCTGGCCGGGTGCGGCCTGGTCAGACGGTCTCGTGCGTGTGCGCAGGTCGTGGGAGCGTTCAGTCGTTCAGGTCGGGCGGGGGCGGGACGGGAGCATCGGACGGTGCGACGAGCCTGGCGAGCGCCGCGAGCGGGATCCCCAACCAGGCGGGCCGGTTGCGCGCCTCGTAGACCGCCTCGTAGACGGCCTTGTCGGCGATGTAGGCGTCGAGCAGGGCGAGGTCGACCTCGATGGCGCTCTGCTCCTGGTAGCCGGAGAGGAAAGCCGTGCGGTTGCGCGCCGACCACTCCTGGGCCCTGGCCTCGGCCAGGACGTCGGACTCGGCATCGGTGTCGTGGTCGCGACGGGCGATCTCGGCGGCGTAGTCGAACGAGCGGAGCATCCCGGCCACGTCCCGCCACGGCGAGTCGGGCCGCCGTCGCTCCTCGAGCGGCTTGGCGGGCTCGCCCTCGAAGTCGATGATCTTCCAGTTCTTCACCGTCCTCAGCGTCTGCCCGAGGTGGAGGTCCCCGTGCACCCGCTGCACGGTCACCGGGTGGTCGACGTGGCGGACCGCGTCGAAGATGGCGTGCAGGGCGGAGGCGTGCTCCACGAGCTCGGGCACCGCGACCACGGCGGCGTCGAGCCGGTCCGACATGGCGTCGGCGAGCGCCGCCACCTGGGAGCGGGTGAGTGCCTCGGTCGGGAACGCCTCGGCGAGCGAGACGTGCATCCCGGCGACCGCGACGCCGAGCCGCTCTGCCTCCGCGGCGAAGTCGCCACCGGCATCCCTCGGGTGCACGTCGAGGTCGGAGTAGAGGTCGCGCAGACTGGCCAGGGCCAGCTCGAAGCCGTCGCTCGCCGTACGCAGGAACTGCTGCAGGATGCCGAGCTGCAGCGGCTCGTCGTCGGTGGTCTCCACCCAGCCGTGCAGGGGTGCGATGTTCTCGTTGCCCGCAGCGGTGAGGGCCGCCAGGATCTCGATGTCGGGGTTGCTTCCGCTGGTCACCCGGCGGAAGAGCTTCATGAGGCTGTCGTCCCCGAAGGCCACCGAGGAGTTCGACTGCTCACCCGACAGCAGGGACGAGCGCGCCTCAAGGTCCAGGTCGGCCTCGCCGATCCGGTGGAAGACCAGGTCGTCGCTGGAGGCCGCGCGGGCGAAGCCGTGCAACCAGCGGGGGGCCGCGGCGTGGTCGTGCAGGGCGTCGTAGGCCCACACGTCCCCGAGGGTCTCGTCGGTCCAGTGCCCGATGAGGGCATGGGGCAGGTGGGCCTGCTCCTCGCTGCAGTACGACACCGGCACCTGGTAGACGTCGGTGCCGCCGTCGGCGTAGGCCAGCGAGACCAGCTCCACCACGACCGTGCGATCGGGGCCGTCGTCGATGTCGGCGTCCACGGGGAGCGTGAGCCGCCGCATCCCGGTGACCTCGAAGTCTCGACCCTTCCCGCCGAACCAGCGGGCCTTCTGGATGTAGCTCTTCATCAGGCTCTTCACGCGCCCACTCCCGACTCGATGTGGGCGGTCGCCGGGAGCCGGAACCAGTAGAAGCCGTAGCCGCTCAGGGTGAGCAGGTAGGGGAGCTCGCCGATCTGCGGGAAGCGCGTGCCGCCGAGCAGCTCGACAGGAGTCAGGCCTTCGTACCGCCGCAGGTCGAGCTCGACGGGCTGGGCGAAGCGCGACAGGTTGTTGACGCAGAGCACCGTGTCGCCGTCGTGCTCGCGGACGTAGGACAGCACGCTGGGGTTGGAGCCTCCGAGGTCGGTGAACGACCCGAGTCCGAAGGCGGGGTGGTTCTTGCGGACGTGGATCATCCGCCGGGTCCAGTGCAGGAGCGAGGAGGAGTTCTCCATCTCGGTCTCCACGTTGACCCGCTGGTAGCCGAACACGGGGTCCTGGATCAGCGGCAGGTGCATCTTGCCCGGTGTCGCGGAGGAGAAGCCGGCGTTGCGGTCCGCAGTCCACTGCATCGGGGTGCGGACCCCGTCGCGGTCGCCGAGCCAGATGTTGTCGCCCATCCCGATCTCGTCGCCGTAGTAGAGCACCGGGGACCCGGGCAGCGACAGGAGCAGCGAGGTGAAGAGCTCCATCTGGTTGGTGTCGTTGTCGAGCAGGGGAGCCAGCCGGCGACGGATGCCGATGTTCGCCTTCATGCGGGGGTCCTTGGCGTACTCGCCCCACATGTAGTCACGGTCCTCGTCGGTGACCATCTCGAGGGTCAGCTCGTCGTGGTTGCGCAGGAAGATGCCCCACTGGCAGCCGGACGGGATGTCCGGGGTCTGCTCCATGATCTCGGAGATCGGGAAGCGGCTTTCTCGTCGTACTGACATGAAGATGCGAGGCATCACCGGGAAGTGGAAGCACATGTGGCACTCGTCGCCGCCGGACTCGAAGTCGCCGAAGTAGTCCACGACGTCCGCCGGCCACTGGTTGGCCTCGGCCAGCAGCACCCGTCCGGGGTAGTTGTCGTCCACGTAGCGGCGGACCTTCTTGAGGAAGTCGTGGGTCTCGGGAAGGTTCTCGCCGTTGGTGCCCTCGCGCTCGAACAGGTAGGGGACCGCGTCGAGCCGGAAGCCGTCGATGCCCATGTCCAGCCAGAAGGAGAGCGCCTCCAGCATGGCGTCGTGCACCCGCGGGTTGTCGAAGTTGAGGTCCGGCTGGTGGCTGTAGAAGCGGTGCCAGAAGTACTGCTGCCGGACCGGGTCCCAGGTCCAGTTCGACGACTCGGTGTCGACGAAGATGATCCGCGCCTCGTCGTACATCTCGTCGGTGTCGGACCACACGTAGAAGTCGCCGTAGGGACCGTCGGGGTTGCTGCGCGACTCCTGGAACCACGGGTGCGCGTCGCTGGTGTGGTTCATGACGAAGTCGATGATGACCCGGATGCCGCGCTCGTGTGCCTCCTCGAGGAACTCCGCGAAGTCCTCGATCGTGCCGACCTCGGGGAGGATCTCGGTGAAGTGGGAGATGTCGTAGCCGCCGTCGCGCAGGGGCGAGGTGAAGAACGGGGGGACCCACAGGCAGTCGACGCCCAACCACTGGAGGTAGTCGAGCTTCTGGGTCAGCCCCTTGAAGTCCCCGACGCCGTCGTTGTCCCCGTCCCGGAAGGACCGCACGAGGACCTCGTAGAAGACGGCGGTCTTGAACCATTCGGTGCTCTGATCCAGGGACATCAGGCGGTGGTGCTCCTCACGGACAGGATGTGGGCGGGCTCGTAGTACGGGTCGAGGCGGACGTAGTTGTGCTCGCCCCAGGTCCAGTCCGCTCCGGTCACCTCGTCGTGGACGAGGAAGCGCTCGTCGGGGCGCATGCCGAGGGCGGACATGTCCAGGTGGACGGTGGTCTCGCGGGTGTTGCGGGGGTCGAGGTTGATCACCACGATCACCGTGTCCTCGACGCCGTTGGGCTGGGTGGTCGTCTTGGAGAAGCAGATCGTGTGGTCGTCCTCGGGGTTGTGGACGGTCAGGTTGCGCAGCTCCTGCAGGGCCGGGTGGCGGCGACGTACGTCGTTGAGCATGGTGATGTACGGCGCCAGGGAACGGCCCTCGGCCTCGGCCTTGGCCCAGTCGCGGATCCGGATCTGGAACTTCTCCGAGTCGAGGTACTCCTCGGCCCCGGGCCGCAGGGCGACGTGCTCGTACAGCTCGTAGCCGGCGTACATGCCCCAGCTGGAGGAGCCGGTGGCCGCCAGGGCGGCGCGGATCTTGAAGCCGGGGGGCCCGCTGTACTGAAGGAAGGACGGGAGGATGTCGGGGGTGTTGACCCAGAAGCTGGGACGCATGCGGTGCGCGGTCTCGTGGGAGACCTCGGCGAGGTACTCCTCGATCTCCTTGCGCTCGTTGCGCCAGGTGAAGTAGCAGTACGACTGGTGGAAGCCGACCATCCCCAGGGCCTGGAGCATCGAAGGCCGGGTGAAGGCCTCGGACAGGAAGATGACGTCGGGGTCGGTCTTGCGGACCTCGCCGAGCAGCCACTCCCAGAAGGCGACCGGCTTGGTGTGCGGGTTGTCCACCCGGAAGACGCGCACCCCGTGGCCCATCCAGTGCCGCACGATGCGCAGCATCTCGGCGTGGCTTCCCTCGGGGTCGTTGTCGAAGTTCAGCGGGTAGATGTCCTGGTACTTCTTCGGCGGGTTCTCGGCGTACGCGATCGAGCCGTCGGCCCGGGTGGTGAAGAACTCCGGGTGCTCGGTGGCCCACGGGTGGTCGGGTGCGGCCTGGAGCGCCAGGTCGATCGCGACCTCCAGCCCGAGGTCCACCGCGCGGGCCACGAAGGCGTCGAAGTCGTCGATGGTGCCGAGGTCGGGGTGGACCGCGTCGTGCCCGCCCTCGGCCGAGCCGATCGCCCAGGGAGACCCGACGTCGTCCGGGCCGGGGTCGAGGGTGTTGTTGCGTCCCTTGCGGTTGATCTTGCCGATCGGGTGGATCGGGGGGAGGTAGATGATGTCGAACCCCATGGCCGCGACGGCCGGGAGCCGTTCGGCAGCGGTGCGGAAGGTGCCGCTCACCGTCCTGCCGTCGTCGGCGACGTAGGCGCCCTCCGAGCGGGGGAAGAACTCGTACCAGGCGCTGGTCAGGGCGAGGCGTCGGTCGACGTAGAACGGGAAGGGACCGGCCACGGTCACCAGCTCCCGAAGCGGGTGGGCGGCCAGCACGGCCTGCACGTCGTCGGCGAAGGCGGCGGCCAGCCGCACCTCGACCGGCCGACCGTGGTCGTGCAGAGCGGCCACCGCGTCGAGCAGGACGCGCTGGTCGGCGCCCTCGAGCGGCTCCGCGGCCCGCTCGAGCAGCAGAGCGCCCTCGAGGAAGGTCAGCTCGACGTCGATCCCGGCCGGGATCTTGATCTCGGCATGGTGGTGCCAGGTGCCCAGGGGGTCGGCCCAGCCGTGGATCTCGAAACCCCAGAGCCCTTCGGCGTCGGGAACCACGGTGGCGCGGTGGCGGTCGGGCTCGGAGCCCTCCAGCTCCATGAGGACCGGGGCTCGCCGGGTGCCGTCGGGGTCGACGAGGACCACTTCGGCCGCGTGAGCGTCGTGCCCCTCCCGGACGACCAACGCACTGACCTCGAAAGGCTCGCCGACCGCGGCCTTGGCGGGGTGGGCTCCTCCTTCCAGCAGTGGGGTGACATCAAGGACAGGGATGCGTCCGACCATGTGACGGACCGTACCCAATCGGCCCCCCGAGAACCATGGCGCGTCTGGTCCGCTGAGACGCCGGCCACTGCGGCCGACACCTGTCGGCAGGCAGCCATCGCGGCAGGACGACCAGCAAAGAACGGGACGTCGGATTCCATTTGAACGATCCATTCGGTACTTTCTACGGGTGCGAGCTATCCGTCGATTCACCGTCCGTCCCGTCCTGCCGGCCGCGCTCACCGCGCTGGGGGAGCTTGCGGGCAACCTCCGCTGGTCGTGGCACCCGCCGACCCAGGACCTCTTCGCCTCCATCGATCCCGTTCTGTGGGACCGCAGCAAGAAGGACCCCGTCCGCCTCCTCGGGCTCGTCCCCACCGCGCGGCTCACCGAGCTGGCCAAGGACAAGGACTTCCTGGACCGGCTCACCTCGGCGCGCGCCGGCCTCGAGCGCTACCTCACCGAGGGGCGCTGGTACCAGAGGCTGGGGGAGTCGGCGCCCAAGGCGATCGCCTACTTCTCCCCCGAGTACGGCATCACCGCAGTCCTGCCGCAGTACAGCGGTGGCCTCGGGATCCTCGCCGGTGACCACCTCAAGGCAGCCAGCGACCTCGGCGTCCCGATCGTGGGCGTGGGCCTGCTCTACCGCCACGGCTACTTCCGCCAGTCCCTGTCCCGCGACGGGTGGCAGCAGGAGCGCTACCCGGTGCTCGACCCCGACGAGCTGCCGCTCTCGGTCCTCCGCGAGGCCGACGGCAGCACCGCCAAGATCAGCTTCGGCCTGCCCGACGGCGGCACCGCCGTCGCCCGGATCTGGGTCGCCCAGGTCGGCCGCGTGCCGCTGCTGCTCCTGGACTCCGACGTCGAGGAGAACACCGGCGTCGTCCGCGACATCACCGACCGCCTCTACGGCGGCACCACCGACCACCGGCTGCGCCAGGAGATGCTGCTCGGCGTCGGCGGCGTGCGCGCGATCCGCGCCTACTGCCGGATCACCGGGGCCCCCGAGCCCGAGGTCTTCCACACCAACGAGGGGCACGCCGGCTTCCTCGGCCTCGAGCGGATCCGGGAGCTCACCGAGGACCGCGGCCTCGACTTCGACGCCGCCCTCGAGGTCTCGCGCGCCGGCACCGTCTTCACCACGCACACCCCCGTGCCCGCCGGCATCGACCGCTTCCCCCGCGACCTCATCGCGCAGCACTTCGGCGGTGCGAACGCCAGCAAGGGGGTGCCTGTCGAGCGGATCCTGGCGCTCGGCGCCGAGGACTTCGAGGGCGGAGACCCCGGGGTGTTCAACATGGCCGTCATGGGTCTGCGGCTGGCCCAGCGGGCCAACGGGGTCTCCCAGCTGCACGGCGAGGTCAGCCGGAGCATGTTCGGCGGCATCTGGCCCGCGTTCGACGCCAAGGAGCGCCCGATCACCTCGATCACCAACGGTGTGCACGCCCCCACGTGGGTGGCCCGTGAGGTCTTCGAGCTGGCCCGCAAGCAGGGCGTCCAGCCCGACTCCGGACCGGGCGCGGACAAGCCTGCGGCCGTGTTCGACTCCGTCGACTCCGTCCCCGGCGAGGAGATCTGGGCGGTCAAGCGTCAGCTGCGCCAGCAGCTCGTCCAGGACGCCCGTCGCCGGGTCAAGTCCTCGTGGGTCAAGCGCGGCGCCGCCGCGGCCGAGCTGACCTGGGTCGACAACGCCCTGGATCCCGACGTGCTGACGATCGGCTTCGCGCGTCGCGTGCCGTCGTACAAGCGGCTGACGCTGATGCTGCGCGACCCGGCCCGTCTCAAGCGGATCCTGCTGCACCCCGAGCGGCCGGTGCAGCTGGTCATCGCGGGCAAGTCGCACCCGGCCGACGAGGGCGGCAAGCGCCTGATCCAGGAGATCGTCCGGTTCGCCGACGACCCCGAGGTGCGCCACCGCATCGTGTTCCTGCCGAACTACGACATCGCCATGGCGCAGCCGCTGTACCCCGGCTGCGACGTGTGGCTCAACAACCCGCTGCGCCCCTACGAGGCCTGCGGCACCTCGGGCATGAAGGCCGCCCTCAACGGCGGTCTGAACCTGTCCATCCTGGACGGCTGGTGGGACGAGTGGTACGACGGCAACAACGGCTGGGCGATCCCGTCCGCCGACGGTGTCGAGGACCCCGACCGTCGCGACGACCTGGAGTCGACCGCGCTCTACGACCTGATCGAGAACGAGGTCGCCCCGAGGTTCTACGACCACGACGAGAACGGCGTCCCGGTGCGCTGGCTGGAGATGGTGCGGCACACGCTGCGCTCGCTCGGCCCCAAGGTGCTCGCGGACCGGATGGTCAGCGACTACGTGCACAAGCTCTACGTCCCGGCCACCGAGTCGGCGCGGGTGCTCAACGGCAGCTTCGACGGCGCCAAGCAGCTGGCCACCTGGAAGAAGCACGTGCTGGCCGGCTGGCCTGCTGTGCGCGTCGACCACGTCGACTCCACGGGGGTCGGCGAAGCAGCCGAGGTGGGCGCCAGCCTGTCGGTGAACGCGTTCGTCTCGCTCGGTGACCTGGAGCCCGACGACGTCGACGTGCAGGTAGTGCACGGCCGGGTCAAGGACGAGGACGACCTGGTGGACACCACCACCACCTCGCTCAAGCTGGCCGAGACCTTCGAGGCGAGCCGGCACCGCTTCGAGGGCGCCGTCACGCTCAACACCACCGGCTCGTTCGGCTACACGGTGCGGGTGGTCCCGCGCAACAGCCACCTGGCGACCGTCGCCGAGCTCGGCCTGGTCGCGGTGCCCTCGGCCTGACCTGAGCCGCGAGGCCTTCCGAACGCCCGACCGCGAGCAGCGGTCGGGCGTTCGTCGCGTCCGCTGGCCTCAGAGGCTGGCGGAGCAGCACCAGGGACTGGGCCGACAG
Source organism: uncultured Actinomycetota bacterium (assembly GCA_963784485.1). Classification (GTDB taxonomy): domain Bacteria; phylum Actinomycetota; class Actinomycetes; order Propionibacteriales; family Nocardioidaceae; genus Marmoricola_A. The sequence goes on along the minus strand of CAWARH010000006.1, from coordinate 340,008 downwards.
GACCAGCGCCGAGCCGGACTCGATCAGGCTGCCCACCCGGTGCCGCGGGTCGGTGGTGAGCACGACCTCGCCGGCTTCCACCCAGGTGTTGACCGGGAGGCTGCAGCTTGCAGTCGGTGCCCTGGGCGTTGAGCCAGAGCAGGAACGACTTGTCGTGCTGCTGCTCTCCGCGGGGGCCGGGGGAGCGCAACGGGTCGCCTGAGACGAACATCCCGAGCGCGTGCAGGCCGGAGTCGTACCAGTCGCGCTCGCTCATCTCTCGACCGTCCGGGTGCAGCCACAGCAGGTCCTTGGCCCCGCCCTCGATCGTCGGCCGTCCCACGAAGTGGTGACGCTGCCGCAGAGCAGGGTGCTCGCGTCGCAGACGCAAGGCCGTCTTGGTGATCTCGTGGATGTCGAGCCAGGCGTCGTCCGGTCGCCAGTCGATCCAGGAGACCTCGTTGTCCTGGCAGTAGGCGTTGTTGTTGCCGCGCTGGGTGCGACCCCGCTCGTCCCCGGCGGTGATCATCGGGGCGCCGTTGGCAAGACAGAGGGTGGCCATGAGGTTGGCGACCTGGCGGTGGCGCAGCGCAAGCACCTTCTTGTCCGTGGTCTCGCCCTCGACCCCGTGGTTCCACGACCGGTTGTCGTCGGTGCCGTCGCGGTTGTGCTCGCCGTTGGCCTCGTTGTGCTTGTGGTTGTAGGAGACGACGTCGCGGACGGTGAAGCCGTCATGGGCGGTGACGAAGTTGACCGACGAGTACGGCGAGCGGCCGTCGTCGGCGTACAGGTCCGAGGAGCCGGCCAGCCGGGTGGCGACCTCGCGGGTGCCGCCGGTGTGGGCCCGCCAGAAGTCCCGCACGGTGTCGCGGAAGCGGTCGTTCCACTCCACCCAGGGCGGCGGGAAGGATCCGACGAGGTAGCCGTCCATGCTGGCGTCCCACGGCTCCGCGATGAGCTTGACGTGCCGGAGCACCGGGTCCTGCTGGATGGTGGTGAGGAACGCGCTGTGCATGTCCACGGTGTGCCCGCGTCGTGCCAGCGCGGAGGCCAGGTCGAAGCGGAAGCCGTCCACGTGCATCTCGGTGACCCAGTAGCGCAGGGAGTCGAGCACCAGCCGGAGCGCCCCGAGGTTGTCGACGTCGACGGTGTTGCCGCAGCCGGTGACGTCCCAGTAGTCGTCGTGAGAGGTGTGCGAGCGCTTGTAGAAGCCCCAGTCGTCGAGACCGCGGAACGAGTACGCCGGGCCGTCGGGGCCGCCCTCGGCGGTGTGGTTGTAGACCACGTCGAGGATCACCTCGATGCCGGCTTCGTGGAGGCTCTTCACCATGGTCTTGAACTCGGTGATCTGCTGCCCCCGGTCGCCGCTGGAGCTGTAGGCGCCGTGCGGAGCGAAGTAGCCGATCGAGTTGTACCCCCAGTAGTTGGTCAGCCCACGGGCGGCGACCGCCCGCTCGTCGATGAACTGGTGCACCGGAAGGAGCTCGACGGCGGTGACGCCCAGGTCGTTGAGGTAGCGGGTGACCGTGGGGGTCCCGAGCCCGGCGTACGTGCCGCGCAGGGGTGCGGGGATCTCGTCGTGGAGCGCGGTGAAGCCCTTGACGTGCAGCTCGTAGATCACGGTGTCACGCCACCGGGTGCGCAGCTGGGTGTCGGAGCCCCAGTCGAAGACGTCGTGGGTGACCACGCCGCGGGGCATGTAGGGGGCGGAGTCCACGGTGCTCCGCGAGCCGGGGTCCGCCGGGTCGTAGGGGAGCAGCTCGTGGTGTCCGGACACCGTGCCGGTGATCGCGGTCGCGTACGGGTCGAGCAGCAGCTTGGCCGGGTTGAACCGGCGGCCGGCGTGCGGGAGCCAGGGCCCGTCGGCGCGGAAGCCGTAGCGCTGGCCGACCGGGACCTCCGGGATGGCGCCGTGCCACACGCCCAGGGTGTGCTCGGTGAGCTGGTGGCGGACCTCGGTCCCGTCGGCGGAGAACAGGCAGACCCACATGGCGGTCGCCTCGGGCGAGTAGACCGCGAAGTTGGTCGACTCCTCCGTCCAGGTGACGCCCAGGTTCTGGTGGCGCCCGGGCCACACCGGCGCACGCTCGTCGGGTCGGCTCCAGCGCCAGGTGTTCAGGCTCACCGAGCCATTGTGCGCACGTCGTGGATATGGTGCAGCGATTGCTTCCGATTCGGGGGCCGTGGCCCCGGTCCTCCGGCCGGGGCACCAGGACTGTCGCAGGAGGACACGGTGGGAGAGCACGTCAGGTTCGAGGTCGACGGCGGGGTCGGGACGATCCGGATCGACCGGCCGAAGATGAACGCGCTCGACCGGCAGGTCCAGGAGGAGATCCGGGCTGCGGCCACCGAGGCCGGCGAGCGCGACGACGTCCGGGCCGTGGTGGTCTACGGCGGGGAGCGGGTCTTCGCCGCGGGAGCCGACATCAAGGAGATGGCGGTGATGTCGCACCTGGACATGGTCAAGCGCTCCGGAGGCCTGCAGTCCTCGCTGACCGCGGTGGCCAGGATCCCCAAGCCCGTCGTGGCCGCGGTGACCGGCTACGCCCTCGGGGGAGGCTGCGAGCTCGCGCTGTGCGCCGACATCCGGATCGCCGCCGACGACGCGACCTTCGGCCAGCCCGAGGTGCTGCTGGGGATCATCCCCGGAGCCGGCGGAACCCAGCGGCTGACCCGGTTGGTCGGACCCAGCCGGGCCAAGGAGCTGATCTTCAGCGGACGCTTCGTCGGCGCGGAGGAAGCGCTCGCGATCGGTCTGGTGGACCGGCTCGTCCCCGCGGACCGGGTCTACGACGAGGCGGTCGCATGGGCCCGGCAGTTCGAGGGCGGCGCCGCCCTCGCCCTGCGCGCGGCGAAGGAGGCCGTCGACCGGGGGCTGGAGGTCGACCTGGAGACCGGACTGGAGATCGAGCGCCAGCAGTTCGCCGCGCTCTTCGCCACCGAGGACCGCGCCACGGGGATGCGCTCGTTCCTGGAGAACGGCCCGGGGAAGGCCACCTTCACCGGGCGGTGAGCAGCGGCACGGGATCGCGCCCGGTGTGATGCGTCGCACCTGGGGCGGCAGTGGGCGCGACGAGTGACCCACGGGTAACGTTGCAGGACACCAAGTGCACAGGAGGGGCCCCCGCGGGCCGGACCAACCATGAACATTGTCGTGTGTGTGAAGTACGTCCCGGACGCCACCGGGGATCGGCGCTTCGAGGCGGACAGCACCGTCGACCGCGTCGGCGTGGACGGGCTGCTCTCCGAGCTCGACGAGTACGCCGTCGAGCAGGCCCTGCAGATCAAGGAGAAGCTCGGCGACGACTCCACGGTGACGGTGCTGACCATGGGGCCGGAGAAGGCCGCGGACGCGATCCGCAAGGCGCTCCAGATGGGTGCCGACAAGGGGGTCCACGTGACCGACGAGGCGATTGCCGGGTCGGACGCCCTGGCCACCTCGCTGGTGCTTGCCGCCGCGCTGCGCAAGGTCGAGCACGACCTGGTCGTGTGCGGGCTGGCCTCCACCGACGCCGGCATGGGCGTGGTGCCGGCGATGCTCTCCGAGCGGCTCGGCGTCCCCGGGGTCACCCTCGGCTCCGCGATCGAGGTCGAGGGCGACACGGTCCGCATCCGACGCGACGGCGACGCCGCGACCGTGGCCGTCGAGGGACGGACACCGTTGGTGCTCTCGGTCACCGACCAGACCGGCGAGGCGCGCTACCCCTCCTTCAAGGGGATCATGGCGGCGAAGAAGAAGCCCGTGGAGACCTTCTCGCTGGCCGACCTGGGCGTCGACCCCGAGCAGGTCGGGTTGTCCGCCGCGTGGAGCACGGTCATCGAGGCCACGGCACGGCCGCCGCGCACGGCCGGCGAGATCGTCACCGACGAGGACGGCAGCGGCGCCACCGCGCTGGTCGACTTCCTCTCGGCCAAGAAGTTCATCTGACCCGGCTGACCCAGCCACCCACGAGCCCGAGGAAGCACTCCCATGACTGAGGTCCTGGTCTACGTCGACCATGTCGGCGGCACCGTCCGCAAGACCACCCACGAGATGCTGACCATCGCGCGACGCCTCGGCGAGCCCTCGGCTGTCTTCGTCGGCGACCTGTCCGACGAGGCGGCAGCCTCGTTGCGGCAGTACGGCGCGGCCAAGATCTACGTGGTGGACCAGCGCTGGGTCGGTCCCTACCTGGTCGCGCCCAAGGCCGAGGTCCTGGCCACGCTCGTCGCTCGCACCGCGCCCGCAGCCGTGCTGGTCTCCTCCTCGGCCGAGGGCAAGGAGATCGCCGCACGGCTGGCGGTCCGGATCGAGTCCGGCCTGATCACCGACGCCGTGGACGTGCAGGCCGGCGCCGACGGGCCGGTGACCACGCAGTCGGTGTTCGCGGGCAGCTACGCGGTGCAGGCCCGGGTCACCCGCGGCACGCCGGTGATCACGGTCAAGCCCAACGCCGCCAGCCCCGAGGCCGTCGAGAACGGTGCGGGCGGGGAGGTCGAGCGGGTCGAGGTGACCATCTCGGACGCCGCCAAGGGCGCCCGGCTGACCTCTGTCGAGCCGCGCAAGGCCACCGGCCGGCCCGAGCTGACCGAGGCCGCCATCGTGGTCTCCGGCGGCCGCGGCACGGGCGGCGACTTCGCGCCGGTGGAGAAGCTGGCCGACTCCCTCGGCGCCGCGGTCGGTGCCTCGCGCGCCGCCGTCGACTCGGGGTGGTACCCGCACTCGTTCCAGGTCGGCCAGACCGGCAAGGTCGTCTCCCCACAGCTGTACGTCGCCAACGGCATCTCCGGTGCGATCCAGCACCGGGCGGGCATGCAGACCTCCAAGACGATCGTCGCGGTCAACAAGGACCCCGAGGCGCCGATCTTCGAGCTCGTCGACCTGGGCGTGGTCGGCGACCTGCACACGGTCCTGCCTGCCGCGACGGAGGAGATCAACAAGCGCAAGGGCTGAGCGTCGGGCGCCGGGCGGCGTCCACGGCGTTCAGCTCCAGGTCTTCTTGGCGCGCGGCTTCGACCGGGCCTCGGGGGTCCGCGACGCGCCCGTGGTGTCGGGGGTCAGGTCGATCAGCCGACCGGAGATCCGCGTGCGCTCGAGGGCCGAGCGGCTCGACTCGGACAGGTCCGCGGGCAGCTCCACGAACGAGTGGTCGCCCCGGATGTCGATGCGTCCGAAGTCGCCGCGGTCCAGGCCGCCCTCGTTCGCGATGGCGCCGACGATCTGGCGCGGCTCCACCTTGTGGCGCTTGCCGACCGCGATCCGGTAGGTCGCCATCGGGACCTCCGAACGAGCGCGGCGCGGCTTGCTGGCCTCGCGGCGCGGGGGACGGTCGTCGCGGGCGGGACGCGGGTCCCGGGACGGCTCGAAGCGGGCGGGCTCGGGCTCCGGAGCCATGAGCAGCGGCCGGTCGTCCTGGGTCAGCACCGCGAGGGCGGCGGCGATGTCGGTGGCCGGGACGTCGTGCTCCTGCTCGTAGTCGGCGACCAGGTCCCGGAAGAAGCCGATCTGGTCCGAGCCGAGCGCCTCGGTGATCGAGTCGCGGAACTTCGCGACCCGGGTCTCGTTGACGTCGTCGACGGTCGGCAGCCGCATCGGCGTCAGAGGCTGGCGGGTGGCCCGCTCGATCGCCTTGAGCAGGTGGCGCTCCCGGGGGGTGATGAACGAGATGGCGTCGCCGGTGCGACCGGCCCGACCGGTGCGGCCGATCCTGTGCACGTAGGACTCGGTGTCGGTCGGGATGTCGAAGTTCACGACGTGCGAGATCCGCTCGACGTCCAGGCCCCGGGCCGCGACGTCGGTGGCGACCAGGATGTCCAGCTTGGCTTCGCGCAGCTGGTTGATGGTCCGCTCGCGCTGGGTCTGCACGATGTCGCCGTTGATCGCCGCGGCCGAGAAGCCGCGTGCCCGCAGCCGCTCGGCCAGCTGCTCGGTGACCTGCTTGGTGCGGACGAAGACGATCATCCCCTCGAAGTTCTCCACCTCGAGGATGCGGGTCAGCGCGTCCACCTTCTGCGGGTAGGACACCATGAGGTACCGCTGGTTGGTGTTGGCCGAGGTGGTGGTCTTGTTCTTGACCGTGATCTCGGCCGCGTCGGTGAGGTACTTCTTGGAGATCCGACGGATCTGCGGCGGCATGGTCGCCGAGAACAGGGCCACGTGCTTGTCGGCGGGGGTGTCGGAGAGGATCTTCTCGACGTCCTCGGCGAAGCCCATCTTGAGCATCTCGTCGGCCTCGTCGAGGACCAGGAAACGCAGCTGGGACAGGTCGAGCGTGCCCTTCTCCAGGTGGTCCATGATCCGGCCCGGGGTGCCCACCACGATGTGCACGCCCCGACGCAGGGCCGACAGCTGGATGCCGTACCCCTGGCCGCCGTAGATCGGCAGCACGTGCAGGCCGGGCAGGTGCGCGGCGTACCGTTCGAACGCCTCGGAGACCTGCAGGGCCAGCTCGCGGGTCGGAGCCAGCACCAGTGCCTGGGGGCTCTTCTGCTTGAGGTCGACCTGGGAGAGGATCGGCACCGCGAACGCCGCGGTCTTGCCGGTTCCGGTCTGGGCCAGGCCCACGACGTGTCGGCCGGCGAGGAGCGCGGGGATGGTGGCGGCCTGGATCGGGGACGGCGACTCGTAGCCCACGTCGGAGAGAGCGCGGAGCACCCGCTTGTCGATGCCGAGCTCGGCGAAGGTCGGATTCTGGCTCTCCGACCCGCCCGTCTCGGGCTGCTGGGACGGGGTCGCGGGGCTCTGGTCTGCGTCGGGCACCCCCCGAGCCTAGTGAGGTCTCCGCATTCGGGCATCGTCGCGGTCCCCACGGGTCTAGGTTGGCCGGCATGAGGACCTCGCGGCGACGGGTGCTCGGCGCGGTGGCGAGGCTTCTGGGACTCGAGGTCACCGCGCTCGACCAGCACAGCCTGCTGCTCCAGGAGCGACCCGCGCGGCGGGCGGTGACGACCGTCGGCGCCCCGGACCTGCGCACCGCGCTCGTGTGGGACCGCCGGCGCGCCCGGCGCCGCGTCGCCGCGGTCCAGCGGCGCCTCTCCGAGGTGCTCCTCGAGGAGCAGGTGGCATGGGTGCTGCGCGCCACCGAGGTCGACCTGGTGCTCGACGTCGGAGGCAACGTCGGGCAGTTCGGCCGGGCCCTGCGCCGTCGCGGCTACCGCGGTCGGATCGTGTCGTTCGAGCCGGTGGCGGCGTCCTTGACCGGGCTGCGCGACGCCGCCGCCTCCGACCCGCTGTGGGACGTGCACGGGTACGCCCTCGGAGCCACCTCGGAGCACCGCGAGATGCACACGGTCGCGGGAACGCTCAGCTCGATGCTGGCGCCGAGCGACTTCGGTCGCCAGTGGGGCGGGCGGCTCGACCGCAGCCAGGCCGCCCGGGTGGAGGTCAGGCGGCTCGACGAGGTCTTCGACGAGGTCACCGCCGGCCTCGACGACCCCCGCGTGTTCCTGAAGATGGACACCCAGGGGTTCGACCTCGAGGTCTTCGCAGGCGCGCAGGGGGCACTGGACCGCGTGGTCGGCCTGCTGTCGGAGGTGGCCTGCGTGCCGTTGTACGCCGGCATGCCGCGGCTCCCCGAGCAGCTGGCGGCGTACGAGGCGGCCGGGTTCGAGACCGCCGGCATGTTCCAGGTCTCCCGCGACGTCCCGACCCTGCGGGTCATCGAGTTCGACCTGGTCATGGTCCGCGCCGCCGAGGTCCGCGACCCGCGGAGGTAGGTCCGCCGCCCGGTCCGCCGCCGGGCCCGCCGCCGGGTCCGCCGCCCGGTCCGCGCCCGGTCACCGGGTCGCGGCGGCACTGCCTGCGGGCCGTACGCTGGGGGACGCGATGAACCAGCCCACCCGGACCCCCGTCTACCTCGACCACGCGGCCACGACGCCGGTGCTCGCCGAGGCCGCCGAGGCGATGTGCGCCCAGATGAGCCGCACGGGCAACGCCAACAGCCAGCACGCCAGCGGTCGCGACGCGCGCCGGGTCGTGGAGGAGTCGCGGGAGCGGATCGCCCGGGCGATCGGCGCCCGACCCGGTGAGGTGATCCTCACCTCGGGCGGGACCGAGGCCGACAACCTCGCCGTCAAGGGGACCTTCTGGGCCCGTCGGGCTCAGGACCCGCGCCGGGTGCGGATCCTGAGCACCGGCATCGAGCACCACGCCGTCCTGGACCCCCTGCACTGGCTCGCGTCCGAGGCGGCGGCAGAGGTCGAGCTCCTGCCCGTCGACGCCGAGGGAAGGCTCGACCTCGACGCTCTGCGCGCCTCCCTGGCCAGGGACCCCTCGTCGGTGGCGCTGGTGAGCGTGATGTGGGCCAACAACGAGGTCGGCACCGTGCAGCCGGTCGAGGAGATCGTGGCGCTGGCCCATGCCCACGGCGTCCCGGTGCACACCGACGCCGTCCAGGCCGTCGGTGCCGTGCCCGTGGACGTGGCAGCCAGCGGTGCGGACGCGCTCACGCTGACCGCGCACAAGCTCGGCGGACCGTTCGGCGTCGGCGCCCTGGTGGCCCGTCGCGACCTGTCCATGACCCCGCTGCTGCACGGCGGGGGCCAGGAGCGCGGGGTCCGCTCCGGGACCGTCGACGCGCCTGCGGTGCTCGGGTTCGCCGTCGCCGTGGAGCACGCGGTGAAGCACCAGGCCGACCACGCCGTAGGTGTGGCGGCGCTGCGCGACGACCTCGTCCGCCGGGTCGTCGAGGTGGTCCCGGAGGCCCGGCTCAACGGTGCGCCGCCGGGCCCCGGACGACTTCCGGGCAACGCCCACCTCAGCTTCCCCGGGTGCGAGGGCGACTCGCTGCTGATGCTGCTCGACCACCGGGGCATCGAGTGCTCGACCGGCTCGGCGTGCTCGGCCGGGGTGCCGCAGGCCAGCCACGTGCTGCTGGCGATGGGACGCGACGACGCGACCGCGCGCAGCTCGCTGCGGCTGAGCCTCGGGCGCACCACCACCGCCGCCGACGTGGACGCCGTGGTCGCCGCCATCGGTCCGGTCGTCGAGCGTGCCCGGGCGGCGGCGCTGTGAGGGTCGTGGCCGCGATGTCGGGGGGCGTGGACTCCGCGGTGGCCGCCGCGCGCGCGGTCGAGGCGGGCCACGAGGTCACCGGCATCCACCTGGCCCTGTCGCGCAACCCGCAGACCTACCGCGCCGGTGCCCGCGGCTGCTGCACCATCGAGGACGCCAACGACGCGCGCCGGGCGGCCGACGTGATCGGCATCCCGTTCTACGTCTGGGACCTCAGCGAGCGGTTCCACACCGACGTCGTCGAGGACTTCCAGGACGAGTACCTCGCCGGGCGCACGCCGAACCCGTGCCTGCGGTGCAACGAGAAGATCAAGTTCGCCGCCGTCCTGGACCGTGCGCTCGCCCTGGGGTACGACGCGGTGGCGACCGGCCACTACGCCCGGCTGCAGACCGGGTCCGACGGCCTGGTCGAGATGCACAGGGCCGAGGACCAGGCCAAGGACCAGTCCTACGTCCTCGGCGTCCTCACCCAGGAGCAGCTGGCACACTCGATCTTCCCGCTGGGCGACACCCCGAAGGCCCAGGTCCGCGCCGAGGCGGCCGCCCGCGGACTGCTCGTCGCCGACAAGCCCGACAGCCACGACATCTGCTTCATCGCCGACGGCGACACCGGCGGCTGGCTCCGCGAGAAGCTCGGGACCGGGTCCGGCAGCTTCGTCGACCACGCCACCGGGGAGGTGCTGGGCAGCCACGAGGGCTCGTTCGGCTACACCATCGGACAGCGCAGGGGGCTGCGGATCGGTCGGCCCGCCAAGGACGGGCAGCCGCGCTACGTCCTCGACATCGAGCCGGTCTCCGGGACCGTGACCGTCGGCCCGCGGGAGGCCCTGACCGTGGACCGGGTCGTCGGCCAGCGGCCGCGTTGGTGCGGGGCGGTCCCGGTCGGCGTGCTGGAGGGCACCGTGCAGCTGCGCGCGCACGGCGACGAGCATCGCGCGACGACGACGGTCGGCCCCGACGGCACGGTCACGATCGACCTCCTGGACCCGGCGCAGGGGATCGCCCCCGGCCAGTCGGCCGTGCTCTATGAGGGCTCGAGGGTGGTCGGCTCGTGCACGATCTCCGCGACCGCCCGGGTCGGCACCGCGCGGGCCGGGGCCACGGGCCCGTGACCGGGGCGACGGGCATCGGGTCGCACCCGGGCGACGACCAGCACGCCTACGACGAGGCACTCCGGGTGGTGCTGGGGGAGGTCCCGGAGCTGCCGTACGTCCCCGAGGTGCCCGGCCGCGGCGCGCCGGCGGGCATGGTCGGCCGGACCGTGGCCGTGCTTGCGGGCCTGGGGGCGGACCTCCAGCCGGCCGGATGGCGGATCACCGACGCCCCGGGCATCGACCACCGGCGCGCGGTGTCCCTGCTGGCCCAGGACCTCGACTCCTTCGAGGAGCACACCCAGGGGTACGACGGAACCGTCAAGATCCAGGTGACCGGCCCCTGGACGCTGGCCGCGACCCTCGAGCGGCCGCGGGGGGACAAGGTGCTGGCCGACCACGGGTTGCGGCGCGAGGTCGCCGAGTCGCTGGCCGAGGGGCTGACCGGCCACGTCGCCGCCGTACGCCGTCGCGTCCCGGGCGGGACCCTGGTCGTGCAGGTCGACGAGCCTGCCCTCCCGGCGGTGATCGCCGGAGCCGTGCCGACCGCGTCGGGGTTCCACCGGCACCGGTCCGTCGACGTCCCCCGTGCCGCGCCTGCCCTCGAGCTCGTGCTGGAGGCGGTCCGGTCCGCGGGCGGCGATCCGGTCGTGCACTGCTGTGCCGCCGACGTGCCCTTCGACCTGCTCACCCGGGTCGGCGCCCCCGGCCTGAGCGTCGACCTCGACCAGCTCGGCTCCGCCGCCCTCGACGAGCTCGCGATGGCGATGGAGAGTGGTCGCCGGGTGTTCCTCGGGGTGGTTCCCACGACTCGTCCCGGCTCGGTTCCCACCGAGAGCGCCGTCGCCGAGCGGGTGGTCAGACTGCTCGACATGCTCGGCCTCGAGCCGACCGAGCGCCTGGTGCTGACCCCCGGCTGCGGCCTCGCCGCGGCAGACCCGCGGTGGGCCCGGGAGGCACTCGCGCTGGTGCGCGCCGCTGCGCTCCGGCTCCGCACAGGCTGACCCTGGTCGGTTTCCCAGGTTCACCTGCGATTCTGTCGCTGCACCAGGGACATGTGCCCGGTGAAGCGTCAATGTCTCCGGTTAACCTGCGAAACCGACACGGCCCAGCGCTCAGTGAGCAGCCGGAGCGGGAGCCCCAGCGGCGAGGTCCTCGTGCCGGATCCGGTTGAACGCCAGGGCGACGACGCCACCGAGCAGCAGCATCCCGGAGCACCACAGGAAGCCGACCGTGGCGCCATGGGTGAAGGCCACGGCCTGCAGCGCCCCGTCGGTCGGGTCGCAGCTGCCGGACCGGGCGGCGACCTGCGTGCAGAGCTCGGTGGCCTTGCTGCCCGCGGCGTTGAAGGCGATCGTGCTGAGCGTCGCCAGGCCGAGCGCGCCACCCACCTGCTGCATCGTGTTGAGCACACCGGAGGCGATCCCGGAGTCGTCGCGCGAGACCCCGTGGACGACGCTCATGGTCATCGGGATGAAGACCAGCGACATGCCGATCGGCATCAGCACCACGAACGGGAAGATGTGGGTCCAGTAGTTGATGTCCACCCCGAGCTGACCCACGGTGTCGTCGTACGGCATCCGGCTGAACCCGAACACCGCGACCGACCCGATCAGCGCACCGAGGGCCGACAGCACGCCGGGGTTCACCCGTTGCACGAGGCGGGAGACCGTGACCGCGGCCAGGATCATGGTCACGCTGAAGGGCAGGAACATGAGCCCGGTCACCATCGGCGTCTCGCCCATGACGTTCTGCAGGACCAGCGTCAGGAAGAAGAACATCGTGAACATGGCCGCGGGGATCAGCATCATCACCGTGTACGCCGCCATCCGGTCCCGTGAGGCGAGGATCCGCCCCGGCAGCAGAGGCTGTGCCACGCCCCGCTCGACCACCGCGAACAGCAGCAGGAGCGCAGCCCCGGCGCCGAGCGCGACCAGTGTCCAGGTGTCGGTCCACCCGTAGGTCCGGTCGCCGGCACGGGTGATGCCGTACACCAGGGAGAGCAGTCCGGCCGTGGCGGTCACCGCACCGGGCACGTCGAGCCTGCCGGTCCTCGAGTCGCTCTCGCCCAGCAGGAACGGAGCGGCCACCGCCGCCGCGAGCCCGATCGGCACGTTGATGAAGAAGGTCAGCCGCCAGCCGTGGACCTCGGCGCCGAAGACGCTGAGGTCGCTGCCGGTCAGCCAACCGCCGAGGAGCAGTCCGACGGCGGCGCCGACGCCGGACATCATCGCGTAGACCGCGAACGCCCGGCTCCGCTTGGGCCCGGGCTCGAAGGTGGTGGTGATGAGGGCCAGGGCGTTCGGCGAGGCGAAGGCCGCACCGAAGCCCTGCGCGGCGCGCGAGCCGAGCAGCATGGCCTCGTTCTGGGCGAAGCCGCCGACCAGGGAGGCGATCGCGAAGATGGACAGGCCGACCACGAAGGCGAGCCGCCGGCCGAACAGGTCGCCGCAGCGACCGCCGAGCAGCAGGAACCCGCCGAAGGTCAGGGAGTACGCCGTGATGATCCACGGCAGCGCGTTCTGCGAGAAGTCCAGATCGGCCTGGATGAAGGGCAGGGCGATGTTCGCGATGGTCGCGTCGAGGACCACCATCAGCTGGGCGACGCAGATCAGGGCCAGGGCGAGTCCGAGGTGGCGGTGGCCGGACTCGTGGGCTCGGGGTGACGGGCCCGCGTACCGGCGGGGTCGGCTCCGTACGGGTCATCGGGGCTCCTGGTTGCTGGGGGAGGGAGGGCAGCCGGTGGCGGCAGGAAGGATGATCTGGTCGACGACCCGGACGACGACCGCATCGGTCACGTCCTCGCCGAGGATGTAGCGCCGGTGCAGGAGGATCGCGGCCAGCGCGGGGCCGACCAGCTCGGGGTCGAGTGCCGGCAGCCAGCTCCCCGCGGTCGGCGGCCCGGTCGAAGACCGCGCGCATCACGGCGCGCTTGGGGGCGAGGAAGCGCTCCCGGAACTCGCGGCCGAACGCCGGGTCGGTCTGGATGGCGGTCATCACCGCGGCCAAGGTGGAGCTGGTCGACTGACAGTCCGTGGCCGGTGCAGAACAGCCCGATCAGGTCGCCGCGCAGCGAACCGGTGTCGGGGTCCTCGGTCGGCGCGGCGTGCTTGGACCGGATCAGCGCATCGACGACCAGGCTCTGCTTGGACTCCCACCGACGGTAGAGCGTCGCCTTGCCCGCGTGGGCGTGCCTGGCCACGGCGTCCATCGTGAGTCGGTCGTACCCGACCTGGTGGAGCAGGTGGACGGCCGCGTCGAGGATCTCCCCCTCGCGGTCGCCCTCGACCCGGGGGCGGGACTCCGGAGCGGCCGGACGGGACACGCGCTTCCTCCTGGATGGAACGGAACGGTTTCGTTCCATCCGAGGATAGGGAGCCGCAGGCGAGATGCGCAACCCGGACTCGAGCCGGCTAGGACCGGGGCACCCGGGCCCGCGCCAGGTCCAGCGTGCCTCTCCTCGCCACCTCGTTCCACCGACCGAGCCCGCGGACCATGGCATGGTCCAGGTCGCCCATGTCCACGAGCTCCGCCGAGGCGGCCACCTGCCGGGCCCGGGCGACGTAGGCCTCGGTGGCCTGGAAGCTGGTCATCCGGTCGGCTCGCCCGTGCGCGGCGACGAGTCCCTTCCCGGTCAGCGGCGCCACCGGTTGGCCCGGGGGGAACCACGGGGCGAGCGCTACGACGCCACGGACGTTGGGGTCGTCGCTGACCACCGCCGCGGTCCGGGCTCCCATCGAGTGCCCCAGCAGGAGCACCGGACGGTCACCGTGCTGGGCGCGCACCCGGTCGAGGGCCCATCGCGCGTCGCCGACCGGCCCTGCCTCCCGGCCCGCAGCGCTGTTCCACCCGCGGCTGCCGTAGCGCAGCAACCAGGTGTCCAGCCCCGCGCGGTGGAACGGGCCCTGCAGCTGCAGCATCATCAGCCGCATCCGCCACCACGGCAGGCTGGTGCGACCTACCGGGGCGTGGTTGGTCTCCATGCCGCCGTGCAGCATGAGCACGAGTCCGTGGGAGGTACGACGTTCGCTGCGGTCGAGGTGGGGCCGGGTCATGCGGGCATCCTCCCCGCCCCCACCAGGGGGCACACCGGTCATCGCCGCAGGTCCGGGGAGACCTGCGCCACGAGGTCGACGCAGTGTCGGACGGCGAACGCGTTCCACCGGGTCCTGGCGCGGAGCATGTAGTGCCCCACCCGGCCCAGGTCGGTGAACGTGGCCTCGGCGCCCGCCTCCTCGGCCCGGGCGACGAACGCCGCGGTCGCGCGTGGCGAGGTGATCCGGTCCTTGCTGCCGTGCCCGGCACGCAGGTGACGACCCCGCAGCGCCTCGACCGGCTCGTCCTCGGGCAGCCACGGAGCCAGCCCCACGACGCCCACGACCGACGGGTGGTCGGCCACCGCGACCGCGGTCCGGCCGCCCATCGAGTGACCCAGGAGGACGACCGGGACGCCGGGGCGCCCGGTGGTGACCTGCCCGAGCGCCCAGACCGCGTCGGGCACCGGGGCGGGTGGGGGACCGGCGCTGGCGTTCCAGCCCTTCACGGCGTAGCGCAGCAGGTGAACCTCCAGGCCCGCAGCGTGGAGGTCGGCACGGATCTCGCGGCGCATCCGGTCCGAGCGGCGCCACGACAGGCTGGAGCCGTCCACGGGCTTCGCCCCGCGGGCCGCGCCGCCGTGCAACATGAGCACGATGCCGCGGGGGTCCTCCAGCGGGTCGGAGGTCAGGCTGGGGTCGGGACGGGGGTCGGGACGGGGGTCGGGACGGGGTGCGGGCTCGGCCAACGAGGGGTCCTCTCGGGGCGAGGGGCGGGTGGTGGGACGCGCGGAGGAGGTGGCGCGTTGCAGGTTCGCACAGCGGGGCCGGCCGGATGGGGGAGTGTCGGCGCGAGGGGGAAGGATGCTGCCATGCCGCACGACACCGAACCCGTCCTCGAGCCCGCTCCCGCGCAGGCGCGCGACCAGCACCGACTGCTCGCCGAGCAGGTCGAGGACGCCCGCTGGCGCTACTACGTCCTCGACGCGCCCACGCTGGCCGACGCCGACTTCGACAAGGCCCTCCGCGGTCTGGAGGAGCTCGAGGAGGCCTACCCCTCGTTGCGCACCCCGGACTCGCCCACGCAGAAGGTCGGCGGCGCGGTGGCCACGGAGTTCACCGCCGTGGACCACCTCGAGCGGATGATGAGCCTCGACAACGCGTTCTCGGCCGAGGAGCTGCGCGCCTGGGCGCACCGGCTGGAGCGCGAGGGGGTGCAGGGGGCGGAGTTCCTCTGCGAGCTCAAGGTCGACGGGCTCGCGATCAACCTGCTCTACGAGCGGGGCCGCCTGGTGCGGGCGCTCACGCGAGGCGACGGGCGGACCGGCGAGGACGTGACCCCCAACGTCCGCACGATCTCCTGCATCCCCCATCGGCTGGCCGAGTCGGCACAGTTCCCGGTCCCCGAGCGGATCGAGGTGCGCGGCGAGGTCTTCCTGCCCGCGGAGGCGTTCACCGCGCTCAACGAGTCCCTGGTCGCCGCCGGCAAGGCGCCGTTCGCCAACCCCCGCAACTCGGCCGCGGGGTCCCTGCGCCAGAAGGACCCGCGGGTCACCGCCGCCCGAGCCCTGTCGATGGTCTGCCACGGAATCGGGCTCCGCGAAGGCTTCGAGCCGACCCGCCAGTCCGAGGCGTACGCCGCCCTCGCGGCCTGGGGCCTGCCGGTCTCGTCGCGGGCCACGGTGGTCCCCGACCTGGCCGGGGTCGACGCCTACATCGAGCACTACCGGGAGCACCGGCACGAGGTGGAGCACGAGATCGACGGCGTGGTGGTCAAGGTCGACCAGGTCGCCCTCCAGCGCCGGCTGGGCTCGACCTCCCGGGCGCCGCGGTGGGCGATCGCGTTCAAGTACCCGCCCGAGGAGGTCAACACCCGTCTCCTCGACATCCGGGTCAACGTCGGCCGCACCGGCCGGGTCACGCCGTACGGCGTGATGCAGCCGGTGCTCGTCTCGGGGTCCACCGTCGAGATGGCCACCCTGCACAACGCCTCCGAGGTCCGCCGCAAGGGCGTCCTGATCGGCGACACGGTCGTGCTCCGCAAGGCCGGTGACGTGATCCCCGAGATCGTCGGGCCCGTGGTCGAGCTGAGGGACGGCACCGAGACCGAGTTCGTCATGCCCACGCACTGCCCCGAGTGTGGCACCGAGCTGCGGCCGCAGAAGGAGGGCGACGCGGACATCCGGTGCCCCAACCAGCGGTCCTGCCCGGCGCAGCTGCGTGAACGGCTGTACCACGTGGCCGGCCGCGGCGCCTTCGACATCGAGGTGCTCGGGTACGAGGCCGCCACGGCGCTTCTGGAGGCCGGGGTGGTCCACGACGAGGGCGACCTGTTCGCCCTCGGCGAGGACGAGCTGCGCCGCGTGCCGCTGTTCACCCGGGCGCCCAAGAAGGGAGAAGGGGACGCCCCCGTGCTGTCGGCCAACGGGCAGCGACTGGTCGCGAACCTGGTCGAGGCGAAGGAGCGTCCCCTGTGGCGGGTCCTGGTCGCCCTGTCCATCCGGCACGTCGGACCCACCGCGGCGCGTGCGCTCGCCACGCACTTCGCCTCCCTCGACGCGATCCGTGACGCGGACACCGCGGAGCTGGCCGCGGTCGAGGGCGTCGGGCTCACCATCGCCGAGTCCATCCGACGGTGGTTCGACGACCCGGAGGCCTCCTGGCACCTCGACATCATCGAGAAGTGGCGGGCCGCGGGGGTGTCCCTGGAGGACGAGGTCGACGCCTCCACCCCCCGGGTGCTCGAGGGCCTGTCGGTGGTGGTGACCGGGTCCCTGCAGGGATGGAGCCGGGACGGGGCGAAGGAGGCGATCATCGCCCGCGGGGGCAAGGCGGCCGCGTCGGTGTCGAAGAGCACCGCGTTCGTGGTCGTCGGCGATGCCCCCGGGTCCAAGGCCGACAAGGCAGCCACGCTCAAGATCCCGGTCCTCGACGAGGAGGGCTTCGGTGTCCTGCTCGCCGAGGGACCGGAGGCGGCCCGGGGGGTGGCCTCCACCGACGAGTGAGCTCAGGGGGTCGGGGCCACCGGCGGCCTCCGCACCGCCGGGCTGCGGCGCGACACCAGGACGCCCACGACGCACAGGACCCCGCCGAGGTAGGCAGCGGCGGGCGGGGTCTCGGCGAGCAGGGCCCAGGCCAGCAGGGTGGTGATCACCGGGACCAGGAAGGTCGTGATGCTCAGCCGGCTGGCGTCGGTGTGCGACAGCGCGTAGGCCCAGGTGGTGAACGCGATGGCGGTCGGGAAGAGCCCGAGCAGCACGACGAGCAGGACGGTCTCCAGGGCGGCCACCCGCACCGTGTCGACCAGGTCGCCGGCCCAGGGGAGGCAGACCACCGCCCCGATCAGACAGGCGTAGCAGGTCACCTCCAGGGGCGACAGCCGCCTCAGCAGCGGCTTCTGGCTGACCACTCCCACGGCGTACGACGCGGCGGCGACGACCGCGAGCAGGACCCCCACCACGTCGGAGGAGCCCCCGCTGCTCATCGCCAGGCCGATCACCACGACGCCGGAGAAGGCCACCAGCATCCCCAGGACCAGGAAGCGGTGGAGCCGCTCACCGAGGAACACCGTCGCAAGCAGCCCGACCAGCAACGGGCCGATCTGGACGAGCATGGCCGCGGTGGCCGCGTCGATGTGGCGCTCGGAGGCGTTCAGAGTGAGGTTGTAGACGCCGAACCACATCACCCCGCAGACCAGCAGCAACCAGAGCTCGTTGCGGGTGGGCCGGGTTCGTCGCCGCCCGGAGACCAGGATCGCGAGCGCGGCCCCGGCCACCAGCAGCCGACCCAGCGACAGCGCTCCCGGAGTCACCTCCTCGCCCAGGTGACGGATGGCCACGAACGCCGAGGCCCACAGCAGCAGGGTGGTGCCCGCCGCGGCCAGGACCAGCCACGGCCGGGCGTCGGGGGTGGAGGTCACCGGCGCAGCCTAGGGGCCGCGGCGCCGCCGGGTGGACGCGCGGGTCAGCGGGAGGCGTGGCTGAGCGGGCGGGACGACGGCAGCCGGGTGGGCGCAGGCGGCCGCAGCGAACGGTGCAGGAACGGCAGCAGGAGCACCCCGGCGCCCGCGCCCATCGCGAGCCCGGTGGCGTTGAGCGAGACGTCGGCCATGAGGAAGCCGGCCCGTCCCAGCTGGGGCACCAGCCACTGCAGGCTCTCGACGGCGATCGGCGCCAGCGCGGCCAGCAGGAGCGGCATGGGGGACCGGCGCGCCCACGCGAGGAGGGCGCTCGTCACTCCGAGCGGCACCGCCAGCCAGACGTTGAGCGAGCGTTCGCTCACCTCGGTGAGAGAGGCCCACGAGATCGTGTCGACCCTCAGCGACACCGCGTTGCCCTCCCCGAGGCCGAGGTCGGTGCGGACCCAGGGGAACTCGCTCGGTGTCGCGGTGACCGCGAGGAACCCGGTCCACGCCAGCCCCGCGGCCAGCACCAGCCACGGGGGCAGTCCCGTCCAGCGGCCCAGCACGGGCGCGACGAGGACGAGGAGGAAGCCGGCTGCCAGGAACAGCGGGACCGCCCAGGGGGTCGCCTGCAGGTAGATGCCGATCATCGCGCGATCATGCCAGCCGGCCCTGAGATTTACCTGGGGCGAGGCTGTGCCGGTCACCGAGCCGTCACCGGACCGTCACAGCCCGGTCGGGGGCGTCCGAGCGCGCCGATAGGGTTGAGCCATGCCTCAGATCACCCGCGACGACGTCGCGCACCTGGCCGCGCTGGCCCGGATCCGGCTCGACGGCTCCGAGCTGGACCGCCTCGGCCAGGAGCTGCCCAAGATCCTCGAGTCCGTCGCCACCGTCTCCCAGGCCCTCGAAGGTCGCCACGACGTCACCGCTATGAGCCACCCGACGCCGCTGCGCAACGTGTTCCGGGTCGACGACGTCCGCCCGTCGCTCAGCCCCGAGGAGGCGCTCTCGGGTGCGCCCGCGACCGAGGGACAGCGCTTCCTGGTCCCCAAGATCCTGGGCGAGGAGTGAGCATGAGCGACCTGACCGACCTCAGCGCGGCTGCGCTGGCCGACGCGCTCGCCTCCGGGGAGACGACCTCCGTCGAGGTGACCACGGCCAGCCTGGACCGGATCGAAGCGCACGACGGGACCCTGAACGCCTTCCTCCACGTCGACCGCGAGGGCGCGTTGGCAGCCGCCGTGGACGTCGACCGCCGCCGCGCCTCGGGTGAGGCGCTGTCCGTGCTCGCCGGTGTGCCGATCGCGGTCAAGGACCTGCTGTGCACCGTCGGCCAGCCCACGACGGCGGGCTCGCGCATCCTCGAGGGATGGGTGCCGCCGTACGACGCCACGGTGGTCTCCCGCCTCCGCGCAGCCGGCCTGCCGATCCTCGGCAAGACCAACCTGGACGAGTTCGCGATGGGGTCCTCCACCGAGCACTCGGCGTACGGCCCCACGCGCAACCCGTGGGACACCACGCGCATCCCCGGCGGGTCCGGCGGCGGCTCCGCGGCCGCCGTGGCCGCCCGGATGGCGCCGCTGGCGATCGGCACCGACACGGGCGGCTCGATCCGCCAGCCCGGTGCCCTGACCGGCACGGTCGGGGTCAAGCCGACCTACGGCGGGGTGTCGCGCTACGGCGTCATCGCGATGGCCAGCAGCCTGGACCAGGTCGGGCCGGTCACCCGCACGGTCCTGGACGCAGCTCTCCTCCACGAGCTGATCGGCGGGTACGACCGGCTCGACTCCACCTCGATCGACGCACCCGTCCCGGCGGTGGTCGAGGCGGCGCGTCGCGGCGACGTCACCGGCCTGCGCGTCGGGGTCGTCAAGGAGCTGGCCGGCGAGGGGTTCCAGGCAGGGGTGAACGCGCGCTTCGAGGAGGCCGTGGCGCTGCTCACCCGCGCCGGCGCCACCGTGGTGGAGGTCTCCTGTCCCAGCTTCGTCCATGCGCTCGCCGCCTACTACCTGGTGATGCCGAGCGAGGTGTCGTCCAACCTGGCCCGCTTCGACGCCATGCGCTACGGGCTGCGCAGCTTCCCCGAAGGGGTCGACGACCCCAGTGCGGAGCAGGTGATGGCCGCCAGCCGCGACGCCGGGTTCGGCGACGAGGTGAAGCGGCGGATCATTCTCGGCACCTACGCCCTGTCCAGCGGCTACTACGACGCCTACTACGGCTCCGCGCAGAAGGTCCGGTCGCTGGTGGCGGCCGACTTCGACGCCGCCTTCGGGCAGGTCGACGTGCTCGTGTCGCCGACCGCGCCGACCACGGCGTTCCCGCTCGGCGAGAAGCTCGACGACCCGCTGGCGATGTACCTCCAGGACGTCGCCACCATCCCCGCCAACCTCGCGGGCGTTCCCGGACTGTCCCTGCCCGCCGGGCTCTCCGACGACGGCCTCCCGGTGGGGGTCCAGTTCCTGGCCCCGCTGCAGGCCGACGACCGGTTGTACAACGCGGGCGCGGCGCTGGAGCGGCTCCTGCTCGAATCGTGGGGCGGTCCGCTGGTCGCCCCGACCCCTTCGGAGGTGTCCGCATGACCACGACCGAGCTCGTCCCGTTCGAGGAGGCGCTGGCGCGCTACGCGCCGGTGATGGGACTCGAGGTCCACGTCGAGCTCAACACCGCGACGAAGATGTTCTGCGGCTGCCCGGCTCGGTTCGGCGGCGAGCCGAACACCCACACGTGCCCGGTCTGCCTGGGGCTGCCCGGTGCCCTGCCGGTGGTCAACGCCAAGGCCGTCGAGTCCGCGGTCCGGATCGGGTTGGCGCTCAACTGCGAGATCGCCCAGTGGTGCCGGTTCGCCCGGAAGAACTACTTCTACCCCGACATGCCGAAGAACTTCCAGACCTCGCAGTACGACGAGCCGATCGCCTTCGACGGGTACATGGACGTCGAGGTCGACGGGGAGACGTACCGCATCGAGATCGAGCGCGCCCACATGGAGGAGGACACCGGCAAGTCCTCCCACATGGGCGGCGCCACCGGCCGGATCCACGGCGCGGACTACTCGCTGCTCGACTACAACCGGGCCGGCATCCCCCTGATCGAGATCGTCACAAGGACCATCGAGGTGCCGGGGGAGAAGGCGCCCGCGGTGGCCCGGGCCTACGTCCAGCAGCTGCGCGACCTCGTGCTGGCACTCGACGTCTCCGACGCCCGGATGGACCAGGGGTCGCTGCGCTGCGACGTGAACCTGTCGCTCAAGCCGATCGGGTCGACGGTGCTCGGCACCCGCAGCGAGACCAAGAACGTCAACTCGTTCCGGTCGGTCGAGCGGGCCGCGCGCTTCGAGATCGGCCGGCACGCCGGGATCCTCGACGCTGGGGGGCGGGTCGTGCAGGAGACCCGACACTTCCACGAGGACACCGGCACCACCTCGCCCGGTCGGGAGAAGTCCGACGCCGAGGACTACCGCTACTTCCCCGAGCCCGACCTCGCGCCGGTCGCTCCCTCCCGCGAGTGGGTCGAGGAGCTGCGCATGACCCTGCCGGAGCCGCCCACCGAGCGGCGGCGGCGGCTCCAGGAGGAGTGGGGCTTCAGCGACCTGGAGATGCGCGACACCGTGGGCGCCGGCGCCCTCGACCTGGTCGCCTCCACGATCGCCGAGGGGGCCTCGCCCGCGTCAGCCCGCAAGTGGTGGCTCTCCGAGCTGGCCCGGCGGGCCAACGAGCAGGCCGTCGACCTGGCGGCGCTGCCGATCACGCCCGCCCAGGTCGCCCGGATCCAGGCGCTCATCGACGAAGGTGCGATCAACGACAAGCTCGCCCGGCAGGTCTTCGACGGCGTCCTCGCCGGGGAGGGTTCCCCGGACGAGGTCGTCAAGCGCCGCGGTCTCGCGGTGGTCTCCGACGAGGGCGCCCTGTCCGCCGCCGTCGACCGGGCCATCGAGGCCAACCCGGACGTGGCCGAGAAGATCCGCGACGGGAAGGTCGCGGCCGCCGGAGCACTGATCGGTGCGGTGATGAAGGAGATGCGCGGTCAGGCTGACGCCGGCCGCGTCCGCGAGCTGGTGCTCGCCAAGCTCAGCTGACGATCCGCTGGTTTCGCAGGTTAACCGGTGACATCGGCGCTTCGCCTCGCACATGTCCATGGCGAAGCGCGAGTATCCCCGGTTAACCTGCGAAACCGACAGGGGGTCACGGCAAGGTGACCTCCAGGATCCGGTCGTCCTGGGCGGTGGGCTCGCCGCGGCCGTCCCGGTTGCTCGTCGTCACCCACAGGGTGCCCTCCGGGGTGACGGTGACGGTGCGGAGCCGGCCGTAGTCGCCGACGAACCAGTCCCGGGGGTTGCCGGTGCCCCGCGCGGTCACGGGCACCTCCCACAGCCGCTGGCCCCGCAGGGCGCCGGCCCACAGGGACCCCCGGGCGAACGCCAGGCCGGAGGGGGAGGCGTCCTGGGTCGCCCACTCGACGTAGGGGTTGCGCAGCTCCTCGAAGTCGCCGCTGCCCTCGACGAGAGGCCAGCCGTAGTTGCCGGCCGGCTCGATCAGGTTCAGCTCGTCCCAGGTGTTCTGGCCGAACTCGGTCGCCCACAACCGGCCACGGTCGTCGAAGGCCAGGCCCTGGACGTTGCGGTGCCCCAGGCTCCACACCGGTGAGCGGTCGAGCGGGTTCCCCGGGGCGGGGTCCCCGTCGGCGGTGATCCGCAGGATCTTGCCGCCCAGGGAGTCCGGGTCCTGCGCGAGGTCGGGCTGGCCGGTCTCCCCGGTGGAGACGTAGAGCAGCCCTTCGTCGTCGAAGAGCAACCGCCCGCCGTCGTGGTTGAAGCCGTTGGGGATGCCGGTGAGCACCGGGTCGGGCGCTCCGAGACGGGTGCCGTCGTAGGTCATCCGGACGACCCGGTTGTCCTCGGCGGTCGAGACGTAGGCGTAGACCCTGCGGTCGTCGTCGAAGGTCGGGGAGGCCGCCAACCCCAGCAGTCCGGCCTCGCCGCGCGGGCTCGCCTGGGTCACGCGCCCCACCTCGCGCACCTCGCCGTCGTCGACCGCGAGGACCCGGGTGCTGTCACGCTCGCCGACCAGGGCCGAGCCGTCGGGGAGGAAGGTGACCCCCCAGGGCACCGACAGACCGGTGGCGACCGTGCGGACCTGGGGCCGTCGTTGCGTGGCCGCTGTCGAAGGGGTGGGCGGTCGCGGCTCCGCAGTGCGTGTGGTGGGCTGGGGGACCGGCGTGGTGGGGCCCAGGGCGGAGGAGCCGTCCCCGTCGGAGCCGCAGGCGGACAGTGCCAGCAGCCCGGTGACGAGCAGTGCGCGCAGGGCGGTCATGGACCGAGCCTAGGCAGCGAGTCCGAACCGCCTGCGGCTCACGGGCCCGAGCGGTCGACCAGGTCCACCAGGTCGCGCAGCAGGCCGGTGACGGTGGCGGACCTCTCCAGCGGGAGGAAGTGGGTGCCGACCAGCTGGACGTGCGTCGCGCCCTCGATGTCCTGCGCAGCGGCATGGATGTCGTGCGTGGAGGCGAGCACGTCGTACCTGCCCGAGACGAACGACGTGGGCACCGTGACCCGCGAGAGCGTGACCCGGCGGTGCTCGGCGGCGGCGACCGCCAGGTGCATGTACCAGTCGACCGGGGTGGTGAGGAACTCCAGGACAGCGCGGCGTACGTCGGCCGCCGGGGCGGTGGGGAACATGAAACCGCTGAACCGCAGGGCACTGGTGGTGAGGGGTCCCATCGGGATCCGGCGCGCCACCGGGGTCAGGACGGGTGCGGCGCAGCCGAGCGTCCGCGCCGCTCCCACCGACAGCGGCTCCCTCAGCGCCCGGGGGATGAACAGCGGGGCACCCATCGAGGCGAACGTCCCCCCGGGCACCCCGGCGACCGCGAAGAGCCCGGTGACCCGCTCCGGGTGCTGCACCGCCAGCTCGAAGGCGGTGTTGACCCCCAGCGACCAGCCGGCCACCACGCAGGCGTCGACCCCGGCGTCGTCGAGGACTGCCAGCGCGTCCTCGACGAAGGCGTCGATCCCGACCCGGGACGGGTCTTCCGGTCGGGCGCTCCGGCCCACGCCGCGCTGGTTCCACGAGATCACCCGCAGCCCGCAGCCCGGGTCGAGCAGCTCCGGCCAGGTGTAGGGGTTGGTGCCGAGGCCGTTGCACAGCAGCACCACCGGTCCCTCGGCGGTGTTGCTCCAGGCCTCGATGACGGTGCCGTCGGCGCTGGTCACCTTGTGGAAACGGATGGTGCGCGCCCGGGCGCGGCCCTGGCGCCGCGGACGGCGTGGCGCTCCGCCGAGGGACGAGTCGGTCACGGGCATGGCGCGATTGTGCCCGAACCCCGGCCCTCGGGGTGGAGTGGCCGTCCGGTCGGGGTCAGAGCGCGGCGCTCAGCGGTGTCCCGGTGTCGACGCTGAGCGGCGGCCTCGGGTCGCCCTCCGCGACCGGGGTGGGTTGCGGGTGAACCTGCGGGTGGCCCTGGGGGTGGCCCTGGGGGTGGCCCTGTGGGTGGCCCTGTGGGTGGCTCAGCCCCCAGCGGTGCTGGTGGGCCCGGAGGAAGGTCTCGACCTCGAGCCGTTCGTGACGGCTCTGCGCCAGTCGGGTGGAGGCGATGAGGGCGTTGCGTCGGGCGTGCTGCTGGCTCGTCACCGGCCAGGCCAGCACCGTCCCCACGATCGTGCGCGGTGAGGTCATCTCGTCCCCCTGCCAGGTCGGTACGGGCGTGGCGTCCTGAGCCCGACGGTAGGGGCCGGAGGCTTCCCGGGCGTCAACGTGGTGTGACGGTCAGGTGAACTTGCCGGGGGCCGGCGATTGTAGGCTGCCGGGCATGGCTGAGACCCCCACGACTCCCGACATCAAGCCGCGCTCGAGAGACGTCACGGACGGTCTGGAGCGGGCGGCCGCCCGCGGCATGCTCCGGGCCGTGGGCATGGGCGACGACGACTTCGCCAAGCCCCAGATCGGGGTCGCCTCGTCGTGGAACGAGATCACCCCCTGCAACCTGTCCCTGGACCGGCTGGCGAAGGCGGTGAAGAACGGCGTGCACGCCGCGGGCGGGTACCCGCTCGAGTTCGGGACCATCTCGGTCTCCGACGGCATCTCGATGGGCCACGAGGGCATGCACTTCTCCCTGGTCTCCCGCGAGGTCATCGCCGACTCCGTGGAGACGGTCATGATGGCCGAGCGCCTCGACGGCTCGGTCCTGCTGGCGGGCTGCGACAAGTCACTGCCCGGCATGCTCATGGCGGCTGCCCGACTCGACCTGGCCTCGGTGTTCCTGTACGCCGGGTCGACCATGCCCGGGCAGGTCGACGGCCGCGACGTCACGATCATCGACGCCTTCGAGGCGGTCGGCGCCTGCCTGGCGGGCAAGATCAGCCGCGAGGAGGTGGACCGGATCGAGCGGGCCATCTGCCCCGGCGAGGGCGCCTGTGGGGGCATGTACACCGCCAACACGATGGCGAGCGTGGCCGAGGCGATCGGCATGTCCCTGCCCGGGTCGGCTGCCCCGCCCGCCGTGGACCGGCGCCGCGACGGCTTCGCCCACCGATCCGGCGAGGCCGTGGTCAACCTGCTGCGCCAGGGCATCACCGCCCGTCAGATCATGACCAAGCCCGCGTTCGAGAACGCCATCGCGGTGGTCATGGCCCTCGGCGGGTCCACCAACGCGGTCCTGCACCTGCTGGCGATGGCCCGCGAGGCGGACGTCGACCTCTCGCTGGACGACTTCACGCGGATCGGGGACA
Organism: uncultured Actinomycetota bacterium; assembly: GCA_963784485.1. Lineage (GTDB taxonomy): Bacteria > Actinomycetota > Actinomycetes > Propionibacteriales > Nocardioidaceae > Marmoricola_A. The sequence goes on along the minus strand of CAWARH010000006.1, from coordinate 314,288 downwards.
AGGTGCCCCACCTGGGCGACCTGAAGCCGTTCGGGCGCTACGTGATGAACGACGTCGACAAGATCGGCGGCATCCCGGTGGTGATGCGGCTGCTGCTCGACGCAGGGCTGATGCACGGCGACACCCTGACCGTCACCGGACGCACGATGGCCGAGAACCTCGAGGCGCTGAACCCGCCAGTGGCGGACAACGACGTGATCCGCGCGCTGGCCACCCCCATCCACCGCACCGGGGGGATCACCATCCTCAAGGGGTCCTTGGCCCCTGAGGGGGCGGTGGTGAAGTCGGCGGGCTTCGACGACGAGGTCTTCGAGGGCCCGGCCCGTGTCTTCGACGGCGAAAGGGCGGCGATGGAGGCGCTCGAGGCCGGACGGATCCAGCACGGCGACGTCGTGGTGATCCGCTACGAGGGGCCCAAGGGCGGTCCGGGCATGCGCGAGATGCTCGCGATCACCGGCGCGATCAAGGGAGCCGGGCTGGGCAAGGACGTCCTGCTGGTCACCGACGGGCGGTTCTCCGGCGGTACCACGGGACTGTGCGTCGGCCACATCGCCCCGGAGGCAGTCGACGGCGGTCCGGTCGCGTTCCTCCGCGACGGTGACCCGATCCGGCTCGACGTGGCCAACGGCCTGCTGGACGTCACGATCGAGGCCGACGAGCTGGCCAGACGCCAGGACGGCTGGATCCCGCTGGCCCCGAAGTACACCCGCGGGGTGCTCGGCAAGTACGCCAAGGTCGTGCAGTCCGCGGCCCACGGGGCGGTGTGCGGCTGATGGCGGCTGCCGGGACCCGCCCCGCCGACTGGTGGAAGTCCGCCGTCGTCTACCAGGTCTACCCGCGCTCGTTCGCCGACAGCGACGGCGACGGCATCGGGGACCTGCGCGGGATCATCGCCCACCTCGATCACCTCGCCCTGCTCGGCGTGGACGTCCTGTGGCTCTCGCCGGTCTACACCTCCCCGCACGACGACAACGGCTACGACATCAGCGACTACGAGGACATCGACCCCGTGTTCGGGTCGCTGGCCGACATCGACGAGCTGGTGGCGGGGCTGCACGCCCGCGGCATGAAGCTGGTGATGGACCTGGTGGTCAACCACACCAGCGACGAGCACGCGTGGTTCGAGGAGAGCCGCTCGAGCCAGGACTCGCCCAAGCGGGACTGGTACTGGTGGCGTCCTCCGCGGCCCGGTCACGAGGCGGGCAGCCCCGGAGCGGAGCCGACCAACTGGGAGTCGTTCTTCTCCGGTCCGGCCTGGGAGTACGACGAGGCCAGCGGCGAGTACTACCTGCACCTGTTCTCCCGCAAGCAGCCCGACCTCAACTGGGAGAACCCCGAGGTCCGGGAGGCCGTCTACGCGATGATGCGTCGCTGGGTCGACCGCGGGGTGGACGGCTTCCGGATGGACGTCATCAACATGATCTCCAAGCAGGTCGACGAGCAGGGGCACCTGCCCGACGGCGTCGGGATCTCCGGCAGCGCGCTCGGGGACGGCACCCCGTTCTTCATGAACGGGCCACGCATCCACGAGTTCCTCCAGGAGATGAACGCCGCCGTCCTCCGCGACCGCGACCTGATCACGGTGGGGGAGATGCCGGGGGCCAGCGTGGCCGACGCCGTGCTGTACACCGACCCGGCCCGGCACGAGGTCAACATGGTGTTCACCTTCGAGCACATGAACCTCGACGCCCTCCCGCACGGCACGAAGTGGGACCTCGCGCCCCTGCGGCTGACCGACCTGAAGCTGAACCTCACCGCCTGGCAGGAGGGGCTCGCCGAGGTCGGGTGGAACTCGTTGTACTGGAACAACCACGACCAGCCCCGGGTGGTCTCCCGCTGGGGCGACGACACGACGCACCGGGTCCCGAGCGCCAAGGCCCTGGCGACGGTGCTGCACCTCCTGCGCGGGACGCCGTACGTCTACCAGGGCGAGGAGCTCGGCATGACGAACGCGCACTACACCGAGGTGGAGCAGTACGCCGACATCGAGTCGGTCAACTGGGCGGCTCAGGCCCTCGCGCGCGGACTCCCGCGCGAGCGGGTGGTCGCCGCCCTGGCCACCAAGTCGCGCGACAACGCGCGCACGCCGGTCCAGTGGGACGCCTCCCCGCACGCCGGCTTCACCACGGGCACGCCGTGGCTTCCGGTCAACGACAACCACACCACGGTCAACGCCGCTGCGGCGGTCGCGGACCCCGACTCGGTCTTCCACCACTACCGCGCGCTCATCGAGCTGCGGCACACGCACGACGTGGTCGTGCACGGCGACTACCGGCTTCTCCTGCCCTCCCACGAGCAGGTCTTCTGCTACGTCCGGTCGTGGGGCGAGACCCGGCTGCTCGTCGTGGTCAACCTGTCGGGCGAGCCGGCTGTGCTCGACCTGGGCGAGGAGGCCGACCTGCTGGACGGGGACCTGCTGCTCGGCACGCCGGGGCAGGCCGGCGTGCTGGGACCGTGGGAGCAGCGGGTCGTGCTGAGCCCCTGACCCGCTCGGCGCGCAGCCACCTCACGGGTGATCGTTTCTTGACTGGTTCCAAAGAAGGTGCTTGCATGGGCGCATGCAGACCGACCCAGCGGCACTCCTGAGAGACCACGGTCTCCGGGTGACCCGTCAGCGGGTCGCGGTGCTCCGGGTCCTGGCCGCCCGGCCGCACTCCGCGGCCGAGACCGTGATCGCCGGTGCCCGCGCCGACTCCGGCCCCATGTCGGGGCAGGCGGTCTACGACGTCCTCAACACTCTCGCCGACCGCGGGATCGTCCGCCGGATCCAACCGGCCGGGTCGGTTGCGCGCTACGAGCTTCGGGTAGGGGACAACCATCACCACGTGGTGTGCCGCTCCTGCGGCCTGGTCGCTGACATCGACTGTGCCGTCGGCGAGGCGCCCTGCCTGGTGCCGGGCGACCTCGGGTCCACCGCCCCCGGCTTCCTGCTCGACGAGGCTGAGGTCACCTACTGGGGACTGTGCTCCGCGTGTAGCGGCGCTGCCCCCGACATCGAACCTGCACCGCTTCTCTCACCCCAGCACAGGAGGAATGCATGAGCACCGAAGCCTTGCCCCAGGGAGGGTCCCAGACGGCCACCGGCTCCCCGGCCATCAGCGACCGCAACTCGCTGACCCTCGGCACCGACGGCCCCATCCTGCTGCACGACCGGCACTTCATCGAGCAGATGGCGCACTTCAACCGCGAGCGGGTGCCTGAGCGCAACGTGCACGCCAAGGGATCGGGCGCCTTCGGCGTGTTCGAGACCACCGAGGACGTCTCGCGGTACACCAAGGCCGCGTTGTTCCAGCCCGGGGTGAAGACCGAGATGCTGGCCCGTTTCTCCACCGTGGCCGGCGAGCAGGGCTCGCCCGACACCTGGCGCGACCCGCGTGGCTTCTCGCTGAAGTTCTACACCACCGAGGGCAACTACGACCTGGTCGGCAACAACACCCCGGTCTTCTTCATCCGCGACACCATGAAGTTCCCGCACTTCATCCGTTCGCAGAAGCGGCGCGGCGGCACCGGGCTTCGTGACAACGACATGCAGTGGGACTTCTGGACCCTCAACCCCGAGTCCGCCCACCAGGTCACCTACCTCATGGGCGACCGAGGCATCCCGGCCAGCTGGCGGCACATGAACGGCTACGGCTCCCACACCTTCATGTGGATCAACGAGGCCGGCGACAAGCACTGGATCAAGTACCACTTCGAGAGCGACCAGGGCGTCAAGGGGCTCACCCAGGAGGACGCCAACCGGATCGCCGGCGAGGACTCCGACTACCACCGTCGTGACCTCTCCGAGGCGATCGCGCGGGGCGACTTCCCCTCGTGGACCCTCCACGTCCAGGTGATGCCGTACGAGGACGCCAAGACCTACCGGATCAACCCGTTCGACCTGACCAAGGTGTGGCCGCACAGCGACTACCCGCTGATCAAGGTCGGCAAGATGACCCTGAACAAGAACCCGGACAACTTCTTCGCCCAGATCGAGCAGGCCGCGTTCGAGCCCAGCGCCGTGGTGCCGGGGATCAGCTTCAGCCCCGACAAGATGCTGCTCGGTCGGACGTTCGCCTACTCCGACACGCACCGCTACCGGATCGGGCCGAACTACCTCCAGCTGCCGGTCAACCGTCCCCGGGTGGAGAACCACAACTCCTACCTGTTCGACGGGCCGATGGCCTACGACCACTCCGGTGACCAGCCGGTCTACGCCCCGAACTCCGAGGGTCGCGGCTACAGCGACATCGAGGGCGAGGTCGAGGACAGCTGGGAGGCCGACGGCGTGATGATCCGCGCGGCGTACGCGCTGCGTCCCGACGACGACGACTTCACCCAGGCCAACCACCTGGTGAACGACGTGTGGAACGACGCCCAGCGCGAGCGGTTCGTCGCCAACGTCGCCGGGCACATCCTCGGCGGGGTCAAGGAGGAGCGGCTCCCGCTGGTCTTCCAGTACTGGAAGAACGTCGACGAGGAGACCGGCAAGCGCATCGAGGAGGCTGTGTACGCCGGGCGTGAGACGCTCCCCGCGCCGCACCCGGCCGAGCCGGAGGGGCTGCTCTCCGAGTAGCCACCACCCGCCCGCCACACTGGGGGAGTGATCTCCAAGCGGTCCTCGTCCCTGGTCGGGCTGGTCGTGGTGCGCGGCGCAGGCGCGGCAGCCGTCCCTCGACGGCTGCCGCGTGCGTCCACGGTGCACGTGGGCAGGCGCGAGCGCCACGCGCTCGGGCTGCGGCCTGACTGGGTCCCTCTGGACCTCGTCGCGCTGGCCCCGGTGGAGGAGGGCTGGGTGGCCACCAACCTCGCCCTGGGGAGGATGGTGGTCGAGAACGACTGGGTGCAGGGGGCGGCTGCGACGTACCTGCCTGGCGCGATGGTGATGATCCAGCGCGGGGAGCACCGGCTGCTGTGGTCCGGTCTCGCCCACCCGGTAGGGGTGTCGGTCTCGGTGCGGACCCGTCGGCTGGAGGACGCAAGGACGGCGTACGCCGTGGACAGCGTCGTCGACCCGCACGCCCCCGCCCAGGGCAGCCACCGGGGTGTCGACGACCCGCCGATGTCGGCGGCCCTGCGCTACCGCCTGGCCGTGCTGTTCCGGCACCTTCTCGAGGGGGAGCCCGAGCCGCCGCACCTGATGGCCCGCCGCGCGGAGTACCTCGGGCTCACCGAGATCGAGCTGCAGGAGCTGGTGAGCCGGTTCCGCCGCCGGGTGAACGCGGTGGCAGGGGTCGACGTGCAGACCGTCGAGGAGCTCGGCGCCTTCCTGGTCGCCGAGACCGCCTCCCTGACCCGCGCCGACCTGGACCCCTGACCCGCGTGCCGCCGGGTGGCAGGCTGGAGACATGAGCGAGGAACCCGGGTTCGCCGACGCCAACGTCTCGGTGGTCACCGACCGTCTGCTGGTCGGCGGCGACGTCGATCTGTTCCACCCCGATCGTGCGCAACGGCAGGTCGCCGAGCTTCGTGCCTACGGCGTGACCCACGTGGTCGACCTGCGCATCGAGTGGGACGACTCCGAGCTGTGGAACGGCACCGGGGTCGAGTACCTCCACCTGCCGATCGACGACGCGGGGCAGCACGTGCCGGGCTCCTGGTTCGACAGGGCGGTCGGCGCGGTGCTCGCCATGCTCGACCGGCCCGGATCGCGGGTCCTCGTGCACTGCCACATGGGCGTCAACCGCGGCCCGAGCCTGGGGTACGCCGTCCTGCTGGGCCAAGGACACGACCCGGTCGAAGCGCTGGCCCTGGTCCGTCGCGCCCGGCCGATCGCCCACGCCTTCTACGCCGAGGACGCCCTGGAGTGGTGGCTGGCGCAGCGCGACCTGAGTCGCCTGGAGGCGGAGGCCTACCGGGCCCGGATGGCGGCGTTCCGCCGGGCCAACCCGGTCGACGTCCACCACGTGATCGCCGACATCCGGTCCGCAGAGCGGGATGGCGGTCCCACAATCTGAGACGACTCCCGGTCTTGCTTGACGGGGGGCGGGCCCGCCGGGGAACGTGGTCGCATGCGCACCCAGGTACTCGTACAGACGCGACGCGCCGGCTGACGACCATCGAGCCGCCCACGCGCGCGTCCTCCCTCGCAAGCCCTCGGGCAGCGAGGGTTTTTTGTTGGTGTGAAACCCTCGGGCGGGACCGCGCGGCGAGCAGCGGGCCCCTCAGAACAGCACAGGAAGGCCAGTGATGAGTGACCAGACCGCTCCGGCGGAGACCGTCACGGGAGCCCAGAGCCTGATCAAGGCGCTGGAGTCCGCGGGTGCGGAGAACGTCTTCGGCATTCCCGGCGGGGCGATCCTGCCGGCCTACGACCCGCTCTACGACTCGGTCAGGCTCCGGCACATCCTGGTCCGGCACGAGCAGGGCGCCGGGCACGCCGCCCAGGGCTACGCCGTGGCCACCGGCAAGGTCGGCGTCTGCATGGCCACGAGCGGCCCGGGGGCGACCAACCTGGTCACCCCGCTCGCCGACGCCCACATGGACTCGGTCCCGATGGTCGCGGTGACCGGCCAGGTGGCCAGCGGCTCGATCGGCACCGACGCCTTCCAGGAGGCCGACATCCGCGGCATCACGATGCCGATCACCAAGCACAACTTCCTGGTCACCGACCCCGCCGAGATCCCGCGCACGATCGCCGAGGCCTTCTACATCGCCTCGACCGGTCGGCCCGGCCCGGTGCTGGTCGACGTCGCCAAGGACGCCATGCAGGCGCGGACGACGTTCCGCTGGCCCACCGAGCTCAGCCTCCCGGGCTACCGCCCGGTGACCCGCCCGCACGCCAAGCAGGTCCGCGAGGCCGCCCGGCTGATCACCGAGTCGCGCAAGCCGGTGCTCTACGTCGGCGGCGGCGTGATCCGCGCGAACGCCTCCCGCGAGCTGCGCACCCTCGCCGAGCTGACCGGCATCCCGGTGGTGACCACACTGATGGCCCGGGGGGCGTTCCCCGACTCCCATGTCCAGCACCTCGGCATGCCGGGCATGCACGGCACGGTGGCCGCGGTGGGTGCGCTGCAGCGCAGCGACCTGATCATCAGCCTGGGCGCCCGCTTCGACGACCGGGTGACCGGCCAGCTGAGCACCTTCGCGCCGCATGCGAAGGTGATCCATGCCGACATCGACCCGGCCGAGATCGGCAAGAACCGGTTCGCCGACGTGCCGATCGTGGGGGACTGCCGTGAGGTGATCGCGGACCTCGTCGTGGCGCTCCAGGCCGAGCACACCGCCGGCCATGAGGGCGACTACGAGGGCTGGGTCGCGTTCCTGGCGGGCATGAAGCAGAAGTACCCGCTCGGCTACGACAAGCCCACCGACGGCTCGCTGTCCCCGCAGTACGTCATCGAGCGGCTCGGGCGGATCGCCGGCCCCGAGGCGATCTACGTCTCCGGTGTGGGCCAGCACCAGATGTGGGCCTCGCACTTCGTCAGCTACGAGAACCCGCGGACGTGGATCAACTCCGGTGGTCTCGGCACGATGGGGTTCTCGGTGCCGGCCGCGATGGGCGCCAAGGTCGGCCGGCCCGACAGCACAGTGTGGTCGATCGACGGCGACGGCTGCTTCCAGATGACCAACCAGGAGCTCGCCACCTGCGCCATCGAAGGCATCCCGATCAAGGTCGCGATCATCAACAACGAGTCGCTGGGCATGGTCCGGCAGTGGCAGACGCTGTTCTACAACCAGCGCTACTCCAACACCGACCTGCAGTCCAAGCGGGTTCCCGACTTCGTCAAGCTGGCCGACGCCTACGGCTGCGTCGGCCTGGCCTGCGAGTCGCCCGAGGACGTGGACGCCACGATCAACAAGGCGATGGAGATCAACGACGTCCCCGTCGTGGTCGACTTCCGCGTGCACCGCGACGCCATGGTCTGGCCGATGGTCGCCGCCGGCACCAGCAACGACGACATCAAGTTCGCGCGGGACCTTGCTCCCTCGTGGGAAGACGACGAGCTCTGAGGACCTGAGATGACCAAGCACACCCTGTCGGTCCTGGTGGAGAACAAGCCGGGCGTCCTGACCCGGGTCGCCGGGCTGTTCAGCCGCCGCGGCTTCAACATCGACAGCCTGGCGGTCGGCCCGACCGAGCACCCCGAGGTCTCCCGGATGACCATCGTGGTCAGTGTCGAGGGCTCGCCCCTGGAGCAGGTCACCAAGCAGCTGAACAAGCTGGTCGAGGTGATCAAGATCGTGGAGCTCGACTCCTCGGCCTCGGTCACCCGTGAGCTGCTGCTGGTCAAGGTGAGGGCCGACTCCACCTCCCGCGGCCAGGTCCTGGAGATCGTCACGCTGTTCAAGGCCCGTGTCGTCGACGTGACCACGGAGTCGATCACGATCCAGCTGGTGGGCAACGTCGACAAGCTCGCCGACTTCCTGCGCATGATCGAGCCGTACGGCGTCCGCGAGCTCGTGCAGTCGGGCATGGTCGCCATCGGTCGGGGACCGCGGTCCATCACCGAGCGGACCCTTCGTCCGGTGGCTGTCCCGGCGCCTCCCGCGGCCGGCTGACCGCCCGCCGAACCCAACGAAAACAACCCAGAAGGAGAGCCCACCAGTGGCTGAGATGTTCTACGACGACGACGCCGACCTCGCGGTGGTCCAGGGCCGCCACGTGGCGATCCTGGGCTACGGCAGCCAGGGGCACGCGCACGCCCTCTCGCTGCGCGACAGTGGGGTCGACGTCCGCGTCGGGCTCCCCGAGGGCTCCAAGAGTCGGGCCAAGGCCGAGGCCGAGGGCCTTCGGGTGCTCACCCCCGCCGAGGCGGTCGAGGAGGCCGACCTGGTCATGATCCTGGCTCCCGACCACGTCCAGCGGAAGCTGTACGCCGAGTCCGTCGAGCCGAACCTCGTTGCCGGCGACGCGCTCTTCTTCGGTCACGGCTTCAACATCCGGTTCGGCTACATCACCCCGCCCGAGGGCGTGGACGTGTGCATGGTCGCCCCCAAGGGCCCCGGCCACCTCGTGCGCCGTGAGTTCTCCGAGGGCCGCGGCGTCCCGGTGCTGGTCGCCGTCGAGGAGGACGCCTCGGGCAAGGCCTGGGAGCTCGCGCTGTCGTATGCCAAGGGCATCGGCGGCCTGCGGGCCGGCGGCATCCGGACCACCTTCACCGAGGAGTGCGAGACCGACCTGTTCGGTGAGCAGGCTGTCCTCTGCGGTGGTGCCTCGCAGCTGGTGCAGTACGGCTTCGAGGTCCTCATCGAGGCCGGGTACCAGCCCGAGGTCGCCTACTTCGAGTGCCTCCACGAGCTGAAGCTGATCGTCGACCTGATGTACGAGGGCGGCATCGCCAAGCAGCGTTGGTCGGTCTCCGACACCGCGGAGTACGGCGACTACGTCTCCGGCCCGCGGGTCATCGACGAGCGGGTCAAGGAGAACATGAAGGCCGTGCTCGCCGACATCACCAACGGCAGCTTCGCCCAGCGGTTCATCGACGACCAGGACGCGGGCGCCCCCGAGTTCAAGGCTCTGCGCGCGAAGGGCGAGCAGCACCCGATCGAGGCCACCGGCCGCGAGCTGCGCAAGCTGATGAGCTGGGTCAAGAGCCACGACTCCGACTACGTCGAGGGCACCGCGACCCGCTGACCGGGCCCCGGCCCCCTGCCGGTTTCGCAGGTTCACCTGCGATACCGACGCTTCCCCCGGGACATGTCCCGGGGGAAGCGCCAACTTCGCAGGTGAACCTGTGAAACCGCACTACTTGACCTCGGCCCTCCGGACCTGGGCCAGGCCGACCGCCAGCGGCAGCACGATCCAGGCAAGGCTGGTCACCGCCAGGTGCGCCCACTCGCCACCGGTCAGCGCGACGCCGCTGAACAGGGGGCCCTGGGCGAAGTTCGGGTCGACCCAGCCGCGGACGTCGGCGAACCAGGACTGGCTCATGGCCAGCACCTCGGTGATCGGCGGCAGCACGAAGGCAAGGACGAAGTAGGCCACGACCGCGCCGGCCGAGCTGCGGACCAGCACCCCGAGCATGAACCCGGTCATCAGCCCGATGACGTTGCCCAGCATGATCTGGGCGATCCCGGTCGCGGAGAGGTTCCACACGGTGTCCACCCCCGCCAGGGCGGAACCGACCAGGTTGCCCAGCGCGCCGAGGGCCAGGGCGACCAGGACCGAGACGACGCCGACGGCGACGGCGACCAGTGCCTTCGCCCCGATCACCCGGCCGCGGTGCGGCACGAGGGTGAACGTGGTCAGTCCGCTGCGCTGGCTCCACTCCCCGGTGACCGACAGGATCGCGACGATGGGGAGGATCACCACCATCGGGATGCCGACGGCGGCGGCGAAGCTGTCGAAGGTGAGTGCGTCGTCAGGGGCGAAGGCGACGACGCCTGCGGTGGCCAGCGCGGCGGTGACGAGGATGCTCACCATCAGCCAGAACCCGGCACGGGTGTCGAACATCTTGCGCAGCTCCACGCCCAGCACCCGGGCGAACGGGATCGGCCGGATCCGGGTCGGCGGTGCGGCGACCCCGAGCGACGTCGGGGACGGTGACGGGGTCAGGATGGTCATGCTGCTGCTCCTTCTCGCTGGGTGTCCGCGGTGAGTGCGAGGAACATGTCCTCCAGGCCTGCCCCGTCCGCGGAGCGGAGCTCGGTGAGGGCGATCCCCGCCTCCAGGGCGACCCGACCCACCACGGCCGGGTCGGCGTCGGTGCGCAGCGCGCCGTCGTCGGTCGGCGTGCCCGGGTGTCCCGCGGCGGTGAGCGCCAGGTCGAGCCGCCCGACCTCGTGGGCGCGGACCAGCGTCCCCGCCTCGGCGAGGAGCTCGGCCTTGGTCCCCTGGGCGACGATGCTCCCGTTGCCGATGACGACCAGGTCGTCGGCGACGACCTCGATCTCGTGGAGCAGGTGGGAGGACAGCAGGACGGTTCCGCCGGCACGGGCGTAGTCACGCAGCAGGTCGCGCATCCAGCGGATGCCCGCCGGGTCGAGGCCGTTGGCGGGCTCGTCGAGGATGAGCACCGCCGGGTCGCCGAGCAGGGCTGTGGCGATCCCGAGCCTCTGACGCATGCCGAGGGAGTAGTGGCGGACCCGGCGGTTCGCCTCGTCCTCGGTGAGGCTGACCCGGTCCAGCAGCTCGTGGACCCGCGCCGGGGGGACTCCCATGGTGCGCTGCGCCAGGGTGAGGATCTCCCGGCCGGTGCGTCCCGCGTGCTGGGCGGAGGCATCGAGCAGGACGCCGACCTCCCGGCCCGGGTTCGGCAGGTCGGCGTACCGGCGACCGAGGACGGTCGCTGATCCGGTGGTGGGCGGGGTCAGGCCCACCATGACGCGCATGGTCGTGGACTTGCCGGCGCCGTTGGGCCCGAGGAAGCCGGTGACGCGGCCGGGGCGGGCGGTGAAGGAGACGTCGTCGACGGCGGTGAACGAGCCGTATCGACGGGTGAGGGACTCGACGGTGATCATGGCGACCACCGTGCCGTGGCCGGGTCGCACCGCACATCGGGGAGCCCGCTGAGATCCCCCCGGCCCCGCGACCCCGAGAGGGCTCAGGGTCGGGGTGGGAACAACCGCCCTGCGGCCCCGGTTCACCCGGTGTGCTCATCGAGATCTGGTCCGACGTCGTCTGTCCCTGGTGCTACATCGGCAAGCGCCGCCTGGAGTCCGCGCTGACGAGGTTCCCGCACCGCGACGAGGTCGAGGTCGTCTACCGCGCCTTCGAGCTCGATCCCACCGCCCCGGAGGTCGGCACCGAGTCCGTCGCCGAGGCCCTCGGCCGCAAGTACGGCGGCGGCCCCGCGCACGCGCGGACGACGATGCAGCGGGTCAGCGACGTCGCCGCCGGGGTGGGCCTGGACTTCGACTACGCCGACGCGACGCACACCCGGACCGTCGACGCGCACCGGCTGATCCACCTCGGACTCGTCCTGGGCGGGCCCGCACTCCAGGGCCGGGTCAACGAGGCGCTGCTGGAGGCCTACTTCCTGCAGGGTCGCTCGATGGGCGACCGTGCGGTGCTGCGCGAGGTAGGGGTCGCGGCCGGGCTCGACCCGGCGCGGGTCGAGGCGGTCCTCGCGGGCGACGAGTACGCCGACGCGGTGCGGGGTGACCTCGCCCGGGCCCGCGAGCTCGGGATCACCGGGGTGCCGTTCTTCGTCCTCGACCGGCGGTTCGCGGTCTCCGGTGCGCAGTCGGAGGAGGTCTTCGCGGCGGCGCTCGCCCAGGCACGTGAAGCGTCGTCCCCGCGGCTGTCGGTGCTGTCCGACGGGTCGGTCTGTGGCCCCGACGGCTGCGTGACCTGAGCCCCAGCCGCGGCACGCCACGGCGGCGCCGGGCCCGGCTGGACGCCCGCGCGGCGCGCAGACGGTGAGGTAGTGTCTGACGTCGGGCACAACGTCGTGCACGGCCTCCCGCGAGAAGCGGACGCAGGCCCGACCCAAGCCGACCCACCACGTGAGGAACCAGACGTGAGCAAGCCCGTCGTACTCATCGCCGAAGAGCTCAGCCCCGCCACCATCGACGCGCTCGGGCCGGACTTCGAGGTGCGGTACTGCGACGGCGCGGACCGGTCGGAGCTGCTGTCCGCGGTGACCGACGTGGACGCGGTCCTGGTGCGCTCCGCGACGAAGGTCGACGCCGAGGTGCTCGGGACCGCCAAACAGCTCAAGGTGGTCGCGCGTGCCGGGGTCGGGCTGGACAACGTCGACGTCCGCGCGGCGACCCAGGCGGGCGTGATGGTGGTCAACGCCCCCACCTCCAACATCGTCTCCGCCGCGGAGCTCGCGGTGGGCCTGATGCTGGCTGCGGCGCGGCACATCGCCCCGGCCAGCAACGCCCTGCGCCACGGCGAGTGGAAGCGCAGCAGGTACACCGGCATCGAGCTGTACGAGAAGACCGTCGGCATCGTCGGCCTGGGCCGGATCGGCGTGCTCGTCGCCCAGCGACTCAGCGCCTTCGGCATGAAGGTCATCGCCTACGACCCCTACGTGCAGGCGGGGCGCGCCGCCCAGATGGGGGTCCGGCTGGTCACGCTGGACGAGCTGCTCGCCGAGTCCGACTTCATGAGCGTGCACCTGCCGAAGACGCCGGAGACCGTGGGACTGATCGGGGAGGAGCAGCTCCGGCTGGTCAAGCCGGGCCTGGTGCTGGTCAACGCGGCCCGCGGAGGCATCCTCGACGAGCTCGCCCTGTACAGCGCGGTGAAGGAGGGGCGGGTCGCGGCCGCCGGGGTCGACGTGTTCGCCACGGAGCCGTGCACGGACAGCCCGCTGTTCGAGCTGGAGAACGTGGTGGCCACCCCGCACCTCGGCGCCTCGACCGAGGAGGCACAGGAGAAGGCCGGCATCGCGGTGGCCCGGTCCGTGCGCCTGGCGCTCAGCGGCGAGCTGGTGCCCGACGCGGTCAACGTGCAGGGCGGGCTGATCGCCGAGGACGTGCGCCCCGGCATCCCGCTCACCGAGAAGCTCGGCCGGATCTTCACCGCCCTGGCCGGAGAGGTCGCCCAGCACCTCGACGTCGAGGTCCGCGGCGAGATCACCCAGTACGACGTGAAGGTCCTCGAGCTGGCCGCCCTCAAGGGGGTCTTCACCGACATCGTCGAGGAGTCCGTGTCGTACGTCAACGCGCCGGTGCTCGCCGCCGAGCGGGGGGTGGCGGTGCGCCTGGTCACCGATCCCGACAGCCCCGACCACCGCAACCTCATCACGCTCCGCGGCACCGTCGCGGACGGCACCCAGGTCTCGGTGAGCGGCACCCTCATCGGGATCAGCCAGCGTGAGCGGATCGTGGAGGTGGACGGCTACGCGGTCGACATCGAGCCGACCGACCACCTGGCGTTCTTCCGCTACGAGGACCGGCCGGGCATGGTCGGGACCGTGGGCGGGGTGCTGGGGCAGGCCGGCATCAACATCGCGGGCATGCAGGTGTGCCGTGACCACCAGGGCGGGCACGCACTCGTGGCGCTGTCGGTGGACACCGCGATCCCGGCGGCCACGCTCGACCTCATCCGTGTGGCCATCGAAGCGGTCGAGGTGCGGGCGGTCGACCTCAGCGAGTAGGCGGGCTCAGGCGACGAGCGTGGGGTGGTGACGACGCGAGCGTCGCCCGGTCGTCCCCGACACGTCCTCGGACCAGGCCGCGGCGAGTCGGCGCACTGCCTCGGTGAGCGTCTCGGACGACTGCGTGAACGGTAGTCGCAGGAACCGCTCCAGGCCGCCCTCGGGCGCGAACAGCGGACCCGCCGCGAGCTGGAGCCCGTGCCGCCCGGCGGCGGTGACCAGCGCGGAGGAGACCGGCCGGGGCAGCTCGCACCACAGGCTGAGCCCCCCTGGAGGCACGCGGTAGCGCCACGACGGCAGCTGCGCGGTCAGCGCGGCCATCAGCGCGGCACGGGAGGCAGTGAGCTGCTCGCGGCGCAGCGCGAGGATCTCCTCGCGGCGACGCATCAGGTGGACCAGTGCCAGCTGCTCGAGCACGGGTGCGCCGAGGTCGAGGGTGAGCCGGGCGGCGACCAGTGCCGCCATCCGGTCCTCGGAGGCCCGCACCCAGCCGATCCGCAGGCCGCCCCAGAACGCCTTGCTCGCCGAGCCCAGGGAGATCGTGCCTGGGGCGTGCGCGCCGAACGGTCGCGGCATCGCCTCCGGCAGGTCGTCCACCGCCATCTCGGCCATCGTCTCGTCGACGATCGGCACTGCGCCTACCCGGCGTAGCACCGTGGCGAGCCGGTCGCGCTCCTGGTCGTCCATGAGCAGCCCGGTCGGGTTGTGGAAGTCCGGCATGAGGTACGCCGCGACGGGGCGGACCTGACGCACCGCGTCGACCAGGCTGGAGGTCGCCCAGCCGCTGTGGCCGATGTCGGCCCCGACGACCCGGGCATGGACCCCGCGCAGGGTGGCGACCGCGTTCGGGTAGGTCGGGCTCTCGGTGAGCACGCGGTCACCGCTGTCGAGCAGGGCACGCACCACGATCGCCAGCGCGGACAGCGCGCCGGCGGTGACCAGGACCTGGCTCGGGTCGGTGGGGAGGCCTCGCTCGGTGTAGCGCTCGGCAATGGCCGTGCGCAGGGCGGGGAGCCCCGAGGGGTAGTAGCCGTACTCCGGCAGGTGGGCGGGCAGCTCGCGCAGCGCGGCCTCGTAGGCCGCCGCGATCCCGGGCGGGGCGGTCGGTGCCGCGCAGGTCAGGTTGATGCGGCCCGGCTCGCCGGACTCCGGGTTGAGCAGCAGGTCGCTGACGTCGGCGGCGCCGGGCAGCCGGGTCACCGTGCCGGAGCCCTGCCGAGAGGCGAGGTAGCCCTGCTCGCGCAGCTGCACGTAGGCCCGGGTCACGGTGGTGCGACTGAGCCCGAGGGCCACGGTGAGGTCCCGCTCGCTGGGCAGGCGGGTGCCCGGGGGGATCCGCCCGTCCGAGACGAGCAGGCGCAGACCCTCGGCGATGCCGACGTAGGCGGGGGAGCGGGTCGGGGCGTCGCCGAGCAGGGCTGCCAACCGGTCGGCGGAGATGCGTCGTTCCACCAGGCCACTGTCCCACGATTGGCTATTTCTGAACAGGCCACTTCGACCCACACTGGTAACCATGGACCTGCTCGCCTCGCTCACCCCGCTCCAGCAGCTGCGCGCGCCCCGGCTGCCTCGGCGCCTGACCCAGCTCCTGGTCGGGCTGACGCTGTACGGCGTCAGCATGGGCATGATGGTCGAGTCGCACCTCGGGCTCGATCCCTGGGACGTCTTCCACTACGGCGTCGCCCGGTGGCTCCCGCTGTCGTTCGGGATGGTGGTCATCGCGACCGGGCTGGTGGTCCTCCTGCTGTGGGTGCCGCTGCGCCAGGCGCCCGGGCTGGGCACCGTCGCGAACGTCGTGGTGATCGGCGTGGTCAGCGACCTGACCATCTCCGCCCTGGACCGTCCGGACCCGCTCGCGGCCCGCGCGGCGCTCCTGGGGGGAGGCGTCCTGCTCAACGCGCTCGCCGGGGCGCTGTACATCGGCGCGCAGCTCGGTCCCGGGCCCCGCGACGGGCTGATGACCGGCCTGGTGCGTCGTACCGGCTGGTCGGTCCGGGTGACCCGGACCTCGATCGAGGTCGCGGTGCTCTCGATCGGCTTCGTGCTCGGCGGCACCGTCGGGGCGGGCACGGTGCTGTACGCCGTGGCGATCGGCCCGCTGCTGCAGCTCTTCCTGCCCCACGCCGTCGTGCCGGTGGGGCCCTCGGCGCCGCAGGCCGGGCGCCCGCGGGGCGACGCCTACGGTGACTGGCTGGCGGCGTACCGTCCAGCCGACCCGGCCGCGTTCATCCGGTCCTGGTGAGGCGTACCTCGACGAACATCGAGGAGGTGTCCCCTCCGGAGAAGATCCCCGACAGGGGCGCCACGTCGGTGTAGTCGCGCCCCGCCCCGACGATGACGTAGCGGTCGTCCGGGACGACCTGGTTGGTCGGGTCGAAGGCCACCCAGGTCCCGTCCCACCACTCGATCCAGGCGTGCGACTCCCCGGTCACCTCGTCCCCGAGCTCGGGCTCGGGGGAGGGGTGCAGGTAGCCCGAGACGTACCGCGCCGGGATCCCCTGCCCCCGGAGCGCGCCGATGCACAGGTGCGCGAAGTCCTGGCAGACGCCCTGGCGCTCCACCCAGGCGTCCGCAGCGGTGCTGTGCACCTCGGTGGAGGCCCGGACGTACGACATCTCGTCGTGCACCTGCGCGCAGACGGCCCGGGCCAGGTCGGTCGGACCGGTCGCGCCGGCCCTCAGCTCGGTCACCAAGGAGGCGAGCTCCTCGCCGGGGGCGACCCGCGGCGAGCTCTCCAGGAACTCGCACAGCTGGTCCTGGAGCGCCGGCCGGGCGAGCTCCTGCCACCCGAGGTTGGCCGCCTGGACCG
Organism: uncultured Actinomycetota bacterium; assembly: GCA_963784485.1. GTDB lineage: Bacteria > Actinomycetota > Actinomycetes > Propionibacteriales > Nocardioidaceae > Marmoricola_A. The sequence continues at coordinate 297,506 of CAWARH010000006.1, read as the reverse complement.
GCTGGCGGTTGACCTGGACCGTCGAGGTGGCGTCCAGGCGCAGGTGCTCGTGCCGCTCGTGGACCTCGAAGGCGGTGACGATCGTCCCCCAGTAGTCGCGGTAGCGGAAGGTCCACGGGTGGGGGCTCACCTCGAGCTTGGTGGCCAGCACCAGCTGGCCCGGTCCCGTCGTCGGTGTCATCCGGGCCTCGTTGTACGACGCGGTCACCACCCCTGCGTACTGGTAGCCGGTGACGTGGCCGACCTTGAGCTGCATGCTCATCGGATCCCTCCCACCCAGGTGAGCGGCTCGGAGATGTCGAAGTACCGGTGGGCGACGGCCTCGGCGGCGTCGCTGCAGATCACCTGCAGCCGCTTCATCTCCGCCGGAAGGTTGTCCAGCACGTCGGTGAGCGGGCGGTACTCCAGCTCCGCCCGGGCGCGGCCGAGCAGTCGCTGGGCCTCGTCGCCGAAGCCGATGCGGTGGTGCTTGGACTCCAGGTCCTCCAGGCACTGCTCTGCCGAGCGCAGCGCGGACATGATCGAGCGGGGGAAGAGCCGGTCCAGCAGGAGGAACTCCGCCGCCTCGGGATCGGACTCGAGCCCGCGGTAGGTCCGCAGGAACGCCTCGTGCGCGCCACAGGCCCGCAGCGCGGACTGCCAGCCTCCGGAGGGGGCTCCGGCGAGCGCGGTCGTGGTGAGCAGCCGCGCGGTCATGTCGGCGCGCTCGATGCTGCGTCCGAGCAGCAGGAACTGCCAGCCCTGGTCCCGGCTCATCGTGGAGTCGGCGATCCCGGAGATGAGTGCGCACCGCTCGCGCACCCACCCGAACGCCTTGTCCCGGCGCATCATCTGGAGCCGACCGCTGGCGATCGTGTGCCAGGTCGTGTTGATCGACTGCCACATCTCGGTCGAGAGGGTCTCGCGCGCCCGGCGCGCGCTCTCCCGCGCCGCGGACAGCGTCGACATCACCGACGCGTCGGAGCCGAAGTCGTAGACCATCACGCGCATGAGCGTGCGGTGGTCGAGCGGCCCGTCGTGCTCGACGCCCATGATGTCGACGAGCATCCGGCAGGACTCCTCCTCGCGGACGAAGGGGTCCTCCACGAGGAGCTGGGTCTGCACGTCCAGGATCCGCGCGGTCACGTCGGCGCGCTCGACGTACCTCCCGATCCAGAACAGCGACTCGGCGATTCGGCTCAGCACGATGCCCCTCCGTCCGGGCCGCTGTCAGCCCCCTGTTGCTGTTGTTGCTGCTGCTGGACCTGCGAGTCGTCGTGGAGCGCGTTCAGCGCCGGCCCGGGGCTCGCCTTGACGCCGGGGTCCGGGGTGGGGCGTTCCGCCGGACGGGCGTGGTACTCCGGCACCTTGCCGCGCTCGGAGACGATCCAGGTGTCCTTCGACCCGCCCCCGCGGCTGCTGTTGACGATCAGCTCCCCCTCGGGGAGGGCTACCCGGGTCAGGCCGCCGGGCAGCACCCACACGTCGTCGCCGTCGTTGACGGCGAACGGACGCAGGTCGACGTGCCGGGGTCGGACCTGTCCGTCGATCAGGGTCGGTGCCGTCGACAAGGAGATCACCGGCTGAGCGACCCACGCCCGCGGGTCGGCGAGGACCTTGCGCCGCAGCGTGTCGAGCTCGTCGGTGGTGGCCCGGGGGCCGATCACGATGCCCTTGCCCCCCGACCCGTCGACCGGCTTGAGCACCAGCTCGTCGAGGCGGTCGAGGACCTCCTCGCGGGCATCGGCGTCGCCGAGCCGCCACGTGTCGATGTTGCGCAGGACCGGCTCCTCGCCCAGGTAGTACCGGATCAGGTCCGGGACGTAGGTGTAGAGGAGCTTGTCGTCCGCGACCCCGTTGCCGACCGCGTTGGCGATGGTCACGTGACCGGCGCGGGCGGCGTTGATGAGTCCGGGGACGCCGAGCATCGAGTCGTGCCGGAAGTGCATCGGGTCGAGGAAGTCGTCGTCGACGCGACGGTAGATCACGTGCACCGGGGTCAGCCCGTCGGTCGTGCGCATGCTGACGTGGCCGCCGCGGCAGAGCAGGTCGCGACCCTCGACGAGCTCGATGCCCATCCGGCGGGCGAGCAGTGCGTGCTCGAAGTACGCCGAGTTGTGGACCCCCGGGGTGAGCACGACGACGTTCGGGTTCGCCACCCCGTTGGGGGCCGCGGCCCGGAGCGCGGCGAGCAGTCGGCCGGGGTAGCCGTTGACCGGCTCGATGTGGTACTCGCTGAACACCTCGGGCAGTGCCGAGGCCACCGCGCGGCGGTTGGTCATCACGTACGAGACCCCGGACGGCACGCGCACGTTGTCCTCGAGCACCCGGAAGTCGCCTTGCGCGTCGCGGACCAGGTCGACGCCGGCGACGTGGATCCGGACCCCGTTCGGCGGCTCGAGCCCCGCCGCCACCCGGTGGTAGTGCGCCGAGGTGGCGACCACGGCTCGGGGGATGACCCCGTCCGTCAGGCAGGTCCCGGGGCCGTAGATGTCGGCCAGGAACCGCTCGAGCGCGACCACGCGCTGCTTCACCCCGGCCTCGACCTCCCGCCAGTGGTCGGCGTCGATCAGCCGCGGGACGATGTCGAGGGGGAACGGCCGCTCCTCGCCACCCACCCCGAAGGTGACCCCCTGGTCGAGGTAGGTCGAGGCGAGCGAGTCCGACCGGGCCTGGACGTCGTCGAGGTCCATCTCCACGAACTGCCGGTGCACCGCGTGGTACTCGTCGCGGACCTCGCCCGCCTCGAACATCTCGTCGAAGGCCGAACCGGTGGAGTGCTCGTAGCCGCGGAAGACGTCGGTCATGGCGGTGAGTCTATGAAGGTCGGGTCACGGGCAGGTTTCGGACGTTCAGCGCTTCGTGGCGATGAGCACCGCAGTGTCCGTGGCCACCATCACCTCGACGGTGGTGAAGCGTTCGTCGGTCAGCCACTGCTCCCGCAGGGAGTCGACCCGCCCGCCGTACACCGGCGGCCACGAGGAGCAGGGGGTGAAGTCGTCGAGCACCACGACGCCCCCGGGCTCGACCAGGTCGACGACCGTGTCGGCGCCGCTGTCCTTGGGCTCCCGGGCGTCGAGGAAGAGCAGCGAGAAGGGCCCCCGGTCGCGCAGCGTGGACCAGTCGCCGGCCAGCACCTCCACGGTCTCGTCGCCGACGAAGATCTCGCCGGCCGCCCCCGCCAGCTTGGGGTCGAGCTCGGCGCTGATGATCCGGGTGCCGGGGCGGACGCCGCTGCGCAGCCAGGCGGTCCCGACCCCCGAGCCGGTGCCGAACTCGGCCACCGTCCCGCTCCGCGTCGCCGCCAGGGTGGCGAGGAGGCGGCCGGTCTCGTTGCGGCAGATCGAGACGAACCCGTGGCGCCGGGACACCTCGAAGGCACGCCGGACGACGTCGGGCAGGTCCGGGGGGGCGCTCATGCGGTGAGTCTTGCACCCCCCTCCGGGCTGCCCAACATCCGGAAGAGCGTCTCACCAAGTGAGAAAGGTGGGAAAGGTGACTGCGCTCGACCGGACCGGCCCTCTATGGTGGCCGGACCATGCGGAGCTTTCTCGTAGTACTTATCGGCTGCCGTGGCGGGGCCCGTTAAGTAGGGCCACCCCGCCGCGGTGTCTGGCGTTGCCTCTGGCCCTACGACTCCTCCGCGGCGAGTGAACATCACTCCGCATCCGAGATCCCCACAAGAGACTCCTTGTGCCGGTGGTCGAGGTTCTCCCGTCCTGACGGCAGCGCGATCCGCGTCGTCGACGGTCGTCCGTCGCACTCGCAGCGGAGGGGTCGCCGGTCCCACCGGCCGCACGACGACCCCTTCCGCGACACCTAGACGACCAGGAGCAGGACCATGTACGACTTCTACCCCGAGTGGGGACCGGCCCGGAACCGCGACGACGCCGAGCGTCCCTCCCGACGCCCCCGCTACTGGCGCGACCGCGCCCCCGTGATGGCGGGCGCCGGCCAGGGCGCACCCGAGGCGCGAGACGACGACCGCGACCGGCCCGACGACAACTAGGCTCGCGCCCCATGACACAGATGCACCGGTTGGCCGTCATCCCGGGTGACGGCATCGGTCGGGAGGTCACCGACGAGGCCCTCAAGGTCCTCGCCGTGGCGACGCCGGCCGACGTGAAGTTCGAGTCCACCCCCTACGACCTCGGTGCGGAGCGGTACCTCGCGACCGGCGAGGTGCTCCCCGACTCCGTGCTCGCGGAGATCCGCGAGCAGGACGCGATCCTGCTCGGGGCGGTCGGGGGGAGGCCGGGCGACCCGAACCTGCCGCCGGGGCTTCTCGAGCGCGGGCTGCTCCTGCGGCTGCGCTTCGCCCTCGACCACTACGTCAACCTGCGGCCCTCGCGGATCTTCCCGGGCGTCACCTCCCCGCTGGCCGATCCCGGCGAGGTCGACTTCGTGGTCGTGCGCGAGGGAACCGAGGGTCCGTACACCGGCAACGGGGGCGCGCTGAGGGTGGGCACCCCGGCTGAGGTCGCCACCGAGGTCAGCGTCAACACCGCGTTCGGCGTGGAGCGCGTCGTGCGCGACGCCTTCGCACGCGCGGCCCGTCGGCCGCGCAAGAAGCTCACCCTGGTCCACAAGACCAACGTGCTCGTCCACGCGGGAGCGGTGTGGTCGCGGATCGTCCAGGAGGTCGCCCCGGAGTTCCCCGAGGTCACCGTCGACTACCTCCACGTGGACGCGACGATGATCTTCCTGGCCACCGACCCGGCCCGCTTCGACGTGATCGTGACCGACAACCTGTTCGGCGACATCATCACCGACCTGGCGGCCGCGGTCACCGGGGGCATCGGGCTGGCCGCCAGCGGCAACATCAACCCCGACCGGACCACGCCGAGCATGTTCGAGCCGGTGCACGGCTCTGCCCCCGACATCGCCGGCCAGCAGAAGGCCGACCCCACGGCGGCCATCCTCTCGGTCGCCCTCATGCTCGACCACCTCGGGCTCGCCGAGGCCGGGAGGCGGGTGGAGGACGCCGTGCTCGCCGAGCTCGCCGACCGCGCCGGCCGAGGTCGCTCCACCCCGGCACGCACCGCCGAGGTGGGCGACGCGATCGCCTCCCGGGTAGCCGGCTGAGCGGCCGGCCCGCCCCGACACCAGGCCACGGAAGGAAGTACCGTGCCTCCCATGAGCATGCTCGACATCACGGTGACCCCGAACGCCCAGCCGACCGGTGACGACCGGCTCACGGAGATCCTCGGCAACCCAGGCTTCGGGACCCACTTCACCGACCACATGTACACCGCGGAGTGGACCCCCGACCGGGGCTGGCACGACGCCCGCGTGACGGCGTACGGCCCGCTGACGCTCGACCCGGCGACCGCGGTGCTGCACTACGCCCAGGAGATCTTCGAGGGACTCAAGGCCTACCGGCGCCCCGACGGGTCGGTCTGGACCTTCCGCCCCGAGGCCAACGCGGCCCGCCTGGCGCGGTCCGCGCGGCGCCTGGCCCTGCCGGAGCTGTCGGTCGAGGACTTCGTGGCCAGCGTCGACGCCCTCGTCCGCATCGACGAGCGCTGGGTCCCCGACCCCGAGGGCGAGAAGAGCCTGTACCTGCGGCCGTTCATGTTCGCCTCCGAGGTCTTCCTCGGGGTGCGGCCCGCCAAGCACGTCACCTACATGGTGATCGCGTCGCCGGCCGGTGCGTACTTCGCCAAGGGCCCCAAGCCGGTGGCCATCCTGGTGAGCGAGCACTACACGCGCGCCGCGGTCGGCGGCATGGGCGCGGCCAAGACCGGCGGCAACTACGCCAGCTCGCTCGCCCCGCAGCAGGAGGCCATCGACCAGGGGTTCGACCAGGTCGTCTTCCTCGACGCGATCGAGCGCAGGTACGTCGAGGAGCTCGGCGGCATGAACCTGTACTTCGTCCACGACGACGGCACGATCGTGACCCCCGAGCTGACCGGGACCATCCTCGAGGGCGTCACGCGTGGCTCGATCATCGAGCTCGCCGGCAGCCTGGGGCACAAGGTCGAGGAGCGGCGCTTCACCATCGACGAGTGGCGCGACGGCGTGGCCTCCGGACGGATCACCGAGGTCTTCGCCTGCGGCACCGCGGCCGTGGTCACCCCGGTCGGGCGGCTGGTGTGGAGCGAGGGCGAGGTCGACTCCTCGGTCGACGGCGAGGCGGGGCCGGTGACCACCGCGGTGCGGCAGGCGCTGGTGGACCTGCAGTACGGACGCGCGGACGACACCTTCGGGTGGCTGCACCAGGTCCTCTGAGCGCGGGATACCGTGGCCCGGTGACGACGACCCGCTCGGGAAGCACGCCGGCTCCCCGTGTCGGCGACTACCGCCTCCTCACCAGGATCGGCGAGGGCGGCATGGGCGTGGTGCACCTCGCGGCCACGCCGGACGGCCGTCGGGTGGCTCTCAAGGTGCTGCGCCCGCACGTCGTGGGCGACGACGAGGCACGCGAGCGCCTGGCCCGCGAGGTGGCCTCCCTGCGCAAGGTCAGCAGCCGGCACGTCGCGGAGATCCTCGACGCCGACCCGTGGGGAGAGACCCCCTACATCGTCACCCGCTACGTCCCGGGCCATGCCCTGTTCGAGAGCGTGCGCCGGGACGGGCCCCTCGGCCTCGACGACCTCGAGCACACCGGCCGCCGGCTGCTGGAGGCGGTCCGGGACGTGCACGCCGCGGACGTGCTGCACCGTGACCTCAAGCCGACCAACGTGGTCATGGAGGGTCGGTCGCCGATCCTGATCGACTTCGGCCTGGCCAGGCTGGCCGAGGACCCCCGGCTCACCGCCACCGGCTGGCTGCTGGGCACCCCGGGGTACCTCGCGCCCGAGGTGCTGTTCGGCGACGACGCCACCCCGGCCACCGACGTGCACGGCTGGGCGGCGACGCTCGCGTACGCCGCCACCGGCGAGTCGCCGTACGGTCGCGGGCACACCATGGCCATCCTCGACCGCACCCGCCGCGGGGAGGTGGACCTACGAGCCGTGCCGGCCCCGCTGCGGCCGCTGCTCGCGGCCTGCCTGTCCACCGAGCCGCTCGACCGGCCGTCCACCGCTGAGGCGCTCGCGGCCCTGGACGACCTGGAGTCCGCCGACCTGCCGACCAGCCGGCTCGCCGCTGCGCCCCGGACCGCTCCCGCGCCGGCCGACCCGACCCTGCCGTGGCAGCTGGCCAGACCCGACGAGCCGGCCACCGAGGTCATGGCGGCGGTGCCCCCAGCCGCGCCAGCCACGCCAGCCACGCCCCCGACGCTCATCGCGCCTCGCCCCCCGGCAGCGCAGGCCTGGACCTCGCCACCCCCGCCCTCCGGCCACCAGGCCCCGGCCCAGCCGGTGATCCAGGCCGTGCCCCGACTGGACGCCCCGGTCAAGACCGGCGGGGAGCGGGCGCTGCGCTCCGTCCTGCTCCTCGGCCTGCTGGCAGTGACCGTGTCCGTGTTCTGCCTCGCGCCCTACCTCACGCTCGCCACCGCCGCGGTCGTGGTCCTGGTGGTCCGCGGGCTGCACCGGTCGCACGAGGCTGCTCGGCAGCGGCGCGCGCAGCGGGGACCGCGGTGGTTCGACGTGCCCCTGGACGTCCTGGGCTACCCGTGGCACGTGCTGCGCACCTCGGCAGGCACAGTCGCGCTGGTCGGCGTCGCCGCCCTCTTCGCCGCGGTGGCCAGCTCGGTCGCGTTCGTGCTCGGGCTCTCCGCGGGCGACGCGCTGCTCGTCGGCGGGGTGGTCCTGGCGCCCATGCTCTGGTGGGGTCCGGGAGCCGACCGGTTCCGCCCACCGGTGGCGCGGGTGGCGTCCGCGGCGGCCCGGGACGCCACGGTGGCCTGGAGCCTGGGGGCCGGGCTCGCGCTGGCCTCGGCGGGCGCCTGGCTGCTGCTCCGGCAGCACGGCGTGGTGTGGGCTCCCGCCGCGGGTGCGCCCTGGGGAGTGCTCCGGGACCTCGTCCCCGGCCTCCGCCCGTGAGACCGCGGTTTCGCATCGCGGACACGTCTGGGAGATTGTGGGGTTGAACCGGATCGTCGACCAAGGGACCCCCCGTGAACGACCTCAGCACCACCTTCCACGTCTACGACACGACGCTGCGCGACGGCGCCCAGCAGGAGGGGCTCAACCTCTCCGTGCTGGACAAGCTGCACATCGCCCGGCACATCGACGGGCTGGGGGTGGGCTTCATCGAGGGCGGTTGGCCCGGAGCGAACCCGAAGGACACCGAGTTCTTCCGCCGGGCCCGTGAGGAGCTGCGGCTGGAGAACGCGGAGCTGGCCGCGTTCGGTGCCACCCGGCGGGCCGGGTCCCGGGCCGCGGACGACCCGCTGGTCGCGGCCCTGCGCGACAGCGGCGCCGGCGTGGTCACGCTGGTCGCGAAGTCGCACGACCGGCACGTCGAGCTCGCCCTGCGGACCACGCTGCAGGAGAACCTCGCCATGGTCGCCGACACCGTCGCGCACCTGCGCACGGAGGGCCAGCGCGTCTTCCTCGACGCCGAGCACTTCTTCGACGGCTACCGGGCGAACCGCGACTACGCGCTGGAGGTCCTGCGCACCGCCGCCGAGGCCGGCGCCGAGGTGGTGGCGCTGTGCGACACCAACGGCGGCATGCTGCCGGAGTGGGTGGCCGACGTCGTGCACGACGTGATCGGCACCACCGGCGTCCGGGTGGGCATCCACTGCCACAACGACACCGGCTGCGCGGTGGCCAACTCGCTGGCGGCCGTGGCCGCCGGCGCCACGCACGTGCAGGGCACCCTCAACGGCTACGGCGAGCGGACCGGCAACGCCGACCTGGTCACCGTCGTGGCGAACCTCGAGCTCAAGCTGGGCCGTCAGGTCCTGCCCGCCGGCAGCCTCCGCGAGGCGACCCGGGTCGCGCACGCGGTCGCCGACGTGACCAACGTTCCGCCGGCCTCGCGCCAGCCGTACGTCGGGGTGAGCGCGTTCGCGCACAAGGCCGGCCTGCACGCCTCGGCGATCAAGGTCGACCCGAACCTGTACCAGCACATGGACCCGGCTGCGGTCGGCAACGACATGCGCCTGCTGGTCAGCGACATGGCCGGGCGGGCGAGCATCGAGCTCAAGGGCGCCGAGCTGGGGTTCGACCTGTCGGCTGACAAGGAGCTGGTCACCCGGGTCACGAACCGGGTCAAGGCCCTGGAGCAGACCGGCTACACGTTCGAGGCCGCGGACGCCTCCTTCGAGCTGATGCTCGTCGAGGAGGTGTCGGGCCAGCGGCCGGCGTACTTCGACGTCGAGTCCTGGCGGGTGATCACCGACTCGACCCCCGGCGACTCGGCGCTCTCCGAGGCCACGGTCAAGCTGCGCGCCGGCGGTGCGCGGATCGTCACGGTGGGGGAGGGCAACGGCCCCGTGAACGCCCTGGACCACGCGCTGCGCGAGGCGATCGGGCAGGCCTACCCGGAGGTCGCGAAGTTCGAGCTCATCGACTACAAGGTCCGGATCCTCGACCAGGGACACGGCACCGACGCGGTCACGCGGGTGCTCATCGAGACCAGCGACGGGGTGTCGAGCTGGGTGACGGTCGGGGTCGGCCCCAACGTGATCGAGGCGTCCTGGGAGGCGCTGTTGGACGGCGTGGTCTTCGGCCTGCGTCGCTCCCTCTAGCGGGCGGGGAGGACGGCGGACCGGATCGCGCGGGCCACGACCTCCACCGCAGCCACCTGCAGGACCAGCACCGCGGCGTCGTCGACCTCGCGGTCGCACCGGCCGGTCGCGACCGCGAAGACCGTGTCCCCGTCGTACGCCGTGTGCACGGGGCGGATGGCGAGGGCCAGCCCGTCGTGGGCGACGACGGCGACGCGGCGCGCCTGGGTCTTGGTGAGCCTCAGGTCGGTGGCGACCACCACCAGTGTGGTGTGCTCCCCGGCGGCGGCCCCGATCCGGTCCCCGGCCAGCAGGGCGTCGACCGTGCCCGGCCCGCCCAGCGTCGACCCGTCGGAGGCGACCACGTCGCCGACCGCGTTCACCGCGGCGCAGGCGGCCACCGTCCCGCCACCGGGCAGGTCGAAGGAGGCGGTGCCCAGGCCCCCGGGCACGGCCGTGCCTGGTCCGAGCAGCTTGCCCACCGTGGCCCCGGTCCCCGCTCCGAGCCGGCCGTGTCCGCACGGCTCACCGCGCTCGGCGGCGACCGCCGCGGCGTAGCCGGCCGCTGGGCCCGGACGCGAGGTGGCCGACCCCTCGGTGAGGTCGAAGAGCACGGCCGCAGGCACGATCGGCACCGGTCCACCCCCGGTGGGCAGGCCGATCCCCCGCTCGGCCAGCCGCCGTACGACCCCGTCGGCGGCGGACAGCCCGAAGGCGGAGCCGCCGGTGAGCAGCAGGGCGTGGACCACCGGGACCCGGTTGCCCGGATCGAGCAGGTCGGTCTCCCGCGTGCCGGGTGCCGCACCGCGTACGTCGACCGACGCGACCGCGCCGCCGTCGGCGAGCAGGACCACGGTGCAGCCGGTCCGACCGACCGGGTCGCTCCAGTGACCCACGCGCACGCCGTCGACGTCGGTCAGGTCTCCGCTCGGCACGGGCATGACCCCACGCTAGTCGGGGCCGGGGTCAGCGACGCTGGTCCGGCGCCGCCACCAGACGCAGGGCGAGCGTCGGGCAGGCCCGGACGGCCTCGCGGGCCTGCCTGAGGAGGGCGGGCGGGATCGGGCCGGAGACGACCGGGTAGCCCCACTCGTCGAGCGTCACCGCCTCGGGCAGCAGCTCGGAGCACAGCCCTCGCGCCGTGCATGCAGGCCAGTCCACCCGCAGCTCCCGGGGCGTCCTCATGCGCGCCCCTCGCCCCGGCCGACTGCTGCGACCCGGACACCACAGCCGCCCCGGACGTGGACCGCCAGCTCCTCCCCGCACGCCGCCAGGAGGGAACGCACGAGCCGGACCGTGCCGTCGGGGTGTGCGCAGGCGCCGCGCCCGTCCACCACCCCGACCAGGTGCTGGACCCGCCCGAGCCCGAGGGTGCCCCGCCGGACCCCGTCCAGGGCGGCGGCCAGTGCCGGGAGGCCGTTGAAGCAGGGCCCGCAGCGGCCCGCGGACTCCGCGGCGAGGTAGGCCACCAGGTCCGCCGTGCGCTCCACGGGGCAACCGCCCCCCAGGGTGTCGTCCCGTGGCAGCACCACCCCGGCTCCGAGGTCGAGGCCCTGCCGGCCCAGGGTCAGCGGGGACACGGCCAGGTGTCGCAGGGCACCAGGTGGCGTCCAGCTGCCGTGGTACCCGCCGAGCAGGACCGGGCCGTCGAGCTGGTGGTCCTCCAGCACGCTCGACCACGGAGCGCCGAAAGGCACCTCGACCACGGCCGGCGCAGGGCCGTCCCCGCCGATCGTGAGCAGGGTGGTGCCTGGCTCCGCGCGCGTGCCCTGGGTGCGCACCCGGTCGGGGCCGCGCGTCACGAGCAGCCCGACGTGGGCGAAGGTCTCCGCGTTGCTCAGGAGCGTGGGGCGACCCCGGTGCCCGGACTCCGCGCTGGGGCGCCAGGTGGTCACCGGGAGGTTGGGCCTTCCCGCCATGAGCTCGAGGACCGCGGAGGACTGACCGGCGACGAAGGCGTCGTCGGCCACGTGCAGGGTGTAGCGGAGCCGGTGGTCGTGCCCCCCCGCCCGCTCGCCGAGCGCGCGACGCACCGCCTGGCCGACCTCGGGGAGCGCGCTGGGCAGGACCAGGTGCACCTCGCCGGTGCCGAGGGCGTGGGCCGTGGCCGCGACGCCGTCGAGGACCAGGTGGGGAGCGACCTGGGCGAGCACGGCGTCCTTGAGGCTGGCCGGCTCGCCCTCGCTGAGGTTGACCACGACCACCGCGCGCCCGCGGCCGCGGGCGGTCCGGTCGAGCTTCCTGGCGAAGGGGAAGCGGGCGCCGCCGCGACCCAGCACGGGCACCACCTCGGTGAGGGCGAGCAGGTCTCGCAGCCCCGGCGTGCGCAGGGGTCCGTGGCAGGCCTCGTGAGGGCCCAGGCCAGGCCCCGCGAGCAGCCCGGCGAGCAGCGCCGGACCGGCGCTCACGCTCACGCTCGCTGAGCGGAGCCGGACCTCCACCGCGCTCACCGCGCGCCTTCGACGCGCACGGGCCGTGGCAGGGGAAGGCGTCGGCGACGGGAGCCGACGACCCGCAGGACCAGCGACAGCACGACGACGGCTCCGCAGCCGGCATAGGTCCACCGGGCCCAGCCGGCGCCGGAGTCCGTGCCGATGCCCAGGCCGTGCGCGACGGCGATCGCCCAGGTGGGGTACGTCGCCAGGTGCAGCAGCCACCAGGAGCGGTGGTCGAGGTGGTGCCGGAGCAGGCTGGTGAGGCTGACCGCCACGAGCAGGTCGAAGGAGACCACACCGAGGGCGAGCCACCACGCCTGGTAGTGCAGGTCCCAGGGGAGGACGGTCTGCCACCACCGGATGTCGACGTACTCGTCCACCACGGCCGAGCCCAGGTGCACCGCGAGCATCGTCATCGACAGCAGGCCCACGTTGCGGTGGACGGCCTGGGTGACGAAGCCCGGCACCCGCCCTCCGGCCTCGCCGCGGGTGGACCAGACGCCCAGCAGGAGGGTGGCGGTCAACAGCACCAGCAGCACCAGGCCGGTGCTGCGGTTGACGTACCACAGCAGGGGACCCTCGGTCATCGGGGCACCCCCGCGGGTACCGGGTCCGCGGGCCAGCTGCCTGCCGTGCTGATGGTCCCGTCGGCAGCGACGAGTCTGGCCGCCACGTCGTGGGCAGCGAGCCAGCCCGGAGCCGCGTCACCGAGGACGAGGGCTGCGGTGCTGGCGGTGTTCGCAGCGACGCAGGTGTGACCGGTCGCGCTGACGGTGCGGTAGGCCCCGCTGGCCGGTCGACCGGTGCACGGGTCGACCAGGTGGTGCCGCGTGCCCTCGCGCATGCGCCAGCGGCGAACCACGGTGCTCGAGGTCGCGAGGCCGCCGGAGACGGTGACCAGCACCCCCTCCGACGCATGGTCAGGGTGCTCGGCGACCAGGACCGGCCAGGTGGCGGGAGCCTCGGGGTCGGGGCCGAGGACCCGCAGGTCACCCCCGAGACTGACCACCACGGTGCAGTCGAGGGCGGCGACCACCGTCGTGGCCACGAGGTCCGAGGCCCAGGCCTTGGCGGTCGCCCCGAGGTCGAGGTCCACCCCCTCCGGCACGCGCACCGCGCCGTCGGTCACTCCCACCTCACGCCAGGCCCCGGGGACCGGCAGGGTCGGCGCGGACCAACGGTGCGCAGGGCGCTCGGCGAGCTCGGCCAGGTCGCAGTCGTAGCCGAGCGAGACGAGCACCCGGCCCAGGCAGGGATCGACGAGTCCGTCGCTCACGGCCGCGGCGTCGACGGCGACCCGCACCGCCGCGACGAGCAACGGGTCGACCGTGGTCCAGCGGCCGGGACGCGCGTTGGCGCGACGGAGGTCGGAGTCGGCACGGAACCGGCTGCACGCCCGGTCGATGCCCTCGAGCAGCTGGTCGGCCACCGCGAGGGCGGCTGTCAGCGCCTCAGGGTCGGAGACGGCCAGGAACGCCGTGCCGCCCCAGAGGTCCCACCGGGCATCGGTCCTCCCGACTCTGCGTCGCACGCTCACGAGCCGGTCGACGGGGCGGGCGGGGGAGGCGGCGGTGGAGGGGGTGGCGGGGGGCTGCTGTGTCCTCCACCGCCGCCGGAGTGGGAGCTGCTCGCAACGGGGTGGGTCGCAGGGACGACCGTCCCGGGAGCCGGGGGCGCCACGGTCACGGTGCCACCGCCGAGGCTGCCCGCCGAGCTGGCCGAGGTGCTCACCTGCGGGGCGAGCGTGCGGTAGACGGTGTGCACCTCGACCACGGTCCGACGGGGGCGGTCCTTCCAGCGGACGACGCGCTCCCGCTCGGCGGGGACGGCGGCCACGGCCGCGACCCGCGCCTGCGCCTGGTCCGCGGCCCGGGCAGCCTGCTCGGTGGCGTCTTGCTCGGCGGTCTCCTTGGCCATCATCCCGGTCACGAGGCCGGCGGCCGTCGCGGCCGCGACGGTGGCCATGCCGGTGAGCGCGGTGACGGCGGCGCGGAAGCGGTCGCGCCTGCGGGCGTCCTTCATGGGGTGTTCTTCCTCCCTGCGGGGCAGGCCCGGATCAGGGACTGCTCCTCCAGCATCACTACCGATCGGTCAGAGGCGGTAGCGGCTTAGGAAAACTTTGAGGTTCGCCGGAGGTCCCCATGAGTTCTGAAGGACCATGGTCCTCATCATGAGAATGAGAACATATGTCGCCGGCTTGGTCGCGGCGCTCGTCGGGGTGGCCGGTGCGGTCGCCGGCTACCAGCAGCTCGCGCCCTCGACGGACGTCCTGCAGAGCACCTCGGCAGCCCAGGCGCCCCTCGACACGACCGTGGCCGAGGTGGTGGCCACGGCCCAGCGGAAGCCCAAGGTCGTGATCCGCCTGAAGAAGTGCGCCCGAGGCTTCCAGCTGCATGCCGGCGCGTGCGTGCGCACCGTCCGACGCACCGTGGTCGTCGACGTCACCCCGCCCCCGGTCGCCGCGCCTGCCCCGCCCCCGGTGGCGGCCGCCCCGGTCGCCGCCTCGGCACCCGCGGCGGTCACGCCTCCCCGCGGCCCGTCGGCGCACCAGCCGGCCGCGGCCCCTCACGGTGGCAGTGGCGGCACGAACGGCGAGCACGCCGGGGAGGGTGACCACGAGCACGCCCACGAGGGTGGGGACGACGGTGAGGACGAAGGCGACGACGAAGGCGACGACGACCACGGCGACGACCACGGCGACGACCACGGCGACGAGCCGGAGCACGGCTGACCGGACCGTGGGGAGGTCAGGGCGTGAGGCCCGCGGACAGACCCGGCGGGCGAGGGACCGCCGGCAGGGACACCTGGGCCACCCGCCCGGGACCTGCACTCTGCAGGGACAGGTGACCACCGGCCCGTGCGGCGATCCGCCGCACGATCTGCAGTCCCAGTCCGGTGGTGCCCGTCCGTCCCTCGCGGCCCGGGTCGTCCGGGTCGTCCGGGTCGTCCGGGTCGTCCGGGTCGTCCGACGCCGGCCCGTCGTCAGCCACCTCGAGCACGACCACGTCCCCGTCGCGGAGCAGCCGTACGGCGAACCCGGTGTGGTCGGGGGTGTGGGCGAAGACGTTGTCGACCAGCACGTCCACCACGTCGGTCAGGTCCGTGGGGTCGAGCCCCACCGTCGCACTCGTGGCCGGGACCACCACCTCGAAGGGCCGCCCCTGGTCCTCGGCCAGCGCCTTCCAGAACGCTGCCCGGTCACCGACCACCCGGGTCGCGTCGCAGACGGAGGTCAGCCGCGTGTGCAGGGGACGGCGGGCGTCGGTCACGATCGCGTCGATGCTGCGCTGGAGCTGCTCGAGGTGGCCCTGCAGCCGGGGCGCCAGCTCGGGGTCCTCCACCGCCTCCACGTCCAGCCGCAGCGCGGTGACCGGGGTGCGCAGCCGGTGCGACAGGTCCGCGACGGCGGTGCGCTCGGCGCCGAGCAGCTCGACGATCCGGTCGGCCAGCCGGTTCAGGGTGCCCGCCAGCTCGACCGTCTCCGCAGGTCCGCGGGGCACCGCCCGGGCGTCCAGGTCGCCCTCGCCGAGCCGCCGGGCCACGTCCGCCAGGTCGGTGACCGGCGTGCTCAGTCGACGCCCCAGGCGGTCGGCGACCAGCAGCGCCAGCAGCATCAGCAGCAGCCCCAGCAGCGTGATGCTCAGCCAGGCGCGGAGCACACCCGCATGGAGGTCGTCCGCGCTCACCGTGGTCCGCACCACCGAGGTTCCTCCGCCGGTGAGGACCGGGATGTAGATGCGGCCCTCGTCATCGAGACGTTCGGTGAACGCCTCGCCGGCCACGGCGCGGCGTACGCCGGGGTCGTCGGCGAAGGACGCGTCGGGCGACCCGAGCACGGTGCCGTCCGGCAGCAGCACCGAGGTGTTCGCCGAGGAGCGCCGGTCGGACCGCGACACCAGGTCGGTCAGCGTGACCAGGTCGTCCACGCCGGAGACGAGCAGGGCGACCGTACGGGTCTCCTCGTCGCCGGCGGCGAGCGCGCGGTCCTCGGCGACGACGCGGACCAGCAGGCACAGCGGGACCACGAAGGCCAGGACCACCGCTGATGTGGCGGCGGCGACCAGCCAGGTCATCCGGCGTCTCACGAGCCGTTCTCCTGCGGGGGCTCGGCGGGGCCGCGCGTCGGGTCGACCAGCCGCAGCCCGACACCGCGGACGGTGAGCAGGTAGCGGGGCTGCGCGGCGGTCTCGCCCAGCTTGCGCCGCAGCCAGGACAGGTGGACGTCCACGGTACGGTCCCCGCCGCCGTACGGCTGCTGCCAGACCTCCACGAGCAGCTCGCGCCGCGTCACCACCTCGCCCTGCCGGGTCGCCAGCGCCAGCAGGAGCTCGAACTCCTTGCGGGTGAGGTCCAGGAGGTCGCCTGCCAGGGTGGCGGTCCTGGTGCGGGGGTCCACCACCAGGTCGCCGACGGTGTACGGCGCGGTGGTCGCGTTCGCCCCGCCGCGGCGGAGGATGGCGCGGATGCGGGCCGCCACCTGCTCGACCCCGAAGGGCTTGACGACGTAGTCGTCGGCTCCGGCGTCGAGGGCAGTCACGACCACCCGGTCGTCGTCCCGGGCGGTCAGCACGATGACCGGGACCATCGAGACCGCACGGATCATGGCGAGCACGCGCAGGCCGTCCACGTCGGGCAGGCCGAGGTCGAGCAGGACGACGTCGGGTGGTTCCGCGAGCACCACCTCGAGCGCAGGCAGCCCGGCCCCGACCGCGATCGTCGCAAGGCCACGCTGTCGCAGGCCGCGCACCAGTCCCGTCCGGATGGCGTCATCGTCCTCGACGACGAGGATGCTGGTCATGGACGCACGCTAGTGCAGGATGGGAGAGGGGTCGGCACCTCCGCAGTCTCCCGTGGTCCCGTCCCGGAGGAGTCCTCGTGAAGCGTTCGGCCGTGCTCGTGCTGCTTGCCGGCTGGGTGGTCGTGGTCGTCGCCGTCTCCGCACTGACCTGGACGGTCATCGACGCGGCCGGTCGGGACGTGCTCAGCTCGGGCGACCCGGTCACCCTCTCCGACGTCGGCGGCTCCACCGCCGGTCAGGCGACCGGCGGCCGTGCCGCCGCCCCGTCCTCCCGACCGGCGCGCCACCCGGCACACCCCTCCCGAACCGGTTCCCCGACCGTGGACGGCGACCCGTCCGCGGCACCGTCGAGCATCCCGGCTCCGACGCCGACGACCCCGCTCCCGTCGCCCGAGACCGCGAAGCCGGCCCCCGGCCCGGCACACTCTGCGCAACCGGGACAGCCAGGACAGCCGGGACAGCCAGGACAGCCAGGGCAGCCAGGGCAGCACAGTGCACCTGCCGCGTCCGGCGGGTCGTCCCCCTCCCCTACGACGCAGGTAGGCACCTGGCAGGGGAGTGCGGGCACGGTCGTCGCCCGCTGCGCCCGGGCCCGGATCTCCCTCCAGTCGGCCACCCCCAACGACGGGTGGAGCGCCGAGGTCGGTTCCCGGGGACCGGGCGAGCTCGAGGTCACGTTCCAGCGCCGGGACGAGGGCGAGCACGAGACCCAGGTCAAGGGCACCTGCTCCGGGGGAGCGCCTCGCTTCCGCGTCGAGAGCAACGACACGAGCGACGACTAGCCTCGGTCCTTCACCGGACAGCGTGCGCTCGGGCCGGGTGCCGGGTGCCGGGGGTCGTCAGACGTCGAGGAGACGGGTGCACTCCTCGATCAACCGGGACCGAAGCGGAGCGCCCCGCTCGGCGAACGAACGCTGCGCCTCGACGTAGGCCTGCTTGCCCTCCGGGGTCTCGATCGGCACCGGGTCGAACCCCAGCTCCGAGAGGTCGTACGGCGACGCGCGCATGTCGAGGACGCGGATCTCCCTGGCGAGGGCGAAGCAGTCGGCCACCAGGTCGGAGGACACCGACGGCGAGAGCCGGAACGCGTGCTTGTACAGGTCCATCCCGCCATGGAGGCACCCAGGCTGCTCGAAGCCGGCGCGGTCGTCACGACCCGGTTGCAGCACGTTGAGGCTGCGGGCCGGCTCGGTGAAGAACCGGAACGCGTCGAAGTGCGAGCAGCCGATCCGATGGGACCGGACGACGTCGTCGGTTCCCTGCGCGCCGAGGCGCAGCGGCCAGGCCGCGTGGCGCACCTGGTCCGGGGTCAGCCGGTAGACCATCGCCCACTCGTGCAGACCGAAGCAGCCGAACGACGGAGTCCGGGCAGCCGTGGCCGAGAGCAGCTGGTGCAACGACTCCAGGAGGGGGCGCTGTGACCGCACGTGCTCGTCGGTGACCCGGGCGACCCCGTCGTCGACGACGTACCCCTTGAGACCGGCGTACTCCGCGGCATCCTCGAGCGCGAGGCCGTGCCCGGGGTGCCACCGGCGCAGGGCGGCCGGACGGTGGGAGTAGTAGCTGAAGAGGAAGTCCTCGACCGGATGGGCTGCGCCTCGCCTGCGCCGCTCCAGGTGGGGGGTCAGCCAGCGGTCGACGCGCGTCTCGTGCTCCGCGCGGAGGGCGTGCCAGGCCGGGGACGTCAGTCGTCGGGTCCCTGCTGCGGTGCTCTCCACAGCCTCGAGGGTAGCCAGCGGGAGACCGGTGACCCGCCGGTAGGCTCGAGGCGTGCGCATCGCGAGATTCACCTCATCCGACGACCCCCAGTACGGCGTGATCACCGGCGACCTCGACGAGAACGGCGAGATCGACCCCGAGGCGACCATCGTCGCCTTGGCGGGTGACCCGATGTACGTCGGCTTCAAGCTGACCGAGCAGCAGTTCAAGCTCGCCGACGTCCGCCTCCTGGCTCCCGTGCTGCCGCGCAGCAAGGTGGTCGGGATCGCCCGCAACTACGCCGAGCACGCCGCCGAGCTCGGCAACGAGCTCCCTGCAGAGCCGCTGATGTTCCTCAAGCCCAACACCTCGGTGGTCGGACCCCACGACCCGATCTTCTACCCGCCGCAGTCGCAGGAGGTGGACTTCGAGGGCGAGCTCGCCGTGGTCATCGGCCGGATCTGCCGTGACGTGCCGGTGGACAAGGTGGCCGACGTGATCTTCGGCTACACCGTCGGCAACGACGTGACCGCGCGTGACCTGCAGCGTGGTGAGGTGCAGCTGACGAGGTCCAAAGGCTTCGACTCCTTCTGCCCGCTCGGTCCGTGGGTGGAGACCGAGCTCGACGTGAGCGACCTCTCGGTACGGACCTACCTCAACGGCGACCTCAAGCAGGACGGCTCGACCAAGGACCTGATCTTCGACGTGCCGAGGCTGGTCTCCTTCGTCTCCGGCGTGATGACGCTGCTGCCCGGGGACGTCATCCTGACCGGCACCCCTGAGGGCGTAGGTCCGATGCAGGTCGGCGACGAGGTCGAGGTCACCATCGGCGGGCTGGGCACGCTGACGAACAAGGTGGCGCGTCGTGGCTGAGCCGACGGGGTCCACCACCGCCGGGCTCGAGGGGCAGCCGGTGCGGGTCAGGTTCTGCCCGTCCCCGACCGGCTCGCCGCACGTCGGCCTGGCTCGGACGGCGCTGTTCAACTGGGCCTTCGCGAGGCACCACGGCGGGACGTTCGTGTTCCGCATCGAGGACACCGACGCCTCGAGGGACTCCCAGGAGTCCTACGACACCTTGCTGGAGGTCATGCGCTGGCTGGGCTTCACCTGGGACGAGGGTCCCGAGGTGGGCGGCCCCTTCGGTCCCTACCGTCAGTCTCAGCGCTACGACATCTACGCCGACGTGGCGCAGCGGCTGCTCAAGGCGGGTCGGGCCTACCACTGCTTCTGCAGCGCCGACGAGCTCGACGAGCGCAACGAGAGGGCCCGGTCCGAGGGGCGTGCCCCCGGGTACGACGGGCACTGCCGCGTGCTCGCTCCGGCGCAGGTCGCGGCCTACGAAGCCGAGGGACGCAAGCCGGTGGTGCGTTTCCGCATGCCTGACCACGCCCTCACCTTCGACGACCTGGTCCGCGGAGAGATCACCTTCCAGCCGGAGAACGTCCCGGACTACGTCCTGGTCCGCGGCAACGGGCACCCGCTGTACACCCTGGTCAACCCGGTCGACGACGCGCTGATGGAGATCACCCATGTCCTGCGCGGGGAGGACCTGCTGTCCTCGACGCCGCGGCAGCTCGCGCTCTACGACGCCCTGGCCGAGCTCGGCATCGGGACCGGCGTCGCTCCCCGCTTCGGGCACCTGCCCTACGTGATGGGCCAGGGCAACAAGAAGCTCTCCAAGCGCGACCCCGAGTCCAACCTGCTGGGTTACCGCGACCGCGGCTTCCTCCCCGAGGGCCTGCTCAACTACCTCGCGCTGCTCGGCTGGGCGATCGCGGAGGACCGGGACATCTTCTCCATGGAGGAGATGGTCGAGGCCTTCACGATCGAGCGGGTCAACCCGAACCCGGCCCGCTTCGACCTCAAGAAGGCCGAGGCCATCAACGCCGCCCATCTGCGGGCACTGGCCGTCGACGACCTCGCCTCCCGGATCGCCCCGTACCTCCACGCTGCTGGCGTGCTGCCGCAGCACCCCACCGAGGACCAGCAGGAGCTCCTGCGCGCGGCGACGCCCCTGGTGCAGGAGCGGATGGTCACCGTGACCGAGTCGGTCGACATGCTGGCGTTCCTGTTCCTCGACGGCGAGGACTTCGTCCGCGATCCCGCGGACACCGCGAAGCTGCTGGCGACCGAGGACGGCCGGACCGTGGTGCGCAGCGCCCACGACGCACTCGCCGAGCTCGACGCCTGGAACAGCGACGCGATCGACCAGGCCCTGCGGACGGCACTGATCGAGAACCTCGGTCTCAAGCCTCGCAACGCCTTCGGGGCGGTGCGCGTCGCTGTCACCGGACGCCGGATCTCGCCGCCGCTGTTCGAGTCGTTGGAGCTGCTGGGTCGGGACCGCTCCCTCTCCCGGCTCAGCGACGCCCTCACGGCATGACCGAGCCACCGAACCCGCACGGTCTCTACGGGCCTGCCCCGTACGGGCCGGCTGGACAGGCACCGGTCCCCGGGCCCGAACCGCAGGTCGTGCCGTCGCCGGCCGCGTCCCAGCCACCACCCCCAGGGCAGTACGCGCCGGGGGAGCGTCCACCGTTCCCGCATCCCGAGCCGACCGAGTACCACCTCATGTTCCGGACCTGGACCTACCGCTGGTGGCGTCCGATGCTGGGCATCGTGCTTCTCGGGGTGGGCATGCTGCTGGTCGTCCCGCTGCTCGCCCTACCGGTGCTCGCCGTCGGGGTGATGATCGAGGGTGGCAAGCAGGACTTCCTGGACGCCTTCCTCTCCGCAGGGACGCTCCAGACCCTGACGCCGTCGGGCCTGTTGTACCTCAACTTCGCGCTGGGCGGCCTCGTCTTCTGGACCTGGGGACTGATCCGGGTGCTGCACCAGATGCGTCCGCGGTGGCTCTCGTCGGTGGTGCCTCGGTTGCGCTGGTCGTTCCTGTTCGTCTGCGTGGGGATGGCGTTCGTCGCGCTGCTCGCCCAGTTGGCCGTCGGGGCGCTGGTTCCCCAGGACGGCAACCCCGACGTCGCCATGGACGTCAACCCGGTCGACGGCACCACCGTGGCCCTGTTGCTCGTGATGCTTCTCACCACCCCCTTGCAGGCCGCGGGAGAGGAGTACGCCTTCCGTGGCTACCTCCTCCAGGCTCTCGGCTCGTTGACCCGCAACCGCTGGGTGGCGATGCTCGGCACCGCGACGCTGTTCGCGATGGCCCACGGCTTCCAGAACCCACCCCTGTTCTTCGACCGGTTCATGTTCGGCCTGATCGCGGGTTGGCTGGTGATCCGCACCGGGGGGCTCGAGGCGGGCATCGCCGCGCACGTGCTCAACAACTACCTTGCCTTCACCGCGGCGATCTTCTTCGGCGACATCTCCGAGGCCCTCAACGTCTCGCAGATCAGCTGGTGGAACATCCCGGTGACGCTCACCCAGTCCCTCGTCTACGCGGCCCTCGTCGTCTGGGTGGCCGGTCGGATGAACCTGCAGCGGCGCACCCGGCCGCCGGTCGCGATCGCCGAGGACCGCCCGCTTTTGTGACCGACCACGGTCCCGTGTATTCTCGTCCGGGCTTCGCAAGGAGCCACATCCCATGGGGTATGGGGTAATTGGCAGCCCGACTGGTTCTGGTCCAGTTAGTCTAGGTTCGAGTCCTAGTACCCCAGCGATTTGGTCGGACCCTCTGGCTCAAGTAGAGTTCCGATCGATCAAGCCCCCGTTGTGTAGCGGCCTAGCACGCCGCCCTCTCAAGGCGGTAGCGCCGGTTCGAATCCGGTCGGGGGTACCAATTCGTCAAGGGGCTCTGATCGGCGGCGACGCTGGGCGGGGCCCCTTGGACATGTCGGCCCAGCGAGGGCTCGGGCAACCAGCTCACTCCTGGGTGACGCCGATCGACCTTCTGGAGCCGACCAGTGCGGCGGTTACAGAGCAGACGACCGCAACGGCGACCAGGTGCAGTGCGGGCGAACCCAGGGCGGCGGTCCCACCGCTGGCGTCCAGCAGGTCAGCGGCCGCGCGGGAGGGCAGCCACGGCGCCGCAGCCGGTGTGGCGGTCTCGACGATCGGCTCGACCACCACCAGGTAGAGCAGCACCGCTGAGGCGGCGCCGAGCGAGCTGTGGACGGTCCTGGTCACGGAGGCCCCGATCAGGGCCCACGCTGCCGCCACCACGGCAGCCGCGCCCACGGCGACGAGTGGTCGTGGGAACGGGTCGAAGGCGACGGCCACGGCCACCGCGCCCACGACCCCGGCAGCCGCACCGGACAGGGCGCCGACCACGACGACGCCGAGGGAGGCCTCACGCCACTGCCGCCATCGCGATCGCGCCGCGACCACCTCGAGGTGCAGGGTGCCGTGCCGCTGGTCCGCGCCGGCGTCGCTCACCCCGAGCATCGCCATCAGCAGGGGGAGAGCCAGGTGGATCACCGCCGCCGACGGCCGTGAGGGGGAGAGCCCTCCCACCAGGAGGACCGTGGCCGCGGCCGCCACGCAGCCGGCTCCTGCCAGGACGTACGGCGCGGGCACTGTCGCCGTCCGCACGATGCTGCGGGCCGGCGGCCAGCCGGCCAACGCCGCGATCACGCCGGGCACGGCTCCTCCGGTCGAGGTGAGGTGGTGAGGTGGCTCGCACCGACCGCGATGCCGTGACGGCGCAGGCCGGTGGCCAGGTCGTCGTGGCGCTCCTCGAGCAGGGCGACCGGGATCCCCAGACACGCGGTCGCCCGACCGACGTCCTCGGCGCTCGCCCCGCTCACCAGGAGAACGCCGCCCGCCGTCCGCGTGGACCAGCCGCGCATGAGCGCCAACCTCGCGAAGGCGCGCGCGTCGAGCGGTCGGACGGCAACGTGCGGCGCGGGGTCGACGAAGCCTCCGAGAGACCCCGAGTAGGTCGCCCGCCCACCGTCGAGGACGGTCACGGTCGTCGCGCTGCGCTCGACCGCCGACAGGTCGTGGGAGCTGACGAACGCGGCACCGCCCCGCTCGACGTGGTGGGCCAGCAGGTCCCGGAGCCAGGCCACCGAGTCGAGGTCGAGACCGACCGTGGGCTCGTCGAGCACCACCAGCCGAGGACGGTGCGCCAGCGCTGCCATCAGGCTGAGTCGCTGAGCCTGGCCCAGGGAGAGTGCCCCGCACCGGGCACGCTCGTGAGGGATGCGGCAGGCGTCCCAGGCCCGCGCCGCCTGCGCGGGTGAGCCGCCGTTGCCACGCACCCGCAACAGCAGCTCGGTCCTGGCTCGCCGACCAGGATGCAGGTTGCGAGCGCCGAGGGCCACGCCGACCGCTCCGCGATCAGGGGGGAGCCGCAGGACGACCGCGCCGGCGGACGGGCGCAGCAGACCGAGGAGGACGCGCATCAGGGTCGTCTTCCCGGCACCGTTGGGCCCGAGCAGGGCATGCCACTCGCCGGGTCGGATCTCCAGGTCCAGGCCGTCCAGGACGGTCACCCCGCTCAAGGACACCCCGACTCGTCGCAGGGACACCAACGGTTCGCTCACGCCGGCTCCTCGTGGGCGACGAGTCCCCGGACCGCGTAGGCGATGATGCCGACGTAGGAGCCGAGGATCGCCACGGCCATCCATCCGACCTCGCGCCGGCGCCACTGCTCGACCAGCACCAGGACGAGTGCGCCGAGTCCGGCGAAGGACCCGACCTGCAAGGTCAGCGGCGCCGGGGGCGGGGCCGAGCCCGTCGGGTGCTGGATCGCCTGGAAGGTGTCGACGAAGGCGGACCAGGACAGCGCAAGACAGCCGAGGGCGGCGATCGCGAGGACGAGGGCCGCGATCAGGCGGGTCTGACGGTTCATGACGTGCTCCTGTCGTGGGGGTGGCGGGGGAGGTGCGATCGACGGATCCGGGTGAGACCGTCGAGGTCCTGGGTGCCTCGACCCAGGAAGGCTGCGGGGAGTCCCTCTGCGGTGGCCTCGTAGAAGCCGGTCCGTCCCGACTGCTGCAGGGTGAGCGCGGCGAGGGCGGCGGCGGACGTGAGACCGGCCGCGAGCAGCGCCTGTCTGCTCAGCAGGTAGACCAGGGTCGACACGACGACCGCTCCGACCACGAGCGCCGTGCCCACGCGCTGTCTCCGCGCGTCGGTCATCCACACGAGTCGCGGTGTCCCGCTCGCGTCCACCCAGGTGGCGGAGGTTCTCATTTCGGTGAGCTCCATGCGTCATTCCCCTTCCGTCGTGGTCGCGGATCCCGCGACTCTCAGTGTCAGCACGCGCTTGATGGGCAGGCCGGCGAAGGCCTCGTGGCGATGACCCACGACGAGCAGGGCGTTGCCGCCATGCACGTGGTCGGTCAGGTGCACCACGGCCTCGTCGAGCGTCTCCTGGTCGAGTCCGTCGAGGGCCTCGTCGACGACCAGGACATGGGGTCGGTGGGCCAGTGCCATCAGGAGGGCCAGCTGCTGCCGCATGCCGTGGGAGTAGGTCCGCACCTGTGCGTCCAGTGCTTTGACGGCACTCCAGTGCGCGGTCCTGCGCAGCAGCAGTGAGGCCGCCTCGGCAGTCGTTGTCGAGTGACGATAGATCCGCTGGAGCAACCGCAGGTGCTCGCGACCGGTGAGATAGGGGAACGGGCAGGTCCCATCGGTGAAGCCGACCATCTGACGCGCCGCCACCGGCTCGAGGTCGGCGTCCACGCCCGCGAAGCTGACCTGGCCGGACAGCTTGGGAAGCGCGCCGACGACCGAGCGGGCCACGCTCGACTTGCCACTTCCGTTCGGACCAGCCAGATGCAGGATCTCTCCGGCTCGCACCTGGAAGCTGAGATCTCGCTGGACGACGCCGGCACCGTAGCCCACGCTGAGGGAGCGGACGTCGAGCGCGGCCGGAGGCGGCATGACTCTTGCGGGCTCGTCGACAGCGCCCTGAGGGATCATCAACGCGACTCCTTCACCGATGTGGAACGACACCTGCTCAGACATGGGACACGACCACCTCGACCACGGCCCCCACCGCCAGCAGACCGACTGACACCGCCTGCAGGACGAACCAGAGGAGCCAGGGCGGGGAGGTTGCCGGCCGCTCCCTACGGGTCCATCGCCCCAGGAGGCGCACCGCCAGGACCAGCGATGCGGCCCCGCCGAGGACGTAGCTGCCGAGCTCCGGGAGGGCGTGCGGCAAGATGCCCGTCACCAGGCTTCCGGCGCCGTCGGCGAGGACCGACTTCCCGACCACCCAGCCGAGGACGGAGCCGTTGAACAGCACGGTCGCCGCGGTGGTCAGACCGAGGCACCAGGTCCCACTGGCCAGCCAGGCCAGGACACCCAGGTTGTGCCCGAAGATCGACCACACCGAGGCCTGGCCCGCTCCTGCGGGGTCGAGCGCGCCGGCGGTCGTGGACATCGCGCCCAGGGTGCCGAGCAGTCCTCCGACCAGGTAGAAGACGCTCAGGGCGGCAGCGGCCAGCAGCAGCGGCCGGCGGTGCTCGGCGTACTCCGTCCGGAGGCTCGTCCTCACCGTGTGGTTCATGCCGCCGACCGCCTTCCCACCAGAGCGAGGACACCGGCCAGAGCGAGGTCGGTCAGCACGACCGGTGCCACGATCTGGAACCTGCCAGTGACGAGGAGCAGGACCATGAGGGCCAGCGTGCGGCTCAGCACGATCCCCACCACCACGAAGGCGGCGAGGACCCTCCGC
This sequence comes from uncultured Actinomycetota bacterium, assembly GCA_963784485.1. Taxonomy (GTDB): domain Bacteria; phylum Actinomycetota; class Actinomycetes; order Propionibacteriales; family Nocardioidaceae; genus Marmoricola_A. The sequence goes on along the minus strand of CAWARH010000006.1, from coordinate 271,443 downwards.
CACGACGACAGCCCACGGACCACGCGGATGGACAGGGCGGCCAGGAGCGCGCCCGAGATGGTGGCCGCCGCTGCCGCGGGCGAGGTTCCATCCCCGGCCAGGCCGCGCACCAGCAGCGGGGTCACCGCGACGACGGACACGCCGACCGCGACCGAGACCGCGACGGTGCGCGCCGCCCGCTCGACCGAGCAGCTCCTCAGCGGGAGGGTGGCCAGCCAGGACGACACCTGAGGCGGTGGTTCGACGACGGTGGCGACCTGGCTGTAGGTCACGACGGTGAGGGGCACCCCGAGCAGCACCGCGAGGATCGCCGCATCCTGGTGCTGGCCCTGCAGCTGCAAGGCCACCATCACACCGGCGACGAGCACACCCGGGGCCAACGCGACTGCAAGGTCACCGACGCGCACCCGATGGACGGCCAGGTCTGCGACGACGCGGCTCCGGCCAAGGTCGCCGAGAAGCCGAGCCAGGGGTGGTCGCGCCGCGAGCGGGTCCACGGCCGTAGCCACGTCGAGACGTGCCGCGAGGAGGGCCGCGAGCGCCGACCAGCCGACCAGCAGGACGAAAGCGCTGGACGGGGATGCCTCGCCGAGCAGGACGCGGGCTGGCAGGTCGACGACGGCGGCCGCCGGATCCAGCAGCCGGCCCGCGGACGGAAGGGGGACGGTGACGGCCAGCAGCACGGCAGCCAAGGGCATCAGGGCGAGGGTGGGCGAGAGTCGGCCGCCCCAGCGAGCGCCCACGTGCAGACCGACGATGGCGGGAACGGTGGGGAGCAGGAGGACTGCCGCGAGGCAGCTGCTCACGGTGCCGGCCCTGGGCTGCGCCACTGTGACTCCGACGGCGACGGCCCCCAGCACGGTCAGGGTGAACAGCGCCGAGCGTGCCATCCCGGTGAGGACCAGCAGCCCGCGCAGCGAGGCCCTGGTGACCGGCAGCGGCCGCACGAACCTCTGGAGGTCGTGCACGCCCGTGCGGGTCGAGCTCGCCACCGTCACCACGTTGACGACGATGACGCCGAAGCCACCGAGGCTCGCGAGCGCCAACGAGCTGTTGCTCGGCAGGTGGCCCTCCAGCACGGCGTTCCGCACCGAGTGGGCGACCGCCGCGATCACGGCCAGGCCCAGGAGGGCCTGCAGCACCGTGATCAGGTGGTTGCGTCCCACGAGGCCCTGCGCACGGAGCTCACCCCGGAACAGGGTGGCGGCGATGAGCGTCATGTGAGTCCTTCCTCTGTCGAGGGCGATCGGGCGACTGGTCGAGGTCTCTCGGAGCCGGAGGCCCCGAGAGACCTCGGGGCTCACCAGCCGATCGCGTACGCCGTGCCGAAGGCGCGGACGAGCGTCTGGAGCGTGATCTCGACGGGCACGATGAACGGGTAGAGCATCGCGATCGCCCAGAAGCCGCCGGTCGCGATCAGGTTGATGATGGCGACGGCGACCGCCCTGGTGAGGTGGAAGTGGGAGATGAGCTGGCCGCTCATCCCGGAGGTGGCGACCAGCATCAGGATGGTCCCGAAGGCTGCGAACGGCGCCGCGGCGCGGTGCATGAGGGTGGTGTTCGGGTTCATGTGGAGCTCCTTTCCAGGTACGCTGACCTGGCTAGCGATTGATGACTTGGTGAGAAGAGCGCAGTCGTGAGCAGTGATCGGTTGGTGACCTCTGGTCACCAACCGATCGTCGCTCCCGTACCGATGGCGAGCAGCAGCCCACGGATGGTGAGCACGTAGGGCAGCACCCACGGGAAGAAGACCGCGATCATCCACGAGCTGCCGGTGACGGCGGTGATGATCATGCCCGCGGTGCCGGTGCTGACGTGGAAGTGGCTGACCAGGTGCGCCAAGGGCACCGTCGTCATCAAGAGGACCGACATGACGGCGCCGACGGGCAAGGCGGCTGCCCCGACCGAACGCCGTCCTCCGGCCAGAGCGGATGTGAACTGCATGGTGTTCTCCGATCCCTTCGTGGACGTCCAGGTGGTCCCTGGACGCGATCACGCTAGGACCGGGGTGGGCGCTGCAGCACCGTCCGCGGCTCCGCAATGGCTGCCATGGCACAAGGTGGACACGGCGGCCCGGCAGAGGGTCAGACCCAGCCGCGGCGGCCGGCTACCGCCGCGAGGTCGAAGCGCGAGGTCGCGCCCAGCCTCCCGGTGAGGTCGGCGATGCTGCGGCGCACCGTGCGCACGGACACGCCGAGGTGTCGGGCGACGGCGTCGTCCTTCAGCCCTGCGGCCAGCAGCTTGAGCAGCTCCAGCTCGGTGCGCGTCGGCACCACGTGGTCACCGGGGTGGCCGGGATCGTTGTTCGCATCGTCGACGAGGAAGTCCTCCGCCGCGCTCCAGGTCATCTCGAAGAGCGAGGAGATGGCGGCCAGCATGCCGGGCACCCGGACGACGACGGCCCCGCCGCCAGGATCCAGCGGATCGAGTGCCACCACGCCGACCGCCCGGTCGACCAGGATGAGGCGAACGGGCAGGCTGGGCATCACCCGGAAGCGGGCGCCGTGGGTGGACACCTCGCGGACGTACCGCAGGACGTGGGGGATCGAGCGTGAGGACGCCAGGCCCACGTTGCGCATCCGGACCCCGTTGCGGAGCAGCGCGATGTCCGGCTGCAGTGCGGCCTCGAAGGCCGCTGCGCTCGGCGGGGTGGTGGTGAAGGCCAGCATCTCCTCTCGCGGCGCGAGCTCGGACACCCTGCGGGTGGCCTCCTCACGATCGCTGAGAACCTCGAGCTCACGACTGCGCCTGCGCTCGGACTGCTCGCGGTAGAGACCCGAGAACTCCTCCACCGACTGCCGGAGCTTGTTGACCAGTGCCTGGCTGTCGGCGATCTCGCGCTCCCGGTCGCTGACGATGCGTCCCAGGGCCAGCTCGGGGCTCACGGCAGCCAGCTCCTCGGACGTGGCGACCGAGGGCCGGAGCAGGCGCATGCGGACGAGCTCGTCGAGGCACCGCTCGGCGTCCGCCGAGTCGACCTGCGCCGCGGTGAGGAGCTCTGCGCGACGCCACGAGCCCCTTTCGAGCGCCGTGCGGTAGACCCGCTCGGACACGCAGTCGAGCCCGAACTCGCTCAGCATCGGTCCGCACACCTCCTCCGGGCCCTGGGGCCAGCGTCCATTGTGGCAGCAGAGCGTGGCCGCTCGTGGACGTTGCAGCCAGTGGACACTCCGGACGTCTTGCGGTCGACCGGGGTGGCGTCGACTGTTGTTGCCGCAGCCTCACGGTTGCGGACGCTCGCTCGTTCGGGGTGTCCTCGATCCCAGGAACAGGGGATGTAGATGAGGTTTGCAGTGGTCGTCTCCGTGGTCGCGATGTCCGTTCTCTCGAGTGGCTGGGCGGTGGCGGACCCGGACCAGGTGGCGGCGACCCAGCACGTGGGCGACCGGCCCGACGGATCGCCCCGCATCTGCTTCACCTGCTGGTGAACCCGGCGTGGCGCTGGGTGCGCCGTGCCGCGTCGCGCGGCGTGGGTCCCCGGTGGTCCGCTCGCTGTGATGTCTGATTCCCGCTAGGAATCACAGCGTCGCAGCAGCAGGATGGAGCCATGGACCTCAGCGACAGCACCGCCTGCTACCGGGCGGTGGAGAGCAGGGATCCGCGCTTCGACGGGATGTTCTACACCGCCGTGCGCTCCACGGGCATCTACTGCCGCCCCTCCTGCCCCGCTCGCACCCCGCGGCCCGGCAACGTGACCTTCCATGCCACGGCCGCTGCCGCGCAGGCTGCCGGGTTCCGTGCCTGCAAGCGCTGCCTGCCCGACGCCACGCCCGGCTCTCCTGCCTGGGACGTCAGGGCCGACGTCGCGGGTCGCGCGATGCGCCTGATCGCCGACGGCGTGGTGGAGCGTGAGGGGGTCGAGGGGCTGGCCGAGCGACTGGGCTACAGCGGGCGGCACCTGACCCGCCTGCTCACCGACCAGCTCGGAGCCGGACCGCTGGCGCTGGCGCGTGCCCGTCGGGCGCAGCAGGCCCGCACCCTGATCGAGACCACCACCTGGCCGTTGAGCGACGTCGCCTACGCCGCCGGCTTCCGTAGCGTGCGTCAGTTCAACGACACCATCCGCGAGGTCTACGCGACGACTCCCCGCGCGTTCCGCGACGGTGCCCGCGGGGTCCGGTCGCCCCGTGAGCAGGTGGACCACGGACCGGTCGAGCTCGCGGTGGGTCTTCCGGTGCGCACGCCGTTCGACGCCCGCGCCCTGTGGGAGTTCCTGGACGCCCACCTGGTCACGGGGATCGAGACCACCACCGCGGACGGGGGCTACCTGCGCAGCCTGCTCCTGCCGCACGGGCCGGCGACCGTGCACCTCGACCTCTCCCCGGTGCCGACCGGCTCCGGCGGCACGTACGCCGTGCCCTGCGTCGTGCGGGTCTCGGACCTGCGCGACGTCGCCGCGGCCACCGAGCGCTGCCGCCGGCTCCTCGACGCCGACTGCGACCCGGTTGCCGTCGACGCGGCACTGGCGGACGACCCGGTCCTGGCCCCCCTGGTCGGCGCGCACCCGGGGCTGCGGGTGCCCGGCCAGGTCGACGGCGACGAGATCGCACTGCGCACGGTGCTGGGCCAGCAGGTCTCGTTGTCGGCGGGGAACCGGCTCGGTGCCCGGCTCGTGGCCCGGTTGGGCGAGCCCCTGCCCCCCTCGCTGGCGACCGCGGCAGTGCACCGGCTCTTTCCTACCGCCTCCGCGGTGGCGGCCCACGACCCGGCCGAGCTGCCCATGCCGCGAGCCCGGGCTGCAGCGCTGGTGGGGCTGGCGGCCGCGCTCGCGGACGGTCGCGTGGTGCTGGACCGCAGCGAGGAGCGGGCGGAGGTCTCGGGCAGGCTGAGGGCGCTGCGCGGGATCGGACCGTGGACCGCGGGCTATGTCGCGATGCGCGCCCTGGGCGACCCGGATGTCTTCCTCGGCACCGACGTCGCGGTCTTGCGTGCGCTGCGGGGACTGGGCGTCGACGACCCGGCCGCTCGCAGCGAGACGTGGCGACCGTGGCGCTCCTACGCGCTGCTCCACCTGTGGACGACCGTCCTGGACCAGTCCCGGGCGCGACGAGAGGAATCCTGAGATGTGGACCACGATCGAGAGCCCTCTGGGGACTCTTCGCCTCGTCGGCGACGGAGCGTCGCTGACCGGGATCGACTTCCTCGGCGAGCTTCCGAGCAGCCCGGGGGAGAGCCGCAGCGTCGCCGGCTTCGCCGCACGCGCCGAGGGGCGGCCTCTGGGGGAGCGCGCCGACGGCGACCCGCTGCTGGGTGAGGCCGCGCAACAGCTGTCGGCGTACTTCAGCGGCGACCTGATCGACTTCGACCTCCCCGTCGCGCCGCAGGGCAGCGACTTCCAGCGTCGGGTGTGGGCCGCCCTGCGCGAGATCCCTTACGGCGAGGTGCGGTCGTACGGCGAGGTGGCCAGGAGCCTCGGCATGACGGGACAGGCGGCGCGCGCCGTGGGGCTGGCCAACGGCCGCAACCCGGTGCCGGTGGTGGTGCCGTGCCACCGGGTGGTGGGCGCCGACGGCAGCCTGACCGGGTACGGCGGCGGCCTCGGCCGCAAGCAGGAGCTCCTGCGGCTCGAGCAGGCCTCCCTGTTCTGACCGCTGCGGACTACTCCGAGGAGCGGCGCAGCGACTCCGAGAGACGCTCGGCCCCGGCCAGGACCGCGGGGGCGTGCATCCGACCGGGCTGGCGGGTGAGCCGCTCGAGGGGTCCGGAGACCGACACCGCGGCGATGATCTTGCCGGACGGGGAGCGGACCGGTGCGGACACCGAGGCCACGCCGGCCTCGCGCTCGCCGATCGACTGTGCCCAGCCGCGGCGGCGGATGCCGGACAGTGCGGTCGCTGAGAAGGCGGCGTTCTGCAGGCCCCGGTGCATCCGCTCGGGGTCCTCCCAGGCCAGCAGCACCTGGGCCGCGGAGCCGGCCCGCATCGTCAGCTGCGAACCGACCGGGATGGTGTCGCGCAAGCCGGAGGGGCGCTCCGCCGCCGCGACGCAGACCCGGTGGTCGCCCTGGCGGCGCCACAGCTGGGCAGACTCGCCGGTGATGTCACGGAGCCGGGCCAGCACCGGGCCCGCCGCAGCCAGCAGCCGGTCCTCCCCGGCGGCCGCGCTCAGCTCGGCGAGCCGGGGGCCGAGCACGAAGCGGCCCTGCATGTCCCGGGCCACGAGCCGGTGGTGCTCGAGCGCCACGGCCAGGCGGTGGGCCGTCGGTCGGGCCAGGCCGGTCGCCCCGACCAGTCCGGCCAGGGTGGCCGGACCGGACTCCAGTGCCGACAGCACCAGAGCGGCTTTGTCGAGAACGCCGACTCCGCTAGAGTTGTCCATACTCTGATAATGCCGTCTCGCATAGTGATATGCAAGTCTGGTGGCCGGACGAAGTGAAGGAGAGAACCATGGGTCGGACCCTTGCGGAGAAGGTATGGGACGAGCATGTCGTCCGCAGTGCTGAGGGAGAGCCGGACCTCCTCTACATCGACCTCCACCTCATCCACGAGGTGACCTCGCCCCAGGCGTTCGACGGTCTGCGGCTGGCCGGGCGGCGAGTCCGTCGACCCGACCTGACCCTGGCCACCGAGGACCACAACGTCCCCACCCTCGACCTCGACAAGCCGATCGCCGACCCGGTCAGCCGCACGCAGGTGGAGACCCTGCGCAAGAACGCGGCGGAGTTCGGGGTCCGACTGCACCCGCTCGGCGACGTCGAGCAGGGGATCGTGCACGTGGTGGGCCCCCAGCTGGGTCTGACCCAGCCAGGGATGACCATCGTGTGCGGGGACTCGCACACCTCCACCCATGGCGCCTTCGGTGCGATCGCCTTCGGCATCGGCACCTCCGAGGTCGAGCACGTGTTGGCCACCCAGACCCTCATGCAGGCCAGGCCCAAGACGATGGCCGTCACCGTCAACGGCTCGTTGCCCGACGGCGTGACTGCCAAGGACCTCATCCTCACCCTCATCACCCAGACCGGTACCGGCGGCGGCCAGGGCTACATCGTGGAGTACCGCGGCCAGGCCATCGAGGAGCTCTCCATGGAGGGCCGCATGACCGTGTGCAACATGTCGATCGAGTGGGGAGCGAAGGCGGGGCTGATCGCTCCCGACCAGACCACCTTCGACTACATCGAGGGCAGGCCCGAGGCGCCGCAGGGCGAGCAGTGGACCGCAGCCGTGGAGAGCTGGCGGACCCTGGTCACCGACGACGACGCGAGCTTCGACAAGGAGATCGTCCTCGATGCCTCGACGCTCACCCCGTTCGTCACCTGGGGGACCAACCCCGGACAGGGTGTCCCGCTCGGCGGGAGCGTGCCGGCGCCCGAGGACTTCGACTCGGCCTCCGACCGCGTCGCGGCCCAGAAGGCCCTGGAGTACATGGGTCTCACGGCGGGCACCCCGATGCGTGACGTCCAGGTCGACACCGTCTTCGTCGGCTCCTGCACCAACGGCCGGATCGAGGACCTGCGCCTGGCCGCCGAGGTGATCCAGGGCCGCAAGGTCGCCGACAACACGCGCCTGCTGGTGGTTCCCGGCTCGGTCCGGGTCCGGCTCCAGGCCGAGGCCGAGGGGCTGGACAAGGTCTTCGTCGCGGCCGGAGCGGAGTGGCGGGGCGCCGGGTGCTCGATGTGCCTGGGCATGAACCCCGACCAGCTCGCTCCGGGAGAGCGCAGTGCCTCCACCTCCAACCGCAACTTCGAGGGACGACAGGGCAAGGGCGGGCGCACCCACCTGGTCTCGGTGCCCGTCGCGGCGGCCACCGCCGTCGCCGGCCACCTTGCCGGTCCGTCCGACCTGCCGCCGCTGGCCGGCTGACCCCCCACCGAGAGGACACCGACATGGACGCCTTCACCACCCACACCGGGACCGCGCTGCCGTTGCGGCGCAGCAACGTCGACACCGACCAGATCATCCCCGCGGTCTACCTCAAGCGCGTCACCCGGACCGGGTTCGAGGACGGTCTCTTCGGTGCCTGGCGCAACGACCCGGACTTCGTGCTCAACAACCCCGCCTACGCAGGGGTCTCGGTCCTCGTCGCCGGTCCCGACTTCGGCACCGGCTCGTCGCGCGAGCACGCCGTGTGGGCACTGATGGACTACGGCTTCAAAGTGGTCCTCTCCAGCCGGTTCGCGGACATCTTCCGTGGCAACTCCGGCAAGGCCGGGCTGGTCGCGGCGGAGGTGGCGGACGACGTCGTGGAACGGCTCTGGGCCGCCGTGGAGGCAGACCCGACCACCGAGGTGACCGTGGACCTCGAGGCCCGCGAGGTCAGGGCCGGTGACCTCGTGGCCCCCTTCGCGATCGACGACTACACCCGCTATCGCCTGCTCAACGGGCTCGACGACATCGGCATCACGCTGTCCAACGAGGAGTCCATCACCGCGTTCGAGGCGTCGCGGCCGTCGTTCAAGCCGGTCACTCTCTGAGAAGTCACCCGTCAGGGCCGAAACGAGACCCCGGAGCCCCGTCCGCTCCGGGGTTTCCCCTTGTCTGCTTGACGATTCCCGTCGCCCAAGGGTGCACCCTGACGTCGGATGCGAGGCTCAGGGGCCCGTGCAGCCTCGGGTTACGCCTGCTTCACAAGCGAAATCAGCGAGATTCAGCGCGAAAACAGCCCGTATGTCGTTGTGGCAACACGCCGTTTTCCCTAGCGTGCAAGGGTAACGCCGAGCAGAGGTTCGGCCCAGTCGTTCACGAAAGGGAAGCCGGTGAACAAGACTCAGCTGATCGACGCTCTGTCGACCCGCTACGAAGGCAACCGCAAGCAGGCGCAACACGCGCTCGAGTCGGTCCTGGACACCATCACACGCGAGGTCGCCCGGGGAGAGAAGGTTGCGATCACCGGGTTCGGCTCGTTCGAGAAGCGGGTCCGTGACGCCCGCTGGGTGCGCAACCCGCGCACCGGCGAGCGGATCAAGGCCAAGAAGACGGCCATCCCGAAGTTCAACGCGGGGGCGGACCTGAAGGCCGTCGTCAGCGGCGCGAAGAAGCTGCCGAAGCTGCCGAAGGTCGTGGCCTCGAAGGCGACCGCCTCGAAGGCCACTGCCACCAAGTCGGCTCCGGCCAAGGCGGCCGCGTCGAAGACGGCGGCGTCGAAGACGGCGACCAAGAAGGCCACTCCGGCCAAGGCCGCCGCCACGAAGACGACGGCGACCAAGAAGGCGACCAAGGCTCCGGCGACGAAGACGACGAAGTCGGCGGCTCCGGCCAAGACGGCCACGTCGAAGACGACTGCGTCGAAGACGGCGACCAAGAAGGCCACTCCGGCCAAGGCCGCCGCCACGAAGACGACGGCGACCAAGAAGGCGACCAAGGCTCCGGCGACGAAGACGACGAAGTCGGCGGCTCCGGCCAAGACGGCCACGTCGAAGACGACTGCGTCGAAGACGGCGACGAAGAAGGCCTCGGCCACCAAGTCGGCGGCACCGGCGAAGAAGGCGTCGGCAGCCAAGAAGTCCTCCACCACCAAGAAGACCGCGGCCAAGAAGTCCTGACCCTCCGCGCAGCGCCCCCTCCACCGACGTGGAGGGGGCGCTGTCACGCTGGGACAGGTCAGGGGCGGCCCGCGGGTCCGCGGCCCAGGCCCAGCCGGGTCACCGTCCAGGCGGTCCGCGGCCCGACCCCCAGGTCGAGCGCGGCCCAGAGCTCCTCTGGGGTGTCGACGTCGAGGCGGACCGATCCCGCCGGCCCGCCGGAGACCTCGACGGCGCCGGCGTCGACATGGGCCTGCCGGGAGCCGAGGCCGAAGCGCGGCGCGAAGGCGCCCACGTCGGGGGCGGTGTAGAGGGTGGTGCCCCTTCCCGCTGCGTCGGCCACGAACGACGACGACCCGGGAGGGACCGTGTCCACGACGCTGTCGAGGACCGCAGACAGGTCCTCGGTCCGCAAGGCCGGGAGGTCCGCACACAGGGCGACCGGTCGGAGATGCCGGTCAGCACGCACCAGCTCGGCTGCGCCCTGGGTCAGCGCCTCGTTGAGACCCCCGGACCCGCCGTCCGGAATCGCCAGGACTCCCTGCTCGCGGAGGGCGAGAGCCAACGCCACCTCGTCGGTGACGACCAGGACCCGGGCCACCTGGGGGCACGCCAGCGCCGCCGTCACCGTGTCGACCGCGAACGCGGCCACCAGCTCACGGCGGGCCTCGTCGCCCAGGGGCGCGAGGCGCGACTTCGCGGTCGCCACCCGCTTCACCGGGACCACCAGGCCGAAGCGACGCCCCCGCGGCGACGGAGGCCGGGACTGCGAGGAGGACGGCTGCGAGACGAGCTGTTCGGACACCGCCCTGATCCTGCCAGCCCTGTGCTGCGGTGCCCGCCCCGGGCAGTAGTGTCGGGTGGCACCGACCGACCGACCGAGGGAGCGACGTGGCCAAGCCGCGCAGGATGAGGGAGCGCCGAGGATGGGCCTTCGTCGTGGCCATCGCGATCGTCAAGCCGGTCGTGCTCGCCTTCACCCGCCACGACTGGGTGGACGGGATGAAGATCCCGGCAACCGGTGGTGCGGTCATCGTGGCCAACCACATCTCCTATGCGGACCCGTTCACCTTCGCCCACCTGGTCTACGACCACGGGCGGCTGCCGCGCTACCTCGCGAAAGCCGCGGTCTTCGACATCCCGCTGCTCGGCCGCCTGATCCGCGCCACCGGGCAGATCCCGGTCCAACGGCTCACCGCCGACGCTGCCCAGGCCTTCGGTGCCGCGGTCGAGGCCGTCGACAGCGGACGGGCGGTCATCGTCTACCCCGAGGGCACCCTCACCCGCGACCCCGGGCTGTGGCCCATGGTCGGCAAGACCGGCGCGGCGCGGATCGCCCTGACCGCAGGGGTCCCGGTCGTGCCGGTGGCGCAGTGGGGCGCCCACGAGGTGCTTGCTCCGTACGCGTCGCGACCGCACCTGCTGCCCCCCAGGACAGTGCGGGCCAAGGTCGGTGACCCGGTCGACCTCGACGACCTGCGTGGGCAGGAGCTCACCCCGGAGCTGTTGCACCTGGCCACCAGCCGGATCATGGCGGCGGTGACCAGGCTGCTCGAGGACCTCCGGAACGAGCCGGCCCCGGCCGAGCGGTACGACCCGCGCCGGGAGCAGGTGCCACAGATCGGCAACCCCCACCCCCGACCCCCGCGTCGCGCTCTCGCGGCCCGGCTGCACCTGCGAAGGGACCACCGATGAGCAAGGTCGCCGTTCTCGGCGCGGGCTCGTGGGGCACGGCGTTCTCGCTGGTGCTCGCCGACGCCGGCCACGACGTCGTGCTGTGGGCCCGGCGGGAGGACCTGTGCGCCAGGATCAACGACACCCACGAGAACCCCGACTACCTGCCGGGCATCGTCCTGCCGGACTCGGTCCGGGCCACCCACGACGCTGCCGAGGCGGTGTCGGGAGCGGTGCTCGTCGTGCTCGCCGTGCCGTCGCAGACCCTGCGTGAGAACCTCGCCGGCTGGGCGGACCTCCTTCCTGACGACGCGGTCCTCCTGTCGCTGATGAAGGGCGTCGAGCTGGGCACGCTCAAGCGGATGAGCGAGGTGATCGCCGAGGTCACCGGCGCGGGTCCCGAGCGGATCGCGGTGCTCTCCGGACCCAACCTGGCCAGGGAGATCGCCTCCCGCGAACCCGCCGCCAGCGTCGTCGCCTGTGCCGACGAGTCGGTCGCCGCCCAGCTGCGGGAGTGGCTGCACGGGCCGAACTTCCGTCCCTACTCCAGCGTCGACGTGCTGGGCTGCGAGCTGGGCGGGGCCTACAAGAACGTCATCGCCCTGGCCGTCGGGATGGCGGTCGGGCTCGGCTTCGGCGACAACACCACCGCCTCCGTGATCACCCGCGGCCTGGCGGAGAACGCACGGCTGGCGGTCAAGCTGGGGGCCGACCCGTTGACCCTCATGGGACTCGCCGGGCTCGGCGACCTCGTCGCCACGTGCTCCTCCCCGCTCTCCCGCAACCGCACCTTCGGGGAGAAGCTCGGCCGGGGGATGACGACCGAGGAGATCACCGCGTCGACGCGCCAGGTCGCCGAGGGCGTGAAGTCCTGCGGCTCCCTGCTGGCCCTGGCCCAGCGCCACGGCATCTACGCGCCCCTGGTGGAAGCCGTGCACGCGGTGGTCGACGGGGAGCTCACCACCACCGAGATGATGGCCAGCTTCGTCTCCCGGGAGACCAAGCACGAACGCGACTGAGCCGCGGTGGGACCGCTCAGCCGGCAGAGCCGCCAGCGACGACGTAGGACCACAGCTCGGCCGAGAGCCCCACGGGTCGGGGCGTGTCACCGCCCTGCTGGTGACCCCGCCCGAACGCGGCGCTCGCCGTCCACGCCTCGAACGACGCCTCGTCGCGCCACCGCGTGACCACCAGCCAGGTGGTGCGCTCGTCGGTGGGCTTGAGCAGCTCGAAGCCCTCGAAGCCGTCCTGCCCGTCCACCGCACCCGCGCGGGCGGCGAACCGATGGGCGAGCTCGTCGCCGCTGTCGACCGGGACCGTGATCGCGTTGATCTTGATGACGCTCATGCCTCGATCCTGCCAGCCGGGAGGGCGTCGAGCGCCTGGACGAGATCTGCCCACAGGTCCTCCACGTCCTCGATGCCCACGGAGAGCCGGACGAGTCCCTCGGGGATCGTGGCCGCCTCGGTCTTCCAGCGCCGCCGGCGCTCGAACGTCGACTCGACCCCACCGAGGCTGGTGGCGTGCACCCACAGGTGGGTCGAGTGGGTGAGCAGGTCGGCGGCCAGCCCGCCCTGGGCGGTGACCAGGGAGACGATCGCGCCGAAGCCGGGGTAGCGCACCTCGCTCACGGCGGGATGGTCCGCCAGCCGCTCCACCAGGACCTGGGCATTGGCCTGCGCGCGGTCGAGGCGGACCGGCAGCGTGCGCAGACCACGCAGCGCGAGCCACGCCTCGAACGGGCCCGGTGTGTTGCCGACGAGGTCACGTCGGTTCTTCAGCACCGAGTACAGCTCCTCGGAGCGGGTCACCAGGGCCCCCATCAGCACGTCGCTGTGGCCGGCGATGAACTTGGTGGCCGAGTGGACGACGAGGTCCGCGTCGAGCAGCAACGGCTGCTGGAGCAGGGGAGTGGCGAAGGTGTTGTCCACCACGACGTAGGCCCCGGCGGCATGGGCCGCCTCGATCACCGGAGGCAGGTCGAGGACCTCCAGGGCCGGGTTGGACGGGCTCTCCAGCCAGACCAGGGCGGCGTCCTCACAGGCCGCGACCAGCGCCGGCTGGTCGGTGACGTCGACCAGCCGCGCCTTGAGCCGCCCGCGGGCCTCCAGGTCCGCCAGCTGCATGATGCTGCCGGTGTACGCGTGGCGGGGTGCCACGACCGTGGCGTCCTGGCCGACCAGGTCCAGGATCGTGGCCACGGCGGCCAGACCGCTGGAGAAGGCCAGGCAGCGCCCGTGCTCGAGGGCACCCAAGGCCTCCTCGAACGCCGTCCACGTCGGGTTGCCGTAGCGGCCGTACTCGAGGTCCCCGCCCGCGACGTACGTCGAGGCCAGGGTGAGCGGGGTGTTGAGCGGCTGGTCCGGGGTGCGCGGGGGACGTCCCGCGGTCACCGCGACGGTCGCCGGCCTCAGGGTCGCCGTGCCGCGGCGGGGGTCGTCCTTCGGGTCGCCGGTCGGCTGGCCTGGTTGTGCTGTCGGGTCGGACATGGGGCCAGGGTAGGCAGGTAGGGTCGGCGCATCATGAGCGCCCCCGACCCCTCGCCGTACGACGCCCCGCGGACCCCGGACGGCCGGCCGCGCGTCGCCGTGCTCTTCGGTGGCAGGTCCAGCGAGCACGCCATCTCCTGCGTCACCGCGGGAAGCGTCCTGGCCGCCCTCGACCCCGAGCAGTACGACGTGGTCCCGATCGGGATCGCCAAGGACGGCAGGTGGGTGCTGGAGTCCGGTGACTCACGACGGCTCGCGATCACCGCCCCCGACCGGCTGCCCGAGGTCGACGCCAGCCTGCCTGCGCTGTCGGTCGCCCAGGACGGCAGCCGCGGCACCATGGTGGTGCACGCGCCGGGCGAGGTGCCGCTGGCACTGGGGCACCTCGACGTCGTCTTCCCCGTCCTGCACGGGCCCTTCGGCGAGGACGGCACCGTGCAGGGGCTGCTGGAGATGGTCGACGTGCGCTATGTCGGCTCGGGGGTGCTCGCCTCGTCGGTCGGCATGGACAAGCACTACATGAAGGTCGTGTTCACCGCGGCCGGCCTGCCCGTGCTCCCGTACGCCGTCATCGGCGACCGCCAGTGGCGCGCCGACCCCGAGGCCTGCAAGGACGCCGTGGACGCCCTGGACTACCCCGTCTTCGTCAAGCCGTGCCGGGGCGGCTCGAGCATCGGCATCAGCAAGGTGCACAGCCGCGACGAGCTCGACGCCGCCGTCGAGGAGGCCCGGCGGTGGGACCCCAAGGTGATCGTGGAGGCTTCGGCGGGGGAGGGGGCACGCGAGATCGAGTGCGGGGTCCTGGCCTCGCTCGACGGGGGGCCGCCCGACTCCAGCGTGGTCGCCGAGATCACGCTGGAGGGCGACCACGACTTCTACGACTTCGCCGCGAAGTACCTGCCCGAGGAGCACACCCGGCTCGACGTCCCGGCGCTGGTCGACGAGGCGGTCTCGGACCGGGTGCGCGCCCTGTCCGTCGAGGCGTTCGAGGCGCTGTCGTGCGAGGGCCTCGCGCGGTGCGACTTCTTCCTGCTGGCCGACGGGCGGGTGGTGCTCAACGAGATCAACACGATGCCCGGCTTCACCCCGACCTCGATGTTCCCGCGGATGTGGGAGGCCACCGGTGTGGCGTACCCGGCGCTGGTCGACCGGCTGGTCCGCCTGGCCCTGGCGCGTGACACCGGCCTGCGCTGACCGGTCAGCGGCACCGGCCCGTGCGCTGTGACCCCTGCTGCACCGCCTCGGCCAGGTCGGCCAGCGTGGCCGCCGGCGGAGCCAGCGACGCGGGCAGCCGGACCTCCACGTGCACCGAGCGGTTCACGGTGGTCATGGTCAGGTCGCGGCCGGGCACCAGGTCCTCGTCGGGGATGAACCAGTCCACACCGTCGACCGTGGTGCACACCGCCACCTCGTCGAACCCGGGCGGCGTCGGGACCCCGCAGACGAGCACGATCGCAGGATCGCCCCACGCCGCGGCGTACGACGGCTCGGAGACCTCGCGCGAGGGCTGGTCGGCCACCTGGCCGGGCAGGTCGGAGACGAGCCGGCGACAGGCGTCCGCGTCCTCGGGCCGCGGGGCGGACGCCGTGACCTCGACAGGGCCGCCACCGCAGGCGCCCAGCACCAGCAGGGCTGCGGCCACCACCGCCCCCCGGCGCGAACGTGCGACAGCGCCCACACCCTCACGGGCGGGACGCTGCGGCGGTGGAACTCGAGGCAGTGCGGGCCTCAGATGTGCACGACGGGGCAGGTCAGCGTGCGCGTGATGCCCTCGACGGCCTGCACGCGGGCCACGACCAGACGTCCGAGCTCGTCGACGTTGCTCGCCTCGGCGCGCACGATCACGTCGTACGGGCCGGTGACGTCCTCGGCCAGCGTGACACCCTTGACGTCGGCGATGGCGGCGGCGACCTCGGCGGCCTTGCCGACATCGGTCTGGATCAAGATGTAGGCCTGGACGACCATGGTGATCTCCTCTGCTGGGCCGAACGATTTGTCCCGGAGTGCCCGGGGCTCCGAGGAGCCGCGCTCAACCTATCGCGTGCTGGTGCCCGTCGGAACACACCGGGGTCATGGGCGGCCCGGCTCGTCGGATTGAATGCTCGGCATGGCTCCTTCCCTACCCCCGTCGCCCGCAGGTCCCGACCTCCCGCCAGGTGCCCGGCTCGCCGACCTCGGCGAGTTCGGCGTCCTCGGGCTGCTCACCCGTCGCTCGCCCCAGGGTCCGGACGTGCTGGTCGGACCAGGGGACGACGCCGCCGAGGTGGTGGTGCCGGGCGGCCGGGTCGTCGTCTCCACCGACCTGCTCGTCGACGGCCGCCACTTCCGCCGGGACTGGGCCGGCGCCGCCGACATCGGCCACCGCGCCGCCGCCCAGAGCCTGTCCGACCTCAACGCCATGGGCGGGCGCGCCACGGCGGTGACCGTCGGGATCGCCGCCCCCGCCGACCTCGAGGTCGCCTGGCTGCTCGAGCTCTCCGACGGCCTGGCAGCCGAGTGCGCCGAGGTCGGCGCCTCCGTGGTCGGCGGGGACCTGACCCGCAGCGACGTCCTCACCCTGGCGGTGACCGCCCTCGGCCTCGTCGACGGCGCGCCGGTCCTGCGCTCGGGCGCCCGGCCCGGTGACCTCGTGGCCCTGTGCGGCCGACAGGGCTGGGCCGCCGCGGGGCTGGCCGTCCTCGGCCGGGGGTTCCGCTCACCCCGGGCGGTGGTGGAGGCCTACCGGCGACCCGCGGTGCCCTACGGCGCCGGAGCGGAGGCACAGGGGCTCGGCGCGACGGCGCTGGTCGACGTCTCCGACGGGTTCCTGGCCGACCTCGGGCACATCGCTGCGGCGAGCGGGGTCGCGGTCGACGTCCGTTCCGCCGCCTTCGTCGTCGACGACCCGCTCCAGGCCGTGGCCGCGGCGCTGGGCAGCGACCCGCTGGGCTTCGTGCTCTCCGGCGGCGACGACCACAGCCTGGTCGCGACGTTCCCGCCCGGCACGGAGCTGCCGGCCCGGTGGACGGTGGTCGGGACGGTCGACGTCGGCGAGGGGGTCACCGTCGACGGGACGGCGTACGAGGGGGAGGCCGGCTACCGTCACTTCTGAGCCGAGCATGCAGAAAGCCGCCCCCTCAGGGGGGCGGCTCTCGGGTGGGACGGGTCAGGTGCGGGTCAGCGGGTGACCTTGCCGGCCTTCAGGCAGCCGGTGCACACGTTGAGTCGCTTGGGCGCACCGTTGACGGTGGCGCGCACGCGCTGGATGTTCGGGTCGAAGCGGCGCTTCGTGATCTTGCGGGACCACGGCCGGTTGTTGCCGAAGCCCGGGCTCTTGGCGCAGATGTCGCAGACGGCAGCCACCGTGTACTCCTGGATCACTTCTCGAGGTCAGTTGCTGTGCCCGACCGGTGGCCGGACAACCGCGCTAGCGTATCCGATCCCGCAGGGACGGCGCCAATCGGCGGTCGCCGTCCTCGTCGGCCCGGACGGCTAGCCTGTGGCCGACCCAGGGGCGGCGCTCCCGGGGGAGAGCGAACGGATCGGAGGGTGGCGCGTGGTGGAGCCAGGGGTGGGTGGGCCCGTGCAGCCCCCTGTCCGGATCCTGGTCCGCTTCTCGGGGCTGGTGGTCACCGCCCTCGCCCAGGCCCGTGAGGAGATCGACGCGCTCAACGTCTACCCGGTTCCCGACGGCGACACCGGCACCAACCTGTTCCTCAGCTTCGAGGCCGCCCACGAGGCGCTGCTGACCTCGCTCGCCGACCAGGGCGGCCCCGCGCAGGCGTGCCCGGCGCGGACGGCGGCGGCGTACGCGCGGGGGCTGCTGCTCGGGGCTCGCGGCAACTCGGGGGTGATCGCCGCCCAGCTCGTCGGTGCGCTGTTCGGCCACCTGGCGGACGCCGACCCGCGGGACCCGGGCGCCCTGGTGCTCGCCGAGGGCCTCCAGACCGCAGCCGGGGCGGCGTACGCCGCGGTGGGCGAGCCGGTCGAGGGCACCATCCTCACCGTGGCCCGGGCCGCCGCCGACGCGGCGCTCGACGCTGCCAGGGACCCGGCGATCCGGACCGAGCGGGTCCTGGAGGCGGCGGCCCGGGCCGCCGCCGAGGCGCTGCCCGGGACCACCGACCAGCTGGACGTGCTGGCCGCGGCGGGGGTCGTCGACGCCGGAGCCCGGGGCCTGTGCCTGATCCTGGACGCCGCGGAGTCCGCGGTGACCGGGCGTCGTGTCCTGCGCCCGGCCGGGGGGCTCCACCGTCGGCGGGTACCCGTCCCGGTGCCCGGGACAGCCGGCGTCCCGGCTGCGGCCACGGCCGACCCGGCCGCCCGCGACCTGTCCCCGGCCGGACCGGCGTACGAGGTGATGTACCTGCTCGAGGCCGACGCCACGAGGATCCCCGCCCTCCGTGCCGCGCTCCAGCCGCTCGGCGACTCCCTCGTCGTGGTCGGTGACGGCGACCTGTGGAACGTCCACGTCCACGTCGACGACGTGGGGGCGGCGATCGAGGCCGGCATCACCGCGGGGCGCCCCTACCGGGTGCGCGTGACCCACTTCGCCGACCTGGCCCAGGGACGGCCGCCGGTCGAGCGGGAGTGCCGGGGGCGAGCCGTGGTCGCCCTGGCCACCGGGACCGGGCTCGCCGCAGTGCTGGCCGAGGCGGGTGCGGTGGTGGTGGAGTGCGCCGCGGACCGCCCTCCGTCCGCGGTCGAGCTGCTCGACGCGGTGCGGTCCACCGGGGCCGCGGAGGTGATCCTGCTTCCCCACGAGCGCGACGTGGTCGCGACCGCGGAGGCAGCGGCCCGGATCGCGGCCGCCGAGGACGCCCTGCGGGTGGCGGTGGTCCCCAGCCGGGCGGCGGTGCAGGTGATGGCTGCCCTGGCCGTGCACGAGCCGGGGCGCTCCTTCGACCAGGACCTGGTGGAGATGACGGCCGCGGCGCGCCACGCGCGCTGCGGTGCGGTCACCCTCGCGGTCCGCGAGGCGATGACCTCGGCCGGCCCGTGCGCGCCCGGCGACGTCCTCGGCGCCGTCGAGGGCGACTTCGCCGTCGTCGGGTCCGACCTGGTCGCGGTGGCCGTCGGGGTCCTGGAACGGCTGCTGGGGGGCGGCGGCGAGCTGGTCACGGTGGTCGCCGGCGAGGGTGGGCACGCGGCCGCCGAGCTGTGCGCTGCCACGGTCCGCGAGGTCCATCCCAGCGTCGACGTGCTGGTCTACGACGGCGGACAGCCGCGCTACCCGCTGCTGTTCGGGGTGGAGTGAGGGTGGTCGGCTGGGAGACCCGGCTCACCGGGGTGGTGGGAACCGTCTCGCGGGAGCTCGAGAAGTCCCTGGGGCTGCGCACGGTCGGCGACCTGCTCTCGCACTACCCCCGCGCCTACCTCGAGCTGGGCCAGGTCAGCAGCCTGGCCGACCTCGTCGAGGGCGAGCTGGTCACGCTGGTGGCCGAGGTCTCCAGCCTGAGCCAGCACCCGTACGTCGACAAGCGAACCCGGCGGACGGCGTACCGCACGGAGGTGGCTGCCCGACTGGGCGACGGCCAGATCTGGATGACGTTCTTCGACCGCCACGCCCGGGCGGCCGAGTGGCGGCGCGGCTCGCTGAAGCGGGGGGCCAGCGTGATGGTCTCCGGGAAGTTCGGCCGCAACTCCTACCAGGGCAACCGGTGGGAGCTCACCCACCCCGAGGTCGCCGAGGACCTCGACAGCGACCTCGGGCTCAAACCGGTCTACCAGGTCTCGGGACAGAAGCTGACCAGCCAACGCGTCGAGCACGCGGTCCGGTCCGCCCTCGACGTGGTCGAGGACGTCCCGGAGCGGATCCCCGAGGCACTGCGGGCCGAGCACGACCTGTTGACCGCGGGGGTGGCCCTGCGCTGGGTGCACCGCCCCCAGGACTGGCAGCAGCAGGGCGCTGCGGTGAAGCGGCTGCGCTTCGACGAGGCGTTCGTCGCCCAGGTCGCGCTGGCCCAGCGACGACACCAGCAGCGCGACGTCCTCGGCCGGGCGCGGACCGGTCGACCGGGCGGCATCTTCGACGTCTTCGACGACAGGATGCCGTTCACCCTGACCGCGGGCCAGCAGCGCGTCGAGGACGAGGTGCTCGCGGACCTGGCGGGGACCCACCCCATGCACCGGCTGCTGCAGGGCGAGGTGGGCTCCGGCAAGACCGTCGTGGCGCTGCGGGCGATGCTGCGGGTCGTGGACTCCGGTGGACAGGCTGCGCTCCTGGCGCCGACCGAGGTCCTCGCCCAGCAGCACCACCGCTCGATCACCGCGATGCTCGGCGACCTTGCGGCCGGGGGGATGCTGGGCGGCGCCGAGCAGGCGACCCGGGTCACCCTGCTCACCGGCTCGATGGGGGCCACCGCCCGCCGGGCGGCTCTGCTGGCTGCCGCCTCCGGGGAGGCGGGGCTGGTCGTCGGCACCCACGCGCTGATCGAGGACAAGGTCCAGTTCGCCGACCTCGGCCTCGTCGTCGTCGACGAGCAGCACCGGTTCGGCGTGGAGCAGCGGGCCGCCCTGTCGGCCAAGAGCGCGGACACGCCTCCGCACGTGCTGGTGATGACGGCCACGCCGATCCCGCGCACGGTGGCGATGACCGTCTTCGGCGACCTGGAGGTCTCGGCGCTCACCGAGCTGCCGGCCGGCCGCAGCCCGATCCAGACGGTGGTCGTGCCGTTGGCCGACCAGCCGGGGTGGTTCGGCCGGGTCTGGGAGCGGGTGCGCGAGGAGGTGGCCCAGGGCCGCCAGGTGTACGTCGTGTGCCCGCGGATCTCCGGCGACGCCAAGGCCACGGCGCCTGAGACCCTCGAGACCGACGAGGAGCTGTTCCCCCCGGGGAGCCGGCCGGTAGCCGGCCTCCGCTGTCCGCGGTGGAGGAGGTCGCACCGCGGCTGGCCGAGGGCGCCCTGGCGGGTCTCCGGGTCGGTGTCCTGCACGGAAGGCTCGCCCCGGACGACAAGGACGCGGTGATGGCTGCCTTCACCGCAGGGGAGGTCGACGTCCTGGTCTCCACGACGGTCATCGAGGTCGGCGTGGACGTGGGCAACGCCACCGCCATGGTGGTCCTCGACGCCGACCGGTTCGGGATCTCCCAGCTCCACCAGCTGCGGGGCCGGGTCGGCCGCGGCGGTCACCCGGGGCTGTGCCTGCTGGTCACGACGGCGGCACCCGGGTCCTCCGCACGCGACCGGCTGGAGGCGGTCGCCAGCACGCTCGACGGGTTCCGGCTCGCCGAGCTGGACCTGCTGCAGCGGCACGAGGGCGACGTGCTGGGCCGCAACCAGTCCGGCACCCGGCGCACGCTGCGGCTGCTCTCGGTGGCCCGGCACGTGGACGTGATCGAGGCCGCCCGTGCGGCCTCGGTCGCCGTCGTCGAGCGGGACCCGGACCTGGCGGGGGAGCCGGTCCTCCGCGCCGCCGTGGAGCGCCTGCGTGAGGGCGACCGCACCGACTACCTGGACAAGACATGACCCGGATCATCGGCGGCACCGCCGGCGGGCGGACGCTGCGCACCCCGCCGGGCGACCGCACCCGGCCCACCTCGGACCGGGTGCGGGAGGCCCTGTTCTCCGCTGTGCAGTCGGCCCTGGGCCCGCTCGACGGGTTGCGGGTCCTCGACCTGTACGCCGGGTCCGGAGCGGTGGGGCTCGAGGCGCGCTCCCGAGGCGCGTCCGCGGTCACCCTGGTCGAGCAGGACCGGCGGACCGCGATGCTGGTCGGGAGGAACGCCCGCGCGGTCGGGCTGGCCGACGGGGTGGAGGTGGTCACCGGTGCGGTGGCCCGGCACCTCGCCGGGCAGCCGGAGGCGGGCTACGACCTGGTGTTCAGCGACCCGCCGTACGCCGTCGCCCGGGGAGAGGTCGAGGCCGACCTGGTGGCGCTCGCCCAGGGTGGGTGGCTGCTCGACGACGCGCTGGTCGTCGTGGAGCGCTCCAGGCGCGACCAGGAGCTCACCTGGCCGCCGGGGTTCGAGGTCGGCCGGGTGCGCGCCTACGGCGAGACCTCCCTGTCCTTCGCGACCTGGACGCCGGGTCGCGGTGGGTCTTGGTAGCGTCTGGGGACCTTCGAGGAAGGGACCTCTCGTGCGCCGTGCAGCCTGCCCGGGCTCGTTCGACCCCGTGACCCACGGTCACGTCGACATCATCGGCCGCGCGGCCGGGTTGTTCGACGAGGTCGTCGTGGCGGTGGGCGTCAACGCCACCAAGCAACGCCTCTTCAGCCCGGAGGAGCGGATCGAGATGCTCGTCGAGGCCGTGCGTCCGTACCCCAACGTCGTCGTGGACGGCTTCGACGGCCTGCTCACCGACTTCTGTCGCGACCGCGACGTGGTGGCGATCGTCAAGGGGCTCCGCGCGGTGACCGACTTCGACTACGAGCTGCAGATGGCCCAGATGAACTCCAGCCTGTCGCAGGTCGAGACGCTCTTCGTGCCCACCAGCCCGGAGTGGTCGTTCCTGGCCTCCAGCCTGGTCAAGGAGGTGGCGCGCTTCGGGGGCGACGTGTCCGCCCTCGTGCCGCCGCACGTCCTGGAGCGGCTCACCGCGCGGCTCGCGGAGCGCGACTGAGACCGGTGCGGCGCCTCCAGGTGGCGCCCCTTTTGATCCTTCGGCGGGCAGACCGGTACGCTGTCCCTTGGTCCTCTTGTCGGTCGTGCGGTTCTGATCGGGATGAGGACCGCGATCTGCCTGCCCGACGACGAAAGTGATCCTGTGCGTCTCGACCCGAGAGCGCCGCTCGTGCTCGACACCCGCGAGCTCGGCCGCCGCCCGGGGTCGGAGCGCAAGGTGACCCTGACAGCGCCGGCGCCGGCAGATCTAGGGATCGAGGTCCTGCACGTCCCCGAGGGGTCGCCCATCGAGTTCGACATCAGGCTCGAGGCGGTCGTCGAGGGTGTGCTCGTCACCGGCACCGCGCAGGCGGGGCTGGAGGGCGAATGCGTCCGATGCCTGGAGCCGATCAGCAGCGACATCACTGGCGACTTCCAGGCGCTCTTCGTCTACGACGACGAGCCTGCGGAGGACGAGGACGACGAGACCGGCCGGCTGGAGGGCGACCTGCTCGACCTCGAGCCGTTGTTGCGGGACTCGGTGGTGCTTGCGCTGCCGTTCCAGCCGCTGTGCCAGGACGACTGTCCGGGCCTGTGCGTCGAGTGCGGCGCACGGTTGGCGGAGGACCCGGCGCACGAGCACGACGAGGCGGTCGACCCCCGGTGGGCCGCGCTCCAAGGCCTGGCACCGGACCCGCAGCACGCAACACCGACTGAGCACGACGCTGAGCACGAAGCAACCGGCCGCGACCGCGGCCAGAACGAGGAGTAGAACAGTGGCTGTCCCGAAGCGGAAGATGTCGCGGAGCAACACCCGCCACCGTCGCTCGCAGTGGAAGGCCGTCGCGCCCTCGCTCGCGACCTGCGCCAACCCGGCCTGCGGCGCCAAGCACCTGCCGCACCGCGCCTGCCCGCAGTGCGGGGAGTACGGTTCGCGCGCGAACCGCCGTCCGGTCCTCTGACGGTCCCCGTGGGCGCGGCGGCGTACGAGGACCTGCGTGAGCAGCTGGGCGATCCGGACCTGGACGCCGCGCTGCTCGACCGCGCCCTGACGCACCGGTCGTACGCCTACGAGAACGGGAACCTGCCCACCAACGAGCGGCTGGAGTTCCTCGGCGACTCGGTGCTCGGCGTGGTCGTCACCGAGACGCTGTACCTGGCGCACCCGGACCTGTCCGAGGGGCGCCTGGCCAAGCTGCGCGCCGCGGTGGTCAACGCGCGGGCGTTGGCCGAGGTCGCGCGCACGATCGGCCTCGGGGAGCACATCAAGCTCGGTCGCGGCGAGGAGATCACCGGCGGCCGGAGGAAGTCCTCGATCCTGTCCGACACCGTCGAGGCCGTGATCGGCGCGGTCTACCTCAGCAGCGGCTTCGAGTCCGCCCGCGCGGTCGTGCACCGCCTGTTCGACCCGCTCATGGTCGCGGCCGCCGACCTCGGCGCGGGGCTCGACTGGAAGACCAGCCTGCAGGAGCTGTCCGCCGAGCACTCCCTGGGAGTGCCGGAGTACCTCATCGAGGACGACGGCCCCGACCACGCCAAGACCTTCACCGCCCAGGTGAAGGTGGGCGAGGGGCTCTACGGCCACGGCACCGGTCGGTCGAAGAAGGAGGCCGAGCAGCAGGCGGCCGAGACGGCCTACCGAGAGATCGTGGCGGAGTTCGGCGGGGGTGCCCCGGTTCCCTGCGCCCACACCGACGGCAGTGTGACGCTGCAGCTGCCCGTCGACGGCGACGCCGACGCCGGCGCCCCGCTCGACGACCCCGGCGCCTGAGCGCACGTGCCCGAGCTGCCGGAGGTCGAGGTGGTCCGCCGTGGTCTCGCCGCGCACGTGGTGGGACGGCGGATCGTGTCCGTCGAGGTTCTCCATCCACGCCCGGTCCGCCGGCACCTCGCCGGCCCCGACCACTTCGCCGTGGCACTGACAGGACGCCTGGTCACCGGGGCGCGACGCCGGGGGAAGTACCTCTGGTTGCCGCTGGACAGCGGCGACGCGCTGACCGCCCACCTCGGGATGAGCGGCCAGCTGCTGGTGCAGCCCGCCGACGCCGGTCCGGAGCGACATCTGCGGGCGCGGTTCGGGTTGGGCGCGTCAGGGTCGAGCGGGCCGGGCGCCGATCCCGGCGCGTGGGAGCTGCGGTTCGTCGACCAGCGGATGTTCGGCGGGCTTGCGGTGTCCGCCGGCGGAGCCGAGCTGCCTGCCGAGATGGCGCACGTCGCGCGCGACCCGATGGACCCGGACTTCGACGACGACGCGTTCGTGCGCGCGGTCCGGAGACGGGCTTCGGGGATCAAGCGCATCCTGCTGGACCAGACCGTGGTCTCGGGGGTGGGCAACATCTACGCCGACGAGGCGCTGTGGCGCGCCGGGGTCCATGGTGAGCGTCCCGGGGGCCGGCTCACCGCTCGCCAGGTGCGGGAGATCCTGACCCGCGTCCGGGAGGTCATGGGCGCCGCGCTGCTTCAGGGCGGCACCTCCTTCGACGCGCTGTACGTGAACGTCAACGGGGAGAGCGGCTACTTCGACCGCTCCCTGGAGGCCTACGGCCAGGAGGGTCGGCCGTGCTCGCGCTGCGGCACCGCGGTGGTGCGCGCGCCGTTCATGAACCGGTCGTCGTACTTCTGTCCGCGGTGCCAGCCCCGCCCCCGACGAACCGCCCCCCACGTGGGCATGAGACCGGGACAAGCGGGAGCAAAGTGATCCCCCTCACGGCGCCTGGACCGGGATTGACCGACCCGCGGACGCGTGAGACTCTGGAATGAATCCACCCTCATCTCACCGGCTCCACAAGAGCCGCCCGGGGGCACGTCCCCAGCAGCGTGCCTTCGCACACCAGCAAAGGAAGCGCACATGGCCAAGGCCCTTGTCGGCTACATGGGTGTCAGCGACCCGCGGGTCACTGACCGTCTCGCTTCGGAGAACCGTCGCCTGCGCGGCCGCGTCTCCGACCTCGAGGCTCACGTCCTCAGGCTCCAGGCAGAGAACGACCGGCTCGCGGCGGCGCTCGACCGCGACGGCCTGCTCACCGTCCCGAACCAGATGCAGCCCGCCTGACCTCTGCTGCCACCCAGCCCGTCCGATCCGCACGGATCAGGCGGGCTGATCGCTTTTTTCGTGCCGGCGGCGACGACGGGG
Organism: uncultured Actinomycetota bacterium; assembly: GCA_963784485.1. Lineage (GTDB taxonomy): Bacteria > Actinomycetota > Actinomycetes > Propionibacteriales > Nocardioidaceae > Marmoricola_A. Next base: position 246,166 of record CAWARH010000006.1, on the reverse strand, counting down.
GGTGGTCCCGCACCAGGTGCGGGACCACCCCCCGTCGCTCTCGGCGCCCTCCGGGGGCTCGTCGGTCAGTCGACCATGCTGATCCGCGTGGTCGGGGCCGGGGTGTACGGGTCGTGCGCAGCGAGGTACGCCGCCAGCGCGTCGATGTCCAGCCCGCCGAAGAACGTGTCGGCGCCGAGACCCAGCGTGGCGAAGCCGTCACCGCCGTCGGCGAGGAAGCTGTTCACCACGACCCGGTAGGTGGCGTCCGGGGCGAGCGGGGTCTCCGCCGTCCCGTCCCCGTCGAGGTCCACCAGGACGTCCCCGACGACGGCGTCCACCGACGGGTCGGTGCTGTCGGCGTCCGAGCGGTCCCAGGTGTAGGAGAGGCCAGCCACCTGGAGGATCTTGTTGTTCGTGGGCCCCTCGTTGCGGCCGTTCCACTGCTCGTTGAGCACCGCGCGCACCTGAGACCCGGTCAGGGTCTCGGAGACCACGTAGTTGTTGAACGGCTGCACGGTGAACGCCGCGCCGTAGGTCACGTCGCCTGCCGGGTCCTCGACCAGGTCGGAGCGGATGCCACCCGGGTTCATGAACGCGATGACCGGGGTGTCCCCGCCGGCGGGGACGGTGGAGGGGTCGGCCAGCTGCGAGTCCGCGATCAGGTTGCCCAGGGGCGAGTCTCCGCCGTCGGGGTCCGGGTCGCGCACCAGGTTGTTCGACGTGCCGGCGGGGTCGATCCGGCCGAGCACCTCGTTGGCGATCGGGGCCACGAGCGTGCGGTACTTCTCGATGAGGTCCACGATCGCGCTGTCGGGAGCGGTGCCGTCGCTGTTGGTGACGATGTGGTTCTCCGCGGTGGCCCGGGGGCGGATCACGTCCTTGGTGCGTCGGCTGATCCGCAGCGAGATGTCGGTGACCAGCCGGCCGTACGAGGACGCGCTGGTGAGCAGCCGCGGGCGCCCGGCCGGGTCCGAGACCGTGCAGTTGTAGGCCTGGTGCGTGTGGCCGGTGACCACCACGTCGATCGCGGGGTGGAGCTGCTCGGCGATGTCGACGCCAGGGCCGGTGACCCCACCGCAGCTGTCGTAGGCCAGCGGGTCGCTCGGCACGCCGCCCTGGTGCAGCAGGACCACGATCGACCTCACGCCGCGCGCCCGGAGCCGGGGGACCAGGGCGTTGGCGGTCTCGACCTCGTCGGTGAACCGCAGACCCTCGACGCCGGACTTGGTGACGATGTTCGGGGTGTCCTCCAGGGTCATCCCGATGAAGCCGACCTTGACGCCGCGGACCTTCCGGATCGTGTACCCGGGGAAGATCGTGCGGTCGCTGTCGGCGTACTTCACGTTGGCGGCGAGGTAGGTGTAGTCGGCGCCGCTGAACGGCTGCGCCGCGTCGGGGCAGGAGTTCTGGTTGTCGGCGCCGTCCCCGTCGTCGAGGCAGCCGCCGTTCTGCAGGCGCAGCAGCTCCTCGTAGCCCTCGTCGAACTCGTGGTTGCCCACCGAGGCGATGTCGAGCCCCATCTCGTTCATGGCCTCGACCGTGGGCTCGTCGTGGAACGCCGCGGACAGCAGCGGGGAGGCCCCGACCAGGTCGCCGGCGGCGACGGTGAGCGTGCGGGCGCCGCGCTTGCGGGCCTGGTGGCGCAGCTGGTCCAGATGGGTGGCGAGGTACGCCGCGCCGCCGGCGGGGACGTCGCCGTCGGGGGTGGCGATCCGCCCTGAGGAGCTCTTCGTGGGGTCGATCGCCTCTAGGTTGCCGTGGAAGTCGTTGATCGCCAGCAGGTCGAGCTTGATCGCCTTGCGGTGGTGCTGGTGGTGCTGGTGGTGGTGGTGGTGGTGTGCTTGCCTCCCTGGGCGGTGGGGGCCGCCGGGGTCGGCGCCGCGTCGGCAGCGCCGGCCACCCACGGCGAGACGGCGCCCAGGGCGAGTGCGACGGAGGCGGCCGCGAGCCGGGTGCGGCGGGGTCGGGTGCTGGTCAAGGAGACTCCCTCGGGCGGGTACGGAGCCACGGGCGCAAGCTTCTGCGGTCCGGGCGCAGGTCGGCAGGAGATACCGCGGCACCCTAACCCGCGGACGGCGCTGCGGGGCAAGGGCGGACCTGCGCCGACCCGCGACACCAGGGGCTCGGCGGGTGGTCCCGGGCACCGGGTTCCCTGGGCGGTACTGTGGCGGCGCTGGCGTGCTGGCTTCCCCACGGCGGGCTCGACCCCCGTTCGGCGCGACGGCTGCGCAGCGGCGTGTCCGGCGCGGTGACCCAAGCGGTGAGGAGCCCACGTGTACCTGAAGAGCCTGACCCTGCGAGGGTTCAAGTCCTTCGCCTCCGCGACGACCCTCCAGCTCGAGCCGGGAATCACCTGCATCGTCGGGCCCAACGGCTCCGGCAAGTCCAACGTCGTGGACGCCCTGGCCTGGGTGATGGGGGAGCAGGGCGCCAAGTCGCTGCGCGGCGGGAAGATGGAGGACGTCATCTTCGCGGGGACCTCCGGGCGTCCTCCGCTGGGCCGGGCCGAGGTGGCGCTCACCATCGACAACACCGACGGTGCGCTGCCGATCGACTACGCCGAGGTCACGATCAGCAGGACGATGTTCCGCAACGGCGGGTCGGAGTACGCCATCAACGGGCAGTCCTGCCGCCTGCTCGACGTCCAGGAGCTGCTCTCCGACTCCGGTATCGGCCGCGAGATGCACGTGATCGTCGGGCAGGGCCAGCTCGACTCGATCCTGCACGCCACCCCCGAAGACCGGCGCGGCTTCATCGAGGAGGCCGCCGGGGTCCTCAAGCACCGCAAGCGCAAGGAGAAGGCGCTCCGCAAGCTCGAGTCCACCGAGGGCAACCTCACCCGGCTCGGCGACCTGCTCAGCGAGATCCGACGCCAGCTCAAGCCCCTCGGCCGGCAGGCAGAGGTCGCCCGCAAGGCGGCCGTGGTCCAGGCCGACGTCCGCGACGCCCGCGCCCGGCTGCTGGCCGACGAGCTGGAGACCGTGCGCACGACCTTGGAGCAGGAGCTGGCCGACGAGACGATGCTGGTCGAGCGCCGGGCCGCCGTCGAGGAGGCGGTCGCCGCGGCCCGCGCCCAGGAGGGGCGGCTCGAGGCGGCGCTGCGCGAGGACCTGCCGGCGCTCGCCGCGGCCCAGGAGACCTGGTTCGCCCTGTCCGGGCTCCGGGAGCGGCTCCGGGGCACCGCCGGGCTCGCCTCGGAGCGGGTCCGCAACGCCGCCAGCGAGCCGGAGGTGCCGACCGGTCGCGACCCCGACGAGCTGCTTGCCCAGGCCGAGAGGGTCCGGACCCAGGAGGCCGAGATCGACGCGGAGGTCCGCGCAGCCCGGACCGCGCTCGACGCCGCCCTCGGCGAGCGCCAGGAGGCCGAGCACGCCCACGCCGAGGAGGAGCGGCGGGTCAGCGGGCTGCACCGCGCCGCCGCCGACCGGCGTGAGGGGCTGGCCCGGCTGCACGGCCAGGTCAACGCCAAGCGCAGCCGCGCCGCGGCTGCCGAGGACGAGCTGGGCCGGCTGGCGCTGGCTCGGCAGGAGGCGCTGGCGCGGATGGAGCGCGCGGAGCGCGACTTCACCTCCCTGGAGAGCCGCATCGCCGGCCTGGACGCGGGGGAGGAGGGGTTGGACGCCGAGCACGAGGTGGCCGCCGGCACCCTGCAGGACATCGAGGACCGGCTCGCCAAGACCCGCGACGAGGCCCAGGCGGCCGACCGGGAGCGCGGAGCGCTGACCGCCCGGCGCGAGGCCCTCGAGCTGGGGTTGAACCGCAAGGACGCGGCCGGCGCCCTGCTCGCCGCCACCGAGCCGGTGTCCGGCCTGCTCGGCTCCGTCGCCGCCCTGCTCTCGGTCCGCGCCGGCTACGAGACCGCCGTCGCCGCCGCTCTGGGCAGCGCGGCCGATGCGGTCGCCGTGGACCGGATGGAGTCCGCGGTGGCCGCGGTGGACCTGCTGCGCGAGGAGGACCTCGGCCGGGCCGGGATCGTGCTGGGCGGTGCGCCGGTGCCATCCGACGCACCCGCGGGGTGGCCCACGCTGCCTCCCGGCTCGACGTACCTCGTGGACGTGGTGGAGTGCCCCGCGCCGCTGCGGGCTGCGCTGGTGCGGCTGGTCCACCGAGTGGCGGTGGTGGAGGACCTCGACGCCGCGCGCGCCCTGGTCGACCGGCTGCCCGAGGTCACCGCGGTCACCCGCGAGGGGGACCTGGTCGGGGTGCACTTCGTGGCCGGGGGCTCCACGGCCGCCCCCAGCCTGCTGGAGGTGCAGGCCGCCGTCGACGAGGCCACCGAGCAGCTGAACGCCGTGGTGCACAGCTGCGAGCGACTCGGGTTCGAGCTCAACCGGCTGCAGCAGGAGCGCCACGAGGCCCAGCAGCGGGTCGACGTGGCCCTGGCCAAGCTCCACGAGTCCGACGCGCACCTGGCCGCGATCGCTGAGGAGCTCGCGCAGCACGGTTCGCTCGCCCGCTCGGCCAAGGGCGAGGCGGAGCGGCTGGCCCGCGCGATCGTGACCGCCGAGCAGGCCCGCGACGCGGACCTGGCCGGACTCGCCGAGCTGGAGCAACGGCTCGCCGCCGCCCAGGAGTCGCACGAGGACGACGTGGTCGTGGACGGGCGTGAGGAGCTGGCGGGTGCCGCGCGGTCCGCCCGGGCCCGCGAGACCGACGCGCGGCTCGCCCTGCGCACCAGCGAGGAGCGGGCGCGCGCCCTCGCCGGCCGGGCCGACTCGCTCGCTCGGGCTGCCCACCAGGAGCGCGAGGCCCGGGCCAGGGCGTCGGCCCACCGGGAGCGGGTCCTCCGCGAGGGCGAGGTCGCCCGAGCGGTCTCCCGGGGGGTCGCGATGGTCCTGGACCGCCTGGAGGCCTCGGTGGAGTCCGCGGCCCGGGAGCGGTCCGCCGTCGAGGCCAGCCGCCGGGGGCGCGAGGAGGAGCTCCTCGTCGTCCGGGCGGGCCTGCGCGACCTGGACAAGCAGCACGACGAGCTGGTCAGCACCGTGCACCGCGACGAGCTCGCCCGGGCCCAGCAGCGGATGCGCCTGGAGCAGCTGGAGGAGCGGGCCCTCGAGGAGCTGGGGCTCGACGCGACGGCGCTGGTCGCCGACTACGGCCCGCACCAGCCGGTCCCGGTCCTGTCGGTGGACGAGAGCGGCGCCGCGCAGGAGGGCCAGGCGGTGCCGTTCGTGCGCGAGGAGCAGCAGAAGCGGCTCCGCAGCGCCGAGCGGGCACTGGCGACGCTCGGCAGGGTCAACCCGCTCGCCCTGGAGGAGTTCTCCGCGCTGGAGGAGCGGCACAAGTTCCTCACCGAGCAGCTGGAGGACCTGCGCCGCACCCGCAAGGACCTGCTCGACATCGTCTCGGAGGTCGACGAGCGCGTGGAGCAGGTCTTCACCCAGGCCTGGGAGGACGTGCGGACGGCCTTCGACCACGTCTTCTCCCGGCTCTTCCCCGGCGGGGAGGGGCGGCTGCTGCTCACCGACCCGTCGAACATGCTCACCACCGGAGTCGAGGTCGAGGCCCGGCCGCCGGGCAAGAAGGTCAAGCGGCTCTCGCTGCTCTCCGGGGGCGAGCGCTCCCTGGTCGCGGTCGCCTTCCTGGTCGCGCTCTTCAAGGCCCGCCCCTCGCCGTTCTACATCCTCGACGAGGTCGAGGCGGCACTCGACGACACCAACCTGGGTCGCCTCCTCGACATCTACTCCGAGCTGCGCGACACCAGCCAGCTTCTGGTCATCACCCACCAGAAGCGCACGATGGAGATCGGCGACGCGCTGTACGGGGTGACCATGCGTGGGGACGGGGTCTCGACGGTGATCAGCCAACGGCTCCGCGAGACCGAGCCCGCCTGAGCCGTGCTGAGGCCGACGTGATCCCGCTCACGCGTCACGCCGTGGCCGGTGCAGGGCCTTCGTCGAGGGTGTGACAGTGGAAGGACCGGCACCATGCCCTACCTCGAGGAGCTGTCCACCGTGCTCACGGTCCTGCTGTCCATGACCGCCATCCTCGCGCTGGCCGGCCTCGTGGCCGCCTACGTCGCCTTTCCGCGCCGCGGCGAGTCCGTGCCGGCCGTGCCCTGGGTGGGCGAGCTGCTCAGCCGCGGCATCGCAGCCCTGCCGACGCTGTCCAACCGGCACCCGCACCACCTGCGCTGACAGCACCCGCACTCCCCACGCTGACAGCACCCGCACCAGCTGCGCTGCCAGCCGGGATGCTGTCCTGCAGCTGACCGTCCCGTGGTTGGATGACTGCCGTGGGTGACCTTCTCTTCCTGATCATCGCGATCGCCGTCATCGCGGTCGCGCTCGTCGTCGGCCTCGTCTCGTCGGGGACCCGCCGCTCGCGTTCTCGTCTGGACCGGGACTCCGCCGGTGGCACCACGACCCTCGAACGGCCCACGGCGCCGCCGGAGGCGGTGCCCGAGCCGGAGGTGGCCGCAGAGCCGGTCCCGGAGGCGCCCGCGCCCACGGCGCCCACGCTGGAGCGCCCGGAGGGCACAGCCAGCCGGCTGGTCCGGCTCCGACAGCGTCTGTCGCGGTCCCAGGGCGCGCTCGGCCGTGGCCTGCTGGCACTGCTCTCCCGTGACCGGATCGACGAGGACACCTGGGAGGAGATCGAGGACACCCTGCTCACCGCGGACATCGGTGTCGGTCCCACCCAGCAGCTCGTCGAGCGGCTGCGGACCCGGATCCGCGTGGAGGGCGGCGAGTCCACCGCGGTCCGGCAGATCCTCCGGGAGGAGCTGTTGGCGCTGGTCGACCCCGGGCTCGACCGCACCCTCGCGGTCGACGGCGCGGACGGCGTCCCCGCCGTCGTGCTCATGGTCGGTGTCAACGGCACCGGCAAGACCACCACGGTCGGCAAGCTGGCCAGGGTCCTGGTGGCGCAGGACAAGCACGTGGTCCTGGGTGCGGCGGACACCTTCCGTGCCGCAGCCTCCGAGCAGCTCACCACCTGGGGCGAGCGCGTCGGGGTGGCCACGGTCCGTGGACCGGAGGGCTCCGACCCCGCCAGCGTGGCCTTCGAGGCGGCCCGCACAGGCGTGGAGCAGGGCGCCGACGTGGTGCTCATCGACACCGCAGGGCGCCTGCAGAACAAGGCCGGCCTCATGGACGAGCTCGGCAAGGTCAAGCGGGTCGTCGAGAAGCAGGCGCCGGTGAGCGAGGTGCTGCTCGTGCTCGACGCCACCACCGGCCAGAACGGCATGATCCAGGCCCGGGTCTTCTCCGAGGTGGTCAAGGTCACCGGCATCGTCCTGACCAAGCTCGACGGCTCCGCCAAGGGCGGCATCGTGGTCGCGGTGCAGCGCGAGCTGGGGGTGCCTGTGAAGCTGGTCGGGCTGGGCGAGGGCGCCGACGACCTGGCCCCCTTCGACCCGGACGCCTTCGTGGACGCCCTGCTGGGCCAGAGCAGCTGAGCCGTCGCCGGACCCCTGATGTCCGGCTGACGGCGTTACCCGTACGAAACATCCGGCGCCGAAGCGTCACGTGGCTGCAACAACACGAGCGCCGCCCTGAAACCTGGTCACCGCACTCTGGAGCATCACTGGGGGCCCGGCGGCGAGACAGCGTGGTGTTGTCGCGGGCTCCTCCTGACCTAGGAACGGTCGGCCTCCGAGGCCGACCGACGACCCCGGAGGTTTCATGGACGGCTACTACGCCTGGATGATCGTGGCGACCGCCCTCGTCCTGATGATGACCACACCCGCGCTCGCCCTGTTCTACGGCGGCATGACGCGCTCGAAGTCCGTCCTCAACATGATGATGATGTCCTACGTCGCCATGGCGGTCGTCGGGCTCGTCTACGTGCTCTGGGGATGGTCGATGTCCTTCGGCAGCGAGCAGCTCCTGGGAGGGCTGTTCGCCAACCCCTTCGAGCTCTTCGGCCTCAAGGACGTCGAGTGGGGCTCCTACATCGGCGTCCTGTTCCAGCTCACCTTCGCCACGATCACCGCGGCCCTGATCTCCGGCGCGATCGCGGATCGCGTCAAGCTGTCCTCGTGGGTGGTCTTCCTGCCGTTCTGGACGACCTTGTGCTACTTCCCGCTGGCTCACATGGTCTGGGGCGGCGGCTGGATCGCCCAGCACTTCGCGGCGCAGGACTACGCCGGCGGGACGGTCGTGCACATCAACGCCGGAGTGGCCGGCGGTGTGCTCGCGCTGATCATCGGCCGCCGGATCGGCTTCGGCAAGGAGCCGATGAAGCCGCACAACCTGACGCTGACGATGATCGGCGCCGGCATGCTGTGGTTCGGCTGGTACGGCTTCAACGTCGGCAGCATCGTCTTCAACACCGACCTCGACGAGGCCGGCCAGATCAACCAGTTCATGACCGAGACCGGCGTGACCTTCATGAACACCACCGTCGCGACCATGGCCGCTCTGCTGGCCTGGCTGCTGGTCGAGCGGATCCTGCACGGCAAGGCCACGTCGCTGGGCGCCGCCTCCGGCATCGTGGCGGGCCTGGTCGCCATCACCCCCGCGTGCGGAGCGGTCAGCCCTCTGGGAGCCGTGTTCATCGGTGCGGTGTCGGGTGGCGCCTGTGCCTACGCCGTCGGCCTGAAGTACAAGATGAACCTCGACGACTCGCTCGACGTCGTCGGCGTCCACCTCGTCGGCGGAGTCGTCGGCACCGTGCTCATCGGCCTGGTCTCCACCAGCGCGGCCCCCGGCGGCATCGACGGGTTGTTCTACGGTGGCGGGCTCACCTCCCTCGGCCACCAGTCCGGTGCGGCGGCCGTGTCGATCGTGTGGACCGCGTTCTTCACCACGCTCATCGCCCTGGCGATCAAGTACACGATCGGGTGGCGGATCACCGAGGAGGAGGAGGTCGACGGCATCGACTTCGGCCAGCACGGTGAGTCGGCCTACGACCTGGAGAACCGCAGCGCCGGGCGCATCCATGGCGGACCGGTCGCCAAGGACGCCTCGAAGAAGGAAGGAGCACTCGCATGAAGCTCATCACCGCAGTGATCAAGCCGCACAAGTGGGAGGACGTCCGGGTTGCCCTGGAGTCCTTCGGGGTCTCGGGCATGACGGTCAGCGAGGTCAGCGGCTACGGCCGGCAGAAGGGCCACACCGAGGTCTACCGCGGCGCCGAGTACGACATCGCCCTGGTGCCCAAGGTCCGGGTCGAGATCCTCGTCGAGGACATCGACGCCGAGGACGTGCTGGGCATCGTGGTCAAGGCCGCCGCCACCGGTCGGATCGGCGACGGCAAGGTCTGGGTCAGCCCCGTCGAGACGGTGGTGCGGGTCCGCACCGGCGACCGCGACGCGGCCGCCGTCTGAGCACGGGCCGCAGCCCCGGCACGACCTGAACCACCAGCACCGCCCACGCGGGTGTGCGCCCTGGAGCCCGAGCCGCCCAGGGCGCACACCCCTGTCCGGGGGCCGACCTGCTGCCCGCACCTGCCCGACCACCGGAAGTGAGACCATGACCCTCGTCGTCCCGGCCCGGTGCCGCCCCCCGGCCCACGCGGCGGCTCCGTGACGGCGGCGCAGCGCTCCGGACGGACCGTGGCGGCCGACGCCCTGTGCCGCTCCGTCCTGGAGCGGGCGCTGGGGGACCGTCCGGCGACCGGCATCAGCCTCGTTGCGGTCGGCGGCTACGGCCGCGGCGAGCTGGCGCCGTACTCCGACCTCGACGTGGTCCTCCTCCACGAGCCCGCCCTCGACGTGGGCGAGGTGGCGCAACGCACGTGGTACCCGCTCTGGGACGCCAACGTCCGGCTCGACCACTCGGTGCGGGCGCTGGACGAGGTGACCGACGCCGCTGCCCGTGACCTCCGGGTCGCCCTGGGGCTGCTCGACGCCCGGCACCTGGCGGGGGACACCGCGCTGACCCTGCGGCTGCGGGCGGAGGTCCTGGCCCGGTGGCGCCGCGACGCCCGGACCAACCTGCCGCGGCTGCGCGACCTGGTCCGGGAGCGGCACGGCCGGGTCGGGGAGATCGCCCACGCCTCGGTGCCCGACCTCAAGGAGTCCGCCGGAGGGCTCCGTGACGCCGGTGTGCTCAAGGCTCTGGTGGCCACCTGGCTGGTCGACGTGCCGCACGTCGACCTGGAGCGCTGCCGGCTCCAGCTGCTGGAGGTCCGCGACATCCTCCAGACCGCTGCCGGACGGCCCACCGACCGGGTCACCCCGGAGCTGTGGTGGCCGCTCGCCCAGGGACTCGGCCTGGTGCCGACCGACGCCACCGACGCCACCGACGACCCGCCCCCCGGCGTACGCCGCGCCGCCGAGCAGTCCGCCCAGCGTCGGCTCCGGGTGATCGGTCGCCGCACGACCCACCTGTCACGGTTGACCTGGAGCCGGGTGGAGCAGCTGCTCGCCCCGGCGACCCCGCCCAGCAGGCGCCGGGTCCCGCGACTCGAGCCGGTCGCTCCCGGGGTCGCCGTGGCCGCAGGTGAGGTCGTGCTGGCCCGAGGCGCCGACCCGGCCCAGGACCCCCTGCTGGTGCTCCGGGCCGCGACCGCGGCGGCCCAGCGCGGCCTGATGCTCGCCCCGCCCACCGCGGCCAGGCTGGCCGCCGGCGCCGCCGCGCTGCCCGACCCGTGGCCGGACGAGGCGCGCGACCTGTTGGTGCGCCTGCTCGCCGCCGGCCCGGGGCTGCTCGCGGTGTGGGAGACCCTCGACGAGACCGGTGCCCTGGACCTCCTGCTGCCCGAGTGGCAACGGATCCGGCTGCTCCCGCACGCGTCCTCGCTGCACCGGTTCACCGTCGACCGGCACGTCGTGGAGACCTGCGTGGAGGCGTCGCGGCTGATCCGGCGCGTGAGCCGCCCCGACCTGCTCATGGTCTCCGCGCTGCTCCACGACATCGGCAAGGGAGGCCTGGTCGACCACAGCGTGGCCGGGGAGCCGGTGGCGGCCGCGGTGGCCACCCGACTGGGGTTCTCGCCCGAGGACGTGGCCACCGTGGCGCGGCTGGTCCGGCGGCACCTGCTGCTCGCGGAGACCGCCACCAGCCGCGACCTGAACGACCCCGCCACGGTCAGGCACGTCGCCGAGCGGATCACCGACCAGGACACCCTCGACCTGCTGGAGGTGCTGACCGAGGCCGACGCCCGCGCGACCGCGCCCCAGGCCTGGACCAGCTGGCGTGCCGGTCTGGTCACGGACCTGGCGGCGCTCGTGCGCGGCGAGCTGCGCGAGGGCCGCGACCCTGGGGCCGACCAGTGGGACGAGCTCGTGGGGGGGCTGCCGGCCGCCGCGGCCGAGGACCCCGGCTTCCTGGAGGTCCAGGTCACCCCGGACCCGGAGGGCTCCCGGATCCGGGTGGTCGCCCACGACCGGCTGGGGCTGATGGCCGACGTGGCCGGCGCGCTGGCCATGATGCGGATGTCGGTCCGGGCCGCCCGCGCCTGGACGGTGGAGGCGGTCGCGGTCTCGGACTGGCAGGTCGACGACGCCGACGCCGACGCGTCCCTGCTCACCGCACGGCTGGAGGCGGTCGTCGCCGGCACGGCGGACCCCTCCACCCGGCTCCGGCCCCGGCCGGGCGCGCTCCCGCCGTCGGTGCTGGTGCGCCACGAGGCGTCCCGTGCGGCCACCGTCCTGGAGGTGCGCACCGAGGACCGGCCGGGAGTCGTGTACCTCACCTGCCGAGCGCTGGCCCGGCTCGACCTGTCCGTGCGCTCCGCGCACATGACCACCGTCGGCCCCCAGTCGCTGGACGTGTTCTACGTCCAGGAGGCAGGCGCCGGGGCGCTCACCGACGAGCGCGCCGCCTCAGGGGTGCACGCCGTACGCCGGGCACTCGAGCACGCGGCTACCCTGGACGCCTGAGCACGCGTCCGTGCCGCTCACGCGGACCGGGCGCGCACCGACCCACCTGCTGGACGACCCGAGGACAGACTGCAGTGTTCGCCACCCTCTCCGACCGACTCTCCGACACCTTCAAGAACCTGCGGGGCAAGGGCCGGCTCTCCGAGGCCGACATCGACGCCACGGCACGCGAGATCCGCATCGCGCTGCTCGAGGCCGACGTCGCGCTTGCGGTGGTCAAGGAGTTCGTGGCCGCGGTCAAGGAGCGCGCCCGTGGCTCCGAGGTCAGCCAGGCGCTGAACCCGGCCCAGCAGGTCGTCAAGATCGTCCACGAGGAGCTCGTCGAGATCCTGGGCGGGGAGACCCGGCGGATCCGGTTCGCCAAGAACCCGCCCACCGTGATCATGCTCGCCGGCCTCCAGGGCGCCGGCAAGACGACCCTGGCCGCCAAGCTCGCCATCTGGCTCAAGGAGCAGGGCAGCAGCCCCCTGCTGGTCGCGGCCGACCTGCAGCGGCCCAACGCGGTCAACCAGCTGCAGGTCAACGGCGAGCGGGCCGGGGTCTCGGTCTACGCCCCCGAGCCGGGCAACGGCGTGGGCGACCCGGTGGCGGTGGCCCGCAACGGCGTGGCCGAGGCCCGCCGGACCCTCCACGACGTGGTCATCGTCGACACCGCCGGCCGTCTCGGGGTCGACGCCGAGCTCATGCAGCAGGCAGCGGACATCCGCGACGCGGTGCACCCGGACGAGACCCTGTTCGTCGTCGACGCGATGATCGGGCAGGACGCGGTGAACACCGCGCAGGCCTTCCTCGACGGGGTCGGCTTCGACGGCGTGGTGCTCACCAAGCTCGACGGCGACGCGCGCGGCGGGGCGGCGCTGTCGGTGCGGTCGATCACCGGCCGGCCGATCATGTTCGCCTCCAACGGCGAGAAGCTCACCGACTTCGACACCTTCCACCCCGACCGGATGGCCTCGCGCATCCTCGACATGGGCGACATGCTCACCCTGATCGAGCAGGCGGAGAAGGCGTTCGACGCCGACCAGGCGGCCCGCGCCGCCGCCAAGCTGACCGGTCAGGGCGGCGAGTTCACCCTCGACGACTTCCTCGAGCAGATGCAGGCGATCCGCAAGATGGGCTCGCTGTCGAAGATCATGGGCATGCTGCCGGGGATGGGCCAGTTCCGCGACCAGCTGGCGAACTTCGACGAGCGCGAGATCGACCGCGTCCAGGCGATCATCCAGTCCATGACGCCGGGGGAGCGTGCCAACGCCAAGATCATCGACGGGTCGCGGAGGGCCCGGATCGCGAAGGGCTCCGGGGTGCACGTCTCCGAGGTCAACCAGCTGGTCCAGCGGTTCTTCGAGGCGCGCAAGATGATGGCCAACCTCGCCAACGGGGGAGGCATCCCCGGCATGGCCGGGATCCCCGGTGCCGGGAAGCGGGCCAAGGGCCGGCAGGCGGCCCCGAAGAGCAAGGCCAAGCGCGGCTCGGGAAACCCCGCCAAGCGGGCCGCGGAGCAGAAGGCCGCCGCGGAGAAGGCGGCCAGCGCTCCCGCGCCGAACCCGTTCGGTCTGCCGCAGCCCGGCCAGGAGCAGGGCGCCGAGGAGTTCCAGCTGCCGCCCGAGGTGGCCAAGTTCCTCAAGTGAGGATTGGGTAGGTTCGCCGTCATGAGCGCGCTGAGGGTCCGCGGACCGGTCCTGCCCGACGGTGAGCCCCGTGACCTGTACGTCGTCGACGGGCAGGTCACCTACGAGCGCCAGGCTTCGGCCGAGCTCGTCGCCGAGGGCTGGGTGGTGCCGGGGCTGGTCGACGCACACTGCCACGTCGGGCTCGACGCCGGCGGCGCGGTGGCCGAGGACGTGCAGGAGCAGCAGGCGCTCGCCGACCGGGACGCCGGCGCGCTGCTGCTGCGTGACGCCGGGTCCGCGGCCGACACCTCCTGGATCCACGGCCGCAAGGACCTGCCCCGGCTGATCCGGGCCGGGCGTCACCTGGCCCGCACGGGCCGCTACATCCGCAACTACGCCCACGAGATCGAGCCCGACGAGCTCGCCGCGCACGTCGCCCGCGAGGCCGAGCGCGGCGACGGCTGGGTCAAGCTGGTGGGGGACTGGATCGAACGGGACGTCGGCGACCTCACCCCCTCGTGGACCCGGGAGTCGCTGGAGGCGGCGATGCGCGCCGCCCACGACCGCGGCGCCCGGGTCACCGCCCACGTGTTCGGCGAGCACGCGCTGCCCGACCTGATCGGCGCGGGCATCGACTGCATCGAGCACGGCACCGGGCTCTCCCCCGACCTCGTCGCTGCCATGGTCGACGGCGGGGTGGCGCTGGTCCCGACCGTGGTGCAGCTCGACAACTTCCCGACGTACGCCGCCGCGGGGGCGCACCGCTTCCCGGCGTACTCCCAGCACATGACCGCGCTGTGGGCGCGTCGCCGGGAGACCATCGGCGCGGCGTACGACGCGGGGGTGCAGATCTACGCGGGCACCGATGCCGGAGGGGTGCTCGCGCACGGACTCGTCGCCGAGGAGGTCATCGAGCTGACGACGTACGGCCTCTCCGCCGCCGACGCGCTCGGCGCCGCCTCGTGGCGTGCCCGCGCGTGGCTGGGGCTCAGCGGCACCCTCGAGGAGGGCTCCGAGGCCGACTTCGTCGTCTACGACGCGGACCCGCTGGCCGACCTCACGGTGCTGCGCAGCCCGGCCCGGATCGTGCTGCGCGGACAGGTCGTCCGCTGAGGCTCGGGCCGGACGGGCTCAGGTCGGGGTCACGTCGAGGACGGGCACGTCCACGGGCAGGTAGGTCACCAGGGCGCAGTTGTCCTTGACCTTCTCCTCGGTCACGACCGTCCCGGTCCGCTTGTCGACGACGGTGCGCCAGATCTCGTTGCGTCGGTAGTGCTCGCCCTCGCAGCGCAGGAACTGCTCGTCGCGGGCCGACACCTTGTAGGAGTGCGGAAGCGGCCGGTCGCTGAGCAGCGACCCCTCGAGGTGCCGCTCGCCGACGGAGACCCGCAGCTGGAAGGTCACCTCGGTGTCGTTGCGCACCACGAGGTCGACGTAGTTGTAGACGATCGAGCACCCCACGCCCCACGGCAGCACCCGGCCGTTGTCGGGGAAGGGGTCGAAGCTGTGCTCGGAGCGCTCCACGACGGTGAGCGGGGAGTGCAGGAACATCCAGTGCAGGAGGTTGGCCAGCTGGCAGATCCCGCCGCCGACCCCGGGCCGGGCGTGACCGTTGGAGAGCCGCATCCCCTCGACGTACCCCTTGCGCCGGGTGCAGCTCCCGACGACCCGGTTGAAGGAGAACACCTCGCCGGGGCGGACGACGAGGGTGTCGACGCGCGCGGAGGCGAGCCGGAGGTTCGTGACCTTGTGGTGCTGGAGCCGCATCTGCTCCGGGTCGAGCTCGCGCAGCAGCAGCGACTTGTGTCGCTTGACCCGGTGCGCCAGGTCGACCGGGGACCGGGTGGCCGCCCACGGGGAGGGGGCGACCAGCCACTGCCAGCGCCGCCGGGCCCGGTGCGCCCACACCGCGGCCGGGTAGAGCAACGGCAGCCGTTGGCTGAGTCTCGGTGGCGCGCTGAGCCGGGCCGGCGGCACGAACTCCGGCGCGGTCGAGCCACCGTCCGTCACGGGGGGAACCGAGGGTGAGGGACGCTGCGACATGCTTGCATCATGCACCCAGACGGCGGCTCGGGCCAGGACGTGGGCTCGATTGGAGCCCACGGCGCGCGTCTGGCAGAATGACCGGCTGAGTCCCGCCCGACCGGACCCTCTCATCCGACGTCGGGCTGGCCCACCGAGCAGACCGACCGGTGCCCCACCTGGTTCGGACACACTCACCCGTCATCACATACCAAGGAGACACCACACTCGTGGCCGTCAAGATTCGTCTGAAGCGCATGGGCAAGATCCGCGCGCCGTACTACCGCATCGTCGTCGCCGACTCGCGCACCAAGCGTGACGGCCGCGTCATCGAGGAGATCGGCAAGTACCACCCCAAGGAGGAGCCCTCGCTGATCGAGGTCGAGACCGAGCGGGCGCAGTACTGGCTGGGCGTCGGCGCGCAGCCGTCCGAGGCCGTCGCGGCGATCCTCAAGGTCACCGGCGACTGGCAGAAGTTCAAGGGTGAGGCCGGCGCCGAGGGCACCTTGCGTCACAAGGAGCCCGGTCGCAGCAAGCAGGACATCTTCAACGAGATCCTGGCCGAGTCGGGCACCGCCCCGGTCGCCGACGCGGTCACCAAGAAGGCGCCGACCAAGAAGGCCGCGAAGGCCGACGGGGCCCCCGCCGAGGCGCCGGCTGAGCCGGCCGCCGAGCCGACCCCCGAGCCGGCCGCCGAGTCGACCGCCCAGTCGACCCCCGAGTCGGCCCCCGAGTCGACCCCCGAGTCGGCCCCCGAGCAGACCGAGGCTGCAGCTCCGGCAGCCACCGAGAGCACCGAGGGCTGAGCGCGTGCTGTCCGACGCCTTGGAGCACCTCGTCCGCGGGATCGTGAAGCACCCCGACGACGTCTCGGTGCGCGACAAGCAGATGCGCCGCGGCTCGCTGCTCGAGGTCCGGGTCAACCCCGAGGACCTCGGCAAGGTGATCGGGCGCAACGGACGCACCGCGACCGCCCTGCGTACCGTGGTCGGTGCGCTCGGCGGCAAGGGAGCGGCCCGGGTGGACTTCGTCGACGTCGACCGGCGCCGCTGACGCCCGCCACGTCGGACTCCGGCTGGGGAGGCCTTCGGGTCTCCCCAGCCGTCCTTTTCGCAGGCGCGGCCGGTCCCTGTCCGCACAGCACACGGGAGAAGCGATGAGCACCGGTCCCACCGCCGAGGAGGTCGTCGTCGGGCGCATCGGGCGCCCGCACGGCGTCCGCGGCGAGGTCACCGTCGAGCTGCGGACCGACGAGCCCGAGCGGCGGTTCGCGCCCGGCGCGGGCCTGCTCGGTCGGTTGCCCTCGGGAGCGGCCAGCCCGAGGCACGGACGTCTGGAGGTCAGCGCGACCCGGTGGCACCAGGAGCGCCTCCTGGTCCGGTTCGCCGAGGTCGACGACCGGAACGGCGCCGAGGAGCTGCGCGGCCTCGTCCTGCACGCGCTCGTGGACACCACGGAGGTCCCCGAGGACCCCGAGGAGTTCTACGACCACCAGCTCGTCGGCCTGGCGGTCGCGACCACCGACGGGCTGTCGGTGGGCACCGTGGCCGAGGTGCTGCACTCCGGGGGGCAGGACCTGCTGGTGATCTCCCGCGAGGGGCGCGAGGACGCACTGGTGCCCTTCGTCTCCGCGCTGGTGCCGGAGGTCGACCTGACGGGCCGGCGGCTCGTGGTGGCCGACCGTCCGGGTCTGCTCGAGCCGTTCGAGGAGGACTGAGCCGGTGCGTGTCGACGTGGTGTCGATCTTCCCCGACTACCTGGCTCCCCTGGAGCTGTCCCTGCCCGGCAAGGCCCGTGCAGCGGGACTCCTCGACCTGCGGGTCCACGACCTGCGCGACTGGACCCACGACCGGCACCGCACCGTCGACGACACCCCGTACGGCGGGGGAGCCGGGATGGTGATGCGCCCGGAGCCCTGGGGGGAGGCGCTGGACGGGCTGCTGGCGGAGGCGGCAGCCGCTGGGCGTGAGCCGGTGCTGGTGGTGCCCACTCCCAGTGGACGACCGTTCGACCAGCGGCTGGCCGCCGAGCTGGCCACCGCCACCCAGCTGGTGGTCGCGTGCGGTCGCTACGAGGGGATCGACCAGCGGGTGGTGGACCACGCGGCCGACCGCATGCGGGTGGTGGAGCTCTCGGTCGGCGACTACGTCCTCAACGGGGGGGAGGCGGCCGCGCTGGTCGTGGTGGAGGCCGTCGTCCGGCTGCTTCCCGGCTTCATGGGCAACCCTGACTCGCTCGCCGAGGAGTCCCACGGCCCCGAGCGGCTCCTGGAGTACCCCGTGTACACCAAGCCCGCACGGTGGCGCGACCGCGACGTCCCCGACGTGCTGCTCTCCGGTGACCACGGGCGGATCGCCGCGTGGCGCCGCGACCAGGCCCTCCGGCGTACCGCGCAGCGACGACCCGACCTGCTCCATCCGAGCGCCCTGCTCACCGTGCCCGCGGTGGGCGAGGCGGAATGGCGGCTGGCGACGCCGGCGGACGCGGGCGAGCTGTTCACGCTGCAACGGGCCTGCTGGCTCCAGGAGGCTCTGGCGAACCGGAGCTGGGAGATCCCGGCGCTGCACGAGGACCTCGCCACGGTGACCGCCGAGCTGGCGTCCTGGACGACGTTCGTCCTGCGGACCCGGGGCCGGCTGGTCGGCAGCGTCCGCGGACGTCGCGAGGGCACGGAGTGGTCCGTGGGCCGACTGATGGTCGCCCCCGACCTCCAGGGCCGGGGCCTGGGCCGCTGGCTTCTCGAGCGGATCGAGGAGGCAGCGCCGCCCGGGACCGAGCGGCTCGCGCTGATCACCGGCGCCGACAGCGTCGACAACCTGCGGATGTACCACCGCGCCGGGTACCGCCCCTCCCGGGTCCAGGACGTCCCGGGGGCCACCCGGCTGTCGCGACGACGCTCCACCCGCCGGTGATTTCTCCGGGCCGGTCGGCGTGTGGCAGAATCGTCGCTCGGTCCCCCGCCTCGACGACCGTCCGTGCCCACGCAGCCGGAGGTCGGCGGCCCACCTGCCACAGGGGGGAGCAGCACGAGGCTTCGCCGGACCACGCAACCAGCCGAACCAACCCCCGTCCGTGGGCGACCTGTGGCGCCGACGAGGAGACACCATGAGCAACGTGATCGACACCATCGCGGCCGCCGCCAAGCGCGACGACCTGCCCGAGTTCCGCGCCGGCGACACCCTCAAGGTGCACGTCAAGGTCGTCGAGGGCAACCGGTCCCGCATCCAGCTGTTCCAGGGTGTCTGCATCCGTGTGCAGGGCTCCGGCATCGGCCGCACCTTCACCGTCCGCAAGGTCTCGTTCGGCGTCGGCGTCGAGCGCACCTTCCCCCTGCACACCCCGATCATCGACAAGGTCGAGGTCGCCACGCGCGGCGACGTGCGCCGGGCCAAGCTCTACTACCTGCGCAACCTGCGCGGCAAGGCCGCCAAGATCAAGGAGAAGCGCGAGGTCGTGCGCTGAGCGCACCGCTCTTCCCCCCGGCCCACTCGGTAGGGTCCGGGTGTGACCGATCCTGACGACCGCGGTGACGTGGGAGCCACCGCCGACCAGGCGTCGGGCCCCGGCGCACCGCGGTCGTCGCGTCCTGGCCGGTCCCTGCGGCTGTGGGCCGAGATGGGCGGCCTCCTCGTCGTCGCCCTGGTGCTGGCCCTGGTCATCAAGGCGCTGTTCCTCCAGGCCTTCTACATCCCGTCGGGGTCGATGAACGACACGCTCGTGCTCAACGACCGGATCCTGGTGCAGAAGGTGTCCTACTGGGGCGGCGGCGCCCCCCAGCGGGGCGACATCGTGGTGTTCGCCGACCCCGGCGGCTGGCTCGGTGACGCGCCGTCCCACGCGACCAACGCGGTGGTGAGGACCCTGGAGCTGTTCGGGCTGTACCCGACCGGCGGACACCTGGTGAAGCGGGTCGTGGGGGTCGGCGGGGACACGGTGACCTGCTGCGACGACCGGGGTCGGTTGAGCGTGAACGGCGTGCCGCTGGACGAGCGCGACTACCTCGCGCCCGGCGAGAAGCCCTCCCTGATCACCTTCACCCAGCACGTCCCTCCGGGGTACCTGTGGGTGATGGGCGACAACCGCTCGCACTCCGCGGACAGCCGGGCGCACCTGGGCGACCCGGGTGGAGGGTTCGTGCCCGAGGAGGACGTGGTGGGCAAGGTCTTCTCCGTGGTGTGGCCGCTGCGCCGGGCCACCCTGCTGCACCGTCCCGAGACCTTCGCCGCGGTCGGACCGTGAGGCCCCGCCGTGTCTGAGCTGCCCCGTGGGCTGACCGTACGACGTGACGCCGGGCTCTACGGCTACGAGCGGGCCCTCCGCCGCCACGGACTCGACCCCATCGCCGGGGTCGACGAGGCCGGCCGAGGGGCCTGCGCGGGGCCGCTGGTCGCCGCGGCTGCGATCCTGCCCGCCGGTGAGCCGGGGAGTCGTTCCGGGGCTGGCCGACTCCAAGCTGCTCACCGCGCGGTCCCGGGAGCGCTGCTACGCCGAGGTGGTCGCGCGTGCGGTGTCCTGGTCGGTGGTGGTGGTCGGCCACCAGGAGTGCGACCGGCTCGGCATGCACGTGGCCAACATCGAGGCGTTGCGCCGGGCGCTGGCGCGGCTGGAGACCCGGCCGGCGTACGTCCTCACCGACGGGTTCGGGGTCGACGGCCTCGGCGTGCCCGGGCTCGCGGTGTGGAAGGGTGACCGGGTGGCCGCGTGCATCGCGGCCGCGTCGGTGCTGGCCAAGGTGACCCGGGACCGCATCATGAGGGACATGCACCGCGACTACCCGGCCTACGACTTCGAGACCCACAAGGGCTACATCACCCCGACCCACACCGAGGCGCTGGAGCGGCACGGCCCGTGCCCGATCCATCGCCGGTGCTTCGTCAACGTGCGCCGCGTCGACCGCGCGTCCCCACCCCACCCGCAACGACAGAGCCTGCAGGAGGCCAGCAGATGAGCGCCGAGGACCTCGAGAAGTACGAGGCGGAGATGGAGCTCCAGCTCTACCGCGAGTACCGCGACGTGGTGGGCATCTTCAAGTACGTCGTCGAGACGGACCGACGGTTCTACCTCTGCAACCAGGTCGACGTGAAGGCCCGGACCGAGGCGGGCGACGTGTTCTTCGAGGTCACCATGACCGACGCCTGGGTGTGGGACATGTACCGCCCGGCGCGTTTCGCCAAGAACGTCAAGGTGCTCACCTTCAAGGACGTGAACGTCGAGGAGCTGGCCCAGGCCGACCTGGAGCTCCCCAAGTCGTGACCCGCGCCCCCGCGCACTCCTGCTGACCGGGCCCGTCCGGCCGCGGTCCCTGCACAGCGACCCTCGGGTGTGCTCCTCCCCAGGCGGCGGCCACGGCGTCCCGCGGGAGCGGTCGCTCCGCCAGCCTCGGGTCAGGAGGTGCGCGGATGGCGACGGCACGACAGCGGCTCGCGACCGGGGAGTACGGCGAGGCCAGCGCGGCCCGTCACCTGGTCGGGCTGGGCATGGTGGTCCTGGACCGCAACTGGCGGTGTGACCTGGGAGAGCTCGACCTCGTCCTGCGAGAGCAGGAGGTGCTGGTCTTCTGCGAGGTCAAGACCCGCACCACGGCTGCCTTCGGGAGCCCGCTCGAGGCGGTGACCGCCACCAAGGTCGCTCGGCTGCGGCGCCTGGGTGCGCGCTGGATGCGGGAGCACCGGGTGGCGGCGGCGGAGGTCCGCATCGACCTCGTCGGCGTCCGCCTCGACCGGTCGGGGCCGCCGCGCTTCGAGCACGTCCGGGGGGTGGGCTGAGTGCCCTGGGCGACGACGCGCACCGTCGTGCTCGACGGGGTGCGCGGCCACGTGGTCGACGTCCAGGCCGACCTCACCCAGGGCCTGGTCGTCACGACCCTGGTCGGCCGCCCCGACGCCTCGGTGACCGAGGGGCGCGACCGGTGCCGCACGGCGATGGTGAACAGCGGGTTCGACTGGCCGACCACACGGCGCCTGACGATCCTGCTCTCGCCTGCGGACCTGCCCAAGCGCGGGCCGCACCTCGACCTGGCCATCGCGGTCGCGGTGATCGCCGCCGACGGCAAGGTCCCGGTGGACGCCCTGGAGGGCACGGTGCTGCTCGGTGAGCTCACCCTCGACGGTCGGCTCCGGGCGGGCCGGGGGGTGCTGCCGATGGTGATGGCGGCCCGCGCGCACGGGCTGAGCCGGATCGTGGTCCCCGAGATCCACGCCGACGAGGCCCGCCTGGTGCCGGGGGTCGAGGTGGTCGGGGTCCGCTCCCTGCGACAGGCGGTGGCCCACCTGCGGCGGGAGCCGCTGCCCCCGGCGCCACCGGTCGAGGCGCTCGCGTCCGGGTCGGTGCTCAGCTGGCGAGGCGACCAGCGGGCCGAGGACCTCGACCTGGTCGACGTCCACGGCATGGCCGACGCCCGGTTCGCCCTGGAGGTCGCTGCCGCCGGAGGCCACCACCTGCTGCTCAGCGGACCCAAGGGTGCCGGCAAGACGACGCTGGCAGAACGGCTTCCGGGGCTGCTGCCGGACCTCAGCGTCGAGCAGTCCCTCGAGCTGAGCGCGATCCACTCGCTGTCCGGGGACGCGCCGGTGGCGCGCCCGGGCACGCGGCCACCGTTCCGGGCTCCGCACCACTCCTCGACCAAGGCGAGCCTGCTCGGGGGCGGGAGCGGGCGGGTGCACCCCGGCGAGCTCAGCCGGGCGCTGCACGGGGTGCTGTTCCTCGACGAGTTCCCGCTGTTCTCCACCGACCTGATCGACGCACTGCGCCAGCCGCTGGAGCACGGCGAGGTGACCATCGCCCGGGGCGAGGAGGTCGCGACCTTCCCGGCACGGTGCATGGTGGTCCTCGCAGCCAACCCGTGCCCCTGCGGCGACTTCCACCCCGACGCCCGGGAGAGCCGGTGCACCTGCGGCGAGGTGCGCCGTCGGAGCTACCGGGAGCGGGTGGCTGGTCCGGTGACCGACCGGATCGACA
The DNA here is from genome assembly GCA_963784485.1 of uncultured Actinomycetota bacterium. GTDB lineage: Bacteria > Actinomycetota > Actinomycetes > Propionibacteriales > Nocardioidaceae > Marmoricola_A. Next base: position 223,828 of record CAWARH010000006.1, on the reverse strand, counting down.
TCACCCGCCACCTTGCCCCGCTCCGCCCCTACGAGCGGCACGACCCGCTCGTCCCGCCCGAGCCGACCCGGCTCGTGCGCCGACGGGTCCTCCAGGCACGCCGGAGGCAGGCTGCGCGCCTTGCCGGTACGCCGTGGCGGACCAACGCCGACGTTCCCGGGCCGGTGCTGAGCCAGAGGTGGCCGCTGCCGGAGGCGGCCCGGTCCGTCCTCGACGAGGAGCTGCGCGCAGGTCGGCTCAGCCGTCGGGGCGCGACCCGGGCCCACCGGGTGGCGTGGACGCTCGCCGACCTGCGCGGTGACGCCGCTCCGGGTCCCGACCTGGTCGACGTCGCCGTGCGCCTGCGGAGCGGGGCACCGCTGCCGCTGGCGGCGCTGGAGCGCGGGGCCGGGCCCCAGCAGGGCAGCCTCGTGGACGAGGTCGGCCCGTGAGCGCCGCGCCCGAGGAGCGGCTCGCCCGGTTGGCGCTGAACGCGATCTGCGAGCCGGGGGACCCCCGGGTCGCCCGGCTGGTCCAGGCTCTCGGCCCCGTGGAGGTCCACGACCGGCTCCTGGCCGACACCGACCTGCAGGGGCTGCGCAGCGAGACCGCCGAGCGGCTGGCCACCCTCGACCCGGCGCGGCTGCACGACCAGGCAGCCGGACAGGGGATCCGCTTCCTCGTGCCCGGTGACCCGGAGTGGCCGGCCGGGCTCGACGACCTGGCCGGGGTGGAGCCGCTCCACCAGCTGACCGGCTGCCCCCTCGGACTCTGGGTCCGGGGACCTCTGCGCCTGGACTCCCTGGACGATCCCCGGCACCCCGGGCGTCCCCGGCACCCCGGGCGTCCCCGCCGCAGCGGCCGCGGGGCGTGCCGTCGCGGTCGTCGGGTCGCGGTCGGCGACCACCTACGGCGCCGACGTCGCCGCGGAGCTGGCCTCCACCGTGGCGCAGGCGGGCGCCGTCGTCGTGTCCGGGGCTGCCTTCGGGATCGACCAGGCGGCGCACCGTGCCGCCCTCGCCGTGCGCGGGAGGACGGTCGCGGTCCTGGCCTGTGGGGTCGACCGGGCCTACCCGGCGGCGCACCGCGGGCTGCTGGAGGTGGTGGCCGAGGTCGGAGCGGTCGTCTCCGAGCTGCGACCGGGCTGCGCGCCCACCCGGCTGCGCTTCCTGGGCAGGAATCGTCTGATCGCGGCGATGACCCGGGGCACCGTGGTCGTGGAGGCCGCGGTCCGCAGCGGCGCGCTGAACACCGCCTCCTGGGCCGGCCGGCTGGGCCGGGTGGTCATGGGGGTCCCAGGCCCGGTGAACAGCGCACCGTCCGAGGGCGTGCACGAGCTGATCCGGTCCGGGGCGGCGGCCCTGGTGACCCGGGGCGACCATGTCCTCGAGCTCGTCTCACCGGCAGGGACCCGCCTGGCCGCGACGCCGCGGGCCCCCGAGCGTCCTCGGGACCGGCTGGGGTCCACCGAGCAGCGGGTCCTGGAGGCCGTTCCGCTCTACCGCGGCGCGACGGTCAGCGCGGTGGCCCGGACCGCGGGCCTGGGCAGCGCTGCGGTGCTCGCGTCGCTGCACGCGTTGCGGGAGCTCGGTTGGGTCACCGAGAGCGACGCGCGGTGGCGGCGCGCGACGGCGCGCTGACCGGCCGGGAGCCGGCCCCGCTCGTACCCTCGGGGGATGACGCTCCCTCCGCTCCCGGAGGCCTGGACGAAGGTCCTGGCCGACTACGCGGAGCACCTCGCGGTGGTCCGCGACCTGAGCCCGCACACGGTGCGGGCCTACCTCGGGGACGTGTCGTCGATGGTCGCGCACGCGACCGCGTCGGGGCACGTCGCGCCCGACGAGCTGGACCTCAGGGTGCTGCGGAGCTGGCTGGCCCAGCAGCAGACCCGGGGCAGGAGCCGGACCACCATGGCTCGCCGGGCGACGGCGGTGCGCGGGTTCACCGCGTGGCTGCTGGGAACCGGGCGCGCCGGGACCGATCCCGGGGCCGCGCTGGCCTCGCCCAAGGCCCACCGCCCGCTGCCCGCGGCACTGCGGCAGGACGAGACCCGGTTGCTGCTCGACGCGGCGGCCGAGCACGCCCGCGCGGACGGCCCCGTGGGGCTGCGCGACCTCGCCGTCCTCGAGCTGCTGTACGCGACCGGGGTCCGGGTGGGGGAGCTCTGCGGGCTCGACCTCGACGACGTGGACAGCGAGCGGCGCGTGGTCCGCGTGCTCGGCAAGGGCCGCAAGGAGCGCGCCGTCCCGTACGGCGTTCCCGCGGCCGAGGCGGTCGCCGGGTGGCTGGGGCGCGGTCGCCCGGCGCTGGTCGTCGCCGGGTCCGGACCGGCCCTGTTCCTCGGTGCTCGCGGCGGTCGGCTGGACCAGCGGGCGGTGCGGCGGCTGGTGCACCTGCGGATCGCGGAGGTCCCCGGCGCCCCCGACCTCGGCCCGCACGGCTTGAGGCACACCGCCGCCACGCACCTGCTCGACGGCGGTGCCGACCTGCGCAGCGTGCAGGAGCTGCTCGGCCACGCGTCACTGGGCACCACGCAGATCTACACGCACGTCTCCACCGAGCGGTTGCGCAGCGCCTACCTGCTGGCCCACCCCCGGGCCTGAACTGGGAGCAGCCGCACCGGACGGGGGGCGTCGACCAGGGTCAACGGGTCGAGGTACGTCGCCCCCCGCACCAGCCCCCAGTGCAGGCAGGTCACGGGCAGGCAGTGCCCGCCGGCGGTCAGCAGCCGCCCCAGCGGAGCGCCCGCGGCCACCGGGTCGCCCAGCGCCACCGTGGGCAGCACGGGCTGGTACGTCGTCCGTCGACCCCCGTGGTCGACCGAGACCACCCACCGTCCGGCGACCAGCCCGGCGTACGACACGCGCCCGGCCAGGGAGGTCCGCACGGTCTGGCCGGGCCGGCCGGCCAGGTCCACCCCGCGGTGCCCGCTTCCCCAGCGCACCTCGGGAGGGTCGAAGCCACGCAGCACCTCGGGCCGCGGGGTGAGCGGCCACACGCCCTCGGCGGGCGCCGGGCTCGGTGCTCGGGGGGTGACCGGGACGACGACGAGAAGGGCGGGGCCGCGCGACACGGGCTCGGCTGGCCGCGCGGCGGCGCAGGGAGGCGCTGCTGCCAGCAGGGTGAGCAGGAGGACGACCGGGAGCGGTCGGGACGAGGACGGCACCGGACCAGCGTGCTGCCGCGCCCCTGCCCGGGGTAGGGCCGGGCCGGGGACCGGGGAGAGGTCCGGCCGGCGGCTCCTGGGTGCCCGCAGCGGCCTCGGTTCGCAGCACGCCCCGCCGTGGACTACGATGGCCGGTGGCGACTCGCGTGAGCGGGTCGACTATCGCACGCCCGTCCAACCGCACAGTGCCAGACCTCCGGGTCCGGCCCGCGGGCGGAGCCCTCGGTCCCGTCCTCCCGACTTGTTCGGGTGGCCAGGTCGGGCTCCTGCCGGGCGTCAGGGCAGACCACGACCCCGCGGTCTGCGACAAACCGGACTGACGCCGTTCACGGTGCTCCGAGCCAGCCGCGCTCCGCGCGGGGGGCCGCGCAGCGTGCAGGCGTCCACACGAAAGGGAGTCGAAGGCCATGGCCGTCGTCACCATGCGCCAGCTCCTCGAGAGCGGCGTCCACTTCGGGCACCAGACCCGTCGCTGGAACCCCAAGATGAAGCGCTTCATCATGACCGAGCGCAACGGCATCTACATCATCGACCTGCAGCAGTCGCTCGCCTACATCGACCGCGCCTACGCGTTCGTGAAGGAGACCGTCGCCAAGGGCGGCACCGTGATGTTCGTGGGCACCAAGAAGCAGGCCCAGGAGTCGATCGCCGAGCAGGCCACCCGCGTCGGGATGCCCTACGTGAACCAGCGCTGGCTGGGCGGCATGCTCACCAACTTCCAGACCGTGCACCAGCGGATCAACCGGCTCAAGGAGCTCGACGAGGTCGACTTCGACAACGTCGCGGGCAGCGGGCGCACCAAGAAGGAGCTCCTGCACATGAGGCGGGAGCAGATCAAGCTCGACAAGACCCTCGGTGGCATCCGGGACATGACCCGCACGCCCTCCGCGGTGTGGATCGTGGACACCAACAAGGAGCACCTGGCCGTCGAGGAGGCCCGCAAGCTGCGGATCCCGATCATCGGCATCCTCGACTCCAACTGCGACCCCGACGAGGTCGACTTCCCGATCCCCGGCAACGACGACGCGATCCGCGCCGTCTCGCTGCTGACCCGCGTCGTGGCCGACGCGGTCGCCGACGGCCTGATGGCCCGCTCCGGTGGTCGCGCAGCCGAGGCGGAGACCGGTACCGAGCTCGGCGCCGAGGAGCCCCTGCCCGAGTGGGAGCGCGAGCTGCTCGGCGGCCAGACCGAGGCCCCGGCCGCGGCTGCGACCGACGCCCCGGCCGAGGCCGCGACCGACGCTGCGACCGACGCTGCGACCGAGGCCCCGACCGAGGCTGCGTCCGACGCTGCGACCGAGGCCCCGGCCGAGGCTGCGTCCGAGGCGCCGGCTGAGGCTCCCGCCGAGGCTGCGTCCGAGGTCCCCGCCGAGTCGGCTCCGGCCGACGCTCAGGCCTGAGTCCGCACCCACCCCTGACGAGGAGAGACCTACCCCCATGGCGATCACTGCCACTGATGTGAAGAAGCTCCGCGACCTGACCGGCGCGGGCATGATGGACGCCAAGAAGGCGCTCACCGAGGTCGAGGGCGACTTCGACAAGGCGGTCGAGCTGCTGCGCGTGAAGGGCCAGGCCAAGGCCGCCAAGCGGGGAGCCGAGCGCGAGGCCACCTCCGGCCTCGTCGCGACCTCCGGCGGCGCGCTGGTCGAGCTCAACTCCGAGACCGACTTCGTGGCGAAGAACGAGGAGTTCGTCGCCACTGCCCAGCGGATCGCGGACGCGGCCGACGCGGCGCGGGCCGCCGACGCCGACGCGCTGAAGGCGGCCCCGCTCGGGGACACCACGGTCGGCGCCACGGTCGAGGACCTCGCGGTCAAGATCGGCGAGAAGATCGAGCTCGGCCGGGTGGCCTACTTCGAGGGCGCCACCGTGGTCTACCTGCACCGGCGCGCGGCCGACCTCCCGCCGGCCGTCGGCGTGCTCGTGGAGTACACCGGCGACGACGAGAAGGCTGCCCGCGACGCGGCCATGCAGGTCGCGGCCATGCGCCCGACGTACGTCTCCCGGGACGAGGTCCCCGAGGACCTGGTGGCCAAGGAGCGCGAGATCGCCGAGGCCACCGCGCGCGAGGAGGGCAAGCCCGAGGGGGCGCTCTCCAAGATCGTCGAGGGCCGGCTCAACGGCTTCTTCAAGGAGGTCGCCCTCCTCGACCAGCCGTCGGTGACCGAGAACAAGAAGTCGGTCAAGGCCGTCCTGGACGCTGCGGGCGTCACGGTCACCCGCTTCGCCCGCTTCGAGGTGGGGGCCTGACCGCGAGGCCACGTCCACTAGGCTTCACCCAGGAGTGAGACCAGAGGAGGCCGGTTGGTGGAGGGTGTCACGACCCCCACCGGCCGGCCTCCGGTCATGTCCGGCACGCACGAGCGCGGCGGACGGGAACGGCAGCGACGAGAAGACAGGATGTCCGAGGTGTCTGGTTACGAGCGAGTTCTTCTGAAGCTGTCCGGCGAGGTGTTCGGCGGCGGCCGGGTAGGGGTCGACCCCAACGTGGTCAGCGCCATCGCCGAGGAGATCGCCGAGGTGGTCCGGGCCGGCACCCAGGTCGCGATCGTCGTGGGCGGCGGCAACTTCTTCCGCGGAGCCGAGCTCCAGCAGCGCGGCATGGAGCGGGCCCGCGCCGACTACATGGGCATGCTCGGCACCGTGATGAACTGCCTCGCCCTCCAGGACTTCATGGAGAAGCAGGGCATCGGCACCCGTGTGCAGACCGCGATCGCGATGGGCCAGGTGGCCGAGCCCTACATTCCGCGCCGCGCGGTCCGGCACCTCGAGAAGGGCCGGGTCGTCATCTTCGGCGCCGGTGCCGGCATGCCCTACTTCTCCACCGACACCGTGGCCGCCCAGCGGGCTCTCGAGGTAGGCGCCGAGGTCATCCTCATGGGCAAGCAGGGCGTGGACGGCGTGTACGACGCCGACCCGAAGAAGGACCCCAGCGCGGTCAAGTTCGACCAGCTCTCCTACGACGAGTTCCTCACCCGGGGCCTCCAGGTCGCCGACGCCACCTCGATCAGCCTGTGCCGCGACAACGACATCGACATGATCGTCTTCAACCTGTCCGAGCACGGGAACATCGCCCGCGTCGTGGCGGGTGAGAAGATCGGCACGACGATCACGCGCGACGTCTGAGCCGCGGCCGGCCCATCCCCCACTGCACGAAGACCAAGGAGCAACCGTGATCAACCAGACCCTCAAGGACGCCGAGCAGAAGATGGACAAGGCCGTCGCGGTCACCCGTGAGGACTTCGCGGCCATCCGCACCGGCCGTGCCCACCCGTCGATGTTCCACAAGATCAACGCCGACTACTACGGCAGCCCGACCCCGCTGCAGCAGCTGGCGTCGTTCACCGTCCCGGAGGCCCGGGTGATCATCATCAGCCCGTTCGACCAGGGTGCGATGGGCGCGATCGAGAAGGCCATCCGCGACTCCGACCTCGGTGTGAACCCCACCGACGACGGCCGCACCATCCGCGTCGTGCTTCCCGAGCTGACCGAGGAGCGCCGCAAGGACTACATCAAGGTCGCCAAGACCAAGGCCGAGGACGGCAAGGTGTCGGTCCGCAACATCCGTCGCAACGCCAAGCAGGCCCTCGACAAGCTCGAGAAGGACGGCGAGGTCGGCAAGGACGACGTCACCGGCGCGGAGAAGCGGCTCGACGCGATCACCAAGAAGCACACCGACGCCATCGACGACCTGCTCAAGCACAAGGAGTCCGAGCTGCTCGAGGTCTGAGCACCGACGACGCCTCGACGACATGACCCCACCTCCCGCGCCCCGGACCAGCCGCGCCGGCCGTGACCTCCCCGCCGCGATCGTGTCCGCGGTGGTCCTGCTGGTCGCCATCGGCGTGTGCCTGGCGACCCTGGACGGCTTCCCCTTCGTGGTCCTGGTGGCAGCGGCGATCTGCGTGGGGATCTGGGAGCTGCGCGGGGCGATGGCCAACCAGGGCATCGTGCTCGCCTACGAGCCGCTCCTCGTCGGCGCCCTGGTGATGCTGTTCGGGGCCTGGTTCGGGGGAGCGCCGCCCCTGGCCACCGGGCTCGCGGTCACCGCGCTGGCGGTGATGCTGTGGCGGCTCCGCACCGGCGTCGAGGGGTTCGTCCGCGACGCCACGGCCAGCGTTTTCACCGCGACGTACCTGCCGTTCCTGGCCGGGTTCGTGGTCCTGCTGATCCGCTCCGAGGACGGGGTGTGGCGGGTCCTCACCTTCATCCTGGTGACCATCGCCTCCGACATCGGCGGGTACGCCGCCGGCGTCACCCTCGGCCGGCACCCGATGGCCCCGGTGATCTCCCCGAAGAAGTCCTGGGAGGGGTTCGCCGGGTCCGCGCTGTCGTGCATGCTGGTGGGCTGGCTCACCGTGGTCCACCTCCTCGACGGAGCCTGGTGGGTCGGCGTCGTCCTGGGTGCGGTCGCCGTGGTCAGCGCGACCCTGGGGGACCTGTGCGAGTCGGTGATCAAGCGCGACCTCGGCATCAAGGACATGTCGCACATCATCCCGGGCCACGGCGGGCTGATGGACCGGCTCGACTCCCTGCTGGCCACGGTGGCGCCGACCTGGCTGCTGCTGTACTACCTCGTCGAAGTCAGTCCGCACCCCGGCTTGTGACGCCGGTTCCGTTCGTCACCCACGGGGTGGGAGACTGGGCCCCTCATGTCTGACGCCTCGCCCCGCACCCTTCCCCTGGTCTTCGACGAGCCCCGCGGCCGTCGCAAGCCGCCCCGCCATCTCGCCGACCTCTCCCAGGTCGAGCGCAAGGAGCTGGTCACCGGTCTCGGCCTGCCCGCGTTCCGGGCCCGACAGCTCTCCACGCACTACTTCTCCCGCCTGGTCGACGACCCGGCCCAGATGACCGACCTGCCGGCCGAGACCCGTGACCAGCTCGTCGCCGGGCTGCTGCCTGAGCTGATGACCCCGCTCCGGACCCTGGAGGCCGACAAGGGCACCACGCGCAAGACGCTCTGGAGGCTGTTCGACGGTGCGCTCGTCGAGTCGGTGCTCATGCGCTATCCGGACCGGGTCACCATGTGCGTCTCCTCCCAGGCGGGCTGCGGCATGGCCTGCCCGTTCTGCGCCACCGGTCAGGGGGGCCTCCAGCGCAACATGTCGACCGCCGAGATCGTGGAGCAGGTGGTCGCCGGGGCACGCTCGCTGGCCCGTGGCGAGGTCCCCGGTGGTCCCGGACGGGTCTCCAACGTGGTGTTCATGGGCATGGGCGAGCCGATGGCCAACTACAAGGCGGTGATGGGCGCGATCCGGCGCCTGACCGACCGCACCCCTGACGGGCTCGGCATGTCGGCCCGCGGGATCACGCTGTCGACGGTGGGCCTGGTCCCCAGGATCGAGCAGCTGACCGAGGAGGGCATCCCGGTCACCCTCGCGCTGTCGCTGCACGCCCCCGACGACGAGCTGCGCGACGAGCTGGTCCCGATCAACACCCGGTGGAAGGTCGCCGAGGTCGTCGACGCCGCCTGGCGGTACGCCGAGCGGACCAAGCGGCGCGTCTCCATCGAGTACATCCTCATCAAGGACATCAACGACCAGGCCTGGCGGGCTGACCTGCTCGCCGATGTGCTGAGCGCCTACGGGGACTGGGGCTGGGTGCACGTCAACCTGATCCCGATGAACCCGACGCCGGGCTCCAAGTGGACGGCGTCGCGTCGGGAGGACGAGCGCGAGTTCGTGCGGCGGCTCGAGGCCAAGGGCGTGCCGACCACGGTCCGCGACACCCGGGGCCAGGAGATCGACGGCGCCTGCGGCCAGCTCGCCGCGCACGACGACTGAGGGGACCGGGGCCACCGGGTGCGGCCGCCTCAGCGCAGGGCGCGGGGAGCGCGGACCAGCAGCTCGACGTTGCGGTCCTTGCGTCGGCCCTCCTGCGCGTGCGGGAGCGACTGCCAGTCGTTGACCGCGAGCTCGCGGCCCAGGCTGGCCAGCTGGAGGACCGTGTCGGTCCTGCGTTCGTAGGACGGCTTGGCCACGTGGTCGACCATCGTGGTGAAGATCGACAGCGTGCCGTCGCGGTTGTCGGTCACCTCGATCAGCCGGGCCTGCTGGGGCCAGTCGATGTGCGAGGCGGTGTTGATCTCCCACAGGCCGCCGTCGGACCCCGAGCGGTGGAGGGCGCGGACCTCGTTGGTGTGGCTGTGGCCGTTGAGCCAGGCGATCACGTTGTGGTGCTTGAGCAGCAGCCGGGCGATGCGGGGGCCGAGCACCCGCTTGCCGGGCGAGGTCTCTCCGCGGCGTCGCCCGGTCATCGTGCGCAGGTTGTGGTGGCTGGCCACGATCACGGCGTAGTCGTGGGAGCGGTCGAGCTTGTCGGAGAGCCAGGCCATCTGGGCCTCGTCGATCGAGCCCCGCGAACCGCCGTTGGGGTTGCACGTGTCGAGCACGATGAACCGGACCCGTCCCTCGGTGAAGGTGTAGTACGCCGTGCCGTCGTCCCGGTTGCGCTGCGTGAACCCGTGGCCGAGCGGAAGGCCGGCGGTGCGGAAGTGCTCCTCGACGACCTGCTTGCGGGTCAGCATCCGGCGGTCCTCGTCCGGGGTGACCTGCCGGACGGCCGCGGTGTCGCGGTGCGTCCTCAGGAACGCGGCGAAGTCGCTCTTGATCGCGGCGAGGAGGTCGTCCTTGCCCATGCCCCGCGGAGGGGTCACCAGCTTCAGGTTGCCCGTGGCCACCGGGCGGAGGTGCTGGATCTCCGGCTTGAAGCCGCCCTGGACGAGGGTGTCGTGGTTCCCGAACACGGCGTACCAGGGGATGTCGAGCCCGTGCGCGCGGAAGGGCCGGCGTGCGGCGGCGAGCAGACCCGGGACCTTCGGGAAGCCGAACAGCTCGTGGGGCAGGTCCCTCGACCGTCCCGCGGGGGCGCCCTCCGGGTGCCAGTACTTCCGGTCGTACGACGCGGCCCGGCCGTCCGCGACCCCCTCCCACCGGGAGAGGTCGCCGGAGTCCGGCACGATCCGGCGGCCGTCGAGCAGGTCGATGTAGCGGCGGACCTCGTTGCGCTGGCAGGTGTCCGTGTTGTCCCCGGTCTGGATCGCGAAGGCGAACCGCGCTCCGGTGACGGGGCCGGCCCCGATCCGGTTGATCGCCCGGATCATGCTCTCCGCGACCTGCGCGGTCACGATCTCCTGCGGCCGGTGCGCGGTGGCCGCGAACCCGGCCTCCGGGTCGTTCCCGTCGTAGCCGTCGCTGAACCGGTCGAGGAACTCCACCCGCAGCGGGCTCTGGGAGTCCTGGATGTGCACGTCGGAGAGCTGCACGAACGACGCCAGCGCACGCCGGCGGCGGGCCCGGCCGGGCCGGGCGGCGATGCCGAGCGTGGTGCGGACGCGGTGCCGCTCCCCGTCGTCGACCGCGACCTTGGCGAAGCCCCGGGAGTTGGGGTCGCCCTTGACCAGCCGCGACCGCAAGGTGGTCAGGTCCGCCGGGTCGAGCGGGGTGGCCCAGGCGCTCGGGACGGCGAGACCGTGCGCGGTCCCGGTGACCAGACCGGTGCCGCTGATCGCGGCCCCGGACCGGAGCACGGCGCGCCGCGACACCGGGTGGGTCGGGGGGGCCGAGGGGGGTCGCGAGGGCGGCCGCCCGGGTGCGGGCAGGGCACCGTGCGCGAGATCAGGTGTCACTCGGTGAATATGTCCCATTCCTCCACCCAGGTGTCGATCAGCCACGCCCATGTGGTCAAGGTCATCGTCGGCGCCCCCCAGGCGCTGTGCGGTCCAGTATCGCCCGGACGACCGGGATCCCCGCGGTTCTCGCCGAGGTCGGCGTGCCGGAGGCGCTACCAGGCCTGAGCGACCACCTCGGCGAACAGCGCATGCTCGTCCACCTCCAGGCCCCGCCGGCGGAACCACGAGCACACGTTGGTGCAGTCGCGGAGCAGGAACTCCGGTCCTACCGGGTTGGCGACCAGGTCGACGACCTGGGGGAGGTCGATGACCACGACCCGCTCCCCGGCCGCGAGCACGTTGTACGGCGACAGGTCGCCGTGGGCGAGCCCCTGCCTGGCCAGCCCCGACATCGCCTCGACCAGCTGGTCGAAGTAGGACCGGAGCAGAGCCGGCTCCGGTCGGGTCCCGGCCAGCCGCGGGGCCGGCCGACCGTCGGGGGTGGTCACGAGCTCCATGAGGATCTCGGTCCCGTCCACCTGCACGGGGTAGGGCACCGGCACGCCGGCGCTCCAGAACCGGCTCAGGGCGTCGAACTCGGCCATCGCCCACTGGCCCGCGGCCACCGACCGGCCGAAGCGGGTCTTCTTGGCCACCGCCCGGGTGTCCCGGGAGCTGCGCGTGCGCCGACCCTCGGTGTAGGCGTCGCTGCGGTGGAAGGTGCGGTGCTCCTCGGACCGGTAGCGCTTGGCGGCCAGGACCGCCCCGGGGGTGCCGGGCACGGCCCGTTCCAGCAGGAAGACGTCGGCCTCCTTCCCGGTCTTCAGGACGCCGAGCTCGGTGTCCACGGCAGCGCTGTCCTGGCAGACCCAGGCAGGCGCCGGCCGGGGCCCGCGGCACAGCGGGTCGACCTCGAGGTAGGTGCTCCACCGCTGGTGCTCGGCCAGCTCCGCGGGCGCTTGGTAGGAGAGGGTGAATCGGGAGGCGAGGGGTTCAGCAGCGGCTGCGGGTGCAGTCCGGGGATCGGTCACAGCGGGGACTCCGTCGGGGAGAGAGGGATGAGGGCACGGGCAGGTGTGCAGCAGTCATCAGGTCCCTCCTTCTCTGGCGTTCCACCGTCGGCGACGCCGACCTTCCCGTAGCGTCGTCGAGACCTCGGCCGCCCCGCAACCGCTTTTCTGGAGAACCCCTGTGACCCGCCGCCCTGCGCTCACCGCCCTCGCGCTCGTCGCCGCCCTGGCCGGGACGCTCCTGGGTGCCGCCCCGACCGGAGGAACGGCAACGGCAGCGCCTCTCCTCGCCGCCCCGGCGGCCCCTCCTGCCCGTGCTGCTGGCTCGGCCGGCTCGACCGGCTCGACCGGCTCGACCGGCGGCGGCGACCCGTACTTCCCCCTCGACGGCAACGGGGGGTACGACGTCCGGCACTACCGGATCGAGATCACCTACGACCCCGACACCGACCGGCTCGAGGGCGTCACCGTCGTCCGCGCCCGGGCGACCAGGCGGCTGACGAGCCTCCACCTCGACCTGGTGCTGGCCGCCGACGCGGTGCGCGTGGACGGCCGCCCGGCGACGTCCTCGGCGCCCGACCCCCACGAGCTGCGTGTGGTCCCGGCCAGGCCCGTGGCCGCGGGACGCGCGTTCCGGGTCCGGGTCCGCTACCACGGGTCCCCGGCCTCGGTGCGCCTCGACGGCATCCGGCCCAACAGCGACGTGTTCTTCCACACCCGCGGCGAGACCGTGGCGATCGGGGAGCCGCAGAACGCCCCGTGGTGGTTCCCGGCCAACGAGACGCCGGCGGACAAGGCGACCTACGACATCTCCCTCCGCGTGCCGCGCGGCTTCCAGGCGGTGAGCAACGGCGAGCTCGAGAGCCGCCGGTCGGACCACGGGTGGCGCACCTGGCACTGGGAGATGACCGAGCCGATGGTCACCTATCTCGCCTTCTTCGCCGCGGGCCGGTTCGCGCTCGAGCGGGGGACCACGTCCTCCGGCCTGCCCTACACCTACGCCGTCTCCGAACGGGTCAGCGACCACCTGGCCCAGCGGTGGCGCGCCCTGCTGCACCAGACCCCGGACGTCGTCGACTGGCTCGCCGGCCGCTTCGGCGACTACCCGTTCGCGTCCACGGGGGGCGTGGTGACCGCGCTGCCGGTGGGGTACGCGCTGGAGACCCAGTCCCGTCCGGTCTACCCGTCCCAGGGGTTCTCGCTCGACCCCGCGCTGATCGTCCACGAGCAGGCCCACCAGTGGTTCGGCAACGACGTGGCGCTGACGCGCTGGGCCGACATCTGGCTCAACGAGGGCTTCGCGACGTACGCCGAGTGGCTCTACGCCGAGGACAACGGCGGGCGGACCACGGCGCAGGAGCTGGCCACGGAGTACGCCGCCGCGGACCCCGCGTTCTGGGAGCTCTCCCTGACCGACCCCGGTCCGGGTCGCATCTTCGGCGAGGAGGTCTACACCCGCGGCGCGATGACCCTGGCGGCGCTGCGGACGGTGGTCGACGACCACGCGCCGGGCACCCTCGAGGAGATCCTGCGCACCTGGGTCGTCGAGCACGGCGGGGGCGGCGGGACCACCGAGGACTTCATCGGCCTCGCCGAGCGGGTCAGTGGCCGCGACCTGGCGGCGTTCTTCCAGCACTGGCTGCGTGACCGGGAGCAGCCGCAGCCGACCGCGGGCAACGGGCTGGTCTGACCGCTCGTCGCGACCGGCGGCCAGGTCGGCGCACCCGGACGCGGCCCTGTGGTGTCCCACACACGGGCGCGCCAGGATGGGCCCATGACGACCTACCGAGAGGTGTACACGCGCAGCATCGAGGACCCGGCGGGGTTCTGGGGTGAGCAGGCCGGCCTCGTCGACTGGTTCAAGCGGCCCCGCACGGTGCTCGACGACTCGAGTCCCCCCTTCTACCGCTGGTTCCCCGACGGCACCCTGAACACCTGCTACAACGCCCTGGACCGGCACGTGGTCAACGGCAGGGCAGACCAGCCGGCGCTGATCCACGACAGCCCGGTCACGGGCACCCGTCGGAGGTTCACCTACGCCGAGCTCCTGGCCGAGGTGGCGGCGTTCGGCGGAGTGCTGCGCGGGTTCGGCGTCGAGCCGGGGGACCGGGTGGTCATCTACATGCCGATGATCCCCGAGGCGGTCGTGGCGATGCTCGCCTGTGCCCGGATCGGCGCGGTGCACTCGGTGGTCTTCGGCGGGTTCGCGGCCCACGAGCTCGCCGTGCGCATCGACGACGCCAAGCCCACGGTGGTGGTGGCCGCGTCGTGCGGCGTGGAGCCGACCCGGGTGGTGGAGTACAAGCCCCTGCTCGACCGCGCCCTGGAGCAGGCCGAGCACGCGCCTGCGGCCGTGGTCGTCAAGCAGCGGCCCCAGGCGGAGGCGTCGATGACCGAGGGACGCGACGTGGACTGGGACGTGGTCATGCGGGCGGGGGCGACCTCCCCGGCCCCGTGCGTGGAGGTGGCTGCCACCGACCCGCTCTACATCCTCTACACCTCGGGGACGACCGGGCGACCGAAGGGGATCGTCCGCGACAACGGCGGCCACGCGGTCGCGATGGCGTGGTCGCTCCCGCACATCTACGACATCCACGCGGGGCAGGTCTGGTTCACCGCCTCGGACGTGGGCTGGGTGGTCGGGCACTCCTACATCGTCTACGCGCCGCTCATCTGCGGGGCCACCACCGTGCTCTACGAGGGCAAACCGGTCGGCACCCCCGACGCCGGAGCGTTCTGGAGGGTGGTGGCCGAGCATCGCGCCGAAGCGGTGTTCACGGCCCCGACCGCGATCCGGGCGATCAAGAAGGAGGACCCGTCCGGGTCGCTCATGGGCGACCACGACCTCAGCTCGCTGCGCACGCTGTTCCTCGCCGGGGAACGGCTCGACCCGGACACCTACACGTGGGCCGGCCGGACCCTCGGCGTCCCCGTCGTCGACAACTGGTGGCAGACCGAGACCGGGTGGCCGATCGCGGCCAACCTCAGGGGGCTGGAGCCGATGCCGATCAAGGCCGGTTCCCCGTCGGTCCCCGTGCCCGGCTACGACGTGCAGGTCCTGGGCGCCGACGGTCACCGGGTGGGGCCGGGCCAGGAGGGCGCCATCTGCCTGCGCCTGCCGCTGCCGCCGGGGACCCTGCCGACGCTGTGGGGCGACGACGAACGGTACGTCAGCTCCTACCTGTCCACGTACGCCGGCTACTACGTCTCCGGCGACGGGGGGTTCGTCGACGAGGACGGCTACGTGTTCGTCATGGGCCGCACCGACGACATCATCAACGTCGCCGGTCACCGGCTCTCGACTGGCTCGATGGAGGCGGTGATCGCCGCTCATCCCGCGGTGGCCGAGTGCGCGGTGATCGGGGTCGCCGACGCCCTGAAGGGGCAGGTGCCCCGTGGGTTCGTGGTGCTCAAGGCCGGTGTCGAGCAGGACCCCGAGGAGATCGGCCGCGAGCTGGTGGCCAGGGTGCGCGACGAGATCGGCCCCGTGGCCGCGTTCAAGGAGGTGACCGTCGTCGGGGGGCTGCCCAAGACCCGGTCGGGGAAGGTCCTGCGCAAGACGATGCGGGAGATCGCCGACGGCAAGGCTGCCGTGGTGCCCTCGACGATCGAGGACGCGGGGGTCCTGGAGACCCTGCGGCCGGTGCTGCTGCGCGAGTGAGGGGTCAGTGGCCGAGCAGGGGAGCCATCGCCCGGGCCACCCGGCTCTCCCGCCCGGTCCAGCGCTCCTCCCGGTCGGCGAGCGTCATCGCCCGGAGTCCGGCGTTCACCCCGAGCCAGCGAAGCGGCTCGGGCTCCCAGCGCCGGGAGCGGTGTCGGGCCCACGGAAGCGCGGTCAGCCCGGAGTCCCGCCCGAGGACCAGGTCGCGCAGGGTCCGGCCGGCGAGGTTCGAGGTGCTCACCCCGTCCCCGACGTAGCCGCCGGCCCAGGCGAGCCCGCTGGCCCGGTCCAGCCCCACCGAGGCGCACCAGTCCCGGGGGATACCCAGGGGTCCGCCCCAGGCGTGGGTGAACCGGACGTCGCGCAGCACCGGGAACAGCTCCCGGAGGCTGGAGCGCAGCCCGGACCACACGTCGGGGTCGTGGTCGTGCCGGGGCAGCACCGAGGAGCCGAAGTGGTACGGCGCCCCGCGGCCCCCGAAGACCAGCCGGCCGTCGGCGGTTCGCTGGCCGTAGACGACGAGGTGGCGGTGCTCGGTGAACGTGGGTCGGCCCGCCAGGCCGATCTCCTTCCACGTCGCGGCCGACAACGGCTCGGTGGCGACCACGAGGGAGTAGACCGGCGCCACCGTGCGCCGGTGGCCCGGCAGGGTCGGCGTCCAGCCCTCCGTCGCCCGGACCACCACGTCGGCGTGCACCGACCCGTGCATGGTCCGCACCGTGTGGGGGGCCAGGGCGGTGACCCGGGTGCGCTCGTGCAGGGTGCCGCCGTGCCGCTCGACGGCGCGGGCCAGGCCGCGGGCGAGCCGGGCCGGGTGCAGGGCCGCGCAGTCCGGGGTGAAGGTGGCGCCGACCGCGTCGGGCACGCCGACCAGGGCCGCGGTCTCGGACCGGTCGAGCAGGCGGAGCTGGTCGGGCCTCCGGCCCCAGGCCCTGGCGTTCTCGACCTCGCGCCGCGCCCGGTCCAGCTGCACCGCGGAGCGGGCCACCGCGACCGTGCCGCCGCGGACGAGGTGGGCGTCGATGCCCTCGGTCCGCGCCGCGGCCTCGACCTCGTCGATGCTGGCCCGCATCGCCTGGTGCTGGGCGAGAGCGGCCTGGCGCGAGGAGCCGGGCAGGCGGGCCAGCCGGGCCGGGGACAGGGGGAACAGGGCGCTGCACCAGCCGCCGTTGCGTCCCGAGGCACCGAAGCCCGCGGTCTCGGCCTCCAGCACGTGGACCCGCAGCGTCGGGTCGGCGCGGAGCAGGTAGTACGCCGTCCAGAGGCCGGTGAAACCGGCCCCCACCACGGCCACGTCGCACTGGAGGTCGCCGGGGAGGCTGGGCCGCGGCACCCAGGCGTCGTCGGCCGTGTCGTGCCACAGGGAGAGCCCGCGGTAGCCCGTTCCGGCGGAGGTCGGGGCCTGGCTCAGCGGACGCCCCAGGAGTAGGTCTGCTTGCGCAGCTTGAGGTAGACGAACGTCTCGGTGCTCAGGACCTGGGGGATGGCGCGGATGCGCTTGGAGACGATCTCCAGGAGGTGCTCGTCGCTCTCGGCGACGACCTCGACGAGGATGTCGAACGACCCGGCGGCGATCACGACGTAGTCGACCTCCTCCATCTCCACCAGCGCGTCGGCGACCGGTTCGAGGTCGCCGGTGGCGCGGACGCCGATCATCGCCTGGCGGCTGAAGCCGAGCTCGAGCGGGTCGGTCACTGCGACCACCTGCATGACCCCGTGGTCGATGAGGCGCTGGACCCGCTGCCGCACGGCGGCCTCGGACAGTCCTACGACCTTGCCGATCGCGGCGTACGAGCGACGCCCGTCCTGCTGGAGCTGCTCGATGATCGCCTTGGACACGTCGTCGAGAGCGGCGCGGGGACGGTCGCTCCGGCCCGAGGGTCTGGTCACGCTGTTGATCTTGGCAGCAGCGACGGAGGACGTCAAAGGGTTGATGTGACGGTTTCGATGGATTCCGTGGAATTTACAGAGGATGGCCACGGATTCCCTTGTCGGAGGGAACCGATCATGGGAAGATCCTGCCCATCCATCTGATCCCACCATCCGAGGGAGATCCGAGATGTCGCTCCCGCGACGCATCCTGGACGGCGGTCCCCCGCCGCCCCTGAACCGGCGCACCCTGCTCCGCAGCGGCGCCGCGGCGGGGCTCGGGGTCGGGCTGCCCGGGCTCCTGTCCTCCTGCGGCATCGCAGGCGCCAAGCAGACCCCGGCCTCCTGCCCCTCCACCGACGACTCGGCGACCGACAAGCGGCTGTTCTTCAGCAACTGGCCGGAGTACATCGACGTCAAGGGCAAGCACATCCCGTCCCTGGAGAAGTTCGAGAAGCAGACCGGGATCACCGTCCGGTACAACGCCGACATCAACGACAACAACGAGTTCTTCGCCAAGATCGTCAACCAGATGGGCGACTGCCAGCCGATCGGTCGCGACATCATCGTCTTCACCGACTGGCAGGCGGCCCGCTGCGTGAACCTCGGCTGGCTGCAGAAGCTCGACCACGCGAACATCCCCAACGTCGACAAGAATCTGCGGGCAGACCTCAGGGGGCCCGAGTGGGACCCGAACCGCGACTACAGCGTGCCGTGGCAGACCGGCCTGACCGGCATCGCCTACAACGCGAAGTACACCGGCAAGGTCGGGTCCTTCGAGGAGCTCATGACGAGCAAGGAGCTCAAGGGCAGGGTCAGCCTGCTCACCGAGATGCGCGACACGATGGGGTTCATGCTCAAGCTCGCCGGCGCGAACCCCGAGCAGTTCACGGCCGACGAGTGGGGTCAGGCGATCGACAAGCTCGAGACGTACGTGCAGAACGGGCAGATCCGGCGGTTCACCGGCAACGACTACACCGACGACCTCAACAACGGGGACCTGCTCGCCTGCGAGGCCTGGTCAGGCGACGTGATCCTCATGCAGTACGACAACCCCGACATCAAGTTCGTGGTCCCCGAGGAGGGGCTCGCCCTCTGGTCGGACAACATGCTCGTGCCGAACCGGGCCACGCACAAGGCGAACGCCGAGGCGCTGATGAACTTCTACTACGACCCGGTCAACGCCGCGACCCTTGCCGCCTGGGTCAACTACATCTGTCCGGTCGAGGGGGCCCGCGAGGCGATGACCAAGATCGACAAGAGCCTCGTCGACAACCCGCTCATCTTCCCCGACGAGGAGTTCCTGTCCTCGGCGTTCCAGTTCATGCCGCTCGACGAGATCCAGCAGAAGCAGTACGACACTGACTTCTCACGCGCAGTGGGAGCCTGACATGCCCGGTAGTGACCTGCAGATCACCAACGTGACCAAGCGCTTCGGCGCCTTCACCGCGGTGGACGACCTGACCCTGACCATCCCGGAGAACGCCTTCTTCGCCCTGCTCGGGGCCTCCGGCTGCGGCAAGACGACGACGCTGCGCATGGTCGCCGGTCTCGAGACGCCCACCGAGGGAACCATCGCGCTCGGCGACCAGGACATCAGCCACCTCAAGCCGTACAAGCGGCCGGTGAACACGGTCTTCCAGAGCTACGCGCTCTTCCCGCACCTGACGATCTTCGAGAACGTCGCCTTCGGCCTGCGCAGGCAGGGCAAGAAGGAGGTGAAGAAGCAGGTCGGCGAGATGCTCGAGCTGGTCGAGCTCCAGCAGTACGCCCAGCGCCGACCCGCCCAGCTCAGCGGCGGCCAGCAGCAGCGGGTGGCGCTGGCGCGTGCGCTGATCAACCGTCCCCAGGTGCTGCTCCTCGACGAGCCGCTCGGCGCCCTGGACCTCAAGCTGCGCCGGGCGATGCAGATCGAGCTCAAGCGGATCCAGACCGAGGTCGGGATCACCTTCGTGCACGTGACCCACGACCAGGAGGAGGCCATGACCATGGCCGACACCATCGCGGTCATGAACGCCGGCCGGATCGAGCAGATGGGCGCCCCGGGCGAGCTCTACGAGCACCCCCGCAGCACGTTCGTGGCCAACTTCCTGGGCCAGTCGAACCTGTTCGCCGGGGTGGTGCGCAGCCGGGAGGGGGACAGCTACACCACCGAGGTGCAGGGCGAGAAGGTCTACGCGACCAAGGTCTCCGCGGCGGCGGTCGAGGGCGAGGTGTGGGTCGGGGTACGCCCGGAGAAGGTCACGCTCCAGCAGCCGGGGGAGGGGCACCGCGACGGGCAGAACCGGCTGGGAGACGCCACGGTCACCGACGTGAGCTTCGTCGGGGTGAGCACGCAGTACCTCGTCCGGATGCCGTGGGGCCAGGAGGTGCAGTCCTTCGAGCAGAACACCGGGGAGCGCCGCCCCTTCCGGTCCGGGGACACCGTGGACCTGACCTGGTTCACCGACCACACGTTCCTCCTCGACGCAGCCCAGGACGCCGCTGCCGGCGCCCACCTCGAGGAGGGGTGATCCGCGGATGAGTGCCCTCGACCAAGCCGCCCCGCCGCCGGTGGCGCCGGACAGCACGCCCGTGGTCTCCGGTGAGGAGGCCCAGAAGCGCGGTCTCGCGGGGTACCTCCTGCTCCTGCCCGGCTTCGTCTGGCTGACCCTGTTCTTCATCGTCCCCACCGTCACCCTGCTCGGCAGCAGCCTCTACGACCCGGGCGGCTCGCTGCTGAGCGGCTACGACCAGACCGGCACGTGGAGCAACTACGTCGACGCGATCAGCGAGTACGCCCCGGTGCTCGGCCGGTCGTTCCTCTACGCCGTGCTGGCCACGGTCGCGTGCATCCTGCTCGGGTTCCCGCTCGCCTACGCGATCGCGTTCAAGGCCGGACGGTGGCGCAACCTCATGCTGGTGGCGGTCATCGCCCCGTTCTTCACCAGCTTCCTGGTGCGGACGCTGTCGTGGAAGCTGCTGCTCAGCGACCAGGGGTTCCTGGTCAGCACGCTCAAGGACCTCCACCTGCTGGCTCCCGACGCCCACCTGCTGGCCACCGCCTTCGCGGTCGTGACCGGGCTGACCTACAACTTCCTTCCCTTCATGGTCCTTCCCCTCTACGCGAGCCTGGAGAAGGTCGACCCCCGCCTGATGGAGGCCGGCAGCGACCTGTACGCCGGCCCCTTCACGACCTTCCGCAAGGTGACCCTGCCGTTGGCCATGCCCGGGCTGGTGGCGGGCACGCTGTTGACGTTCATCCCGGCCTCGGGCGACTACATCAACTCCGAGCTGCTGGGCAACCCGCGCACCCGGATGATCGGCAACGACATCCAGGACCTCTTCGCGGCCGGCAACATCCCGGTCGCGGCGTCGCTGTCGGTGACGCTGATGGCCGCCATCGTGGTCATGGTCCTGCTGTACGTGCGTACCTCGGGGACGGAGGAGCTGGTATGACCCGCGCCCGCGACTGGGTGGCCAGGCACGCCGTGCTGCTGTTCGCCCTGGTGGTCCTGCTCTACATGTTCACGCCGATCTTCGTGGTCGTGCTGATGTCGTTCAACGACCGGGTCGGCCGGTCCGGCTACTCCTTCCAGGGGTTCACCCTGGACAACTGGAGGGACGTCTGCCAGCCGTACCAGCTCTGCTCCTCGGTCCGTACCAGCCTGGAGATCGGGCTGCTGGCGACCCTGCTGGCGACCCTGCTGGGGACCCTGATGGCCTTCGCGATGGTCCGGCACCGGTTCCGCGGTCGCAGCGCCGCGAACCTCATGGTGTTCCTGCCGATGGCCTCGCCCGAGATCGTGCTGGGCTCCTCGCTGCTGGCGCTCTTCGTCAACGCCGGCTTCGCCGGCCAGCTCGGCTTCTGGACCATCTTCGTGGCCCACGTGATGTTCTGCCTGTCCTTCGTGGTGATCACCGTGAAGGCACGCCTGTCCGGGCTCGACCCGCGGCTGGAGCAGGCGGCGGCCGACCTCTACGCCAACGAGTGGAGCACCTTCTGGCGGGTCACCTTCCCGCTGGTGCTGCCCGGCATCGTCTCGGCCGCGCTGCTCAGCTTCTCGTTGTCCTTCGACGACTTCATCATCACCAACCTGAACTCCGGTCAGACGGTGACCTTCCCGATGTTCGTGTGGGGGGCGGCGCAGAAGGGGATCCCGATGCAGATCAACGTGGTCGGCACCGTGATGTTCCTGCTCGCCCTCGGCCTGGTCATCGGCAGCACCGCCGTCCGTCGGATCCGGGAGCGCCCGGTCGCCTGACCCGTGGGTGGGAAAGAACCAGCGCCGTGACCCGGGGGGTCACGGCGCTGGTTCGGTGCTCAGAGCAGGTCCCAGGCCTCCGAGAGGACCTTGCGGAGGATCTCCTCCATCTCGTCGAAGTGCGACTGGTCGCAGATCAGCGGAGGGGACAGCTGGATCACCGGGTCGCCGCGGTCGTCGGCACGGCAGTAGAGACCGGCGTCGTAGAGCGCCTTGGACAGGAACCCGCGCAGCAGGCGCTCGGACTCGGCGTCGTCGAAGGTCTCCTTGGTCGTCTTGTCCTTGACCAGCTCGATGCCGTAGAAGTAGCCGTCGCCGCGGACGTCACCGACGATCGGCAGGTCCGTGAGCTTCTCCAGGGTCGCCCGGAACGCACCCTCGTGGTCGCGCACGTGCTGGTTGAGGTTCTCCTTCTCGAAGATGTCGAGGTTCGCCAGCGCGACCGCAGTGGAGACCGGGTGCCCACCGAAGGTGTAGCCGTGCAGGAACGTCTCGGTGCCGTGGAGGAACGGCTCCATGAGGCGGTCGGTGGCGATCATCGCGCCCAGGGGGGAGTACCCGGAGGTGAGCCCCTTGGCGCAGGTGATGATGTCGGGCTGGTAGCCGTAGCGCTCCGCGCCGAACATGTGCCCCAACCGGCCGAACGCGCAGATCACCTCGTCGGAGACCAGCAGCACGTCGTACTCGTCGCAGATCTCGCGCACGCGCTGGAAGTAGCCGGGCGGAGGCGGGAAGCACCCGCCGGAGTTCTGCACCGGCTCGAGGAAGACCGCCGCGACCGTGTCCGGGCCCTCGAACTCGATCGCCTCGGCGATCCGGTCGGCGGCCCACCGTCCGAACGCCTCCAGGTCGTCCCCGTGCTGGGGGGCGCGGTAGAAGTTGGTGTTCGGCACCCGGAACGTCGAGGGCACCAGCGGCTCGTAGGCCGCCTTCATCCCCGGGATCCCGGTGATCGACAGAGCACCCTGCGGGGTGCCGTGGTAGGCGATCGACCGCGAGATCACCTTGTGCTTGGTGGGCTTGCCGGTGAGCTTGAAGTAGTGCTTGGCCAGCTTCCAGGCCGACTCCACCGCCTCGCCCCCGCCGGTGGTGAAGAACACCCGGTTGAGGTCGCCGGGGGCGTAGCCGGCGACCCGCTCGGCCAGCTCGATCGCCGTGGGGGTCGCATAGGACCACAGCGGGTGGAACGCGAGCTGCTCGGCCTGCCGCGCGGCGGCCTCGGAGAGCTCGCGACGGCCGTGGCCCACCTGGCTCACGAAGAGCCCCGCCAGGCCGTCGAGGTAGCGCTTGCCCTGGGCGTCGTAGATGTAGGCGCCCTCCCCCCTGACGATGACCGGCACGTCGGCGTGCTCGTAGGTCGACATCCGGGTGAAGTGCATCCACAGGTGGTCCTTGGCGGAGCGCTGCAGGTGCTGGTACTGGTCGTGGTCCATCGCAGGGGACGGCATGGTGACTCCTCTGTCCGTACGGTCTCCCCATCTTGGGGCCTGGCCCCGCCTGACTGCAAGTGAATCCGTCGCTGAGGTGGCCGCTTGCGGCACCATCCTTTGTGCGGCGACGAAGTTTCGACTGATTCCGTCGAACCGCCGCTATCCAACCGGAGGATCGGTGGCTAGGCTCCCGGCATGAACCAGACTTTCCGCAACCTCGTGAACGGCGAGCTCGTCGACGCCGCGTCGGGCCGGACCTACGACGTGGTGAACCCCTCCACCGGCGAGGTCTACGCCACCGCGGCCGCCTCCGGGGCCGAGGACGTGGACCGGGCGATGACCGCGGCCGAGACCGCCTTCGAGACGTGGGGCGAGACCACCCCGGCCGAGCGGCAGGTCGCCCTGCTCAAGATGGCCGACGCCCTCGAGCGCCGGGCGGCGGACTTCGTGGAGCTCGAGTGCGAGAACACCGGCAAGCCGCTGGCGCTGACCGCTGCGGAGGAGCTGCCGCCGTGCGTGGACCAGCTGCGGTTCTTCGCCGGCGCGGCCCGGGTGCTGGAGGGCCGCTCCTCGGGGGAGTACCTGCGCGACCACACCTCGGTGATCCGTCGCGAGCCGATCGGCGTCGTCGCCCAGGTGACGCCGTGGAACTACCCCCTGATGATGATGATCTGGAAGATCGCCCCGGCGCTGGCAGCCGGGAACTGCGTGGTGCTCAAGCCCTCCGACACCACCCCGGCCTCCACCGTCGGCTTCGCCGAGCTGGCCCAGGAGTTCCTCCCGCCCGGCGTCCTCAACGTGGTCACCGGGGACCGGGACACCGGCCGGGCGATGGTCGAGCACCCCACGCCGGAGCTGGTGGCGATCACCGGCTCGGTGCGCGCCGGCATGGAGGTCGCCGGGTCCGCCGCCGCCCAGGTCAAGCGGGTCCACCTGGAGCTCGGCGGCAAGGCCCCGGTCATCGTCTTCGACGACGCCGACCTCGAGGCCGCGGTCGAGGCGATCACCACCGGCGGCTACTTCAACGCCGGCCAGGACTGCACGGCCGCGACGCGGGTCCTGGCCGGGCCCGGGATCCACGACGAGTTCGTCGCCGCCCTCACCGAGGCCGCACGCCGGACCAGGACCGGGCGACCCGACGAGGACGTGCTGTACGGCCCGCTCAACAACGCCGACCAGCTCGCGCGGGTCGCCGGCATGGTCGACCGGCTGCCCGGCCACGCCACGCTGGAGACCGGGGGACGCCGGCAGGGCGACCGCGGCTTCTTCTACGAGCCCACGGTGGTCTCCGGTCTGCGCCAGGACGACGAGCAGGTCCAGGAGGAGATCTTCGGCCCGGTCATCACCGTGCAGAGGTTCGCCGACGAGGCCGAGGCGCTGCGGTGGGCCAACGGGGTCCGGTACGGACTGTCCTCCTCGGTGTTCACCAAGGACCACAGCCGGGCCCTGCGGATGTCGAAGCGGCTGGACTTCGGGGTGGTCTGGATCAACACCCACATCCCCTTCGTCGCCGAGATGCCGCACGGCGGGTTCAAGCACTCCGGCTACGGCAAGGACCTGTCGATGTACGGCTTCGAGGACTACACCCGGATCAAGCACGTCATGTCCTACATCGGAGAGTGAGCCGACCGTGAGCAGCAGCAGCATGCGGATCCTGCTGGTCGGTGCGGGTGGGGTGGGTGGCGCCTTCGCCGCCATCGCCGCGCGCCGCGACTTCTACGACGCGCTGGTGGTCGCCGACTTCGACCTCGCCCGCGCGCAGCGGGCGGCGGCGACCGACCGCCGGTTCGTCGCCGCGCAGGTGGACGCCTCGGACACCGAGTCGGTCGTCGCCCTGTGCCGGGAGCACGACATCACCCACGTCATGAACGCGGTCGACCCGGTCTTCACCATGGCGCTGTTCGACGGCGCCCGCGCCGCCGGGGCGGACTACCTCGACATGGCGATGAGTCTCTCCCGACCGCACCCCGACGCGCCGTACGCCCGGACCGGGGTCAAGCTGGGCGACGAGCAGTTCGCCCAGGCCGACCAGTGGGCGGAGGCCGGTCGCCTCGCGGTGGTCGGGATCGGGGTCGAGCCGGGTCTCTCCGACGTGTTCGCGCGGTACGCCGCCGACCACCTGTTCTCCGAGATCGACGAGCTGGGCACGCGCGACGGCGCCAACCTCGTGGTCACCGACGACGAGGGGAGGGAGGTCTTCGCCCCGTCCTTCTCGATGTGGACGACGATCGAGGAGTGCCTCAACCCGCCCGTGGTCTGGGAGAAGGACCGGGGCTGGTTCACCACCCCGCCGTTCTCCGAGCCGGAGGTCTTCGAGTTCCCCGACGGCATCGGTCCGGTCGAGTGCGTGAACGTCGAGCACGAGGAGGTGCTCCTCATGCCGCGCTGGGTGGACTGCCGACGGGTCACCTTCAAGTACGGACTCGGCGAGGAGTTCATCACCATCCTCAAGGTCCTCCACACCCTCGGCCTGGACCGCACCGACAAGGTCCGGGTCAAGGGGGTCGAGGTCTCCCCGCGCGACGTCGTCGCCGCCTGCCTGCCGGACCCGGCCACGATCGGCCCGCGGATGACCGGGAAGACCTGTGCCGGTCTCCACGTGACCGGCACCGGGAAGGACGGACGGCCCCGGTCGACCTACCTCTACCAGGTGGTGGACAACGCGTGGTCGATGCGGGAGTACGGCCACCAGTGCGTGGTCTGGCAGACCGCGGTGAACCCGGTCGTCGCGCTCGAGCTGCTGGCCCGCGGTGCCTGGCAGGGCGCCGGGGTGCTCGGCCCGGAGGCCTTCGACGCGGTGCCCTTCCTCGACCTGCTCGCCGAGTACGGCGCGCCGTGGGGACAGCGCGACGACTGAGCCCCCGCGCGGGGCTGGGACGATGGGACGATGAGCACCTCCGGCGCAGGCCAGGCACCCGTCCGTCCCGCCCGTCCCGCCCGTCGTGACGTGGTCGTCCTCGGGTCCACCGGGTCGATCGGCACCCAGGCGCTCGACCTGGTCCGGGCCCACCCCGACCGGTTCCGCGTCGTCGGGCTGACCGCGGGCGGAGCCCAGCCCGAGCTCTTCGCCGCCCAGGTCGCGGAGTTCGCGCCGGCGTACTCCGGGTCGGGGGAGGAGGCCTCGGTGGTCGCCGCCGGGCTCGGGTGCGACGTGGTGCTCAACGCGGTCACCGGCGCCGTGGGCCTGCGCCCGACGCTGGCCGCGCTGGAGGCGGGCAGCACGCTCGCCCTGGCCAACAAGGAGTCGCTGATCATCGGCGGCCCGGTGGTGACCGCCCGGGCGAAGCCGGGGCAGATCGTCCCGGTCGACTCCGAGCACAGCGCCCTGGCCCAGTGCCTGCGCGGGGGCAGCCCGGAGGAGGTTCGCCGGCTGGTGCTCACCGCCAGCGGAGGACCGTTCCGCGGACGCACCCGGGAGCAGCTGCACGAGGTCACCCCCGAGCAGGCACTCGACCACCCCACCTGGTCCATGGGCCCGGTCGTCACCATCAACTCCGCCACCCTGGTCAACAAGGGGCTGGAGGTGATCGAGGCGCACCTGCTCTTCGGGGTCCCCTTCGACCGGATCGAGGTCGTCGTGCACCCGACCTCGGTGGTGCACTCGATGGTCGAGTTCGTGGACGGCTCCACGTTGGTGCAGGCCAGCCCCCCGTCGATGCTGGTCCCGATCGCGCTCGGCCTGGCCTGGCCCGACCGGGTCCCGGACGCCGCCCCGGCGGTGGACTGGAGCCGGCCGGAGACCTGGGAGTTCCTGCCGCTCGACGACGAGGCGTTCCCCGCGGTCCGGCTCGCCCGTGCCGCCGGGTCCGCCGGAGGCACCGCCCCTGCGGTCTACAACGCCGCGAACGAGGTGTGCGTCGAGGCCTTCCGTCGCGGCCGGCTCCGCTTCACCGACATCGTGCCCACGATCGAAGGCGTCCTCGCCGCGCACGACGTACGCTCGGAGGAGCACGACCTCACCGTGGACGACGTCCTCGACGCCGACGCCTGGGCCCGCGCCCGGGCCGAGGACGCGGTGGCGGCCGCTGCCACCGCCCGTTCCGTGTCCGGCTCCGAAGGGTCCGCTGCTCGATGACGATCCTGCTCTACCTCCTGGGTGTCCTGGTCTTCGCCGTGGGCGTCGCGGTCTCGATCGGCCTGCACGAGGTGGGTCACATGTACCCGGCCAAGAAGTTCGGCGTGAAGGTCACCCAGTACTTCGTCGGCTTCGGCCGCACCGTCTGGTCCACCCGGCGGGGCGAGACCGAGTACGGGCTCAAGGCCATCCCGCTCGGCGGCTACGTCAAGCTGGTGGGGATGCTTCCGCCGGCCAAGGACGACCCGAGCGGACGTGCGCGCTCGAGCAACACCGGCATGTTCACCCAGCTGATCTCCGACGCCCGCGCCGCGGAGTACGAGAACGTGGCCCCAGAGGACGAGCCCCGGCTGTTCTACCGCCTGCCCTGGTGGAAGAAGGTCGTGGTCATGGCCGGGGGCCCGTCGGTCAACCTGCTCATCGCCTTCGTGCTCTTCGCCGGCATCTTCGGGTTGCACGGCACCTACGAGCCGACCACGACGGTCTCGGTCGTGTCCCGGTGCGTCGTGCCTGCCCAGGAGGAGGGGCGGGCGTGCACCGCCGACGACCCGGCCTCCCCGGCGTACCAGGCGGGCTTGCTGCCGGGGGACCGGCTGACCACCTTCAACGGCACCGCGCTCACCGGGTGGCGTCAGCTGGTCGACCTGATCCGCGGCAACGAGGACGGTCGGGCCGTGATCGGCTACGAGCGCGACGGAGTGGCGAGAACCACGACCACGACCACGACGGTCAAGTCGGTGCGATCCCTCGACGACTCCGCGACCTACGTCGACGCCGGCTTCCTCGGGGTGGAGAGCACGGTGGTGCGCCAGCGGCACGGACTGCTGTTCACCGTGCAGCAGATGGGCGGGATGACCGCCGACACCGTGCGCGCCCTCGGCACGCTGCCGGTCAAGGTGTGGGGGGTGGGCAAGGCCGTGGTCGGTCTGGAGCCGAGGGCTGCCGACAGCCCGGTCAGCGTGGTCGGCGCCGGCCGGGTGGCGGGCGAGGTCACCTCCGACGTGCGCAGCCCCGCCCTGGACAGGGTGATCTTCCTGGCCAGCCTGCTCGCCGGGCTGAACCTGTTCGTCGGCATGTTCAACTTCATCCCCCTGCTCCCGCTCGACGGTGGCCACATCGCGGGCGCGCTCTACGAGGGTCTGCGGCGCGCCGTGGCCCGCGTGCGTCGCCGGCCCGATCCCGGCTTCGTGGACGTCGCCAAGCTCCTGCCGGTCGCCTACGTCATGGCCGGTGCCCTCCTGCTGATGAGCCTCGTGCTCATCGTGGGCGACCTGGTCGCCCCCATCAGCCTCAGCTAGTTCCGGAAAGGTCCCTCATGACGTCGGTCAACCTCGGCATGCCCGCCGCGCCGCCGCCCGTCCTCTCCCCGAGACGGAAGACCCGCCAGATCAAGGTGGGCAAGGTGCTGGTCGGTGGGGACGCCCCGGTGTCGGTGCAGTCGATGACCACCACCCTCACCTCGGACATCAACGCGACCCTCCAGCAGATCGCCGAGCTCACCGCCTCCGGTTGCGACATCGTCCGGGTCGCCTGTCCCAGCCAGGACGACGCCGACGCGCTGCGCGCCATCGCGACCAAGTCCCAGATCCCGGTGATCGCCGACATCCACTTCCAGCCGCGCTACGTCTACGCCGCCATCGAGGCCGGGTGCGCCGCGGTCCGGGTCAACCCGGGGAACATCAGGAAGTTCGACGACCAGGTCAAGGAGATCGCCCGCACCGCGAAGGACCACGGGACCTCCCTGCGGATCGGGGTCAACGCGGGCTCCCTCGACCCCCGGCTCCTCCAGAAGTACGGCAAGGCCACCCCGGAGGCCCTCGTGGAGTCGGCCAAGTGGGAGGCCGGCCTCTTCGAGGAGCACGACTTCCACGACTTCAAGATCTCGGTCAAGCACAACGACCCGGTCGTCATGGTGCGTGCCTACGAGCTGCTGGCCGCCGAGGGCGACTGGCCGCTGCACCTGGGCGTGACCGAGGCCGGTCCGGCCTTCCAGGGCACCATCAAGTCCGCGGTCGCCTTCGGGGCCCTGCTCTCCCAGGGCATCGGCGACACGATCCGGGTCTCGCTCTCGGCGCCCCCGGTCGAGGAGGTCAAGGTCGGCATCCAGATCCTCCAGTCGCTCAACCTCCGGCCGCGCAAGCTCGAGATCGTCTCGTGCCCCTCGTGCGGGCGAGCCCAGGTCGACGTCTACAAGCTCGCCGACGAGGTGACCGCCGGTCTGGAGGGCCTGGAGGTGCCGTTGCGGGTCGCCGTCATGGGGTGCGTGGTGAACGGTCCCGGTGAGGCCCGCGAGGCCGACCTCGGGGTCGCCTCCGGCAACGGCAAGGGGCAGATCTTCGTCAAGGGCGAGGTGGTCAAGACCGTGCCCGAGTCGATGATCGTGGAGACCCTCATCGAGGAGGCCATGCGGATCGCGGAGACCATGGAGCCGGTCGACGGGGCGGAGACGACCGTCTCCGTCGGCTGAGCCGCGGACCCGCCCGGACCGCGTAGGCTTCCTGCGTGCTCCGCACGCAGCGCGCCCTGCGCGTCCTTGGACCGGTGGACCTCCCCGAGGTGACCGGCCTGCTGGCGCGCGACCCCGTCGTCAACGTGGTCGCCGACCACCGCGCCCGCGTCACCCAGATGGAGCCGCGCTGGCTCAACGGCGAGATGTGGGGCTACTACGAGGACGACGTGCTCGTGTCGGTCTGCCACTCCGCGGCCAACCTCATGCCGGCCATGGCAACCGGGCGTGCCCTGGAGGAGTTCGCAGGGCGCGCGCTCCAGCAGGGGCGCCGCTGCTCGACCCTGCTCGGACCCTCGGTCGACGTCGAGGAGCTGTGGGGACGGCTGCGGCACAGCTGGGCGACGCCGCGCGAGGTCCGCCGCGACCAGCCGCACCTGGAGATCGCCCGGGAACCGCTCGTGCAGCCCGACCCGGCCGTGCGTTTCGGCGCCATGGAGGAGATCGACCTGATCTACCCGGCCTGCGTGGCGATGTACACCGAAGAGGTCGGCGTCTCCCCGGAGGCCAACGGCGGAGCCGCGCTGTACCGGGCACGGGTGGCGCAGCTCATCTCGCGCCGGTGGTCCTTCGTGCGGGTCGAGTCGGGCAGGGTGGTGTTCAAGGCCGAGGTCGCCGCCGCCACCCCTCACGCCTGCCAGGTGCAAGGGGTCTACGTCGTGCCCGACCGTCGCGGCGAGGGGCTCGGCACCACCGGCATGGCCGCGGTCGTGGACCTGGCCCGGCGCCACATCGCGCCCGTGGTGTCGCTCTACGTCAACGCCCACAACACCACCGCCCGGCGTGCGTACGCGACGGTGGGCTTCGAGCAGACGGCCACCTTCAGCACGATCATGTTCTGAGCGGCTGCCTCCGGCTAGGGTGCGCGGATGAGACCGTCGTGGGACGTCGCCCTGCTTGCCGGACTGTTCGCGGTCTCCGGGACGACGCACCTGCTCCGGCCGCGCACCTTCGAGCCGCTCGTGCCGTCCTGGGTGCCCGCGCACCGCGAGGTGATCCTGGCCTCCGGCGTGGCCGAGCTGGTGTGCGCGGCCGGGCTGGCGACCCCGCCCACCCGCCGGGTGGCGGGGCTGGCCAGTGCAGTCCTCCTGGTCGCGGTGTTCCCCGGCAACGTCCAGATGGCGTGGGACGCGCGACGCAGCCGCAGCACGGCGTACCGCGCGCTGACCTGGGTCCGGCTGCCCCTGCAGGTGCCCCTGGTGCGGGTCGGGCTCAGGGCCGCGCGCCGCGGGTGAAACCCCCAGCCGGGTCGTCGGCGTCGACGGCTAGCCTGTGCCGCATGTCCTCCACCCCGAAGACCCTGCGGATGTCGACGCTGTTCCTGCGCACCCTGCGCGAGGATCCGGCCGACGCCGAGGTCCCCAGCCATCGCCTGCTGGTGCGCGCCGGCTACATCCGCCGCGCAGCACCGGGCATCTACACCTGGCTGCCGCTGGGTTACCGCGTGCTGCGGCGGGTCGAGCAGGTCGTCCGGGAGGAGATGGACGCCATCGGCGCCCAGGAGGTGCAGTTCCCCGCGCTGCTGCCCCGGGAGCCGTACGAGGCCACGAACCGGTGGACGGAGTACGGGCCCAACCTGTTCCGTCTCCAGGACCGCAAGGGGGCCGACTACCTCCTCGGCCCCACCCACGAGGAGATGTTCACCCTCCTGGTCAAGGACCTGTACTCCTCCTACAAGGACCTGCCGCTGTCGCTGTACCAGATCCAGACCAAGTACCGCGACGAGGCGCGTCCCCGCGCCGGGCTGCTCCGCGGACGGGAGTTCCGGATGAAGGACAGCTACTCCTTCGACCTCGACCAGGCCGGGCTGCAGGCCTCCTACGACGCGCACCGGCGGGCCTACGTGCGGATCTTCGACCGGCTGGGGCTGGACTACGTCATCGTCAAGGCGATGTCGGGGGCGATGGGGGGCTCGGCCAGCGAGGAGTTCCTCGCGCACGCCGAGGTGGGGGAGGACACCTACGTCCGGTGCGCGACCTGCGACTACGCCGCCAACGTCGAGGCGGTCCGGGTGCCCGCTCCCGAGCCGGTGCCGACCGGCGACCTGCCCGCCGCCCACGTCGAGGACACCCCCGACACCCCCACCATCGACACGCTGGTCGCGGTGCTCAACGCCGAGCACCCCCGCGATGCCGGCCCCTGGACCGCGGCAGACACGCTCAAGAACGTGCTGGTCACCCTCGTCCACCCCGACGGGACCCGCGAGCCGCTCGCGATCGGGGTGCCCGGCGACCGGGAGGTGGACGAGAAGCGGCTCGCGGCACAGGTCGAGCCTGCGGAGGTCGACGCCTTCACCGACCAGGACTTCGCCCGCAACCCCGCGCTGGTGCGCGGGTACATCGGACCCGGCGTGCTCGGGAGCACACAGAGCTCGGGGGTGCGCTACCTGGTCGACCCCCGGGTCGGCACGGGCACCCGCTGGGTCACCGGCGCCGACGTCCAGGGCCGGCACGTCCTCGACCTGGTCGCCGGGCGCGACTTCGTCCCGGACGGCACCATCGAGGCCGCCGAGGTGCGACCCGGGGACGCGTGCCCCGAGTGCAGCCGGCACGGGCGGGACGGCGTGCTCGAGGCCGCGCGCGGCATCGAGATCGGCCACATCTTCCAGCTGGGCAAGAAGTACGCCGACGCGCTGGACCTCAGGGTCCTCGACGAGAAGGGCGCGCTGGTCACGGTGACCATGGGCTCCTACGGCATCGGGCCCTCCCGCGCCGTGGCAGCGGTCGCGGAGAACAGCTCCGACGAGCTGGGCCTGGTCTGGCCGCGGGAGATCTCACCCGCCGACGTCCACCTGGTCGCCACGGGCAAGGACCCGGCGGTCCTGGAGACCGCCGAGCGGATCGCCGGGGAGCTGGCCGAGCACGGGATCGAGGTGCTCCTCGACGACCGGCCCAAGGTCTCGCCCGGGGTGAAGTTCAAGGACGCCGAGCTGATCGGCGTGCCCACGATCGTCGTGGTCGGCAGGGGGCTGGTCGACGGTGTGGTGGAGGTCAAGGACCGGGCGAGCGGGGAGCGGGAGAACGTCGCCCTCGACCAGGTCGTCGAGCAGGTGGTGAGGACCGTCCGTGGCTGAGCCCCGCAACGCCGCACCGGCGCTCGAGGCGGTGATCTTCGACTGGGGCGGCACGCTCACGCCCGTGGCGCACCGTCGACTTCGCCGAGGAGGCGCGAGCCCTCGCCCGTGCCGCGCCCGACCCGCACCCGGAGGCGCACGTCGACCTGCACCGGGCCAACCAGGCGGTGTGGGCACGGTCCCGGGACCACCACGTCGCGGCCGCGGTCGCCGACATCTTCGCCGAGGCGGGCTGACCCACGACGAGGGCCTGCTCACGGCGTACCGCGAGTTCTGGGAGCCGCACACCCTCACCGACCCCGAGGTCCCCGAGCTGCTCGGCCGGCTGAGCGGCGACGGGCTCGGGTGGGGGTGCTCTCGAACACCGTGTGGCCCCGGACCTGGCACGAGGCGATCTTCGCGCGGGACGAGCGTCCTCGACCTCATCGACGGGGCCGTCTACACCAGCGAGATGCCGTGGACCAAGCCTGCACCGCAGGCGTTCCGGGCGGCGATGGACGCCGTGGGGCTCCGACCCTCGCCGGTGCGTGTTCGTCGGCGACCGGCTCTTCGACGACATCTGGGGAGCGGCGCAGGTCGGCATGCGGACCGTGCTGGTGCCCCACTCCGACATCCCGGTCGAGCAGCTGGGCCCCACCGAGGGGGAGCCCGACGCCGTGGTGACCCGGCTGGCCGACGTGTACGACGTGGTCCGCGGCTGGGTGTGAGGCCCGGAAGGGGGAGCGGTCAGAGCTCGGGGAGACCCGGGTAGTCGGTCGGCGGGGCCCCCAGGTCCAGGCCGCGCACGGCCGCGTCGGTGAGCGCGTCGATCGCCCAGCGGCGGGTCCGGCCCGTCGAGGCGGAGACCAGCTGGGCGTAGACCGCCGCGGAACGCTCCTCCACCCCCCTGGCCACCGCCAGGAGTTGGTTCGCCTCGCGGCTGCGCGTCCCCACCTCGTACGCCGCGGCGGCGGGTGCCGGGGTCACGTCGAGGTCGGCAAGCACACCGCGCAGGTGGTCCCGCCGCGCACGGTGGACGTCGTAGGCGCTGCGCAGCCGCTCCGCCGTTCCCGGCTCCTGCGAGGACGACACGCGGCCGCCGAGGACCGCGTAGACGTAGACGGCGGCGTGCTCGCCCGCCAGTGCCGCCTGGAGGGCCTCCAGCGGGGTCACGTCGTCCCCGCGCCGGAGGGAGCGAGCCCGGCCAGCACCTCGGCCTGCTGGGCGGCCGCCGCGGACAGCCCCGCCAGCAGCCGGGCCAGCGCACCGCTGTCGGCGGACATGGCCAGCCCGGCCTGACGTGCCGACAACGCCCGTTCGGAGCGGGTGAGCGCACGCAGGTCGACCGGCGCCGACCGACCCTGCTGGCCCGGGGACTCCGGGGACGACGACGCGAGGCCTTCGGGCAGGGCGGCGCGCAGCAGCGTGCGGTGCCGTCGGTGCACCGCCTCGGTCGCGGACAGCCCGGCCCGCAGCGACCGCTGCCGGCGGCGGACGGTGCGGAGGTCCTGGACCCTCTCGTCCTCGGCGCGCAGGGCGGCCACGAGCAGTGCCTCGTCGCCGCGGGGGATCCCGGGCGCGCCGGGCGCGCCGGGCGCGGCGGCACACCGGGAACCGCGCCGGACCGCGGCCCGCCGGACGTCCCGCAGCCGCCGAGCAGACCCCCGCCGGCAACCAGGGCGGTGGAGACCAGCGCACCCGTGGCGACGGCCCGGCGAGCGGGGTCGACGGCGTCGTCCGGGCGCGGGCGGGGGAGCGGAGGCACGGGCGAAGACTAGCGCCGGCCCGGGACCCGGGGGCCGGCCCGAGCCACGGTCGGCGGGCCCGGCGGCGGCGGGTAAGGTCTGCACAGCAGCACCGAGGGCCGTCGGTCCCGGTGCGCGACCACAACCGCAGAGCAGGAGGAGACCCCCGTGGCGAACGACCGGACCCGGGAGCGGCTCACGACCGAGCTCACTCCGCCCCTCCTCGCGATCGGGCTGGATCTCGAGCACCTCGACCTCACCCCCGCGGGGCGCCGCCGGGTGCTGCGGGTGGCGGTCGACAAGGACGGTGGCGTCACTCTCGACGACGTGGCCGAGGCCACCGTGGAGATCTCGCGGGTCCTGGATGCCTCCGAGGTGATGGGCGAGCTTCCCTACACCCTCGAGGTCACCTCGCCCGGCACCGACCGCCCGCTGACCCACCCACGGCACTGGCGACGCAACGCCACCCGGTTGGTCAAGGTCACCCTGCCGGACGGGGAGACCTTCACCGGCCGCGTCGTCGGCCACGACGAGGAGGCGGCCGAGCTGGCCGTCGAGGGGGCGGCCCCCGAGGCGCCGGCACGGCGGGTGGCCGTTCACCGAGGTCGCCAAGGCCCTCGTCCAGATCGAGTTCAACCGGAAGGAAGCCTGAGCCATGGACATCGACCTGGCGCTGCTCCGCGCTCTCGAACGGGAGAAGGAGATCAGCTTCGACATCCTCATCGACGCCCTGGAGCAGGCCCTGCTGACGGCGTACCACAAGGCGAACGGCGCCCAGAGCCGCGCTCGCGTCCAGATCGACCGCCGGACCGGGCGGGTCGCCGTGCTCGTCGCGGAGACCGACGAGCAGGGCGAGGTCCTGCGCGAGTTCGACGACACCCCGGACGGTTTCGGCCGGATCGCGGCCACCACGGCCAAGCAGGTGATCCTGCAGCGGCTCCGTGACGCCGAGGACGACGTCAAGTTCGGCGAGTTCTCCGGACGGGAGGGCGACATCGTCTCCGGGATCATCCAGCAGGGCCGCGACCCGCAGGACGTGCTGGTCGACCTCGGGCGGCTGGAGGGCATGCTGCCGGTCGCCGAGCGGGTGCCCGGCGAGCGCTACGAGCACGGCACCCGGATCAAGTGCCTGGTGGTCAGCGTGCGTCGGGGCATGCGCGGACCGCAGGTCAACCTGTCGCGCAGCCACCCCAACCTGGTCAAGCGGCTGTTCGCCCTGGAGGTGCCGGAGATCGCCGACGGCACCGTCGAGATCTGCTGCCATCGCCCGGGAGGCGGGGCACCGCACGAAGATCGCGGTCCGCTCGACCGTGCCCGGCGGTGAACGCGAAGGGCGCCTGCATCGGGCCCATGGGGCAGCGCGTGCGCAACATCATGCACGAGCTGCACGGCGAGAAGATCGACATCGTGGACTGGTCGGAGGACCCGGCGGCCATGGTCGCCCACGCCCTGTCTCCGGCCCGGGTGAGCAGCGTCGAGGTCGTCGACCTGGCCGCCCGCTCCGCCCGGGTGGTCGTGCCGGACTACCAGCTGTCGCTGGCGATCGGCAAGGAGGGGCAGAACGCACGGCTGGCCGCGCGGCTGACCGGTTGGCGGATCGACATCCGCTCCGACGAGGCCCCCCGGGACTGACGCCCATTCGGCTCCCGGGCAGGAGCGCGATAGAGTGATCGAGGCAGTACGCCCCCAGCTCTCACGGAGTGCGATCCGACATGGTCACAGCACCGGTCCGCACCTGCGTGGGGTGCCGGAGGCGCACTGCCAAGGCAGAGTTGTTGCGTGTGGTCGCGCAGGACCTGGGCACCGGTCTCGAGCTGGTTCCCGATCCTCGCGGCGTCATGCCGGGTCGAGGGGCGCACCTGCACCCCACCCCCGACTGCCTCGAGCTGGCGCTGCGGCGTCGAGCCTTCACCCGGGCCCTCCGGGTCACCGAAGGGCTCGGCCGGGGACTGCTCGAGGCGCACGTGCGACAGTGACCGCCGATGCAATCCGATCCAGACCGAGACAGAAGATGGAGCAGCAGCTCATGAGCACTCGATGAGTACTTCCCGATGAGCGTGCACACCAGCTAGCGGTCCGAACCGAACGAAGCGGCTCGGACCTGAAGGAGAAGCGTGGCTAAGGTCCGAGTCCACGAGCTCGCCAAAGAGCTCGGAGTCGAGAGCAAGGTCGTTCTGGCCAAGCTCAGTGAGATGGGCGAGTTCGTCAAGTCGGCGTCGTCGACGGTCGAACCCCCTGTGGTGAAGAGGTTCAACGACACGTACGGCGCGGAGCTGCGCTCCAGCGGCGAGCCGGCGTCCTCCCCGAAGCCGGCCGCGACGCCGGCCCCGTCCGCTGCTCCGGCCGCGGCGGGCACTGCGGGCACTGCGGCGCCAGCCGCCGCCACCGCGCCGGCGTCGTCGGCACCGGCCGCCCGGGAGTCGCGTCCTGCAGGCCCGCGCCCGGGCCCGCGGCAGCCGAGCGCCCCTGCGGCTCCCGCCGCGGAGCCCGCCGCGGCCGCCCCGAAGGCTCCGGAGGCTCCGGCGGCCCCGCAGCGCCGGAGGCCCCCGCGGCCCCGGTCGAGCCGGCTGCGACCGAGCAGCGTCCGGCCGCCGAGCAGCGTCCCGCTGCCGGTCCGCGTCCGGGAGGGCCAGCCGCTCCTGGCGGGTCCGCACCCACGCCGGGCCGTCCGGCCCCGCGTCCCGGAGGCGGTCCCCGCCCCGGTGCTCCGCGCCCCGGCAACAACCCGTTCGCCTCCAGCCAGGGCATGGGTCGTCGTCCCGCGCCGGCCCCCGGCGGTGCGGCCCCGGCCGCCCCCGGCGCCGGGAGCGAGCGGCCCCCGCGTCCGCCGGCAGGTCGCGACGGCGGCGCCCCGGGCCGTCCGGGTGCTCCCGCTGCAGGTGGCCGTCCCGGGATGCCCCGTCCCAACCCGGCGATGATGCCGAAGTCCCCGGCCGCCTTCGGTGGCGGCCCCGGTGGTCGGCCGAGCGGTCCCGGCCGTTCCGGTCCCGGCGGCCGCCCCGGCGGCGGTGCTCCGGGTCGTCCCGGTGCCGGTGCCGGTGCGGGCGCACCCGGTCGCGGTGGCGCGCCCGGCGGTGGCGGTCGGCCCGGCTTCGGCGGGGGACCCGGTGGCAGCACCGGCGGCCCGCCGCGTTCCGGTGGACCCGGCGGTCGTCCCGGCGGTCGCGGCAGCACCCAGGGTGCCTTCGGGCGTCCCGGCGGACCCTCGCGACGCGGGCGCAAGTCGAAGCGTCAGCGCAGGCAAGAGTTCGACAACATGGAGGCGCCGACGATCGGCGGCATGCGCGTCCGCAAGGGGAACGGCGAGACCATCCGCCTGGCCCGCGGCTCGTCGCTGACCGACTTCGCCGAGAAGATCGGCGTCGACCCCGCGTCCCTGGTGCAGATGCTGTTCCACCTCGGCGAGATGGTCACCGCGACCGAGTCCGTGAACGACGCGACGCTGGAGCTGCTCGGTGACGAGCTGAACTACGTGGTGTCCGTGGTCTCGCCCGAGGACGAGGACCGCGAGCTGCTGGACTCCTTCAACCTGGAGTTCGGCTCCGACGAGGGCGACGAGGGCGACCTCGCGGCCCGCCCGCCGGTGGTCACCGTCATGGGTCACGTCGACCACGGAAAGACCAAGCTGCTCGACGCGCTGCGCAACGCCAACGTGGTCGCCAAGGAGGCCGGTGGCATCACCCAGCACATCGGTGCCTACCAGGTGGTCACCGAGGTCGACGGCACCGAGCGCCCGATCACCTTCATCGACACCCCGGGTCACGAGGCGTTCACCGCCATGCGTGCCCGTGGTGCGCAGGCCACCGACATCGCGGTGCTCGTGGTCGCGGCCGACGACGGCGTGATGCCGCAGACGGTGGAGGCGCTCAACCACGCCAAGGCGGCCGGGGTCCCGATCGTGGTCGCGGTGAACAAGGTCGACAAGCCCGACGCGGACCCGACCAAGGTGCGCGGCCAGCTCACCGAGTACGGCCTCGTGCCCGAGGAGTACGGCGGCGACACGATGTTCGTCGACGTCTCCGCCAAGGCGGGGCTCAACATGAGCGGCCTCCTCGAGGCGATCGTGCTGACCGCGGACGCCTCGCTGGACCTGCGCGCCAACCCGGAGCAGGACGCGCAGGGTCTCGTGGTCGAGGCACACCTCGACCGTGGTCGTGGTCCCGTGGCGACGATCCTGGTCCAGCGCGGCACGCTGCGCGTGGGCGACTCGATCGTGGCCGGGCCGGCGTACGGCCGGGTCCGGGCGATGCTCGACGAGCACGGCGAGGCGATCGAGCAGGCCGACCCGTCACGTCCGGCGATGGTGCTGGGCCTCACGGCCGTGCCGGGGGCGGGGCAGAACTTCCTGGTCGTCGAGGACGACCGGATCGCCCGTCAGATCGCCGAGAAGCGGGAGGCACGCGAGCGCGCCGCCCTCCAGGCACAGCGCCGGGTCCGTCGCACGCTCGAGGACTTCATGAAGTCCATGGAGCAGGGCGAGAGCCAGGAGCTGAACCTCATCCTCAAGGGCGACGTGTCCGGCTCGGTCGAGGCCCTCGAGGACTCGCTGGCCAAGATCGACGTCGGCGAGGAGGTCTCGCTGCGCGTCATCGACCGCGGTGTCGGTGCGATCACCGAGACCAACGTGATGCTCGCTGCCGCGTCCAACGCGATCATCATCGGCTTCAACGTGCGCCCCCAGGGCAAGGCGACCGAGGTCGCCGACCGCGAGGGTGTGGAGATCCGCTACTACTCGGTGATCTACAACGCCATCGAGGAGATCGAGGCTGCGCTCAAGGGCATGCTCAAGCCGGAGTTCGAGGAGGCCCAGCTCGGCACCGCCGAGATCCGGGACATCTTCCGCTCCAGCCGGATCGGCAACATCGCCGGTTGCATGGTGACCAGCGGTGTCCTGCGGCGCAACGCGAAGGTGCGGCTGCTGCGCGACAACAACGTCGTGGCGGACAACCTGGACCTCGCCTCGCTCCGGCGTGAGAAGGACGACGCAGCCGAGGTCCGCGAGGGCTTCGAGTGTGGTCTGGTGCTGCGCAACTACCAGGACATCAAGATCGGTGACGTGGTGGAGGCGTTCGAGATGCGGGAGATCCCCCGCGCCTGAGCCGTCTGGGGGCCGGACCCGACAGGGTCCGGCCCCGTGCTCTCCTCGGACGCCGGTGCAGCGTCTGCTGAGTCGAGTGAGTGAGAAGGAACGATGATGAGCAGTCCCCGCGTCCGAAAGATCGCCGACCGGATCCAGGTCACCGTGGCCGAGATGCTGGAGCGGCGGATCAAGGACCCGCGGCTCGGGTTCGTCACGGTCACCGACGTGCGGGTCAGCGGCGACGCGCAGCACGCCAGTGTCTTCTACACCGTCTTCGGTGAGGAGGACCAGGTCGCGGGCTCCGCGGTGGCCCTGGAGTCGGCCAAGGGGCTGATCCGCTCCGAGGTGGGCAAACAGCTCGGCACCCGGCACGTGCCGACGTTGGAGTTCATCCACGACGCGCTCCCCGAGACCGCGCGCCACATGGAGGAGCTCCTGGCGCAGGTCCGGGAGTCCGACGCGGCTGTGGCCGCGGCGGCCGCCGGGAAGACCTTCGCCGGCGAGGCCGACCCGTACAAGAAGCCGCACGAGGCGGCCGAGGACGACGATCTCGACACCGACCTCGACGCCGACCTCGACGCCGAGCCGCGCGACGAGACGTGAGCGACCGTCCCCCGGCCCGGTCGGGGCTGGTCGTCGTGGACAAGCCGTCGTCGATGACCTCCCACGACGTGGTGTCCCGGGTCCGTCGGCTCGCCGGCACCCGCAAGGTGGGCCATGCCGGGACCCTCGACCCGATGGCCACCGGGGTGCTCCTCCTCGGTGTGGAGAGGGCCACCCGGCTGCTCGGTCACCTGGCGCTCACCGAGAAGGCCTACGACGCCACGGTGCGGCTCGGGGCGGCGACGACGACCGACGACGCCGAGGGCGAGGTGCTGTCCACCGGGACCGCCTCCGCCCTCGACCGGGCCGCGGTCGCCGAGGCGCTCCAGCAGTTCCTCGGTCCCCTCGAGCAGGTGCCCTCCGCGGTCTCCGCCATCAAGGTCGACGGGCGGCGGTCCTACGCCCGGGTCCGTGCCGGGGAGACCGTCGACCTGCCCGCCCGTCCGGTGACCGTGCACGAGATCGGTCTGGGCGCCCTCCGGGTCGACGGGCCGTTCCTCGACGTGGACCTCTCGGTCCGGTGCTCCAGCGGCACCTACATCCGCGCCCTGGCTCGCGACCTCGGAGCGGCGCTCGCCGTCGGCGGTCACCTGACCGCGCTGCGACGGACCGCCGTGGGCCCGGTGGGGCTGGCCGAGGCGACGCCGCTCGCCGAGCTGCAGGAGGGCGGTCAGCAGGGGGCGCCGCTGGCGATGCTCGACCTGGAGGCGACCGTCGCGCGGTTCTTCCCGGTCCTGTCCGTCGATGCGGACGCCGCCCGCGACGTGGGCTTCGGTCGGGCCCTCGACCTCGTCCTGCCTGCTCCCGGCCCGGTCGCGTTGCTGGCCCCCGACGGCAGGTTCCTCGCGCTGTACCGGCACGAGACGCAGGACCACGACGGGGCGGAGCGTCGGGCGCGCCCCGTCGCCGTGTTCGTCTGAGCGGGTATGGCAGGCTTTCCCGGCACAGGTCGGCACGAGCGAGGAGGGGCCATGCGGGTGTGGCGCTCACTGCCCGAGGTTCCCGCGGACCTCGGGGCGTCGGTGGTCACCATCGGCAACTTCGACGGGGTCCACCTGGGTCACCAGCACGTGGTGGCGCGGGCCCGCGAGGTCGCCGACGAGCTGGGGGTCGCACGGGTGGTCGCGGTGACCTTCGACCCGCACCCCATCGCCGTGCTGCGACCGGAGCACGCCCCGCACCTGCTCTCCGACATCGACGACCGGGCTGAGCTGCTGGCCCGGGCCGGGGTCGACGACATGCTGGTGGTGCCGTTCGACCGCGAGGTGGCCGGCTGGTCGCCGGAGCGGTTCGTCAAGGACATCCTCGTCGAGGGGCTGCATGCCGTCGGCGTGGTGGTGGGGGCCAACTTCCGGTTCGGCAACAGGGCCGCCGGAGACGTCGCCCTGCTCCGCGTGCAGGGGGCCGAGCACGGCTTCCGGGTCGAGCCGGTCGCCCTGGACGGCGGACCTCAGGTGTGGTCCTCGACGTACGTCCGGACCTGTCTGGCCGCCGGCGACGTCCAGGGTGCCGCTGAGGCGCTGGGGCGTCCGGTCATGGTCCGGGGCACGGTGCAGCGCGGGGACCAGCGCGGCCGCGAGCTCGGCTACCCGACCGCGAACGTCCCCGTGCGCGACGGCACCGTCCCCGCGGACGGCGTGTACGCCGGCTGGCTGCGTCGCGTCGGCGAGGACGACCGCCTTCCGGCCGCGATCAGCGTCGGCACCAACCCGACGTTCGAGGGCGAGCGGGACCGGAGGGTCGAGGCCTACGTCCTGGACCGGACCGACCTCGAGCTCTACGACGTCGAGGTCGAGGTGGTCTTCGCCCGGCGGATCCGCGGCATGCGTCGCTTCGACGGCGTCGACGAGCTGCTCCGGGCGATGGCCGACGACGTCGTCTGCACCCGCTCCGTGCTGGCCGCCTCCGACTGACCCCCCGGGAACGACAGGACCGGCCGGAGAGGGTCTCCGGCCGGTCCTGGGCGCTTGTTCGGTGCGGGGCCGCTCGGGTCAGGCGTCGAGGTCCTTGGCCACGAGCGCGACGATCGTGTCGAGCGCGGCCTGGTCCTCGCTGCTGACCTCGACCGGGTCGCCCTTGCCCGCGCCGAGGGTCATGATCATGAGCGCCGAGCTGGCGTCGACGGGGTCGTCACCGGGGATGGCCAGGGTGACCTCGGCGTCGAGGTCGCCGGCGGCCTCCGCGATGATCGCCGCGGGGCGGGCGTGGAGACCGACGGCGGAGCCGACGTTGACTGTCTGAGTGGGCACTGGAGCTCTCCTCTGTTGTTCGGTTCTTGGGGTCGAAGACGGGGCCCGCAGGGCCGGGGGTGCGATCAGACGGACGTCGCGGACAGCTCGTCGATCTCTTCCTGGGACTCGGTCAGCTGCTTGAGCAGGATGACCAGCGCGGTGGCGACGAGGACGCCGGCCAGCAGCGCGACCACGAACCACACCTTGTTGCCCACGGCGAAGAGCACGAAGATGCCGCCGTGCGGTGCGCGCAGGGTGACGTCGAGGCTCATCGCCAGGGCGCCGGTGACCGCGGAGCCCGCCATGATCGACGGGATGACCCGCAGCGGGTCGGCCGCGGCGAACGGGATGGCGCCCTCGGTGATGAAGGACGCACCCAGCAGCCAAGCCGCCTTGCCGTTCTCCCGCTCGGGTGCGGTGAACAGGTTCGGACGGAGCACCGTGGCCAGGGCCAGCGCCAGGGGCGGCACCATGCCGGCGAGCATGACCGCGGCCATGATCTTCAGCTGCGGGGCACTGCCGGTGGTGGTGGCCACGGCACCGAGACCGGTGGTGGCGAAGACGTAGGCGGTCTTGTTGAGCGGGCCGCCCATGTCGAAGGCCATCATCAGGCCGAGCACGATGCCCAGCACGATGCCGGCTCCACCGCCGGCCATGCTGTTCAGGCCGTCGTTGAGGGCCTTCATCAGGCTGCCCAGCGGTTTGCCCAGGACGACCACCATGACGAAGCCGGACATGAGCGTGGCCAGGAGCGGGATCACCAGCACCGGCATGAGGCCGCGCAGCCAGGCCGGGGTCTTCCAGCCGGCGATCCAGGCCGCGGCCATGCCGGCCAGCACACCACCGACGATGCCGCCGAGGAAGCCGGTGTTCAGGACGCCGGCGACCGCGCCCATGATGAAGCCCGGCGCGATGCCGGGGCGGTCCGCGATCGCATAGGCGATGTAGCCGGCCAGGGCCGGGACCAGGAAGCCGAAGGCCGCCCCGCCGAGGGCGAACATCAGCGCCCCGAGGTAGGCCAGGAACGGGCTGCCGAACAGGGCGTGGTCCAGGCCGGTCGCGTTCAGGTCGGGCAGGTTGAACAACGAGTTGTTGACCGCGATGTCCTGGCCGGGGCCGACGATCTCGTAGCCGCCGAGCAGGAAGGACAGGGCGATCAGCAGACCGCCGGCCGCGACGAACGGGATCATGTACGACACGCCGGTCATGAGGATCCGGCGGACCTTGAGGCCGAAGTGCTCGTCCGCTCCACCACCGGTGGAGGACGAGTGGTCGGCCGCCCCCTCGACGCGGGGGCCGTTCGGGTTGTCGGCGTTCGCGAGGGCCTCGCGGATCATCGCGTCGCCGTCGTCGATCGCGCGCTTGACGCCCGAGGCGACCACGGGCTTGCCGCCGAAGCGACCCCGGTCCTTGACGCCGACGTCGGTGGCGAAGATGACGGCGGCAGCGTTGGCGATGGTGCTGGGGGCGAGCGGGGTGGAGCCGGCCGAGCCCTGGGTCTCGACCTCGATGTCCACCCCGGCACGGGAAGCGGCCGCCTCGAGGGCCTCGGCTGCCATGTAGGTGTGCGCGATACCGGTCGGGCAGGCGGTGATGGCGACCAGGCTCCTCCGGGCGGCAGGCGCAGCGGGGGCCGGGGCCGCGGCGCCAGAGGCGGCGGCCGACGTGGCAGCGGGGGCCGCGGCGGCCGGCGCCGGGGCGGTGCCGACCACACCGGCGACGAGGTCGACGACCTCCTGGTCGCTGGAGGCGTTGCGCAGTCCGTCGGTGAAGTCCTTCTTGACCAGCGCACGAGCCAGCTTGGTGAGCAGCTGCAGGTGCGTGGCGTCGCCGCCGGCGGGTGCGGCGATGAGGAAGGCCAGGTCGGCCGGACCGTCCTTCGCGCCGAAGTCGCACGGGGGCGACAGTCGGGCGAAGGCCAGGGTCGGCTCGTCGACGTGCGCGGTCCGGCAGTGCGGGATCGCGATGCCGCCGGGCAGCCCGGTCGGGGA
Organism: uncultured Actinomycetota bacterium; assembly: GCA_963784485.1. GTDB lineage: Bacteria > Actinomycetota > Actinomycetes > Propionibacteriales > Nocardioidaceae > Marmoricola_A. Next base: position 179,577 of record CAWARH010000006.1, on the reverse strand, counting down.
GGTGGCCTCGCGGGCGAGGGCGTCGTCGGTCAGGCCGTCGGCGTTGCCGCTGCGACCGGCGGCGGCGACGATCTCGGCGAGGGCCCGGATCACGCCGTGCTTGTCCTGTCCGAGGTCGACGTCGAGCCGCACCAGTGCGGCGTCGATCAAGGGGCTGCTCATTGCTGATCCTCTGTTTTCTTTCGGTGGGTGTCTCGGTGAGGTGGAGGGGACGGAGGGGACGGGTGGGGCGGTCCTTCAGACAGACTGCTCCGATCCGCAGCCCTTCGTCCAGAGTCCTAGGGGGTCGGGGTTGGCTGGAGCGCGGTCACCGTGACCAGCTCCGGGTGCACCTGGTGCGGTGCGGGGAGCGTCGTTCCCGGCAGGGAGGCGGCGGCACTGCCGTAGGCGACCGCCAGTCGCAGCCGTTCGGCCGGTCCGGCGCCCCGGGTGTCTGCCGAGGACGTAGCCGAACAGGCTGGAGTCCCCGGCGCCGACGGTGCTCACCACGGTGACCGGTGGGGGAGTGGCGTGCCAGGCGCCTTCGGCGGTGACCAGGACGGCTCCTGCCCCGCCGAGGGTCGCCAGGACGGCTCCCGCGCCGTCGCGGACCAGGCGGCGGGCCGCCGCCGCGGTGGCCTCCGGGTCCTTCTCGATGGCGTCCGGGTCGTCGCCGGTGAGCAGGGCGAGCTCCTCGGCGTTCGGCTTCAGGATGTCGGGGCGTGCCGTGGACAGCCGGGCGGCCAGGGCCTGGAGCGGTCGGTCCGAGGTGTCCACCGCGACGTGGGCGTGGCTGTCGCTCAGGGTGGCGGCCAGCTCGGCGTACCACTCGTCGGGGGCGCCCGGGGGGAGCGAGCCGGCGAGGACCACCCACGCGGCCTCGGTGGCCAGGTCGCTGACCGTGTCCGCGAGCCGTTGGAGGAGGGCGGCGTCGGCCGTGGCGCCGGCGCTGTTGATCTTGGTCGTGGTGCCGTCGGCCTCGGTGAGGGTGAGGTTCACCCGGATCGGGCCGGTCGGCTCGACCGCCCGGCAGTCGATGCCCTGGTGCTCGAGCTCGGTGGTGAAGGCGGAGTCGGCCTCGGCGGGGAACACCGCGACGGTGGGGACGTTCGCGGCGTTGGCGGCCCGGGAGATGTTGACCCCCTTGCCGCCGGCCTGCTCCAGCACCGCGTCCGCCCGCAGCACTCCTCCCCGCTCCAGCGGTGAGGAGAGCGCGATGGTCCGGTCGAAGCTCGGGTTGGCGGTCAGCGTCACGATCATGCGACCACGACCTCGATGCCGGCCTCGCGGTACGGCGCCAGCTGGTCGCGATCGGCACGCGAGTCGGTGACCATGACGTCGACGTCGCCGAGATCGGCGAACCGCACCATGTGCTCGAGTCCGAGCTTCCCTGCGTCGGCGAGGAGCACGACGCGTCGCGCTCCGGTGACGATGGCTCTTTTCACGGCAGCCTCACTGTGGTCGGGGGTGGAAAGTCCATGGCCGGTCGAGATCCCGTTGGTGCCGACGAAGGCGACGTCGGTACGCAGCCGGGAGAGCGCCTCGACGGTGTCCTCCCCGACCGCGGCCTGGGTGGTGGTGCGGACCCTGCCCGGCAGCAGGTGCAGGCCGATCGCGGGCAGCCCGGCGAGCCGGGCGGCGATGGGGACGGCGTGGGTGACGACCTCGAGCCGCTGGTCGACCGGGAGCAGCCCGGCCAGGCGGGAGGTGGTCGTCCCGGCGTCGAGGACCACGCTGCCGTGGTCGGGGACGAACTGGAGCGCCGCGATGGCGATCCGGTCCTTCTCGTGCACGCTGCTGCGGTCCCGGTCGGTGACTCCCACCTCCAGCACGCTCAGCGCGTTGGCAGGCACGACGCCGCCGTGCACGCGCCGGACCAGCCCCGCCCGCTCCAGGGAGGAGAGGTCGCGGCGCACGGTCTCGGTGGTCACGTCGTAGCGCTGGGCGAGCTCGGTCGACCGAGAGTCGTCCTGATCGCGCGACGAGACCGGCGATCGCCTGCTGGCGCTCCTCGGCGTACATCGGGCCTCCTGGCTCTCCGGATCGTTCCGATGGATTCTTTGTATCTGTTGTTTTATGCCCGGACGTGTTGACTGTCAAGGGGTGACGCCAGGTTACATTTTGACCATGGCAGATAAGAGCCCCTCCTCGCAGCCGTCAGCCCCCTCCGTCTCGCTCACCGGTACCCCGGTCGTTCCCGGCATCGCCGTGGGGCCCGTGGTGCACGTGACTACCGATGTTCCAGAAGCGACGATCTCGGCGTACGAAGCCAAGCCGACACCCGCGCCCGACGACGCCCTCGCAGAGTTCGACGCCGCCGTCGACGCCGTCGCCGGGTCCCTCGTCGCCCGGTCCGCCAACGCCTCCGGCGCCGCCTCGGAGGTGCTCGTGGCGACTGCTGGTCTGGTCCGGGACAAGGGGCTGCGCAGCGGTGTCCGCAAGCAGCTCAACAACGGAACGCCGATGCTCACCGCGCTGCGCGCGACCGTCGAGCAGTTCGTCCAGCTCTTCACCGCGGCCGGAGGCGTGATGGCCGAGCGCGTCACCGACCTCGGCGACATCGAGCGCCGGCTCATCGCCCACCTCGTCGGCGCCCCGGAGCCCGGTCTCGCCACCCCCGACCAGCCCTCGGTGCTGGTCGCCGACGACCTCGCCCCCGCGGACACCGCCGGGCTCGACCCCGAGGTCGTCGTCGCGCTGGTCACGGAGAAGGGCGGACCGACCAGCCACACCGCGATCATCGCCCGACAGCTGGGCATCCCGTGCGTGGTCGGTGTCGCCGGCGCCTGCGACCTTCCCGGTGACATCCGGGTGCTGGTCGACGGGACCACCGGCGTCGTCGAGACCGGCTTCGACGAGGCGGAGGCCAGCCGCAGGGTCGCCGAGGACCACGCGTGGCGCGAGCAGCTCGCGACCTGGGCCGGGCCGGCACGCACCTCCGACGGCGTCGCGGTCAAGGTCCTCGCGAACGTCGCCGACGGCGCGTCCGCCCGCAAGGCCGCCACCGCCCCCGTCGAGGGGGTGGGGCTGTTCCGTACCGAGCTCTGCTTCCTCGACAGCACCGTGGAGCCCACCGTCGAGGAGCAGGCCGAGGTGTACGGCGCGGTGCTGTCCGCGTTCGAGGAGGGCCAGACCGTCGTGGTCCGCACCCTGGACGCCGGCTCGGACAAGCCCATCGCGTACGCCACCCCCGCCGGCGAGGAGAACCCTGCCCTCGGGATCCGTGGACTGCGCTTGTCCTTCGACAACCCCGGCCTCCTCGACCGCCAGATCGAAGGGATCGCCCTGGCCGCCAAGAACACCGGACTCTCGCCCTGGGTGATGGCACCCATGGTGGCCACCGTCGCCGAGGCCCACGACTTCGCCGAGAAGGTCCGGGCGCACGGGCTGAAGCCCGGGGTGATGGTGGAGATCCCCTCCGCCGCGCTGCTCGCCGACCAGATCCTCGAGGTGGTCGACTTCATGTCGATCGGCACCAACGACCTGACCCAGTACGCCATGGCTGCGGACCGGATGGCGACCGATCTGTCCCACCTCACCGACCCGTGGCAGCCCGCGGTCCTCCGGCTGATCGCCATGACCGCCGCGGCCGGCCAACGGGCCGGCAAGCCGGTGGGGGTCTGCGGGGAGGCCGCAGCCGACCCCAACCTCGCCGCTGTCCTGGTCGGCATGGGCGTCACGTCGCTGTCGATGGCCCCGGCCGCGGTGCGCGCCGTGGGTGCGCAGCTCGGCACGGTGTCGTCCCAGATGTGCGCACGCGCGGCCGAGGTCGCGCTGGCCGCAGGCGACCCGCAGGCGGCCCGGCTGGCGGTGCGCGACGTCCTCGCCGGGTGAGGTCGACCCGGGCCGGCTGGACGGCTAGCCGTCGGCGACGCCCACGGTCACGGGGAGGCCGCTGAACGCGGCGTTGCCGGAGACGTCGATCCGCTCGGGGTCGGTGAGGTCGTTGACGGAGACTCCGGGTACGGCGACGGCCCGGGTCGTCCCCGTGCCCCGGGCGTGCCCGTAGCCGTGGGGGAGCGAGACGACGCCGGGCATCATGTCCTCGGTGGAGCGCACGTCCACGACCACCGAGCCGACCCGTGAGGTGACCCTGACCCGTGCACCGTCCACCAGGTCACGCCGGGCCAGGTCGTCGGGGTGCATGAACAGCTGGTGGCGGGGTCGCCCCTTGGTGAGCCGCTCGGTGTTGTGCAGCCACGAGTTGCAGTCGCGCTGGTGCCGGCGACCGACGAGGACCAGGTGGTCGGGCCCGTCGGCGTCGTACGGCCGCAGCTCGGCGGTGACCCTCGCCAGGTCCTCGAGGACCAGGTCGGGCGCCAGGCGCAGCGTCGCGTCCGGGGTCCGCAACCGGCCGGGGAGGCACGGCTCCAGCGGGCCGAGGTCGATCCCGTCGGGGGAGCGGGTCAGCGCGCGCACGGACAGCCGCCGCGACCCGGTGCGCAGCAGCAGGTCCACCACCCGGGTGGGGGAGAGCCGCAGCCGGCCCTGGGTGACCAGCCGTCTGCGCCACGGCTGGCGGGCCCCGCGGCGGGCGAGCAGTCCCAGGGCCAGGTCCCGGAAGATCTCCCAGTCGTGCCGGGCGTCCTCCGGCTTGGCGAACACGGCCGGGGTGAACCGCGCGGTGTTGCGCACCGCAAGGGTGTGGAAGACGAGGTCGTAGTGGTCACGCTCGAGCGCGCCGGTCGGGGGGAGGATCACGTCCGCGTGACGCGTGGTCTCGTTGAGGTACAGATCGACCGCGACCATGAAGTCCAGGCCCGCCAGCGCCTCGTCGAGCCGGCGCCCGTCGGGCGTCGAGAGCACGGGGTTCCCCGCTACGGTCAGCACCGCCCGCACCTGCCCGTCGCCCGGGGTCAGGATCTCGTCGGCGAGCGTCGAGACGGGCAGCTCGCCCCCGGTCTCGGGGAGCCCGCGCACCCGGCTGCGCCAGCGGTCGTGGTGCCCGCGGCCGACCAGCCCCCGCCCCACCAGGTCCACCGCTGGGCGGGTGAACATCACGCCGCCGGGTCGGTCGAGGTTGCCGGTGACCGCGTTGAGGACGTTGATCGCCCAGGCACACACGCTGCCGAACGGCTGGGTGGAGACCCCCATCCGCCCGTAGACCGCGGCCGCACCGGCGTCGAGGAGCTCGCCGGCGAGCCTGCGGATCACCTCCGCGGGCACCCCCGAGACCTGCTCGGCCGCCTCGGGCGTCATCGCGGCCGCGGCCTCGCGCACCCGGTCCAGCCCCACGGCGTACGGCGGGGGTGTGGCACGGTCGTCGGCGAGGACCGTGTGCAGCATGGCCAGCAGCACCGCCGCATCGGTCCCCGGCCGGACGAAGTGGTGCTCGGTGGCGACCCGGGCGGTCTCGGTGCGCCGCGGGTCGAGCACCACGAGACGACCGCCCCGGGCCTTGAGGTCGCGGACCCGCCGGGGGAAGTCCGGGACGGTCATGAGGCTCCCGTTGGAGGCCATCGGGTTCGCTCCGAACACCAGCAGGAGCTCGGTGCGGTCGATGTCCGGCACCGGCAGGAGCAGCTGGTGCCCGAACATCAGGTGCGCCACCAGCTGCTGCGGCAGCTGGTCGACGGAGGTGGCGGAGTAGGCGTTGCGCGAGCCGAGCGCCCTGACCACCTGGGTGCCGTGGGTCATCGCGCCCAGCGAGTGCACGTTCGGGTTGCCCAGGTACGCAGCCACCGCGTCGGGACCGTGCTGCTCGAGGGTGTCGGCGAGCCCGGTCACGGCGTACTCCAGGGCCTCGGCCCAGCCGATCTCCTCGAAGCGGCCGTCGGGGGTCCGACGCAGCGGGCGGCGCAGGCGGTCCGGGTCGGCGTGCAGGTCCCCGATCGCGGTGCCCTTGGGGCAGAGGTGCCCTCGGGACAGCGGGTCGTCCGGGTTGCCGCGCACCGAGGTGACCCGGTCCCCCTCGACGGTCAGCACCAGCCCGCAGATCGCCTCGCACAGGTTGCACACCCCGTGCACCGACCGGGGCCGACTCGGCTCGTCGCTCATGCTTCGCATCCTCACACGCGGGGCCCGGCCGGTTTCCCAGGTTCACCGGGGGAACTCGCGCTTCGCCACGCACATGTCCATGGCGAAGCGCCAAATTCGCAGGTGAACCTGGGAAACCGCGCGGGGCGACCGGGAGGGGCGGGGGGCGCCGAGAGCGGCGATTCGGAGTATCGGCGGCGGCGTTGCTAGTCTTGTGCGGTTGCCGTCTGACGGCCGCGGATCGAGAGTGCCCGGGTGAACAGGCCCCGGCGCGCCGCGCAACGAACCCCGAGAGGAAATCGTGTCCACCGGAACCGATATCGACACCAAGAAGCAGATCATCGCCGAGTACGGCCTGTCCGAGGGTGACACGGGTTCTCCCGAGGTCCAGGTCGCGCTCCTCAGCCACCGCATCGCCCACCTGACCGAGCACCTCAAGCAGCACAAGCACGACCACCACACGCGTCGTGGCCTGCTCCTGCTGGTCGGGCGCCGTCGTCGCCTTCTCAACTACATGCAGAAGGAAGACATCAACCGTTACCGCTCCATCGTGGAGCGTCTCGGCCTGCGCCGATGAACCTTGCCGGAGCGGCTACCTCACCAGGTGGCCGCTCCGGTGCGTTTCCCCGCCTGCCCGACAGGCACCCGCACGACCACAACTGAACAACCACCCACCTGGAGCGACCGCGGACGTCTGGCCCGGTCCTCGGTAGTGGCCCTCGGGCCCCCAGCGGCACGCGCCGCGGGACCACCCGCGGGCCTCGATCGAAGACCGGCCCCCGGTGTCGAACGACACCGACCTTGGCGCCCTCGCGTGAACGCTCCGCGACAGAAAGGGACACCCATGGAGGGACCCGTCATCTCCGCCGTCGAGACCGTTCTCGACAACGGCAAGTTCGGCACGCGCACCGTCAAGTTCGAGACCGGCCTGCTGGCCCGTCAGGCGGCCGGCTCGGTCACCGCCTACCTCGACGACGACACGATGCTGCTCTCGGCCACCACGGCCGGCAAGCACCCCAAGGACCACTTCGACTTCTTCCCCCTGACGATCGACGTCGAGGAGCGGATGTACGCCGTGGGCCAGATCCCCGGCTCGTTCTTCCGCAGCGAGGGTCGACCGGGTGAGGACGCGATCCTCACCTGCCGGCTGATCGACCGGCCCCTGCGCCCGACCTTCAAGAAGGGTCTGCGCAACGAGGTCCAGGTCGTCATCACCGTGCTCTCGCTCGACCCCGACCACCCCTACGACGTGCTCGCGATCAACGCCGCGTCGCTGTCGACCCAGCTCTCCGGGCTGCCGTTCTCCGGCCCGGTCGGCGGCGTCCGCGTCGCGCTGATCGAGGGCCAGTGGGTGGCGTTCCCGACCCACAGCCAGCTCGAGAACGCCGTCTTCGACATGGTCGTCGCCGGCCGCGTCACCGACAGCGGCGACGTCGCGATCATGATGGTCGAGGCCGAGGCCACCGAGGAGACCTGGAACCTGGTCCGCAGCGGCACCCAGGCCCCGACCGAGGAGGTCGTCGCCGGCGGTCTCGACGCCGCGAAGCCGTTCATCAAGCAGCTGTGCGAGGCGCAGTCCGAGCTGGCCAAGCAGGCCGCGAAGCCGGTCCAGGACTTCCCGATCTTCCTCGACTACCAGGACGACGTGTACGCCGCGGTCGAGTCCGCAGCCAAGACCGACCTGGCTGCCGCGCTGACCATCGCCGGCAAGCAGGAGCGCGAGACCCGCCTCGACGAGGTCAAGGACAGCGTGCTGACCCAGGTGGGCCCGCAGTTCGAGGGTCGCGAGAAGGAGATCGGCGCAGCGTTCCGCTCGGTCACCAAGGCCCTGGTCCGCGATCGGGTGCTGCGCGACAAGGTCCGCATGGACGGCCGTGGCCTCTCCGACATCCGGACGCTGTCCGCCGAGGTCGAGGTCATCCCGCGGGTGCACGGCTCGGCGCTGTTCGAGCGCGGCGAGACCCAGATCCTGGGCGTGACCACGCTGAACATGCTCACCCTGGAGCAGAAGCTCGACACGCTGTCGCCGGAGAAGACCCGTCGCTACATGCACAAGTACGTCTTCCCGCCCTTCTCCACCGGCGAGACCGGTCGCGTCGGCTCCCCGAAGCGTCGCGAGGTCGGCCACGGAGCGCTTGCCCGCCGCGCGATCCTCCCCGTGCTGCCGACCCGCGAGGAGTTCCCCTACGCGATCCGTCAGCTCTCCGAGGCGATGGGCTCCAACGGGTCCACCTCGATGGGTTCGGTCTGCGCCTCGACCCTGTCGCTGCTCCAGGCGGGCGTGCCGCTGCGTGCAGCCGTCGCCGGCATCGCGATGGGCCTGATCACCGGTGAGGTGGACGGCAAGGACGAGTTCGTCGCGTTGACCGACATCCTCGGAGCCGAGGACGCCTTCGGCGACATGGACTTCAAGGTCGCCGGCACCCGCGAGTTCGTCACCGCGCTGCAGCTCGACACCAAGCTCGACGGCATCCCCGCCGACGTGCTGGCCGGCGCGCTGACCCAGGCCCGTGACGCGCGCGTCGCGATCCTGGACGTGATGGCCGAGGCCATCGACGGTCCGGGCGAGATGAGCCTCAACGCCCCGCGGATCATCACCGTGAAGATCCCCGTCGACAAGATCGGCGAGGTGATCGGCCCCAAGGGCAAGGTGATCAACCAGATCCAGGACGACACCGGCGCGTCGCTGAGCATCGAGGACGACGGCACCATCTACATCGGTGCCACCAACGGCGAGGCCGCCGAGGCGGCCCGTCAGGCGGTCAACGCGATCGCGAACCCGACGATGCCCGAGGTGGGCGAGCGCTACCTCGGCACCGTGGTGAAGACGACCAACTTCGGCGCGTTCGTCTCGCTGCTCCCGGGCAAGGACGGGCTGCTGCACATCAGCAAGCTCCGTTCGCTGGCCGGTGGCAAGCGCGTCGAGGCCGTCGAGGACGTCCTCAGCGTCGGCCAGAAGGTCCAGGTCCAGATCGCGGAGATCGACGACCGCGGCAAGCTGTCGCTGGTCCCGGTCGTCGACGAGGCCGACAGCGCCGACGGCGCCGACGCCGCAGACAGCGAGTAACACCCCCCTTGGTGCTCTCGCACAAGCAACCGGCACCGACGTCGCCCCGGCCGCCTGCACTGCGCACCGCAGCGCAGCGGCCGGGGTCGACGCGCACCCTGCTGGTCGAGAAGGACGGGTCGGGCTCCGTGGTCTCCACGGTCCGGCGCACCCTGCTGCCCGGCGGGCTCCGGGTCGTCACCGAGGCGATGGCGGGGGTCCGCTCGGCGAGCATCGGCGTGTGGATCGGGGTGGGGTCCCGTGACGAGACGCCGGCTCTGCACGGCGCCTCCCACTTCCTCGAGCACCTGTTGTTCAAGGGCACCCCGACCAGGTCGGCCCTGGACATCTCGGTGTCGCTGGACGCGGTCGGCGGTGAGTTCAACGCCTTCACCGCCAAGGAGTACACCTGCTTCCATGCCCGGGTGCTCGACGAGGACCTGCCGCTCGCGGTCGACGTGCTCGGCGACATGCTCACCTCCTCCACCCTGGCCGGCGAGGACGTCGAGGCCGAGCGGGAGGTGATCCTGGACGAGATCGCCATGCACGACGACGACCCCGAGGACGTCGTGACCAACGTGCATGCCGAGCTGTCCTGGGGCGCTGCGCCGCTGGGACGTCCGATCGCCGGCACCGCGGCCTCGATCGAGGGGCTGACCCGCGCCCAGATCCAGCGCTTCTACCGCCGCCACTACACCGCCGCCAACATGGTCGTCGCCGTGGCCGGCAACGTCGACCACGCCACCGTGGTGCGCCAGGTGCGCAAGGCGTTCTCGCGGGCAGACTTCCTCGCCGACCGCGCAGCGACCCCCGCGACGCCACGGCGCAGCGCCCGCTTCCGGCGCGCGGTCGGCGGCGAGGCCCGGGTGACCAGGCCGTTCGAGCAGGCGAACGTCGTGCTCGGCGTGAACGGGCTGGACCGCACCGACGACCGTCGCTACGCGCTCGGCGTCCTCAACGTCGTCGTCGGCGGCGGACCCTCGTCGCGGCTGTTCCAGGAGATCCGGGAGCGCCGGGGCCTGGCCTACTCGGTCTACTCCTACGCCTCGCACTACTCCGACGCTGGCACCTTCTGCGTCGGCGCCGGCTGCCTCCCGGGCAAGCTCGACGACGTCCTGGCAGTGGTCCGCGCCGAGCTCGCCACCCTGGCCGCGGAGGGCATCACCGAGGACGAGCTGGTCCGCGGGAAGGGCCAGCTGCGGGGCGGCCTGGTGCTCGGGCTGGAGGACTCCGCGTCGCGGATGTCGCGGATCGCCAAGGCCGAGCTGCTCTACGACGAGCTGCCGAGCATCGAGGAGATCATCCGGCGGGTCGACGGGGTCACCCGCGAGGACGTGCACGACCTGGCACGCTCGTTGTTCGGCCAGCCCGAGATCCTCGCGGTCGTGGGACCCGCGGGGCGTCGGGGCGACGCGTGACCGCGTACCGCCATCCCGCGGACCCCGCCTGGACCGTGCCGTACGCCGCCTGGCCGCGCCGCGCTGCGGCCGCGGTGGTCGACGTCGCGCTGCTGTACCCGTTCGACCTGGCGGTCGGGGTGCTGCTGGCGCGCACGGGCAACACGAACACCGGGGGGCTCATCGCCACCGGGATCTACGCCTCGGCGCTCGCGTTCGCGATCTGGAACGTGGTGTTCCGTCAGGGCCGCACCGGTCAGACCGTGGGCAAGCGGCTGCTCGGGATCCGCCTGGTCGCCGAGGAGACCGCCCGGCCCCTCGGCCCGGGGCTGTGCCTGGTGCGCACCGCCGGTCACCTGCTCGACCTGCTCCCTGCCTTCCTGGGCTACCTGTGGCCGCTGTGGGACCCGCGCCGGCAGACCTTCAGCGACAAGCTCGTGCACAGCGTGGTGCTGCGCGACCAGCTCGACCCCGCCTGACCCGCGGCGTCGCCGGCCTGGACTACCGTGGCGGGCGTGACGGACGTGTTGAAGGTGGGAGTGCTGGGGTCCGGCGGCAAGGTGGGTCAGGAGGTCTGCCGCGCGGTCGAGGCGGCTGACGACCTGGCACTGGTCGCCCGGGTCGACGCGGGAGACGCGTTGGAGGACCTCGTCTCCGCCGGCGTGCAGGCGGTGGTCGACTTCACCCATCCCGACGCGGTGATGGACAACCTGCAGTTCTGCGTCGGCCACGGCATCCATGCCGTGGTCGGCACCACCGGCTTCGACCAGACCCGTCTCGACCGGCTGGAGTCGTGGCTGGCCACGGCACCCGGCACCGGCGTGCTGGTCGCCCCCAACTTCTCGGTGGGTGCGGTGCTGATGATGCGCTTCGCGGCGCAGGCCGCGCCCTTCTTCGAGTCCGTCGAGGTGGTCGAGCTGCACCACCCCGACAAGGCGGACGCGCCGAGCGGCACGGCCCGGCGTACTGCGGAGCTGATCGCCGAGGCCCGCCGGTCGGCCGGGTGCGGCCCTGTGCCGGACGCCACCAGCACGGGCCTGGACGGGGCTCGGGGGGCCGACGTGGACGGGATCCGGGTGCACGGCCTGCGGATCCGCGGGCTGGTCGCGCACCAGGAGGTGATCCTGGGCGGCCTGGGGGAGACGTTGACGATCCGGCACGACTCGCTCGACCGGGCCTCGTTCACCCCGGGCGTCCTGCTCGGGCTGCGCACGATCCGGGACCGCCCCGGTCTCACCGTCGGTCTCGAGCACGTGCTGCCGCTGGGCTGAGGCGGCTCGGCCGCCGACCGGGGGTACTGTCGAACCCAAGACCCCCCGACTCTCCGGTGGCGTCGACGGCGACCGGACGGAGCCCGGATGTCACCCGGCCCAGTGATCCTTTCCGACACCCTCACGGTGGGCGTGATGTCCACGTCGGGCAAGGAGAACGAGCGGCGCCTCGCCCTGCACCCCCTGCACCTGGGCCGGATCCCCGGAGCACTGCGGGACCGGATCTTCCTCGAGCACGGGTACGGCGAGCGGTTCGGGGTCGGCGACGAGCAGCTGAAGGGCGTGGTGGGGGGCTTCCGCACCCCGGCCGAGCTGGTGGCGGAGTGCGACGTCATCGTGCAGCCCAAGCCGCTGCTCGCCGAGATCGAGGCGCTGCGCGAGGGACAGGTGCTCTGGGGCTGGCCGCACTGCGTCCAGGACAGCGCGGTGACGCAGGTGGCCATCGACCACAGGCTGACGCTGGTCGCCTTCGAGGCGATGAACCACTGGAAGGCCGACGGCTCGTTCGACCTCCATGTCTTCCACCGCAACAACGAGCTGGCCGGCTACTGCTCGGTCCTGCACGCCCTCCAGCTCGCCGGCCGCACCGGGGACTACGGCCGGCGGCTCTCCGCGGTGGTGATCGGCTTCGGTGCGACCGCCCGCGGCGCGGTGACCGCGCTGAGCGCGCTCGGCGTGCACGACGTGGACGTGCTGACCCATCGGGAGGTGGCCGCGGTCGCGTCCCCGATCCACTCGGCCCGGATCGTGCACTTCGGCGATGACGGCTCGGCGGCGCGGATCAGCCACGCCGTGACCGAGGAGGGGAAGGTGCCCCTGGCAGGCTTCCTGGCCGAGCACGACGTCATCGTCAACTGCGTGCTGCAGAACACCGACGCTCCGCTGACCTTCCTCACCGAGGAGGACCTCGCCCTGCTGCGTCCCGGGACCATCGTGGTCGACGTGTCGTGCGACCTGGGCATGGGCTTCTCCTGGGCGCGCCCGACCTCCTTCGACGCGCCGACCTTCCTCGTCGGCGACCACGTCCTGTACTACGGCGTCGACCACAGTCCTACCTACCTGTGGGACTCCGCCACCTGGGAGAACAGCGAGGCGCTCCTGCCGTTCCTCCCCGTGGTCATGGCAGGGCCCGAGGCCTGGGGCGCCGACCCGACGATCCGCAACGCGCTGGAGGTCCGGGAGGGCTGGGTGCGCAACGTCGCGGTGCTGTCCTTCCAGAACCGCGCAGCGACCTATCCGCACGCCGTCCTGCCCCGGTAGCGTTCCCGGGGTGACCGGCGTCGACCCGCACCTGACCATCCTCACCCTCGGGGTGGGCGACCTCGACCGGTCGATCGCCTTCTACGCCGCCCTCGGCTGGGAGCAACGGGGCGACCGGGCGCAGGGCATCGTGTGGTTCCGCACCAGCGGGGCGTGGATCGGCCTGTTCGGGGACCGTGCGCTCGCCGAGGACGTCGGGCTTCCGGTACCGGACGCCCAGCCCGCCCACCGCGGGATCACGCTGGCTCTCAACTTCAACGACGAGGACGCCGTGGATGCGGGGCTGGCAGCCTTCGTCGCGGCCGGGGCGCGCCTGGTCAAGCCAGCGCAGCGGGCACCGTGGGGAGGCTGGTCGGGCTACGTCGCCGACCCCGACGGCCACCTGTGGGAGCTGGCCTACGCCCCGGACTTCGTGGTGGACGAGCACGGGCACATCGAGATCACCTGACCTGGGGGCGGGGCCCGGGGTGCGGGGCCCGGAACGGTCGAGGCTCGATCGTGCGGTCGGCCTCGGCGTACCTTCGCTGCCCGGCGGCCAGCCGACCTGCCGACTCTTCGGCCGTCGCCATCACCGCAGCGGTGACTCGCACGCTCGAGCCGGCGAGCAGGGGCGCGACCGTGCGCACGTAGCCGACCCGGTGGCCCCGTCGCTTCGGGTGGTAGGACTCGGTCACCGGGTGCGAGAGGCCGTTGATCCACTCGCGGCGGTCGCAGACGGCGTGGTCGAGGAACCGCTCCGTGGGGTCGGCGAAGCCGAAGCCGGCCTCGGTCGCCGACTCGCGGGCGACCCGGTTCGCCAGGTCCGCGGTCGCGTTGAGCCGTGCCTGCTCGGAGGGACTGAACCAGGTCAGGGCGTTGCAGTCCTCGCCGTCGAAGATCCGGGGGTAGCCCACGACCACCACGGTCGCCGCGGGGGCGCGGTCGCGCAGGGCCGCGTACAGCGTGCGCAGGGTGCCCGGCAGGGTGTCCCTCAAGAAGGCCTGGGCCCGGTCCACCGCCTTGCCGCAGCGGGAGGCCCACCAGGGCAGCGCGCAGGTGGTGAGGACCTCGGCGAACCCTGCGTCGTTGCCCCCCACGGAGATCGTCACTCGGTCCGTGCTGGGCCCCAGGGCACGGAGCTGGGTGCGGGTGACGTCGGCGACGGTGGCCCCCGAGCACGCGCGCAGGTTGAGCGACCAGCCCTCCGCGGCCGCCAGGAGGGCGGGGTAGGAGTACACCGAGCGCTGGCACCGCGTCCCGTCCGCCAGGTAGCTCCGGGTGCCCACCCCGGAGGAGTAGGAGTCCCCCAGCGCGACGTACTGCGTGGTCCCCGCCTCGGCCGAGCCGAGCGGGGTCACCAGCGCGACGGCGAGGACCAGCCCGGCGACGAGGCGGCTCAGCATGTGCATGGTGGTGGCTCCAGACCTGTGACCTGCGTCACCCTAGGTCGAAACCGGACGTTCCGCCACCGAACGCCGCAGGTCCGGCGTCGGTCACCACAGCCGGGCCAGGGCCGCGGTGGCGCCTGCGGCCACGACGACGACGAGGAACGGTGCCCGCAGGACCAGGGCCACGCAGGCCACCGCGAGCCCCAGCAGCCGCGCGTCCACGGCCAGCCTCGTCCCGTCGCCGAGCACCTGGACACCGATCAGCGCCGACAGCAGGGCGACGGGGAGCAGGTCGGCGACCCGTTCTGCCATGGGGTGCTCGAGCACCCGCGGCGGCACGGAGAGCCCCGCGAGCTTGAGCAGGTAGCAGCCCAGCGCGGCCACCGCGATCGCGAGCCAGGTCATCGCAGGCCGCCCGGGGCGAGGTCGTCGGGACCAGGGATCTCGGTGGGGTCTGGGCGGCGGCTCACCGCGCCGGCCACGATCGCGACCACGGCCGCGGCGAGCACCGGCACGCCCGCCACGGTGAAGGGCACCAGGCCGAGGGCGACCGCCACGGCCGCCACGCCGACGAGCCGGTTCGTGCGGTCGCGCAGCCGCGGCCACAGCAGGGCGAGGAAGGCTCCGCCCACCGCTGCGTCCAGACCGTACGTGCGCGGGTCGCCGAGGGACCTGCCGGCCAGCGCGCCGCCGAGCGTGGCGAGGTTCCACAAGACGTACACCGCGACGCCGGTGGAGAGGAAGCCGATCCTGGCCTCCCGGGGGGTCGCCCGGTTGACCGACATCGCGGTGGACTCGTCGATCACCAGCTGAGCGGCGAGAACCCTCCGCCAGCCCGTCCAGGCCAGCAGCGGAGCCAGTCGGAGGCCGTACAGCCCGTTGCGGACCCCCAGCAGCAGGGCGGTGGCCGCACCGGACAGCGCGGCGCCCCCGGTGGCGACCACGCCGACGAAGGCGAACTGGGAGGCCCCGGTGAAGGCCAGCGCGGACAGGGCGCAGGTCTGGGTCACCGAGAGCCCGGCAGCCACCGCGACGGCGCCGAAGGAGATGCCGTAGGCCCCGGTGGCCAGGCCGACCGCGATGCCGTCGCGCACGATGCCGCCGGTCGCTGCCGGTGCCCCGGGCACGGGGTCGGAGGTCACCTCGGCGGTTCCAGGAGGCCGGAGCGTCCGAACAGCTCCGCGGTCGCCCGGGGCGAGGGCGACCCGGCATCCAGGTCGGCGCCGGCGGAGAGCAGGACCGCGACCACCGCGTCCTCACCCTTGAACAGCGCCCCTGCCAGCGGGCTCTGGCCGCGGTCGTTGAGCCGGTCGACGTCCGCACCGCGGGCCACCAGGGCCTCGACCGTCCCCGCGTGACCGTGGTAGGCGGCCAGCATCAGCAGCGAGTTGCCGGCGGGGTCGGTCAGCTCGACAGGCACGCCCGCGTCGACGTACGCCTGGAGCCGCTCGGTCCGCCCCTCCCGCGCCAGGTCGAACATCTGGTGAGCCAGGTCGACCAGGTCCGAGGAGGGGCCTGGTCGGTCGGGGGAGGGCGGCAGATCCGTCACGACACCAGGTTAGGGGCGGCGGACCGGCTAGCGGGGGTGGGGCTCGCGCACCAGCAGCCGGAGGAACAACGGGACGGCAAGGAGGCCGACCAGTGCTCCGAGGAGACCACCGCCCAACCAGATCAGCGGCAGCGGCGTGGCCACCGCCAACCAGGCGCCGCCCAGTGCGCTGGTGAGCAGACCGGCGAGCCAGATCGCGATGCCGTAGCGACGAGGGAGCTGCCCGAGCATGTCCTACGACACCTCCTTCGCACACGACGCGTCGTCTCCGTCGACGACCTTCTCGACCCTACCGAGGTAAGACGCACCGCCCCCCGAGGAGGTTGCCCGGGCCGAACAGACCCGACCGATTCGGTCCAGAAGTGTGGTCAGTCCTCGCGGAGGTCGGTGTGCAACCGCACCTGCCTGACCCGGACGGACCCGTCCCCGTGCAGGTCCAGCTCCCGGTGTGCCCCGTCCGGGGCCCACCCGGTCGCCTCCAGGAAGGCCCGCCGTACGTCGTCGGTGGCGCCGAGCCACATGGTGGCCCGGACGAACCGGTCGGCCCGCAGCGTGTCGACGCAGGCATGGAGGAGGCGGGACCCGTGCCCGGCCCGTCCGTGGTCGGGGTGCACCACGAGCTCGGTCAGCTCGCCGTCGACGACCGGGTCGGCGTCAGGGTCGGGGGACGGTGAGGTGACCGCGAACCCGCGGATCGCGGTGCGCTCGAGCGCCACCAGGACCCGGTTGCGGGCGTCGGCGGGGCGGGTCAGGGCGCCACGCCACGCCTCGGCGAAGGCGGCCGCGTCGAAGGAGTCGAGGACCTCGCGGGGGAGCAGGTCGGCGTACTCGGCGCGCCACGCATCGACCTGGACGGCGGCGACGCCCGGCGCGTCGTCGGCCCAGCCGACCCGGACGGAGACGTCGGCGGCGGGCGCGGAGGAGGAGGTCATCGGGCCATTGTCCCTGGTGCCTCCTCGTGCCGGGCGTCTGCCTCCTCCGGTGCTAGGTTGGCGCGGTGCAGCAGTACCTCGACCTCCTCGCCCGGATCCTCGACGAGGGCGCCGAGAAGGGCGACCGCACCGGCACCGGCACCCTCAGCGTGTTCGGCCACCAGATGCGCTTCGACCTGACCGCGGGCTTCCCGTTGGTCACCACGAAGAAGGTGCACACCCGCTCGGTCTTCGCCGAGCTGCTGTGGTTCCTGCGCGGCGACACCAACGTGCGCTGGCTGCAGGAGCGGGGGGTGTCGATCTGGGACGAGTGGGCGGACGCCGACGGCGACCTGGGCCCGGTCTACGGCCACCAGTGGCGGTCCTGGCCCACGCCCGACGGGAGGCACGTGGACCAGCTGGCCCAGGTGGTGGCCGACCTGCGCCGCAACCCGGACTCTCGTCGGCACATCGTCTCGGCCTGGAACGTCGCGGACGTACCGCGCATGGCGCTGCCCCCGTGCCACGCCCTGTTCCAGTTCTACGTGGCGCCCCCGGCCGCCGGGTCGGAGACCGGTCGCGGCCGGCTCAGCTGCCAGCTGTACCAGCGCTCGGCCGACGTGTTCCTCGGGGTGCCGTTCAACATCGCGTCGTACGCCCTGCTCACGCACATGGTCGCGCAGGTCACCGACCTGGAGGTGGGCGACTTCGTGCACACCCTCGGCGACGCCCACCTGTACTCCAACCACCTCGACCAGGCCCGGCTGCAGCTGACCAGGACGCCGCGTCCGCTGCCGACCCTGTGGCTCGACCCGTCGGTGCGCGAGCTGGACGCCTTCGAGCTCGAGCACGTGGCCGTGCACGACTACGACCCCCACCCCGCGATCAAGGCGCCGATCGCGGTATGACCGGTCGCGTGGTGCTGGTCGCGGCCGTCGCCGACAACGGGGTGATCGGCGCGGACGGAGCCCTGCCCTGGCACCTGCCGGAGGACCTCGCGCACTTCCGCCGGGTGACCACCGGTCAGGTGGTGGTGATGGGTCGCAAGACCTACGACTCGGTGGGCAGGGCCCTCCCGCGTCGGACGAACGTGGTCGTCACCCGCCAGGCGGGGTGGACCGCGGACGACGTCCTGGTGGCCGGCAGCCTCGAGGAGGCGCTCGCCCTGGGGCGCACCCGGGGACCCCGGGACGCCGACCTCATGGTCATCGGGGGCGCCGAGATCTACGCGCGCGCCCTGCCGCTGGCCGACGCCCAGATCATCACCGAGGTGCACCTGAGCCCCGCCGGTGACGCGACGTACCCCCGCGTCGACCCTCGGGTGTGGCGCGAGACCAGGCGGGAGCCGGGCGAGGCGTTCGACCTGGTGTGGTGGGAACGCACCGTCGACGACCAGCCGACGCCGCCGGAGCAGGCGATAGCCTGACCGCATGACTTCTGCGGTTCCGCCCCCCGGACCCCTGGGGCGCGTCCTCACTGCGATGGTGACCGCCTTCGACGAGGACGGGGCGGTCGACGTCGACGGCACCGCCCGGGTCGCCGAGCACCTGGTCGAGCACGGCAACGACGGGCTGGTGGTCTCCGGCACCACGGGCGAGTCCCCGACCACGACCACCGAGGAGGACGGCCGGATCCTTCGTGCCGTCGTGGAGGCCGTCGGCGACCGGGCCACCGTGGTCGCCGGGGTCGGCACGAACAGCACCGCGCACTCCGTCGAGCTCGCCGAGCAGGCGCAGAAGATCGGCGCCGACGGTGTGCTCGTGGTGACGCCCTACTACAACAAGCCCACCCAGGAGGGCGTGCTCGCGCACTTCCGGGCCGTGGTCGCGGCCTGCGACCTGCCGGTCATGCTCTACGACATCCCCGGCCGCTCGGGGATCGCGATCGCGCCGGAGACCTACCGCCGGATCGCAGAGTCCGAGCAGGTCGTCGCGGTCAAGGACGCGGTCGGCGACCTGGCCCGGGGGACCCGGATCATGACCGAGACCGGCCTGGCGTTCTACTCCGGCGACGACGAGCTGAACCTCGCCTGGCTGACCCACGGGGCAGCCGGGGTCGTCTCGGTCGTCGGCCACGTCGCCGGTCGCGAGTACGCCGCCATGGCCGACGCGGTGGCCGCCGGCGACCTGGCCGCCGCCCTGGAGGTCTACCGGCGGCTCGTGCCCGTGGTGGACGTGGTGATGAACCGGGTCCAGGGCGCGATGACCGCGAAGGCGGCCATGCAGCTGCTCGGCGTCCTGGACAACCGGGTCATGCGGCTGCCGCTGGTCCCCGCCCCCGACGACGTCGTCGCCGACCTCCGCACCGCGCTGGTCGGCCTGGGAGCGTTGGACGCCGCCCGGTGAGCCACGCACACCCCGAGCTGCAGGTCGCCCCACCCCTGGCCGGGAACGCCCTGCGGGTCACCGCCCTCGGTGGTCTCGGCGAGGTGGGCCGCAACATGACCGTCTTCGAGCACGCCGGACGGTTGCTGCTCGTCGACTGCGGGGTGCTCTTCCCCGAGGAGCACCACCCCGGGGTGGACCTGATCCTGCCTGACTTCGAGTCCATCCGGGACCGGCTCGACCAGGTCGAGGCACTCGTGCTCACCCACGGCCACGAGGACCACATCGGCGCGACGCCGTACCTCCTCCGCGAGCGCGGAGACATCCCGCTGGTCGGCTCGCGGCTGACGCTGGCACTGCTCCGCTCCAAGCTGCAGGAGCACCGCCTCAAGGAGACCGCCCAGCACGTCGTGGCCGAGGGCGACCGGATCTCGTTCGGTCCCTTCGACCTCGAGTTCGTGGCCGTCAACCACTCGATCCCCGACGCCCTGGCGGTGGCGATCCGCACCCCCGCGGGGACGGTCCTGCACACCGGCGACTTCAAGATGGACCAGCTGCCCCTCGACGGTCGGATCACCGACCTGCGGGCCTTCGCCCGGCTCGGGGAGGAGGGGGTCGACCTGTTCATGGTGGACTCCACCAACGCCGAGGTGCCGGGGTTCACCACCTCCGAGGCGGAGATCGGCCCTGTGCTCGACCGGGTCTTCGCCCGCAGCACCGGCCGGATCATCGTCGCCTGCTTCTCCTCCCACGTGCACCGTGTCCAGCAGGTCCTCGACGCAGCGGTCGCGCACGGGCGCACCGTCGCGTACGTCGGCCGGTCGATGATCCGCAACATGAACATCGCCCGGGAGCTGGGCTACCTCACCGTGCCCGAGGGGGTCCTCGTCGACGGCCGCGACATCGGCGACCTCGCGCCGGAGCGCACCGTGCTCGTCTCGACCGGCTCCCAGGGCGAGCCGATGTCGGCGCTGAGCCGGATCGCCCAGCGCACCCACCACACGGTGCACCTGCGGGAGGGGGACACGGTCGTGCTGGCCTCCTCGCTGATCCCCGGGAACGAGAACGCCGTCTCGCGGGTGATCAACGGACTGACCCGGTGGGGCGCGCACGTCGTGCACAAGGGCAACGCCCTGGTGCACGTGTCCGGCCACGCCAGCGCCGGCGAGCTGCTCTACTGCTACAACGTCGTCCGCCCGCGCAACGTCCTGCCCGTGCACGGCGAGATCCGGCACATGCAGGCCAACGCCGCGTTGGCCCGGGCCACCGGGATCCCCGCAGCGAACGTCGTCGTCGCCGAGGACGGCGTGGCGGTGGACCTGGCCGAGGGCCGGGTCCGGGTCGCCGGGAAGGTGCCGTGCGGCTACGTCTTCGTCGACGGCCAGTCGGTGGGGGACATCACCGAGGCCTCCCTCAAGGACCGGCGGATCCTCGGCGAGGAGGGCTTCATCTCCGTGGTGGTGGTCGTCGACACCGTGACCGGCCGGGTCGCCAGCGGTCCGGAGATCCACGCCCGAGGCTTCATGGAGGGCGACGCGGCCTTCGACGACCTCAAGCGGCCGATCGTCCAGGCCCTGGACGCGGTCCTGGCCGAGGGCGCCTACGACACCTACCAGCTGCAGCAGACGGTCCGCCGCGTGGTCGGCCGGTGGGTCAGCAACACCCACCGACGGCGGCCGATGATCATCCCGGTCGTCATCGAGTCCTGAGCCGGCAGCCAGCCGCGCGCTCCCGGCAGCGCTCCGGCCGGCAGCGCTCCCGGTCGCCTCAGACCGCGATGTGGGTGACCTCGGCCTCGATCCGGCGCCGACGCGGGGCCACCTCGACGACGAGCATCGCAGCCAGGACCATGGCCCCCCCGACCAGCATCCGCACCGTCGCCTGCTCACCGCCGAGCAGGACCGCGAACAGCGCCGCGAACACCGGCTCCATGCTCATGATGATCGCGCTGCGGGTCGGCGCGAGGTGCGCCTGCGCCCACGTCTGCAGGGCCAGGGCCAGGCCCGCCGCGAACACCGCCATGTAGACCACCCGCGCCCAGTCACCGGCCCCCGACGGCAGCTCCAGGCCGTCCGGAGCGGTCACGACCAGGCACACCGCTGTGATCACGGCGAGCTGCACGATGGTCATCCCGACCGCGTCGCCCGGGGTGCTCCACGCCCCCAGGCCCACGATGTGCAGGGCGTAGAGCACAGCCGCCACGAGGGTCAGCGCCTCGCCGTACCCGACGCTGAGCCCGCTCAAGGTGAGCACCCCCAGCCCGCAGACCGCCAGGAGCACGGCGCCCCAGGTGGCCGGACCGATCCGCTGGCGCAGCAGCGGCGCGGCCAGCAGAGGCGTGAAGATCACGTACATGCCGGTGATGAACCCCGACACGCTGGCCGGGGTGTGGGCGAGCCCGGCGGTCTGGAGGATCTGCGCGACGCCGTACAGCAGGCCGAGCACCACCGCCTGTCGGACCGCGTCACCACTGAGCCTCTGCAGGGCCCGCGGGAACAGCAGGACGAGGGTGAGCGTGGCCAGTGCGAACCGCACGGCCAGGAAGTCGAGCACGGGGAGCCGGTCGAGCAGGTCCTTGATGAGGAAGAAGGTCGATCCCCAACAGGCGGTGACCACGAGCAGGGCCAGTGAGGCGACCAGGGTGGTGTGGCGCGCCGACCGGGTCACTGCACCCCCTCGGAGCGCAGCTGCTTGAGCAGGGCGATGCCCGGGTCCCCGACGTCTCGCGAGCCCGGGGTCTCCAGGACGAACGGGACCCCGGCCAGGGCCGGGTGGGCGAAGAGCTCGGCGAAGGCACCGGTCCCGATGTGCCCCTCGCCGATCCGTTCGTGCCGGTCCTTGAAGGCACCCCGGACGTCGCGGGAGTCGTTGGCGTGCACCAGGCGCAGACGCCCCGCCCCGGCGATGCCCACCAGCCGGTCCACGGTGTCGGTGGCGCCACCCGGCTCGTCGAGGGGCTCCCCGGCAGCGAAGACGTGGCAGGTGTCGAGGCAGATGCCGGCCCGGGGGTGGTGGTCCAGTGCGGCGAGGTACGGCGCCAGGTCGGCGACCGTGGCGCACAGCGAACGGCCCTGGCCCGCGGTCGGCTCCAGGAGGAGCCACGGCGCGCCCTCGGTGAGGAGACCGTCCAGGAGGGGCAACAGCCCGGCGCGCACCTGGGCGAGCGCAGCGACCGTGGAGCCCTCGTCGACGCACGAGCCGGTATGCACGACCACCCCCTCCGCGCCGATCTCGGCGGCTCGGCGCAGGTTGTGCGCGAGCGCGGTGACGGAGCGCTCGAGGGTCGCCGGGGTCGGGCTCCCCAGGTTCA
Source organism: uncultured Actinomycetota bacterium (assembly GCA_963784485.1). Taxonomy (GTDB): domain Bacteria; phylum Actinomycetota; class Actinomycetes; order Propionibacteriales; family Nocardioidaceae; genus Marmoricola_A. Next base: position 157,187 of record CAWARH010000006.1, on the reverse strand, counting down.
CCAGGTACGGCGCGTGGATGAACACCCGCGTCCCGCTCGCCTCGCAGGCGTCCCGGAACGCGGCGTCGACGCGGGGGTCTGCCGTCGGCGGGGCCCAGCCTCGGGGGTTGCCGGTGAAGACCTGGAGGACCTCGGCGCCGATCCGGCGGCCGTGCGCGAAGGCTCCACCGACCAGGTCTCGCCCGACCGGCACGTGGGTTCCGACCGGGTTGCGCTGCGCGGCCGTCGTCGACACCACGGCAGGCCGGGAGGACAGGACGGAGGGGGGAGTGGGCACGAGTGCCAGGCTAGCCGGGGGGTCAGACGATGTAGACGGTGACCGTGCTGCCCTTGGGGACCACGTCGCCGGACTTGGGGCTCTGTCGCACGACCCGGTCCAGGGCGATGTAGAACTCGGTCCGCACGATCGCGATCTTCAGTCCGACCGCGGCCAGCTCGCTGGTCGCGGCGTCCACGCTGTCGGTGCTGAGGCTGGGCACCTCGACCATGACCGGCCCCTTGGAGACGACCAGCGTGATGGTGTCACCGCGGAAGCCGGTCCCGCGGTCGGGGCTCTGGGAGATCAGGTCCCCCTTCGGCACGGTGTCGCTGTTCTCCTCCGAGGTGGAGACCTCGAACTCGAGCTTCGTCAGGCGCTGCTCGGCCCGCGCGGCGCTCTTCCCGGTGAAGTCGGGGATGTCGATCGGCTCGCGGCCCTTGCTCACCGTGACGTCCACCGAGCTGTCGCGGCGGAGCTCGGTCCCTGCGCCGGGGTCGGAGGAGATCACCACACCCTTGGCGACGGTCTCGCTGAAGACCCGGGTCACGCCGTCCAGACCCAGGTTGCGGTCGGCGAGCAGGCCCTCGACCGCGGCGAGGCGCTTGCCGCGCAGGACCGGCACGGCGTAGCGCTCGGGACCGCGGGAGACGACGGCCTCGACCGTGCCGCCCTCGAGGATCCGTGAGCCCGCCGAGGGGTCGGTGGTGATCACCGAGCCGGCGGTGACCGTCTCGGAGAACTGCCGCTCGGTGACCTCGAGCGCGAGACCGGCGTCCTGGAGCTTGGCGGTGGCGTCGCTGACGCTGAGGTTGATCACTCCCGGCGCGGAGGTGTAGCGGCCCACGCCGACCCACCACCCGGCGTAGGCGACGAGCGCGGTCAGGGCCACCACCAGGACCAGCAGCAGGGGGCCGCGGCGCGGTCGGCGACGGCGCGGGCCGCGCCCCTCGGGGGCCGGATGACCGGGAGTGCCCGCGCCGACCGGGCGGGGGAAGGCGGGTGGGGTCGAGGCGCGCGACCCCCCGTGCTGGGCCGGCGGGCTGTCGACCCGCCGCCGGGCGCTGACCGGGACCCCGACCGGTCCGGGCAGCGGTGCGGCCCTGCCCGGCTCCGCAACGCCGGACCGGGACGCGGCGGCCAGGGCGAGGGCCTCGATCACCGAGGTGTCCTCGTGGTCGGCCTGCTCCCGCACCTGCGGGCCCAGGGCGGCCGACGGGAGCACCACCGGGGGCACCACCGGGGTCTCCTCGGTGTAGTCGATGCTGTCGAGCGGAGCCAGGAGGACGGTGGGCAGCAGGTCCGCGGTCAGGTCGGGGTCGTCGACGTCGCCGGCGTCGACCGCAGCACGGACCCGGCGTACCTGCTGGAGGAAGACCTTCGCGTCGGCCTGCCGGTGGTCCCGCTCCCGGGAGGTGGCCCGCGCCACCAGGGCGTCGAGGTAGGCCGGGATCGGCTGGTCGGTGGCCTCGGACGGCGGCGGCACGTCCTCGTTGACGTGCTTGAACGCGATCTGGATCGCACCCTCGCCCTCGTGCGGCTTGCGGCCGGTGAGCATCTCGTAGAGCAGCACCCCGGCGGCGTACACGTCGGAGCGGGGGTCGGCCTTGCCGTTCACGATGAGCTCGGGGGCCAGGTAGGACACCGTGCCGATGAGCACCCCACCGGTGGCCGTGTGCGCGGTGTTGGCGTCGAAGGCTCGGGCCAGGCCGAAGTCGGCCACCTTGACCCGTCCGTCGTCGGCGATGAGGACGTTCTCCGGCTTGACGTCGCGATGGACGATCCCACAGCGGTGCGCCTCGGCCAACGCCGCCAGCACCGGCTCGAGCAGGGCCAGCGCCCGTGCCGGGGGCATCGGCGCCTCCTCGCGCATGACGTCGCGCAGGGTCCGGCCGCGCACGTGCTCCATGACCAGGAAGAGCAGTCCGTGGTCGTCGCCCTGGTCGGACACCGAGACCACGTTGGGGTGGGAGAGCCGGGCCGCCGACTGCGCCTCCCGGCGGAAGCGGGCCACGAAGTCCCCGTCGTCGCCGAGGTCGGTGTGCATGACCTTCACCGCGCACGGACGGTCGAGGCGCAGGTCGTGGGCCTCGTAGACCGTGGCCATCCCGCCGCGGGCGATCTTCGCACCGACCTCGTAGCGGCCGTCGAGGATGCGTCCGATCATCGGGTCGGCACCTCGCTCCACGGTTCTCCCCACTTCGGCACCCTCCCGGGCGGCGCGGCGACGCCGGACGTGTCCCGGCTGGAGTCCCGATTCTAGGTCTCCGTGGACGCCCTGCCCGTGCTCCGGCGGGCCCGGCGTGGCGGGGCGGGGGAGCGGGGCGGGCAGCGGGGCGGGCAGCGGGGCGGGGAGCGGGTGGATCGGCCCGTGCCGCGAGTGGCACAGTTGGGTGGTGAGCGAGATGACGAAGGACGAGCAGGAGCAGGCGGCCCTGGGTGCCCTGGTGGGCGAGTGGTGGGACTGGGCGACCTGTGCGGACGCCCTCGGCCTGACCGTCAGCAAGGTGCGCCAGCTGATCCGCGAGCACCAGCTGGCCGCGGCCGTGCCGGCGCCCGGAGCGGGTCAGAAGGTTCCGGCCGCGCTCGTGCTCGACGGTGAGATCGTCAAGGGCGTGCCCGGCGTGCTCACCGTCCTCCACGACGGCGGGTACGACGACCGCGCGATCCTCACCTGGCTCTTCACCGAGGACGACGCGCTTCCCGGTCGTCCGGTGGACGCCCTGCGCGAGAACCGCGGCGCCGAGGTCAAGCGCCGAGCGCAGGCGATGGCCTTCTAGGTCGCCCACCGGGCCGCCCACCGGCTGTTCACCGGGCCCCTCGGACCTGCCGGCACCCTTCCGGGGCGACCGCCCGGCGGTCTATCGTCGCGACGTCGGACACCTACGCAGACCCACGGGCGGCCCCCGCGGCGGACGAGGAGGACCCATGAGCGGACTGGCGGCCCTGCTGGCCGGACACACCCCGGCGGGGGTGTACCAGTGGCACAACGCGGCGCACGTCGACGACGTACGGCACGCCGTGGAGCATGCAGGGTGGCGCTTCGCCTGGCTCGACGGGTGGACTGTGGAGGACCGGGAGGCGTTCATCAAGGCCGCCGCGGCCGCGCTGGACCTCCCGAACGAGCCCGCCGGTGACCTCCAGGCGCTGACCGAGGGGTGGGACGCCCTCGACTGCGGCGAGCACGGGACGGTCCTGCTGTGGGACGGGTGGAGCCCGTTGGCGCGTCATGACGGGTCGGGCTTCACCTCCGTGCTCGAGGCGCTGCGCCGGCGTACGGCCGACCCCTCGGTCGGCACCCTGGCCGTCGTCCTGCGCGGCGACGGCCCGACGCTGGCGGTCGAGGAGCTCCCGATCAAGCACTGAGCCGGGGACGTCGGAGCCGGGTGTGTCCCTCGGTGTCGCGGGTAGGACCCCAGGGCAGGCGTCGCACCCGCCCGCCCGCCCGCCCGCTGTCCACTCCCGGAGGTCCCGATGACCGAGCCCACCCCGACCCACGACGAGGCCGTCGCCACGGTGCGCGACCTGGTCAAGGACGCCCGCTTCGCGATGCTCACCACCGTGGCGTCCGACGGGTCGCTGGTGACGCGCCCGATGACGACCCAGGAGGTCGAGTTCGACGGGGACGCGTGGTTCTTCGCCGAGGCGTCCTCGACCAAGGTGGCCGAGATCGGTGCCGACCCGCGGGTGAACGTGGCCTACGCCGAGGGCAGCTACGTGTCGATGTCCGGTGAGGCGCGGATCGTCCGTGACGACGCCAAGAAGCGCGAGCTGTGGAACTCCTCGGTCGCCGCCTGGCTCCAGGCCGAGCCCGAGGACCCGAGCGTCGTGCTCATCAAGGTCACCCCGTCCTCGGCGGAGTACTGGGAGTCGCCGAACAAGGCGGTCGTCCTGTTCGAGGTCGCCCGGGCCCGGATCACCGGGGACACCCCGAACATCGGCGACAACCAGACCGTCGAGCTCTGAGGGGACCGCTCAGACGGCACGCTGGGTGGCGGCCAGGGCAAGGTCCCGCAGCACCACACGCGCGTCCTCGCGCAGCCCGGCTGAGTCGAGGGCCTCGAGGCTCTGGGCGGTGAGCCGTCCGATCCGGTCCTCCACGGCCGCGTGTGCCCCGGACCCCTCGATGAGCCGTTGCAGCGCGCAGGTCTCCTGACCGCTGAGCGGTCGCCCCAGCGAGCCGTCGAGCCGTACGGCGTCCTCCTCGGACAGCGCACGCAGGGCCAGGGCCACCAGCACGGTCCGCTTGCCCTCCGACAGGTCGTCGCCGGCCGGCTTCCCGGTGACCGTCGGGTCCCCGAACACCCCCAGCAGGTCGTCGCGGAGCTGGAACGCCTCCCCGAGCGGCAGCCCGTAGCCGGTCAGGGTGGCCATCTGCGCGTCGTCGGCGCCGGCGAGGGCGGCACCCACGTGCAGCGGACGCTCCACCGAGTACTTCGCCGACTTGTACCGCAGCACCCGCATCGCCTGCTCGACGTCGGCGTCACCGCGAGCCTGGACCGAGACGTCGAGGAACTGGCCGCTGATCACCTCCGACCGCGTGGTGTCGAAGTAGCCGAGCGCACGCAGCACCGGGCCGGTGGGAAGGCCGCAGGTGCGCAGCAGCTCGTCGGACCACGACAGGAGCAGGTCGCCGAGCAGGACCGCGGCCGCGGCGCCGTACTGCTCGGGGTCGCCGCGCCACTGCTGCTCCCGATGACGGTCCGCGAAAGCCCGGTGGACCGACGGACGTCCGCGCCGGGTGTCCGAGGCGTCCATCAGGTCGTCGTGGACCAGAGCCGAGGCGTGGAGCAGCTCCAGCGCGGACGCGGCCCGGACCAGGCTGGTCTCCTCGGCGTCGCCGTCAGGGGCGCGCACCGCGTGGAAGCCCCACAGGCAGAACATCGCGCGCAGCCGCTTGCCTCCGGACACCGCGTCCCGGGCTGCCTCGCTGAGCAGCGCGGCGTCGGGCCCGAGCCCCGCGAGCCGGCTCGCCTGGTCGTCGACGACGTCGTCGAGCACCACCCGCAGACGGTCACGGAACCGGGCTGGATCCCAGGCGTCGGCGGTGGTCACCGGGCGAGCCTACTGCCCGGTTCCGTGCCGTCTGCGGGGACGTGGCGGCGGGCGGTCGCGGGGTGGACAGCACGGTCCGGCGGGGTGTGCGACGCCTATCCTGGAGCCATGTCCCTCGGTCTCCCTTCCCACCTGCCCGGCGGTGCGCTCGGCGTGCACGAGCTCGTCTCGGGCGGGGAGCGGTCGTTCTCCTTCGAGTTCTTCCCTCCCAAGGACGAGGCCGGCACCGTCCAGCTGTGGCGTGCGCTGCGGGAGCTGGAGTCCTTGCGCCCCACGTTCGTCTCGGTCACCTACGGCGCCGGCGGGACCACGCGCGACCGCACCGTCGGCATCACCCACCGGATCGCCCGCGAGACCACGATGACCCCGATGGCGCACCTCACCTGCGTCGGCCACTCGCGCGAGGAGCTGCGCTCCGTGGTGGGGGCGTACGCCGCCGCGGGGATCCGCAACGTCCTGGTCCTGCGGGGCGACCCGCCCGACGGGCCGGGCACCCCCTGGGTCCCGACCCCGGACGGGCTCACCTACGCCAGCGAGCTGGTCGCGCTGGTCCGGTCGCTCGGCTCCTTCAGCGTCGGGGTCGCGGCGTTCCCCCGGGGCCATCGCGAGGCGGCCAGCCTGGAGGACGACGTCCGGGTGCTGGCCCTGAAGGAGGCGGCCGGTGCCGAGTTCGCCGTCACCGAGATGTTCTTCCGTGCCGAGGAGTACTTCGGACTGCTGGAGCGGGCCCGGGCGGCGGGGGTGACGCTGCCGATCCTGCCGGGCATCATGCCGATCACGAACCTGGGGCAGATCCGGCGGATGGCCGAGCTGTCGGGGCGCGAGGTGCCCAGCGAGGTCGTGGACCGGGTGACCCGCTGGGAGGGCGACCCCGAGGCCGTCCGTCGCGAAGGGGTCCAGATCGCCTCCGAGCTGTGCGAGACGCTGCTCGCCGGAGCGTCGCCGGGGCTGCACTTCTACACCTTGAACCGGTCCAAGGCGACCCGGGAGATCTACGCCAACCTCAGCCTGCGGGTCCCCTGAGGGACCGCGCGCCGGCCGGCCCGACGGACTCCGCGACCAGGGCCGCGGTGAGCCCGACGAACGGCAGCCAGCCACCCCCACCGGTGTGGGCGCCCACAGCATGGACGTGCGGCAGCGGGGTGACCGTGCCCAGCCGGTCCCGTACCGAGCGCCGGCCCTGCCACAGGACCCCGGCGGGTGACCCGCCCCAGTGGGCGACCTGCTCCTGGGGGGAGCGCTCGAGCCGCACGGTGACGGCGTCGCGGACGTCGATCCCGCGCGCGGCGAGGGCGGCCAGCGGGTCCCCGGCCAGCCGGCCCCGGTGGTGCAGGGTCCATGCCGCCGCCCCGTGCGGGGCGGCACCGCCGGTGCGCAGGGTGAGCGTGGCGGCACTGTCGTGCAGGACCACCTCGCGGGGCAGGTCGGGCACCGGGCCGCGAAGCCCGAGGTGGGTCACGGCCGGAGGCAGCGCGGCGCGGGTGCGCCTGACCCGCGCCGAGAGCACGGGCAGCAGGTGGGGGTCGACGGCCACCACCACGATCTCGGCTGGCACCGGACCGTGGTCGGTCTCCACCGCGACCGGTCCGTGCGGCCCCATCCGTACGTCGAGGGCGGTCGTCGAGGTCTGCACGGTGACCCCGCGCTGGGCCAGCCGGCGCTCCAGGAGGCCGGCAAGGGCGCCGAAGCCGCCGGGGAAGGTCCAGGTCCCGAAGTTCTGCTCGAGGTAGTCGAGGAGCCCGAACCACGCGGGGACGCGCCGGGGGTCGTGGCCGCCCTGGACGGCGTGGTGCAGGGCGAGGGTGCGCAGGCGGGGGTCCCGCAGCCCGCGGTGCACCGCCCGGCGCAGCGACGACCGTCCGCCCAGCAGCGCCTCGGTCTCGGGGGCGGCGAGCCCGGGCGCGTAGGTCCGCTCGAAGAAGTCACGGCGGAGACGGTCCCACGCCTCGGCGTACTGGTGGACGTGGTCGACCCAGACCCGGCCGAGCCCGCCGCCCAGCCCCTCCTCGACCGCGGCGAGCTGGCCCGAACGGCTCCCCGACGGCAGGGTCACCCGGGTGCCGTCGCCGAACCGGTGCTCGCGCAGCGGCTGCACCGGCTCCAGGGACAGCTCGCGCTCCAGCGGGCGCCCGGACTTGCGGAACAGGTCGCGCAGCACGGCTGGCAGGGCGGTGGCGTCCGGGCCGGTGTCCCAGACGAACCCGTCGCGCTCGAGGAGCCCGACCGCGCCTCCCAGGACGGGCAGGCGCTCCACCAGGGTGACCCGGTGGCCCAGCTTGGCCAGCCGGGCGGCGCTCGCGGCGCCGGCCAGCCCGCCGCCGACCACCGCCACCTCCGCCATGCCGGAAACCCTAGGGCGTCGCGACCTCGACCTCCCGGGCGCCGGTCATCGACCTCAGCTCGGCGTAGGTCGTGCTGAAGACCGCGGCGGGGTGCCCGGCGGCGGCCCACAGCTCGGCGTGGTCGGCCAGGGCGGTGTCCAGGTAGGTGGGCAGGGGACGCGGGTGGGCGAGCGGGGAGACCCCGCCGATCACCTGTCCGGTGTGCGACCGGACGAACTGCGCCGATGCCCGGCGCAGGGGCGGCAGGCCCAGGTCGGCGGCCACCTTCGCGGTGTCCACCCGGTGCGCCCCGCTGGTGAGCACGAGCAGCGGCTCGCCGGCGCAGTCGAAGAGCAGGCTGTTGGCGATCGCGCCGACCGCACAGCCGAGTGCCTGCGCGGCGAGCGCGGCGGTGTGCACGGAGTCGGGCAGGACGACGATCCGGCCGGTGCCGCCCGCGGCGCGCAGGGCCTCGCGGAACCCGGTCACGGCGGGGTGCTCAGGGGTGGGACTGGTGTTCACCGGAGCATGGTCGCACGCTCCCGGCTCGGGTCCGCAAGCCACGCGGAGCGGCTGGCGGGGGGTGGGGAGACGGGGTTGACGGGTGGCCAGGGGCGCGGTGTACCTTGGAGGTGTTCGAACATGTGTTCGAACACCGTGGCAGGGGTGACCTCGACCCCCATCCCTGCCACGTCCAGGGGGTTCCGGGGTCGGGGACGGGGTCGAGACGTCCAGGTGCAGAGGATGACCGACCCGTCGGAGGAGTGAGAGATGCGGCGATACGACGATCCCGTGGACGTGCGCAAGGGCCTGGTGCCCGGGTCGCGCGGTCCGGTCGAGGGGCCCGAGCAGTTCTTGTGGAGAGGCCGGCTCTGGAAGGTCTACGACGTGGTCGCGCACTGGGTCGAGACCGGCCCGTGGTGGCAGTCCCGCGAGGTCGCGCCCGTCCTCGGCGGAGGCTCTCCCGGCTCGCCCGAGGGGGACCGGGGGAGCGAGGCGTCGGTGCACGACCTCCTCGCCGAGCGTGAGGTCTGGCGGGTCGAGGCTGCCCAGGGGCGGAGCGCGACGGGCACCGGGCGAGGTGTCTTCGACCTGGCCTTCGACTGGGCCCAGGGCACGTGGGTGCTGACCCGATGCCTGGACTGACGCGCATGCCTGGACCGACCCGGACCCGTGAGGAGACCTTGAGATGAGCACCACCACCTTCGACCTCCCGGCAGGGACGTTCGCCTACCTGGAGCGGTCGGCCACCTCCCTCCGGGAGGCGATCATGAGCACCGACGTGGGCCTGCGCTACGCCCAGGCCCACGTGTCCGCGCTCCGGGCGACGGCAGCGCTGCTCGCCGCCCGGGCGCGACCGACCGCGACGACCTCCCGGCGGGGTCGCGCCTCCCAGCGCAACGCCTGGGTGCTGCTGGCCGAGGTCGCTCCCGAGTTCTCCGAGTGGGCAGCCTTCTTCTCCGCCGGTGCCGCCAAGCGGGCCGCCGCCGAGGCGGGCTCCCGGAGAGCCGTGACGGAGCGGGAGGCCGACGACCTCGTGCGCGACGCCGACCGGTTCCTCGGTCTGGTCGAGGAGTCGCTCGGCCTGACCCGGCACGTTCCCCTGCCGGCCCAGCTGGGTCGCGCAGGCTAGGAGTCTCGATGCCCGACCCCTTCGTCCACCTCCACGTCGCCTCCGGCTACTCCCTCCAGTTCGGAGCCTCCCTCCCGCAGGTCCTCGTCGAGCGGGCAGCCGAGCACGAGATGGACACCTTGGCGCTCACCGACCGCGACGGCACCTACGGCGCGGTGCGCTTCGCCAAGGCGTGCCAGCAGCACGGCGTCCGACCGGTCCTCGGGGTCGACCTGGCGATGGCACCGAGCGGCGTCGTGCCCGGCCCGTGGGAGAAGTCCCTGGACCCCCGGACCCCGGCTCGGGGAGGCGCCTTCCGGGACCGCCGGCTGCCTCGGGCCACCTTCCTCGCCACCGGTCGGGAGGGATGGGCGGCGCTGTGCCGGCTGGTGTCGGCCACGCACCTGACCGGCGAGCGGGGTGACCCGGTCTGCACCCTCGACCTGGTCGCCGAGCACGCTGCCGGCCGGGGGGTGATCGTCCTCCTGGGGCCCGACTCGGAGGTCGGCGCCGCGGTGACCGCCCGTCGGGAGGACCTGGGTCACGCCGCGCTGCGCCCCTGGCGAGAGCTGGTCGACGGGCCCGACCTCCTGGTCGAGGTGGTCAACCACCGGCTCGCCGGTCGGGGCCCGGGGTCGGCCGGCCACGCGGCCCGGATGCTGGGGACGGCCAGGGCGGCCGACGTCGGGGCGGTGCTGAGCAACGCGGTCCGGTATGCCGACCGGTCCGACGCGGTGGTCGTCGACGTCCTCGACGCTGCCCGCCGCCTGGTGCCGCTGGACCTGCGCCATGTCGACCGAGGCAACGCCGAAGGCTTCCTCAAGTCGGGCAAGGAGATGGCCGAGGTGGCCCAGGAGGTGTGCCGGCTGGCCGGTCTGGGGGACCGGGACGCCGACGGGCTGCTGGCGCGCACCCGGCTCGTCGCCGACCGGTGTGCGGTCGACCCGAGGGCGGACCTGGGGTTGGGGGAGGTGCACTTCCCCGAGCTCGAGGTCTCCACCCGGGGCGCCTCGGGGGCTGCGGACTCGGCGGAGAAGGTCCTTCGGGCGCGTTGTGAGGCAGGCATCGGCCGGCGCTACGGCAGCGCACCGCGGCAGCGGATCTGGAAGCGGCTCGACGACGAGCTGCGGCTGATCGAAGACCTGGGGTACGCCTCCTACTTCCTCACCGTCACCGACGTGTGCGACCTGGTCCGGGAGAGGGGCATCCGCTCCGCGGCCCGGGGGTCGGGCGCCGGGAGCCTGGTCAACTACCTGCTGGGGGTCTCCGGGGTCGACCCGCTCCGGCACGGCCTGCTCATGGAGCGGTTCCTCTCCCCCCTGCGACGGGCGCTGCCCGACATCGACATCGACGTGGAGTCCGCACGACGGCTCGAGATCTACGAAGCCGTCCTGGACCGGTACGGCGGCGAGCGGTGCGCCGCGGTCTCGATGATGGAGACCTACCGGGTCCGTCATGCGATCCGGGACGTCGGAGCCGCGCTCGGCATGCCCGGAGGGGAGGTCGACGCGATCGCCAAGGCGTTCCCGCACATCCGGGCCCGGGACGCCCGGATGGCCCTGCGTGAGCTGCCGGAGCTGCGTGCCTCAGGCCTGGGAGCGGAGCGGCTGAGCCTGCTCTTCGGTCTGGCGGAGCGGCTCGACGGCCTGCCCCGGCACATCGCCATGCACCCGTGCGGGGTGCTGCTCTCCGACGCGACGCTGCTGGACCGCACCCCGGTGGAGGCGAGCTTCGCCGGCTTCCCGATGAGCCAGTTCGACAAGGACGACGTCGAGGACCTCGGCCTGCTCAAGCTCGACGTGCTCGGCATCCGCATGCAGTCCTCGATGGCACACGCCGTGCAGGAGATCCGCCGGGTGGACGGGGTGGAGGTCGACCTCGACGACGAGACGCAGGTGCCCTTCGACGACGAGGACACCTTCCGGCTGATCAGCAGCGCCCGGACCCTCGGCTGCTTCCAGATCGAGTCGCCGGGTCAGCGGGAGCTGGTCGGCAAGTCCGGGATCGAGACGTTCGGCGACATCATCACCGACATCTCGCTGTTCCGGCCGGGGCCGGTGAAGAGCGACATGATCACGCCTTACCTCGATGCCAAGCAGGGCTGGCGGATGCCTCGCTACCTGCACGACGACCTGCGCCCGGTCCTGGGCGGGACCCGCGGGGTGGTGGTCTTCCACGAGCAGGTCATCGAGATCATCGCGCTGTTCACCGGGTGCACCCTCGCCGAGGCAGACGAGGCGCGACGGGCCTTGGGAGACGTGGAGGGCATGGCCGAGACCCGGACCTGGTTCCTGCCCCGAGCCATGGCCCGGGGGTACTCCCACCGCGTGGTCGAGGAGGTCTGGAAGGTGCTGGAGGCGTTCGGGTCCTTCGGCTTCTGCAAGGCCCACGCTGCCGCGTTCGCCCTGCCGACCTACCAGTCGGCCTGGCTCAAGGCGCACTTCCCGGCCCACTTCCTCTCCGGCATCCTCACCCACGACCCGGGCATGTACCCCAAGCGGCTGATCCTCGACGACGCTCGGCAGCTCGGAGTAGCGGTGCTCGGGCTCGACGTGAACGCCAGCGAGCAGGCCTACCGGGTGGAGCGGCTCGACGGCCGCTACGGCATCCGGGTGGCGTTGAGCGAGGTGAAGGGCATCTCCGAGACCGAGGTGCTGCGGATCGTCGCAGCCCGGCCCTACGCCTCCCTCAACGACTTCTGGCAGCGGGCCGGTGCCTCCCGTCCGATCGTGGAGCGGCTGGTGATGGCCGGAGGCTTCGACCGGATCTACGGCATCGGGGAGACCGGTGAGGTGTCCCGTCGGGGAGCGGTCACCCGGCGTGACCTGCTGCTCCAGGTGGCCGACCTCGACCGCTACGCCCGCGCGCTCGACCGGGCCGGAGGGACCCGGGGGCGGGGGCTGTCCTCCCGGGGGGGTCGGCCCGTCCGCCCGTCCCGTGCCGAGACCCGGCTGGAGGAGGCCGTCGGCCGCAACGGCGACGAGCCGATGCTCCGGGAGGGGGTCTGGGCGCAGGCACAGGCGCAGTCCCGGGCGACCCGGCCAGCCTCCCCGGTGTCGTCGGTCCAGCTGACCCTCGACCTCGGGGACGCGCCGGCCGACACCCTGCACACCGGCGAGGTCAGCGGTCTCCCCGAGATGGACCCGGTCGAGCGGGTCCGGGCAGAGCTGGACGTGCTGGGGCTCGACGCCAGCCGACATGTCATGGACTTCTACCAGCCGTTCCTCGACGCACTGGGGGTCACCCGTGCCGGACGGCTGCTGGAGCAGCGCGGCAAGGCCGACCTGCTGGTGGCGGGGGTGAAGGTGGCGACCCAGACCCCGCCGATCAGGTCCGGCCGGCGAGTGGTCTTCCTGACCCTGGACGATGCGACCGGTCCGGTCGACGCGACCTTCTTCGAGGACGCCCTGGGTCCCTTCGCGACCACGGTCTTCCACTCCTGGTTGCTCGTGGTCCGCGGGGAGCTGCGTCGGACCGGTCGCCGGGGCGTCTCGCTGCGGGCCACCGGGTGCTGGGAGCTCGGTGCGCTGCACGACCTGTGGCGGGCCGAGGGGGTGGACGCGGTGACGGCGCTGATCCGCCGGTCCTCGGACCCCGAGCAGCAGCCGGCCCGGGGCGAGGAGCCGGGAGCGCGGCGGGTCCTGGTGCACTCGACCGGCTTCCGGCTCTCGCCGTACGCCGACATCAAGCCGGCCGGTGCGTCGGCCCAGACACCCCCGCGCAAGCTGTGGCACTCCTCGCCGGGGAGCTCGGGCCGATGACCCGGGAGCAGGCACTAGGGTGGGCGCCATGTCGGCACCGGGACGTGGATCCGCCATGCAGCCAGCGAGCCAGCGCCGAAGCGCCGCGCGCACGGCCGTGGTCTGGGACGCCCTCCGTGGCGTGCTGGACGTCCCGGGTCCGCTGCGGGTCCTCGACATCGGTGGCGGCACCGGCGGCTTCGCCGTGCGGGTGGCCGAGCTCGGCCACCGGGTCATGGTGGTCGACCCGAGTCCCGACGCGCTGGCGATCCTCGACCGCCGCTCGGAGGAGCACGGCGTCGCGGACCGGGTCACCGGGGTCCAGGGGGACCTGGCCTCCGTGCCGGAGCTGGTCGCCGACGGCAGCGTCGACGTGGTCCTCTGCCACGGTGTGCTCGAGGTCGTGGACGACCCCGCCACGGCGCTGGCCGCGCTTGCCGCGGTGCTGCGCAGGGACGGGACTCTCAGCCTGTTGGTCAGCCAGCGCCACGCCTCCGTGGTCGCCCGGGCGATGGCGGGCCAGTTCGCCGTCGCCCAGGACCTGCTTGAAGGGCACCCCCCGGTGGGGTCACCCCACCGGTTCACCGCCCAGGAGACGACCGCGCTGCTCAGCGGGGCCGGGTTCAGCGACATCGACCTGCACGCGGTTCGGGTGTTCACCGACCTGGTCCCCAGCTCCTTGGTCGACCTCGAACCAGGAGCGGCCACGGCGCTCGCCGACCTCGAGCGCGCGGTCGCCGCGAGGCCGGAGTTCCTCACCCTGGCCACCCAGGTGCACGCGCTGGCCACGCGCCGCTGACCGCCCAGGGCACCTCGCCGCAGATCTCCCCGGGGGGCCTTGCTGTCCACCCCGTGCAGGGAGACCGACGTGCTGAGCCCTGTGCCGGACGAGGACTGCCACCTGCTGCACGTCGACATGGACGCGTTCTACGCCTCGGTCATGACCCGGGAGCGGCCTGAGCTGCAGCAGGTCCCGGTGATCGTCGGCGGCGGTCACCGCGGGGTCGTGCTGTCGGCCAACTACCTCGCTCGGCGCAGCGGGGTCCGCTCGGCGATGCCGATGACCCGGGCGCGCCGGCTCTGTCCGCAGGCGGTCGTGCTGCACCCCGACTTCGAGGCGTTCTCCCAGGTCTCCACCTCGGTGATGGAGGTCTTCCGTCAGGTGACCCCGTGGGTCGAGGCGATCTCGATGGACGAGGCGTTCCTCGACGTCGGAGGGGCCGGTCGTCGCCTGGGAGGTCCGGCCGCGATCGCGGAGACCATCCGTGCGCGGATCGCCGACGAGCAGGGCATCACCTGCTCGGTCGGTGTGGCCGACACGATCGGGGTGGCCAAGCTGGCCAGCCGTCTCGCCAAGCCCGACGGCGTCCTGGTCGTCCCTCCGTCCCGGGTCACCTCGTTCCTGCACCCGTTGCCGGTCCGGGAGCTGTGGGGGGTGGGGGAGAAGACCGCCGAGCAGCTGCACCGGCTCGGCCTCCAGACGGTCGGTGACGTGGCGAACACCCCGGTGGCCACCCTCCAACGGGCGCTCGGGACGGCGACCGGCACCCAGCTGCACCAGCTTGCCTGGGGTGAGGGACGACGGACGGTCACGGTCCGTCGCAGCGTCGAGGAGGAGCCGGACAAGAGCACCGGGGCCGACGAGACCTTCGGCCGGGACACCGACGACCCCGTCGTCGTGCTCCGCGAACTGCTCCGGCTCTCTGCCAAGGTCGGTGCCCGGATGCGGAAGGCCGGGGTGGCGGGGCGGACGGTGACGCTGAAGGTCAGGTTCGCCGACTTCACCACCCTCACCAGGTCCCGCACCCTCGCCGAGGCGACCGACGTCACCCGCGAGATCCATGACACCGCCGCGGCGCTGTTCCGGGGGCTGGGTCTGCAGCGTGCGCGCATCCGGCTGGTCGGGGTGCGGGTCGAGGGGTTGATGCCTCGGGAGAACGTCTACCACCAGCTCGTGCTCGGGGCCCCGGACCAAGGCTGGGCCGATGCGGACCGAGCGGTCGACCGGGCGGTGTCCAGGTTCGGGACCTCCGCGGTGCAACCAGCCTCGCTGCTGGGCCAGGACGCCGGGCGCGGCGGACCTCCGTCCCACCGCGAGGACCCGCCCGCGGCCCGTGGGGCGGTCCCGTACCCCGTCTCCGCATGACCAATTTGTGATCCCGGCTACCGGCACTGTGACGACGTGCCTAGACTCGGTTGCAGGAACCGCTTGGCTTGGAGGACACCGTGCCGCTCTCAGAAGAAGAGTTGCGATTGCTGGAGCAGATGGAGCGCGCACTCGTCGCAGAGGACCCCAAGTTCGCCTCCACCCTCCGGGGGACGCGCATGCGCCAGAACGCCCGGCGCCGGATGATCCTGGGCATTCTCGCCTTCGTCGTAGGGGTCACCGTGCTCATGGCCGGCGCCGTCCTGAGGATCACCCCGTTGGGCATCGCCGGCTTCGTCGTCATGCTGGGCTCCGCCTACCTCGCCCTCACCGCCTGGCGCGGACAGGCCGGCGGTGGCGCGGCGGCCGACCCTGATGCCGGGTCGAGCTCCGACCGGGGGCTCCGGGTGATCCAGGGCGGCAAGACCAAGCGGCCCCGTCGTGGCCGCGGCGCGAAGTCCCACGGCACGATGATGCAGCGCCTGGAGGAGCGGTGGCGTCGTCGTCGCGACCAGAACGGCGGCATGTGAGCCTGCTGCTCCCTGCTCCCTGCTCCCTGCTCCCTGCTCCCCGGTCGCCCGCGCTCCCGACCCTGACCGCCGCCCGCTGACCGGAGCCCGCTGACCCGTCACCTCGACCCGTGCCCCTGGGGGCACGGGTCGCTGTCGTCCTGCGGCTGGCCGAGAGGCAGTCAGAGGGAGACGCGGTCGGGCTCGGGCTCCGACTCGACGCCGGCGGAGGTCCCCACGACGCCGGGACGTCGGCGCGACACGGGCTCCCGGGCGCCGGAGCGCCACAGCGACGCCGGCACCCAGGTCGCCCGCCGGCGGGACCGCGGGGTGGCCGCCTCCCGCAGCGCAGCGGTCACCGTCGAGGTCAGTCGCTGGAGGGTCTCGGGCTGGTCGGTGGACAGACCTGAGCGCGAGTAGCGCGAGCGCTCGACGAGCAGCACGAGCTGCTCCAGCGCCTCGACCGCCTCGGGGTCCGCTGCCGTGCCCGTGGCCGTCGGTCGTGTCGCCCCGCGGTGGTGGGTCGGCGTCGGGCGGAGTGCCGGAAGCAGTCCCCGCGCGCGGCGCCGCAGGGTCGCCCCGTCGTCCCACCCCAGGCGGAGGTCGAGCGCGGTGGCGCGCAGCTCGGCCCAGGCCCCCTCGGCGGCCTCGGCCGGGGTGTGCGCGGCGTACCGGCGCCGCCGGAGCGCAGCCCGCCAGGCCCGCGGGAGGAAGGCGAGACCGACCAGGGCGAGCGCCGGGAACGGCAGCCACCAGCCGGCCGGCAGTCCGGCGTCCTGGGTGCCGGTGGCCGCGGTGCTCGGCTCCGGCGCCTCCGGGCGGGTCGGCCTGGGCTCGGTGGTCGTGGGTCCGGCCGACGGCGTCAGCTGCTCCTCCGGCCCCGCGAGGGTCCCCAGCGTGTACGACGGCGCGACCGTGTCGCGGGCCTGCGGGGTGGGCTCGAAGACGATCCAGCCGGCGCCGGCGAAGTAGAGCTCCGGCCAGGCATGCAGGTCGTGCGAGCTGTAGACCCAGGTGTCGGGCCCGGTCGGGTCCGGACGCAGGAACCCCACCGCGACCCGGGCCGGGATGCCGAGGCTGCGGGCCATCATGGCCATCGAGGAGGAGAACTGCTCGCAGTAGCCGGTCCGGCTGTCGGGGCCGGTGCCGAGGAACCTCAGCAGGTCGCGGGTGCTGTTGCCGGTGCTGGACCTGGCCACCGAGTAGGTGAAGTTGCCGGTGTCGCGGAACCAGCGCTGGAGCAGCACCGCCTCCTCGTACGGGCTCCGCGCACCCGCGGTCACCTCGGCGGCCAGCCGGCGCACCTCGTCGGGCAGCGTGTCCGGCAGGTCGGTGCCCTCGGCCTGGATCGCCCGCGGCGCCGGCGCCGCGCTCGCCAGCTCCTCGGAGGTCGGCTCCACGAAGAGCGAGTCGACGTCGTACGACGTGCGCGCCGCGTCGAGGTCCCGGTCGAAGGCCACGACGTCGAGGGTGTCGGTGGCAAAGCGCCAGTCGCCGTCGACGGAGACCGAGGTGGCGGGGTACGGCAACGGCAGCCAGCGTGAGTCCAGGTTGGCGGTGGTGGTGAACTCCGAGGAGTACGGCACCTGGCGCGTGCCCGCGGTCAGCCCCGGCGGCGCCGGGAGGGAGCCGGTGGACAGGCTGTTGGTCCGCGGCACGTCCCGCTCGCTCTGCTTCCAGGCGGTCCCGTCGAACTCGTCGAGCACGGTCAGCCGGAGGTACTCCGGCGCGGGGTCGTCGGTGCGTACCTCCACGACCGGTACGTCCTGCCCGCGCTCGAGGTCGCGCTTGATGGTGACCATCGGGTTGTCGATCCTCACCGTGCCGTCACCCGAGCCGTCGCCGGAACCGCCCACGCCGTCGAAGAGACCTCCTCCCGCCGGGAGCACCAGCGGCGCGAGGACGGCCAGCCCGATGCCTGCGAGGCCCAACCTGCTGGCGGTCGGCCACAGCGTCCCGAGCCGCACCTCGTGCGGCTGGTTGTCGACCACCGCCCCTGACCCGGGGGCGCGAGCCAGGTTGCGGCCCCACTGGCCGAGCCGGTCGGCCTGGTCGGCGGTGAGCAGCAGGACGAAGCCGGCCGCGGCCGCCGCGAACGTCACCCACGAGACACCGTCGACGACGCTGACCGGCGCGGTGAAGGCGGCGAGCAGCGGCAGCCCGGTCAGCGGGACCCGACGCAGGGTGCAGGCGAGGAGGTCGACCAGCAGGATCACCACCACCCCGCACAGCACCATCAGCGGAGCGAACTCCGTGACCGTGGCGGGCACCGGCGCCGCCCAGTCCTGGGAGGCGGCCGAGGCCGCGGACAGGACCCGGCCCACGGCCCGCAGCGAGTCCCCGGTCGGGAGCCACCCCTTCAGGGCGACGTCGCCGGCCCACACGTGGTGCAGCACGGCAGCGACCGCCACCACCTGGACCACCGGGACGAGCCCGGTCGGCACCCGCGCCGCACGCAGGCCGAGGCCCAGGGCGCCGACCAGGACGCTGAGGAAGAACAGCGGCACGAGGTAGGCACTGGCGTCGTCGGACAAGCCGTCCCACGAGAGCAGGGTGAGCACACTGGTGAGGGCAGCGAGCACGGTGACCGCCACCGTGGTCGAGGAGGGGGTCCGCAGCCGGCTCACGGGCGCGCCTCCTGGACCGGGGCACCGAACGGGGCCGTGAGACCCGCGCCGCCGCTGCCGCGGCGCCCTCCGACCAGACCGAGCTGCTGCCACACCCGGGGGAGCGGGTCGGCAGGACCGGCGCCGACCGCGCGCCAGCCCTGGGCGGTCAGCAGCCCCACCTCAGGCTGGGCCGTGGGCGGACCGTCGGGGGCCACCGGGCCGCCGGGCTCCCTCGACCACTGCGCGACGTCGACGGCGATCGCGAGCGCGCTGCCCGAGGAGTGCCGCATCCGCGCCAGCACACCGCGGTCCTGAGCCGAGAAACCCCCGAGCACGGCCACCAGGAGACCGGTCTGGTGGGTGTCGGCCATCCACCCCAGGTCGATCTGCGGCCGCTGCGCCACGTCGAGGACCGCCAGGGACTCCAGCAGCGGCCCGGACTCGGCGGCCAAGGCACCGTGCTCGTGCCAGGCGTGCTCGGAGTCCCCACCCTCCGCGGTCACCAGCCGGACCCGGAAGCCGCGCCGGGCCAGGTGCAGGGCGATCGACGCGCCGGCGCCGACGGCGTACTCGAAGGAGGAGGCGGGTCCGGTGCCCCGGTGCACGTGGCTGCGGTTGTCGAGGAACAGCGTGGCCCGCGACTGCCAGGGCTGCTCCTCGCGGCGGACCATGAGCTCCCCGGCGTGCGCGCTGGAGCGCCAGTGCACGCGCCGCAGGTCGTCGCCGCGGCGGTACTCCCGCACGGTGACGTCCTCGGCGCTGCCCCCGGCGAAGTCACGGGGCCGGTTGTCCCCGGAGCCCGTCCAGACGCCGGTGAGCGGGATCGCCGGGAGGGGGACCACCCGCGGGGTCACCACGAGCCAGGTCGTGGACTGGAAGGTCCGGTCGAGCTCGACCAGGCCGAAGGGGTCGTTGACGCGCACCCGCATCGGGCCGAGGGTGAACCGGCCCCGTACGTCGGAGCGCACCACGTAGGTGACCGTGCGGTGCCAGCGGGCGCCCATCCGGTCGATGACGAAGCGCGGGCGGACGCCCAGGGCGTACGGCACCTGCTCCTCCAGCAGGAGCAGGCCCGTCGGCGCGCGGCCGTCGTTGCTCAGCGCGAGCGAGACCTGCGCCTTCTGGCCGGCCGCGATCCGCGTGGGGGCGACCGTGCGGACCAGCCCCAGCCGGTGTCGCCCGCGGCTGACCACCAGGGCCGTGATCACCGGCAGGCCCGCAAGCAGCACCCCGACCCGGGCCAGGTCGTCGAGCCCCAGGACCAGCGCGCACACGACCGCGGTCAGCCCGGAGGACAGGAAGGCCCGTCCCCGGGTGGTCAGTCCGCTCAGCGCGCCGCGCATGTCGCCCCCGGTCCGCTGCTCAGGCGCTCCCCGGCATCGGCACGGAGCCGAGCACGGAGCGCAGGACCGTGGCTGCGGTGCGTCCGCCCATGGCGGCCTCCACGGTGGGCAGCAGACGGTGGGCGAGGACCGGCATGGTCAGGGTGGCCACGTCGTCGGGAACCACGAAGTCCCGGCCGTCCATCGCGGCGACCGCCTTGGCCGCGCGGACCAGGTGGAGCGTCGCCCGCGGTGAGGCGCCCAGCAGCAGGTCGGGGGACCGGCGGGTGGCCGTGGTCAGGGCCACGGCGTACCGCTGCACGGCCTCGGCGACATGGACCCCGCCGACGATCGTGACGAGCTTGGCGACCGTGGCCGCGTCGGTGACCGGCTCGAGGTCGTCGAGGGGACTGCTGGTGGTGTGCGAGCCGATCATCGCGATCTCCGCTGCCTCGACCGGGTAGCCCATGGAGACCCGGGCCATGAACCGGTCGCGCTGGGCCTCGGGCAGCGCGTAGGTGCCCTCCATCTCGATCGGGTTCTGGGTGGCGACCACCATGAACGGGGCGTCGAGGAGGTACGTCGTGCCGTCCACGGTGACCTGGCGCTCCTCCATGCACTCCAGCAGCGCCGACTGGGTCTTGGGGGAGGCGCGGTTGATCTCGTCGCCGACCACGATGTTGGCGAACACGCCCCCGGGGCGGAACTCGAACTCCCGGTTGTCCTGGTTGAACACCGAGACCCCGGTGACGTCGCTGGGCAGCAGGTCCGGGGTGAACTGGATGCGCCGCACCGTGCAGTCGATGGAGCGGGCCAGGGTCTTGCTCAGCATCGTCTTGCCGACCCCCGGCACGTCCTCGATGAGCAGGTGCCCCTCGGCGAGCAGCACCACGAGCGCCGTGCGGATCACGTCGGGCTTGCCCTCGATCACGCGCTCGATGTTGTGCCGGATCGCGCCGACGACCTTGGCGAGCTGGTCGAGGTCGGCTCCGGCCGACCCGTCGCTGCTCCGGGGGTGGTGCTCGCCGCTCACAGTGCTCCTTCGGCTCCTCGGGCGTCGACGCCGGTGAGCGTCTGCGGACCAGTCAACCTCACGCGCGAAAGAGAGGCGAGAAACGGGGCGCACAGAACGGCGAAGTTCGTTGACGGTGGGGGGAAGTGGAGTAGAGTGGGGACCAGTGGAGGAAAGGGAGCCCTCACAGCGCTCAGCCGGGAGGTGTCGGGATGTTCTTCGGCACCTACACACCCAAGCTGGACGACAAGGGGCGGCTGATCCTCCCGGCGAAGTTCCGCGACCAGCTGGCGGGAGGGCTCATGGTCACCAGAGGCCAGGAGCACTGCCTGTACGTCTGGCCGCAGGCCGAGATCGAACGGATCACCGACCGTCTGCGTGAGGCGCCGGTGTCCAACAAGGCCACCCGGGACTACGTCCGGATGTTCTCCTCCGCCTCCAGCGACGAGACCCCGGACAAGCAGGGCCGGATCACCATCCCGCCGGCACTGCGCCAGTGGGCCTCGCTCAGCAAGGACGTCGTGGTGATCGGCGCGATGAACCGGCTCGAGATCTGGGACGAGACGGCGTGGACGGCGTACTCGGAGAGTCAGGAGGAGTCGTTCGCGGAGCTCTCCGACGAGGTCTTCCCCGGCATCTGAAACCAGAACCAGAACCAGAACCAGCACCAGAACCTGAACTTGCACCAGCACGGCGTCGTAGGACGAGGTCTCGCGTCCGCTCCTCCGGTCATCTGACACACCTTCCCCGGTGCCAGAGGACCTCTCCCAGGAGCGAGCGGACGGGGACCTGGCCCGACGAAGCCGGACCGCAGCCCAAGCCACCACCGCACACGCCCGAGGGGTCGAGACCATGAGCGTCGCCGTCAGCCAGCAGCGGTCCGCCGCGGCGACGCGCCCGCGACGACGGGTCCGCCAGGAGGCCCGCGACGCGCTGGCCGTGGTCGCCTTCTCCGCCGTCGCGTCCACGGCCCTGGCGCTCGGGATCACCCTCCTCGCCAGGATCGGGTAGGCGCTCCACCTGATGACCTCTCCCGCCCACGTCCCGGTCCTGCTCGACCGGGTCGTCGCGCTCCTGGAGCCTGCCCTGACCCGGCCCGGCTCGGTCTTCGTCGACGCCACCCTCGGCCTCGGCGGCCACGCCGAGGCGGTGCTGGGCCGGTGCCCCGAGGCACGGCTCGTCGGCATCGACCGTGACCCCCACGCCCTGGAACGCAGTCGCGGGCGGCTGGCCGGCTTCGGCGAGCGGGTCAGCCTCGTGCACGCGGTCTACGACGAGATCGCCGACGTGCTGGCAGACCTGGGGTTGGCCCACGTCGACGCGGTGCTCTTCGACCTGGGCGTCTCGAGCATGCAGCTCGACGTCCGGGAGCGCGGGTTCTCCTACGCCGAGGACGCGCCCCTGGACATGCGCATGGACGACGCTCGGGGGATCACTGCGGCGGAGGTGCTCAACACCTACCCCGCGGCAGAGCTGGCCCGGATCCTCCACCAGTACGGCGAGGAGCGCTTCGCACGGCGCATCGCGGGACGGATCGTGGCGGCCCGTGAGCAGGAGCCGTTCACCCGCTCGGCACGCCTGGTCGACCTGGTCCGGGACGCCATCCCGGCCGCCACCCGGCGTACCGGCGGCAACCCGGCCAAGCGGACCTTCCAGGCCCTGCGGATCGAGGTCAACGACGAGCTGTCCGTCCTGCGCCGGGCGCTGCCTGCCGCGCTCGACGCGGTCGGCGTGGGCGGCCGGGTGGTGGTGATGAGCTACCACTCCCTGGAGGACCGGATCACCAAGCAGCTCTTCGCAGCACTGACCACCACCGAGGCGCCCCCGGACCTGCCGGTCGTGCCCGAGTCGCTGCAGCCGGTGCTGCGGCTGGTGACCCGCGGCGCGGAGAAGGCGGGCGAGGCCGAGACCGCAGCGAACCCGCGGGCGCGCTCGGTCCGGGTGCGCGCGGTCGAGCGCGTCCGGGAAGGGGCAGTCGCATGACCCGCCCCAGCCGCCCCACTTTCCTCCACCCCACGCCCTCCTGCCTCCTGTGCGAGGTGCCGGAGCCGAACCGACACGAGAACCACGAAGGGACCGGTGCTTGATGAGCGGATGGATGGGTCAGGCGCGCGCGCAGGCCAGGACGAGGCTCCCGCGCTTCGCCGAGACCGCGGTGGAGCGGGCCCGGCTGACCGTGGTCCCGCGGAACAGCACTCCGGCGCCCCGGGCGCCGTTCATGGTCCTCGTGGCGGTGGTGCTCCTCGGCGGCGTGGTCGGGCTGCTGCTGTTCAACACCTCGATGCAGCAGGCCTCCATCAAGGCCACCACCCTGGAGACGCAGGCCGACGACCTGCATGCGGTCGAGCAGTCGCTGAAGATGGAGCTCGACCGGCTGCGGGACCCGCAGCGGGTCGCCGCTCGCGCCGTGGAGCTGAACATGGTGCCCCTGGTGAATCCCGCCTTCCTCCGTCTCTCCGACGGCACGATCCTGGGCAACCCCGTCCCGGCCTCCGCCGCCGACGTGCAGCGCATCGATCCGCAGGCGGCGCGCAAGCCGGCCTCGTCGCGGCAGCCGCCCCTCACGGTGATCGAGCGTCAGTCGCCCGATACCGGGGTCGACGGCGTGCCCTCGGACGAGTCGGGCGACGCGGCAGGTACAAAGAGGAACCAGGGCTGAGCGCCCGCCCCCGCTCCACTCCGCGCACGATCCACCACCGAACCACGGGAGACCAGCCTTGGCCGAGCAGAGGCGTCGACGCCGCCGGGCGTCGCTGGCGATGATCAGGGGCGCGTCCCTGCTCCGGCTGCGGATCGGCTTCCTCATCATCACGATGGTGGTCTCGGTGTTCGCGGTCCGGCTCTTCCAGCTCCAGGGCATCGACGCTGCGACCTACGCCGCCAAGGCGCGTGCGGTCGGGGCGGCCAGGGAGATCCTGCCGGCCACCCGCGGGTCGATCACCGACCGCAACGGGGTCGCGCTGGCGGAGTCGCTCGACGGCTCGATGATCGTGGCCGACCCCACCAAGACCGCCGACAACGCCGCGGAGATCGCCTCGGTGCTCGCCGACCGGCTGGGGCTGTCCTACGTCGAGACGGTGAAGAACCTGCGCTGGCCCGACACCCGCTTCCGCTTCGTGGCCCGGCGGATCCCCACGACCAAGGCCACCGCCGTGGTCGGCTACATCGAGGACAAGCTCGACCTCAAGGGACTCGCCGTCCGCCGTGACCCGGTCCGCAGCTACCCCGCCGGTGACGTCGCGGCCAACCTGGTCGGCTACGTCAACAACGAGAACAAGGCCGCCGGCGGCGCCGAGCAGCAGTTCGGCAACCTGCTCGCCGGCACCGACGGCTTCGCGACCTACGACGTCGGAGGCGGCAACCGCATCCCGCTCGGCGACAACAGCGTCACCGAGCCGGTCGACGGCAAGGACCTCACGCTCACCATCGACCGGGACCTGCAGTGGTACACCCAACGGGTCCTGCGCCAGACCGTCGAGGACGCCGGGGGCGTCTCCGGGGACGCGGTGGTCATGGACTCCGAGACCGGTGAGGTGCTCGCGCTCGCCGACTACCCGACGTACGACCCGAACGTGACCAGCCAGGCCAACCTCGACCTGCTGGGCTCCAAGGCCTTCCGCGACGTCTACGAGCCAGGCTCGGTGGAGAAGGTGCTCACCGTGGCCTCGCTCATCGACGCCGGGCTGGTCACCCCGACGACCCGCTTCCCGGTGCCGCAGACGCTGGCCAGCTCCGGCCGCACCGTGCACGACTACTTCGAGCACGGCCTGGTCCGCTACACCCTCGCCGGGATCATCGCCCGGTCCTCGAACATCGGCACCGCGATGGCGGCCCGTCAGATGCCTCGTCCGCAGCTGTACCGGTACCTCAAGAAGTTCGGGCTGGGCAAGCGCACCGGCATCGCCGGGTACGGCGAGGCGCCCGGGCTGCTGTCCAAGCCGGGCAACTGGCTCCAGATCACCGCCGACAACATCGCCTTCGGCCAGGGCCTGGCGGTCAACGCGGTGCAGATGGCGGCGGCGGTCAACACCCTGGCGCACGGCGGGGTCTACATCCAGCCCAGCATCGTCAAGGGCCGCGCCACCGACGTCGACGGAACCGTCAGCGGCTCCGACGTCGCGCGCCAGCGGCGGGTGATCAGCGAGGACGCCGCGCGGCAGACCTCGGAGATGATGGAGATGGTGACCACCGAGGGCAAGGGCACCGCTCCCGGAGCCGGCATCGCGGGCTACCGGGTGGCCGGCAAGACCGGCACCGCGCAGATGATCAACCCCGACTGCGGCTGCTACGACGGCAAGTTCTTCACCGTGTCGTTCGCCGGGTTCGCCCCGGCCGAGGACCCCCGGTTCACCGTCTACGTGGTGGTCCACAAGCCCACGGACGGCCGCGGCGGCGGCATGACCGGCGGGCCCGCGTTCCGCAAGATCATGAGCTACCTGCTCCAGAAGTACATGGTCGCGCCCTCGGGATCGACCTCGCCCGACCTGCCCATGCTGTGGGGCCGTGACGCGCGCGTGGCAGCGAAGGAGGAGAACTAGGGCGACCGGCCCCCGGGCCGACCCTCTAGTACATTCCCGACGTGACCGCGACCCGTCCGGCGACCCCCCGGCCCACCCCCCTGAGCGACGTCGTCGCCTGGGTGCGGGGCAGGCTCGCGGGACGATCCGCGGACGGCGTGGTGGTCACGGGGCTGACCCTCAGCAGCGCCGGCGTGGTCCCGGGGGACCTGTTCGTCGCCTCCGCCGGCGCGAGCACCCACGGCGCGGCCCACGCCGCGGCCGCGGTCGCCGCCGGGGCCGTCGCCGTGCTCACCGACCCCGCCGGCGCTCGCCGGTGTGCTCGCGACGGCGTGGACGTCCCGGTGCTGGTGGTCGACTCGCCCCGGGCCGGGCTCGGCGCGCTGGCCGCGCAGCTCTACGGCCACCCGGCCCGTGACCTCCGGCTCCTGGCGGTGACCGGGACCCAGGGCAAGACGACGACCACGCGGCTGGCCGAGGCGGCCCTCCAGGCCGCGGGACACCGCGCGGCGGCGATCGGCACCGTCGGCACCCGCATCGCCGGGGAGGACGTGCGCTCGGCCCTGACCACGCCGGAGGCGCCGGACCTGCACGCGCTGTTCGCGGTGATGCGCGAGCGCGGGGTCGAGGGCTGTGCCATGGAGGTCTCCAGCCACGCCCTCGTGCTCGGCCGGGTGGACGGGGTGGTCTTCGACGTGGCGGCCTTCACCAACCTCGGCCGCGACCACCTGGACTTCCACGCCGACCTGGAGGAGTACTTCGCGGCGAAGGCGAGCCTCTTCACCCCCGAGCGCACCCGCCAGGCCCTGGTCAACGTCGACGACGAGCACGGGCGGCGGCTGGCCGCCGACCCGCAGGTCCCGACCCGTACCTTCTCCAGCGCCGGTCGGGAGGCGGACTGGCAGGCGCTCGACGTGCGGTCCACCCCGACCGGCAGCAGCTTCGTCGTCGCCGGCCCGCCGGGCAGCGCGCGAGCGGAGCTGCGGGTCCCCGGCGACTTCAACGTCTCCAACGCCCTGTGCGCCGTGGCCGGGCTCTGTGAGCTGGGCTTCGACCTGGCCGCCCTCTGCGCGAGCCTCGGCTCGGTCGCGGGCGTGCCCGGCCGGCTGGAGACCGTCGAGGCCGGACAGGACCTCCTCGTCGTCGTCGACTACGCCCACAAACCCGACGCCGTCGCCGCCGTGCTGGGCTCCCTGCGCGGGCGCACGTCCGGACGGATCCTCGCCGTCCTCGGCGCGGGCGGCGACCGGGACCGCGGGAAGCGGCCCCTCATGGGCGAGGTGGCGGCCCGGCTCAGCGACGTGCTCGTGGTCACCGACGACAACCCGCGCACCGAGGACGCCGCCGCGATCAGGGCCGAGGTCCTCGCCGGCGCCCGGTCGGGGCCGGCCGAGGTGCACGAGGTGGGGGACCGGCGCCAGGCGATCGGCCTGGCGGTGGCGCTCGCCTCGCCCGGCGACACCGTGGTGGTCATGGGCAAGGGCCACGAGACCGGCCAGGAGGTACGAGGGACGGTGCACCCCTTCGACGACCGGGTCGTCGCCCGCGAGATGCTGCGGGCGCGGGCGGAGAACCAGCCCGGCGCGGTGGCGCCATGATCGCGATGACCCTGGCCGAGATCGCCGACGTCGTGGACGGCACGGTCCACGACGACCCCGACCCGGTGACGGTGACCGGGCCCGCGTTCCTGGACAGCAGGGCCCCGGAGCCCGGCGGGCTGTTCGCCGCCTTCGTCGGCGAGCACCTCGACGCCCACCGGTTCGCCGCGTCTGCGGTCGCGGGCGGAGCCGCCGCCGTCCTGGCCGGCCGGCCCGTCGGTGTGCCGGCAGTGGTCGTCGACGACGTCCAGGTCGCCCTGGGTCGCCTCGCCCGCCACGTCCTGGCCGCCCTTCCGGGCCTGACCGTCGCCGCGGTCACCGGTTCGCAGGGCAAGACCTCCACCAAGGACCTCCTCGGCGCGGTGCTCGGCGCCGCGGCGCCGACGGTGGCGACCCACGGGTCGTTCAACAACGAGCTGGGCCTGCCGCTGACCGTGCTCCGCGCCGACCGGAGCACCCGGTTCCTGGTGCTCGAGATGGGGGCCCGCGGTCGGGGCCACCTGCGCACCCTCTGCGCGATCGCGCCGCCGGCGGTCTCGGTGGTGCTCAACGTCGGCAAGGCGCACCTCGGCGAGTTCGGCACCCAGGACGACATCGCCGCCGCCAAGGGCGAGCTGGTCGACGCCCTCGGTCCCGACGGGCACCGCGGTGCTCAACGCCGACGACCCGCGGGTGCCGCGCGATGGCCGGCACGGTGCGCCGGCACGGGTGCTGCACCTTCGGCACCGCGGCCGACGCCGACGTCGCGGGCTCGACGCGCTCACGCTCGACGACGCAGGGTCGCCCCCGCTTCGAGCTCAGCCATGCCGGCGTCCACGGTCGCCGGTGCCGCTCCGGCTGGTGGGCGAGCACCAGGCGCTGAACGCGGCCGCCGCAGTCGCCGTGGCCCTGCGGCCGGTCTCGGTCTCGACGTCGGCGGCGGCCACGGTCTCCGCGGTCGGCACCGTCTCCCGCTGGCGGATGGAGGTGCACGAGCGTGCCGACGGGGTGATCGTGGTCAACGACGCCTACAACGCCAACCCCGACTCCACCGCGGCCGCGCTGCGCGTCCCTGGTCGCCCTGGCGGGGCCGCAGCCGGACGCGACCGTCGCCGTGCTCGGCGAGATGCGCGAGCTGGGCGCGTCGAGCGAGGCCGAGCACGTCGAGGTGGGCAGACTGGCGGTGCGGCTCGGCGTACGCCGGGTGGTGGCGGTGGGCGAGGCCGCCGCGCGGGGTGTACCTCGGTGCGCAGGACGAGCGGCGCGCGCGCGGACCGGCCGGCCACGGAGAGGAGCCGGTGTTCGTGAGCGACAACGACGAGGCTGTCGCCTGGCTCGGTGACCACCTGCGGCCGGGTGCGTGGTCCTGGTCAAGGCCTCCCGCGGCGCCCGGCTCGACCAGGTCGCCGCGGCCCTGCTCGACGAGGACGGTGAGCGCCGGTGAGAGCCATCCTGCTGTCCGGCGGCCTGGCCCTGGTCTTCACGCTGCTCGGCACGATCCTGGCGATCCGGATCCTGGTCGCCAAGGGCTACGGCCAGCTGATCCGCGACGACGGCCCGACCACCCACCACACCAAGCGCGGCACCCCGACCATGGGTGGCACGGTGATCATCGTCTCGGTGGTCCTGGCCTACCTCGTGGCCACGCTGGGCACCTCGCGGCTGCCGTCCGCGTCGGGGCTGCTGCTGATCTTCCTGTTCGTCGGGCTGGGTGCGGTCGGGTTCCTCGACGACTACATCAAGATCGCCAAGCAACGCAGCCTCGGCCTGCGCAGCCGGGCCAAGATGACCGGACAGGTGCTGGTCGCGGTGCTCTTCGGCTTCCTCGCCCTGCGGTTCCCCGACGAGCGCGGCCAGACGCCGGCCTCCCGGTTCCTGTCCTTCACCCGGGACTGGGAGCGCTGGGCGCTGCCCACCGTGGTCGTGGTCGCGCTCATCCTGGTGATGATCGCGGCGACCTCGAACGCGGTGAACCTCACCGACGGCCTCGACGGGCTGGCCACCGGCGCCTGCACGATGGTGTTCGCCGCCTACACGATCATGAACATCTGGCAGAACAACCAGTCCTGCGAGCTGACCCCGGGCAACACCTGCTACGAGGTCCGCGACCCGCTCGACCTGGCCATCATCAGCGCCGCGATGACCGGGGCGTGCTTCGGCTTCCTGTGGTGGAACGCCTCCCCGGCGAAGATCTTCATGGGCGACACCGGGTCCCTGGCCCTCGGCGGGGCCCTGGCCGGGCTGGCGATCCTGACCCGCACCGAGCTGCTGCTGGTGGTCCTGGGCGGTCTCTTCGTGACCCAGACGCTCTCGGTGATGCTGCAGGTCGGCTACTTCAAGCTCACCGGCGGGAAGCGGATGTTCCGGATGGCGCCGCTGCACCACCACTTCGAGCTGAAGGGGTGGGACGAGATCACCGTGGTGATCCGGTTCTGGATCATCACCGGGCTGTGCGTCGCCGGCGGCCTGGGCATCTTCTACGCCGAATGGGTGGCAGGCGCATGAGTGCACCGAGACCTCGACCCGACCTCGACCGGCTGGGGCGTCGTGAGTCCTGGGAGGGCGTGCGCGCGGTGGTGGCCGGGCTGGGCGTCTCCGGCTTCGCCGCCGCGGACAACCTGACCCACCTCGGCGCGAGCGTGACCGCGCTGGACGAGTCCGCTGCCGGCGACCGCGAGGAGAAGGCCACCCTCCTGGAGATCCTCGGTGCGACCATCCGGCTGGGGGAGGGGTCGACGACGACGCTCCCCGACGACGTCGACGTGCTGGTGACCTCGCCCGGCTGGCGCCCCGACGCGCCGCTGCTCGCCCAGGCGGCGGCCCGCGGAGTCCCGGTGTGGGGGGAGGTCGAGCTCGCCTGGCGGCTGCGTGACCCCGAGAACGCCGCGCCCTGGCTGGCGGTGACCGGCACCAACGGCAAGACCACGACGGTGCAGATGCTCGACACGGTGCTGCGCACCGCGGGGCTGAGGTCGGTGGCCTGCGGCAACGTCGGTCTGCCGATCGTGGAGGCGGTGATGGACCCCACGCCGTACGACGTGCTCGCCGTCGAGCTGTCCAGCTTCCAGCTGCACTACACCCGCTCGATGGCCTGCCTGTCCTCCGCGGTGCTCAACGTCGCCGAGGACCACCTGGACTGGTACTCCACGATGGCCGACTACGCCGCGGACAAGGGGCGGATCTACTCCGGGGTCGTCCGGGCGTGCGTCTACAACGTCGCCGACCCGGTGACCGAGGAGCTCGTGCGCGAGGCCGAGGTGGTCGAGGGGGCCCGGGCGATCGGGTTCACCCTCGGCGTGCCCGGGGTCGGCATGGTCGGGGTCGTCGACGACGTCCTCGCCGACCGCGCCTTCATCGAGCAGCGCCAGAGCAATGCCGCCGAGCTGTGCACGGTCGCGGACCTGGCCTCTCCGGCCCCGCACTACGTGGCCAACGCGCTCGCGGCCGCCGCCCTGGCCCGCTCCTACGGCGTGCCGCCGGTCGCGGTGCGCGACGGGCTGCGCGCGTTCCGCCCCGACGGCCACCGGATCGCCGAGGTCGCCGTGGTGGACGGCAGGTGACCTACGTCGACGACTCCAAGGCGACCAACCCGCACGCGGCGACCGCCTCGCTCCAGGCCTACGACCCGGTCGTCTGGGTGGCCGGCGGTCTCGCCAAGGGCGCGTCGTTCGACGACCTGGTGCGCGCCGTGCGCGGTCGGCTGCGCGGCGTCGTGCTGCTGGGCCGCGACCGCGACGGTGATCGCCGCCGCCCTTGCGCGACACGCGCCCGATGTGCCGCGTGATCGACGTGGACGGAGCGGACACTTCTGCCATGGACCGCGTGGTCCAGGCCGCCGCCGACCTCGCCCAGCCGGGGGACACGGTGCTCCTGGCGCCAGGGTGCGCGTCCATGGACATGTTCGCGAACTACGGCGCTCGCGGGGATGCCTTCGCCGAGTCGGTGCACCGCCTCCGCGACCGCTGACCCGGTCCCGGGCCGCCGACCGCCGGGAGGGGAAGGGCCGACGTGACCACCACCGCCGACAAGCCTGGCGCAGGTCCTGCCCGCCGGAGACAGCGCCGCAGGTCCCGGGCTGCTGGCCCGGTGTCAGGGAGTCGCTGCGACCGCCCGCTCACGTCGTACTACCTGCTGCTCGGCGCCTCCGGCCTGCTGCTGACCATCGGCCTGGTCATGGTCCTCAGCGCCTCGAGTGTCTAGTCCTACGAGAACCAGCAGCAACAGCTACTCGATCTTCCTCAGGCAGCTGACGTGGGTCGTCCTGGCCGCGCCGTTCGTCTCATCGCGGTGCGGATCCCGCACCACGTGATGCGGCGCTTCGCCTGGCTCGGGCTGGCCCTCGCGGTCGCTGCTCCTGGCCCTGACGGTCCGGATGGGCGTCGAGGTCAACGGCAACCAGAACTGGCTCCGGCTCGGCGGCCGGTCAACATCCAGCCGGCCGAGCCCGCCAAGCTCGCGGTGATCCTGTGGTGCTCCCACATCTTCGCCAAGAAGGAGCGGCTGCTGGGCGACTGGCGTCACACCATGGTGCCGGTCGTGCCGATGATGGTCCTGGTGGTCGTTCCTGGTCATCCTCGGGCGAGACCTCGGCACGGCGCTGGTGCTCATGTCGATCGTGCTCGGCATGCTGTGGGTGGTCGGCGCGCCGACCAGGATGTTCGTCGGCTCGCTGCTCGTCGCTGCCGTCGCCGCGCTCGGACTGGCCGCGACGTCGGCGGAGCGGATGGACCGGCTGACCAGCTTCGCCGACCCGTTCCAGTCCTTCCAGGGGTCGGGCTGGCAGGCCGCCCACGGGATCTTCGCGATGTCCAGCGGCGGGATCTTCGGCAAGGGGATCGGCGCCAGCCAGCAGAAGTGGGGCGACCTGCCCGCCGCCCACACCGACTTCATCTTCGCCGTGCTCGGCGAGGAGCTCGGCCTGGTCGGCACTCTGCTCGTGCTCGCGCTCTTCCTCACCATCGCCTACGCCGGGTTGCGGGTCGCCCAGCGCACCACCGACCCGTTCGCCCGCTACATGGCGGCGGGGATCACGGTGTGGCTGACCGCGCAGATGGTCATCAACGTCGGCATGGTGCTCGCCCTGTTCCCGGTCATCGGGATGCCCCTGCCGCTGGTCTCCTACGGCGGCTCCGGGCTGGTGCCGTCCCTCGTCGCGCTGGGTCTGCTGGTCTCCTTCGCCCGCCACGAGCCCGGCGCCCAGGCCGCGCTCCAGGCTCGGCGCCGCAAGCGCAACCCGGCGGGGATCACCGCAGGCGGCCGCTCCCGGGCCGGCGCCTGAGAGGGTGGGAGGCGTGGCTGACGACAAGCACGACGACCTGCCCGCGACCGACGACGCAGCGCACCCGTCAGGGGCGCCCGGGGTGCTGCGGGTGCTGATGGCGGGGGGCGGGACGGCCGGGCACACCTCGCCCCTGCTGGCCACCGCCGACGCGCTCACCCGGCTGCGACCCGGGGTGCAGGTGACCGCCCTGGGCACGCCGCGTGGCCTCGAGGTGCGGGTCGTCCCCGAGGCGGGGTACCCGCTCGAGCTGATCCCCCCGGTCCCGCTTCCTCGTCGGCCGGACCGCGACCTGCTCCGGGTGCCCGGGCGGCTCCGGTCGACGGTCGCGGCGACCCTGGAGGTCCTGGACCGGCTCCGTCCCGACGTGGTGGTCGGCTTCGGCGGCTACGTCTCGGTGCCTGCCTACCTCGCCGCCCGTCGGCGGCACGTGCCCGTCGTGGTGCACGAGGGCAACGCGCTGCCCGGGATCGCCAACCGGCTGGGCGCCAGGCTCACCACGCCACGTCGCCACGAGCTTCCCGGCGACCCCGCTGCGGCACGCGGAGTACCTCGGCCTGCCGATCCGACGGATGATCTCCGCCCTCGACCGCGGCGCCCTGCGCGGCACGGCGCGCGAGACCTTCGGCCTCGACCCCGACCGGCCGACGGTGCTGGTGACCGGCGGCTCCCAGGGCGCCCGGAGGCTCAACGACGCGCTGTCGGGCTCCCAGGCCGCCTTCGCCGCAGCAGGCGTGCAGGTGCTGCACGTCGCCGGGCCGGCCGGCGAGGTGGACGCGGTCGCCGGGCCCGGCGACCCGCCGTACGTCGTGGTGCCCTACGTCGACCGGATGGACCTCGCCTACGCCGCGGCGGACCTGGTCGTGTGTCGTGCCGGGGCCAACACCGTCACCGAGGTGGCCGCGGTGGGGCTGCCCGCGGTGTTCGTGCCGCTGCCGATCGGCAACGGGGAGCAGGCGCTCAACGCGCGGCCCGTGGTCGACGCCGGGGGCGGGCTGCTCGTCGACGACGCCGCCCTGACCGTGGAGTGGGTCTCGGCCACGGTTCCCGAGCTGGCCGGCGACCGGGGCCGCCTGGACGCCATGTCGCGGGCCGCGGCAGGACTCATCCCGCGCGACGCGGACGAACGGCTGGCGCGGCTGGTCCTGGCCGCAGCGGAGGGCGCCCGATGATCGTCCCGGTCCCCGACGAGCTGCTCGCCGCCGACGCGCTGGGGCGCGTGCACTTCGTCGGCATCGGCGGAGCCGGGCTGTCCGGCATCGCCCGGATCATGCTGGCCCGAGGGATCAGCGTGAGCGGCAGCGACGCCAAGGAGTCCCGGGCGGTCGAGGGGCTGCGGGCGCTCGGCGCCCGGGTCCACGTCGGGCACCGCGCCGAGCAGGTCCACGACGCCGACACCGTCGTGGTCTCCACCGCGGTGCGGGCCGACAACCCCGAGGTGGTCGAGGCCCAGCGCCAGGGCCTGCGGCTGCTGCCCCGCTCCGCTGCGCTCGAGTCGGTGATGCGCGGACGCCGGGTGGTGGCCGTCGCGGGCACGCACGGCAAGACCACGACGACCTCGCTGCTCACCGTCGCGCTGCAGCACTGCGGGGCGGATCCGTCGTTCGCGATCGGCGGCGAGCTCAACGAGTCCGGCTCCAACGCCCACGACGGCAGCGGCGAGGTCTTCGTCGCCGAGGCCGACGAGAGCGACGGGGCGTTCCTGGTCTACTCCCCGTACGGCGCGGTGGTCACCAACGTCGAGGCCGACCACCTCGACAACTACGGCACCGAGGAGGCCTACCGGGCGGCGTTCTCGACCTTCCTCGGCCGGATCGTGCCCGGGGGCTTCCTGGTCGCGTGCGTGGACGACCCCGGGGCTGCCGCACTCGCCGAGGAGGCCCGCGGTCGCGGCCTGGAGGTGGTGACGGTGGGGGAGTCCGAGCGGGCGTCCCTGCGTGCCGAGGGAGTGACCTTCGCCGGTTCCACCTCGACGTTCACCGTGGTCGACCGCGGACGCCGGCTGGGCGAGGTCACGCTGCAGATCCCGGGTCGCCACTACGTCCTCGACGCGATGGGGGCGCTCGGCGCCGGGCTCAGGCTGGGGCAGGGCTTCGAGCAGCTGCGGCGCGGGCTGGAGGCCTTCACCGGCACCCGGCGCCGGATGGAGCTCAAGGGGGAGGCGGCCGGGGTCAGGGTCTACGACAGCTACGCCCACCATCCCAACGAGATCGCCGGGGACCTCCAGGCGGCCCGGTCGCTGGCGGGGGAGGGTCGCCTCGTGGTCGCCTTCCAGCCGCACCTGGTCTCGCGCACCAAGATCTTCGGCCTCGCGATGGGGGAGGCGCTGGGTGCCGCCGACGAGGTCGTGGTCATGGACGTCTACGTGGCCCGTGAGGACCCCGAGCC
The DNA here is from genome assembly GCA_963784485.1 of uncultured Actinomycetota bacterium. Lineage (GTDB taxonomy): Bacteria > Actinomycetota > Actinomycetes > Propionibacteriales > Nocardioidaceae > Marmoricola_A. The sequence goes on along the minus strand of CAWARH010000006.1, from coordinate 122,845 downwards.
CGGGGTGAACGGCGCGATGGTGGCCGGGGCGGTCCCGCTCCCGCCCGAGCACGTGCGCTTCGTGCCCTCCTGGTCGGCCACCCCGGCCGCGCTCGTCGAGCTGGCGCGGCCCGGCGACCTCGTGCTCACCCTCGGCGCCGGCGACGTCACCCTGGTCGGTCCGGAGGTGCTCGTGCTGCTCGAGGAGCGCGAGGACCCCCGATGAGCGCCGCCGCACACCGCACCCCGGCCCCGACCACGAGGACGACACCATGCTGAAGGTCCGCTCGCGCAACGTGGAGGCACCGGTCCGGCCTGGCGGGGACGCCTCGCAGGACCGCTTCCGGCGACGGCAGCGGTCTCGTCGGTGGCGGGTGGTACGCCGTCTGCTGGCGCTGCTGACCGCGCTCGGCCTGGTCGTCACCGGGGTCTGGCTGGTGTTCTTCTCCTCCGTCCTGGCGGTCCAGGGAGCCGAGGTCCGGGGCACCGTCCTGCTGTCCTCCGCGGACGTGACGCGCGCAGCGCAGGTGCCGGTCGGCGAGCCGCTGGCCACTGCCGACCTCGCCGCGGTGCAGGCGCGGGTCGAGGACCTGGTCGCGGTGGATGCGGCCGTGGTGTCGCGTGCCTGGCCGGACCACCTGCGGATCGACGTGACCGAGCGCGAGGCCGTCGCGGTGGTCTCGTGGGAGGGCCGGTGGCGTGGGCTCGACGACGACGGGGTGCTGTTCCGTACCTATCCCCAGAAGCCTCGCGACCTGCCGCGGCTGCAGATCCGGGCCGCCACCGACGTCGAGGCCCTTGCCGAGGCGGCCACGGTCGTGGCGGCGCTCCCGGCGGACGTGCGCCCCCGTGTCGACTTCCTCGACGTCCGCTCGATCGACTCGATCGCCGTGCACCTGACCGACGGCGTGGTCATCACCTGGGGGAGCGCGGACCAGTCGGCGGACAAGGCCCGGGTCCTGGAGGTCCTGCTCGAGCAGGACGCTCGCGTGTACGACGTCACCGCGCCCGGACGCCCCACGATCCGCCGCTGACCTGCCGCTGACCTGGCCGGGAGGGCGCGGGGTCCGGAAGCAATTTGTCGACACGTCGGCGACACGCCTGCGTGTCTGTCGGGCTCCGACGCCTTGCTGCCCTAAGTTTTTGCCCAGGCACGAGGTTGACATAACTATAACCCTCTACTTCAGGGTTAGGGTTCATGGCTCGCCGAGGCCGGCTTCCCCGCCGCACGACCCGCACGACCCGCGCACCACCCAGCACCAGAGCAGCGGCTCCACCCCGGAGCCACCACATTCAACGAGAGGGACCCCTGCCGTGGCAGCACCGCAGAACTACCTGGCCGTCATCAAGGTCGTCGGGATCGGTGGCGGTGGCGTGAACGCCGTGAACCGGATGATCGAGGTCGGCCTCAAGGGCGTCGAGTTCATCGCGATCAACACCGACGCGCAGGCGCTGCTCATGAGCGACGCCGACGTCAAGCTCGACATCGGCCGTGAGCTCACCCGTGGGCTCGGCGCCGGGGCCAACCCCGACGTCGGCGGCAAGGCCGCCGAGGACCACGCCGAGGAGATCGAGGAGGTCATCAAGGGCGCCGACATGGTGTTCGTGACCGCCGGCGAGGGTGGCGGCACCGGAACCGGCGGCGCCCCCGTCGTGGCCCGGATCGCCCGCTCGCTGGGCGCCCTCACGATCGGTGTGGTCACCCGCCCGTTCGCCTTCGAGGGGCGCCGCCGGGCCAACCAGGCCGAGGAGGGCATCGCCGGTCTCCGCGAGGAGGTCGACACCCTCATCGTGATCCCGAACGACCGGCTGCTGTCGATCAGCGACCGCAACGTCTCGGTGCTCGACGCGTTCAAGCAGGCCGACCAGGTGCTGCTCCAGGGCGTCTCGGGCATCACCGACCTGATCACCACCCCCGGGCTGATCAACCTGGACTTCGCCGACGTGAAGTCGGTCATGTCCAACGCCGGCTCCGCGCTCATGGGCATCGGGTCGGCCCGCGGCGAGGACCGCGCGGTGGCGGCCGCCGAGATGGCGGTCTCCAGCCCGCTCCTCGAGGCCTCGATCGAGGGCGCCCACGGGGTCCTGCTGTCGATCGCGGGCGGCTCGGACCTGGGGCTGTTCGAGATCAACGAGGCTGCGGCGCTGGTCTCCGGTGCGGCGCACGCCGAGGCCAACATCATCTTCGGCGCCGTGATCGACGACGCGCTCGGGGACGAGGTCCGGGTGACGGTGATCGCCGCCGGCTTCGACGGGGGGATGCCGAAGCGCCGCCAGGAGGCCCACGTGGTCCGCCGCGAGCCCGCCCCCGCCCAGACCCAGACCGAGACCCGGGCCGCGGCCAGCCAGTTCCGGCGCGAGCCCGAGCGGGTTCCCGCCTCGGCGTCCTCGCGTCCCGCGTTCGGCAGCGGCGCGCTCACCGGTGCCGCGAGCCGGCCGCACGAGTCGCCCCGCCCGGCCTCGACGCCCCAGCAGGCCCCGGTGCGGCAGTCGCGCCCCCCGCAGGACGACGACCTCGACATCCCCGACTTCCTCAAGTAAGTCGCGTCGAGACGACCCGTGTTCGCCTTCCAGGACCAGCACCAGCAGGTGGAGGTCGCCTTCACCGACCGGTCCGGGGGAGCGAGCGCGGGGTCGTTCGCCGAGCTCAACCTCGCCGGCGCCGGTGCCGACGAACCGGCAGTGGTGGCCGGCAACCTGGCCCGGGTCCTCGAGGCCTTCACCGGCCTGGCGGACTCACCGGTCGCCGGGATGCGCCAGGTCCACGGTGGCGACGTGGCGGTCGTCGACGCCGCCACCATGGACCCGGTCCGGGCGTACGACGACCTCCCGGTCGCCGACGCCCTGGTCACCGCGACCCCGGGGCTGACCCTCCTGGTGCGGGTGGCCGACTGCGTCCCGGTGCTCCTCGCCGACCCCGACGAGGGGCTGGTGGCCGCGGTGCATGCCGGTCGCCCCGGGCTGGTCGCCGGGGTGGTGCCTGCCGCGCTGGCGACGCTGGCAGGGCTCGGGGCGCGCGGGCTCACCGCGTGGGTGGGCCCCCACGTCTGCGGTCGCTGCTACGAGGTTCCCGCAGCGATGCGCGAGGACGTGTGCGCCGTGGTCCCGCAGGCCTGGGCCGAGACCTCGTGGGGCACCCCGGCGGTCGACGTCGGCGCGGGCGTCCGCGCCCAGCTCGCGGAGGCCGGCGTGCGGGTCGTCGACGCGGCCCGCTGCACCCGGGAGAGCGCGGACCTGTACTCCTACCGCCGCGACGGGGACCGGTCCGGCCGGTTCGCCGGCCTGGTCAGGCTGCGCCCGTGACCGAGCACCGTGAGACCGAGCTGGCCGCCGCCCTGGCTCGGGTCGAGGAGCGCCTGCGCACCTCCTGTGCCGCCGCGGACCGCCGTCGCGAGGAGGTGACGCTGGTGGTGGTCACCAAGTTCTTCCCCGCCACCGACGTACGCCTGCTGCACGGGCTCGGCGTGCGCCACGTGGGGGAGAACCGCCACCAGGAAGGCGCGGAGAAGCGCCTCGCCTGCGGCGACCTCCCCCTGACCTGGCACTTCATCGGCGGGCTGCAGAGCAACAAGTCCGCAGCGGTCGGAGGCTGGGCCGACGTGGTGCAGTCGGTGGACCGGGCTCGGCTGCTGGCCGGGCTGTCCCGGGCCGCCCACGACCGCGACCGGCGCCTCGACGTCCTGCTGCAGATCAGTCTCGACCCTCCGGGGTCGGCCTCCGGACGCAGCGGGGTGGCCCCGGAGGAGGCCGTCGCCCTCGCCACCCGGGTCCGGGAGGCCGACGGGCTGCGGTTGCGGGGCGTGATGGGCGTGGCGCCGCTCCGGGGCGACGCCCCCGCGGCCTTCGCCCGGCTGGCGCAGGTGGGCGCCGACGTCCGTGCCGTGGAGCCGTCCGCGGGATGGCTCTCGGCCGGCATGAGCGGGGACCTCGAGGCGGCCGTGGCCGCCGGCGCGACACACGTGCGCATCGGCAGCGCGGTGCTCGGGAAACGCCCCGACCGCAGGTAGCCTCAACGGGACAGTCGGCAGAGGTCGGCGACCAGGAAGACGTCACACACACCATGTTCACGATGAACCCCTCAGATGGAGCAACAGCATGAGCGGCGCGATGCGCAAGATGGGTGTCTACTTGGGCCTCCTCGAAGACACCGACCGGTACGACGACGACTACGACCTCGCGGACTCCCCGGGCGTGGGCGCGCAGCGCAGCGCCATGGCCTCCTCGGCAGCCGAGCCGGTCCGTCAGGCCTCGGTGTCCCAGCTGGCCGAACGGCGACGCCCCGCGGCCGCCCCCGTCACTCCGCAGGTGGCCGAGCTCTCCCGGATCACCACGCTCCACCCGAGCACCTACAACGAGGCACGGGTGATCGGGGAGAACTTCCGGGAGGGCATCCCGGTGATCATGAACCTGTCCGAGATGGGCGACGGGGACGCCAAGCGTCTCGTGGACTTCGCCGCGGGCCTGGTCTTCGGCGTGCACGGCACCATCGAGCGGGTGACCAACAAGGTCTTCCTCCTCTCGCCGCCCAACGTGGCGGTGGCGGCGGAGGACAAGCAACGCATGGCTGAGGACGGGTTCTTCAACCAGAGCTGACTCGTCGCGTCTGCGGTCTCCCTGGGGCCGGGCCGATCGAACCGACCTCGTCACCTAGGATCAACCATCGTGCAACTCGTCGGCCTCGTCATCGATCTGGTGCTCCGGATCTTCCTCTACCTGCTGTTCGCCCGCTTCGTCGTGGACTGGGTGCAGGTGTTCGCGCGCTCCTGGAGCCCCCGCGGCGCCGTGCTGGTCATCCTCGAGGTGATCTACAGCGCCACCGACCCGCCGATCATGTTCATCCGGCGGTTCGTGCCGCCGCTGCGGATCGGCTCGATCATGCTCGACACCAGCTTCATCATCGTGCTCGTCGTCACCTACCTGCTGATCGCGCTGAACCGGGCCGTCTTCCTGGCCTGAGCGACTCCGGTACGGTGTGCCGTGCCGCGAGGCACCCAGACCTGACGACCCACCACCTGCAGGAGTGACTTGATGTCGTTGACGCCCGAGGACGTGAGCAACAAGCGGTTCACCACGGTCCGGCTCCGCGAGGGCTATGACATGCCCGAGGTCGACCAGTTCCTCGACGAGGTCGAGAGCGCCCTCCAGCGGCTGACCCAGGAGAACGCGAGCCTGCGCGCCCAGCTCGGGACGGGCGAGGCCGCTGCCGTGCCGGAGACGACCGAGGCGAAGAAGACGACTCCGCCCGAGGAGGCTGCCGAGCCGGCGGCCGCCGAGGTCCCCGCGGCGCCGGTCCGCGAGCCCGCCCGGGTCGAGACCCTCCAGGTCAGCACCACCGCCGAGGCGTCCGTCGCGGCCACCCGCCTCCTCGAGCTCGCCGGCCGCAACGCCGACGAGCTCGTCGCCGAGGCGCAGCAGTCGGCCGAGCAGATCGTCGGCAAGGCCCGGACCGACGCCGAGAAGCTCGAGGCCGACGCCCGTGCCCGGTCCCAGGCGCTCGACGACGAGGTCGCCCAGCGACGCCAGGTCGTCTTCGGCGCGCTGGAGACCGACAAGGCCGAGCTCGACCGCGAGATCGAGAACCTGCGCACCTTCGAGCGGGAGTACCGCGCGGAGCTGAGGACGTACTTCGAGGACCAGCTCGCCGCCCTCGAGGGGCAGGGCTCCGGAGGGAGCCTGGGCGAGCGCGACGCGCACCAGCAGGACCAGCCCGCCGCCCAGGGCTGAGCCGGCCCGGCACGCCGGGGCCCGTACGGGCCCCCGGCGTGCCCGCGCTCAGACCCGTGCGACCGAGAAGCTCACGCCCAGCTCCCCGTCGCGCCGCACCTCGCCGCGGGGGTCGCCCTCGGTGAGGTCGCGGGCCAGCACCTCGCCCGCCACGCTTGCAGCATGGGCGCGCAGCGCCACCGCCAGGTCGCCGGAGGGGTCGTCGGCGCGCCAGACCAGCGCGATCCGGTCGGAGACCTCGAAGCCGCTGGTCTTGCGGGCCTCCTGCACGAGGCGCACCATCTCACGGGCGAGGCCGGCGCGGACCAGGTCCGGGGTCAGCTCGCAGGTCCAGGGCGACGGTCTCGCCCTGCTCGTTGACCACCGACCAGCCCTCGCGGGGACGCTCGGAGAGGATCACCTCCTCGGCCAGGACCTCGACCGGCTCGCCCTCCACCTCGACGGTGGCACGTCCCTGCGCCGCCAGTGCCCCGGCCAGCGCGGCAGGGTCCGCGGCGGCGATCGCGGCTGCCACGACCGGGGTCTGCTTGGCGAACCGTCGGCCGAGCGCCCGGAAGTTGCCCTTCGCAGAGTGGTCGACGAGGTCGCCGGCGGAGGCCAGCGACTCGACGCTCCCCACGTTGAGCTCCTCGGCGATCTCGGCACGCAGGGCGTCGTCGAGACGGGCGTACGCCGACGACGGCACCAGCGCCCGCTGCAGCGGCTGGCGGGTGCGGACCTTGGCTTCCGCCCGCGCCGCACGGCCGAGCTCGACCAGCCGCCGGGTGAGGGCGACCCCCTCGGAGAGCGCCGGGTCGACGTCGTCCGGGCGGTGCACCGGCCAGTCGGCCAGGTGGACCGACGGCGGTGCCGACGGGTCGACGGGGCGGACCACGTCCTGCCAGACCCGCTCGGTGATGAAGGGGGTGAGCGGGGCCAGCAGCCGGGTCAGCGTGTCCAGCGTGGCGTGCAGGGTCGCCAGCGCAGCCGGGTCACCGTCCCAGAAGCGACGGCGTGAGCGGCGCACGTACCAGTTCGACAGGTCGTCGACGAACGTCGACAGCGCGGTCCCGACGCGCTGGGTGTCGAAGGACTCCATCGCCGCGGTGACGTCGCCCACCAGCCGGGCGGTCTCCGCGTGCAGCCAGCGGTCGAGCACGGGACGCTCGCCCACCTCCGGCACCTCCGTGGAGCCGGGGGTCCAGCCCGCCGAGCGGGCGTAGAGCACGTGGAAGGCGACCGTGTTCCAGTAGGTGAGCAGGACCTTGCGGACGGTCTCCTGGATCGTGGCATGCCCCACCCGTCGGGCCATCCAGGGCGATCCGGAGGCGGCCATGAACCAACGCACCGCGTCCGCGCCGTGCTCGTCCATGAGCGGGATCGGTTCGAGGATGTTGCCCAGGTGCTTGGACATCTTCCGGCCGTCCTCGGCCATGATGTGGCCCAGGCAGACCACGTTCTCGTACGACGACCGGTCGAAGACCAGCGTGCTCACGGCCATCAACGTGTAGAACCAGCCACGGGTCTGGTCGATCGCCTCGCAGATGAAGTCCGCGGGGAAGGCTCGCTCGAACTTCTCCTGCGACCCGGGGACGTGCGGGTAGCCCCACTGGGCGAACGGCATGGACCCGGAGTCGAACCATGCGTCGATCACGTCCGGCACCCGGGTCGCGGTGTCCCCGCAGGTGGGGCAGGCGAAGGTGACGTCGTCGACGAAGGGGCGGTGCGGGTCGAGCTGGGACTGGTCGGTCCCGGTCAGCTCGGTGAGCTCGGCCAGCGAGCCCACGCACACCTGGTGGTCCTCGGCGCAGCGCCAGATCGGCAGCGGGGTGCCCCAGTAGCGGCGGCGGGACAGTGCCCAGTCGATGTTGTTGTTGAGCCAGTCGCCGTACCGGCCCCACTGGATGGTCTCCGGGTGCCAGTGGGTGCGGCTGTTCTCCCGGAGCAGCTCGGTCTTGCGCTGGGTGGTCCGCACGTACCAGGACGGCTGGGCGTAGTACAGCAGCGCGGTGTGGCAGCGCCAGCAGTGCGGGTAGCTGTGCTCGTAGGCCAGGTGTCGGAACAGCAGCCCGCGCTCGTCGAGGTCGCGGACCAGGTCGGTGTCGGCGTGCTTGAAGAACTGACCGCCCACGAGCGGCACGTCCGGGCCGAACCGGCCGTCGGCCTGCACCGGGTTGACCACCGGAAGGCCGTAGCGGCGGCACACTGCCATGTCGTCCTCGCCGAACGCGGGGGACTGGTGCACCAGGCCGGTGCCGTCCTCGGTCGTGACGTAGTCGCCGAGCACCACGAAGTGCGCCCGACCGCCGTCTGTGGTGACGGGGAAGTCGACCAGGCCGAAGGGACGTTCGTACTCCCAGCGCTCCATGGCCGTGCCCTGCACCCGGTCGACGACCTCCCAGCCCTCACCCAGCACCGCCTCGACCAGCGGCTCGGCGACCACGAGGGTCTCGGTGCCGTCGGTGGCGACCACGTAGGTCACCTCCGGGTTGACCGCCACCGCGGTGTTGGACACCAGGGTCCACGGGGTGGTGGTCCACACCAGCAGCTGCGCGCGGTCGGCGTACGGGCCGCTGGTGAGCGGGAAGCGCACGTACACGCTCGGGTCGGTCACCGTCTCGTAGCCCTGCGCCAGCTCGTGGTCGGACAGTCCGGTGCCGCAGCGCGGGCAGTACGGCGCGACCCGGTAGTCCTCCACCAGCAGGCCCTTGGTGTGGATCTCCTTGAGCGCCCACCAGACCGACTCGACGTACGACGACGACATGGTCGTGTACGGGTGCTCCATGTCGACCCAGTAGCCCATCCGTTCGGTCATCGCCTCGAACAGGTCCACGTTGCGCAGCACGCTCTCTCGGCACCGGGCGTTGAACTCGGCCACGCCGAAGGCCTCGATGTCGTTCTTGCCCGAGAAGCCGAGCTCCTTCTCCACAGCCAGCTCGACAGGCAGGCCGTGGCAGTCCCAGCCCGCCTTCCGCTCGACCATGAAGCCCTGCATGGTCTTGAAGCGCGGGAAGAGGTCCTTGAAGACGCGTGCCTCGACGTGGTGGGTGCCGGGCATGCCGTTCGCGGTGGGCGGCCCCTCGTAGAAGGTCCACGGCTCAGCCCCGGCGTTGCGGGCCAGGGAGGCGGCGAAGGTGCCCTCACGCTCCCAGAGGGCAAGCACCTCCCGCTCGAGGGCAGGGAGGTCCACCTGCGGGGGGACGGGGGTGTACTCGCTCACGGGGCGTCCTTCGTCGTCGAGGCCCGGACGGGCCGGCTGCGCTGACGAAGGGACGAGCGCCGTCGGCGCCCGCGGTACCACCCTCCTTGGGGTCGGTGGCTCGCGCCGTCGACCCCCGCTTCCTTGTGCACCGCTGCCGGGTCTACCTGCCGCCCCGGGGGGCGGCGCTCTTCCAGCGGCTCAGGGTGATCTTCGCTCCGGACAACACCCCCGGGCTTCCACCACCCCCGGGTCGCTGCCGGCTGTGCTCGGAGCTACTCGTCCCGTCCACGCCTGCGGTGGGACCAGTGTGCCAGAGCGGTGGGTGTGCGAGCACCACGCCGAGCACCACGCCGGGCACCACGCCGGGCACCACGCGGGGCACCACGCAGGGCACCGGGGGAGCGCCACGGGGAGCGCCACGGGGAGCGCAGAGCCGGTCACGGTTCGGCCGCAGGCCGGGCGCGCCCTGTTGTCAGGCCGCAGAAGGGGGCATATTCTCGCGGCACGTGCGCAGAGGGAGCGCACAATTCGCCCGGCTGTTCGATCTCGGACCGCCACCGGCGGGTCCGACTCCTACCCAGACAGGGGCTCCCGCGATGGCTCGAACGACGGCCGGCCGGCTGGCCGAGAAGACCGCCGCCGCCGCCAGGAAGGTGACGGCCGGCGTCGCGAAGCGGGCTGGTGCAGCCACTCAGGTCCCGGCGCAGGCGGGCTCGGCCTCGCCGCGGAAGGCTGCCACGAAGAAGACTCCTGCCCAGAAGACTCCCGCCAAGAAGGCTGCCGCGAAGAAGGCTGCCGCGACGAAGGCGCCGGTGAACGCGGCGGCGAAAGCGGCGGTCGTGAAGAAGACCGCTGCAAAGCAGGCGGTCGCGGAGAGGACGCCCGCGAAGAAGGCGCCCGCGAAGAAGACTGCCGCGAAGAAGACTGCTGCGAAGAAGACTGCTGCGAAGCAGACGCCCGCGAAGAAGACTGCCGCGAAGCAGGCGGCGCCCGCCAAGAAGACCCTCACGAAGAAGACCGCAGCCACGAGGAAGGCCACGTTGCCCACCCCCCGGAAGAAGTCGGCGGCGTTGACCGTCAAGTCCGACGAGTCCCCCTGGACCGCCCAGGAGCTGCAGGAGGTCCGCGCGGAGCTGCTCGGCGACGTGGAGCGGCTGCGCGGCGAGCTCGACCTGGCCGAGCGCGAGCTGGACGACCTCATGCGGGACGCCGGGGACGGCGCGGGGCACGACCAGGCCGACGTCGGGTCGACCACGTTCGAGCGCGACCACGAGGTCACCCTCGCCAACAACGCACGGGACATGCTGCTGCAGAGCATGCACGCCCTGGAGCGCATCGACGACGGCACCTACGGCGTGTGCGAGAGCTGCGGTGAGGCGGTCGGCAAGAATCGGTTGATGGCCTTCCCCCGTGCCACACTGTGCCTGTCATGCAAGCAGCGCGAGGAGCGTCGCTGAACCCCAGCGACCCTGACCAGGGACCAGCGTCCCGCCGACCCCTCCGCCTGTTCGCCGGGGTCGCGGTCGTCGCCTACCTGCTCGACCTCGGCACCAAGACCCTGGCCGTCGACCGGCTCCAGGGTCGCGAGCCCGTCCACGTCGTCGGTGACCTGCTCCAGCTGACCCTGGTCCGCAACCCGGGGGCGGCGTTCAGCACCGGCACGTCGTACACGCTCCTGCTGTCGCTGGTGGCGATCGGCGCCCTGGTCGTGGTGCTCGTGCTGGCGCGGCGGCTGAACAGCCGGCTGTGGGCGTTCGGCCTCGGCTGCCTGCTGGGAGGAGTCCTCGGCAACCTGACCGACCGCATCTTCCGGGCCCCTGGATTCCTGCGGGGCCACGTGATCGACTTCCTCGCCCTGCCGCACTGGCCGGTGTTCAACGTCGCCGACATGTGCATCAACATCGCGGCCGGGGTCATCATCCTCCAGGCGCTGCGCGGGGTCTCCTACACCGGCGAACGGTCAGGACGTCCATGAGCACCGGCCCGCACGACCAACGCACGGTCTACGTCCCCGACGGGCTGGGGGGCGAGCGCGTCGACGCTGCCCTCGCCCGGATGTTCGGCCTGTCCCGCAGCCGCGCGGCCGACCTGATCGCCGACGACCTGGTGCAGCTCGACGGCGTTACCGCGGCCAAGTCCACCCGGGTGCACGGCGGTGCGCTGCTCGAGGTGGCGATCCCGGCAGCGACCGACCCGGTGGCGGTGGTGCCGGAGATCGTCGAGGGCATCTCGATCCTCCACGACGACGACGCCCTGGTGGTCATCGACAAGCCGGTCGGGGTGGCGGTCCACCCCAGCCCCGGCTGGACGGGCCCGACCGTCGTGGGGCACCTGGTCGCGGCGGGCTTCCGGATCGCCACCAGCGGCGCACCCGAGCGGCAGGGCATCGTGCAGCGTCTCGACGTGGGCACGTCGGGGGTGATGGTGATCGCGAAGTCGGAGTACGGCTACTCCCGGCTCAAGAACGCCTTCCGGTACCGCACCGTCGACAAGACCTACCACGCCCTGGTGCAGGGCCACCCGGACCCGCTGCGCGGCACGGTGGACGCGCCGATCGGGCGGAACCCCAAGCACGACTTCAAGTTCGCGGTGATGGCCGACGGAAAGCCCAGCGTCACCCACTACGAGACCCTGGAGGCGCACCGGTTCGCCAGCCTCCTCGAGGTCCGGCTCGAGACCGGCCGCACCCATCAGATCCGGGTCCACATGCAGGCGCTCAGGCACCCCTGTGTCGGTGACCCGCTGTACGGCGGCGACCCGGTGCTCGCCGAGCGGCTCGGCCTGCGACGCCAGTGGCTGCACGCCGTACGCCTGGGCTTCGAGCACCCGGAGTCCGGGGAGCAGGTCGAGTACGAGTCGGACTACCCCGAGGACCTCCAGCACGCCCTCGACCTGGTCCGTGACCTCCACTGACCCCTGGGTGATCCGCCCGGCCACCGTCGAGGACGCGGCCGAGGTCGCCGAGGTGTACCTGGCCTCCCGTCGTGCCGCCTTCCCGGCGATGCCCGCGGGTGTCCACCCCGACGACGACGTGCGAGCCTGGCTCGCCGGACGCCTCGCCGCCCGTGGCGAGGACGAGGTCTGGGTGGTCGAGCAGGGGGAGCGGCTGCTCGGCTACGCGCGCTTCACCGCGACCTGGCTGGACGACCTCTACGTCCGCCCCGAGGTGGCCGGCCAGGGCCTCGGGTCGGCGCTGGTCGACCTGGTCAAGTCGCTGCGCCCGGGCGGCTTCGCGCTCTGGGTCTTCGAGAGCAACCTTCCTGCACGGCGCTTCTACCGCAGGCACGGCCTCCGGGAGCGGGAGCGCACCGACGGGAGCGAGAACGAGGAGCAGGCCCCGGACCTGCGGATGTCCTGGGACGGCGGAGAGTGTCGGTAGGGAGTGCCAGCCTGAGTCGCGTAGGCTGTCCGTTCTTCCCCCAGACCCGGGGTCGGGCGGTCACCGTCCGACCTGGTCCGTCGCCGTGCCCGGACGTTGCTTGAGAGGAGTCGGGAGAGCCGATGCCAGGTGGGACCAAGGACTCGTTCGCGCACCTCCACGTGCACACGGAGTACTCCATGCTCGACGGGGCAGCCCGCCTCGACGACATGTTCGCCCGCACCGCCGAGCTCGGCATGGACGCGATCGCGATGACCGACCACGGCAACGTGTTCGGCGCCTTCGACTTCTACTCCAAGGCCAAGGCCCACGGGGTGAAGCCGATCATCGGCATGGAGGCGTACTTCACGCCGAACACCAGCCGGTTCGAGCGCAAGCGGGTCCGCTGGAACAACGGCGGCGACGACGACGTCTCCGGCAGTGGCGCCTACACCCACATGACCCTGCTCGCCGAGAGCACCGCGGGCATGCACAACCTGTTCCGGCTCTCCTCCAGGGCGGGGCTGGAGGGATTCTTCTACAAGCCGCGGGCCGACCGCGAGCTGCTGGCGGAGTACGCCTCCGGCCTGATCGGCACCACCGGCTGCCCTTCCGGCGAGGTCCAGACGTGGCTGCGGATCGGCAACTACGACAAGGCCCGTCAGGCAGCCGCCGACTTCCGCGACATCCTCGGCCCGGAGAACTACTTCCTGGAGCTGATGGACCACGGGCTGTCGATCGAGACGCGGGTCCGCGACGGTCTGCTCACCCTCGCCAAGGACCTGTCGCTGCCGATGGTGGCCACCAACGACTCCCACTACGTGCGACCCGAGGACGCCAAGGCCCACGAGCACCTGCTGTGCGTCTCGTCCGGCAGCAGCATGTCGGACCCGAAGCGGTTCAAGTTCAGCGGGGACAGCTACTACATCAAGTCCCCGGCCGAGATGCGCGAGCTGTGGGCCGACCGCTACGACCTGCGCGAGGCCTGCGACAACACCCTGCTCATCGCCGAGCGCTGCGAGGTCGAGTTCAACACCGCGGCCAACTACATGCCGCGGTTCCCCGTGCCCGAGGGCGAGTCCGAGGACTCCTGGTTCGTCAAGGAGGTCGAGAAGGGGCTGGTCTACCGCTACCCCGACGGCATCCCCGACCGGGTCCGCAAGCAGGCCGACTTCGAGGTCGGCGTGATCACCCAGATGGGGTTCCCCGGCTACTTCCTCGTCGTCGCGGACTTCATCAACTGGGCCAAGGACAACGGCATCCGGGTGGGCCCGGGTCGCGGCTCGGGAGCCGGGTCCATCGCGGCGTACGCGATGCGGATCACCGACCTCGACCCCCTCGAGCACGGCCTGATCTTCGAGCGCTTCCTCAACCCCGACCGGGTCTCGATGCCCGACTTCGACATCGACTTCGACGAGCGTCGCCGGGGCGAGGTGATCCGCTACGTCAGCGACAAGTACGGCTCCGACCGGGTCTCGATGATCGTGACCTACGGCACGATCAAGGCCAAGCAGGCGGTCAAGGACTCCTCCCGGATCCTGGGCTACCCGTTCGCCATGGGCGACCGGATCACCAAGGCGATGCCCGCAGCGGTGATGGGCAAGGACGTCCCGCTCAAGCAGATCTTCGACGAGACCCACCCCAGGTACGGCGAGGGTGGGGAGTTCCGCGGCCTCTACCAGTCCGAGCCGGACGTGAAGACCGTGGTGGACACCGCGATCGGCATCGAGGGGCTGAAGCGGCAGTGGGGCGTCCACGCCGCGGGCGTGATCATGTCCAGCGAACCGCTGATCGACGTCATCCCGATCATGAAGCGGGAGCAGGACGGCGCGATCATCACGCAGTTCGACTACCCGACCTGCGAGCGCCTCGGCCTGATCAAGATGGACTTCCTGGGCCTGCGCAACCTGACCGTGCTCGACGACGCCCTGCACAACATCGAGGACAACCGGGGCGAGAAGGTCATCCTGGAGGACCTCGACGTCACCGACCCGACGACGTACGCCCTCCTCCAGCGCGGCGACACCTTGGGCGTCTTCCAGCTCGACGGCGGCCCCATGCGGGCCCTGCTGCGCAGCATGCGGCCCGACACGTTCGCCGACATCTCCGCGGTCGGCGCGTTGTACCGCCCGGGTCCGATGGGCGCGGACTCGCACAACAAGTACGCCCGCCGCAAGACCGGGAGGGAGCCGGTCGAGCCGATCCACCCCGAGCTCGCCGAGGCCCTGGAGGACGTGCTGGGGGAGACCTACGGCCTGATCGTCTACCAGGAGCAGGTCATGGCGATCGCCCAGAAGCTCGCGGGCTACTCGCTGGGCCAGGCGGACCTGCTGCGTCGCGCCATGGGCAAGAAGAAGAAGGCCGAGCTGGACAAGCAGTTCGAGATGTTCTCCGCCGGCATGCACGAGCGCGGCTACTCCGCAGCCGCGGTCAAGACGCTGTGGGACATCCTGCTGCCGTTCTCCGACTACGCCTTCAACAAGGCGCACTCCGCCGCCTACGGGCTGGTCTCGTACTGGACTGCGTACCTCAAGGCCAACTACCCGGCCGAGTACATGGCCGCCCTGCTCACCTCGGTCAAGGACGACAAGGACAAGTCCGCGATCTACCTCAACGAGTGCCGGCGGATGGGCATCAAGGTCCTGCCGCCCGACGTCAACGAGTCGGCGTCGACCTTCACCCCGGTCGGCACCGACATCAGGTTCGGCCTCAACGCGATCCGCAACGTCGGCGGCAACGTGGTCGACTCCGTGGTCGCGGCACGGCGTGAGAAGGGCCGCTACACCGACTTCGCGGACTTCCTCTCCAAGGTCGACACCGTGGTCTGCAACAAGCGGGTGATCGAGTCGCTGGTCAAGGCCGGCGCGTTCGACTCCCTCAACCACCGCCGCCGCGCGCTGGTCACCGTCCACGAGTCCGCCGTGGAGCAGTACGTCGAGATCAAGCGCAACGAGGCGATCGGTCAGGACTCGCTCTTCGGCGGTCTCGACGACGCCGCCGAGGACGCGCAGTTCGGCACCGGCTGGGGGGTCACCGTGACCGTCCCCGACATCGAGGAGTGGGACAAGCAGACCCTGCTGGCCCACGAGCGCGACATGCTCGGGCTGTACGTCTCCGACCATCCCCTCCAGGGGCTCGAGCACATCCTGGCCAACAGCGCCGACTGCACCCTGGGCCAGCTGCTCACCGACGAGGACCGTCCCGACAACGCCACGGTCACCATCGCCGGGCTGATCACCTCGGTGCAGCGCAAGATCACCAAGCGCGGCGACGCCTGGGCGATGATCACGGTCGAGGACCTCGAGGGCGCCGTCGACGTGCTGCTGTTCCCCAGCGCCTACCAGCTGGCGAGCACGCTGCTCAACGAGGACACGATCGTGGTCGTCAAGGGGCGCCTGTCGCGGCAGAAGGACCAGCCGGAGATCCACGGCCAGGAGGTCAGCGTCCCCGACGTGTCCGAGGGGCCGAGCGGTCCCGTGGTCATCTCCCTGCCCTCGACCCGGTGCACCCCCCCGGTCGTGGACCAGCTGCGCGACGTGCTCGGCACCCATCCTGGGGTGACCGAAGTACGGTTGCGCCTGATGACCAGGACCTCCACGACCGTGATGCGGCTCGACGACCGGCTGCGCGTCTCAGCCTCGCCCGCGCTGTTCGCCGACCTCAAGGCGCTGCTCGGACCGCACTGCCTGACCCACGCATGAACGACGCGCTGGACGCGGGAGCCCGGCGTGTCGGCGGGCTTCCGGGGCCCGCGCCGGAAGCGCAGGGCGCCGCGGATCCGGTCCCGGACCCGGGCATCGCCGACCCCGGGGTGCAGGCGGGGGCGATGTTCCGCGACGCCGGGGTGATCCTGGTGGTCTTCCTCCTGGTCGGGGCGGTGGCCGGGGCGGTCTGGCCGCACCTGGTTCACCCGGTCACG
The DNA here is from genome assembly GCA_963784485.1 of uncultured Actinomycetota bacterium. Taxonomy (GTDB): domain Bacteria; phylum Actinomycetota; class Actinomycetes; order Propionibacteriales; family Nocardioidaceae; genus Marmoricola_A. The sequence continues at coordinate 106,684 of CAWARH010000006.1, read as the reverse complement.
GTCAGCCGCATCGACGCGGGGCTCTCGACCGGGGAGGTCGACCTCTCCTGGCGCTTCGACAACGACGGCTGGTTCAGTGTGCTGGGGGGCGCCGCCGGCCTGCTCACCGGACTGGTGCTCATGGTGTGGCGCCGGTCGCACGAGGTGGTCTCGCTGCTGATGGTGACGGGCAGCGCGTTCCTGGCGTCGTGGGTGTGCGCCACCGTGGGCACCGCCCTGGGGCCGGAGGACCCGCAGAAGGTCCTCGCCGGCGCGGCGTCGGGGGCCACCGCCCCCGACATGGTCCGGGTGACCTCGGAGGCGGCCTACTACGTGTGGCCGATCGGCGCTGTGCTCGGAGCGCTCCTGGTGCTCTGGAGCCCTCCTGGACAGCGTCTGCTGCACGGCCGGACGTCCCCCGGGTCCGACGCGACCCACCGGGGCGAGGACCCACCACCCGGGTGAGTCGGTTGGGCCACAGGTCGTCGAATTTCCTCGAGCCGGTGGTGCCCCTCGTGATGCAATGGTGACTGAACCCGGGGGGCCGACACGCGGGAACCTCCCACCTGCTGAGGGGAATCCCATGACCGACTCGCCCGACCAGTCGTCGACGCCGGAGCCCGTCGACTACCTCGACGACCGGCACGGGTCGCCGGAGCCGCACGGCGGCGCCGCCCACGGTCGCCGGCTGGGGGTGGTGGGCGGGGTCGCCGTCGCCGCGGTCGCCGTGGCCGGTGCCGGGGCCTGGGGGGTCGCCCAGCTCCTCGGCGGAGGCGGCTCGCCCGCCGGTGCAGTCCCCGCGGACGCCTTGGCCTACGTCGCCCTCGACCTGGATCCGGACGCCGGACAGAAGCTCGAGGCGCTCAAGACCCTGCGCAAGTTCCCCGCGCTCCGCGACGACCTCGGGCTGGGGTCCGTCGACGACCTGCGGAGCTGGCTCTTCGACGTCGTACGCGACGACGCCCCGTGCGAGGGCGTCACCTTCGCCGACGACGTCGAGCCCTGGCTCGGAGACCGGGTCGCCCTGTCCGTCGTCCCCGGCGACGCCGAGCCGGTGCCGTTCGTGGTGCTCCAGGTCACCGACCAGGACGCCGCCGAGGCAGGCGCCTCCGCGTGGGAGTCCTGTGCGGACACCGGCAGCTCGGGCGGCTCGGGCGGCTCCGGGGTCGCCTTCACCGGCGACTACATGGTCGTCGCGGAGACCGAGGCCCTGGCCAGCCGCGTGGTCGAGGACGTGGCGGACGGCGCGCTGGCCGACGACGCCGACTACCAGCGGTGGGTCGAGGAGGCCGGGGGCGCCGGGATCCTGACCGGCTACGTCTCGGCCGACGGCCCGGCCGCGCTCGCGGACGCCTTCGCGGGGTCGAGCGGGCCGACGAGCGACCGTCTGAGGGGACCGGCGACGCCGTTCGGCCCCGGCGTGGACCTCGACCTGGTGGACAAGCAGCTCCAGGACTTCGAGGGGGCAGCCATGGTGGTCCGGTTCGCCGACAGCTCGCTCGAGATGGAGGTCGCCTCCGCCGGGCTCGGCTCGGTCGAGATGGCCGACGCCGCGGCCGGGGGCGACGGAGGGCTCGCGGACCTGCCCGACAGCACCGCCGTGGGGTTCGGGGTGGGTGTCTCGGACACCGCCGCCCACGACCTTCTCGACGGCATCCGGGGTCAGCTGCAGGACCTCCCCGGCCAGGGGGGTGCCCAGCTCGACGCGATGCTCAGCCAGCTCGAGACCGCCTCGGGTCTCACTCTCCCCGGCGACCTCCAGGCGCTCCTGGGCGACGGGGTGGCCGTCGCGGTCGACTCCTCCCTCGACCCGGCCGCCCTCGAGGGCGGCTCCTTCCCGGACCCGACCTCGCTCCCGGTGGGGATCAGGATCGACGGCGACCCGGCGACGATCATGCCGGCGCTCGACAAGCTCCGGGACGCGGTCGGGCCGCTGGCCGACATGGTGGTCACCGAGGCCGGCGACCACGCGGTGGCACTCGGGCTCGACCCCGCCTACACCGCCACGCTGGCCGGGAACGGCGGCCTCGGGGACCTCGATGCCTTCGCCGCGGCGCTGCCGGACCTCTCCGGCAGTGCGGGCGGACTCTTCGTCAACCTCAACGCGGGCGACTGGCTCACCGCGCTGACCGAGGGCGACGGGGACCAGGCCACGGTCCGGGAGAACCTGGAGCCTCTCCAGGCGCTCGGCGTCACCGGCCGGGTGACGGACGGGGTCTCCCACGCCCGCCTGCGGCTGACCACCGACTGATATAGGTCGAGGTCCTTCACAAGACACCTCCGGAGGTGCCAGAAGGGATCCATCGGATTCCGTCTGAGGATCTGGCGTTAGAGCGCCGGTCCTCCTGGCATGCCCTCCGGAGGTGGGTTGTGTTTATGCATGATTGCGCATCGTCGATGGTCGTGGTGGCCGTCGACGTCGGGAAGAACACGGTGGCCTGCTCGGTCACCGACGAGAAGCGTCAGCGGCTGCTCGAGCCGCTCGACTTCCCCATGACCAGGGCCGGGCTGGCTGCGACGGTGGCGCAGATTTGCCGAGTCATTCCCGACGACGTCGCTGTGAAGGTCGGCATCGAGGCTGCCGGTCACTATCACCAGCCGCTCATGGCACCGGCGTCGTGGCCTGCAGGCTGGCAGTTGCTGGAGCTCAATCCTGCCCACGTCACCGAGCAGCGTCGCGTGCAGGGACGTCGCCGGGTGAAGACCGATGCGATCGACCTCCAAGCCATCACCGACCTGGTCTTGTCCGGGCAGGGACAGCTCGTCACCGATCGTGCGCTGGTTCTCGGCGAGTTGGTTGCGTGGGTTCATCACCGCACCCGCAGGGTCGAGGCGCGCACGGCGTTGAAGAACCAGCTCCTCGGTCAGCTGGACCGGTCCTTCCCGGGGTTGACGCTGGCGTTGCCGGACGTGTTGGGCACCAAGGTCGGACGGCTGGTCGCAGAGCAGTTCGCTGACCCAAGGCGTCTCGCGGCACTCGGTGAGTCCCGGTTCATCCGGTTCGCCGCCGGCCGCGGCCTGGTCGTCCGACGCCAGGTCGCTTCCCGGTTGGTCACCGCTGCGCGGGAGGCTCTGCCGACCCCCGATGCGGCCGTCGCCCAGTCCATGGTCGCTGCTGACCTGCAGATGTTGAAGGTCCTTGACCAGCACGTCGATGCCGCGGAGGACCACCTCAAGGCGTTGCTGCCCACCACATCGTTCGCGCCACTGATCACGGTCCCTGGCTGGGGTGTGGTCCGAGCCAGTGGCTATGGCGCCGGCGTCGGGGACCCGGCGCGGTGGCCAGGCCCGGCACAGATCTACCGCGCCTCGGGGCTCTCACCGATGCAGTACGAGTCGGCTGGCAAGCGCCGTGACGGGAGGATCAGCCGCGAGGGCAGCGTGGCCCTGCGTCGGGCCCTGGTCGACCTCGGCATCGGGTTGTGGCTCAACGAGGCTGCCGCGAAGGACTACGCCGCAGCGCTGCGGGCTCGAGGCAAGAAGGGCGGCGTCATCGTCTGCGCGCTGGCTCACCGTGCGAACCGGATCGCTTTCGCGCTCGTGCGTGACCAACGCCCGTACGACCAGAACCGCTGGCTGCACGAGGACCAGGAGGCCTAAGCAGACACCTCCGCCTCTTCTCTCCACCGGCGATCGGGGGCAGGCTGGTCGGTGACGAAGGACCGGATCAGACGCCGTTTCGACTATGGCGGACCCGCACCGTCGGGTTACGCCGCAACTAGTTTGGCGCCCGGTCCTTCGCCCTTGTGCAGCTCGGATGAAGCCAAATGACCCACCCGAGGTCGCATACGTCAGTGTGAGCGCACCGCGACCGTCACCCCGGCCCGCAACCGACGCGCCGCCAACCTCCACGTCGGCAGATCTTGTCGACGCAGACCACGCTGCGCCCACGACTGGTTGACAGGACCTACAGCCAACTAGTTCGGGCTCCACCCCGACCGCGCCACGTCGGTGGCGGGGAGGGACGGGAGCGCACGCATGGCGCCGACCTCCTGCCGCATCATCCGGCGCAGGAGGCCCAGTCGCTCCGCGGTGGTGGGGGACTCGAGGAGCTGCTGGCGGTCGCGCAGCGTCAGGGTGCAGGTGGCGGCGAGGGAGTAGGACAGCAGCTCGGGGTCCCGGGGGAGGGATCCGGTCATCACCTCGGCACCGGTGAGCCCGCTGACCAAGGTGCGGTACTCCTCGAACGCGGCCAGCGTGCGTGCCGCCTCGCGGGCGGCGTCCACCGCGAGGTCGGGACCGCTCTGCTCGGTGCGCAGGTGCTCCACCTCGGCCTCGAGGAAGGCCCCGGACGCGTCCGTGGCCAGCACCCGCATCCGGTGCCGACCGACCGCGGCGATGTCGAACCGCCCGTCGTCGTACCGCTCGACGCTGGAGAGCTGCACCACGCACCCCGTGCGGTACATCGACCGCGCCTCGTGGGAGCCGACCTCGTAGCCCTCCCGGATGGCGACGATGCCGAACAGCCGGTCCCGCGGCTGGGGCTGCTCGAGCAGGTGCCGGACCAGTGCCCGGTAGCGCTCCTCGAAGATGTGCAGCGGAACGGTCATCCCCGGGAACGCCACGACGTTCAGCGGGAAGATCGGGATCACGTCGGACACGGGCCCAACCTACGACCCTGGTCCGCGCCGGGCGAGGGGGTGGGACGGGGGAGGGGACCCTCGGGGCCCGCCCCTAGACTGGCGCACATGATCCGTCGCATCGACCTCCGCGGCGCGTCCCCCGAGGGACGGGCCGGTCAGCCCATCGACTACCGCGCGGTCGTGCCGCGGGCCGAGACCGACGTGGCCGGCACTGTCGAGGTCGTCGCGCCGATCCTGGAGGCCGTGCGACACCGGGGGCTCGAGGCGGTCACCGAGCTCTCGGAGCGCTTCGACGGGGTGGTGCAGAGCGACATCGCCGTGCCTGCAGCGGCGCTGTCCGACGCGCTCGACGCGCTCGACCCGGCCGTCCGCGCCGCCCTGGAGGAGTCGATCCGCCGGCTCCGCACCAGCGCCGAGGCCGAGCTCGAGCACGACGTCGTGACCGACGTGGTGCCCGGGGGCAGGGTCACCCAGCGGATGGTCCCGATCGGCCGGGTCGGTCTCTACGTGCCGGGCGGGATCGCACCGCTGGTCTCCAGCGTGGTCATGAACGTCGTCCCGGCCCAGGTGGCCGGGGTCAGCTCGATCGCCCTCACCTCCACACCGCAGAAGGAGCACGGCGGGCTGCCGCACCCCACCATCCTCGCCGCGTGCGCCCTGCTCGGCGTCGAGGAGGTCTACGCCGTCGGCGGGGCGCAGGCGATCGGCATGTTCGCCTACGGTGCCGGCCCCTGCCGTCCGGTCGACCTGGTCACCGGCCCCGGCAGCATCTGGACGGTCACCGCGAAACGGCTCGTCAAGGGCGTGGTGGGCATCGACTCCGAGGCCGGGCCCACCGAGATCATGGTGCTCGCCGACGACACCGCCGACCCGGCCTTCGTGGCCGCCGACCTGGTCAGCCAGGCCGAGCACGACCCGCTGGCCGCCTCCGTCCTGGTCACGCCGAGCGAGAGCCTCGCCGACGACGTGGTGGCCGAGCTCGACAAGCAGGTCTCCGTGACGCGCCACGTCGAGCGGATCCGCACCGCCCTGGCCGGGCGGCAGTCCGGCATCGTCCTGGTCGACGACCTCGACCAGGGGCTGGAGGTGGTCAACGCGTACGCCGCCGAGCACCTCGCGATCCAGACCCGCGACGCAGCGGCCTGGGCAGCCCGGGTCCGCAACGCAGGGGCCGTCTTCGTCGGCCCCTGGTCGCCGGTCTCGCTGGGCGACTACTGCGCCGGGTCCAACCACGTCCTGCCCACGGCCGGGTGCGCCTGTCACTCCTCGGGCCTGTCCGTGCGGGCCTTCCGCAAGTCGATGCACGTGGTGGAGTACACCCGGGACGCGCTCGCCGACGTCGCGTCCCACGTCGTCGCGCTCGCCGAGGCCGAGGACCTGCCCGGCCACGGGGCGGCGGTGCGCGCCCGCACCGGCCGCGGCTGAGGCTCGGAGGATTCGATGGAGCCGGTCGGCCAGCCCTTCGCCCTGCCCCTGCGCGAGGACCTGCGTGGCCTCGAGCCGTACGGCGCCCCGCAGCTCACCGTCCCGGTGTGCCTCAACGTCAACGAGAACCCGTACCCCCCCTCCGACGAGGTGGTCGAGGAGATCGCCACGGCTGTGGCGCAGGCGGCCCGCACGCTGAACCGCTACCCCGACCGCGAGTTCGGCCCGCTCCGCCAGGCGCTCGCGGACTACCTCGGTCACGGCGTCCGGGCCGAGCAGGTGTGGGCCGCGAACGGCTCGAACGAGGTCATGCTGCACCTGCTCCAGGCGTTCGGTGGTCCCGGCCGCACGGCGGTGTCCTTCGCCCCGACGTACTCGATGTACCCCGAGTACGCCCGCGACACCAGCACCACCTGGGTCGCCGGCAAGCGCGAGGCGGACTTCGGCCTGGACCCGGCGCGCGCGGTGGCGCTGGTCAAGGAGGTCCAGCCGACCGTCGTCCTGCTGCCCTCTCCGAACAACCCGACCGGCACGGCGCTGCCGTTGGAGACCGCCCACGAGCTGTGCGTGGCCGCTGCCGCCAACGACCTCCCGGGACTGGTGGTCATCGACGAGGCGTACGCGGAGTTCCGGCGTGCGGGCACCCCGAGCGCCCTCGAGCTCCTGCCCGACCACCCCAACCTGGTGGTCAGCCGCACCATGAGCAAGGCGTTCGCGCTGGCCGGCGGCCGGCTCGGCTACCTCGCGGCGAGCCCGGAGATCTGCGACGCCCTCCGCGTGGTTCGGCTGCCGTACCACCTCTCGGCGGTGAGCCAGGCGGTCGCGCTCACCGCCCTGCGGCACGCCGACGAGCTGCTCGCGCGGGTCGACGAGCTGCGGGCCGAGCGCGACGCGACGGTCGCCTGGCTGCGCGAGCGTGGGCTCACCGTTGCCGACAGCGACGCGAACTTCTGCCTGTTCGGGACCTTCGAGGACCGGCACGCGGTCTGGCAGGGCCTGCTGGAGCGCGGAGTCCTGATCCGGGAGACGGGTCCCGACGGGTGGCTGCGGGTGTCGATCGGCACCCGCGAGGAGATGGCGGCCTTCCGGGCCGCCCTGGTGGAGGTCATGTCATGAGCGGCAGCAACGGGTCCCGCACGGCCCGGATCGAGCGCGAGACCAAGGAGTCGAAGGTGCTCGTCGAGCTGGACCTGGACGGCAGCGGGCGGGCCGACGTCGTCACCGGCGTGGGGTTCTACGACCACATGCTCGCCTCGCTGTCGCGGCACTCCCTGATCGACCTGACCGTCCGCACCGACGGCGACACCCACATCGACGCCCATCACACGGTCGAGGACACCGCGATCGTGCTCGGCGACGCGCTGCTCCTCGCCCTGGGGGACAAGAAGGGCATCCGCCGCTTCGGCGACGCCACCGTGCCCCTCGACGAGGCGCTCGTGCAGGCCGTGGTGGACGTGTCGGGGCGGCCCTACTGCGTGCACACCGGCGAGCCGGAGGGCCAGCAGTTCGTGAGCATCGGCGGGACCGGCGCGGCGTACGTCGGGTCGTTGACCCGGCACGTCTTCGAGACCCTCGCCCACCACGCCCAGATCGCCCTCCACGTCCGGGTGCTCGGCGGTCGCGACCCCCACCACGTCGTGGAGGCGCAGTTCAAGGCGGTCGCGCGCGCGCTGCGCGACGCGGTCGCCTTCGACCCCCGCGAGACCGGGGTGCCCTCGACCAAGGGCAGCCTGTGACCGTGGGGTCGCCCTCGGTGGTCGTCCTGGACTACGGGTTCGGCAACGTCCGGTCGGCGGTCCGGGCGTTGGAGCGCGCCGGGGCGTCGGTGGAGCTCACCGCGGACCGGTCGCGCGCGCTGGACTGCGACGGGCTGGTGGTGCCGGGCGTGGGCGCCTTCGCCGCCTGCGTGGCCGGGATCCGCGCGGTCCGCGGCCACGAGGTGATCGGTCGCCGGCTCGCCGGGGGTCGGCCCGTGCTGGGGATCTGCGTCGGGCTCCAGGTGCTGTTCACCCATGGCGTGGAGCACGGGGTGGACGCGGCGGGCCTCGACGAGTGGCCCGGCGTGGTCGAGCGGCTGCGGGCGCCGGTGGTCCCCCACATGGGGTGGAACACCGTGGAGGCCGCGGAGGGCTCCACGCTCTTCTCCGGCGTGGCCGAGGAGCGCTTCTACTTCGTGCACTCCTACGGTGTCCGCTCCTGGGAGCTGGAGACCAACGGCCGCACCACCGCCCCGAAGGTCACCTGGGCGGAGTACGGCGGGGACCGCTTCGTCGCCGCGGTGGAGAACGGCCCGCTGAGCGCCACGCAGTTCCATCCCGAGAAGTCCGGGGACGCCGGCGCCCGGCTCCTCGCCAACTGGGTCACCTCGCTGTGACCCCGTCCCCGGTGAGCCGCGCGTGAGCAAGGAGCGTGCCCGCCGGCGGGCGGCCCGCGAGCACGAGGCCGCGCTGCGGGCGGCCGCCCGGGCAGCCGACCGGGAGCGCCGCGAGCGTCAGGCCGCCCGGCGCCGGGCGGTCCGTGCGGCGACCACCGACCGGTTGCGGCTCAGCCCTCCCGGGACGGCGGCGGGGCCGCTGGCCCGTCGCAAGCGGCGGCAGGGCTCGCTGCTCGTGGCCGCGCTGCTGGCCGCGGTGGTTCTGGTCTGGGTGGTCCGCCCGGACTGGCCGGCGCGGCTGGCGGTCGTGGTCTTCGTCGTGCTCGCCTTCCCGGTGCTCCGGCTGCTGCTGTTCTCCCGACGCTGAGGCCGCACGCTCCGGGCAGTCCGGGACCGGGACCGCGCCGACCCACGGGCACCCGTCGAAGCGCTCCTGGGGCCCCCCTAGGCTGAGCCGCATGGCGACCTACCTCGAGCTGCTCCCTGCCGTCGACGTCCAGGGCGGGCGGGCCGTCCAGCTCGTGCAGGGCGTGGCCGGTTCGGAGAAGACCTTCGGCGACCCGGTCGAGGCGGCGCTGGCGTGGCAGAGCAGCGGGGCCGAGTGGATCCACCTGGTCGACCTCGACGCCGCCTTCGGCCGCGGTGAGAACCGGGCGCTGCTGGCCGAGATCATCGGGAGGCTCGACATCCAGGTCGAGCTGAGCGGAGGCATCCGCGACGACGCCTCCCTCGAGGCCGCTCTCGCCGCTGGCTGCCGCCGGGTCAACATCGGCACCGCCGCCCTCGAGGAGCCGGCCTGGTGCGCCCGGGCGATCGCCACCCACGGCGACCGGGTCGCGGTGGGGCTGGACGTGCGGGGCCGGACCCTGGCGGCACGGGGCTGGACCCGGGACGGCGGCGACCTGTACGACGTCCTCGCGCGGCTGGACGCCGAGGGGTGCGCGCGCTACGTGGTCACCGACGTGAACAAGGACGGCATGCTCCAGGGGCCCAACCTCGACCTGCTGCGCGACGTCTGCGCCGTCACCGACCGCCCGGTCGTCGCCTCCGGAGGGATCACCGAGCTTGCCGACCTCGAGGCGCTGCAGGGGCTGGTGTCCCACGGGGTGGAGGGGGCGATCGTCGGGACCGCGCTCTACGAGGGGCGCTTCAGCCTCACCGACGCGCTGGCCCTGACCCGCGGCGTGACAGGAGCCGGCTCGTGAGCCTCGCCGTGCGGGTCATCCCGTGCCTGGACGTCGACGCCGGTCGGGTGGTCAAGGGCATCAACTTCGTCGAGCTGCGCGACGCGGGCGACCCCGTCGAGCTGGCCAAGGCCTACGACGCGGAGGGGGCCGACGAGCTGACCTTCCTCGACATCTCCGCCTCCCACCAGGGGCGCGCGACCACGCTGGACATCGTGTCCCGCACGGCCGAGCAGGTGTTCATCCCGCTCACCGTGGGCGGGGGGGTCTCCTCGGTCGAGGACGTCGACCGGCTGCTGCGCGCCGGGGCCGACAAGGTGGCGGTGAACACCGCCGCCCTCCGCCGCCCCGCGCTGGTCTCGGAGATCGCCGCCCGGTTCGGCAACCAGGTGCTGGTGCTCTCCGTGGACGCCCGCCGGGCACCGGGCACTCCGAGCGGGTTCGAGGTCACCACGCACGGCGGGCGACGCAGCGCGGGGCTCGACGCCGTCGCGTGGGCGGTGCAGGCCGCCGAGCTGGGCGCCGGGGAGATCCTGCTCAACGCCATGGACGCCGACGGCACCCAGGACGGCTTCGACCTGGAGCTGATCCGGCTGGTGCGCGCCCGGGTGTCGATCCCGGTGATCGCCAGCGGCGGCGCCGGAGCGGTCGGGCACTTCCCGCCCGCGGTGTCGGCCGGGGCCGACGCGGTCCTGGCTGCGACCGTCTTCCACTTCGGCACGCTGCGGGTCGGCGAGGTCAAGCAGGAGCTGGCCGCAGCCGGGTACCCGGTGCGCTGACGCGGCTCACAGCCCGAGGTCGGCCCCGGTGAGGCCGGCTACGTCGGCGTCGTCACCGTGCAGGTCGACCAGCGCCTGTCGGGTCCGGCCCAGCACGAACAGCAGGATCTCCGAGGGCAGGCCGACCACCTCGACCGTGCGGTCGCCCCGGCGCAGGCTCCGGGTCTCCCCGGTGTCGACGCGCCGGGCCGTGACCCCGACCGGCGAGGCCGACAGCGGTTTGCGTGCCGCGATCCGCAGCGACCGCCACAGGCTGTCCTCCACCTTGCGAGGCAACGTCCGCGCCGTCCACCCGTCCTGGGCACGACGGATGTCCTCGTGGTGGACGAAGAACTCCACGGAGTTCGCCGCCGCGTCGACCTTGGGGAGCGAGAACGGCGAGAGCAGCGGGGGGCCGTGCTGCAGGAGGCGCACCATCGAGGCGAAGTCGGCCTCGTCCCACCGGGCCATCGCCCGGTCCGCCAGGCCGCTCAGCGCGGGCACGACGATGCCCACCGACGCCGGGCTGCCCTCGCGGACCAGGAGGTGGGCGAGCAGCCGGCGGACGTCCCAGCCGTCGCACAGGGTGGAGGCGTCCGGTCCGACCTGTCGGGCCAGGGCACAGAGCAGGGCGCGTTCGCGGGCGGCGAGGGAGGTCACCTGTCGATCCTACGGAGGCGGCCCCCGTGAGCACCGACCCGTAGGCTTTCCAGGTTCCGGACGTCCGTCCGGCCCACCCCGTCAGGAGGACTGTCGTGTCGTCGGCCGGCTCCCGTGCCACTCGCACCACCCCGCGTCCGCCGCGCCGCTCCTCCCGCTCCAGCCTGGGGGCGGGCTTCGCCGTGCTCGGTGTCGCGGTGCGCCGCGAGCCGTGGGTGTTCACCGTCTCCACCCTGGGGGCGGTGCTCTTCGGCGCGCTGACCGTCGCCGATGCCTGGGTGCTGGGCTGGTCCGCCGACCACGTCGTGCTCCCGGCCTTCGAGACCGGGGTCGCTCCGGTGGGGGGCCTGGTCACCGTGGTGGCACTCTTCGTCGGCGTGGCGCTGCTGCGCGGCGTCAGCATCGTCGCCCGCCGCTGGGGCGCCGGGATCATGCAGTACCGCATGCAGGCGCACGACCGTCGCGAGGTGACCCGGCAGTACCTCCGGCTCCCGCTGTCCTGGCACCAGAGGCACCCCACCGGCGAGCTGCTCTCCAACGCCAACTCCGACGTCGAGGCGGCCTGGGCGCCGATCGCTCCGTTGCCGATGGCCGTGGGCACGGTCGCGATGATGGTGATCGCCGTGGCGCAGATGCTCCTCACCGACGTGGTGCTCGCGGTCGTGGGCCTGATGGTCTTTCCGCTGGTCATCGCGAGCAACCTGGTCTTCCAGCGCTTCCAGTCGCCTCTGATGACCCGGGTGCAGGCGCTGCGCGGGGAGCTGAGCGAGATCGCGCACGAGTCCTTCGACGGGGCGATGGTGGTCAAGTCGCTGGGTCGTGAGCCGGAGGAGACGCAGCGGTTCGCCGACAAGGCCCGGGTGCTGCGCGACACGAGCATCCAGGCGGGTCGGGTCCGGGCGGTCTTCGACCCGGTGCTCGAGGCGCTGCCGAACCTCGGCGTGCTCGGGGTGCTGGTCGCGGGGGTCTGGCGGGTCCGCTCGGGTGGGGCCGACCCCGGGGACGTGGTCAACGTCGCCTACCTGCTCATGGTGGTCGCCTTCCCGATCCGCTCGATCGGGTGGCTGCTGGGCGAGTTCCCGCGCAGCGTGGTCGGCTTCTCCCGGGTGCGCCGGGTGCTCGCCGAGACCGGCGAGATGGAGTACGGCGAGACGACCCTGTCTCCCTCGGGCGCCGGGGCGGCCCTGGAGGTCCGCGACCTCGGCTTCGCCTACGACCCAGACCAGCCCGTGCTCGAGCAGGTGACGTTCTCCGTCGACCCTGGCCGTACGGTCGCCCTCGTCGGTGCCACTGCCTCCGGCAAGAGCACCCTGGCGACGTTGCTGTTCCGGCTGGTCGACCCGCACCGGGGAGCGGTGCTGGTCGACGGTCACGACCTGCGCGACCTGGCGGCCGGGACGCTGGCGCGCCACGCGGCGCTGGTCCCGCAACAGGCGTTCCTCTTCGACGACTCGGTCCGCGGGAACGTCACGCTGGGCGCGGACGTGACCGACGAGCAGGTCTGGCAGGCCCTGCGCACCGCGCAGGCGGACGGCTTCGTCGCCGCCCTCGACGGCGGGCTCGAGGCCCGGCTGGGGGAGCGCGGCACGTCCCTGTCCGGGGGGCAACGACAGCGGCTCTCGCTGGCCCGTGCGCTGGTCCGCGCCCCTCGGCTGCTGGTGATGGACGACGCCACCTCGGCGGTCGACCCCGAGGTGGAGGCGCGCATCCTCGCTGCCCTCCGCGACGGCGCCTCCGATGCCACGGTCGTCGTGGTCGCCTACCGCAAGGCCACCATCGGCCTGGCCGACGAGGTGGTCTTCCTCGCCGACGGCCGGGTCGCCGACCGGGGCACCCACCAGGAGCTGCTGGCCCGCAACCCGGCGTACGGCGACCTGGTCAACGCCTACGAGCAGGTGGCCGACGACCAGGGCGCGGTGGCGCGATGAGCACCTCGGTCCTGAGCGGGGAGCGGGCCACCGCCTGGTCGACGCTGCGTCGGGGGGTGGCGCTCTCACCCCAGCTGGCCGAGGGCCTGGCGCTGACCACCTTCCTGGCCCTGCTGGCCACCGCGGGACGTGTTCTCGTCCCGATCGCGGTCCAGCAGGCCGTGGACCGCGGCATCGGTGCCCCCGGAGGACCCGACGCCGGCTTCGTGACCCTCATGGTCGGGTTGACCGCGGTCGGCATCGTGCTCACCGGGGTGTCCTCGGCGCTCATGACCGCCCGGCTGTTCCGCGCCGCGGAGACCGGGCTGGCCACCTTGCGGGTCAAGGCCTTCCGGCACGTCCACGACCTTCCGGTGCTCACCCAGAACACCGAGCGTCGCGGCGCGCTGGTCTCCCGGGTCACCAGCGACGTGGACCAGGTCTCCCAGTTCATCGTCTTCGGCGGTGTCATCGCGATCGTCAGTGTCGGCCAGATCGTGGTCGCCACCGCGGTGATGGTCGTCTACAGCTGGCAGATGGCCGTGCTGGTGTGGCTGTGCTTCCTGCCGCTGTTCCTCAGCCTGAGGTACTTCCAGCGTCGGCTGTCCCAGGCCTACGCGACCGTCCGCAACCAGGTCGGCGTCCTGCTCTCGGCGGTGTCCGAGCCGGTGGTGGGCGCGGCGACCGTCCGCAGCTACGCGGTCGAGGCGCGCACCCAGGAGCGGATCGACGAGTCGGTGCAGCGGCACCTGGCAGCCAGCAGCCGGGCGCAGGGGCTGACCGCCTTCTCCTTCTCCCTGGGCGGGGTCTCGGCGGGCCTCGCGAACGCCGGGGTGATCGTCCTCGGGGTCCTCCTCGGGGTCGACGGCACGATCACCGCCGGCACCGTGCTCGCCTTCGCCTTCCTGGTCACGTTGTTCGTGGGACCGGTCCAGATGGGCACCCAGGTGCTCACCGACGCGCAGAACGCGTTCGCGGGCTGGCGCCGGGTGATCGGCATCCTCGACACCCCCGCGGACGTCGCGGACCCCGGCGAAGCCGGGACCCGGCTGCCCGACGGGAGCCTGGAGATCTGCTTCGCCGGGGTCGGCTTCGCCTACCCCGGCGGACGTCCGGTCCTGCACGACGTCGACCTGCGGCTCGCACCGCACTCACGCGTGGCGGTGGTGGGGGAGACCGGGTCGGGCAAGACCACCCTGGCCAAGCTGCTCACCCGGTTGATGGACCCCACCTCGGGCTCGGTGCAGCTCGGTGGCGTGGACCTCCGCGAGGTCGCGTTCGCCAGTCTGCGGGCGCGCGTGGTGCTGGTCCCGCAGGAGGGCTTCCTCTTCGATGCCACGCTGCGCGCCAACCTCGCCTACGGCCGGCTGGATGCCGACGACGCGACCATGCTCGCCGCCGTCGACAGCCTCGGCCTCGCCGACTGGCTGGCCGGGCTGCCCGGCGGGCTCGACACCCGGGTCGGCCAGCGGGGCGAGTCGCTCTCCGCGGGGGAGCGCCAGCTCGTGGCCCTGGTCCGGGCCCAGCTCGCCGACCCCGACGTGCTGGTGCTCGACGAAGCGACCAGTGCGGTGGACCCGGCGCTGGAGATGCGGATCTCGGCCGCCCTCGACCGGCTCACCTCCGGACGGACCTCGGTGACCATCGCGCACCGGATGAGCACCGCCGAGCGCGCCGACCTCGTGGTGGTCGTGGACCGCGGTCGCATCGTGCAGCGCGGGACGCACCCCGCGCTGGTCGAGGAGGGCGGGGTCTACGGGCGCCTGCATGCCTCCTGGGCCGCCCAGCACGGCACCCAGGCGCCCGCCGGCACCGCGGACGCGGGAGGATGAGCACGTGACCGACCTGCCTTCCAGCCCCCTCGACCCGGCCGTCGCTGCCCGCCTCAAGCGGGACGCCCAGGGGCTGGTGCCCGCCGTCGTCCAGCAGCACGACACCGGCGAGGTGCTCATGGTCGGCTGGATGGACGACGAGGCGCTGCACCGCACGCTCACCACGGGACGGTGCACGTACTGGAGCCGGTCCCGCGAGGAGTACTGGGTCAAGGGCGACACCTCGGGCCACCGGCAGTGGGTCAAGCAGGTCCGTCTCGACTGCGACGGCGACACCTTGCTGGTCGCCGTCGACCAGGAGGGGCCGGCCTGCCACACCGGTGCCCGCACCTGCTTCGACGACGGCCTGCTCGGCGGGCCCCCCGGATGAGCAGCTCGGGCAGGGGGCACGACGGCTCGCGGACCTGGTTCGGGCCGGCTCTGCTTCTCGGTCTCGGCGGCTCCGCGCTCGCCGCGGTCGGCGCCGGCCAGGGCTGGGCCAGCGCGACCACCCGCAGCCCCGCGCTGCGGACGGCGGTCGCGGACGGCGCGGACGTCGCGCCCGCGGCGTTGCCGCTCGCCCTGGTGGCCCTCGCCGCGTGGGGCACGGTGCTGGTGCTGCGCCGGGCCGGCCGTCGCGTGGTCGCGTCGCTGGGCCTCCTGGCGGCGCTCGGGGCGGCCGCCGCCGTACTGCGCGGCATCCCTGCGGCCGAGGGCGATGCTGCGGCACTGCTCCGCGGGAGCGAGGACGTGGTCACCACGACCACCGCCTGGCCCTGGGTCGCCCTGGCCGGCTGCGTGCTCGCCGCCGCCGGCTTCGTGGTCGCGCTGCTGCGGGCGCGGTCGTGGCCGGAGATGAGTGCGCGGTACGACGCCCCTGCCGGTGCCGCGGGCACGGCGGGCGCAGCAGGAGCGGCGAGGACCGAGGAGCTGTCGGACGCCGAGCTGTGGCGGGCGCTGGACGAAGGGCACGACCCGACCGCCTGACCCGGCCGCCTGACCCGGCCGCCTGACCCGGCCGCCTGACCCGGCCCCGAGCGTCTCGCCGGGGCACCCGTGCCCCTAGGATGGGTCCACCTGAGCCCGTCCCGAGGAGGAGACCGCCATGAGTGCGCACCACGGAAACACCCCCGCCGCCTGGACCGGCGTGGCGATCGTTCTCCTTGGCTTCGTGGTCGCCGGGCTCGGTCTCGTGCTGGAGTCGATGCCGATGTTCTGGGTCGGGGTCGCACTCGGTCCGGTCGGTGGGCTCGTCGGACTGGTGATGGCCCGCATGGGCATGGGAGGCGAGGCGTACCGCTGAGCGCGGTCGCCCGCCCGTCACCATGACGCTCACCGCTGAGCGCGCAGCCCCGGACACACCGCTCCGGCGCGTGCGGCCGCAGCTGGTCCTCGCCGGTGTCGTCCTGGTCACCAGCCTGGCCCTGCACGTGCGCGACCCGCACCAGTCGGGCAGCTGGGGCTTCTGCCCGTGGCTGGTGCTCACCGGCACGTCCTGCCCGGGCTGCGGCGGGCTGCGCGCGGTGAACGACCTGACCCGCGGGGACGTCGTCGCGGCCGCCTCCAGCAACCTCCTCCTGGTGGCCTCGGTGCCGCTGGTCGGTGTCCTCTGGCTCCGGTCGGTCGCCCAGTCCTGGCGCGGCGTACGCCGGCCGCTCCCGACCCGGCTCGTGGCCCTCGCCTCCGCAGCCGCCCTCGTGGTCGTCGCGGTGTTCTGGGTCCTGCGCAACACCCCCACCGGCGCCTGGCTCGCTCCCTGACCGAGCCAGGAGTCCGTCCCGGAGCCGCACGGATGCCGGGCTCGGGTCGCGTGAGAGGCTGGGCCCGGCGGTACGGCGACCCGTGCCGACCGCACACGAACAGAAAGGCAGGACCGATGTCCGTCCTCGACGAGATCATCGACGGGGTCCGGGCGGACCTGGCCGAGCGTGAGGCGCAGGTGCCCTTCTCGTCCCTGCGGAGCACCGTCGAGCAGCTGCCGGACCCGCCCCTGGACCCGATGCCGGAGCTCGGCGCACCCGGGGTCAGCGTGATCGCCGAGGTCAAGCGGCGCAGCCCGAGCAAGGGCGACCTCGCCGACATCCCCGACCCGGCCGCCCTGGCCGCGACCTACGCCGACGGTGGGGCCGCGGTGATCAGCGTGCTCACCGAGCAGCGCCGCTTCGGCGGCAGCCTGGCAGACCTCCGTGCGGTCCGGTCGGCGGTCTCGGTCCCGGTGCTGCGCAAGGACTTCATGGTGACCTCCTACCAGCTCTGGGAGGCGCGCGCGGCCGGCGCCGACCTGGTGCTGCTCATCGTCGCCGCCCTCGACCAGGACCGCCTGGTGGCCCTGCACCAGGAGGCGACCGCCCTCGGGCTCACCGTGCTCGTGGAGGTCCACGACCCGACCGAGGCGGCGCGCGCGGTCGACGCCGGAGCCCGGCTCGTCGGGGTCAACGCACGCAACCTCAAGACCCTCGAGGTCGACCGGGAGACCTTCTCCCGGGTCGCCCCGTCGATCCCGGACACCGTGGTCAAGGTGGCCGAGTCCGGCATCCGCGGACCCGGGGACGTCGCGGAGGTCGTCGGCCAGGGCGCGGACGTCGTCCTCGTCGGCGAGACGCTCGTGCGCGGCGTCGACCCCGCAACGGCCGTGGCCACCCTGGTCGCCGCCGGGCGGGCCAGGGTCTGAGCAGACAGGAGAGAGAAGAAGGATGACGACGACACGCACGACCCCCAGCAACGGCTCGGACGCGGGCATCGACACGGGGGCGGACCCCGACACGCTGCGCCGGGCGGAGGCCCTGCTGTCCCAGTTCGCGCCGGACGCGAGCGGGCACTTCGGCAGCTTCGGCGGCCGGTTCATGCCCGAGGCGCTGATGGCCGCCCTCGACGAGCTGACCGAGGCCTGGCACGGCGCGATGGCCGACCCCACCTTCCTCGCCGAGTTCGAGCGGATGCTGCGCGAGTACGCCGGCACCCCCAGCCGGATGTACGAGGCCACCAAGCTCTCCGAGCTGGCCGGGGCCCGCATCCTGCTCAAGCGCGAGGACCTGAACCACACCGGGGCGCACAAGATCCGCAACGTCCTGGGGCAGGCCCTGCTGACCAAGCGGATGGGCAAGTCGCGCGTGATCGCCGAGACCGGGGCCGGTCAGCACGGGGTCGCCTCGGCCACCGCAGCGGCCTACCTCGACCTCGACTGCGTCGTCTACATGGGCGAGGTCGACACCGAGCGGCAGGCGCTCAACGTGGCCCGGATGAAGCTGCTCGGCGCCGAGGTGGTCCCGGTGACCAGCGGGTCGCGGACGCTCAAGGACGCGATCAACGAGGCGCTGCGCGACTGGGTCGCCAGCGTCGACCACACGGCGTACCTCTTCGGGACCGCGGCCGGTCCGCACCCGTTCCCCTCGCTGGTGCGCTCCTTCGTGCGCGGGATCGGCGACGAGGCGCGGGCCCAGTGCCTGCAGCTGACCGGTGCCCTGCCGGACGCGGTCACCGCGTGCGTGGGCGGCGGCTCCAACGCGATCGGTCTCTTCGCGGCGTTCCTCGACGACCCGTCGGTGCGGATCGTGGGCTTCGAGGCCGGTGGCGACGGCGTCGACACCCTGCGGCACGCGGCGACGATCCACGCCGGCCAGGTCGGCGTGCTGCACGGCGCCCGCACCTACGTGCTCCAGGACGACGACGGCCAGACCTCGGAGTCGCACTCGATCTCGGCCGGTCTCGACTACCCCGGAGTGGGGCCCGAGCACGCCCACCTCGCGGCGACGGGCCGTGCGGAGTACCACCCGGTGACCGACGCCGAGGCGATGGAGGCGTTCTCCCTCCTGGCGCGCACCGAGGGCATCATCCCCGCCATCGAGACCGCTCACGCGGTGGCCGGCACCCTGCGGCTGGCCAAGGAGATGCCCGGCAGCACGATCGTGGTGAACCTCTCCGGGCGCGGCGACAAGGACATGGGCACCGCCATGGAGTGGTTCGGGCTCGGCGCCGAGCGCAAGGGCTCCGAGGGATGACCGCCGACCCCACCAGCACCACGGCCACGAGCCGGGTGACCGCCGCCTACGCGCGGGCCCGGGAGGAGGGCCGGGCGGCGCTGGTCGGCTACTTCCCGGCCGGCTTCCCCACCGTCGACGGCTCCATCGACGCGATGCGCGCCATGGTGTCGGCGGGCTGCGACGTCATCGAGGTCGGCCTGCCCTACTCGGACCCGGTGATGGACGGCCCGACGATCCAGGCCGCAGCCCAGCAGGCGCTGGAGAACGGCATCCGCACCAGCGACGTCCTGCGGGTCGTCGAGGCGGTCGCGGACACCGGGGTCGCCACGGTCGTGATGACCTACTGGAACCCGGTCGAGCGCTATGGCGTGGCGCGGTTCGCCGCCGACCTCGCCGGCGCCGGCGGGTCCGGCCTGATCACCCCGGACCTGACCCCCGACGAGGCGGGCCCGTGGCTGGAGGCCTCCGCCGAGCACGGCCTCGACCGGATCTTCCTGGTCGCCCCGTCCTCGACCGAGGCGCGGATCCGCTACACCACCGAGCACTGCAGCGGGTTCGTCTACGCGACCGCGGTGATGGGGGTCACCGGCGCCCGGGCGGCCACCAGCGACCTGGCCGGCCCGCTCGTGGCTCGCACCAAGGCGATCACCGACCTCCCTGTAGGCGTCGGGCTGGGAGTCTCCGACGGCGACCAGGCAGCCAGCGTGGCGGCGTACGCCGACGGGGTGATCGTCGGGTCCGCCTTCGTCCGCAAGGTGCTGGACGCCGCCGGCGACGCCGACCTCGCTCGCCGGGAGCTCCGCGCGCTCACCGAGGACCTGGCCGCGGGGGTCAGGCGTGGCTGAACCACGGCGCCCGGGGCGGCGACGCGCTCGCGTCGCACTCGCCGTCGGGGTGGCGTCCGGCGTGTCCGCCGTGCTGGCCTCGTGCGGCTCGACCAGCCAGACCGGCGCCGGGGACAGCGGCGTCGTCAGCGGCCTGGTCGCCGACGACGGCGACGGCATGAACGGCGCGGTGCTGACCGAGCCGTACAGGCTGGCGGACGGCCGGCTCACCGACACCGCCGGCGACGAGGTCGCCCTCCGGTCCGCCCTCGAGGCGAGGCTGACCCTGGTCTTCTTCGGCTACTCGCTGTGCCCCGACATCTGCCAGGCCGTGATGGCCGACCTGTCCTCGGCGGTCGCCCGCCTGGACCCGGCGGAGGCTGCGCAGGTGGACACCTGGTTCGTCACCACCGACCCCGCGCGGGACGACCCGGCGACCCTGCGCTCGTACCTGGACCGGTTCGACCCGGCGTTCGAAGGCTTCACCGGCCCCCTGGCAGACATCGTGGCGGTCGCGGGCTCGGTGCACGTGCCGGTCGAGAAGGGCGCCAAGCTCCCCTCGGGGGGCTACGAGGTCACCCACGGCACGCCGATCCTGGGCGTGCTGCCGGACGGCTCGGTGCCCATCCTGTGGACCGAGGGCACCTCCGCGGCGAAGCTGGCCGCTGACATCCACGTCCTCCTCGCCGAGGGCCTCCCGACCACCGAAGGCTGACCTCCCGTGCTCTCACCCGTGCTGTCCCTTCCCAGCCCGTCCCAGGGGGTCTGGCACCTCGGGCCGTTCCCGGTCCGGGCCTACGCGCTGTGCATCATCCTCGGGGTGGTCGTCGCCGTCTGGCTCAGCGAGCGTCGGTGGGTGGCCCGCGGCGGCAAGCCGGGACAGGTCAGCGACATCGCCATCTGGGCGGTGCCCTTCGGGATCGTCGGTGGCCGGCTCTACCACGTGATCACCGACAACGGGAACTACTTCGGTGCCGGCAAGGACCCGGTCGCGGCGCTGTACATCTGGCAGGGCGGCCTCGGCATCTGGGGGGCGGTGGCACTCGGCGCGGTGGGCGCCTACATCGGGGCCCGGCGTGCGGGCATCCGGTTCCTTCCGCTGGCAGACGCGCTGGCGCCGGGGATCGTCGTGGCTCAGGCGATCGGACGCTGGGGCAACTGGTTCAACCAGGAGCTCTTCGGCAAGCCCACGGACCTGCCGTGGGCGCTGGAGATCCCCGACGTCACCAAGCGACCGACGGGCTACGAGGAGTTCACGACCTTCCACCCGACCTTCCTCTACGAGTGCGTGTGGGACCTCGGCGTGGCCGGGCTGGTGATCTGGGCCGACCGGCGCTTCCGGCTGGGCTTCGGCCGGGCCTTCGCGCTCTACGTCGCGGCGTACTGCGTCGGGCGTGGATGGATCGAGTACCTCCGGATCGACCCCGTGGAGGCCAACGACGTCTTCGGCCTGCGACTCAACGTGTGGACCTCGGTCGTGCTGTTCGTCCTGGCGGTCGGCTACTTCGTGTGGTCCGCCCGGCGGCACCCGGGCCGTGAGGAGAGCGTCCTGGTCGACGGTCCCGGCCCCGCCGACGACACCGAGGAGAGCGTCCCCGAGCCGCGGTAGGTGAGGCTGTCCTTCGATGAACGCCGGCCGATGTCCGGCTACCGTGGCCGCATGGATGCAGCCGACCTGACCCCGGAGGGGCCCGCGGACCCCGGCGGCACGCCGAGCGTCGATCACGAGCACGGCGACGTCGTCGGCGGCTGGCTGCGGCCGGCGGTGTTCGGCGCGATGGACGGCCTGGTCTCCAACGTGGCCCTCATCGCCGGCGTCGCCGGTGGCACGGCGGGGTCCAGCGGCCCGATCGTGCTCGCCGGACTGGCCGGACTGAGCGCAGGGGCGTTCTCGATGGCGGTGGGGGAGTACACCTCGGTGGCCTCCCAGTCCGAGGCCGCGGAGCGGGAGATCGCCAAGGAGCGCCAGGAGATCATCGCGAACCGCGAGGCGGAGACCGCCGAGCTCGCGGCGATGTACGCAGAGAAGGGGATCGACGAGGACCTCGCCCTCGAGGTCGCCACCCAGATCCACCGGGACGTGGACATCGCGGTCGCGGTGCACGCCAAGGAGGAGTTCGGCATCGACCCCGACGACCTCGCCTCGCCCACGTTGGCGGCGGTGTCCTCGTTCGTGGCCTTCGCGCTGGGCGCGATCATCCCTGTGCTGCCCTACCTCCTGGGCAGCACCTCCATCTGGCCCGGCGCGCTGCTCACCATGGCGGCGCTGTTCCTCTGCGGCGCGGTCGTCACCCAGGTCACCGTCCGCCCCTGGTGGTACGGCGGCCTGCGGCAGATGCTGCTCGGCGCGGCCGCCGCCACGATCACCTACGGGGTGGGCAGCCTCGTCGGCAGCGCGGGCCTCGGCTGAGCCGCGCCGAGCCGGCTCCGCAACCCGCCGCAGCGCCGGACACGACGCGGGTGCGGGCACAGGGCATGCGGTACGATCGCATCTCCGCCTGGGCCAACGTCGTCCCGCGCTGCCACTGCACTGAGCTTCACCAGACATTGCACACAGGGCACCCAGAGCTGTGACGAGCCGCTCCACCTCCGCGTGGACGCGGTCCGACGCTGTGCCGGTTGCCGACGACGCGAAAGGGCTGGCCATGCAGGCATTCCCGCCGCCCCAGGGGCTCTACGACGGTCTCCACGAGCACGACGCCTGTGGTGTCGCGCTGGTCGCCACCCTGACCGGCGTGCCGAGCCACGACATCGTCGCCAAGGCCGTGCAGGCGCTGCGCAACCTCGAGCACCGGGGCGCCGTCGGTGCCGAGCCGGACTCCGGCGACGGCGCCGGCATCCTCATGCAGGTCCCGGACCGGTTCCTGCGCGCCGAGGTCGACTTCGGGCTTCCCGCCGCAGGGGCGTACGCCGTCGGGACCGCCTTCATCCCCGGTGCCCCCGAGCAGGTGGCGGCAACCCGTGAGCGGATCGAGGCGATCGCCGCCGAGGAGCAGCTCACCGTCCTCGGCTGGCGCGAGGTCCCCACCAGCCCCGACCTGCTCGGCGACACCGCCCGGCGCGTGATGCCCGCGTTCGTCCAGCTCTTCGTGAGCTCCGCCGGCGGCCAGCTCGGCATGGCGCTGGAGCGGCAGGCCTTCTGCCTGCGCAAGAGGGTCGAGCACGAGGTGGAGACCTACTTCCCGTCGCTCTCCTCCCGCACCATGGTCTACAAGGGCATGCTCACCACCGACCAGCTCGACCGGTTCTTCCCCGACCTCGTCGACGAGCGGGTCGAGTCCGCGATCGCCATCGTGCACTCACGGTTCTCCACCAACACGTTCCCGAGCTGGCCGCTGTCGCACCCGTTCCGTTTCATCGCCCACAACGGCGAGATCAACACGGTGATGGGAAACCGGAACTGGATGCGGGCCCGTGAGGCGCTGCTGTCCAGCGACGTCATCCCCGGCGACCTCGCGCGGCTCTTCCCGATCTGCACCCCCGGGGCGAGCGACTCGGCCTCCTTCGACGAGGTCCTCGAGCTGCTGCACATGGGCGGCCGCACGCTCCCGCACTCGGTGCTCATGATGATCCCGGAGGCGTGGGAGAACCACGCCGAGATGGACGCCAAGCGGCGTGCCTTCTACGAGTTCCACTCCACGATGATGGAGCCGTGGGACGGCCCGGCCTGTGTGGTGTTCACCGACGGCACCCAGGTCGGAGCGGTCCTGGACCGCAACGGCCTGCGGCCGAGCCGCTACTGGGTCACCGACGACGGCCTGGTCGTGCTGGCCTCGGAGGTGGGCGTCCTGGACGTCGACCCCGCGACGGTGGTCCGCAAGGGCCGCCTCCAGCCGGGTCGGATGTTCCTCGTCGACACCGAGGAGCACCGGATCATCGAGGACGAGGAGATCAAGAGCGAGCTCGCCGCCCAGCACCCGTACGACGAGTGGCTGCACGCGGGGCTCATCCGCCTCGAGGAGCTCACCGACCGTGAGCACATCGTGCACACGCACGCCTCGGTCACCCGACGCCAGCAGGTCTTCGGCTACACCGAGGAGGAGAAGCGGGTCATCCTCGCCCCGATGGCGAAGGCCGGCTACGAGCCGATCGGCTCGATGGGCACCGACACCCCGATCGCCGCGCTGTCGGACAAGCCGCGTCTGCTGTTCGACTACTTCTCGCAGCTCTTCGCGCAGGTGACCAACCCGCCCCTGGACGCGATCCGCGAGGAGCTGGTCACCTCCCTGCAGGGCGCGATCGGGCCGGAGGCGAACCTCCTCGAGCCGACCCCCGCCTCCTGCCGTCAGGTGGTGCTGCCCTTCCCGGTCATCGACAACGACGAGCTGGCCAAGATCCGGCACGTGAACCGCGACGGCGACATGCCGGGGTTCATCACCCACGTGTCCCGGGGGCTCTACGAGGTCGCCGGCGGCGGGGCTGCGCTGGCCACCCGCCTGGAGGAGATCTGCGGCGAGGTCTCCACCGCGATCGCCGGCGGGGCACGGATCATCGTGCTCTCCGACCGGCACTCGACGGCCGAGCTCGCGCCGATCCCGTCGCTGCTGCTCACCGCCGCGATCCACCACCACCTGGTCCGCGAGAAGACCCGTACCCAGGTCGGCCTGGTGGTCGAGGCCGGGGACGTGCGCGAGGTGCACCACGTCGCCCTGCTCATCGGCTACGGCGCTGCCGCGGTCAACCCGTACCTCGCGATGGAGTCGGTCGAGGACCTGGCCCGGGACGGCCACTTCGTGGACATCCCCTCCCAGCAGGCGGTCAAGAACCTGGTCAGGGCGCTCGGCAAGGGCGTCCTGAAGGTGATGAGCAAGATGGGTGTCTCGACGGTCGCGTCGTACACCGGGGCGCAGATCTTCGAGGCGGTCGGCCTCTCCCAGGCGGTCGTGGACCGCTACTTCACCGGCACCACCAGCAAGCTCGGTGGCATCGGGCTGGACACGATCGCCGAGGAGGTCGCCCAGCGCCACGCCAAGGCCTACCCGGTCGACGGTCTGCCGACCGCGCACCGACGCCTGGAGGTGGGCGGGGAGTACCAGTGGCGCCGCGAGGGAGAGCAGCACCTGTTCGACCCCGAGACGGTGTTCCGCCTCCAGCACTCCACGCGCACCGGCCGCTACGACGTGTTCAAGCAGTACACCGCGCGGGTCGACGAGCAGTCGCGCCGGCTGATGACGCTGCGCGGCCTGTTCCGCTTCAAGGACGCTGCCGCGGTGGGCCGGACTCCCGTGCCGATCGAGGAGGTCGAGCCGGTCTCGGAGATCGTCAAGCGGTTCTCCACCGGGGCGATGTCGTACGGCTCGATCAGCCAGGAGGCGCACGAGACCCTGGCCGTGGCCATGAACCGGCTCGGCGGCAGGTCGAACACCGGCGAGGGTGGCGAGGACCCGGACCGCTTGTACGACCCCGAGCGCCGCAGCTCGGTCAAGCAGGTGGCGTCCGGCCGTTTCGGCGTGACCGCTGAGTACCTCACCAACGCCGACGACATCCAGATCAAGATGGCCCAGGGCGCCAAGCCCGGTGAGGGCGGACAGCTGCCGGGGCACAAGGTCTACCCCTGGGTGGCCCGCACCCGGTACTCCACCCCGGGGGTGGGGCTGATCTCGCCGCCGCCGCACCACGACATCTACTCGATCGAGGACCTCGCCCAGCTCATCCACGACCTGAAGAACGCCAACCCGTCCGCCCGGGTGCACGTGAAGCTGGTGGCCGAGGTGGGTGTCGGCACCGTCGCGGCCGGCGTGTCCAAGGCGCACGCGGACGTGGTGCTCATCTCCGGCCACGACGGCGGCACGGGCGCCTCCCCGCTGACCTCGCTCAAGCACGCGGGCGGCCCCTGGGAGCTCGGTCTGGCCGAGACCCAGCAGACCCTGCTGCTCAACGGCCTGCGCGACCGGATCGTCGTGCAGTGCGACGGCCAGCTCAAGACCGGACGCGACGTCCTCGTCGCGGCGCTGCTCGGCGCCGAGGAGTTCGGCTTCGCGACCGCGCCGCTCGTGGTCTCGGGCTGCATCATGATGCGGGTCTGCCACCTCGACACCTGCCCGGTCGGCGTCGCCACCCAGAACCCGGTCCTGAGGGAGCGGTTCAACGGCAAGGCGGAGTTCGTCGTCAACTTCTTCACCTACATCGCCGAGGAGGTGCGCGAGCTGCTCGCCGAGCTGGGCTTCCGCAGCCTGGAGGAGGCGGTCGGTCACGCGGAGTCGCTCGACATCGCCGAGGCGGTCGACCACTGGAAGGCCGCAGGGCTGGACCTGAGCCCGATCCTGCACGTGCCCGACCTGCCGGCGGGTGCCTCCCTGCACCACACCACCGGCCAGGACCACGGGCTGGACCGGGCCCTGGACAACGAGCTGGTCGCGCTGGCCCAGGACGCCCTCGAGCGTGGCGAGCCGGTGCGGGCCCAGCTGACCGTGCGCAACGTCAACCGGACCGTGGGCACGATCCTGGGTCACGAGGTCACCAAGCGCTACCGCGGCGCGGGGCTCCCCGACGGCACGATCGACATCACCTTCACCGGCTCTGCGGGCCAGTCGTTCGGAGCGTTCCTGCCGCCGGGGATCACCTTGCGGCTGGAGGGCGACGCCAACGACTACGTGGGCAAGGGCCTGTCCGGCGGCCGGATCGTGGTCCGGCCCGACCACGCGGCCAGGTTCGTCGCCTCCGAGCAGATCATCGCCGGCAACGTCCTGGGCTACGGCGCGACGCGAGGCGAGATCTTCCTGCGGGGCCAGGTCGGTGAGCGCTTCTGCGTCCGCAACTCCGGTGCCACCGCGGTGGTCGAGGGGGTCGGCGACCACGGCTGCGAGTACATGACCGGCGGCGTCGTGGTGGTGCTCGGTCCCACGGGCCGCAACTTCGCCGCAGGCATGTCGGGCGGCTACGCGTTCGTCCTGGACCTCGACGAGCAGCGGGTGAACCCCGAGCTCGTCGAGCTCAACAAGGTCGAGGGCGACGCCGTGGAGGAGCTCCGGACACTGGTCCGACGGCACCACGAGGAGACCGGCTCGACGGTCGCCGAGGAGCTGCTGGCCGACTGGCCCGCCGCCCTGGGCCGGTTCACCGAGGTCATGCCCGGTGACTACAAGCGCGTCCTGGAGGCGCGCGCGGAGGCCCTCGAGGAAGGGCTGAACGAGGAAGAGGCTGAGGCCAGGATCATGGAGGTGCTTCATGGCTGACCCACGCGGGTTCTTGAACCACGGCCGCGAGGTCGCGGAGCGGCGTCCGGTCGCGGAGCGGGTCCACGACTGGAACGAGGTCTACCCCGGCGGCGTCGGCAAGGCACTCCTGCCGATCATCTCGACCCAGGCGGGTCGCTGCATGGACTGCGGGATCCCCTTCTGCCACCAGGGCTGCCCGTTGGGCAACCTCATCCCGGAGTGGAACGACCTGGTCTGGCGCGACGACTGGGAGGACGCGGTCGAGCGCCTGCACGCCACGAACAACTTCCCCGAGTTCACCGGTCGGCTCTGCCCCGCCCCGTGCGAGACGGCGTGCGTGCTGGGCATCAACCAGGACCCGGTCACGATCAAGAACGTCGAGGTGGCGATCGCCGACCGCGGCTGGGAGTCCGGGCTGATCCGTCCCCAGCCACCCGAGTGGCTCTCGGGCAAGCGGGTGGCCGTCGTCGGCTCGGGTCCGGCGGGCCTCGCCGCGGCCCAGCAGCTCACCCGCGCCGGCCACACCGTCGCGGTCTACGAGCGGGCCGACCAGCCGGGCGGTCTGATGCGCTACGGCATCCCCGAGTTCAAGATGGAGAAGCAGCACCTCGAGCGACGCCTGCGTCAGATGGAGCGCGAGGGCACCGTCTTCCGGACCGGGGTCGCGGTCGGCGAGTCGATCAGCGGTAGCCAGCTCAGGGACCGGTTCGACGCGGTCGTGCTCGCGGTCGGCTCGACGGTCGCCCGCGACCTGCCGGTGCCCGGACGCGAGCACGGCGGCATCCACCAGGCGATGGAGTACCTCCCGCAGGCCAACCGCGCCGCGCTCGGCGAGCCCGTCCAGGACCAGATTCTGGCCACCGGCAAGGACGTGGTGATCATCGGCGGCGGCGACACCGGAGCCGACTGCCTCGGCACGTCGCTGCGTCAGGGGGCCGCCTCGGTGACTCAGCTCGAGATCATGTCCCAGCCGGGTCAGGAGCGACAGGGCAACCAGCCGTGGCCGACGTACCCGATGCTGTTCCGGGTCTCCTCGGCGCACGAGGAGGGCGGAGAGCGGGTCTACGCCGCGTCCACCAAGGAGTTCGTCGCCGACGAGGACGGTCACGTCCGCGCGCTGCGCATCGTCGACGTGGACGGGTCCTTCCAGGAGATCGAGGGCACCGAGCGGGAGATCCCGGCACAGCTGGTCCTGTTCGCGATGGGGTTCGTGGGTCCCGAGCGGACCGGGCTCATCGACCAGCTCGAGGTCGAGCTGGACCAGCGCGGCAACGTCGTGCGGGACGAGGACTACCAGTCCACCGTGCCCGGGGTCTTCGTCGCCGGCGACGCGGGGAGGGGCCAGTCGCTCATCGTCTGGGCGATCGCCGAGGGTCGCGCCGCCGCGGCCGCGGTGGACCGGTACCTCACCGGGGGGAGCACCCTGCCCGCGCCGATCCCGCCCACCGAGCGTCCGTTGGTGGTCTGAGCGGCAGGTTTGGCTCGTCGCCGCGCGCCGCACGAGGGGCGTGCGGCGGTCTTTGATCGATCCAAACCAAGGCGGTAGGGTCGCAGGCGTGCGTAGAGCCAAGATTGTCTGCACCCTGGGCCCGGCGACCTCGACGCCGGAGAGCATCCTGAAGCTCGTCGAGGCGGGGATGGACGTGGCCCGGCTGAACCTGAGCCACGGGTCGTACGAGGACCACGAGAAGGTCTACCGGATGGTCCGCGAGGCCTCCGACAAGACCGGGCACGGCGTGGGCATCTTCGTCGACCTCCAGGGGCCGAAGATCCGGCTCGGAAGGTTCGCCGACGGGCCGGTGGACCTCGCCGAGGACCAGCAGATCACGATCACCACCCGGGACGTGCCGGGCGACGCCACGGTCGTGAGCACGACGTACGCAGGTCTGCCCGGCGACGTGGCCCCCGGTGACTCGGTGCTCATCGACGACGGGAAGGTGCACCTGGAGGTGCTCTCCGTCGACGAGACCGACGTGCTGTGCACCACCGTGGTGCCGGGGCGGATCAGCAACAACAAGGGCATCAACCTGCCTGGCGTGGCTGTCTCGGTTCCGGCGATGAGCGAGAAGGACAAGGCCGACCTGCGGTGGGCGCTGCGCCAGACCGTCGACATGATCGCCCTGTCGTTCGTCCGCTCGGCCGACGACGCCGAGGACGTCCGCGCGATCATGGACGAGGTCGGCGTGCACCTGCCGGTGATCGCGAAGATCGAGAAGCCCCAGGCCATCGAGAACCTGCCAGGGATCATCAAGGCCTTCGACGCCTTCATGGTCGCCCGGGGGGACCTGGGCGTGGAGTGTCCGCTGGAGGACGTCCCCTTCCTGCAGAAGCAGGTCATCGACCTGGCTCGCCGCAACGCCAAGCCGGTCATCGTGGCCACCCAGATGCTCGAGTCGATGATCAGCGCCCCCAAGCCGACCCGGGCCGAGGCCTCCGACGTCGCCAACGCGGTCCTCGACGGCGCGGACGCGGTGATGCTGTCCGGGGAGACCAGCGTCGGGGACTTCCCCATCGAGGCCGTGCGCGTGATGGCGCGGATCATCAAGTCCACCGAGGACCACGGCCTGGCCCGGATGGCCGCCATCGACTGGCAGCCCCGCACCCGCGGCGGAGTCATCGCCAAGGCGGCCGCGGAGGTCGCGGAGCGGATCGGCGCGACGCACCTGCTCGCGTTCACGACCTCCGGCGACTCCGCCAGGCGGCTCGCGCGGTACCGCAGCCAGATCCCGGTCCTCGCCTTCACCCCGGTGCCGCTGACCCGGTCCCAGCTCGCCCTGTCGTGGGGCGTGGAGACGTTCATCGGGGAGCACGTCGAGCACACCGACGAGATGGTGCGCCAGGTCGACGAGGCGCTGCTCAAGATCGGTCGGGTGAAGGAGGGCGAGCTCGTGGTGATCATCGCAGGCAGCCCGCCCGGGATTCCCGGGTCGACCAACGCGCTGCGCATCCACCGCATCGGCGACGCGATCAACGAGGTCGCCCCTGCCTACCGCCGCCCGGGGCGCTGACGCGCGTCCACAGCGCCAGACCGGCCCAGGCCGCCGTGAGCGAGCCTGAGTGCCCCGGGTGGGACTCGAACCCACACTGGATGGTGTTTGAGACCACTGCCTCTGCCGTTGGGCTACCGGGGCCAGGTTGCGCAGGACAGGCTAGCGGACGACCCCGGACGGACCACCTCCCGGTGTGCACGCCCATAACGGGCTTTCCACCCAGGATGCCCAGGGCTAGGGTGGGAGCCATCGTGAAAGAACTGCTGCGCACGCTGGTGAGTCAGGACCGAGCCGTGGCCAACGCCCGGACGGCCGCCACCGTGATGTCTCGGCAACGGGTGGAGCGCGAGGCCGTGGAGCTGTACTTCGACCGGCTCGACGAGCTGGTCCACCCCGGTATCGGTGACGCCGACCGCGGCGCCGGCCATGCGCTCGGCGCGCTGCCCCGCTAGCCTTGGCCGGCGTGAGCTCCCCTCAGCCCGATCCCCGGCGCGAGTCCCAGCGCGATCCCCAGCCCGTTCGGCGGCCCGAGCCCCAGGCGGGGCTCCGCCCCGGACCGCCGTCGCCCTCGCGGGCGCGACGGGTCGTCATCGCCGAGGACGAGGCGCTGATCAGGATGGACCTGGCGGAGATGCTGGCCGAGGAGGGCTACGACGTCGTCGGCCAGGCCGCCGACGGCGAGGTCGCCGTCGAGCTCGCCGAGCTGCACCGCCCGGACCTCGTGGTCCTCGACGTGAAGATGCCGCGCCTGGACGGGATCGCGGCCGCCGAGCGCATCGCCGAGCAGCGGATCGCGCCCGTGGTGATCCTCACCGCCTTCAGCCAGCGCGAGCTGGTCGAGCGCGCCCGGGACGCCGGGGCGATGGCCTACGTGGTCAAGCCCTTCACCAAGAACGACCTGGTGCCGGCGATCGAGATGGCGGTCAGCCGGTTCGCCGAGGTCCAGCAGCTCGCTGCCGAGATCAGCGACCTGTCCGAGCGGCTGGAGACCCGCAAGCTCGTCGACCGGGCCAAGGGCGTGCTCCAGCAGCGGCTCGAGCTCAGCGAGCCCGACGCCTTCCGGTGGATCCAGAAGACGGCCATGGACCTGCGCCTGTCGATGCGGCAGGTGGCCGAGGGCGTCCTCACCCACGGTCCGACCCTCAGCGACTCCGACAAGTCGGACTGAACTGACGTCAAACCGCGGGCCAGGTCACGTTTTGGCAACGCGCCCCTCTCGACCTGGTCGGGTTCGGCCTGAGCGTCCCGCCGTGGTGCTAGGTTCCGCCCACAAGAGCCGCCCGCACTGGGGGTGGACGGCGCATACTCGTACACCACGGAGGGTCCATGATCCGCATCAACCGAGGCTGGCGCGCAGCGGCAGCGGCCGCCGCAGCCGGGCTCACGCTGGCCGCCTGCGGCACCACCGACGACAGCACTGACACCAACGCGGGCAGCGGTGACGGCGGCAGCGACTGCTCGAACGCCGCTATCGCCTTCCTCGGTCCCAAGACGGGTGACTACGCCAACCTGGGGCTCAACATCGTCAACGGCGCCAAGGTCGCGCTCGAGGAGTACAACGCCGACCACCCTGACTGCGAGGTCACCATGCAGGAGTTCGACTCCCAGGGTGACCCCGAGAAGGCCACCCCGCTGGCGGTCCAGATCATCAACGACGACTCGGTCGTCGGAGTCGTCGGGCCCACGTTCTCCGGGGAGAGCGACGCGACCGGCGAGGCCTTCAACGAGGCCGGCCTGGTCACGGTGTCGCCGTCGGCGACCAACCCCGACCTGACCACGAACGGGTGGACCACCTTCCACCGCATCCTCGGCAACGACGCGACCCAGGCCCCGGCCGCCGCGAAGTACATCTCCGACACCCTGGCTGCGAAGAACGTCTTCGTCGTCGACGACGCCTCGGAGTACGGCAAGGGCATCGCCGACGGGGTGAAGTCCGACCTCGGCGACCTCGTCGGGGACACCGACACCGTGCAGCAGAAGCAGACCGACTTCTCCGCCACCGTGACCAAGGTCAAGGCCGCGGACGCCGACGTGCTGTTCTACGGCGGCTACTACCCCGAGGCCGGGCTGCTGATCAAGCAGCTCCGTGCCGGCGGCTGGAAGGGGACCTTCGTCTCCGGCGACGGCAGCAAGGACCCCGGGTTCGTCGAGTCCGCGGGCAAGAGCGCAGCCGAGGGTGCCATCCTGACCTGCCCCTGCGCCCCGTCCACCGACGAGTTCACCGCGAAGTACACCGAGCTCAACGGGACCGAGCCCGGCACCTACTCCACCGAGGGCTACGACGCGGCCAACGTCCTGCTCCAGGGCATCGCCGAGGGGAACACCGACCGGCAGTCCATGCTCGACTGGGTCAACGGCTACGACGCCGAGGGGCTGACCAAGCAGATCAAGTTCGACGAGACCGGCGAGGTCTCCGACATCGTGATCTACGCCTACACGGTGACCGACGGCGAGATCGCCGACGCGGCGGCCATCGAGTGACGTGGTGCGCCGGCCTCCCGGCCGGCGCACTCTCCTGACCGCGGCCGGGGGCCACCGGCTCCCGGCCGCGGTCACGCGAGCACCTGCGACAGGGGAGACCTGTGCAATTCCTGATCGACCACTTCTTCGAGCTGACCATCACCGGTCTCGCGCTCGGCTCGGTCTACGCCCTGGTCGCCCTCGGCTACACGATGGTCTACGGCGTGCTGCAGCTGATCAACTTCGCGCACTCCGAGGTCTTCATGTACGGCACGTTCGCCACCGTGTGGACGCTGTACTTCCTCGGCGGCAGCCCTGCCTCCTCCACCGGGGCGGTGATCGGGATGCTCGCGGTCTGCCTCGTCGTGGCGATGGCGGTCTCGGGCGGGGTGGCGCTGCTGCTGGAGCGCTTCGCCTACCGGCCCCTGATCAAGCGCAAGGCGCCGAAGCTGATCTCGCTGATCTCGGCGATCGGTGCCTCCTTCGTGCTCGCCGAGGCGATGGGGCTGCGCAACAAGATCGCCGGCTTCGTCGGCTTGGACGACAACCTGTCCCGCTACGTCGCGAAGTCGCGCGACACCCGCAGCATCCCGGTCAACATCCCCCGCAAGGACCTCTTCAGCATCGGCGACTACGCGGTCAACACCACCGACCTGCTGGTGATCCTCTCGGCGCTGGTGATGATGCTGCTGCTCGACCAGTTCATCCGACGGTCCCGGCTGGGACGCGGGATCCGGGCCGTGGCGCAGGACCCCGAGTCGGCTGCCCTCATGGGAGTGAACTCGACCCGCGTGGTGCAGCTGACCTTCCTGCTGGGCGGGCTGATGGCCGGCGCCGCCGCCACGCTGTACATGATCCGGATCGGCGCGACCCGGTTCGACGCCGGCTTCATCCTCGGCGTCAAGGCGTTCACCGCTGCGGTCATGGGCGGCATCGGCAACCTCCGCGGCGCGCTGCTCGGCGGCCTGGTCCTGGGGGTGGCCGAGAACTACGGCTCTGCGATCGTCGGCACGGAGTGGAAGGACGTGGTCGCCTTCGTCCTCCTGATCGTGATCCTGCTCTTCCGACCCACCGGCCTGCTTGGTGAGTCCCTCGGAAAGGCACGCGCATGAGCACCTCTTCGGCCCGCGAGCACACCCCGTCGCGCTCCCAGCGGCTGGCCGGCCGGCGGCAGCTGCTGGCCACGCGGCTCCGGCCCTACCGCGTCCCCGGCCTGATCCTGGTCGCGGTCTTCTTCTACGCCCTGCCGCTCCTCGAGCTGCCGGTCATCGCCACCCCCGACGTCGACTTCGGGGGCGTGCTCTTCATCGTCGCGACCTACGTCCTGGTCGCCCTCGGGCTCAACATCGTGGTCGGCTACGCCGGACTGCTCGACCTCGGCTACGTCGGCTTCTACGCCGTCGGCGCCTACACGGTGGCAGTCCTCACCAAGGCCCACGCCAGCATCCCCTACCTGTGGACGATCCCCATCGCGGTGATGGTGGCCATGCTCTCCGGAGTGATCCTGGGTGCGCCCACGCTGCGGGTGCGTGGTGACTACCTGGCGATCGTGACGCTGGGCTTCGGCGAGATCATCCGGCTCACCGCGGTGAACTCCGAGTGGCTCGGCGGGGCGCGGGGGATCAGCGGGGTCTCCGGGCCCCCCGACATCTGCAAGGCCACCGAGGGCACCCGG
Organism: uncultured Actinomycetota bacterium; assembly: GCA_963784485.1. Taxonomy (GTDB): domain Bacteria; phylum Actinomycetota; class Actinomycetes; order Propionibacteriales; family Nocardioidaceae; genus Marmoricola_A. Next base: position 72,917 of record CAWARH010000006.1, on the reverse strand, counting down.
TGCACCGAGCCGTTCCTCGACGTCCCGCACCTGAACTGGGACACCGGGGTGCCGTTGGTCGACCTCAAGAAGTCGACCGGCATCCTGGACTTCGGCGTCCTGGACCTGGTGCCGTACTACTGGTTCGCGCTCACCGTGATCATCGTCATCCTGTTCGCCGACAAGCGGATCAAGGACAGCCGGGTCGGCCGGGCGTGGGAGGCCACCCGCGAGGACGAGGACGCCGCGGAGCTGATGGGCGTCCCGACGTTCAAGTTCAAGCTGCTCGCCTTCGCGATGGGCGCCTTCGTGGGCGGGCTGTCCGGGGCGCTGTTCGCGGGCAAGCAGGGCTTCGTGAGCCCGCAGTCGTTCCTGCTGCTCTACTCGATCCTGTTCCTGGCAGCCGTCGTGGTCGGTGGCCAGGGCAACCGGTGGGGCGTCATCGTCGGTGCCGGCGTCGTCGCCTACCTCCCGGAGCGGTTCCGCGGCTTCCAGGACTGGCGGGTCCTGGTGTTCGGTCTGGCCCTGATGATCCTGGCGGTGTACCGCCCGCAGGGGCTGCTGCCCCCACGGCGTACGCTCCGGGCGAGACAGGCCGAGCAGGAGATCGAGCTCCTCGAGGAGGGCCCGGAGGCCCCCGAGGAGAACCCAGCGGGAGGCAGGCATGTCTGAGGTGCAGACGGAGCGCGGCCGCCCCGAGGCCGGTCGGACCACGGTGCTCGAGGTCGACTCGGTCACCCTCAAGTTCGGAGGGCTGGTCGCTCTCGACGACGTCAGCTTCTCCATCCAGGAGGGCGAGATCCTCGGGCTGATCGGCCCCAACGGGGCTGGCAAGACCACCTGCTTCAACGTGACCACCGGCGTGTACAAGCCGACCAGCGGTCAGGTCCGCTTCCTCGGCAAGCCGTTGACCGGGCTCAAGCGGCACCGGATCACCAAGCTGGGGATCGCCCGCACGTTCCAGAACATCCGGCTCTTCAAGTCCATGACGGCCTTGGAGAACGTGATGGTCGGCGTCGACGCCCGGCACCACGCGGGGCTGCTCTCCGCACTGTTCCGGCTTCCGCGGCACCGCCGGGAGGAGGCCGAGGGCCACGACGAGGCCATGGAGCTGCTGCGGTTCATGGGGCTGGAGCAGCGGGCCGACGAGCTCGCCGCCAACCTCTCCTACGGCGACCAGCGCAGGCTCGAGATCGCCCGCGCGATGGCGACCGGCCCGCGGCTGCTGTGCCTCGACGAGCCGGCGGCCGGCTTCAACCCGGCCGAGAAGCAGTCCCTCATGGAGCTGATCCGCAAGGTCCGCGACCGCGGCTACACCGTGCTGCTCATCGAGCACGACATGCGGCTGGTCATGGGCGTCACCGACCGCATCGTGGTGCTGGAGTTCGGGCGGAAGATCGCCGAGGGCTCGCCCGCGGAGATCCGAGACAACCCCGCGGTCATCGCGGCCTACCTGGGAGTCGACGACGACGATGCTTCTTGAGGTCGAGGGCCTGTGTGTCAACTACGGACACATCGAGGCCATCCGGGACATCTCCTTCTCCGTCGAGGAGGGATCGATCGCCACGTTGATCGGAGCCAACGGCGCGGGCAAGTCGACCACGCTCAAGACCGTCTCCGGGCTGCGCAAGGTGCGTGCCGGCACGGTCCGCTTCGAGGGCCGGGACATCACCCACGTCCCGCCCTACGAGCGGGTGCTCCTGGGCATCAGCCAGTCGCCCGAGGGGCGGGGGGTGTTCCCCGGGATGACCGTGATGGAGAACCTCGACATGGGTGCCTACGTCCGCAAGGACCGCAAGACGGCCGCCTTCAAGGAGGACGTCGCCCGGGTCTTCTCGCTGTTCCCGCGCCTGGAGGAACGCCGGAGCCAGGTCGCGGGCACGATGTCGGGCGGCGAGCAGCAGATGGTCGCGATCGGTCGTGCGCTGATGGCCCGGCCGAGGCTGGTGCTCCTGGACGAGCCCTCGATGGGTCTGGCGCCCAAGCTGATCCAGCAGATCTTCGCGATCATCGCCGAGATCAACGCGCAGGGCACCACCGTCCTGCTGGTGGAGCAGAACGCCGCGCAAGCCCTCAAGCGCGCGGACACCGCCCACATCCTCGAGAGCGGTGAGATCGTCCGGTCCGGGACCGGCGCCGAGCTCGCCGGCGACGACTCGGTCAAGGCTGCCTACCTCGGTGGAGACCTCTGAGGCCGGTCAGCGGAGGCTGATCACCAGCTGGGTGAGCAACGGCGCGACGGCGAGCGCCGGCAGGAGGTCGCCGACCGGGAGCGCACGGATCCGCAGCAGCCCGAGCGCCAGCCCGACCAGCAGGAGCCCTCCGGTCGCCCCGATCGCGGCGACGTGCGCGTCCGGAAGGATGTCCCCGAGCAGGACGCCGACGACGGTGAAGGTGCCCTGGATCACGAGCACGGCGAGGGCGCTGGCGGCGACGCCCCAGCCGAACGACGCGGCGAAGGCGATCGCCGCGAAACCGTCCAGCGCCGACTTGAGGAACAGCTGGTCCGCTCCTCGGCCGAGGCCGTCGCTGAGCGAGCCGAGGATCGTCAGCGGGCCCACGCAGAAGAGCAGGGACGCGGCCACGAAGCCCTCCACGAACCGCTCCCGGTCCGCCCGGTCGCCCGACCGGCCCCGGAGCAGGACACCGCGCAGCCAGGCACCGAGACGCTCCAGGGCGTCCTCGACGCCCACGGCCGAGCCGACCACCCCGCCGATCACCAGCGAGCCGAGGACGATCAGGACCGGCGCGCTGGAGCCCACCGCAGCCACGAGCCGGGGGTCGGTGACGCTCATCGCCCCGAGCGCGGCGATGAGCAGCGTGACCAGTCCCAGGGCGTCGGTGACGAGGTTGCGGGTGCGTTCGGGGAGCCGGTGGCCGACCAGCACGCCGAGCGAGGCGCCGAACAGGACTGTGGTCATGTTGACGAGGGTCCCGATGCCGGGGAACAATTCGCTTCCTCTCGTGGGTGGGTGGTCGGGAGCCATCCCATCACGCTCGATGCCTTGGGGGCGGTGCGCATCGTGGGAGTGGGATGCTCTGCTGGATCGATGGCCCGCCAGGGGTGGTGGGCAGTGGGAGGCAACGGTGCCACGTGTGTCCGTCATGGTGCGGGTCGCGGTCGAGGACGACGCGCCCCGGATCCATGCCCTGTGGGAGGACCTGGCCGCTGACCTGGTCAAGGCGGTCGGGCTCGAGCGGGGGGCGACCCCGGAGTGCCAGGTCGCCGCGGCGATCACCCGGCTGAGCGACGACCCGAGCCACCGGATCGTCGTGGCGACCTACGACGGCGAGGTGGTGGGATGTGCCTTCCTCACCGTCGGGCTGGTCTCGCCCCTGCACGAGGACAAGACCGTGCACGTCAGCCACCTCCAGATCGATCCGCGCTTCGCCCGCCACGGCTCGGGCCGGGGGTTCGTCGATGCCTGCGTGACGTGGGCCGAGCAGCACGGGATCGAGACGCTCATGGTGGCCACACCGCTCAACGACCGGGACGCCAACCGCTTCCTGGCCAAGCTGGGGTTGGTGCAGGTGGCGGTGCTCCGTGCGACCTCGGTGGCGGCGTTGCGCTCCCGCATCCCCACCGACCCGTCGGGCGCGGTCCGCAACCGGGTCCGGGTGGGCCGCAACGTGGGACAGGTGGTGGCCGCCCGGCGGTCGCAGCGGCGAGCGCGCGGCCGCGACCCCGTCACCTGACCGGGGTGTCGGAGCCGACGACTAGAGTCGCACCGTGCCTGCGACCGCCCCCGTGACCTCGTCCGCCGCCTCGTCGGGGAGCCGCCCCCGGCTGCTCCTGCTGGACGGCCACTCCCTGGCCTACCGGGCGTTCTTCGCGCTTCCGGTCGAGAACTTCTCCACCACCACCGGGCAGTCCACCAACGCGGTGTACGGGTTCACCTCGATGCTGATCAACGTGCTGCGCGACGAGGCGCCGACCCACGTCGCAGTCGCCTTCGACGTGTCCCGGCAGACCTTCCGCTCCGCGGAGTACGTCGACTACAAGGCCAACCGGTCCGCCAGCCCGGACGCGTTCAAGGGGCAGGTCTCGCTGGTCAAGGAGGTGCTCGACGCGCTCCACATCGCCACCCTGGAGAAGGACGGCTTCGAGGCCGACGACATCATCGCCACGCTGGCCACCCAGGCCGGTGAGGCGGGCTTCGAGGTGCTGATCTGCACCGGCGACCGCGACGCGCTGCAGCTGGTGACCGAGCACTGCACCGTGCTCTACCCCCGCAAGGGGGTCTCCGACCTGGCGCGGATGACGCCGGAGGCGGTGCAGGAGAAGTACCTCGTCCCTCCGCACCGCTACCCCGAGATCGCGGCACTGGTGGGGGAGACCTCCGACAACCTGCCAGGCGTGCCCGGGGTGGGCCCGAAGACGGCGGCCAAGTGGATCACCCAGTACGACGGCCTCGACAACGTCATCGTGCACGCGGACAAGATCACCGGCAAGGCGGGTGAGTCGTTCCGGGCGCACCTGGACGGGGTCATCCGCAACCGCCGACTCAACGCGCTGGTGCGCGACCTGCACCTGGAGAAGGGCCCGGCGGACCTCGTCGTCCAGCCCTGGGACCGCCAGGAGGTGCACCGGCTCTTCGACAGCCTGGAGTTCCGGGTGCTCCGCGACCGCCTGTTCGCGACCCTGGAGTCGGAGGAGGAGATCGACGCCGGTGGCTTCGAGCTCGCCACGACGCGGCTCGTGCCCGGGACGGTGGCGGCCTGGCTCGACGAGCACGTCCGCGGCGACCACTGGGTGGGGGTCCAGGTCGAGGGCACCTGGCGGGCCGGGTCCGGCGACGTGCTCGCCGTGGCGCTGGCCACCGAGGCCGGGGCAGCCTGGGTGGACGCCGCTTCGGTCAGCCCGGAGGACGACGCTGCGCTGGCCGGGTGGTTCGCCGACGCCGAGCGCTCCAAGGTCCTGCACGACGCCAAGGGTCCGATGCTGGCCCTGGCGGCACGCGGCTGGCCCCTGCGCGGGCTGGTGCGCGACACCGCCCTGTCGGCGTACCTCGCCCGACCCGACCAGCGTTCCTACGACCTGGCCGACCTCACGGTGCGCTACCTCAAGCGGGAGCTCAAGGCCGGGCCGGCCGAGGACGACGGGCAGCTCACCCTGGACGCGGTCGGCGACAGCACGGCAGGGGAGACCGCCATGCTCCAGGCCCGAGCCGTGCTGGACCTGGCCGTCGCCCTGGACGAGGAGCTGGAGGGTCGCGGGGGGACGGCCCTGCTCAGCGACGTCGAGCTCCCGCTCGTGGAGATCCTCACCGAGCTCGAGCAGACCGGCATCGCCGTCGACGTCGAGCGTCTGGAGTCGCTGGAGTCCCACTTCGCGGTCGAGGTGAGGGCCGCTGCGGACGAGGCGTTCGCGGTGATCGGCAAGGAGATCAACCTCGGCTCGCCCAAACAGCTGCAGGTGGTGCTCTTCGACGAGCTCAACATGCCGAAGACCAAGCGCACCAAGACCGGCTACACCACCGACGCGGACGCCCTGCAGTCCCTGTTCGAGAAGACCGAGCACCCCTTCCTCCAGCACCTGCTCCGTCACCGCGACGTGTCCCGGCTCCGCCAGACCGTCGAGGGGCTGCTCAAGACGGTGATGCCGGACGGCCGGATCCACACCACCTTCAACCAGCTGATCGCGGCCACCGGGCGGCTCTCCAGCACCGACCCGAACCTCCAGAACATCCCGGTGCGCACCGAGGAGGGTCGACGGATCCGGGAGGCGTTCGTCGTCGGGCCCGGCTACGAACGGCTGCTCACCGCCGACTACAGCCAGATCGAGATGCGGATCATGGCCCACCTGTCCGAGGACGCCGGGCTGGTCGCGGCCTTCAAGTCCGGGATGGACTTCCACTCGGTCACCGCGGCCCGGGTCTTCGACGTGCCCGCGGCGGAGGTCACCGGTGGGATGCGCGCGAAGATCAAGGCGATGAACTACGGCCTGGCCTACGGGCTGTCCGCCTACGGTCTCTCCCAGCAGCTCAAGATCGAGCCGGCAGAGGCCCGGGGGCTGATGGAGGAGTACTTCGAGACCTTCGGTGGGGTGCGCGACTACCTCGGCGGCATCGTCGACGAGGCCCGGCGCAGCGGCTTCACCGAGACCATCCTCGGCCGTCGCCGGTACCTGCCCGACCTCACCAGCGACAACCGCCAGCGTCGCGAGATGGCTGAGCGGATGGCTCTCAACGCCCCCATCCAGGGGTCGGCGGCCGACATCATCAAGGTCGCGATGCTCCGGGTGGACCGGGCCATGAAGGGGGCCGCGATGGCCTCACGGATGCTCCTCCAGGTCCACGACGAGCTGGTCTTCGAGGTCGCCCCCGGCGAGGAGGAGGCCCTCGAGCTGCTGGTACGCCGGGAGATGGCGGCCGCAGCCGACCTCACCGTGCCGCTCGACGTCTCGGTGGGCACCGGCCTCAGCTGGCACGAGGCCGCGCACTGACCGGTTCGGTCGACGTGGTCGGACCCGGGGCCCCCCGCCCACCGATCGCCACCAGCAGGACCAGGACGGTCAGCTGCACCGCGGCGGCAGCCGTCAGCAGTCCGTCCAGACTGTCCAGGAACGCCAGCGCGACCAGCACGAGCGCGACGACCCCGCTCCACAGCACCCACACGGCGCTGCGGTGCTGCCGCGCCACGCTGCCGTAGACGAGGATCTGGAGCATCGACAACAGCGTGCCGATCGCCGCGAAGGCCCAGATCCGCGGCTCCAGGTCGACGTAGTCGTCGCCGCCGATGAACAGCACGGCCAGGCCCGACAGCAGCCAGGCCCCCACCGTCGCCACCGCACCGATCGCGCCGACGAACGCCAGGCCCAGGTTCTGCACCCGGCGCTCCCCGCCCGAGGCGGCCATCGCGGGGAACACCAGGACGACCACGAACTGGGGCAGGAAGAGCACGGCCTTGGCCAGGATCAGCCCGCCGGCGTACAGGCCGCTGTCGTGGGGGTCGAGCACGCTGCGGGCCACGATCACGTCGGCGTTGGAGAGGGCGAAGAAGGCCAGCAGCGCGTGGGAGTTGTGGAGCACCTCGGCCAGGAACCGGCCGGTGCCGGGGTCCGGGCTGCGCGACGGGCGGGCCGGGGCAGCGGCCGGGGCAGCGGCGGGGGGTGCGGCAGGGGGGTGCGGGCGGGGCAGCCGGGTGGGCGAGTGCCCGCCAGCCGATCACGGCGGGGACGAACGCGCCGGCCGCGATGCCCAGCATCGCCCCGGTGACGTCGGGTCGCCACAGCACCCCGAGGAAGCCGAAGAGCAGCCGGCCGAGACCCATGCCCAGGAAGATCCCTGCCAGGGGCAGCCAGCGCCGCTCGCCCTGGAGGATGCCGCTCTGGGCGCCCATCAACGTCAGCGGCACCATGGCCACCGCGAGCAGCGCGGCGTCGACCCAGGAGTCCAGGTGCAACGCCCGGGTGAGGGCAGGGGTGGCCGCCAGTGTCGCGACGCCGAGGAGAAGGGCTGCGCGCATCGAGGTGCGGGCGACGTCGGCCTCGATCGACGTGGTGCTCCCGTCCGAGGCCGAGACCCGACGGGCCGCGGTGGCCATCAGGCCGAGCGAGAGCACGTTGAGCACGAGCATGACGCCGACCAGTGCCGCGAGGGCGCCGTACTCCTGGGGTCCGAGGACCCGGGCGGTGAGCAGGGTGAAGCCGTACGTGGAGACGTTCATGACGCCCATGGAGACGGCGATGACGCCGCTGCCCAGCAGCCACCGGCGCACCGGGGGAAGGCGTCGGAGCCGGGTCGTCGTCACGCGCCCGAGCCTATGCCGCAGCCGCCCCCGCCAGGTCGCAGACGAAGATCGCCGTGCCGGGGATCAGCGCACCCCGCAACGGGCCCCAGCCGCCCCACACCCGGTCGTGCCCCTCGGGCCACCGGGGCTCGTGCAGGTCGACGAGCACGAATCCGGTCCGGTGCAGGAGGTGGACCCAGTCGCCGAGGGTCCGGTGGTGCTCGACGTAGCGCGGCCGTCCCTCCTCGTCCTCCTCGACGTACGGCGTCCGGTCCCAGTACGACTGGGTCACCGCGAGCCCCTCGGGCCCGGCGTCGTCAGGCATCGCCCAGCGCACCGGGTGGGTGATGGAGAAGGCGAACCGACCCCCGGGCCGGAGCACCCGCCGGACCTCGGCGAGGCACGTGGCCAGGTCGGCCACGAACTGGAGGGCTCCGAAGGAGGAGAAGGCGACGTCGAAGGAGGCGTCGGCGAACGGCAGGGCGGTGGCCGTCGCGCACACCGAGGGCACCGCCAGCCCGGTGTGGTCGTCGATCCGGCGTGAGTGCTGCAGCTGCCGCTCCGACACGTCGAGCCCCACGCCCGTCGCGCCGCGGGCGCGAAGCCAGCGCGAGCACTGGCCGGCGCCGCTGCCGATCTCCAGGACCCTCCGGCCCGCGACCTCGCCGAGGGCGGCGACCTGCTCCTCGGTGACCCCCTCGGGCCCCCAGACGAAGCCGGTGTCACCGAGGAAGGCGCCGTGCGTGGCTTGGTACTCGTCGGCGTAGACGTCCCAGTCGTGCCGGTTGGCTCGTCGGCTCTGGTCCTCGTCGACGAAACGTCGAACCGGGTGGACACTGGGGTCGTCCGCTGCGATCAGCGGTGGCCTCGGCTCGGTCACGTCCCGACTCTACGGCGCGTGACCCGGTGTCGGACGGCCAGTTGGACCCGTCGGCACGACCCGAGTAGTCTGATACTCGCGTGTGGAGTCCGCTGGGTCGCAGACATAGGTGATTCCCGCTCGCTATCAACAGGACGTCGAACCCCTCAGGTAGTGAAACCGGACTTCGCGTGCGCCCGGACAACTCACATCCACCCAAAGGTTCCCATCCCCTTATGACGAGCACCAACACTCTCCTCGCCGCCCCGCAGGTCGCGGTCAACGACATCGGCTCCGAAGAGGACTTCCTCGCAGCCATCGACGCGACCATCAAGTACTTCAACGACGGCGACATCGTCGAGGGCACCATCGTGAAGGTCGACCGGGACGAGGTCCTGCTCGACATCGGCTACAAGACCGAAGGTGTCATCCCGAGCCGCGAGCTCTCCATCAAGCACGATGTCGACCCCTCCGAGGTCGTTGCCGTGGGCGACCTGGTCGAGGCGCTCGTCCTCCAGAAGGAGGACAAGGAGGGCCGGCTGATCCTGTCCAAGAAGCGCGCCCAGTACGAGCGCGCCTGGGGCACGATCGAGAAGGTCAAGGAGGAGGACGGCGTCGTCACCGGCACCGTCATCGAGGTCGTCAAGGGTGGTCTCATCCTGGACATCGGCCTGCGCGGCTTCCTGCCCGCCTCCCTCGTCGAGATGCGCCGCGTCCGCGACCTCCAGCCCTACGTCGGCAAGGAGCTCGAGGCGAAGATCATCGAGCTGGACAAGAACCGCAACAACGTGGTCCTGTCCCGCCGCGCGTGGCTCGAGCAGACCCAGAGCGAGGTCCGTCAGGGCTTCCTCACCCAGCTGCAGAAGGGCCAGATCCGCAAGGGTGTCGTGTCCTCCATCGTCAACTTCGGTGCGTTCGTGGACCTCGGCGGCGTCGACGGCCTCGTGCACGTCTCGGAGCTGTCGTGGAAGCACATCGACCACCCGAGCGAGGTCGTCACGGTCGGCGACGAGGTCACCGTCGAGGTGCTCGACGTCGACATGGACCGCGAGCGTGTCTCCCTGTCGCTCAAGGCGACCCAGGAGGACCCCTGGCAGCACTTCGCCCGGACCCACCAGATCGGCCAGATCGTGCCGGGCAAGGTCACCAAGCTGGTGCCGTTCGGCTCGTTCGTCCGCGTCGAGGAGGGCATCGAGGGCCTGGTGCACATCTCCGAGCTCGCCGAGCGTCACGTCGAGATCCCCGAGCAGGTCGTCCAGGTCAACGACGACGTCATGGTCAAGATCATCGACATCGACCTCGAGCGTCGCCGGATCTCGCTGTCGCTGAAGCAGGCCAACGAGACCGCCACCGCCTCGGAGGGCGAGGAGTTCGACCCGACGCTCTACGGCATGACCGCGTCGTACGACGAGCAGGGCAACTACATCTACCCCGAGGGCTTCGACTCCGACACCGGCGAGTGGCTCGAGGGCTTCGACGACCAGCGCGCGGTGTGGGAGGAGCAGTACGCCCAGGCGCACGCGCGTTGGGAGGCCCACGTCAAGCAGCAGGCCGAGGCGAAGAAGGCCGAGGCGGAGGCGGGCGAGTCCACGTCGTACTCCTCCGAGGCCCCGGCCCCGGACGCCGGCTCGCTGGCCAGCGACGAGGCGCTGCAGGCGCTGCGCGACAAGCTCACCGGCGGCAACTGAACCGGGAGCAGCACACCGCAGTACCGTTCGACGGGCGGTCACCCTCTGGGTGGCCGCCCGTCGGCATCTCCAGGAAGGTGAGAACCATGCGGGTGGCCCTGACCGGTGGTGTGGCAGCCGGGAAGAGCACGGTCTCGGCGATGCTGCGCGAGCTCGGCGCGGTGGTCGTGGACGCGGACCGGCTGGCCCGCGACGTGGTGGCGGTGGGCACGCCGGGGCTCGCCGAGGTGGTGCAGGCGTTCGGACCCGGAGTCCTTGCCGAGGACGGATCGCTGGACCGGCCGGCGATGGCCCGGCTCGTGTTCGCCGACCCGGAGTCACGACGCCGCCTGGAGGCCATCATCCACCCCCGGGTGCACGCCGAGGCGGCCCGGCTGGAGGCGCTGGCCCCCTCCGACGCCCTCGTGGTGCACGACATCCCCCTGCTCGCGGAGGGGACCCGCGCGGACACCTTCGACGCCGTGCTGGTGGTGGACGCCGCGCCGGAGGAGCAGGTCCGCCGGATGGTCACCGAGCGGGGGTGGTCACCGCAGGAGGCGCGCAGCAGGATCGCCGCGCAGGCGACCAGGGAGGAGCGCCTGGCCATCGCCAGCCATGTCATCGCCAACGACGGCGACCTCGAGCGTCTGCGTGAGCGGGTGGCCGAGGTGCACGCCCGGCTGACCGGCAAGTAGCCGTTTTGTCCGGATCAGGTGCTTACCTGTAGTCCGCACATGAGCCGATAGCGCTATGGCACTGGCCCGGTGAGAGGGCCACACTCAACCGGGGGTCTCTCGAGACCGCCGCATCTCCCGTGGGGGGAGAGTGCGAAAGGGGGATGCATGCAGACTTTTCCGCGGCCTCGGACGGCGCCCGACAGCGAGGCGCCCGACCGCGAGACGCCGACACCGGGGGGCCGCCGCCGAGTGGTCGTGATCGACGACCAGAGGACCTTCGCCGACCTGCTCGTGCTGGCGCTCTCCGGTGAGTCGGACCTCGAGTGCGTCGGCGTGGCCTACGGGATCGACGAGGGGCTCGCCCTGGTCGCTCGGCACACTCCTGACGTGGTCGTCCTCGACGTCCACTTCGAGGGCGACCGCCGCGACGGAGTCGCAGCCTGCGAGGCCATCCTCGCTGCCCATCCCGCGACGACGGTGGTGCTGCTCACCGGGCAGGCCGACGGCGACCTGATGCGCCGCGCCGCCGACGCCGGTGTGTGCTCGCTGCTGCTCAAGGACGGCTCCCTGCCCGAGCTGCTCCGCGCAGTGCGCACGGCGCGTCCGGGGGGACTGGTGGTGCACCCGACGCTCCTGCGCAGCCTGATCACCGAGGAGCGGGGGCGTGCCCCGATGCCGTCGCTGAGCCGGCGGGAGAAGGACGTGCTGGCGATGATGCTGACCGGCCAGGACGCGCGCGGCATCGCCGGGCACCTGGGCATCTCGGTCAACACCTGCCGCGGGTACGTCAAGAGCCTGATGCGCAAGCTGAACGCGCACTCCCAGCTCGAGGCGGTCGCGATCGCGCGTCGGCACGGGCTGGCCACCCTGGAGCGGCCCGCCTGAGCGGCGTCGCCCCCATGCTCGTGCGGGAGCCGTCCATCGTCCGATCGTCGATGCTCCGGTTCGTTGCCCTCAGTCTCGGCACGCTGGTGGTGCTCGGCGTCGGCATCGTGGTGGAGAGCGAGCGGATCGCCCACGCGGAGGCGATCCGGGACGCCCGCGTGCGCAGCCAACGCATGGCCTCGGGCATCGTCGCCCCCTTGGTCGGCCCGGGACTGCGCCGACGTGACCCCGACGCCCTGGCCGCGCTCACCGTGGCGATGGGCAACCGCATGCGCGACGGCTCCGTGTCCCACGTGAACATCTTCGACGTCGACGGCCGCGTCCTGTGGTCCGACGACCCGGAGCGCGAGGGGGACCGCTACGTCCTGACTCCCCAGGTGGACGCGCTCCTCTCCACCGGCGGGACCCTCGCGAGGTCCGCCCCGCTCGGCGAGCTGGCCGCTCTCGGCGCGCGCGACCAGAGCGTCCTGCTCGAGGTCTACGTCGGCGAGGTCGGCGTCGACCGTGAGCCCTTCGTCTTCGAGGCGTACTTCCCTTCCGACCGGGTGGACGCCGACGCGGATGCGATCTTCCGCGAGCTCCTGCCCCTGGGGCTGGGGGCCCTGCTGCTGTTCCAGGTCGCGGTGCTGCCGCTCGCCTGGTCGCTGGCCCGCCGGGTCGACCGGGGCCGGCAGCAGCGCTCGGAGATCCTGAGCCGGTCGATGGCGGCGTGGCACGCGGAGCGCCGCCGGCTCGCGCACGACCTGCACGACGGCGTGATCCAGGACCTGTCCTCGGCGGGGTACGCCCTCCCGCTGGTGGTGCAGCACCTGCCCGACGAGCCGGGTGCCGCTCAGGCGCGACAGGTCGGGGAGCAGCTTGCGGTCATGCTCCAGCACGACCTCTCCGCGCTGCGGTCCCTGGTCACCGACCTGTTCCCGGCCGACCTCACCCCAGCGGGACTGCCCGCGGCGATCGACGAGCTGGCCAAGCTGTCCGAGCACACCGGGGTTCAGGTCCGGGTGTCGGTCCCCGCGGATCTCGAGGTCGGCCATGAGGTCTCCGGGGTGGTCTACCGGGTGGTCCGGGAGGGGCTGCGCAACGTGGCCCGGCACTCCGGGGGCACGTCCGCCGAGGTGGTGGTGAGCGCCGCAGGCGGGCTGGTCGAGGTCGCGGTCACCGACGACGGGGAGGGTCCGGGAGTCAACGAGTCCAGGGACGGTCATCATGTCGGCCTCCGGTTGTTGACGGGTCTGGTCGAGGACATCGGCGGAACGCTGCGGCTCCGGCCGGGGGAGGCCGGCGGCACGGTCCTGGAGGCCCGGCTGCCGGCGACGGTGGTGCCCTGAGCTGGTCAGAAGGACGGAAGGCGCCCCGGTGGGGGGATCCGGGGCGCCTTCCTGCTGGGGTGTGGTCTGTCGCTAGCGACCGACCACCAGGTTGGACCGGGTCGACTGGGCGCCGGCTCCGACCGCGTTGACTGCCTGCACCGTGAACCGGTAGTTGGCACCTGCCACGGGCAGCGTCATCTGGAACGTCCTCGCCGTGGCCGGCAGCACTGCCGAGGTCGTGGTCGAGGCCACCGCGCCGTTGGCGGCGATGCGGAGTCCTCGGACGACGTACCCCGTGATCGGCGAGCCGCCGTCGTTGATCGGGACCGACCAGTTGGCGGTGGCCGTGACCGGTGCACCGGTCGACGCCGGCGACCGCGGTGCCGATGATCGGCGGTCCGGGCACCGAGGCCGTGGTGAACGACCAGGTGGTCGTCCCCAGTGCCACGTTGGTGGTCGCGTTCCGGATCAGGTTCGCGGTCACCCCGCCCGGGTTGAGCGTCACCCGGTAGGTGGTCCCGGCCACCAGGTTGGCGTTCGGGTTGAGCGTCGCCGTCCTGGTGCCCGCGTTGTAGGTCACCGCTGCTCCGACGGTGGCGACCGCCGCACCGGCACCGTTCAGCCGCTGGAGGACGAAGGTCGCCCCCCGCACACCGGCCACGTTGACGTCGAACGTCGCGGTGACGTTGCTGTTGGCGGCCACCCCGATGCCGGTGTCGGCAGGGGACCTGGCGGTCAGCACCGGAGCAGCCGGCGCGGTCGGGGTGACCGCCCCGCTGGTCCCGGGCTGGCTGGTGCCGAACTGGTTGAGCGCGACCACCTGGAAGGTGTACGTCGTGCCGTTGGTCAGTCCGGTCACCACCAGGGAGGTGGCGGTGGCGATGGCCGGTCGAGCGGCGCCGACCGGGTTGCCGGCGGCGTCGAACGGCTGGACCCGGAAGCTGCTCACACCGTCGGGGTTGCCGGCGGGGAGAGCGTTCCAGCTGACCGTGGCCTGGGCGTTGCCGGCCACCGCGGAGACGCCGGTGGGCGCGGCCGGGGCGGAGACGTTCACCGTGGTGTCGGTGAAGCGCAGCCGCTCGATCCCGGTCAGCGTGTCGACGCCGTCGGTGCCGACGTTGTCGGTCACCGTGAGCTTCCCGCCGACCACCGTGATGGTGTAGCTGGCCCGGGGGCCGGAGAACACCGCGGTGTCGATGGAGGAGGCGTCGCTGGCCGGCGGGGAAAGGATCTCCCTCACCGCGACGAGGTTGCCGGGGTCGACCTGGCCGTCGAAGACCGCCTTCTGGAGGGTCTTCCCCGCGGTGCCCGGTCCGAAGCTGCCGGACTTCGCCTGGTTCTCCATCAGGTCGGTGCTGCCGATCTCGGTGGCCGGGTCGTCGGGGTTGGTGCGCACGCTGATCCGCACGTTGAGCGACTTGTCGCCGTCGATGATGTCGTCGGCTGCGCGTCCCTCGATCGTGTCGCTGCCGCCGCCGCCGAGCAGGATGTCGCCCTCGGCCCAGACGCTGCCGGCATTGTTCGCCGTGGCGCCCTGACCGGTCAGCGGGCAGTAGCCCGCGGCCGAGGCGTCGATGATCGGCTGGAGCGGCGAGGGGAAGGTGTCCACCAGGGTGCCCAGTCCCGCGATCCGGGCCACACCGGCCGGGTCGAGGGCGTTGCACCCGGTGAATCCTGCCCCACCGATGGCGCCGGGAACGTCCACGGTGCCCTTGATGGAGTCGTTGAAGGCCGAACCCGAGTTCCCTTCGACCTCCTGCCACCGGTCGCGGTTGACGACCACCTGGATCGGCGCACCGGCCAGGAAGTTGTTGATCGCCATGTCGTCGTCGGCACCCACCGTGTCGTACTGGTGGATGGCCCAGTCGAACCCGCCGGCACCGGCGTTCCGGTCGACGGCCGCGTTCTGGGACATGATGTCGTCCCCGCCCTCGGCGTCGTAGTCGTTCTCGCCCACCTGGCCGACGAAGATGTCGTGGCCGGGTGCGGTCTCCGCGGGGTCGTCGAAGAACGGTGCCCCGTGGTCGCCGATCAGGAGGTCCTGGCCGGATCCGCCTTCGATCCAGTCGTCGCCGCCGTCGCCGAAGACCGCGTCCGCTCCGGTACCGGCGATGATGAAGTCGTCACCGGGGCCCCCGAAGTGCTCGTTGTCGTTGGCGCCGCCGTTGATGAAGTCCTTGCCGTCGCCGCCCATGGTGAGGTCGTCGCCGGGTCCGGCGTCGATGGCGTCGTTGCCGGGACCGCCCTTGAGGACGTCGGCGCCGTCGAGGTCGGTGAGGATGTCGTTGCCCTTGCCGCCGAGTGCGACGTCGTCACCGCCCTGGCCGTCGATGAAGTCCTGGCCGTCGTCGCCCCAGAAGGTGTCGTTGTCGTTGCCGCCCTGGATCCGGTCGACCCCGGTGGTGCCGTTGTAGACCCCCTGCCCGTTGATGCCCGAGGGGTCGACGGAGTTGCGCTGCCGGTAGGCGATGGTGCCGTTGGGCATGCGCAGCAGGAGGAGGTTCTCCTCGCACTCGGTCGTCGGGTCGTCGGCGACGTTCCCGCCGAACTGGGTGAACCCGGCGGCCGTGCCGTTGAGGTTGGCGAGCTGGAACTTGCAGTCGGCCGTGGCGAACGCGTCGGCCTTCAGGGTGTTCGTCCCGTCGGTGTTGCGCTGGATCATCTCGGAGAACGAGTTGCTCTCGAGCTGGGTGCGCAGGTTCATGCCGGGCGTCCGGAGCAGGTAGTAGAACCGGTCCCCGTCCTGCAGGTCCTCCATCTGGTTCTGGAAGACGTAGTTGAACGTGGTGCCGAGCAGACCGCCGAAGTTGTTCGTCACCTCGGCGAGTCCGCCGACCCACAGGTCGACGCTGTCCAGGCCGGTGATGGTCACGCCGTTGGCGTTGTTCGACCAGTCGCGGCAGTCGGTGTTCGGCTGGTCGCAGCCGCTCATCGTGCGCCCGTCGACGCCGAACATGAACGCAGCAGAGTCAGCCGGGATGTCGGCCGGGTCGGTCGCCGGAGCCGAGTTCGGGTCCACGATCGCCTTGGCCGCCGCCCGCTTGGCCGCCAGCGTCGTCGCGCCGGTGATCGTGGGGTGGGTGCCGTAGGCGGCCACGAAGTTGACCAGCGACTCCGGGTGCTTCAGGTGCTGCCCGAAGTCCATCCAGCTGGTGTACGGCGTCAGGGCCGCGTCGTTGGTCTTGTCGTGAATCTGCCGACGCACGTCGTTGAGCGGCGGGATGCCTGCATCGCGCGCCCTGGCCATGTTGATCGTGGGCAGGTCGAGCGGCAGCCCGAGCAGGTTGTTGCGCAGCGTCTCGATGACGAACTCGTCCAGCTCGTTGCCGACCTGGTCGGAGGAGCCCATCACGATCTGTCCCGCTGCCTGCTCGGGGGTGAGCGCCGCGCCGCCGTTGTTGTTGTTCTGGTACTCGGGCGGGTTGAGGAAGGCCTCCAGGAGGCTCAGCGAGTTGTCACTGCCGTTCTCGCGGGTCCGGGCCACGGTGTCGTCGAGCATCGAGTGCCCGAAGCGGTAGACCGCGTGCGCGAACTCCGCCTGCACTGCCGGGTTGATGTCGGGGGAGTAGACGCGGAACGGCCGGATCGCCGGCACGACCTTGCGGCCGAACTCCTCGAAGACCAGGTGCTGGTACTCCATCTCGGTCACGAAGCGGGCGGCCTGGAAGAGCCGGTCGCCGTAGCCGAAGGTGTGCGCGGCGCCGGTCGCGGCCGGGTTGACGTTGAGGTAGGACGCCTTGAGCGCGGCGTTGGCCGGCAGGTCCAGGGTGGCCTGGATGTCGTCGACGAGCCGGTCGTGCTCGGAGTGGAACACCTGGTGGATCGTGGTCAGGGCGATGTTCTCGTTGACCCGTCCGTCACCGGCGATGAAGTGCGCGTTGAGCATCTCGTCGTCGTAGGTGCCCGCCGGCTGGTTGGCGAAGTCCGTCGACGGAGTGCTGTTGGCGTCGGGGGTGGGGGCGACCTTGGGCGTGGCCGGGTTGTGGTCGGTGTCCTGTGGCGACGGGTCGGCGTTGTGCGCGATGTCGGTCAGGAACGGGGTGTCGAAGTAGATCGCGTCGCCGGGCACAGGCACCGGGTTGGCCAGGTCGCCCTCGACCAGACCGCTTTCAGTGGCGTACTGCGGCAGGCCGTTCGGCCCGGGGATGAACTCGCCGTAGGGGTCGACCGCCATCAGCGGGATGTTGGTGACGTCCTTGTCCTCCAGCAGCAGCCCGAGCTTCTCCTTGGCCTGCAGCTTCGTCGAGGCCCAGGTCGCCATGCCGGTGCGCCCGTCGGGCGAGCCGGGGTAGTTCCCGTCCACGTCGGAGCCGCCGAGCAGCTTGCCGGTCGCCGCCGGGCGCCCGGCGTTCATGGCGTACTCGCGCAGGAACACCTGGTGCGAGGCGTGCGAGGTGTAGGTCTGGCTCTGGTCCACCCACGGGGAGTCGGTGTTGTCCGCGTCCTGGACGTCGTCGGCGGTGCCGAGCTGGCCGTCGGGGCCGGGCTGGTTCTGGGCGCGGGTGAGCACCATGAACCGCTGGTTCGGGGGCACCTCGTCGCCGCTGTTCGGCTTCCCGTCAGGGCCGAGGGTGACCAGCGGGTCGTCGGCCTTGAGCGGGACGTAGACCGTTGCGCCGCCCTTGACCGTCTGGTCGACGCCGTGGTCGAAGAACTGGCCGAAGAAGGTGAACATCGAGTTGTACGGCGGGGACAGGCCCACGTCGGTGGTCACGTTGGGGATGAACAGGGTCTGGTGCGAGGGCACACAGCCCGCGGGAACGCCCTCGACCGGCGGGACCGCGTCGAGCTGCGGGTCGGTGGTGCAGGGGTGCACGCCGGGGTTGCCCTGCGTCCGCACCGGGAACGCCGCCGCGTGGATGGCAGCGGGGTTGGTCGAGGTCTGGTCGACGATCAGGTTGCTGACCGTGCGGGGCTCGGCGTCGACCACGTCCTTGAGGGTGCTGTACGCCGTGGTCCCGTCGCCCCGCACCGAGCCGGGCTGGAGGGCCGAGGCGAGGCTGCCGGGGGCGTCCGCGTCACGGAACTTCGGGTTCGTCAGCCGCGGGAAGATCTCGTCGGCGGCCGCGAAGGTCTCGCGTCCGGGAAAGAGGTTGTTGCAGGATCCGTCGACGGTGCGCAGCCCGTAGGCGGTCAGCCGGTCGGGCACCTGGTTGGCTGCCGAGCCGACCAGCGTGCCGCACGGGTTGTCGGCGGTCAGGGTGCCGGAGTGCCGTTCGGCGATCTTGATCTGCTTGAGGATGAAGCTCAGGTCGCCGGCGGTGACGCTGAAGCCGGCCCCGACCGGTCCGACCGCGGCTACCGCGGGTGCGGGCATCAGCGGAGCGAACAGTGCCAAGGCGGTGGCCGCCGCGGCGACACCTGCCACTCGTGCTCGTCGGACCGTCTGAGGTCCCCCCTGGTGTCTCATGACTTGCTCATCTCGCATCACCCATCAAGTTGACGGCGCACGGCCGACGGACAGAACGAACGCACCGTCGTCCTTGAGTCCTGGGGATTTCCTGGGGCCGGGCTCACCAGGATTTCCCCAGACGGGACCTCCTAGGTTCACCGCAACCACGAGGAGGCCCTCATGCAACTGTCACGTCGAGATGTGCTGAAGATGTCGCTGCTCACCACCACCGCGGTCGCGCTGCCCCTGGAACGGTCCGTCAGCGGCGCGGTGGCCCAGGCCAACCGGATCGCCGAGAGCGCGCTGCCGGCCCCGTTCAGCGTGCCGTTCACGATCCCCTCGGTGATCCGGCCGGTCCGCTCGGACGCCACCTCCGACTACTTCCGGGTGTCGATGGAGCCGATGACCGCAGAGATCATCCCCGGCCTCCAGACCCCGATGTGGGGCTACAACGGGCAGGTGCCGGGGCCCACCTTCCAGGTCACCAAGGGGCGGGAGGCCGTGGTCCGGCACGTCAACAACCTGCCGGCCACGCACCCCACGCTCAAGTACGCCCCGTGGACCTCGGTCCACCTGCACGGGTCGGCCACCTACCCCGAGTACGACGGCTACGCCAGCGACATCACCAATCCCGGGTGGTGGAAGGACTACCGCTACCCGAACTGGCAGAACGCCAGGACGCTCTGGTACCACGACCACGGGGTCCACCACACCGCTGAGAACGTCTACATGGGCCTGGCCGGGATGTACCAGATCCTCGACCCGCTGGAGCGCAGC
Organism: uncultured Actinomycetota bacterium; assembly: GCA_963784485.1. Classification (GTDB taxonomy): domain Bacteria; phylum Actinomycetota; class Actinomycetes; order Propionibacteriales; family Nocardioidaceae; genus Marmoricola_A. The sequence goes on along the minus strand of CAWARH010000006.1, from coordinate 53,640 downwards.
CTGCCGATCCCGCACGGCGAGTTCGACGTGCCGTTGATCGTCTCGGACAAGATGTTCAACGCCGACGGCTCGCTGCTGTTCGACCACAACGACGACGCGGGGGTGTACGGCGACGTGATCACGGTCAACGGGCGCCCCTGGCCGGTGATGAAGGTCAAGCGACGCAAGTACCGGTTCCGGATCCTCAACGCCTCCCCGTCCCGCTCCTACGTGTGGTCGCTCAGCGACGGCTCCTCGATGACGCTGATCGGGACCGACGGCGGGCTGATGCCCGTCCCCAAGTCGGTCAAGGGCTTCCGGCACGGGGTCTCCGAGCGCTACGAGGTGGTCATCGACTTCGCGAAGTACAAGCCCGGAGCCCGGATCGTGCTCAAGAGCGGCAGCACGAAGAACAGCATCAACTACACCCACACCGACAAGGTGATGGCCTTCGACGTGGTCGGAGACGCCTTCAGCAAGAAGGACAACTCCGTGCCCGCCACGCTGTTCCCGGCGCACCCGGCGATGACCGTCCCCGAGAGCGAGGCGGTGAAGACCCGCACCCTCGACTTCGTGCGCGCCAACAGCCGGTGGACGATCAACGGCAAGACCTGGGACGACGTGGTCGCCAGCGGGTTCACCTCGGTCCTCGCCGACCCGAAGATCGGCGACGTCGAGATCTGGGAGCTGCGCAACCCTTCGGGCGGCTGGCACCACCCGGCGCACATCCACTTCGTCGACTTCCGGATCCTCAGCCGCAACGGCAAGCCGCCGCTGCCCCACGAGCTCGGCGCCAAGGACGTGGTCTACCTGGGCGAGAACGAGTCGGTGAAGGTGCTCATCAAGTTCGAGAAGGGGCGTGGCAAGTACATGATCCACTGCCACAACCTGTCCCACGAGGACCACGACATGATGGGCCAGTTCGAGATCAAGGACGACGTGGAGCAGGCCAACGAGCCATACGCCGTCCCGGCCCAGCCGCAGCCCGAGTGGGACCTGTAGGGGTCACCATGACGATCCTCTCCGAACGCTCCCGGCCCGGGACCTCGGTCCGCGACGCCGACCAGCGGCTCTTCGCGGGCGTCGCGGCCGGGTCCGCCCTCGTGGCCGCCCTCATCCACGCGCTGGTGACCCCCGAGCACCTGACCGAGGCTCCGGCGGCCGGCTGGTTCTTCCTCGTCGTCACCGCGCTCCAGGCCGGGCTGGCGCTCGCCCTGCTCCGCCCGCTGCCGGTGCCGGTGATCCTGACCGCCCTGGTCGGGCAGCTCGGTGTGGTGGCGCTGTACGTCGCCAGCCGCACCGTCGACCTGGCCTTCCTGCCCACGCACGGCGGCGACCACCTGCCGGTGGCGGGCGGCATCGGCAACGGGAGCCCGGTCTACCCCGGAGCGCACATGGAGCCGGTGGGGGTGCTCGACGTCGCCTGCCTGGGCGCCGAGCTGGTCCTGCTGGCGATGCTTGCCGCGCTCCTGCCCGACCGGGTGCGCGGCCGGGTGACCACGCTCATGGCCGTCCTCGCGGTCAGCGCGCTGGTGGCCCGGGGGGCCGGCGTCCTCGCATGAGCACGCCGGGCATCCCCGTCGCCGCACGGAGCGGGTCGCCCGCGCCGCTCCCGGGACGGCGACGGTCGTGGCAGGCCCCGCTGGTCGCCGCGGTCGCGGTCGTGCTGGTGGTCCTGGCCCTGCGCTTCGTCGCCGAGCCGGTGCGGGTGTCCTCCGCATCGATGGAGCCGACCTTCGGCGCCGGCGACCACCTCCTGGTCCGCAAGCGACTCCTCGGCGGTGCCCAGGCCCACGCAGGCGACGCGGTCGTCCTCCGGGGGCGCGGTGCTGCGGGTCCGCACGAGCTGCTGGTCAAGCGGGTGGCCGCGGTCGGCGGTGACCGCGTCGGGATCCGTGACGGCCGCCTGGTCGTCAACGGGGTCCGGGTCACGGAGGCGTACGTCGTCCACGCCGAGGTGGACGGCACCTACTTCGGCCCGGTCACCGTGCCGGACGGCAGCGTCTTCGTGCTCGGCGACAACCGCGGCGACTCCCTCGACTCCCGCGACTTCGGTGCCGTGCCCACCGACCGGCTCGTGGGCACCGTCCTGGTGCGGCTGTGGCCGCCGCGCTGACGGAGTGTCGCCGGGCTTCGATGACAGGTCGATGACCACTCGATGATGCCCACCTGACTAGTCATGGACGACCGAATGACCTGGCCCTGACCCGAGGATGACTACGTGGTCCTGGCCCTGAGGGCCCCCCTACGTTGAGGTGGGCACCTCCCTCCACGTGGGGCTACCGGCGGGTCGCCGCCCGGGCGACGCTGATCCCGGGGAATGGGGGCAGGACATGATGCGTATCGCATTGTTGGGCGCGACCACCGTGTGGGGACCGGTCGCGCGGGTCGACGCCAAGGAGCTCGGCGGTGCCAAGCCGCGCCAGCTGCTGCAGATGCTCGCACTGGAGCTCGGCACCGCGGTGCCGAAGGAGCGGCTCGCGGAGCGGCTGTGGGACGGCAGGCCGCCGGCGTCCTACATCGCCACGCTGGAGAGCTATGTGTGCCTCCTGCGTCGGCGGTTGAGCGCCACGGGCATGGATCGCACCGCCCTGGTGACGACGGGGGGCGGCTACCGGCTCGACCCCGCGAAGGTGACCGTCGACGTCGTCGAGGTGCGCCGCCTGCTCGCCGGCGCCGGGCTGGCGCAGCAGAGCGTCCACGACGTCGACCAGGCCCTGGCGCTGGTCACCGGGGACCTCCTGGCCGACGAGCCGTACGCGCCGTGGGCCACCGAGCGGCGCGAGCAGTTCGCCGACCTGCTCGCCGACGCCTGCATCGCCGCCGCGCGTCAGGCCAACCGGGAGGGGCGCGGCGACCTCGCCGTACGGCTGGCCCGGGAGGCCATGAACCGTCGGTTCGCCTCGGAGGCAGCGACGCAGGAGCTGATCCGGGGTCTCTGGCGGACCGGTCGGCGGACCGAGGCGCTGCAGACCTACGCCGAGCTGCGAGCCACGCTCCTCGACGAGTTCGGCCTGGAGCCGGGGCCGGCCACCCGGCGGCTGTACCTCGCGGTGCTCCGCAGCGGCTCGATCGCCGCGCCGCTCGATGCGGACCGCCGCGAGCTCAGGACCCTGCTGCGACTGCTCGCGCAGGTCCTGGAGAGCACCGGGGCGGGCCGGGACCCGATCACACGACGGCTCTTCGAGGCCAGCAGCGAGCTGGCGGCGCTGGCGGTCTGAGCCCTCGGGAAGAGGGGAACCCCGCCGCTCGGGGGGAGAGCGACGGGGTTCCGGGGGGAGGGGAGTCAAGCAGCGATGTCTGGATCGGCCAGGGTGCGCAGCTTCTGCAGCGCCTCCCGCTCCAGCTGGCGCACCCGCTCGGCGGAGATGCCGTGCTTGGCGCCGATGTCGGCGAGCTTGTGCACCCGCCCGTCGACCAGGCCGTAACGGGCCCGGATGATGTCGGCGGCACGCTCGTCGAGTCGCTCCACCAAGTGGCTCAACCGGTCCCGGGACTCCACGTCGATGAAGTTCGCGTCGGGGCCCGGTGCGGTCTCCTGGGCGATGAGGTCACCGAGCGAGGTGTCGCCGTCCTCGTCCACCGGGGTGTCGAGGCTCACATGCTCCCGGCTCCACGTCATCAGGTCGATGACACGGTCGAGATCCATGCCCAGCTCGAGGGCGATGTCCTCCGGCTCCGGGTCGTGGCCGAGCTGGCGCTCGAGGGTCCGGCGGGCGGCGTTGACCTGGTTGATCTCCTCCACCACGTGCACCGGCAGCCGGACCACCCGGGCCTGCTGCGCGATGCCCCGGGTGATGGCCTGCCGCACCCACCAGGTGGCGTACGTCGAGAACTTGAAGCCCTTGGTGTAGTCGAACTTCTCGACCGCGCGGATCAGGCCGGTGTTGCCCTCCTGCACGAGGTCGAGCATCGGCATCTGGCTCCGCCCGTACTTGCGGGCGATGGACACCACGAGCCGGAGGTTCGCGGTGATGAACTGCTGGACCGCCAGGCGGCCCTGCTCGGCGAGCCACTCGAGCTCCTGCTCGTTGGCCCACTTGGGTGCGCCGCCCTTCTTCCGGCCGACGCGACCCTCGGCGAGCAGGTGCTCGGCGAGAAGTCCGGCCTCGATGGTCTTGGCGAGCTCGACCTCGGTGATGGCGTCGAGCAGCGGGGTACGCGCGATCTCGTCGAGGTACAGGCCGACGCTGTCCCGTCCCTCGATCTCGCGCTGGTGCGAAGTAGTCACTGCCACGTCCAATCCCTTCCCACTGGAAGTGCCCCAAAACCTTGGCGGACATCCTGTGATGTCCCAACATCCGGGGTAGTCCAGGGATTCCCGCTGCTGCGGGAGCCCCTTCACTAGGACCGACGTGCGCCGAGCCTCGAAAGTTGCCGAAATCCCGGGATTTCAGGGAACTTTCAGTCTCGGCGTCAGGGGGTGGCGAGACCGACCCGGTCCAGCACCCACGCGTAGCTGAAGGCCCGGTCCTTCCAGGCGTTGTACCGCCCGCTCACCCCGCCGTGGCCGGCCGCCATCTCCGTCTTGAGCAGGACCTCGTGACCGTTCTCGGCGGTCGCCCGCAGCCTGGCCACCCACTTGGCCGGCTCGACGTACAGCACGCGGGTGTCGTTGAGGCTGGTCTCGGCCAGGATCGCCGGGTAGCGCACGGCCCGGACGTTCTCGTAGGGGCTGTAGGACTTCATGTACGCGTACACCTCGGGGTCCTCCAGCGGGTTGCCCCACTCCTCCCACTCGACCACGGTCAGGGGGAGCGACGGGTCGAGGATGGTGGTCAGCGGGTCCACGAAGGGCACGTCGGCGACGATCCCCGCGAAGGCCTCGGGTGCGAGGTTCGCCGCCGCTCCCACCAGCAGGCCCCCGGCACTGCCGCCCTCGGCGACCAGTCGCTGCGGGGCCGTCCAGCCGGTCGCGGCGAGGTGGCGGGCGCAGGCGACGAAGTCGGTGAAGGTGTTGCGCTTGTGCAGGAGCTTGCCCTCGTCGTACCACCGCCGCCCGAGCTCGCCGCCGCCGCGCACGTGCGCGATCGCGAAGCCCATGCCCCGGTCGAGCAGGGACAGCCGGGAGATCGAGAAGAAGGGGTCGATGGAGGTCTCGTAGGAGCCGTAGCCGTAGAGCAGGAACGGCACGCTGCCGTCCCGGGGCGCGCCCTTGGGCACCACGATCGACAGCGGCACCAGCGTGCCGTCCTCGGCGGTGGCCCAGTCCCGGAACTGCTCGTAGGCGTCGGGGTCGAAGCCGCCCAGGACCGGCGTCTGCTTGAGCAGGGTGCGCTCGCCGGTGCGCAGGTCGAGCTGGTACAGCGCACCGGGGGTGGCCATGGTCGTGTACCCGAAGGCCAGGGTGGGCTGGGCGAACTCCGGGTTGGAGGAGAGCCCCACGGTGTAGACGGCGTGGTCCATCGCCAGGAGCTCGTCGGAGGTCACCCCGGTGTCGCCGAGGGTGAGCAGCCGCAGCTGGCTGAGGCCCTCCGAGCGCTGGCTCACCACCAGGTGGCCGGCGAACGCGTCCACGTCCTCCAGCCGGACCGCGTGGTCGTGGGGGAGCAGCGGCTGCCACTGCTCGTGGCTGGTGGCGTCGACCGGGGCCTGGGCCAGCTCGAAGTTCTCCGCGCCGTCGTTGTGCAGGATCAACAAGACGTCCGTGCCGCCGATCACCGCGTGCTCGACGTGGTACTCCACCCCCTGGCGGCGCGGAGCGATGACGCGGAACTCGCCGGTGGGGTCGGCGGCGTCGAGAATGCGGTACTCGTTGGTGACCTTGCTGCCGGCTCCGACCAGCAGGAACCGGTCGCTGCGGGTTCGACCCACCGAGGCCCAGAAGCGCTCGTCGGTCTCGTGGTGCACCACCACGTCCTCGGCCGGGTCGGTGCCGAGCCGGTGGCGCCAGATCCGGTCGGGGCGCCAGGCCTCGTCGACCGTCGTGTAGAAGAGGTAGCTTCCGCTGAGGTCCCAGGTGGCGCCGTACGACGTGCCTGGGACCTGGTCCGGCAGCAGCTCGCCGGTGCTCAGGTCCTTGACCTGCAACAGGAAACGCTCGTCGCCGACGGTGTCGACACTGAACGCGAGAAGCCGCCCGTCCGGGCTGACCGAGCTGGCGCCCATGGAGAAGAACTCGTGGCCCGCGGCCAGCAGGTTCGCGTCGAGCAGCACCTGCTCACCCTCGACCGGGGTCTCGGCGTCCTGCTGCGGAGGGGTCCAGTCCGAGGGGTCGGTGACCGGACGGCGACAGCTGAGTCCGTACTGCTGGCCCTCCTGGGTGCGCCCGTAGTACCACCAGTGGCCGAGCCGGACCGGCACCGACAGGTCGGTCTCCTGGGTGCGCTCCTTGATCTCGGCGAAGATCCTGCCGCGCAGGTCCTCCAGGTGGGCGGTCCGCTCCTGCGTGTAGGCGTTCTCCGCCTCGAGGTAGGCCAGGGTGCGGGGGGACTCCTTGTCCCGCAGCCACTCGTACTCGTCGACGAAGGTGTCCCCGTGGTGCGTGCGCTCCACCGGGATCCGCTGCGCGGCCTCCGGCAGACCGGCGGGCTGGGTGGGCGGGGTGGGGGCTGGGGAGGTCTCGACGGGCATGGCCCGACGATACGTGTGCACAATCAGAGGCATGCAGCCGCCGTTGCCCTCTCGCTCCGAGGCCCGCGTCGACCTGAACGCCGACCTGGGAGAGGGCGTGACCGACGACCCCGGGCTGCTGGCGCTGGTCACCTCAGCCAACGTGGCGTGCGGGTTCCACGCGGGCGACGCAGCCACCATGCGCGCGGTCTGCGAAGGGGCCGCGGCCCGTGGCGTGGTGCTGGGGGCGCAGGTGTCCTACCTCGACCGGGAGGGCTTCGGGCGCCGGCCGCGGGAGGTGCCGAGCGCCACGCTGACCGCGCAGGTGGCCGAGCAGGTCGGGGTGCTGTCGGAGATCGCCCGGGCGGCGGGAACCTCGGTGCAGTACCTCAAGCCGCACGGAGCGCTGTACAACCGCGTCGTCGACGACGAGGAGCAGGCGCGGGCGGTGCTCGCCGGCTCCGGCGACCTGCCGGTCCTGGGGCTGCCCGGAGGTCGACTGCTCCGGCTCGCGACCGAGGCGGGGCGTCGCACCTTCGGGGAGGCCTTCCCCGACCGGGGGTACGCCGACCCGGACCCGGCCACCGGCCTGCGGCGGCTGCTGCCCCGCTCGGAGCCCGGTGCGGTGATCGAGGAGCCGGCGCGGATCGCCGCGCGTGCGGTCCTGCTCGCTGGGGGCGTGGACTCCGTGTGCGTCCACGGCGACGGTGCCACCGCGGTGCTCGCGGCGCGGGCGGTCCGGGAGGCCCTCGAGCGAGCCGGGTTCGAGCTGCGGGCCTTCCGGTGAGGGTGGTCGCCTGCGGGCCCGACGCCCTGCTGGCCGAGGTGGACTCGACCCGGGAGGCCCTCGACCTGTACGCGACCCTGCGCGCCGAGACGGACGCCGGTCGCCTCCACGTCGCCGACCTGGTGCCGGCCGCGCGCACGGTGCTCGTGGACGGCGTCGCCGACGTCGAGGCGGCTCGGTCGCTGCTCGCCGCCTGGGTGCCGCCGGACGCGCCCGCCCCGTCCCGCGGGAGCCTCGGCCTCGGCGAGGCCGGCGCCTCGCAGGACGTCGTGGAGGTTCCGACCCGCTACGACGGAGCGGACCTGGCCGAGGTCGCGGGGGCCTGGGGGATGTCGGTCGAGGAGGCGGTCGCGACCCACACGGGCACCGAGCACGTGGTCGCCTTCTGCGGCTTCGCCCCCGGGTTCGCCTACTGCACCGGGCTGCCCGCCGAGCTGCACCTTCCCCGTCTGCCCACTCCTCGGTCCCGGGTCCCCGCCGGCTCGGTGGCGGTGGCGGGGGAGTTCTGCGGGGTCTACCCCCGGGCGTCACCTGGCGGCTGGCGCCTGCTGGGCCGGACCGACCTCGTGCTCTGGGACGCGACCAGGCCCCGTCCGGCGACGCTGGCACCGGGGACCCGGGTCCGCTTCGTGGCGGTGTCGGGGTGACCCGCGAGCTGCGGGTGCTGGACCCCGGCCCCGGCACCACGGTGCAGGACCCGGGACGTCCCGGCCTGGCGCACCTCGGCGTGCCCCGGTCGGGCTGGCTCGACCCGCCCGCTGCGACGCTGGCCAACCGCCTCGTGGGCAACGCCACGTCGGCGGCCGTGCTGGAGTGCGTGCTGGGCGGTCTGCGCCTCACGGTGCCCACCGCCCTGACCCTGGCGCTCACCGGAGCCCGGTGCCCGGCCACCGTCGACGGGCGGGCCGTCGCGCACGCGGTCGCGCTCACGGTGCCCGCCGGGGCCGTGGTCGCCCTCGGCGCACCGGTCGCGGGCGTGCGCACCTACGTCGCGCTGGCCGGTGGCGTCGCGGTGCCGCCGGTGCTCGGCTCCCGCGCCACCGACACCCTGTCCGGGCTGGGCCCGAGACCCCTGGCCACCGGGGACGTGCTGCCGGTCGGGCCCCCGCAGGGGGAGCCCTCGGGCGCCGAGGGGCTCCCGCTCCCGGACACCCCCGGCGCACCGGTCACGCTGCGCTGCACGCCGGGCCCGCGGGCCGACTGGTTCGTCTCCGGGGCGGCCGCGCTGGCCGCCTCGGCGTACGACGTCGCGAGGGACAGCGACCGCGTCGGCATGCGGCTGAGCGGTCCGGCCCTGCGCAGGAGCCGGGAGGGCGAGCTGCCCAGCGAGGGCCTGGTGCTCGGCTCGGTGCAGGTGTCCTCGGACGGGCAGCCTCTGGTCTTCCTCGCCGACCACCCGACGACCGGTGGCTACCCGGTGGTGGCGGTGGTGGTGGCCGAGGACGTCGCCCGGTGCGCCCAGCTCCGCCCCGGCGAGCGGGTCGGGTTCAGTCTCCTGCCGGGGGGATGAGCCCGGCCTGCGCGACCTCGACGGCCGCATCGTCCCCCTCGGTCGGGTCGGGGTGGCGGTACGCGGTCAGTGCGGGGTCGTCGGACCGGAACGTGCGCACCGGTCCCGGGCCGGTCTCGGCGGTCTCGAAGCGGACCGTCACCCGGCCGACTCCTGCTCCCCAGACCCACCCCCGGCCGTGCTCCACGTGGGCGACGTCCATGCCGGGGTACCACCCGGTGCGCTTGGTGTACCGGTCCAGGGCCCCCTCGGGCAGCTCCCGGTCCTCGTCCGGGTCCGGGTCGCCCGCGGTCTCGGTGCCCCGGTCGCCGTCCTCGTCGTCGAAGAGGTGCTCCTGGATCCAGTCGGCCAGGCCCGACACCCCCACCCCGAGGAGCCGTACCCCGCCGGCGGTGTCGACCTCGCCGAGCAGCGTGCGTGCCAGCCGGACCACGACCCGGGGGTCGTCGGTGGGCGCGGCCAGCGTCGTCGAGCGGGTGTGGGTGGTGAAGTCGTGGAGCCGCACCTTGACCGTCACCGTCCGCCCGGACAGACGGGACGCGCGGAGCCGGTCGGCCACGGTGCGGGCCTGGCGCTCGAGGAGCCCGTGCAGGAGCCGCTTGTCGACCAGGTCGGTGTCGTAGGTGCCCTCCACGCTGATCGACTTGGCCTCCCGCTCGGCGACGACGGGGCGGTCGTCATCGGCGCGGGCCAACCGGTACAGCCCCTGACCGTGGGCCTGGCCCACCACCGAGACCAGGTCGGCCTCGGCGATCCCGGCCAGGTCGGCCACGGTGCTCACTCCCAGCCTGCGGAGCCGCTCGGCGGTGGCGGGTCCCACCCCCGGGATCGTGGTGACCGGCAGCGGGTCCAGCAGCGCCTGCTCCGTCCCGGGTGCGATGACCACGAGCCCGTCGGGCTTGCGCAGGTCGCTGGCGATCTTGGCGATCAGCTTGGAGGTCCCGATGCCTACCGACCCGGTCAGGCCTCCGGAGACCTCGTGGACCCGCTGCTTGAGCCGCTCGGCCAGCGCGGTCACCGTGGCGACGGAGTGGTCGGGCAGGCCGGCCGCGGCCAGGTCGACGAACGCCTCGTCCAGCGAGAGCGGCTCCACCAGGGGGGACACGGCGCGCAGCTCGGCCATCACGGCTCTGCTGGTCGCCCGGTACACCGCATGCCGTCCCGCGAGGTACGCGGCGTGCGGGGCCCGCGACCTCGCCTCGCGGGTCGACATCGCCGAGCGCACCCCGAAGACCCGGGCCTCGTACGACGCGGTGGCGACCACGCCCCGCCCGCCCACGCCGCCGACGACCACCGGCTTGCCGCGCAGCGACGGCTTGTCGCGCTGCTCGACGGCGGCGAAGAACGCGTCCAGGTCGACGTGGAGGACCGTCGGCTCGCTGCGCATCCCGCCATCATTCACCCGCCGGTCACCTCGGCCGCCGGGCCTCCCCAACCCGGGCACGGCGGTCCCCGTCCACCAGGCGCGGCCCACCGCCGTCGGACGAGGGCGCGGGCGGCCAGGTTGAGCCCATGACGCCCTCGCCCTTCACCCACCGGCCCGCCCGGCCCCTCGTCCTGCGGCACCCGGTCGACCTGCTCGCGCTCGTGCCGTTCACCTTCGGCTTCCACCCCGAGGAGTCCCTGGTCCTGGTGACCTGTCGCTGCGACGGGACCCCGTTCCAGGCCCGGATCGACCTGCCGGACGCGCCCGAGGCGATCGCCCCGGTGGTCCAGCAGCTCCTCGGACCGGTCAGGCGCAACGGCGCGGAGACCGCCATGCTCGTCGCGTACACCGACCACCCCACCCGGGCTGCCCGCGCCCTGCACGCCCTCGCGGAGGCGCTGGCCGGCATCGGGGTGCCGGTCCTCCTCAGCCTCCGTGCCGACGGGCGCCGCTGGTTCCAGGTCGGCGACCCGCAGGGGCCCGCCGACGACGTGGGGGAGCCCTACGACCTGTCCTGCCACCCGCTCACCGTGCAGGGGGTGCTCGAGGGCAGGGTGACCCTCGACAACCGGGAGGCCCTGGTGGGCTCGCTGTCGCCTCGGGAGGACGCCCTGCTGGCCCAGGTCGCGGCCGAGCACGCCGCGCTGGGGGCGCTGCCGGCCGGGCGGAGGGCCCTGGCCGCCGAGGCCGCCTGGCTGCGGGCACTGGCCGTCCGGTCGGCCGCGGCCGACGCGCCGCCCGGGGTGGGTGACGCCGCGCGGCTGCTTCGAGGCGTGCAGCACCGCGACGTGCGTGACGTGGTGTGGGCCGCGATCGAGCGTCCGGTCGCCGAGGGCCACGTCCGGCTGTGGACCGGCCTCGTGCGGATGAGCCCGCAAGGACTGGTGGCGGCCCCGGCCGGGCTGCTCGCCTTCAGTGCCTGGCTGTCCGGAAACGGTGCGCTGGCGTGGTGCGCGGTGGAGCGGTGCCGCAGGGCCGACCCAGGACACACGCTGGCCGACCTCGTCGCTCAGGCACTGGAGGGAGGTGTCCCCCCGTCGGTGTGGGTCCCGGTGGACGTCGGCGGCCTCCCGCTCTCGGCGGACCGGAGAGGCACCGCCCGGCCCCGGCCGTGACCGGTGCGCGTCCCAGCGCCGCTGCAGCACCTGTCCGGTCTTCGCAGCGGGCCCTAGGGTGTCTGCCATGGGTACGGAGGTCGAGCAGCAGTCGTTCACCCGTGAGGACCGCACGCGGTACCGGATGAAGGTGCGGGCCTGCCTCGACGTGCTGGAACGGATGCTGACCGCCTCGCGCTTCGATGCCGACCAGCCGGCGACCGGCCTGGAGATCGAGCTGAACCTCGTGGACGAGGACGAGGAGCCCGCGCTGCGCAACCTCGAGGTGCTGGAGCGGGTCGGGGACCCCAACTTCCAGACCGAGCTCGGCAAGTTCAACCTCGAGATCAACGTCGCCCCGCACCGGCTGTCCGAGTCCGGGATCACCGCGTTCGCCGAGGGGGTGCGCAACAGCCTGAACGCCGCTGAGCAGGCGGCGCAGGAGGTCGGCGCCCACCTGGTGATGATCGGCATCCTGCCGACCCTCGCCGAGCACCATCTCGAGCGGGAGGCGCTGAGCGCGAACCCGCGCTACCAGCTGCTCAGCGACGAGATCCTCGCCGCCCGGGGCGAGGACATCGTGCTCGACGTGCGGGGGCCGGAGCGGCTGCTGTTCACCGCCGACTCGATCGCACCCGAGGCCGCCTGCACCAGCACCCAGCTGCACGTCCAGGTCAGCCCGGAGAACTTCCCGGCGTACTGGAACGCCTCGCAGGCGATCAGCAGCCTCCAGCTCGCCGTCGGCGCGAACTCGCCGTACCTCCTGGGCAGAGAGCTGTGGCGAGAGACCCGGATCGCGCTGTTCGAGCAGGCCACCGACACCCGGGCCGAGGAGCTCAAGACCCAGGGGGTCCGTCCCCGCGTCTGGTTCGGGGAGCGGTGGATCACCTCGATCTTCGACCTCTTCGAGGAGAACGTCCGCTACTTCCCGGCGCTGCTCCCGGTGCTCTCCGACGAGGACCCGGCGGCGGTGCTCGACGACGGCGGCACCCCGCGGCTCGACGAGCTGCGACTGCACAACGGCACGATCTACCGCTGGAACCGTCCGGTCTACGACGTGGTCGACGACGTCCCCCACGTACGGGTGGAGAACCGGGTGCTTCCTGCCGGTCCCACCGTCGTCGACACGATCGCCAACGCGGCGTTCTACTTCGGCCTGGTCCGCTCCCTGGCCGAGCAGGAGCGGCCGGTCTGGTCGCAGATGTCCTTCCCCGCCGCCGAGGAGAACTTCCACGTCGCGGCGCAGGCCGGCATCGAGGCCCAGGTCTACTGGCCGGGAGTGGGGCAGGTGCCGGCCACCGAGCTGGTGGTGCGGCGGCTGCTCCCGATGGCCGCCGCCGGTCTCCAGGCGTGGGGGGTCTCCGACGCCGAGTCCGGCGCGCTCCTCGACGTCATCGAGCAGCGCTGCCTGACCGGACGCAACGGCGCCTCCTGGTTCGTCGGCCAGGTCCAGGCCCGGTCCGGCGAGGGCGACCGGCACGAGGTGATCCGCCGGGTCCTGGGCGACTACCGGCAGCGGATGCACACCAACGAGCCGGTGCACACCTGGGACTGAACGACGACCACGCCGCCTTCCTCCCGGTCCGCACAGTCCTCACAGCCGCAGCCGGCGCCAGCTGCGGGACTCCCCGGTCACCACGTCGAGCCACCCGCTCCGGGTCAGCGACCAGAAGCCCCCGCAGGCAGTGCCCTTGGCGCCGAAGGCCCATCGGGCGGCGGCAAGCCAGGACAGGTCCTCGTCGTGGACCTCCTGGGACCCCGGTCGGGTCACCCAGGCGTACGTCGTTCCCGACGGTGTCGTGGCGGCGTGCCGGTCGAGCAGGCCACAGACGAGGTCGCGGCGCAGCCCGGCGTCGGCCGGCCGGGACCGCGGCAGCTCCACCGCGACGCCGATCCGCCCGGCGGCCGGCACCCCGACCTGGACCGAGGGCGGGAAGACCCGTCGACGCTCGGCCTGGCGGAAGGCCGCCACCTCCAGCCGGAGCGCGGCGCGCAGATCGACGCGGGTGGCGCCGCCGGCGAGGGCACGGGCGTCAGGAGCAACGGGCTCGGGCACCCCGGCAGTCTGCCCGAGCCGGATGTGCGCCACGGACGACTCTCCACAGGTCGCGAGTGGGGCTACCGCACCTCGGTGCCGGTCGAGGTGCCGGTCGAGGTGCCGGTCGCGGCGCCGGTCGCGGCGCTGGGACGCGGCGCTCGGTCGCGCAGCGGCTCCAGCAGGCCGGCGGCCACCAGCCCCTGGTAGCCGTCGACAAGGTCGGTCGCGTGGCTCAGTCCGAGGCGCTGCAGGGAGGCCGCGGCAAGGGTGGAGCTGTACCCCTCGTTGCAGACCAGGATGATGCGGGTCTCGTGGGTGGCCGGGGCGATCCGGTGGGGCGAGGTGGGATCGAGCCGCCACTCCAGGACGTTGCGGTCGACGACCCAGGCGCCGGGGAGCGCCCCGTCGCGGCGGCGCTGCTCGACGGGCCGGGTGTCGACCACCAGCGCACCGGTGGCCATCGCCGCCGCCAGCTCCGTGGGCTGGACCCGGGTGTACCGGGTCCGCAGCTCGGCGAGACGCACGTCGACCGCGCTCGGTCCACCCCTCGTCGCCGGGTCGGGCCCTGCGGCGTTCGGAGCACCGTGTCGGGAGGCCACCTCTGCATGCTAGTCGCGAGGAGGGTCCCTCCTCGGCCCGTCAGACCCTCGGCAGTGCGGCCGACCACCCGGTCGCCGGGGGTGGGAGATACTCGGTCCATGGGACTACAGATCACCGGCGACCCGGCAAGCGACGCCGTCCTGGACGACCACCCGTTCGCGCTCCTGGTCGGCATGATGCTCGACCAGCAGTTCCCCATGGAGCGGGCCTTCGCGGGACCGGCCAAGATCCTCGAGCGGTTCGGCTCGCTCGAGCCGTCGGCGGTCGCCGAGGCCGACCCGGAGGAGTTCGTCGCGCTGTGCAGCCGCACCCCGGCGATCCACCGTTTCCCGGGTTCGATGGCAGCCCGGGTCCAGGCCCTTGCCGCCCTCGTGGTGGAGCAGTACGACGGTGACACCGCGCGGCTGTGGACGGAGGCCGAGACGGGAGCAGACCTGCTGCGCCGACTCACCGCCCTTCCCGGCTTCGGGAAGCAGAAGGCACAGATCTTCGTCGCCCTCCTGGCCAAGCGGCTCGGGGTTCGCCCGGACGGCTGGGAGCAGGCCGCCGGCGACTACAGCGAGACCGGCTCGTTCCGGTCGGTCGCCGACGTGGTGGACCAGGGGTCGCTGGAGAAGGTCCGGGCGTTCAAGCAGCAGAAGAAGCGCGCCGCAGCAGCAGGCTGACCGTCACGATCTCGGGGCGGCCAGGGCCGCCGGGAGACCGGCGGCTTGGAATCTGGGAAGCCCATGCCACAATGACTGTGCGGCACTTGACGACTGCGGGACCTGCCGCGCCCCGCATCCTTCGACGAGAGGTAGTTCGTGTCAGCGAGCACGTCCCGCAAGCTGCCCGCCGAGGCTCTGGCCCACCCTGATGTCGTTGCCCTGATCAAGCTCGGCAAGACCGTCGGAGAGGTCTCCGCCGATGCCGTGCGCCAGACCACGGACTCCGCCGGCATCTCCCCCCAGCACCTGCGGGCGCTGCTCAAGCTTCTGAGCGAAGAAGGTGTGTCGGTCTCGGTGACCGCCGCCGACACCGGCCGCAAGCGCGTCGCGGCTGCCACGTCGACCGCCAAGAAGGTCACCTCCGCGGCAGCCAAGAAGACCGCGGCGAAGTCCGCCGAGTCGGCCGACGCCGAGGCCACCGCGGCCCCCGCCGCCAAGGCGCCCGCCAAGACCGCAGCAGCGAAGCGTGCGGCCGCCAAGGCGGCCGCAGCACCGGCCGAGCCGGCCGCGGTCGGCGCCGACGGCAAGAAGGTGCTGCCGGACATCCCGGACGAGGAGTTCGAGAAGGACCTCACCCAGGACCCGACCCTGAAGGAGGAGGAGGACGAGTCCAAGGGCTTCGTCATCTCCGCCGCCGACGACACCGACGAGCCGATCCAGCAGGTGATGGTCGCCGGCGCCACGGCCGACCCGGTCAAGGACTACCTCAAGCAGATCGGCAAGGTTCCGCTGCTCAACGCCGAGATGGAGGTCGAGCTGGCCAAGCGCATCGAGGCCGGCCTCTTCTCGGAGGAGAAGCTCGCCAAGGGCGGCAAGATCACCGCCAAGGTCCACGAGGAGCTGGAGTGGATCTCCGAGGACGGTCGGCGCGCCAAGAACCACCTGCTCGAGGCGAACCTCCGGCTCGTGGTCTCGCTGGCCAAGCGCTACACCGGTCGCGGGATGCTCTTCCTCGACCTCATCCAGGAGGGCAACCTGGGTCTGATCCGCGCCGTGGAGAAGTTCGACTACACCAAGGGCTACAAGTTCTCGACGTACGCCACCTGGTGGATCCGTCAGGCGATCACCCGCGCGATGGCCGACCAGGCCCGCACCATCCGGATCCCGGTCCACATGGTGGAGGTCATCAACAAGCTCGCCCGGGTCCAGCGCCAGATGCTGCAGGACCTGGGTCGCGAGCCCACGCCGGAGGAGCTCGCCAAGGAGCTCGACATGACCCCGGAGAAGGTCATCGAGGTGCAGAAGTACGGCCGTGAGCCGATCTCGCTGCACACGCCCCTCGGTGAGGACGGCGACAGCGAGTTCGGAGACCTCATCGAGGACTCCGAGGCCATCGTTCCCGCGGACGCGGTCTCCTTCACCCTGCTCCAGGAGCAGCTGCACGCGGTGCTCGACACCCTCTCCGAGCGCGAGGCAGGGGTGGTCTCCATGCGCTTCGGGCTCACCGACGGCCAGCCGAAGACGCTGGACGAGATCGGCAAGGTCTACGGGGTCACCCGGGAGCGGATCCGGCAGATCGAGTCCAAGACGATGTCCAAGCTGCGGCACCCCAGCCGGTCGCAGGTCCTGCGCGACTACCTGGACTGACGTCCCGGATGACCCGGGTCGGAGGGCCCGACATCGGCGTGGCTACGTCAAGGTTTCGGTCGGATGACGCCTCCGCGAGCGATGTCGCCTAGGATCCTTGGTGGTGGGGGTCCATGCCGCGGACTGTTCAGGGGTGTTCGGTCTCGGTCCTAGAGCCCCATAGAACCTCCGCTCGTGTTCTCCCACGCGAGCGGGGGTTCACCCCTTTTGGGGGCCGCGTCCCGGCGTGGTGCCGGCTGCACGGCCGTTCACCTCAGGCTCACCAGTGCCACCGTGCCCGCGCACAACAGCAGCCCGATGCCCTGGCGCCGGTGCACGCGCTCGTGGAGCACCAGCACGGCGAGCAGGATGGTGGCAGCGGGGTAGAGCGCCGCGAGCACGGCGGCCACGGTGAGCAGCCCGCTCTGCGCAGCGAGCTGGAAGGCGATCACCGCGAGCGCACCCAGCGGGCCCGCAGGCAGCGCCCAGAAGGCGGTCCCCGCGGGCCGCCACGGTGCCCCCAGCACCGTGGCCAAGCCCACTACGGTGAGCGTGGAGGCGGTCTGGGTGAGCCCCAGGGGCCACAGGCCGGCGCCGTCCGGCACCTGGCCCAGCGCGGCGAACATCGCACCGAAGCCCAGCCCGGCGAGGGCGCCGTCCAACACCCCGGAGGAGCGGCGCCCGGCCGGTCGGGGACCACCCGCGGGGTCGCTGGCCTCCCCGGCCACCAGCCAGATGCCCGGCAGCGCCAACATGACCGCCACCCCCACCCACAGGCCCGGCCGCTCGCCGAGGCTCAGGGCCACTCCGACCGGGACCAGCGCGGAGCCGACCGCGGACAGCGGCGCGACCACGCTCATCCGACCCGACGACAGGCCGCGGAAGAGGAAGCCCACTCCGGTGCCGGAGCCCACTCCGGCCAAGGCCCCCCAGGCCAGGTCGTCCAGGGTGGGCGAGCCGCCGACGAAGCCGGCGGCGGCGAAGGTGCTCACCATCGCGGAGGCCTGGACCACCACGGCGACCGACCAGGCACCGGTCCTTCGGCTGACCAGGCCGCCGAGGAAGTCGGAGGTGCCGTAGGCGAGGGCGGACAGCAGGGCGAGCAGGACGGCCATCAGGTGGCGACCGCGCCGACGAGCCAGACCGCTGAGGCGAGCAAGGCGGCGGCGAGCTCGATGAGGATCGACAGACCGACGGCGCGCAAGGCGAAGACGGTGGCCGGCCAGGCGGCCTCCCGCCCCAGACGTCCGAGCTCGGCGAGGTAGACGCCCAGGACGAACCCGGCGACGAGACCGAGCACCGGCACGACGAAGAAGCCGACCACGCCCAGGGCAGCGCCCGCGAGCAGCGTGCGGCCAGGCACCCCCTGGGCCCGCAGCCGGCGGCCCGGGACGGCGTACTTCACGGCGGTGCCGAGCGCCAGCACCGCGAGCACGACCCCCGCGCAGACCCAGCCGAGGGGCTCGTCCACGAGGACCGCCCAGACCACGACGGCGGCACCGACCAGCAGGGTGCCCGGCAGCAGGGGCACCACCACCCCGACGACACCGACGGCGATGGCTAGACCGGTGAGCAGGTCGAGGGAGCTCATCGCGCCACCCTCTCACCCCCAGGAGGGCGACCGGACAGCACGAGACCCCGGCCGTCGGCCGGGGTCTCGTGGTGGTCGTGCGGCGCGGCGCCGGTCAGTGGTCGCCCTCGGCGGCCACCGCGGGCGGGTCGAGCAGCTTGCTGGTCTCGTCGTGGACGTTGACCGCGACGGTCCGCAGCTTCTCGCCGTGCTCGCGGGCGTGGTGGGCGCAGAAGAACAGCTCACCTCCGGTGGTGAGGTGGACGCGGAGGTAGGCCTGGGCGCCGCATCGGTCACACCGATCGGCGGCGGTCAAGGGGCTGGGTGCGACGGCAGTGGTCACGGGGGCCTTCCTTCCTTCGAACATCATGACGTCCCTGTGGAATCCGGATGGTTCCTTCGACGTCTCCGTTGACGCAACAATCCAAACACGGCGGACCTTCCCGCCTGGTGCTACATCTCCCGGTGAGACTCGGTGTGCCGTGTCACAGGATCGTTCGACGGCCACGGAAGCTCGGATGGGTCCCTCCAGTGTGACGGTGCTGACCAACCTATCGGCGAAACCGCGCCCGACCTGTGAGATTCGCGCCTGTTTCGGTACGACATCGTGATGCTTACCACCGGGTACGCCGCGCGGCACGGGTCCGAAGGTACATTCGCCACGCACTCACCCGGACCTCGGAGGCGGTCATCGACAACACCTACAACGCTCAGCACCTGCTGGTCCTCGAGGGCCTCGAAGCGGTGCGGAAGCGCCCCGGCATGTACATCGGCTCCACCGACACCCGGGGACTCATGCACTGCCTGTGGGAGATCATCGACAACTCGGTGGACGAGGCGCTCGCCGGCGTCTGCACCACGATCGACGTGACCCTGCACCCCGACGGCTCGGCGGAGGTCCACGACGACGGCCGGGGCATCCCCGTGGACAAGGAGCCGAAGACCGGGCTGTCCGGCGTCGAGGTCGTCTTCACCAAGCTGCACGCGGGCGGCAAGTTCGGCGGCGGCTCGTACAACGCCACCGGTGGCCTGCACGGGGTCGGCTCCTCGGTGGTCAACGCGCTGTCCGCCCGGCTGGACGTCGAGGTGGACCGCGGGTCGGCCACCCAGCACATGTCCTTCCGGCGCGGCGCTCCAGGAGTCTTCGACGGCCCGGGAGCGGCGAGCACGTTCACCCCGCAGTCCGGGTTGCACAAGGGCAAGCGCGTCGCCAAGGGTCGTACCGGCACCCGGATCCGGTTCTGGCCCGACCAGCAGGTGTTCACCAAGGACGCGACCTTCGTCTTCGAGGACCTCGCCGCCCGGGCACGGCAGACCTCCTTCATCGTCCCCGGCCTCGAGCTGGTGATCCGCGACACCCGGGGCGAGCAGGTCGTCGAGGAGCGGTTCAAGCACGACGGCGGCATCACCGAGTACTGCGAGTTCCTGGCGCGGGACGAGCCGGTGACCGAGGTGCTCCGCCTGCGGGGCGAGGACCGGTTCACCGAGACCGTCCCGCTGCTCGACGAGCACGGACACATGAGCCCGCAGGACGTCGAGCGCAACCTGCAGGTCGACGTGGCCCTGCGCTGGGGGACCGGCTACGACACCGAGGTGCGCTCCTACGTCAACGTGATCGCCACCCCCAAGGGCGGCAGCCACGTCAGCGGCTTCGAGGCCGCGGTGACCCGCACCTTCAACGACGCCCTGCGCGAGTCCAAGACGCTCAAGGTGGCCGAGCCCGACGTGGTCAAGGACGACGTCCTCGAAGGGCTCACCGCGGTGGTCACCGTGCGGTTGGCCGAGCCGCAGTTCGAGGGCCAGACCAAGGAGGTCCTGGGCACCCCGGCTGCCCGCTCGATCGTGCGCAAGGTGGTGGCCGCGGAGCTCAAGGCGTTCCTGACCTCGACCAAGCGGACCGAGAAGGCGCAGGCGAAGGTGGTCCTGGAGAAGGTCGCCAACGCGTCCCGGACCCGGCTCGCGGCGCGCCAGCAGCGCGACAACCAGCGTCGCAAGAACGCCCTGGAGTCCTCGGCCTTGCCAGCCAAGCTCGCCGACTGCCGCTCCGGCGACAACGAGCGCACCGAGCTGTTCATCGTGGAGGGCGACTCGGCGCTCGGCACCGCCAAGCTGGCCCGGAACTCCGAGTTCCAGGCGCTCCTGCCGATCCGGGGCAAGATCCTCAACGTGCAGAAGGCGTCGGTCGGCGACATGCTCAAGAACGCCGAGTGCGCCTCGATCATCCAGGTGGTGGGGGCAGGGTCAGGGCGGACGTTCGACATCGATCAGGCCCGTTACGGTCGGATCGTCTTCATGGCCGACGCGGACTCCGACGGCGCCCACATCCGCTGCCTGCTGGCCACCTTGTTCTTCAAGTACATGCCCGACCTGATCACCTCCGGCAGGGTCTTCTCCGCGGTCCCGCCGCTGCACCGGGTCGAGCTGACCAACCCCAAGAAGGGGATGGCGCGCTACGTCTACACCTACTCCGACGACGAGCTCCAGCGGAAGCTGGCCGAGCTGACGAAGAAGGGACTGCGCTGGAAGGACCCGGTCCAGCGCTACAAGGGGCTCGGCGAGATGGACGCCGACCAGCTGGCCGAGACCACGATGGACCCGCGGAAGCGCACGCTGCGGCGGATCACCGTCGACGACGCCGCCGCGGCGGCGACCGTGTTCGAGCTGCTGATGGGCAGCGAGGTGGCTCCCCGCAAGGAGTTCATCGTCCAGGGCGCCTACGAGATCGACGCCGAGCTGATCGACGCCTGACCGGATCGACGCCTGACCGGGTCGAGCCCGACCCGGCTCACACCAGCGTGGTGAGCAGCCCGGTGTCGACGTCGTAGAGGAACCCGCCGACCGCCACGCGCTCAGGGATGAGCGGGTGCGTGCGGACCCGGCGCACGTCCTCGGCGAGCGCGGCGTGCTGGTCCTCGACCACGTGGAAGCGCTGCCAGGTGGCGTCGGTGCCCATCGAGGCGCCGACCCGGTCCCGCAGCTCGGCCTCGGAGCTCGAGGCCATCGCGCAGCGCGTGTGCGGGATCACCATCACCCGCTCCACGTTGAGCAGGTGGACGCCGAGCACCAGGGCCTCGAGGGCCTGCTCGGTCACCCGCCCACCGGGGTTCCGGAAGATCTTGGCGTCCCCGGGCTCCAGCCCGACCATCCGCAGCGGGTCGATCCGGGAGTCCATGCAGGTGACGATGGCGACGCCCGCGTGGGCGACGCCGTCGAAGCCGGAAAGGTTGAAGTCGTCGGCGAACCGTCGGTTCGCCTCCAGCAGGTCGTCGAAGTCGTCGCTCACCGCACAGACGCTAGCGAACTCCCGGCGGACCGGGAACCGCCCGTCTCAGGCGGTGACCAGCGCCCCCACCACCCACCGGAGCACCGGCACCGGTGCCTTCGCGCACGACTCGGGGCGGTAGTGCGCGGTGGCCTCGCTGGTCACCTCCACCGACCAGGCCCTGCCGTCGCGGTGCCGGACCGTCCAGCTCGTCGCGGCCCCCTCGACGGTGAGCACACCCAGGGCGAGCTCCCCGGTCGCCTCCCGCACCGCCAGCTCGGCCACCTGGCCGGCCGCGGCCCAGGCCGAGCTGCCGCGGTGGCCGGACAGGACCGTGCGCCCGGCGTCGGCCTCGACCAGCAGCGTCCGTGCCGCGGCGGCGTCGAGACGGCCGTGCAGGGTCCCGTGCGGCAGCAGCACGGCGGTCGGCGCGAAGCGGTGGCCCGAGGTGTGGGTCACCTCCCACACCCGGCCGGGCAGCAGGGCGGCCGCCTCGGCCGCCACGGGACGGCCGACCAGGGCGCAGCAGACGTCGCGGGTGCCGTTGGTGCACACCAACAGGTGGGTCGAGACGGAGGCGGTCAGCTCCGGCAGGCTGCGGCGTACGCCGTCCAGGTCGCCCGCGGCGGCCGCTGCCCAGTCCAGGTCGCCGAGGCGGGCCGGGTCGTCCACCCGGCCGTCGAGGAGCCAGACCCGGCCCGGGACGCAGGAGGCGACCAGCACCCGGCGCGGCCCGGAGCCGTCCAGGGTGTCCGCGTGCCGGCCCGGGGGCCGGATCAGGCAGGGGCGGACCCCGGCCGCGCCGGCCGCTGCCTCCAGGGCGGCGCCGAGGGTCGGGTCGAGGTGGCTGGCGGTGAACGCCTTCGCGCCCCACGGTCCGGGCTGCTCCAGCGCCACCCAGGCGGTTGCCGGGGGAGCGGTCCCGGCCAGCTGCTCACCGGTCGCCTCGGACCGCACCGAGCAGCGCCCCCCCGGCCCCGGGTTCCCGGCGGTGCTCATGCGAGGTGTCCGGGGAAGCCGTGGGCGTCAGCGTGCCGGGTGTCCGCGCCGCGGAGCAGCACCAGCGCCAGGAGCGCCGCGATGGCACAGCTGACGGCTGCGCCGACGAAGATGGTCTGGAGCTGGGTCAGCCCGGCCTCCCGCAGGAGCAGGCTGAAGGCGTCGCAGCGGCTGACCCCGGCCCCGCACACCTCCATCGGCGAGGGCAGGTCGACCCCCGCGTAGTAGCGACGCAGGCCCACGGTGGTCAGCACGCTGATGCCCACCAGCATGCCGACGGTCCTGGCCACCACCAGCAGGGCGCTCGCCACACCGTGCACGGCGTCGTGGGTGGTGGCGAGCAGGGCGGCGTTCACCGGCGCGAGCGCCAGCCCGAAGCCGAGCCCGGCCAGCACCAGGGGGACCGTGGCCGAGGGGTGCGTGAGGGTCTCCAGCCCCCACCGGGACATGAGCAGGAACGCGGCGCAGGCCAGGACCATGCCGCCGGCGGCGACCAGCCCTGCCGGCGCCCGCTGGGTCAGCCAGCCGCCGAGCAGGGCGCCGACCGGCAGAGCGACGAGGAACCGGACCAGCACCAGCGCGGCAGCCAGCTGGGAGTCGTCGTAGACGGTGACCCGGGCGAAGACGGGGATGTCGACCAGTGCGGCGATGAGCGCCGCGCCGACGAAGAAGCTCACCGCCAGGGAGCCCCAGGCCGGCCGCGCGGCCAGCGCGCCGGGCGGGACCAGCGGGTGCTCCGCGCGGCGGTTGCGCCAGACGAACCCGGCCCCGGCCACCGCGCTCCCGGCCAGGAGCCACGGCCCGGCCGGGGAGAACACCTGCACCTCGGGGTCGGCGGTGGCGAAGGCGAGGATCACGCCGCCCAGCGCTGCGGAGAGCAGTGCTGTGCCGACCAGGTCGATGTGTCCGGCGACCCGGGCCCAGGACCGGAGGTCGACCAGGGGACGGCGAGCGGTCAGCAGTCGCGCGACCAGCAGGACCGCCGCGGCGCCGGTGCCGAGCGCCACCGGAGTGAGCCAGCGGCTCTCCCCGACGACCGGCAGGAACCCCAGTCCGAGCGTGACGCCCGAGGTGAGCACGTCGGGCTCGAGCAGCACGAGCAGCAGCCCGGCCAGCGCGAGCGCCGCGAGCGCGCCGCCGACCAGGTCGAGCCGGTGCGTCGGGGCTGGGCCGCCCGTCGTCAGCCCGGCCCGGCCACGCGTCGCGCGCAGGACGGCAGCGAGGACCAGGCCGACGGCGAGGTTGAGCCAGAAGATGTCGCGCCAGGAGCCCACGGCCAGCACGACGGCGCCGTACAACGGACCCAGGACGCTGCCGAGCTCCTGCACCGCACCCACGACGCCCAGGGGGACACCGCGGCGGTGGCGGGGGTACAGGTCCGCGACCAGCGCCAGGGTGGCGGGCACCAGCCCACCGCCGCCGACCCCCTGGAGGAAACGGCCGGCCACCATCGACGGCAGGTCGTAGGCCGCGGCGGTGACCAGGGAGCCGAGGGCGAAGACCACCAGCGAGCCGACCAGCACCGGCAGCCGACCACGCAGGTCCGCGATCCGCCCGATCAGCGGCAGGACCGCGACGTACCCGAGCAGGAAGCCGGACACGATCGGCGCCGCCCGCTGGAGGTCGTCGGCCGACAGCCCCGCGGACTCCATCATGTCCGGGAGGGCGAGGACCACGACGTAGGTGTCGGCGGCCGCGAAAGCCACCGCGACCGCCGCCAGCCCCAGCAGCGTCCGCGCGGTCCGGTCGGGCTCGACGACCGTCATCCGGTGTCCTCGACCCGGCTCCCGGGGCCGCTCACGGCGCGGTGATGTCCTTCTCGGTGCCGTAGTCGGCCAAGGTGAGGGTGTAGTCGACCTCACCCTGGTCGCCGTAGAACGGTCCGGTGACGTCGGCGCTGGTCAGCCGGCCGCCGTCGTCGATCTCGAAGGTCGCCTCGAAGGTGGCGGTGTCGTCCGCGCTGGGGATCACCGAGGCGATCGCGTCGCCGGGGACCGAGCCCGAGTACGAGGTGAGCACCTGGTCGCCGTCGCGGACCTGGTCGCCCTCGGTGACCCCGGTCGCGGCGGTCAGCCACGAGGAGACCCCGCCCTCGGTGGCGAGCAGGTCGGCGGGGTCCGGTGCGCCGTAGTCGCCGGGGTCGATCTCGGCGTACCGGAGGGTGAAGGGGAGCTTGGCGTAGACCAGGCCGTCGACCGCGACCACCGGGACGTCGACGCTCAGTCCGTTGATGAGCACCTTGATACTGCCGTCGAAGGCCGGGGCGTGGGTGCCCGTGCCCGTGGCGTCCAGCACTCCGTCGACGCCGTCGGGGAGGGCCTCGGTGGTCAGGGAGACGGTCACTCCGGAGGTGTCGTCGAGGGCCTGCCTGGCCGCACCGAGGATGTCCTCCGGGGTCTGCTCGGGGGTCGTGGAGCTGTCGCCGCTGCACGCCGAGACCCCCAGCAGCAGCCCGGCCGCGAGCAGGGCGAGGGTCGGACGGGCTCGTCGGCCCGGGTGCGAGGCGGTCATGGGACCAGCCTCTCAGACCCCCCATGCAGCGCCCTCGCCACCGGTCCGGCGACCGCGACCAGCGGCTGGGCGGGCGGGGTCCCCGAGCCGTCGCGCCGGCCCTCGGGGGCCGGCAGGTCGACCGGGGCCCCGGACTCCGCGGCCGCCCGGGCGGGGCCGTGGCCGGCCCAGGCGACGACCAGGGCGTCCTCGCCCTTGAGGAAGCGGTGGCAGCGCACGCCGCCGGTGGCGCGTCCCTTGGCCGGGTACTCCGCGAACGGGGTGACCTTGACCGACCCCGGCTCGGTGCCGGGCAGCGCGGAGCGGGTGCCGGAGACGGTGACCAGCACGGTGTCCGGGTCGGCGACGACGGCGCCGAAGAACACCACCTCGGCACCCGGAGCCAGCCGGATCCCGGCCATCCCGCCGCCGCTTCGGCCCTGCGGACGCACCCCGGCGGCGGAGAAGTGCAGCAGCTGCGCGTCGCTGGTGACGAAGCAGAGCTGCTCCTCACCGGTCGTCAGCTCGAGCGCGCCGACGACCTCGTCGCCGTCCGCCAGGCGGATCACCTCCCAGGAGTCGCGGCCCAGGACCTCGGGGTTGACCCGCTTCACCGTGCCCTGGCGGGTCCCCAGGGCCAGCCCCGGTCCCTCGTCGGTCAGCGTGCACAACGACAGGGCCCGCTCCGCGCCCTCCAGGGCCAGGAACGTGCTCAGGGGCGCACCGCCCTGCAGGTGCGGCGCGTTGGCCGTCGGCGGCAGCGTGGGCAGGTCGAGGACGTCGAGCCGCACCAGGCGTCCACCCGTGGTGAGCACGCCCACCTGGCCCCGAGCGGTCGCGGGCACGGCGGAGACGACCACGTCGTGGTTGGCACGGTCGCCCTCGGCGCCGACCCCCTCGGCGTCGGTGGTGCGCGCGAGGAGGCCGGCGGAGGAGAGCAGCACGAAGCACGGGTCGTCGCTGACCTCCAGCGGCACCGCGGTCGCCGACGGCTGCCCGGCGGACTGGAGCAGCACGGTCCGCCGCGGGCTCCCGTGCGCCTTGGCGACCTCGGCCAGCTCCTCGGAGACCACGGTCCGCAGCCGCCTCTCGTCGGAGAGGATCTCGTCGAGCGCGGCGATGGTCCGCTCCAGCTCGGTCTGCTGCCTCTCCAGCTCGATCCGGGAGAACCGGGTGAGCCGGCGCAGCTGGAGGTCCAGGATGTGGTTGGCCTGCAGCTCGGAGAGGTCGAAGACCGAGCGGAGCCGGTCGCGGGCCTCCGCGGCGCTGTCGCTGGCGCGGATCAGCTGGATGACCTCGTCGATGTCCACGATGGCCAGCAGCAGCCCCTCGACGAGGTGCAGCTGGTCGGCCGCCCTCGTGCGCCGGAACGCAGACCGGCGGCGGACCACGTCGTACCGGTGCTGGAGGTAGACCTCCAGCAGCTGCTTGAGGCCCAGCGTGCGCGGCTGCCCGTCGACCAGGGCCACGTTGTTGATCCCGAAGGAGTCCTCCATCGGGGTCATCCGGTAGAGCTGTTCGAGGATCGCCTCGGGGTGGAAGCCGTTCTTGACCTCGATGACCAGCCGGAGCCCCTTCTCCAGGTCGGTCAGGTCCTTGACGTCGGAGATGCCCTGGAGCTTCTTGCCCTGCACGAGCACCTTGATCCGCTCGATCACCTTCTCGGGGCCGACCCCGTAGGGCAGCTCGGTGACGACGATGCCCTTGCGGCGCGGGGTGACGCTCTCGATCCTGGCGGTGGCTCGCATCTTGAACGACCCGCGGCCGGTCTCGTAGGCGTCCCGGACCCCGTCCAGGCCGATGATCTTCCCGCCGGTCGGCAGGTCGGGGCCGGGCACGAAGCGCATCAGCGCGTCCAGGTCGGCCGACGGGTGGGTGATGAGGTGCCGGAGCGCCTGGACCACCTCGACGAGGTTGTGCGGGGCCATGTTGGTGGCCATGCCGACCGCGATCCCCGACGCGCCGTTGACCAGCAGGCTGGGGATGGCGGCGGGCAGCACCGTGGGCTCGAGCTCGCGGGAGTCGTAGTTGGGCTTGAAGTCGACGGTGTCCTCGTCGATCGAGGTCACCATGGGCATCGCCGCCGCGGCCATCCGGCACTCGGTGTACCGCATCGCGGCGGGCCCGGCGTCGGGGGACCCGAAGTTCCCGTGCCCGTCGATCATCGGCAGCCGCAGCGACCAGGGCTGCACCATGCGCACCAGGGCGTCGTAGATCGCGCTGTCGCCGTGCGGGTGCAGCCGACCCATCACCTCACCGACCACCCGGGCCGACTTCACGTGCCCGCGGTCGGGACGCAGACCCATCTCGCCCATGGTGTGCAGGATCCGCCGCTGCACCGGCTTCAGTCCGTCCCGGGCGTCCGGCAGGGCCCGGCTGTAGATCACCGAGTAGGCGTACTCGAGGAAGCTCGCCCGCATCTCGTCGCCGACATCGATGTCGACGATGTGCTCCTCGAAGTCGTCGGGAAGGGGGGTCGGAGTGCTTCGGCGTGCCACTGGCGCATTGTCCCTGAGCCGACTCCCGCCCGGCGGGGGGCACGCCGCCGGGGGGCGGGAAGGATAGATTCGTCCGGTGAGCCAGGGAGAGTCGTCGTCCGCCCAGGAGGCACCCGCGCAGCCGGGGCTGCCCCGTCCCTATCCCACGCACTGGGAGGCCGACGTGCTCCTCCGGGACGGCGGCACCGCTCACCTGCGCCCGATCTCCGCCGACGACTCCGCCCTGCTGGTGGCCTTCTACGAGCAGGTCTCCGCCCAGTCGAAGTACTACCGGTTCTTCGCGGCGATGCCGACGCTGACCGAGCGGGAGATCAAGCGGTTCATCGAGGTCGACCACCACGACCGGGTCGCCCTGGTGCTCACCGTCGCCGAGCAGATGATCGCGGTGGGCCAGTTCGAGCGGCTCGATCCCCGGCCCGGCCGGGGGGACCAGGCGGAGGTCGCCTTCCTGGTGCAGGACCGGCACCAGCACCGCGGCATCGGTCAGCTGCTCCTCGAGCACCTGGCGCAGATCGGCCGGGAGCTCGACGTGGAGAAGTTCGTCGCCGAGGTCCTGCCCGACAACGTGGGCATGCTGCAGGTCTTCCGTGACGCGGGCTACCAGGTGGCGGGCGGCTTCGAGGACGGCGTCATGCACATGGAGTTCGCGATCGACCCGACCGACACGTCCCTGGAGGTGATGCAGGGGCGCGAGCACCGGGCCGAGACCGCCTCGGTGCAGCGCTTCTTCGACGCCCGGAGCGTCGCCATCGTGGGGGCGAGCCGGCGTCTGGACACCGTCGGTCGGCTGCTGGTCCGCAACCTGGTGCTCGGCGACTTCCAGGGCCGCGTGTACGCCGTCAACCCCGCCGCCAAGGCGGTGTCCGGCATGCCGGCGTACGCCGCGGTCTCCGACATCCCCGACGACGTGGACATCGCGATCGTCGCCGTGCCGGCGGACCGGGTCCCCGAGGTGGTGCTCGACTGCGCCCACAAGGGCGTGCACGGGATCGTCGTGGTCTCCGCGGGCTTCGCCGAGACCGGGGAGGAGGGGCGCGCCCTCCAACGCCGGCTGGTGCGGCTGTGCCGCAGCTACGGGCTGCGCCTGATCGGCCCGAACGCCCTGGGCATCATCAACACCGCCTCCGAGGTCAGTCTCAACGCCTCGCTGTCCACGGTGATGCCGCCGCGGGGGAGGGCCGGGTTCTTCTGCCAGTCCGGGGCGCTGGGGGTGGCCATCCTGGAGAACGTCGCCCGCCGCGGGCTCGGCCTGTCCACGTTCGTGTCGGCCGGGAACCGTGCCGACGTCTCCGGCAACGACCTGCTGCAGTACTGGGAGGAGGACGACTCCACCGAGGTCGTCCTGCTCTACCTGGAGTCGATCGGCAACCCGCGCAAGTTCAGCCGGATCGCGCGCCGGGTCTCGCGGCGCAAGCCGGTGATCGCGGTGAAGTCCGGCCGCACCACGCAGGGGGTGCCCATGGGCCACGCGGTGCGCACCAGCGAGGCCGGTCACACCGCGGTCGACGCGATGTTCCGCCAGGCCGGGGTGATCCAGGTCGACACCCTCGACGAGATGTTCGACGTCGCGCAGCTCGTCGCCCACCAGCCGCTGCCGCGGGGCAACCGGGTGGCGGTGCTGGGCAACTCCGACGCCCTGGGGCTGATGGCCGCGGACGCCGCGGCCGCTTCGGGCCTGGAGGTGCGCTCGTCGGGCGCCCTCGGCCCGGAGGCCTCCGCCGACGACTTCGAGAAGGCGCTCGACGCCGCCATCGACGACCCCGAGGTCGACGCGGTCCTGGCGGTCTTCATCCCGCCGGTCAACACCACGGGTGCCGAGGTCGCCAACGTGCTGGCCGTGGTGGGGGAGCAGTCGGACAAGCCGATCCTGTCCTCCTTCCTCGCCGCCCAGGGCATCCCCGAGCTGCTCCGGGTCCCCGACGTGGCCGGCAGCACCGCGGGTCGCGGCTCGGTGCCGTCGTACGGCTCGCCGACGTCCGCGGTGCAGGCCCTCGCCCGGGTCGTGGAGTACGCCGCGTGGCTGGGGCGGGACGAGCCGCAGATCGTGGCGCCCGCGGCAGCCGACCAGGTCCGTGCCCGGGCCACGGTGACCAGGGTGCTGATGTCGCAGCCCGACGGCCGGATGCTCACCGACGAGGAGCTCGCGGCGGTCCTCGACGCGTACGGCATCGCCCTGTGGCCCCGGGTCCGGGTCGAGGACGAGGACGCCGCCGTCGCGGCCGGGGAACGGCTCGGCTGGGACGTGGTGCTCAAGGCGACCGCCGCCCACCTGCGCAACCGTCCCGACCTCGCGCACGTCTGGCGCAACATCTACGGCGAGGACGAGATGCGGCAGGCGTGGCGCGCGATGAACGACGTCGAGGGCGTCCAGGTCGAGGCCGGGTTCGTGGTCCAGCGCAACGCGGCCCCCGGTGTCCCGGTGGCCATCAAGGGGGTCGAGGACCCGTTGTTCGGCCCGGTGGTCTCCTTCGGCATCTCCGGGCCCTCCAGCGAGCTGCTCAACGACCGCGCCTACCGGATCCCGCCGATGCACGCCCTGGACGCCGCGGAGATGGTCCGGGAGATCAAGGCCGCGCCCCTGCTGCTCGGCTACCGGGGGAGTGTGCCGGTGCCCACCGGGCCGGTCGAGGAGCTGCTGCTCAAGATCGCCCAGCTCAAGAACGACCTGCCCCAGGTGCGGTCGCTGGACCTCGACCTGGTGATCGTGGGGGCCCGGGGCGCCCTCGTGCTCACCGCCTCGGCCAGGGTCGAGCCGGCCCTCAACGCCCGGTCGGACTGGTACGCACGCCGGATGAGCGCACCGGCCGGGGAGACCTGGGCCTGACCGGTCCGGCGGTGCCTGCGGCCCCGGGGGCGCCGGTGGGCGCGTGACAGACTGCTCCCCATGCACGAGGTGACGGACAGTTCGAAGGACCTGCGCTCGGCGATCGAGGCGTCCGGCTACTACCCCGACGTGGTGGCGGACGCGGTCTTCGCGGCGGTGGGCGGTGAGGCGGTGGAGGCCCACCTGGTCCACCACGAGCCGACCATCGACGAGCGCGACGAGGTCCGCCGCCACGTCACGGTGCTGGTGCTCACCGGCAGCCGGCTGATCCTGGCGCACACCGACGAGCACCCACCGGACGACGTTCTCCCGGCGCCGTACACGTCGTCGACGACCGAGGCGATCCAGCTGAGCACCGTGCGCACCGTCGTGGTGAACCGGATGGTGGCGAACCCGGCCGCGTTCACCGACCGGCCCCGGTCGCTGCCCGCGGCCAACGAGGTCGTGCTCTCGATCGGGTGGGGCGCGCTGAGCCGGATCGACCTCGAGCCGGCAGCGTGCGGCGACCCCGAGTGCGACGCCGACCACGGCTACACCGGCGTCCTGGGTCCCGACGACTTCTCGCTCCGGGTCAGTGCGGCCGCTGAGGGCCCCGAGGCCGTCTCCGACCTGCTCGCGTTCGCCCGGGCCCTGTCGGCGCGCACCGGCCGGTGACCGGCGGAGACTTCGTCACCCCGGCGTACGGCGACCGGTCGCTGGCCGACGTGGTGCCGGCCCTGGCACGCGCCCTGGGCCGGGGCGACGTCTTCCCCGGGTCCGAGCAGCTGTCCCTGCGCCTGCCGGACGCGGACTCCTACGTCCTGCTGCTCGTCGACGGCCTGGGCCACGCCCTCCTCGCCGAGCACGCCGAGCACGCGCCGTACCTCGCCTCCCTGCTGCCGGGAACGGCGCCGCTGACGGTCGGCGTCCCGTCGACCACGGCGACCAGCCTCACCTCGCTCGGCACGGCCCTGCCGCCGGGCGGGCACGGCCTGGTCGGCTACACCAGTCGCATCCCGGGCACCGACCGGCTGCTCAACGCCTTGATGTGGAGCAAGGACGTCGACCCGCACCTGTGGCAGCCGCACCGGACCGCGTTCGCCCGGCTGGCGGCTGCCGGGGTCCGCACCACGGTGGTGAACAAGCGCGAGTTCGCGGGCTCGGGCCTGACCGAGGCCAGCGCCAGGGGAGCGTGCTTCGTGGGCGTCGACCGCGTCGGGGAGCGGCAGGTGGCGGTGCAGGAGGCGAGCGCCGCAGTACCGTCCCTGACCTACATCTACGACGGCGACCTCGACTGGACCGGCCACCGGTACGGCGTCGCGTCGCCACAGTGGCGGGCCCAGCTGGGACTGACCGACCTCGCCGTGCGCCGCCTCCGGGAGACGCTGCCGGAGGCGACCCGGATCGTCGTGGTCGCCGACCACGGCATGGTCGACGCGGACCCCGACGACCGGGTCGACGTCGACGAGGTGCCCCAGCTCGCCCGAGGGGTGGTGCTGCTCGGCGGGGAGGCGCGGTTCCGCCACGTGTACTGCCGGGCGGCGGCGGCGGTGGAGGTCCGTGACCGGTGGCGGGGCGTGCTCGGCGACCGGGCCGAGGTGCTGCTCCGGGAGGAGGCAGTGGCGCAGGGCTGGTTCGGCGCGGTCACCGAGGTGGTGCTGCCCCGGATCGGCGAGGTCGTGGCCGCCTGCCGGGGACGGTTCACCGTGCTCGGCTCGCACACCTTCCCCCACGAGTCCCGCCTGGTCGGCGTGCACGGCTCGCTGACCCCGGCCGAGATGCTGGTCCCGGTGCTCGTCTCCTGAGCGAGGTCGGGGGTGGCTAGGCGAACGGCAGGGGCTCGGCGATCCGGGAGACCGCCTCGGCCCGGGCCGCGGTGAGGCCGCGACGGTGGTGCTGGCGGCACAGCACCTCGTAGGCCACCTCCGCGGACGGCTCACGGTGGTCCTCGAGGTCCTCGACGTCCCCGACCACCACCTGCTCGCCCTCGCGGACCATGACGCCGTTCTCGGTGCGGGCGTTGTGGGTGGCCCGCTTGCCGCACCAGCACAGCGCCTCCACCTGGAGGACCTCGGTCCGGTCGGCGAGCTCGACCAGCCGGGCGGCCCCGGGGAACATCACGGTCCGGAAGTCGGTGAGGATGCCGAAGCAGAACACGTCGATCTGGAGCTCGTCGACGACCTTCGCGAGCTGCTCGACCTGTGTCGGGTCGTAGAACTGGGCCTCGTCGCAGATCAGGTAGTCGATCCGGGCTCCGCCGGTCAGCGAGGTGACGACGTAGTGCCAGAAGTCGAAGCCGGGGACCACCTCCAGGGCGTCGTGGGTCAGCCCCAGACGGGAGGAGATCAGTGCGGCGCCGGCCCGGTCCCGGGAGGTGAAGATCCGCCCGATCCGGCCCCGCGCGGCGTGGTTGTGGTTGGTCTGCAGGGCCAGGGTCGACTTCCCCGCGTCCATGGTCCCGGTCCAGAAGGTCAGCTCAGCCACGCAGGCATGCTCCCACCCGGCCGGGATACTGGCGGCATGGACCCTGTGATCTCGCCCGAGGACCTGCTCGACCTGCTGGCGCGGGGTGCGGCGGTCACCCTGCTCGACGTGCGCTGGCAGCTGGGCCGCGACGACGGCCGGCAGCAGTACCAGACCGGGCACCTGCCCGGTGCCGCCTTCGTCGACCTCGTCCACGACCTGGCGGACCCGCCCGGGGCCGGACGCCATCCGCTCCCCGACCCGGAGCGGTTCGGGGCGGCGATGCGCCGCTGCGGGGTGCGTGCCGACGTCCCGGTGGTGGCCTACGACGCCGCCGGGGGGACCGCGGCGGCGCGGGCCTGGTGGCTGCTCCGGCACCACGGGCACCCCGAGGTGCGGCTGCTGGACGGCGGCTGGCCGGCCTGGCTCGCCGCCGGGGGCGCGGTCGAGGCGGGGACGGTCGAGCCCGCCGCGGGGGACTTCGTGCCCGGCCCAGGGTGCCTGCCGGTCCTGGCCGCGGACGAGGCGGCCCGGGTCGCCCGCGACGGCGCGCTGGTCGACGCTCGCTCCCCGGAGCGGTACGCAGGGGAGAGCGAGCCCGTCGACCCCGTCGCCGGGCACGTGCCCGGTGCGCTGTCGGTGCCCACGACGGCGAACCTGGTGCCCTCGGGCGAGCGGGCGGGCCGTTTCCGGTCGGTCGCCGAGCTGGCCGAGCCGTATGCCGCCGCACTGCGGGCGGCCGGCTCGGGCAGGCCGGTCGGCGCCTACTGCGGGTCCGGGGTGACCGCCACCCACGACCTGGTCGCGCTGGAGCGGCTCGGCGTGACCGCGGCGCTGTACGCCGGGTCCTGGAGCGAGTGGGTCAGCGACCCGGCTCGTCCGGTGCGGACGGGCCCGGCCGCCGGCTGACCGGTCTCAGGAGCAGCTGCCGGACCCGGAGCCGGGGACCCCGTCGATCTCGGGCACGCACACCTTGCGGTGACCGGCGCGCCCGGACAGGACCACCTCACGCAGGCTCTGGTTGTTGGTCGTGTCGCTCTCGAAGAGCTCGCCGGTGGGGTTGGCCTCGACCGAGATGGAGTAGGTGCCGTTGGGCACGTCGGTGATGTCGAACGCCTGACCGGCGCGGCTCTGGTAGTAGGTGTCGCCCCAGCCGACCGGCAGGGTCTCCCGGATCCACAGGGCGTCCTCGCCGCCGCACGCCGAGTCCAGGCCGGTCTGGTACGGCCGTCGCTCCGCGCCGTCGAGGGAGAGGTCGATCGGGTCGGTCGGGACGATGCACCAGGACTGCTTCTTGCTCTTGGCGACCTTGTCGTTCGCGCTGTCCAGGAGCCGGTAGCGGCCGAACTGCAGCAGGTGCCAGTGGTGGTGACCGTGGCGCACGTCGTACTCCATCGTGCCGACCGGCGCCTTGCCGACCACCGTGGAGCCGTCGTAGAAGTACTGGTAGGCGTCCATCAGGGGCTCGTCCGCACGACGGAACCCCTCGATGTCGAGCAGCGAGGCGCCGCCGACCCACAGGTTGGCCCCGAAGGCGAGCAGGTCCTTGCCGTGGCGGCTCTGGGTGCGGATGCCGAAGGCGGGCAGGCTCCGCAGGTCCGGAAGGTTGTCGCTCGGGGGGTCGGTCATCAGGCGCGCCGCGGGGGCGTCCTGGAAGGGCCGGTTCGTCGGGGCGGGACGCTCCGGCGTGACCTGGCTCGGCCCGTCGCCGGTGCGGACCCGGAAGACCGTGCTGACGCTGGCGTCCCCGGGGGCGACGGCGAAGGCGGTGCGGTATCTCGGCCGGATCGTGACCGTCAGCGTGTAGCGGCCGTTCCGGGTGAAGGTGAGCAGGTCCCGGGGCAGCGCCGGCGTGGCCCACCCGGCGTCGATCCCCCACACGGTGCCCAGCGCGAGCGGCAGGGCGTAGCAGCCGTCGGGGAACGTCGAGCGGTCGCTGCCGTCCGGGTCGATCCGCTGCTGACCCCAGCTGTTGGGGCAGAACCGGCTCTTGTGGTCCACGAGCACCTCGCCGTCGGGGTCGGTCAGGGTGACGTGGAAGAACCGCCTCATGCCGCGCAGGGAGTCGGAGCGCAGGCCGCTCGGGACCCGGGTGGTGGTGCCGCCGTCGTGGAGGACCTGGGTCACCGTGAACGGGTCGGCGTAGTCGGCGCGGCTGACCCGGAGGTCGAGGGTGCCGCCGACGGGGGCGGCGTACACCGGCGGCGACGCGTAGGCCGGGACGCCCTGGCGATGGTAGACCTGCGTCACGTCGCTGGTGCTGAACAGGCGCAGCGAGGGGCTGGTCGGGGGGGCAGCGGCGGCAGACGGAGTGAGCAGGGACCCCGCGGCGGCGGCGGGGCCGACGACGAGGGCGAGCGCTGCGAGGGAAGTCGCGCGGCGCAGGCCGGGACGACGAGGTGTGCGGGCGCGCATGGCGACCCCTCCCACGAGAGAATGGTCAGACGGAGTGTCTGATCGTAGGACGCTGGAGGGCGCGTGAAGGTTGCCTGCGAGGCCGCAGGTCGCGTGGCGTTCCTGGGCGGACTAGTCCGACAGGGTGCCGGCGAGCTCGACCAGGGAGCGGACCACCCGGTCGGCGACCTGGGTTGCGGTGGACACGGCCCGGGAGGGCGGGGTCAGCCGGGTCAGGCTGACGCGGTCCCCGTCGACGTGGACCACGTGGCCGCCGCCGGGCTGGTCACGCATCCTGCTCTGCAGGCCCTGGGCCAGCCGGACCGCCCCGAGGGCGTTCCGGCTGCGCCGCGGCGGGGGGCCGGCACAGACGACCAGGAAGTCCACGCGTCCGAGCTCGGCCCCGATCCGGTCCGTCAGGGCGTCCACGGCCGCAGGGTCGGAGAAGACGCAGGCGAACGCGTACGCCGCTCCGCCCCGGGCCACGATCGCGGTGCTCTGCTCCTCGAGGAGGGCCTCGTCGCGGTCCACCAGGGCTACCACGCCGCCGGCGCTGGCCACCTGGGAGGCCGTGGCCCGACCGGTCTCCGTGGCGGCGCCGATGACCACCACGGTGCGTCCGGCGAGCGCGGCCACCATCCCGCGGTCGCCGGGCAGCGGCTGGTCGAGCTCGTCCTCCCAGAAGCCCCAGACCCGTGCGGCGTAGCTCTCCAGCACCGGGACCGAGATCCCGGAGCCGGCCAGGGCCTGCTCGGTGAGCCAGGACCCGTACGTCGCGGGCAGCGCCAGGTGCTCGACGACCTCGGGGGGCATGCCGATCCGCCCCACGGTCTCGCGGAGCACGAGCTGTCCCGGGGCGCTGCGCAGGGCGCTCCTCAGCAAGGTCCCCGGGCGGAGCGCCGTGGGCAGCAGTCGGGTGGGCACCAGCCCGGTCAGGCTGCGGTCCACCGGGGTCGCGAACCGTGGGGCCCCGGCCGCCTCCGCGAAGGCGTTGACCACGTCGATCGTGCGCTGCGGCTCGGGGTTGACCAGGTGGAACGCCTCGCCGTCCCGGTCGGGCAGGTGCGCGAGGTGGTCCATGGCCTTGGCGACGTAGTCGACCGGCACCACGTTGGTGTCGCCGAGGTCGAGGGAGACCAGAGGAGTCCACGGCGGGAGCAGGTCGCGCAGGCCCTTGAGGAGCGGGAAGAAGGAGTACGGTCCGTCGACCTCGTCGACCTCCCCGGTCTCGGAGTCGCCGATCACCAGGCCGGTGCGGTAGACCCGCCAGGGCACGGCGGACTCCTCGCGGACCACCTGCTCGGACTCGAACGCCGCGCTGTGGTACGCCGTGGGCAGGTCCTGGTCGACGTCGAACATCGTCTCGTCCCAGAAGCCGCCGTAGTCGCCGGAGGCGGCGATCGAGGACAGGTGGTGGAAGCACCCGGCGTCGAGGTCCGCGGCGAGCTCGAGCGCGTTGCGGGTGCTCCCGACCTCGAGGGCGGCCGCCTCGCGCGCCTCGCCTACCGGGGCGGCGACCTTGGCCAGGTGGAAGAAGTGCGTGATCCGGCCGTCGTGCTCCCTGACCCAGTCCCGGTCGACGCCCAGGGCGGCCTCGGCGAGGTCGCCTGGCACCGCGGTGACCCGGTGCCGCGGATCCCAGGCGGCCAGGAGCGCCTCGAGCCCTTCCTGCCCGTCGGGAGGAAGCAGGACGAAGATCTCGCCGTCGCGGTGGTCGAGAAGCGCGCGCAGGAGGGTGCGGCCGAGGAGTCCGGTCGCTCCGGTCACGAAGTAGGCCACGGGGATCCTCGCTGCAGGGGGGCGGAGACTCAGTCGGACTTCTGCGAGCCGAACATGATCTCGTCCCAGCTCGGCACCGAGGCGCGGCCCTTCCCGCGGGCGGGCTTGCGCTGCTTCGGCTGGGGCTCCGGGGCGCTGTCGGCGGGGGCCGCACTCTCGGCCGTGGCCTGCCCAGCCGGCCCCCGTCTGCCCGGCCGGCCCCGTCTGCCCGGCCGGCCCCGTCTGCTCAGCCGGTCCTGTCGGCTCAGCCGGAGCTGCCTCGTCGAACAGGGTGGCCGGCTCCGGCTCCGGGGGGCTCGGGAGGGGCGCGGGCCTCCGGGCGGGGCGCTGCCCGGGTCGCTCGCTGGCCTGGGTCACCATCCAGTCGGCGTCGCCGGTGCGGTGCGGGGTGGAGCGGATCGCGGCAGCGGTGTCGGTGAGGTCGACGGTGACCTCGTCGCGCTCCGGCTCGTCGAGGGTCCCGGGGCCGGTCCCGGGACCAGGACGCTGCCCGGTGACCAGCTCGATGGCGTCGTCGCCGAGCGGCAGCTGGTCGGGGTCCTCGTCGGCGCCCCTCGCCGGGTGGTTCCTGGGGTCGGCGGCGTCCTCACGCGGACTCCGGCGCAGGGACGGCGCGGTCCTGGGGGACCCGCTCGCCGACCAGCCACCGGGACTGGTCGTCCTCGGCCACCACGTAGCGGCCCTGCACGTCGTAGACGAACTGCGCCCGGGTCGTGCCCCGTCCGGAGCCGAAGTCGGCAACCAGGGTCCACCGTCCGTCCTCGCGCCGCCAGGAGTCCCACTCCACCGCGGCGGGGTCGATGTCGCGGCTGCGGAGTCGTTCGGCCACGGCCTCGCCGAGCCGGCCGATCTGGCCCTCGCCGGTGCGTCGGCGGACCGATGCCTTGAGCGCCTGGTCGGCGATGTAGGCGCGTTCGGCCAGCACCGGGGTGGCGAAGCCGATGATCTTCTCGACCGTGGTCTGTCCCGCCTCGGCGACCGCTTCGGGGCTCTCGCCGGCACGGATCCGTGCCTGGATGTCCCGGGGGCGGAGCGTGCTGTCCATGGTGATGTTCTCCCAGCGGCCGAGTGGTCTCACGCCACCACGACGGTCCGGAGGGCGCCGTCGGGCGTGTTCACCGAGCCTACTTCAGCCCAGCGCCGGGACGGGGCAGCCGTTGCCGCTCACCTGCCGCGCGTGCCGCGTCACCCGGCTCACGGCGAGGGCGCGGCCGGGTGGCGAGACCCACCAGGACCCCGGTCCAGCCAGCGGCCGCGGCCACCCAGAAGCTGGCCGACGCGCCGTGGGCGTCCACCACGATCCCGACCAGGGCGGCGCCGGGGGCCACGCCGGCGACCAGCCCGGTGGTGAACAGCGCCATGCCCTCGTTGAGCCGACCGGCGGGCACGACGGACTCCACCCAGCTGACCGCGGCGATCATCGTCGGCGAGATCGCGAAGCCGCAGAGGAACAGGAAGAACCCGAGGGCGTTGAGCGAGCCGACGAACGGCATGGGCAGCAGCAGCGTGGCCAGGGCGGTGACGCCGAGCCGGTAGCGCACGCCGGGGGAGCGCCGGTAGGTGAGCGCCCCGGACACGAGTCCCGACAGGAGGCTGCCGAGGGCCCAGACCGCCAGCAGCACGCCCGCGGCGGGCTTGTGGCCCTGCTCGTCGGCGAAGGCGACCGTGGCCACCTCGACCCCGCCGAACAGGGACCCGATCATCACCGCGCCGACCACCAGGGGCGCCAGCTCGCGCCACGGCATGCCCGCAGCCGGCTCCCGGGTGCCCTCCGGCGAGGGGTGGTGTCCCGGCGGCGGCTCGGTCCTGCGCTGGGCCACGAAGAGCAGGGTTCCGGTCACGGCGGCGGTGGCCGCGGTGACCAACCCGGCCAGCGGGTGGACGAGGGCGGCGAGCAGCGTGACCAGGGTGGGCCCGACGATGAACACCAGCTCGTCGTTGACCGCCTCCACCGCGAAGGCGGTGTGCAGCAGGCTCCGGTCGACCACCACGTGCGACCAACGGGCGCGCACGGCGGCCCCCAGGTTGGGCAGGGTCAGCCCCGACAGCACCGCGCAGGCGTGCACCCACGGGAACCCGAGGTCCTCCTCGACCGCGACGATGAGCCCGACCAGCGCCGTGACGGAGACCAGCACCGCCGGGGCCAGCACCCGTCGCTGACCCCGTCGGTCGACGATCCGCGCCAGGGGGACGGCACCGACGGCATTGGCGGCCACCCAGGCAGCCGAGACCCCGCCCGCCGTGGAGTACGACCCGGTGCGGGTCGAGACCAGCAGCACGATGCCCAGGCTCATCATCGACATCGGCAAGCGGGCCAGGACGCCGGCCGCGCTGAAGGCGACGGTGCCCGGGATGCCGAGCACACGTCGGTAGGCGGAGGTCACTGGTCCGATGGTAGGCCTCGCACCCCCTCCTAGGATGAGCGCATGCCTGCCGCCCCCGGATCCGCCCAGCGTCCTGCCCCGTCCGTCGCGCCCTACGACGCCCTGCTGGTGGTGTCCTTCGGAGGCCCGGAGCAGCCTGAGGACGTGGTGCCGTTCCTGGAGAACGTCACCCGCGGCCGGGGGATCCCGAAGGAGCGCCTGGAGGAGGTCGGTCAGCACTACTTCCTGTTCGGGGGACGCAGCCCGATCAACGACCTGAACCGGGCGTTCATCGCCGCCGTGGAGGAGGACCTGCGCGGGTCGGGGATCAAGCTGCCCGTCTACTGGGGGAACCGCAACTGGGACCCCTACCTGGCCGATGCCCTGCGGCAGATGCGTGACGACGGGGTCCGACGGGCGCTGTGCTTCTTCACCAGCGCCTACTCCAGCTACTCCGGCTGCCGGCAGTACCGCGAGAACCTCGCCGACGCGGTCGCCGAGGTGGGTGAGGGTGCGCCGGTGCTGGACAAGCTGCGCCACTACTTCAACCACCCGGGCTTCGTCGAGCCCATGGTCGACGCCACCCTGGCCGCACTGGCCGAGCTCACGGCGGAGACCCGCAACGACGCCCACATCCTCTTCGTCACCCACTCGGTGCCGACCTCGATGAACGACGCCAGCGGGCTCGGCGGCCCCGCGGCCCAGACCGGGTCCGACCCGTCCGAGGGCGGGGCGTACGTCGCGCAGCACGAGAGCCTGGCCCAGGAGATCACCGAGCGGGTGCGGCAGCAGACCGGACACCGGTTCAGCAGCGAGCTGGTCTTCTGCTCCCGGTCCGGCGCCCCTCACGTCCCCTGGCTGGAGCCGGACGTGGGGGACCGGATCGGCGAGCTGGCCAAGGAGGGCGTCCCGTCGGTCGTGGTGGTGCCGATCGGCTTCGTCTCCGACCACATGGAGGTGGTCTACGACCTCGACACCGAGGCGGAGTCGGCTGCGGCGGCTGCGGGGATCGGCTTCGCCCGGGCGGCCACCGCCGGGGTCGACCCGCGCTTCGTGGCGATGGTCCGCGACCTGGTCCTGGAGCGGAGCGCCGCCGAGCGGGCCGCCGGGGACCCCTCGGCGGTGCCCCCGGTCCGGGTCTCGGTCGGCTCGCTCGAGGGGTGCTGGGACGTGTGCCCGGCCGGTTGCTGCGCGAACCCCCGGGGGGACCGTCCGGCGCTGTGCGGCTCCGACTGATGCCGCATGACCTCGCGCAGCTGCGCAGGGTCGCCGAGCAGGTCGCCGGTGAGGCGGCCGCGCTGGTAGGTCGACGCCGCCTCGGCGGCGTCGAGGTCGCCGACCGCAAGTCCAGTGCGGTCGACGTGGTGACCGCCGTGGACCGTGAGTCCGAGGCCCTCCTGCGGAGTCGGCTCGCCGAGCTCCGTCCCGGGGACGGCTTCTTCGGCGAGGAGGGCACGCGCAGCGGCTCACGGACCGGCCTGACCTGGGTGGTCGACCCGATCGACGGGACGGTCAACTTCCTCTACGGCATCCCCCACTTCGCGGTCAGCGTCGCCGTGGTCGACGACGAGGAGCGCTCGTTGGCGGGCGCGGTGGTGGAGGTCACCTCCCGACGGGTCTTCAGCGCCGCGCTCGACGGCGGTGCCACCCTGGACGGCGTACCGCTGCGGGTGCGTCCACCGGTCCCGATGGCCGAGCGGCTCTTCGTCACCGGTTTCCAGTACCAGCAGCGGGTCAGGGAGCTCCAGGGGGCGGCGGTGGCGCGGCTGGTCGGGCAGGTGCGTGATGTCCGGCGGATGGGGTCGGCGGCCCTGGACATGTGCTTCGTGGGGGCCGGGATGGTCGACGCCTACGTCGAGGAGGGGACCTACCTGTGGGACCGGGCGGCGGGAACCCTGGTCGCTGCCGAGGCCGGCGCGAAGGTCGTGGTCACGCGCGGTGTCGGCGGGATGGACTGCGTCGTCTGCGCCCCTGAGCACAGCTTCGGAGAGGTCCTCGCCGTGGTCCGGGACTGTGGGTTCCTGGGCGAGGCGCAGGCCACCGGCGACCCGGCGGAATAAACCGGGGATGAGACTCGCTGACCAGTTTGGGCGCCATCCTCTAGGGTGACCCCGGCACGACACACCCATGGTAGGGGTGTGGAATGCCGTCGCACGGCGCACCATCCGCGTCGCGGCCGGCCCTCACCTTCCCTACGCTGGCCCCCTGGGGGCAGGAGACTCTTACATGGCAACTGATTACGACGCTCCTCGCAAGACCGATGACGAGTCGAGCGAGGAGAGCATCGAAGAGCTGAAGGCTCGACGGCACGACAAGAACTCGGGCAAGGTCGACGAGGACGAGACGGAGGCCGCTGAGTCCTTCGAGCTGCCCGGCGCCGACCTCTCGCACGAGGAGCTCGCGGTCGAGGTCCGGCCGCGCCAGGACGACGAGTTCACCTGCATGAGCTGCT
This sequence comes from uncultured Actinomycetota bacterium, assembly GCA_963784485.1. GTDB lineage: Bacteria > Actinomycetota > Actinomycetes > Propionibacteriales > Nocardioidaceae > Marmoricola_A. Next base: position 12,308 of record CAWARH010000006.1, on the reverse strand, counting down.
TCCTGGTGCACCACCGCAGCCAGCTGGCGGACTCCAAGAAGATGATCTGCCGAGACTGCGCCTGACCCGGGGCCTGCACCACCGTGCAGGCCCGGGCCGGGGGCGGTCAGGTGCCGACCGCCTCCTGGACCCGTCGCTCCCGGCGTTCGCCGCGCGCGAGACGGCGGGCGATCGCGACCCGGAAGACGGTCACGAGCGCGCTGCTGATGAGCGACCAGACCATGATCTCGGCCAGGGTCACCTCCGGGTCCGTCGGGTCCTTCGGCGCGGCCTTGCCGCCGGAGGTCACCGTCCAGACCTTGTCGGCCACGGCCTTCGCGACCGAGGCCGCGGCCAGCCCGGCCGCGAGGCCCACTAAGTTCTCCGTCTTGCCCGACATCGGTCTCCTTCTCCACGGGCCCACCGGGTGCGGGCGTCCAGACCCGCCCATCCTGCCCCATGCCCTCGGTGGGAAACAGCGCCCCAGGCCGCTCAACGGCCCCCGGAGGCGCGGCTCCGGGCGATGGCCGCGGCCAGCTCGTCGGCCAGCCGCGGGGCGTGACGGGTGCTGAGCAGCCAGTACGGCGTGGGGTCGGCGGGGTCGACCAGCCGGACCCGGACGCTGCGCGAGAGGTAGGGACGCAGCAGGAGGTACGCCCGCGCGTCCGCGTCGACCCCGGCCACCCGCGCGGTCTCCTCCGCGTCGAGCGCGGCCGGTTCTGCGAGGAGGTCGACGGCGATGTGCGCGCGCCCGGCCCGCAGCTCCCCGTCGACGACGCTGATCCGGGCTCCACCCCAGGAGAGGAAGACCAGCGCGGTCAGGCCGAAGAGCACGCCCGCTGCCAGCAGGGCCACCGCCGCCGGGACGGCGACGAGGAAGGCCAGCAGGAAGGAGGCCCACAGCATCGTCGCGACCGCCCACCAGCGCAGCGGCACGCTCAGGGTCTCCACGTAGCAGGGCGCGGAGGAGTCGGGGGGGACGGACGGCACCACCGAATGGTGTCACCCGTGGTCGCCGGCCGTGACGGTGCCCGGCCTTCACGCGGCAGCGACCGGGCGTGCCCGGCATAGGGTGACGTCCATGGATGCGCGGGGGGACGTGGAGGTGCTGCTGCAGCGGCTCACGCCGGACGTGCCGCTCCCGGCGTACTCCCACCCCGGGGACGCGGGCGCCGACCTGGTGACCACGGTCGAGGTCCGGCTGGAGCCGGGGGAGCGGGTGCTGGTCCCCACCGGGCTCGCGCTGGCCCTTCCCGACGGCTACGTCGGGCTGGTGCATCCCCGCTCGGGACTCGCCGCCCGGTGCGGCCTGTCGATCGTCAACACCCCGGGCACGGTGGATGCCGGCTACCGCGGGGAGGTCAAGGTGCTGCTGGTCAACCTGGACCCGCACGAGCCGGTCGTCCTGTCCCGGGGGGACCGGATCGCCCAGCTCGTCATCCAGCGGGTCGAGCGGGCCCGCTTCGTCGAGGTGGACGCGCTGCCCGGCTCGGTGCGAGGCGCCGGCGGGTACGGTTCGACCGGCGGCCACGCAGCACACACGGAACACGGGAGGACGTCATGAGGAAGCGCCGCAAGGCCGACACCGACGTGGTCGAGGAGACCACGCCGGCGCAGGAGGGGAACGAGCACACCGCGCAGGGCGACGAGCCGCACGGTCTGGGGGACCGCACCCACGGCCCCTTCGACGACTCCGAGCACCCCGTCGACGAGGACGACCCGACCCGGGCCCACCTGGGGGCGCTCTCCCTGACCGGCAACCCCGAGGTCGAGCTGCGGCTCCAGGTCGACGAGGCCTCGGGCGAGGTCGGCGCGGTGATGCTGGTGGGCGCCGACGGGGCGATGGAGCTGCGGGCGTTCGCCGCCCCGCGGCACGAGGACCTGTGGAGCGACATCCGGCCCCGCCTGGCCGAGGAGGCCGTCCGGCGCGGCGGCCAGGCCTCGGAGGTGACCGGACCCTACGGCCCGGCGCTGCACCTGGTCGTCCCGGGAGTCACGCCGGACGGGCAGCAGGTCACCCAGCCGTCGACCGTGCTCGGCATCGCCGGTCCACGGTGGCTGCTCCGGGTCTCCATGTTCGGCCGTCCCGCCGTCCAGTGGGACCCCGACCAGCTGCTGGAACGCACCCTTCGCAGCGTCGTGGTGCATCGGGGCAGCCAGCCGATGGCCCCCGGGGACCAGCTGCCGTTGGTCCTCCCGGCGGGGGCCCGACGGGTGGAGCCACCCGCCTGAGGGCGGCGTAGGCTGGTCTCATGGGAACAAGGACCGGTGCCCTCCGGTCGACTTTGAACCGGTGGGCCAACACGACCACCGACGACGACCGTCAGCTGCGGGACACCACGCTCAAGGCCGGATGCTGTCCGATCGCCGAGGCGCACGACCGCGAGCGGGTGTCCATCCAGGGCGTGCTGCGCACGGTCACCCTGCGGCCCCGGGGCGGCGTGCCCGCCCTCGAGGCCGAGCTGTACGACGGCAGTGCGCTGATCACGGTCATCTGGCTCGGTCGCCGACGGATCACCGGCATCGAGCCGGGCCGGGCCATCAAGGTGATCGGCAGGGTGGGGCAGCAGGACAAGGCCCGGGTGATGTTCAACCCGCGCTACGAGCTGTGCTCGGGGTGAGTCGAGGCCGATGAGCGAGGTGCACATCGGCGCGACGACGGTGGAGGCTGTCGTGCGCGCCCAGCTCTCCCGCGCCCTGGGAGGTCGGCGGGGGATGGTCGAGGCGGCCGTCCCGACCGTCACCTTCACCCTGACCTACGTCAGCACCAAGGACCTCCGGCTGGCGATCGGCCTCAGCGTCGCGTTCGCGGTGGCACTGCTCGGGCTCCGGCTGCTGCAACGCGGCCCGGTGCAGTACGTCGTCAACGCGCTGGTCGGGATCGGCATCGGCTGCCTGTTCGTGTGGCTCGGCGGCCGCAACGGCGGCGACGAGTCCCAGCAGGCGCTGGCCTACTTCGTGCCGGGGCTGCTGTACAACGCCGGCTACTCGGTGGTGATGGTCGCCAGCATCCTGGTCCGTTGGCCGGTGGTCGGCTTCATGGTGGGGAGCGTGGCGGAGGAGGACCCGTTGGCCTGGCGGCAGGACCCCCAGGTGGTCCGGCTGTGTGTCCGGCTGACCTGGGTCCTCGTGGTGCCGTGCGTGCTGCGCGTCCTGGTCCAGGGGCCGATCTACCTCACCGGCCAGGCCGCGGGCGACGCGGACCCGTACGTCACCGCGCTCGGGCTCACCAAGGTCGGGATGGGGTGGCCGCTGCAGGTGGCCGCGCTGGCCGGCATGGTCTGGCTGCTGTCGCGCAACAGCACACCGGTGTCGGCACTGGCGGAGGCGCGCGCCGCCGACTCCGTCAGTGATGAGGGTTGAGCAGCTCCTCCAGCAGCGGCTCGGCCTCGGACCCGGCCACGAACAGCAGCTCGTCGCCGATCTCGACGGGCTGGTCCGGCGAGGGCACGTAGACCATCCCGTCCCGCAGGATCGTCACCAGGGCCGTGTTCTCCGGCCACGGGATGAGCCCGCAGGGGCGGCCGATGTACGGCGACCCCTCCGGGAGCGTCATCTCGACCAGGTTGGAGTTGCCCTGGCGGAAGGTGAAGAGCCGGACGATGTCTCCGATCGTGACCGCCTCCTCCACCAGGGCCGACATGATCCGCGGCGTGGAGACGTTGACGTCGACGCCCCAGGCCTCGGTGAACAGCCACTCGTTGTTCGGGTGGTTGACGCGACCCACGGTCCGGGGGACGGCGAACTCGGTCTTGGCGAGCAGGGAGGTGACCAGGTTGGCCTTGTCGTCGCCGGTCGCAGCGATCACCACGTCGCAGGTCTCCAGGCGGGCCTCCTCCAGGGAGGAGAGCTCGCAGGAGTCGGCGAGCAGCCACTCGGCGTCCGGCACCCGCTCGGGCTTGATCGAGTCGGGCTCCTTGTCGATGAGCAGCACCTTGTGACCGTTCTCGATCAGCTCGCGGGCGATCGAGCGGCCCACGGCGCCGGCTCCGGCGATGGCGACGCGCATCAGTCCGCCTCCGGTCCTCGGGCAAAGACGTCGAGAACGCGCTGGGCGTTCTCCTCACGCATCACCAGGTGCATCAGGTCGCCCTCCTGCAGCATGCTCTCGCGGGTGGGCAGGATGCCCTCGCCGAGCCGGTCGATCCAGGCGATCCGGCAGCCGGACTGCTCCTGGAACTGCACCGTCCGGCGCCCGGTCCAGGACTCGTTGACGAGCACCGCGTCCACCCGGATGGTCCCGCTGGGGTCGCGGAAGTCGGGCTCGGCGCCCACCGGCAGCAGCCGGCGGAGCACCTGGTCGGCGGTCCACTTGACCGTGGCGACCGTGGTGATGCCCAGCCTCTGGTAGACCTCGGCCCGGCCCGGGTCGTAGATCCTGGCCACGACCTGCTGGATGCCGAAGGTCTCACGGGCCACCCGGGCGGCGATGATGTTGGAGTTGTCGCCGCTGGAGACCGCGGCGAACGCGTCGGCCCGGTCGATACCCGCCTTGCCCAGCACGTCCTGGTCGAAGCCGATCCCGAGCACCTTGGCGCCGCTGAAGGAGGGGCCGAGCCGTCGGAAGGAGTCGGCGTTGGTGTCGATGACGGAGACGGAGTGGCTGCGGTCCTCGAGGCTGCGGGCGAGGGTGCTCCCGACCCGGCCACAACCCATGATCACGACGTGCACGGCTGGAACGCTACACGCTGGCAGCACGCCCCGGTCGCGGCCCGCGCCGCAGTCCCAGGGGTCGGCACACCGTCGGACTGCCCGCGATGGCCTAGCCTTGCTCGTCGTGGGTCTAGGTGACGTATCGAAGCGAATTCTGGTGGGGCGCAAGCTGCGGTCGTCGCAGCTCGGCGAGACCCTGCTCCCCAAGCGCATCGCCCTGCCCGTCTTCGCCAGCGACGCGCTGTCGTCGGTGGCCTACGCCCCCGACGAGGTCTTCATCATGCTCGGCCTGGCCGGCAGTGCCACGGCGTACATGTGGTCGTGGAAGATCGCGCTCGCGGTGGCCGTGGTGATGCTCACCGTCGTGGCGTCGTACCGGCAGAACGTGCACGCCTACCCCAGCGGGGGCGGCGACTACGAGGTGGCCACGGTCAACCTCGGCCAGAACGCCGGGGTCACCGTGGCCAGCGCCCTGCTGGTCGACTACGTGCTCACCGTCGCGGTGTCGATCTCCTCGGGCATCGACAACGCCGCGGCGGCGCTGCCGTTCGTCAACGACCACGAGGCGACCTACGCCTGCCTGATGGTCGCGGTGCTGGCCGGGCTGAACCTGCGCGGGGTCCGGGAGTCGGGCAGCTGGTTCGCGGTGCCCACCTACGGCTTCATGGTCGCGGTCTTCGGGATGGCTGCCTGGGGGCTGGTCCGCGACGTCGGCGGCAACCTGCCCGACGTGGAGTCGGCGGGGCTGCTCGTGGTGCCCCAGCAGGGCTACGAGGGGACGATCACGACGCTGGCGCTGGTGTTCCTGCTGGCCCGGGCGTTCTCCTCCGGCTGCGCCGCCCTGACCGGGGTCGAGGCGATCTCGAACGGGGTGCCGGCCTTCCGCAAGCCCAAGAGCCGCAACGCCGCCACCACGCTGCTGCTGCTGGGCACCTTGTCGATCACGATGATCATGGGGATCATCACCCTGGCCCGCGAGATGGGCCTGAAGTACGTCGACCCGCACCACCTCGACCGGCTCACGCAGGCCGACGGCCAGCCGCTGCCGGCCGACTACGAGCAGCACACCGTGATCAGCCAGATCGCCCGCGGGGTCTTCGACAACTTCGACGTCGGCTTCTACTTCGTGGTGGCGATGACGGGGATCATCCTCGTGCTGGCCGCCAACACCGCCTTCAACGGGTTCCCCGTCCTCGGGTCGATCCTGGCCAAGGACGGCTTCCTGCCCCGCCAGCTCGGCTCGCGCGGCGACCGGCTGGCCTACAGCAACGGCATCCTGATCCTGGCCGCGATGGCGATGGTGCTCATCATCGTCTTCGACGCCCAGGTGACCCGGCTGATCCAGCTGTACATCGTCGGCGTCTTCGTCTCCTTCAACCTGAGCCAGCTCGGCATGATCCGGCACTGGACCCGGCACCTCAAGGACGAGACCGACCCGACCGAGCGGCGCCGGATGATGCGCTCGCGGGCGATCAACACCTTCGGCCTGGGAATGACCCTGGTGGTCCTCGTCATCGTGCTGGTGACCAAGTTCCTGGCCGGCGCCTGGATCACGATCCTTGCGATGGGCACGTTCTTCATGATCATGAAGTCGATCCGGCGGCACTACGACTCGGTCGGCGCCGAGCTGGAGATCCACGCCGACGACCAGGTGCTGCCGACCCGGGTGCACGCCATCGTCCTGGTCTCCAAGGTGCACAAGCCCACCATGCGCGCGCTCGCCTACGCCAAGGCGAGCCGGCCGAACGTCCTCGAGGCGGTGATGGTCGCCACGGACCCGGTCGAGCGCGACCGGATCGTCGACGAGTGGGACCTGCGCGGCATGGACGTCCCGCTGAAGATCCTCGACTCGCCGTACCGCGAGATCATCCGGCCGATCGTGGACTACGCCAAGGCGATCCGCGAGGCCCAGCCGCGGGGGGTGGTCGCGGTCTTCATCCCCGAGTACGTCGTGGGCCGGTGGTGGGAGCAGCTGCTGCACAACCAGACCGCGCTGCGGCTCAAGACCCGGCTGCTGTTCACCCCGGGGGTCATGGTCACCTCGGTGCCCTTCCAGCTGCGCTCCTCGCAGATCGGGGAGGCGCGCGTCGAACGTCAGGACGAGCAGGCCAAGGCGGGCCGCTCCTTCGCCAGCTGGGCCGACCGCGGCGACGAGGACCTGGATTGAGCACGCGGCGGGTCCGCCAGCGCGCGACGCGCGGCCGGTCCCTGGTCGGCGACTCCCACGAGGTCGAGGTCGGTCCCGTCGCGCACGGCGGTCACTGCGTCGCCCGGCTGCCTGCCGAGGTGCCCGAGGTGGGCGGCACGGTCGTCTTCGTGCGCCACGCCCTGCCGGGGGAGCGGGTCACCGTGGTGGTCACCGAGGGGCAGGTGGGGGACCGGTTCCTGCGCGGGGACGCGGTGCGTGTCACGCTCCCGTCGCCGGACCGGGTCGAGGCGCCCTGCCCGTACGCCGGCCCCGGACTCTGCGGCGGCTGCGACCTGCAGCACGTGGCGCTGCCGGCCCAGCGTCGGCTCAAGGCCCAGGTGGTGGCCGAGCAGCTGCGCCGGCTCGCCGGCCTCGACGTCGAGGTCGAGGTGGAGCCGGTGCCCGGGGACGAGGACGGGTTGGGCTGGCGGACCCGGATGCGCTACCACCGGGCCGCCGACGGCTCCCTGGGCCTGCGCGCCCACCGGTCCCGGGCCGTGGTCCCGGTGGACCGCTGCCTGATCGAGGCCCCCGGCGCCCGGGTCGTGGTCGAGGGGGAGCCCCCGGCCGACCCGGTCGTGACCGAGGAGGTCGCCGGGCACGCCTTCGAGGTGGGCGTGGACGGGTTCTGGCAGGTCCACCGTGGGGCACCGCAGATGCTTGTCGACGCCGTGCTGGCGGCGGCGGGGCTGCGCCCCGGGGACCGGGTCGTGGACCTCTACAGCGGGGTCGGGCTCTTCACCGCCTTCCTCGCCGAGACGGTCGGCCCCCAGGGTCACGTGTACGCGGTCGAGGGGGACCGGTCGGCGGTGGAGCACGCCGAGGCCAACCTGGCGGCGTACCCGTGGACGGAGACCGTGCGTGGGTCGGTCGACAAGGTGCTCGCCTCAGGCGATCTGGGCGGCGATCTGGGCGGCGACCTGGGCGGCGACCTGGGCGGCTGCGACGTGGTCGTCCTGGACCCGCCGCGCGAGGGCGCCCGCCGGCCCGTGGTCGAGGGCATCGCCGCCCTGGCCCCGAGGACGGTGGTCTACGTCGCCTGCGACCCGGCCGCGTTGGCCCGCGACGTCGCGACCTTCGCGGGAGTCGGGTACACGCTGGTCTCGCTGCGGGCCCTCGACCTGTTCCCGATGACCAGCCACACGGAATGTGTTGCGCTGCTGGAGCCTGCGGACGGTTGCGCGCGGCTGCGCTGAACGAGCTTCCGATGATGGGTCTGGTGCACGAACGGTGAAGGTCAAGGTGTCACCTATCCGTGCAGCAGATCCCTCGATGTGTCGGTCAATGCCGTTTGCGACTGGAGCCACGACGGCACGGGTCCCTGCGCGGATCCGCGTGGGCGGACGAGTCCGCTTCGCGGTCAGGCGAGGGACGAGGGATGAACGCTCCGCTGGCCCAGTCGGCCGATGATCAGTTGACGTTGGTAAGTTCGGTGATCGCGTCGACCAGGTGGGGCCACAGCGCCGGGGGGCGGTCGTGCCCCATGTCCTCGACGAGGAGGAGCCGGGCGCCGGGCACCAGCTCGGCGGTTCGCCGTCCGCCGCTGGGGCCGATGAGGGTGTCGTCGAGGCCGTGGATGACCAGGGTAGGCACGTTGAGAGTCTTGAGGGCCTCGGCGCGGGAGCCGTCGAGGATCATCGCGGCGAGCTGCCGGGGCACACCGGCCGGGTAGTACGCACGGTCGTAGCTGGCCGCCGCCAGTGAACGCAGCTGTGCCGCGTCACCGTAGCGACGCGAGGCCCACACCAGCTCGCGCTCTGCCGCGGCCACGTAGCCGTCCCGATCGGCCGGCCGCGGGGAGAACAGCACCTGCTGCGCCTCGGGCGTCGACTGGCCGTACTCCTGCTCACCCGTCGACGACATCATCGACGTCAGGGAGAGCACCCGGTCGGGGAACTCGATCGCCATCTTCTGAGCGATCATGCCGCCCATCGAAGAGCCGACCACATGTGCTCGCGCGATGCCGAGCTCGGTCAGCAGGTCTACGCCGTCACGGGCCATGTCGCGCAGCGAGTACGGCGCCATCGCGAGGGCCCGGTCGAACTGGCCGGACGTCACGGCGGTGATGAAGTCGCCGAGATGGACTGGGTGCTCGTCCAGCTTCGTCGACAGGCCGCAGTCGCGGTTGTCGTACCGGATCACGTAACGGCCGCGGGACGCGAGCATGCGGCAGAAGTCGGCGTCCCACCCGATCAGCTGGGTGCCGAAGCCCATCACCAGCAGGACGGCGGGGTGGGACGGATCTCCGAACGTCTCGTGCTCGATCGTGATGGCCTCCTTGTGCGTGGTGGCCTGCTTGAGGTCTGCCTGAGGCGCCATGACACGTCTCTCTCGTCGCGTGGTCCAAGTCAGGGGTGGGCCGGCGCCGCGACGGGGGCGTGCGGCGGCAACCACATGAAGCATCGTACATGGCGAAAACGACATGTCAAGAAGTACATGTCTGCGATAGGCTGTGACTATGTCTCTGCGCTATGCGGTGCTCGGTCTGTTGGCCCGTCGTCCTTCGACCGGCTACGAGCTGACCCAGATGTTCGACCGGTCGCTTCGGACGTCGTGGCAGGCCCGGCACAGTCAGATCTATCCCGAGCTCGCCAAGCTCGAGGCCGCCGACCTGGTCGAGGTGGTCGGCCATGGAGCGCGCCGCAGCAAGACCTACGCGATCACGGCAGCCGGTCGCGCCGATCTGCGACGGTGGCTGGTCGAGACGGAGCCTGACCGGTCCCAGCGCAGCGAGAGCGGTCTACGCCTCTTCCTCACCCCGCTGCTGGACCCGGCCGACAGACAGGCGAGCTACGAGCGCGACCTCGCGCATGTCGAACGAGAGCTCGCCGTCCTCGAGGAAGTGCAATCCGGGCTGCGAAGCGCCGCCGAACCGGAGGTGTTCGGTCCCCAGGTCGAGCTCGGCATCCGGGTCAACGACGTGCTGCGGGACTGGCTGCACGAGCAGATCAGGGCATCCGCCGCCGGCACCGGCCGCGGCTGAGAAGGCTTCATCCCGCCCTCCGGGGCGGCCCACAGGAGAGGACGGCACCGTGACGACGAGGACCTACCGGGTGCACGTGACTGGTCAGTTCGCCGGCCTGACGCCGGACGTCAGCGCGCAGTTGCGAGGCGAGCAGGCTGAGCATGACCTGTTCCTCTCGGCCTTCACGCCCGCGGGAACGTTCACCTACACCCCCACGCTGACCCGTTTCACGCTGCGGTACCTCCTCGAGGTCTCGGAGGATTCGGCAGCGGAAGCCGATGAGGCTGCCGGGGTGGAGGGCGAGCTCCTGGCCGCCCAGTTCCTCGAGTCTCGGCGTATCGCTCACAAGCCTTTGGCCGTGACGGCCGTCTGCATGGACGACGTCAAGGTCAAGCGCCGACCCAATAGGCCGTGAGCCGGTGCCGTCGGTCGTCGTCGGGTAGTAGTGCCCCACACGACGAGCGACTGGGAGGTGTTGCGCCGTGTCACCGGCCCAAGGCGATTGCGAGGCACAGCAAGGTGAGCAGAGCGGTGAGCGTACTCGCGCCGATGCGCTCGAGCGGATGCTTTCCGGAGAGGTTGCCCAGGGTGTTCAGGGCGAAGAGCGTGGCGGCGGCCCACATCGTCGGGGTCAGGGCGACCTCGGGCACTGGCCCGCGGCCGATCACCGCACCCGTGACGAGGATCAGCCAGGCGACACCCGAAAGGGCGATCGCCGCAACGGCGCTGCTCACCCGGTATCGGGTTGGCAGTTGGCCCTCGCTCTCCACGAAGCGGCCGCCATACCCCGCCGCCCCCAGGGTGCGCCCGTCGCCAGTGCAACCTGGAAGGCGACGACCAAGGCGATCAGACGGGCGGACGCCACGGCGGAACTCTGGACCAAGGTGGAAGCATCCATCAGAACCGTCCTTTCCACACGGACTCCGCCTTGTGTCGGAGACCTCGGTGAGTGCGGCAGCGCCGCCACGCTCGGGCTTTCGAGGTGAACTTCGGGGAGCTCCCGTCTTGTGCTGCTCCCGCCCAGCAGTCGCGCGTCGCCGCACACCTTCGGCCCAGCAACGCGCAGAGTGACCACCCACACCATTCTGATGACCCGCTGAGCTCGGCGAACAACCGGTTAAGAGTTCCACATCTGCTCCCACCATCGTCGCCTTGGCTGGTTCCGCCACCAGCAAACCGTTGACCGAACCAGCGATGTCGAGTGCGTGGCGCTGTTGCAGAAGACCGGCCCTGACCTGCGGTGAAGTTGAGTCCAGGGACGTGGTGTACGACGGGCCCGACCTGATCGTGGCGCCCGACACCAGGACGGCCACCGCGTGATCCTTCAGAAAACCTGCGAAAGCACGACTGAAGGAGACACCACGATGACCCGTCAACAGCAACTCGATCGACCTGCCGCGTTCATGGCTGAGCACCTGGCGCGTGGCGAGCCCGACCTGCTCCGCACCATGCTCACACGTTCGTGAGGCGTTGATGTCCGCCGAGGCCGACGCTGTCTGCGGAGCCACCTACGGCGACGACCCCCGGAGCGGGTGAACTCCCGCAACGGCTACCGCCACCGGGACTTCGACACCCGCCCGGGCACCATCGACGCCGCGATCCCCAAGCTCCGCGAGGGTCCTACTTCCCCGACTGGCTGCTGGAACGACGCCGGCGCGCCGACGAGCCCTGACCACCGTCGTCGCCACCGGCTACCTGCTGGGGGTCTCGACGCGGCGGATGGAGAAGCTCGTCGAGACCCTCGGCATCACCCGACTCTCCAAGTCGCAGGTCAGCGAGATGGCCAAGGATCTCGACGCCCAGGTCGAAGCGTTCCGCACCCGCCCCCTGGACGCCGGGCCCTACACGTTCGTCGCCGCCGACGCGCTGACGATGAAGGTCCGCGAAGGCGGCCGGGTGGTCAACGTCCACGCGCTGCTCGCCGCCGGCGTCAACGCCGACGGGCACCGCGAGATCCTTGGCTCAGACATCTGCTTCAGCGGAGGACGGCGCGGGCTGGCTGGGCTTCTTCCGTGATCTCACCGCCCGGGGCCTGACCGGCGTCCGGCTGGTCACCTCCGACGCCCACGCCGGCCTGGTCGCAGCCATCGGAGCGACCCTGCCGGGCGCATCGCTGGCAGCGGTGTCGGACGCACTACGCCGCGAACCTGATGGCCTGACCCGAAGACGCCTGGCCGTGGGTGAAGGCGCTGCTGCACTGTGTCTACGACCAGCCCGACGCCGAGTCGGTGCACGCCCAGTTCGACCGGCTCCTCGACGCCGTCCAAGAAGCTGCCGAGGTTGCCGCCCATCTGGATGAAGCCCGCGCCGACATCCTGGCCTTCACTGCCTTCCCGAAGGAGATCTGGCGCCAGATCTGGTCGAACAACCCGCAGGAGCGGTTGAACCGGGAGATCCGCCGCCGCACCGACGTCGTCGGGATCTTCCCCGACCGCAATTCCCTGATCCGCCTGGTCGGGGCGGTCCTGGCCGAGCAGGACGATGAGTGGACCGAAGGCCGCCGCTACCTCGGCCTCGACGTCC